>NZ_VOBJ01000022.1:0-861 GCF_008369335.1 Planococcus sp. ANT_H30 | reverse complement strand
GTTCGAGGTGGAAGCGTAGCGATACGTGCAGCTGACGAATACTAATCGATCGAGGACTTAACCAACACATTGTATGCGAAAAACTTGCTTGTTTCACCTGTCGTTTATCCAGTTTTGAAAGAATAAGAAAGTTTTTGTAAAAAAAGCTTGAAAAAACCGGTACTAATGGTATAATAAAACTTGTCTTTCAAAATAAATTCAGTCTGGTAATGATGGCAAAGAGGCCACACCCGTTCCCATCCCGAACACGGCAGTTAAGCTCTTTTGCGCCGATGGTAGTTGGGGGTTTCCCCCTGTGAGAGTAGGACGTTGCCAGTCTGAATAATTATTCCGAAGTAGCTCAGTGGTAGAGCACCGCACTGTTAATGCGATGGTCGTAGGTTCGAGTCCTACCTTCGGAGCCAAATATGGAGAGCTGTCCGAGTGGCCGAAGGAGCATGATTGGAAATCATGTAGGCGGGCAACCGTCTCAAGGGTTCGAATCCCTTGCTCTCCGCCAGAAGTTCTTTTTAAAAGTACGGCCCCTTGGTCAAGCGGTTAAGACACCGCCCTTTCACGGCGGTAACACGGGTTCGAATCCCGTAGGGGTCACCAATTTCATGGAGGATTAGCTCAGCTGGGAGAGCATCTGCCTTACAAGCAGAGGGTCGGCGGTTCGATCCCGTCATCCTCCACCATTTACACTTACATAGTGAACGCGTTGTTTTAAATTTCACAATGTTAATCGTAAGAAAATAGTATTGTCGCGGGGTGGAGCAGTTCGGTAGCTCGTTGGGCTCATAACCCAAAGGTCGCAGGTTCAAATCCTGCCCCCGCAACCAAATGGTCCCGTGGTGTAGCGGTTAACATGCCTGCCTGTCA
>NZ_VOBJ01000021.1:0-1011 GCF_008369335.1 Planococcus sp. ANT_H30 | reverse complement strand
GTGTGCGAATCGAGTGTTATTGCCTGAAAGAAAAATCACTGTCCTATATAGCGAAACAGCTAGAACGAAGCAAAAGCACCATCCACTATGAAGTGAAACGCTGTAAGCTTTGCGACGCTCTGTTGGCACAGGCTGATTACGAGGCCAGACCTGAGCTAGACGCTCGGTCAATCAAGAAGACGATTATATCCTATCCAAACTAAAGCTCGACTGGTCACCAGAATGTCTCGTGATGGTACTGGAAAATGCATCAAAAACCTTTTCCCATCCGTGTTTCGAGCGTTACCGGTACGCGGCTCTCGGCTTGTTCAACCTGTCCCAAAAGCTACTGATCCGCAAAAAAGTTAAAGAATAACGAGGTGAAACACGAGGCAAGCTGCCTTGTCTGAAAAAAATCCATGCACGTTTGGCGCCTCGAAGCCAAGTGGGACATTGGGAAATCGACACCGTCATCGGCATGTCGCACAAGAGCCGGATTCTCACATTGACGGAACGTACTACCCGTTTTGAGAGGAGCTATAAGTTAGCTGCGAAAACGACAAGTGAAACCGCACAGGCCATCATCCATGTGTTGAAAAACCTGCCAAAAAAAGTGGTGAAATCCATTACCGCCGACCGAGGCACGGAATTTCACGGCTGGATCGAAGTGGAGATAGCGTTGGAGATCCCGTTTTACTTTTCGGATCCGGGTGTTTCTGGTCAGCGTGTCACGAATGAGAACAGTAACGGTTGTATTCGGCGCACGTATCCAAAAGGAACTGACTTCAGCCGCATGATACAGAAAGAGACCCTATACTTTCTCTTGATCGTCATTCATTTAGTATGTCCTGATTTTTCCATACAAAAAAGCCGTTACCGGAATCGGTAACGACTTTTTTCATGTACCCAGCGACGTCTTACTCTCACAGGGGGAAACCCCCAACTACCATCAGCGCAAAAGAGCTTAACTGCCGTGTTCGGGATGGGAACGGGTGTGGCCTCTTTGCCATCATCACTGGACTATTTGGTTGA
>NZ_VOBJ01000019.1:0-1211 GCF_008369335.1 Planococcus sp. ANT_H30 | reverse complement strand
CCTAGATTGCAATATTAAATGCAACAAAACATGAAAACCCATTAAACCGTGTGTGGTTCAGGCGATGTGGGCGAGCTCTTCTAAGAAGCACGCTTCCGGTGTCCGGTAGCCGAGAATCTTTCGCGGGAGACGGTTGCACCAGTCCTCTGCGTAACGGATGGTTTCTTCTGCCACCGAACGGATCGCTTTTCCTTTCGGGATGAACCGCCGGATGAGTCCATTGTGACGCTCATTCGTTCCGCGCTCACAGGAGGTGTAGGGATGCGTAAAAAAGACTTCCGTCTTCTCCTTTTCGAACGACGCAGCCAGTTCTGCGAACTCCGATCCGTTGTCGGAAGTGATCGTCTTGAAGACCTGAGCGAAGTTGGTGTCAAACTTGTTCCGCACCATTTCCAGCGCTTTCGTAATGGAATCGCTGTCCTTGTCATCAATCCGGAGGATGATTTCTTGGCGGGTCTTCCGTTCGGTCAGCGTCATCAAAGCTTCGTCCTGGCTTTTCTTGCCGATGACCGTGTCGATCTCCCAATGACCAAATTCAGCTCGTTCTTCCACGGCTTCCGGGCGCTCTTCGATACTGCGGCCAAGCACGCGCTTGTTCACCCGGATTCGGCGTTTTTTCGTATTCAGCCGCACTTTCATCGGGAGGTCGATGTTCTTGACGCCGATGTAGCCAAGCTCAATGTAGTTGTAAAGCGTTTTGGTGCACACCCGTTTGCCTTCGAATTGTTCATGAAGCGCTGCAGATCCGCAGACCGCGTCTGGTGACCAGTTGTCCTTCAAGATCTTGATTTCCGCGTACTGGATGAATTCGATGGCGTCATCCAGCTTGAGTTTGGCCCCGCAGGAGTGGCGGTTTTCTTCGTATTTCAGCTGTCCGGTTTCTGGAAAGTAAGCGTTGACTATTTTCCGTCCGGTCTTCATCTGCGTGACGGTGCCACGTTTGATTTCGCGGCTGATCGTACTTCTGTCGCAGCCAATCGCTTTGGCAATGACGGCCGGGGATTTCCCTTCCTGAAGAAGCGCGGCGATTCGCCCGCGGTCGAAAGAGTTCAAATGTTTAAATGAGCGTTTTGATGTGGTAGACTGAGTTTGAGCCATAGATAAACCTCCGTATCGATTGATGTTTCGTCGACTTAATCATACACGGTTTATCTGTGGCTTTTTCTGTTTTTCTAGCAAGTTAGCTGTTGCATTTGATTATACAACTAGCC
>NZ_VOBJ01000018.1:0-1849 GCF_008369335.1 Planococcus sp. ANT_H30 | reverse complement strand
CCCTACTATATGAAATAGATAGATAACGGCGCAAAGAACCATTGTTTTCTGGGTATACAAGAAGTACCAATCACAGAACTTCCGAAATACCCACCCAAAAGGAGCTGAAAACAATGGTTCTGTCTACATTTAACCATATTCAGGGGAACAACGGAAGTCATTGGAACCGCTTGATGAGAGGGGCAAATGCCGAAAAGATTTGTATTGTGGCGATTGATGCCGCCAAGTTTGTGAACGCCGCGATGATCTGCAATGTATACGGGGATATCCTCGTCAAACCGTTTGAATTCAATGCCGCCTCTGCCGGTTTTGAAAAACTGGTGAAGGAAATTGAACAGGCTAGAGAAGGATATGGATTTGAAGAAGTGGTCGTGGGCATCGAGACGACCGGGCATTATTACGAAGATCTGGTCCGTCTCTGTGAACAGGAGAAATTCATTGTCCGGATTATTAACGCGGCCACGACAGCGAAAGAACGAGAGACCGTGCTGAATTACACGAAGACCGACAATGTGGATTTGATGGCAATCACTCAATCCCTCCTACATGGACGCGGTCAGACAAGGCAGGAGGCCCTTCCGTTGTTGGAACAACTCAAAACCCTATCACGGGCGCACCGGACATTGATTGATGCCCGTTCGCGAACGGTTAACCATATCCGGCTCTATATGGATCATATCTTCCGGGAGTTTCAGGGAGTTGTGGAAACAGTGGAGGGAGAACAGGTCACCTTAAAGATTTTCTGGACTTTCGACTCCAAGTCATCGCTTTACTTGATGCGTCACTATCCACATCCTTCGGATATCTTGGAATTAGGGGAAGAGGGATTGCGCCGGCTTTCGATTGAACAGAACTTAAAGTTGCGTGACCAATCCATTGAGCGCCTGATCCGATTCGCTCGTCAATCGGTCTCCAAATCCAAAGCTGATCTGCAGGCAGAGCTTCTCCTGTTGCGATTGAAGCTCGATGAGCTGGAAATGGAGACAGCACAAGTGACGCGGGTAAAAGCAGAGATGGAACGGGTGCTTCTCCAAACAGACGGAGGAATCCTGTTGAGCATCCCAGGCGTCGGAGTGACCACGGCTTGTGAACTGACAGCTGAAATTGGAGATCTCTCCTTGTTCAACCGACCCGAACAGCTCATCAAGATGGCCGGCACCAACCCGATCATCCGCCAGTCAGGCGGTAAGAAAGCGACCACCCATCATATTTCCAAACAAGGACGGGCTGATTTTCGAGCGGCTGTGTACCGGGCCGGCAAAGCCATGAAGGGCCAGAATCCGGCTATGCAGAAAAAGGCGGAAGAAATGAAAGCGAAGGGCAAAAAGATGGGTCAAATCTATATCGCCCTAGGTAATCGCTTACTGCGCCTTGCATTCGCCATGATGAAAAAGAAACAGGTCTATCAACCTGAGTCTGGGGGCAAAAGCCTACAATCCGTGATTGCCAGTAAGCTGCGGAACAAAGAAAAACAAGCCTTGTTCTTCAATCGTTATGTCCTGACCTAATGGCCTTTAGATAAGCAAACCGATCGCTTTGCCAAGAAACAACGGCATTTTTCCGGAACGCCAGATCACATTGATCAACGCCCCTGAGGCATTATGACCTCGTTACACAGCGTAATGGGTCTTGTTCCACAAATACGGATAAAACGTAAATGTACTCAGATTGCATTAAGTAGGCTGTATCCCTGTGGAAACAAACAACAAGGCTTTGTGCGTTGCGGAGAAATGCCTTCATTACTGTTCTGTGATTGTCGATTTCAATTTTATTCCAGTTGATCTTTGGTTTTGTGTTGTCAAAATTCCTTATAGTTAGCGCTTGACTTATTTCACATTAAACGCTGTGT
>NZ_VOBJ01000017.1:0-2936 GCF_008369335.1 Planococcus sp. ANT_H30 | reverse complement strand
TGTTGGTTAAGTCCTCGATCGATTAGTATTCGTCAGCTGCACGTATCGCTACGCTTCCACCTCGAACCTATCTACCTCATCGTCTTTGAGGGATCTTACTTGCTTGCGCAATGGGAAATCTCATCTTGAGGGGGGCTTCGTGCTTAGATGCTTTCAGCACTTATCCCGGCCACACATAGCTACCCAGCGATGCCCTTGGCAGAACAACTGGTACACCAGCGGTGTGTCCATCCCGGTCCTCTCGTACTAAGGACAGCTCCTCTCAAATTTCCTGCGCCCGCGACGGATAGGGACCGAACTGTCTCACGACGTTCTGAACCCAGCTCGCGTACCGCTTTAATGGGCGAACAGCCCAACCCTTGGGACCGACTACAGCCCCAGGATGCGATGAGCCGACATCGAGGTGCCAAACCTCCCCGTCGATGTGGACTCTTGGGGGAGATAAGCCTGTTATCCCCGGGGTAGCTTTTATCCGTTGAGCGATGGCCCTTCCATGCGGAACCACCGGATCACTAAGCCCGTCTTTCGACCCTGCTCGACCTGTACGTCTCGCAGTCAAGCTCCCTTCTGCCTTTACACTCTACGAATGATTTCCAACCATTCTGAGGGAACCTTTGGGCGCCTCCGTTACTCTTTAGGAGGCGACCGCCCCAGTCAAACTGCCCGCCTGACACTGTCTCCCAAGCCGATCAGGCTTGTGGGTTAGAATTTCAATACAACCAGGGTAGTATCCCACTGACGCCTCCTCCGAAGCTAGCGCTCCGGAATCTCAGGCTCCTACCTATCCTGTACAAGTTGCACCAAAATTCAATATCAGGCTACAGTAAAGCTCCACGGGGTCTTTCCGTCCTGTCGCGGGTAACCTGCATCTTCACAGGTACTATAATTTCACCGAGTCTCTCGTTGAGACAGTGCCCAGATCGTTACGCCTTTCGTGCGGGTCGGAACTTACCCGACAAGGAATTTCGCTACCTTAGGACCGTTATAGTTACGGCCGCCGTTTACTGGGGCTTCAATTCGCACCTTCGCTTGCGCTAAGCACTCCTCTTAACCTTCCAGCACCGGGCAGGCGTCAGCCCCTATACGTCACCTTACGGTTTTGCAGAGACCTGTGTTTTTGCTAAACAGTCGCCTGGGCCTATTCACTGCGGCTCTCTCGGGCTATTCACCCTACCAGAGCACCCCTTCTCCCGAAGTTACGGGGTCATTTTGCCGAGTTCCTTAACGAGAGTTCACTCGCTCACCTTAGAATTCTCTTCTCGCCTACCTGTGTCGGTTTGCGGTACGGGCACCTCCCGCCTCGCTAGAGGCTTTTCTTGGCAGTGTGAAATCAGGGACTCAAGGGTAAACCCTCTTGCCGTCACAGCTCAACGTATTAGAAATGGGATTTGCCTCATTTCACGCCTCACTGCTTGGACGTGCACAACCAACGGCACGCTCTCCTTATCCTTCTGCGTCCCCCCATTGCTCAAACGGCGGGGAGGTGGTACAGGAATATCAACCTGTTGTCCATCGTCTACGCCTATCGGCCTCGACTTAGGTCCCGACTAACCCTGAGCGGACGAGCCTTCCTCAGGAAACCTTAGGCATTCGGTGGACGGGATTCTCACCCGTCTTTCGTTACTCATACCGGCATTCTCACTTCTAAGCGCTCCACCAGTCCTTCCGGTCTGACTTCAACGCCCTTAGAACGCTCTCCTACCACGGATCTCTAACGAGATCCATCCACAGCTTCGGTAATCCGTTTAGCCCCGGTACATTTTCGGCGCAGTGTCACTCGACCAGTGAGCTATTACGCACTCTTTAAATGATGGCTGCTTCTAAGCCAACATCCTGGTTGTCTAAGCAACGCCACATCCTTTTCCACTTAACGGATATTTGGGGACCTTAGCTGGTGGTCTGGGCTGTTTCCCTCTTGACTACGGATCTTATCACTCGCAGTCTGACTCCCAAGCATAAATCACTGGCATTCGGAGTTTGTCTGAATTCGGTAACCCGGGATGGGCCCCTAGTCCAAACAGTGCTCTACCTCCAGGATTCTCAATCTTGAGGCTAGCCCTAAAGCTATTTCGGAGAGAACCAGCTATCTCCAGGTTCGATTGGAATTTCTCCGCTACCCACACCTCATCCCCGCACTTTTCAACGTGCGTGGGTTCGGGCCTCCAGTAAGTGTTACCTTACCTTCACCCTGGACATGGGTAGATCACCTGGTTTCGGGTCTACAACTGCATACTCTGTCGCCCTATTCAGACTCGCTTTCGCTGCGGCTCCGCCTTCTCAGCTTAACCTTGCATGCAATCGTAACTCGCCGGTTCATTCTACAAAAGGCACGCCATCACCCATTAACGGGCTTTGACTACTTGTAGGCACACGGTTTCAGGATCTATTTCACTCCCCTTCCGGGGTGCTTTTCACCTTTCCCTCACGGTACTGGTTCACTATCGGTCACTAGGAAGTATTTAGCCTTGGGAGATGGTCCTCCCAGATTCCGACGGAATTTCACGTGTTCCGCCGTACTCAGGATCCACTCTGGAGGGATAGGGTTTTCGGCTACGGGGCTGTTACCCGCTGCGGCGGACCGTTCCAGGTCGCTTCGCCTAATCCTATCTTTTGTAACTCCGTATAGAGTGTCCTACAACCCCAAGAGGCAAGCCTCTTGGTTTGGGCTGATCCCGTTTCGCTCGCCGCTACTCAGGGAATCGCATTTGCTTTCTCTTCCTCCAGGTACTTAGATGTTTCAGTTCCCTGGGTCTGCCTTCTCATGTGCTATAGATTCACACATGGATACTACCCGATTAAAGGCAGTGGGTTCCCCCATTCGGAAATCTCCGGATCACAGCTCACTTACAGCTCCCCGAAGCATATCGGTGTTAGTGCCGTCCTTCTTCGGCTCCTAGTGCCAAGGCATCCACCGTGCGCCCTTTCTAACTTAACCA
>NZ_VOBJ01000016.1:0-12646 GCF_008369335.1 Planococcus sp. ANT_H30 | reverse complement strand
AAAGTTTAAAAAACATTGAAATGAATGTAACTTAACTGCACATAAGTTACATTCGTTTCCGCTGAAATAGTCCCCTTTATTTGTTCCAGATTCTGGCCCATAAACCTCGGGTGTCTTTTTTCGGTGTGGCCGTTTCTGGTTCGCTTTCTGGCTGCTGTGAGGGCGATTCTGGCGCATTTAATTCTGGTTTCTCCGGTACGTGTGCAAGTAATTGCTTCTGCTGGTCTTCCAACACATCAATTTTTCGCTGCATCTTCTCCAGCACTTCCACAAACATCAGATCCCGTTCTTTTTGACGCTCTTCTTGTTGCTGTAGCTGGATTTTTAGCTGTTTTACTTCATTAAGCGTAGCAGTTGCTATGTCGTCGCTATCGCGCTCGCGTGGCGCTACAGAGATATTCTTTTTCAGATCCCTAGAAGCTTCTGCAACAGCCTCTTCCAGTGATTTCTTACCGCTATGGACTGCCGCTATGACGCCTTTAATCGCTATGTATTCGCTATCCGTGTAAAGTCGGGCGTTTTTATGCGTTCGTTTGAAATGAATGCCTTCCTGTTCCAGCAAAGCCGAATATTTCCGTAACGTGGAGGGTTGGATCTTTAACTTTGTACTTACTTCGCTTGGAGTCAGCATCTATTATTCGCCTCCGTTTCCTTTTCTTCATGTTATAAGAGTCCGATCAATCCTGCATCTTCTTTTTTTAGTAAAGGTTCCTAGAAAAAAAGAGAAGATGCTCAGGGCCAGCACCTTCTCCATGTTTCTGTTATCGGATTTCCTATAATCTGATGTTATGTAGACATTTTATTCTCCTGGTATTTCACCAATTACTTCCGTCGTTTTTGCATCCACTAGTATTTTCGGATATGCCGTACGCTCTGTTTTAAAATTCGGAGTAACTAGAAGGACAGTTTGTCCGGGGTATTCTTCCTTTGCATCAATATAACTAGTTATATCATCTGACACTTCGATTTCTTCAATTTCTCCATTTAACCATGCATTTTCCCATTCCTCATCTATTGGCATATCTGTTCCTTTTACATATGTCCATACATTCTCTAGAACCTGCTGTTCGTTTTCACTAACGTTTGCATTAGAATCGTTACATCCTGACATTAAAGCCCATAGGACGATTACAAAAAATAGTAGCGACTTCTTCAATTTAACTCATCTCCTTTGAAATAAAAAATTTATTAAAAACATGGCTTGACCTTTCGCTTAGTTGTTGAAGCAATTCCCAACATATAAGCATCGTCACCGTCAACACTAAGATCAAATTTTAAATCTTCATCACTATGACTTTCCTGAAATTCTATTAATGCGTTATAAAGACTTTTAGAAGCAGTAACTTCTCCTTCAATCATACCGTCATGAAGCCATGCACTAAACTTAATGAAAAACTGACCATCTTCCTCCCAGGTTTCTAAAATTTCTGCATCTAGATACGTGTGATTTGCCTCTAAATCTTGAGGCGGTCTAGAGGCAGCAGTTTCTGCTGAGTCATTTGCAGTCGTTTTTATTCCAGTTTCTCCTTGAGTTTGACTACAGCCAAAAAGTAGAACTATCAATAGAAATAAGAAAAATAACCTTTTCATTTCATTCACTCCATTTCCTAATACTTTATTTAAGACAAGAATCAACTCAAGCCGCTTTTTTATCTTTTATTCATGCTTTGATAACCAGATATATCCATAACTACTTATTTCGCCGAGATTTCTTGAATTCCTTTTTCTCCACTTTCATCCCACTTGTGAATGCGTTCGTAAAAGTACACGTTTTCGAACACCTCAAAAGCAACCGAAAAACAGAAAAAGAACGTTCGCAAATGTGGACATACACTTCGCGAACGTTCTTCTGTTTCAAGCTAAATTTACGAACGAATTATTGCTGTTTTTTCATTTTTATTTATGTATTTTTTACATCCGAAGGCGACAAGTGAATACCTTTCACCACCCCGGTTTTGGGGTGGTGTATAACTGGGCACTCCGGAATTTTTGCTGCTATCGATCAGCTCGGAAATCCTATTCTTTTTTCTAGAAATGTTCGGCCCAGTTCAAAAACGAAATTCAAAACAACTGGATTCAATGCGAGTGCCCATTTATACGCACCTGCCTACTTCGTAGTCAGATGCGTCTGAAATGGTTTCCCGCAGGGGCTCAAATCAAACCGAAAATTTCATGGATCAAGCAAAAAACAGAGAAGAGCATAAGGGAAACATGCCCCCATTTTCAATGTGGGACTAGGCAGAGCCTAGTGTTGAAATGGGCACATCATTTTTTCATTTTGGTACAGTTTTGTACCACTTTATTTGGCGTTTGGTACAGTTTTGTACCAGAAAAAAAGGGGCGTTGGTACAGTTTTGTACCAACTTTTTTAGAGCCGATCCAGACGCTTTTTCATTTTTCCTTGCTCGATCTTGGAGTTTGAAATTTCATTTTCGAATTAAAGAATTTCTAAAAGAACATCGAATATTATTTTGGCTATTCGGATTTTATGGTGAAAAGTTAAGCACAGATATTAAAGTATAAAATCGGATTAAATAGTTGAAATCAACGTACTTTTTTTTGCGCTAGATTGTGTTACTGCAATTAGTAACTGTGATTATTTTACATCTCCATTTCGGATGGTTTCCTCTATATGCAGCAAGCATAAAGAATATACTAGAGGTCAAGGACGGAGTTGACTTATGTTTTCGACAGGAGTATTATGGATTCATAAACATATCAAAAAAAATTGATTAGGGGGTGTGGGCCTTGGATCAATGCATAACGGATATTCCAAGAGTCCGTCGAGGTGATGTGCCCCTTCCACAAGAAGAGGCAATTCAAAGAATAGCTTCTGTGACAAAGGCTTTTAGTGATCCAATTCGTTTAAAAATGGTTTACTTGCTTTCAAAGCAATCTGATTTGTGCACCTGTGAGTTTGAAGAATTATTGGACCTGAGCCAGTCCAAAGTATCGTATCACCTTAAAATATTGCTTGACGCTGGAGTTATCGATCGCGAAATCCACGGTTCATGGAGTCATTACAGCCTTCGAAATCCTAAAATATTGGAACAGGTTCATGCCTTGTCCCAATGATAAAAAGCGAGTGTTTCGGTGCTGGCTTTTTATTTTAAGATTCACATCAATTTTTTTTGATGTCATAATACTCTGACTTGTATTGGGGATTCTTAGATTAACAACTTACGATGTCCCGGTTACTCATGAAACCCGTTCAACTGTTACTGCATTATTAAGTTTTTGGTTATGCCAGGTAATCTTTTGCCTTTTAGAATGAAATTGGAATTACTTATGTTATTCAAATCAAAAAAAGTTGATAAACACCTTTAATTAAGGAGGAATGGAATAAATGAAGAAAGAAGTTCTTCGAGTAAGTGGTATGGATTGTCCTTCCTGTGCAAAGGATATCGAAAAAACGGTAGCGAAGCTAAACGGGGTTGAGAAAGCAGAGGTAAACTTTATTGCTGAGAAATTAACCGTCACATATGATGATTCTCAATTGCCCCGTGAAAAAATCGAGGAAAATTTAAAGAAAATCGGACATCCAGTCGTTAAATAATAAATTGATCCGAGATCCTAATATATATGCGATTACCTGGCGTAATCAAAAACTTGGCTTGCAGTTATAATTGAAAGCTTATTTTCCTAGGAGAAAGGGAAAGTTGATTAAACATAAATTCCTAATCAAAAAAATTGATGAATAGTGATTTGACTTGAAATTAGACAATGATAAAGGGAGGGCTCAACATGAGTAAGTCAAAATGGTGGAAACAACCAAGAACGGTATTGCTGATTATTTCAGGGATCACAACAGTCTTTACATTAATCTCAGAACTTTTCCTAGGTTTACCGGAAATATGGGCTGTTGCATTGTATGGTGTTGCAATTATTATTGGGGGTATTTACCCAGCCAAGAGTGCATGGATGGACTTGAGAAGGAGAAAATTTTCCATAAATACTCTGCTTATTGTCGGAGTTATCGGGGCCATCTATCTGGGATTGTGGGAAGAAGCCGCAGGTCTTGTGGTCATCTTCTCCTTAGGTGAAGTGTTGGAAGCTTATGCAGTAAATAAAGCCAGGGATTCCGTCCGAGCGCTTGTGGAACTGGCACCCCGGGAAGCAACCGTTTTACGGGAAGGCCGCGAAGTTCGCATACTAGCCGATGAAGTCGAGATTGGCGATCGGGTTCTGATCCGACCAGGGGAGAAAATACCAGTAGATGGGGTTGTTGTAAGCGGTACGTCTACAGCGGATCAATCGACAATCACAGGAGAATCCATTCCGGTTGCAAAAATATCAGGCGATGAAGTATATGCTTCCACAATGAATGGCCGCGGTGCTTTGGAAATTGAAGTGACGAAATTGGCGCAGGATACCACCTTGTCAAAAATCATTGAATTAGTGGCAAATGCACAAGGAGATAAAGGAAAAGCACAACGTTTCAGTGAACGCTTTGGTGAAGTCTACACGCCGATCATGTTCGTGATCGCCGTTTTAATGGTTGTTATACCAACCCTTTTCTTTGGCCAACCGTTTGACACGTGGCTATATAGAGCGTTAATCGTATTGGTTGTTTCATGCTCCTGTTCTCTAGTGCTTTCAGTTCCAGTAGCTGTCGTAACTGGTGTAGGAAATGCGGCGCGAAACGGGGTTATGGTAAAAGGCGGCAGCTATATGGAAACGGCCAGTCACATCCAAGTGGTCGCATTTGATAAAACGGGTACATTAACCGTCGGAAAGCCTTCGGTAACGGATATTGTATCTGTCTCCGATTTATCAAAAGAAAAACTGCTGGGAATTGCCGGTGCGCTTGAAAAACTTTCTGAACACCCTTTGGCTGAGGCAATTCTTCAAGAAGCTTCAAAAAGAAACATAAATCTTCCAGGTGTTGAAGAGTTCGACACATTAACCGGACGGGGAGCTAAAGGCAGCATAAATAGAACCACATACTATATCGGCAGTCCCCGGTTGTTCAGCGAATTGAATGTAAAACTGAATCAAGATCAATTAAAACAAATTGAAACACTTCAAGGACAAGGAAAGACCGTCACGCTTTTGGGAACTGCTGATCTTGTACTTGGATTAATCGCGATAGCGGATCGACCGAAAGAAAACGCAAAACAAGCGATTCAACGTCTGAAAACTACCGGTGTAAAACGAATCGTCATGCTTACGGGCGATAACCGGCTTACTGGTGAAGCCATTGGCCGGGAACTTGGCGTGGATGAGGTACGGGCAGAATTACTGCCGGAAGATAAAATTACAGCGATTAAAGAACTGCAAAAGAAGTACGGTCTTGTTGCGATGGTGGGTGACGGTGTAAACGATGCGCCTGCACTGGCTCAGGCCGATGTGGGGATCGCGATGGGAGTCCAAGGGACAGACGTTGCTTTGGAAACGGCTGATATCGCATTGATGCAGGATAATTTGGATCAACTGGTTTATCTGATCAAACTTAGCCGTAAGACCGTTGCGAAAATACATCAAAATATCGGGTTTTCATTAGCTCTTGTAGCCCTCCTTATTGTTACAGCCTTGACCGGAGTGATGAGCCTGACTACAGGTTTGCTTCTTAACGAAGGAAGCGCCTTGGTTGTTATTGCAAATGCGATGGTTCTCCGGAAGTATCAGATGAATAAAGCCAATGCCATAGGTAACGAGTGATGAAATTTTTTATCATTGGTGAGGATTTACCTATGGATTGGCATTCTAATCAAAAATAATTGATTAGCATACAAGGAGAGTTGATGATGGGCATAACAGAAGGCATTAAAAGCATTCATAAACAATTAGACACAATACGAAAGATCCCTAAATGTGTAGGATGTGAATGTGTACTTGACGTGATGACAGCCGTTGAGCAAGATCTAGAAGATATAGATAAACCGATTGCAAAAGAAGTTCAACTGGATTTAAAACAGTGGGTTGACGAAGGGAACAAAGTTAGACATAACTGTCTTGGGTGTGAAGTTTGTTTCCCAATTAAGCCGTACAATCATTTTAGTTCATTGATTAATGGATCGAATGAAATTGAAATCAATGGAGCTGCATGTGGCTGTAATGACAATGCATGCGGAAGTCAACCCCAAGTAAACAGTACTGCGTGTGGGTGTGATGACGATTCGTGCGAAGGTGAACCACAAGTAAATAATACAGCATGTGGTTGTGATGAAAATAAATCGAAGAATACGCACCCCTCAAATTGCAGCTGTGAACTTAAAACCGAAGTTCAGAAACAATCCGTTTGTGGAACAGTGGATCCCAACGATAGCAATGTGGCCTCCCCCTCGACCCAGCAGGAACAAAAATGGCCAATAGCAGAAGGAAATTATCTAGTCGGAAATGATACATCTTTTGTTGCAATATGTACTTTAGCCGATACAGATCTCCCGTCCGAAATACAAGGTTCCGGATTACTAAATCATATATCTATTGTTGGTACCTTATCGACAGAAAATCTAGGAATAGAACGCTTGATTCGAAATGTTACCGCGAATCCCAATATTTCACACTTAATACTATGTGGGCGCGACTCTCGTGGTCATCAAGCAGGGCAAGCCATTTTGTCATTAAAAGAAAATGGGATAGACGATAAGTATCGGATTATAGGCGCAGTTGGACCTCGCCCGGTGCTCAAGAATATTACCTTGAAAGAGATCGAAATTTTTCGCCAACGAGTGAAAATCGTTGATGAAATTGGAACACGAGATGTCGAACGATTGCATCAGGTAGTTCGTGCTTATGAGGGCAAGCCAAATGGGGACCCAGTAATGCTTCTTCCGATAATTCAAGAACCCAAAATAGTGAAAGCAGAACGTCTTAAAAATGATGAGTGGGTTCATGACCCAGAGGGATTTTTCCTAGTTATTCTTGATCGAAATAAGAAATCAATTAGGTGTGAACATTACATCCTGGATGGGACTCTGAATGAAGTTATTGAAGGAAAACTAGCCAGTGATATTGCAAATACAGCAATCAAGCGCGGTTTGCTTTCTCGTTTGGATCACGCAGCATATCTGGGGAAAGAATTGGCGAAAGCTGAAACAGCTCTTGCCTACGATATGCCTTATACGCAAGATTTACCGTTATCAAAAAGTAAAGCCCTCAATCAAACGGTTGTTTCCTAGATGAATAGAACGATTATTCAATTAGTTTAAAATCTGTTATACGAGAAACGATTAGTATTTAAAGAGCTAACTTACTAGATGTAGAAGGTGACACAATGGAGATTCTAAACCTCCCCCACTTCAATATCAAACAATTTGCTGAAAATGAACATGACTTTCTGATCCAGGTGGAGACAGCCTCTCCACCTTCTTTTTGTCCACATTGTGGATGCGTGGCAAATCTGTATAAGCATGATAACAGAGACCATCTTTGTATGGATCTGCCTATTCATGGAAAACGTGTAGGGCTTCTTGTAAAGCGTCAGCGATATAAATGCCGTGAATGTAATCAAACTTTTTGGGAACGATTAGAACACACCAT
Organism: Planococcus sp. ANT_H30; assembly: GCF_008369335.1. Taxonomy (NCBI): domain Bacteria; kingdom Bacillati; phylum Bacillota; class Bacilli; order Caryophanales; family Caryophanaceae; genus Planococcus; species Planococcus sp. ANT_H30. The sequence goes on along the minus strand of NZ_VOBJ01000016.1, from coordinate 5,161 downwards.
AGACGAGAAGCGAAACTGCACCAAACGGTTATTGTCTTACGTCGAGAAGCAAAGTCTTAAACGCACGTTTGTCAGTATTTCAGAAGATGTCGGGCTGAACGAAAAGACGATACGGAACATCTTTCGTGATTACATCAATCGCCTGGAAGAGACGCTTCGATTTGAAACACCTAATTGGCTTGGAATAGACGAAATTCACATTATCAAGCCAAGATGCGTTTTAACCAACATCGAGGAACGTACCTTGTTAGACGTTCTACCCAATCGCAATAAGGAAACGGTTGTAAGCTACCTCTCACGCCTTCCAAACAGAGGACGAATACAATACGTCACAATGGATATGTGGCGACCGTATAAGGACGCTGTGAAAGCTGTACTGCCCAAGGCGACTATCATCGTCGATAAGTTTCACGTTGTCCGTATGGCGAATCAAGCCTTAGAATCCATCCGCAAACAGCTTAGAGAAGGCTTATCACCGAAGGAACGGCGCGGGCTTATGCACGACCGCTTTATCCTCTTGAAACGCCATAAAGAGCTTACGGAAATGGATAAGATAACGCTTGACCTATGGACGAAGAATCACCCCTCTCTCGGTATTGCTTATGACTTGAAGGAATCATTTTTCGATATTTGGGATACCGACAGCAGACAGAAAGCGTACCTCAGATACCACGATTGGAAAGCCAAGATACCAAAGGAACTGCAATCCGCTTTTGAGCCTCTTACAAAGGCTATGGCGAATTGGGAAGAAGAGATATTCAACTACTTCGACCATCGCATTACAAACGCCTATACGGAGTCTCTGAACAGCCTTATACGTGTCACAAACCGTTTAGGAAGGGGCTACTCCTTCGAAGCTTTACGAGCCAAAATACTCTTTACAGAAGGACTTCAAAAGGAACGTAAACCCAAGTATCAGAAACGTTTGGATGACTACGAACTTCGAGACTACAACTATCCGATGTTCGAGAAAATGTTCCCCGTTGGCGTTGTTCGTGAACGTGAGCGTGGCGAGCTTCTTGGTGTCGACATTTCCACCTTAATTGAGAAATTGGAGAAGGGCGAACTATAAGCCCTTTTCCACTATTAAATCCGAATACCCATTATTTTCAACTTTTCGTTTTTCCCCTGGCACAGAGTTGTGCCAAAGCCGTTTTTTTACTGGCACAAACCTGTGCCAAAACGACTTTTTCATGCTACCACCTCAACCCCAGGCCCTGCCTGGTCCCACGCCGTAAGTGGGGACACGTTTTCCTTATGCTCTTTCTCACTTTTTTCACCTTTACGACTGTTTTGCTGTTCATTAGCCCCAGCAGGAAACCCAAAAGAAGGCAGTGACTTTTTTGCAGAAAAAATCGGTGCGTATAAATGGGCACTCTCACTGAATTTTTTCGTTTTGATTGCTGAAGGGGATCTCGAAAAACAATTGGCTAGAAAAAACGGACGGCAGATTCAAGAGATTGCTGCGTAAAAAAATCCGACAGTGCCCAGTTATACACCACCCTAAAATCGGGGTGGTGACGGGGTTTTACTTGTCGCCTTCGGATATCCAAAAGAGAGAGAAAAAAGAATAAAAGATGAACCAAAAAAAGCCCGTTCTGATATTCCAACGAGAGGAAATCGGACCGGGCTTTTGGCTTTTCTGTTTAAGAAGGTGAAGCATCTTCTTGAGGGCGTTTCTTTTTTTCGGCCAACTTTTTCAGCAGCTTCTCTTTTTCTTTATCGAGTTCCGGATTCGATTCCGATGGTTCAGCCGGTTCATCTTTGGAGGTGAACCAGTCCGGAAGTTTTTCTTCGCGTCCGGCCCAGCGTTCTTTCACTGGCTGCAGATCCGCAAACGTAATCCGTCCGCCAGCTTCATGGATCTCCCAGGCGGAAGTAATTTTGGATTTGATAAACCCGAGTGGATTTTTAACTGTTTTTTCTTCGTTAACATAGCGAATTAACCTTTCCAATTCTAATTCAGCTTGATCGGAGAAGATAACCAGTGCTCCCTGGTAAAGCTGACTAAAATACATATTGTCGAATTGATAACCAGTTGCCAACGAATTCAAGCGTTCTCGAACTTCCTCGTTTTCTGGTTGTTCGGGTTCTTGTTTTGATTTAGGCAATCTAATTTCCTTTTCTGCCGAATGCTGTATGGAAAACTCTATCTTTTCAACTTTACGACCTTTTTTGATCTCCTTGTACCTCACAAAAAGATCAGTGTGCTCATTCAATTCCTCAACGGAAGGCAATAAAATTTTATTTTTAAAATTACCGTAAAGTGAATATGCCTTGCTAGTAGCACCCATTTTTTCTCTGAGAGAATCTACTGAACATTCCCATCTCCCAAGATGCTGCCACTTCTTCATTAATTCATAAAGTCGTATAGTATATCCACTTTTTAAAGACAATATATTGCTTAACCTGTAAGAAGTGAAGGCCGTTTTCAACTGTAATAAGTATGGCTTTAGATACGGAGAGAATGATAATTCAATCATTCCTTCTCCTTCTATGTATCGCTGACTTGCCACCCAATTGGTCGTAATAAAGCCTTTTTCATCAGGAATAAAAAGCGTCTTTTCTTGTAATCTCAAAGCCACTTCTTTTATTTCTTCATATTTCGCATGCCCCTTCAAACCAAGCATTTCGCTAAATTCATGAATTGAAATACTGTATTCCTTAAAGTCCTTATCATCCGGCTGAATCATAGAAACCATAGTTAAAACAATCTTTTGCTCTCTTGCTGATAAAGTCTTTACGTGCCGGGCTTCAATTAGTTTATTGGATTGAGTGACCATATGCTTTTCATTCATTTCTTCTCTCTCCTTTTAACTATTTCTTTTTCGGTAACAGAATAAATATTAATTTTAATTTTAAAGTAATAATATGTATCATAATATCACTAAATATATCTATGTACAAAGCTATTATTAAAACTTTTTCATATAATTAATAGTTAAACCCGAAAAGGTAATAGTTAAACCCGAAAAGGTAATAGTTTGAACCCGAAAAGGTAATAGTTAAACCCGAAAAGGTAATAGTTAAACCCGAAAAGGTAATAGTTAAACTCTTTCAGATCAGTCATACCAAGGGTTTCAGACGTCCTAAAACAGTTAAAACAGTTAAAACAAAGTAATTAAAAACACCAACAACACGCGTACGCGCGCGAGCTGGTGGTGGTGGGCAAATAATAGGGACCGAAAGTGTGGCATTTCAAAAACTCTTCTCAGATCGCCATGACTTTTTCTATAAAATCATTGGTTTTACATAAGACAAAGTGAATCGCCCTCCTGATGCATCTGCAGAACGCACAGAACCCCCTTTAAAACGATTTTAAGACCAAAAACGAATAGAACTAGGGGTGCATCCTTAAAATCGATTTAACCCCTCTTAGAAGCCGTTTTTTGACAAACAAAAAAACTCCGCAGAAAAATGCTGGGAGTTTTACAGGCGAAATGCTTTTAAATTGCTCTCAATTTGCTCGTCCGTGATGCCAATGTAGCGCAGCGTGATCTGCGGATGCGCATGATTGAGGATATTCTGCAGCTCGGCAATGTCTTTGAATTGCTTGTAATGCCAATAGCCAAATGTTTTGCGCAAGGTATGCGTGCCGATGCCTACCGAGATATCGACCATCTGTGCGGCCTTCTGAAGCTGTCTGTACGCTTGAACGCGCGTAATCGATCCATTTCCCTTTCGACTGGGAAACAGCCACTCAGCGCCCTCTAACGTGCGAATATAAGCATCCAGTTCGTCGTAAATGTTGCCGAGGTGGATGGTCCGGCGTTTTCCAGTCTTTCCTTCACGCAACGACACCACCTTTTTGCCCTGGATCTCGCTCGTTTTGATGGCTAATAGATCCCCGACACGCAAGCCCGAATTGATGCCCAGAAGAAACAGAATGTAATCCCGTTCGCCGCACCACTTCTTCAAGCTCCATTTCATATCCTCGATTTTTTCGAGCGACCGGATCGGCTGGACGTCTTTGATTTCACTTTGTTTGGTCATGGAAAGCTCCTTTCGGTTAGCTGCTAAAGAATTATGGCTAGAAAAAACGGATGTAAGGATCTATTCAAGGTGTTTCGAGAAAAGAAAAAAGAGCGCCGCCAAGGAAAAGCGAACGCAGGAAACTCAAGGATTTGAATGTATCATTTTTTCTTGGAATTTCAGTTTCACTCGTTTTTCTCGCAAAGTCAATGGAACCGGTGTTTTGAATGTAACTTAATTAGCATTAAGTTACATTCACTTTGTGGTTTTAGTTTTTGGTATCTCTTTTCATAATGGTCAGCTGTTTTTTTAGAAATTGGATGTTCAAGACTACGAAAAATAAAGCCATAAAAAGAATTCCTGAAAACAATTGGTCATCACGATTCAGAAGTAGTTCAGATAACACAATAAAAATTAGAATAAATCCTACGAAACCTAAAATGTTATGAAAGATGCTGCTCGATTTTTTCAAGATTTTCACCTCTCTTCATTCTTTTATTATTGAGTCTTTCCTAGAATTTGAATGTAACTTAATTCACATTAAGTTACATTCAATTTAATTATAAAAATTCACTGAATACTGAATTCTGCAGCAAGAGTGGTTTCTTCTGAGTCCAAATTAAAATCTTTCACAATACGATACCTTCCTTCAATCAAATCAAACGTGATGTAATCGATTGGAACATCTTCTTCATAAGTTTCACCAGATTCAATTCCGGGAACTCCGCCATCAGTAAACGAGAAATGCTCATAAGGCACTTGATACCACTCACCATCTTGAAGCATTTCAACATAAGAACCTGAACGGATTCCTACTGTTCTGTTCCCCGTGTTCTCAATTGTTAGAATAATTTCCTTCACTGGCTTTTTGTATATCTCCTGATCCGTTGACATGGAAATAGCTGCTTCTTGTTCGTTCAGTTGATTCGGTAAATCGTCATGTATTGACTGATTCTCTAATAGAACAGGTTTTTCGTTTGAACAAGCAACTAACAAGAATACAAGGATTGATGGATAGAATAATCTTTTATAGATTTTCATCGTATCTTCCTCTTTTCTTTAAAAGTTTAAAAAACATTGAAATGAATGTAACTTAACTGCACATAAGTTACATTCGTTTCCGCTGAAATAGTCCCCTTTATTTGTTCCAGATTCTGGCCCATAAACCTCGGGTGTCTTTTTTCGGTGT
>NZ_VOBJ01000015.1:0-17120 GCF_008369335.1 Planococcus sp. ANT_H30 | reverse complement strand
AGTAGTGTTGATTGCTCAATACTGCTGGCGTATCGCCGTCCGAAGACGCACGATTCGCTTTGATCTGCGTGATGCTGATCAGTAAGTTGTCGTCACGAACACCGAGAAGGAAAACAACTTTGCTCTGGTTGCCATAAGGCAACCTTCGCAAAAGCCGTTCTCGCACCGAAGTGCTCGTGACGTCTTTCGTTGACGTTTTGCTGTTCAGTTTTCAAGGTTCAAGTTGTTGTATTGTTTGTGTTGTTGTTGTCGTTCTTTACGACTCCTATGATACTAAAGCATAAACTTCAGACTGTCAACACTTTTGGCAAATAAAATTATATTTATAAAACATTCTTCTTTGAATTATTTTTTCCTTCTATAGAAGAGCATAAAAAAAGAAATCGAAAAACTAGCTATCAAAAGCCATTCTACTCGACTTCTTTCTTTTGCTTCTCTATTACCAACAAGCTTTCTTTTCTCAATAATTATATGAAGAACATAATAAATCAGAATATTTTCCATTTTTTCAGAAGCGAAAACTGGCAGTTCCTGATAGCTGTTGCTGTATTAGAGCTCACGTCGCCCTTCTAACGCTTTCGATAAAGTCACTTCATCAGCGTATTCCAAATCGCCACCTACTGGCAGTCCATGTGCAATCCGAGTCGTTTTGATTCCTGATGGTCTTACGAGTCGAGAGATATACATCGCTGTCGCTTCTCCCTCAATTGTCGGGTTTGTCGCTAATATCAATTCTTCTACTTCTTCATCTTGAAGACGTTTCAGCAAAGACGGCACGTTAATATCTTCCGGACCAATACCATCCATCGGAGAAATTGCCCCTTGTAAAACATGATACAAACCTTTGTAATCACGCATTTTCTCCATCGCAATGACATCTTTCGGATCTTGTACTACGCAAATCGTCGTGCGGTCACGTTGCTGATCTTGGCAAATATGACATGGATCTACATCCGTAATATGGCCGCACACCGAGCAAAAGCTTAAGTTCCGTTTCGCATCCACCAAGGCTTTAGCAAAATCAAGCACTGTGTCCTCTTTCATTCCGAGCACAAAAAACGCCAGACGGGCCGCTGTTTTCGGCCCAATCCCTGGCAGTTTCATAAAACTCTCCATTAATTTCGAAATAGGTTCTGGATAATGCATCGTTATTGCCTCCTAGAACATTCCTGGCATGTTCAAGCCCTTCGTGAATTTCCCCATTGTGGAATTCGCGTGATCGTCCGCTTTTTTAAATGCGTCATTTGTTGCTACAACCAGTAAGTCCTGCAGCATTTCAATATCTTCTGGATCTACTACTGTAGGATCAAGTACGATATCCAACACTTCTTTATGACCGGACACAGTAGCTTTAACCATGCCACCACCTGCTGTTCCTTCAAACTTTAAAGTTCCAAGTTCTTCTTGGGCAACTGCCATCTCTTTTTGCATTTTCTGCATTTGTTTCATCATACCTTGCATATTTCCTCCACCGCGCATAATTAGTTCCTCCTTAGAATTTTCATTTTAGTCGTCATGAACTTCGACAAAGTCTTTTCCGAAAAGCCGTTCAGCTTCTGAAACAAACGGATCTTCTTCCGCTACTGCTCCTTCACCCGAAAACGGATTTTCTTCTTCAGACTCTGACTGTTTTTCTTCAGTGCCCGCCTTCAATCCACTTTTCTTAATAAACTCTTCACGGATTTTCAGCCAACTGACGTCCGGAACAAAAACCGGCGTATACGCTTTGCCTGCGTACTGCTCCAGCAATTGACTAAATGTAGCAGCAAAGGTCTGATTGTCAGAAGCCATCTGGCAATGAATATCATACTTGAATTTTAACACAAATGCATCCGCTGAGGCTGCTACTGGCTCCGCATCATTCAATAAAGCTGAATGCGATCGCTGCAATTGGCTCATGACTGTTGCCCAATTGGTTTTAATCGCTTGTATATCCACTTTAGTGGCATTTTTCAAGACGTCTTGAATACGTCCTGTCGGTATTTTAAAGCTACTTTGAACGCGCTGACGTTTTTTCTGCTCAGCCGGTGCTGCTTGCGCACCATTAGCTACGCCATTTTTAACCTGTTGTTGTAGCTCGCGTACTAAATTTTCCAACTGGATCACTTTTGCTTCTAGCTCGGGCGATACTGCAGAAGCCCCGCTTTGAACCGGTACATCTGCTTGAGCCATTTTCAATAAAGCTGTTTCCATATAGATTTTGGTATGATTTGAAAAACGCATTTCTTGTTGCGTTTTAGATAAAATATCAATCCACGTGTACAATGTTGCCGGTTCAAATCGATTGGCCAACTCTTCAAATCGCGGTTCATGCGTGACCAACTCCAACATATCATGAAGATCTGGAGCCGTTTGGATCAACAGCAAATCACGATAAAAGGTAATAAAATCTTCAACCAAGCGAACAGGATCTTTGCCATCGCGTACCAATTGTTCTAACAATGTTAACGATTTTCCGACATCCTTAGCGAGTAATGCTTCGGCAATGCCATAAAATACATCCTGACTAACAGAACCTGTAACTAACAAAGCATCTTCAATCGTCATTTCATCGCCACTAAACGATACCACTTGATCTAATAGACTCAATGCATCACGCATTCCACCTGCAGCCGCTTGTGCAATAAGTTTAAGCACTTGCTCATTGTACGGAATTTCAGCATCTGTTAAGACTTCGACCATACGTGCCACAATATCAATTTGTGTATGTGATTTGAAATCAAAGCGCTGGCAACGAGAAATAATAGTCAGTGGCAATTTATGCGGTTCAGTCGTCGCCAAAATGAAAACTACATGTTCTGGTGGTTCTTCTAATGTTTTTAATAACGCATTAAAGGCACTGTTTGATAACATATGCACTTCATCAATGATGTAAATTTTAAACCGCGAATTTGCTGGTGAAAAACGAACCTTTTCAATGATTTCTCGCATTTCTTCTACACGTGAATTAGACGCTGCATCAAATTCAATAACATCCGTATTCGATCCCTCGTTAATACTCTTGCAAGAAGCACACTCGTTGCACGGTTCCGAAGCAGGAGCTTGTTCGCAGTTTAATGCTTTGGCAAATATTTTAGCGGCACTGGTCTTCCCTGTCCCCCTTGGCCCTGAGAACAAATAAGCATGTGTTGTCTTATTGTAAAGGAGAGCATTTTGGAGGGTTTGTTTGACATGCGTTTGACCTGTCATTTCAGAAAAGGACTGCGGTCTGTAAACACGGTAAAAAGCTTGATACGCCAACTTATTCTCTCCTTTTAACTAATCTGTTTTTCATCCTATCATTATAGCATAAAAGCTCGTTTTTTCTGAACGTTTCCCTGCTTCATATACACGGATTTTACGAACAGAACAATAAAAAACCTGTCCGCTGCAAGAGCGGACAGGTTTGAATTTACGATTATTGCCGTGCACCTTTCTTCGACTGCTGTACATAAGCGTTACCCTTGTCGCTGGCTCGATCTAGGCGATCCCGCGGCACATGGAATATTCCACTTAATGCTGCTTCCTTCCGGACCTGACATGGTTCATGGGATCCCATTGCGCAGGACCCAGATGTCAACACTACGTGCAAGAGGCAGACCTTACATACAAACAGCCTCAGAAAGGAATTCAGTCCTGCTAAAGCGGATTGCAGGTTACAGGACACCGCTATCTTCCCACCTAGCACGGCATTTACTAGTATACAAATGAATCACAAAAAAATCAATCCGTAACCTTCCTTTGACGATAATTTCTTTTGAACTCAATTGATGTAGAAATACGATATGAGCCAAACCAAAGATACCAGCGTCTATCCAACGCTTGCAACAAAGCGTGTTGTTCAGGGCACCACGATCACGATTCCTTGGATTTTTCTCATATAATTAAGTTACATCTACTGCGTAAATACTTAGGAATCTGAAGAGGTAAAACACGAAATAACGATTAATCCTTACCCGTACTACTACTCATATCTCACATTTTTAGATGAATAAATTAAAAAGAACTGAAAAACGGTTGACAGCTATTGTTCATCCATGATAAATTAGTTCTTGTCTGATACGGAGGAATACCCAAGTTTGGCTGAAGGGATCGGTCTTGAAAACCGACAGGGGAGTCAAATCCCGCGGGGGTTCGAATCCCTCTTCCTCCTCCATTTTTTAATCCAACTAATTTATAACTTCGATATAGCAAACCGGAAAGCTTAGGCTTTCCGGTTTTTTTGTATCTTTCGTATTTCCCGGGAAATACGAAAAATCCCTTAAGCCTGAGCTCAAGGGATTTGTTTATTTGCGAAGAATTGAAGCTTGTTGCATAAAACCACCAATGCGTTCAACAATTTGTTCCGAACACTCCGGATTTGTCAGAAGATCGTAGTCATTGATATTTAAACGCAGTACGGGGCACCCATTAAAGGAATTGATCCAACTCTCATAGCGCTGGTGCATCTCTAGCCAGTAATCTACTGGTGTCTGTTGCTCCATAGCACGTCCACGCTCTTGAATACGTGAAAGGATATCCTCAATCGATCCTTCCAAGTAAATCAATAAATCTGGATGCGGGAAATAAGGCGTCATGACCATCGCTTCAAACAGATTTGTGTAGGTTTCGTAATCTACATTGTTCATCGTGCCTTTATCCCAATGCATTTTCGCAAAAATCCCGGTATCTTCATAAATCGAACGGTCTTGAATAAAACCTCCGCCATATTCAAACATCCGCTTTTGTTCTTTAAAACGCTCTGCCAGGAAATAGATTTGCAAATGGAAACTCCATTTCTCAAAATCATTGTAAAACAAATCTAAATACGGGTTGGTATCAACATTTTCAAAAGACGTTCGGAATTGCAATGCATCCGCTAAAGCTTTAGTCATCGTTGACTTCCCGACACCTACTGTACCCGCTATTGTAATTACCGCATTCTGTGGAATGCCATATTTTTCACGTAAATTCATAAAGTCAAACTCCTTTTTTGTAAAGTTCCATCCACTTTATCCAAAATAAGCTGCAAATCGTCATCGTTTTGAACAAAATCGATTTCATCTCCATTAAAGCGCAATACAGGAATTTCCGGATGCTCGCGTTCAAAACGTTCGATAAATTCGTGATAGTCAGCTGCTAGCTGTTGCATGTATTCCGGCGTAATCATCTGTTCAAATTCTCTACCTCGTAACTTGATACGCTTCATTAAGGTATCCAGGCTAGCATGTAAATAAATGACCATGTTCGGTTTTGGCATATCCACCGTCAGAATTTTATAGATGGCTTCGTATTTAGCATATTCTGCCTCTGGCAATGTACGCTTAGCAAAGATGAGGTTTTTGAAAATGTGATAATCTGCTACGACTGGTTCCCGCTTTGAAATAAATTTCTTCTGGATGTCCGCCAACTGTTTATAGCGATTACATAAGAAGAACATCTCTGTTTGGAAGCTCCACTCTTCTATATCTTCGTAGAATTTATTTAAAAATGGGTTTTCGTCAACAATTTCTTTTAACAACTGAAATTGATTTTGATCGGCGAGCGCTTTCGTCAGCGACGTTTTGCCTACACCAATCGGACCTTCTACCGTGATGAATGGTACCGGCATGCGAAGTCCTCCTTTTTGGTTTCAAGTAAATTGCAATGCCATTTATTTTAACACACCACTCACGCGAAAAGTAGAGCAGAAAATCGAAGGATTTATTAATGAATCGGTTTTTTAAAGGTTGCCCCGTGGACTTCTTGAGTGTCCATAATCGTTAAAAAGGCTTTCGAATCAACATCTGTGACAATTTGTTTGAGCTTGGTTAGTTCCAGACGAGTAACTACCACATAAATAACATCTTTAGGAGTATTCAAATAGCCCCCTTGACCATGCAGCTTAGTAAAGCTTCGACCAAGACGATCATTAATCGCTGAACCAATTTCTTCGTATTCTTCTGATACAATTAGTACGGCTTTTGTATCTTCAAGACCTTGAATGACCACATCAATCGTTTTAGAAGCAATATAGTACGTCAAAACCGAATACATCGCTTGCTCCAGTCCAAGAACAAAAGCAGCCCATCCAAAGATAAAGACATTGAAAAACATAACAAACTCACCAATGGAAAACGGTAATTTTTTCGTCAATAAAATCCCGAGAATCTCGGTTCCATCAAGTGCGCCACCGTTACGAATGACCAGTCCAACCCCCACACCAAGAAGTAATCCGCCAAATATTGTAGCAAGAAGTGGATCTCCCACAAAAGGTTCGATTTTATGCATCGGAATTGCCATTAACGCTAGGGTCACAATAGCAAAAATAGAAGAGACAAAAAAGTTACGACCAATATGCTTATAACCAAAATAAAGGAACGGCAAATTGATTGCGACCATCAATACGCCAAAAGGAACAACCGTTAAATAGTTCAAGATTAAAGAAACGCCAATAATACCACCATCAATAATCGAATTTGGAACTAAAAATAATTCAATAGCTGCCGCAGCCAACGTAGCTCCAATAAAAATAAAAACAAATCGCAGAGTAAAATGAAGAGGTTTTTCTTTTTTATGCTGTTTCATTCTTCGAACACCCCTCACCGTTTAGTAGCTAATTTCTTTAGTTTACGCTGTTCAATGATTTTTGTCTGCTCGACTTTTTTAATTGCGCCGATTGTAAAATTAAGCTAGACAACTAAAAAAGTCATTCATGGTACACTCTACATGTATTTTCCGACCAAAGAAAAACAGAGGAGTGACCACGAATGACCTACACCCATCTTACCACGGATGAACTGGTGATGATAGAATCCTATCACCGCCAAAACATACCCGTGGCGATTATCGCAAATCAAATGAAACGTTCCAGGCAGCCAATTTACAAGGTCATCAATTTCCTGAAATTGGGACATACAGCCCTCGACTTTTACACACAATACAAGAAAAACAAGAAACGCTGCGGACGCCCAAAAATCGTTTTGCCGAAGAAACAAATGACCTATATTCAAGACAAGGTGGCGCAGGGCTGGACGCCTGATGTCATTGTGGGACGCGCCGAGACAGCGATCGACTGTTCCGTGCGCACCATCTACCGCATGTTCAAAAATCGGGTCTTTGATGTTGCCACACTGCCGATGAAAGGCAAACGGAAACCCAATGGTCACGAGGAACGCCGCGGAAAACAGGCGTTCAAACGGCATATTTCCGACCGAGAAACCGATTATCCTTCTTTCAAAGAAGAGTTCGGGCACATCGAGGGCGATACCATTGTGGGCGTCCGCCACAAAAGTGCAGTGATTACACTGGTAGAACGGCTGACGAAAGTCATCATCGCCATCAAGCCTGCAGGACGCAAGGCGTGCGATATCGAAACCGCTTTGAACCAGTGGTTTCAAGGAATCCCAAAAAATCTGTTCAAATCCATCACGTTTGATTGTGGGAAGGAATTCTCCAATTGGAAACCGCTGTGCAACCAGCACGACGTCTCGATTTACTTTGCGGATCCCGGCACGCCTTCCCAGCGCGCCTTGAATGAAAACTCCAACGGCCTCTTGCGAAAAGACGGCCTGCCAAAGGAAATGGACTTCAACCAGGTGGACCAACCGTTCATTTCCTCAGTGGCTGACAAACGGAATAACATCCCACGGAAGTCGCTGGATTATCGCACACCCTTGGAGGCATTTTTGAGTCACCTGAATGGAATGGGTCTGTCTAGCTTAAATTGACAAACGGATTTGGTAGAAAATGATACACTAGATTTAAGGAGCGATGCATCATGAACGGGATGGAAAAAGATCATTATTACATGAATATGGCGATTGACGAAGCCAATAAAGCAGGAGCAAAAGGAGAAGTACCCATTGGTGCTGTCATTGTTTACAAAGACCAAGTTATTGCGCGTGCACACAACTTACGTGAAACGACACAAAACGCTGTAACACACGCCGAACTACTAGCTATACAAGAAGCTTGTCTGCATCTCGGCAACTGGCGACTCGAAGACACAAAGATTTACGTTACGTTAGAGCCTTGCCCTATGTGTGCAGGTGCCATTTTGCAGTCTCGGATTCCCCACGTTGTTTATGGCGCGCGCGATGCGAAAGCTGGCAGTGTAGATTCCTTGTACCGTTTGCTGAATGATGAGCGCTTTAATCATCAATGTCAAGTAACCGAAAACGTTCTTGCTGAAGAATGTGGACAGCTGCTAACGCAGTTTTTCCGAAATCTTCGAGAAGCCAAGAAGCAAAAGCGGAAAACCCAGTTATAGGGTCTTCCGCTTTTATTCGTTAATGAATTGAACAATCAAGTGATTAACAATCTCCGGTTGCTCGTGTTGAATCCAATGCGTTGCTTCTCCGACAAAGGCCAAATTGACTTCTTCGCAAAAAGACATGCTTTCCTTTGCCAGCATAGGTGACAGAAACTGATCGCCCACTCCCCAAATAATGCGGACTGGTACTTTGATTTTCGTATCCGGCACTTGCCTAAAGCTGCCTCTCCGGATTGCCCGGTACCAATTGAGCATCGCTGTTAATGCATCAGACTGTGACCACGCTGCTTTGTATAGTTCAAGTTCGTCTTTTGAAAAAGCAGTCGGCTTGCTAGACTGTTCAATTCCTTGCTGCATAGCTTTAAATTCCCTCATGCCAAGAGCCTTCTCAGGCAGGTTAGGTAACTGAAAAAACGCAATGTAGGCACTCTTCATCCATTGTAGTGGATTTTTTTTGAGTACTTTTGGCATGGCTTTGGGATGTGGGATGTTCAAGACAATCAATTTTTCCACATACTCGGGTCGCGTGGCTGCCAAATGCCAAGCTACTGCTCCGCCCCAGTCATGTCCGATAATAATAGCTGTCTTTTTTTGAAAGTGCTCAATGATGCCAATCACATCATCACGTAAATAATCCACGGTGTAATTATCGATTCCTTTTGGCTTATCGCTCAAATTATAGCCGCGCTGGTCAGGCGCCACGACCCGGTACCCTTTTTCTGCTAAAGGTTGAATTTGATTTTTCCAACCAAACCAAAATTCCGGAAAGCCATGCAACAAGATAACTAACGGTCCATTTGCTGGTCCCGCTACAGCTATATGAAGATGGATACCGTTTGTTTCTATAATTTGAAAGCTTAGGTTTTCCATAAAAACAACTCCTTCGCTCAGATTCCTTAACTTCTCTTTACCCTTTTTCTCTAAAAAAAGACTCAAAAGCAAAATTGCTTTTGAGTCTTTTTATTAAATCGCTCCACTGCTTAAAAGCCGTGAAGAAAAAATGAAAGCTACTTTATCCAATAGTCTTTTTGCCACCCATATAAGGCTGCAATACTTCTGGAATGTTGATTGAACCGTCTTGTTGCTGATAATTTTCAAGCAAGGCTGCTACTGTACGACCAATGGCTAGTCCGCTGCCGTTCAATGTATGAACAAATTCTGGCTTGCCTGTCGCTTCACGACGGAATTTAATATTTGCACGTCTTGCTTGGAAATCTTCAAAATTACTACAAGAAGAAATTTCACGATATGTTTCTTGGCTTGGAATCCATACTTCAATATCGTATTTCTTGGCAGCTGTAAATCCTAAATCGGCGGTACACATCTTTAATACGCGGTACGGCAACCCTAAAAGCTGAAGTACTTTTTCCGCATGTCCGGTCAATTTCTCTAGTTCATCATAAGAATCCTCTGGCCTTACAAAGCGTACGAGCTCCACTTTATTGAATTGGTGCTGTCTGATTAACCCACGTGTGTCACGCCCTGCAGAACCCGCTTCAGAGCGGAAATTCGCGCTATAAGACGCAAAGGCTTGTGGCAACATATCTGCCGTTAAAATTTCATCACGGTAAAAGTTAGTTACCGGTACTTCAGAAGTCGGAATGAGGAAATAATCCTCTTTCTCAATCAAGAATGCATCTTCTTCAAACTTCGGCAATTGGCCAGTGCCTGTCAAGCTTTCGCGGTTAACCATATAAGGAGGCAACATTTCTTCATAGCCATGCTCTTCTTGGTGGAGGTCCATCATAAAGTTGATCAATGCGCGTTCTAAGCGAGCACCAAGTCCACGGTAAAAGACAAACCGGCTGCCCGTTACTTTCGCTGCACGTTCAAAATCAATGATGTTTAAATCCGTTCCTAAATCCCAGTGTGGCTTAACGTCAAAATCAAATGCAGGCTTGTCGCCCCATGTGCGGATTTCTTCATTATCATCTTCAGAATCACCAAACGGAACGCTGTCATGCGGAATGTTTGGAACACGCATCATAATATAGTTCAAGCTTTCTTCAACTGCTTTTAACTCTTCATCAATCACTTTGATTTGATCGCCAACTTCACGCATTTTTGTAATGGCTTCGTCTGCATTTTCTTTTGCACGTTTCATCGCTGCGATATTTTGAGACGCTTCGTTGCGCTCTGCTTTTAATTTTTCAGTTTGTGCAATCAATTCGCGACGTTTTACATCTAACCCTTCAAAATCATCAAGCACGGAAATATCTTCTCCACGCTTCGCAAGCTTTGTTTTTACTTCTTCAAAATTGGCACGTACAAAACGAATATCCAACATACTGTTTCCTCCTTAAAATTTAAAAATAAAAAAAGACAACAAAAATAGCCCCCATCCCTTGGTAAAGGGACGAGAGCTACCCGCGTTGCCACCCTGATTGATCGGCAAAAGCCAATCCTCTTCATCACATAACGGCATTTAAACCGGCAATGGCTTTTTTCGCCATGCAACTCCGGGGTGGATTCAAATGTGTTTTTCACCGGTTTGCACCAACCACCGGCTCTCTTTGGAAAAACAGTCATTTTACTAATCCCCATCAACGTTTCGTCTTTTAAATTAATCATACTTTACTATAAGTTGATGGGTTTGGCAAGAGAAGGTCTGACTTGTCTTGAATCATGCTTAAAAAATAAGCGGTAATGCGGTGATCATCTGTCAATTCTGGATGGAACGAACAACCGAGAAATTGGTCATCTCTCGCCATAACAATTTTCCCATTATGCACGCATAACACTTCAGTCCCTGCTCCGACACTGACAATATGCGGCGCTCGGATAAAGACCGCTTCAAAAGGTCCTTCAATGCTTTCAATCTCAAGCGGTGCTTCAAAACTATCCACTTGTCGACCAAACGAATTTCGTTCCACTGTAACGTCCATCACACCTAAATGCGCATCGTCGCTACCAACGACTGTTTCAGCAAGCAAAATCAACCCAGCACATGTACCAAACATCGGTTTTCCGGTTTGCGCAAACTCTCTTAACGGTTCCATCAAGCCATAACGATCGATTAAACGGCGCATCGTCGTACTTTCTCCGCCCGGTAAGATTAAGCCATCCAAATTTTCAAGATCTTTCGGCCATTTAACAGCAATCGCTTCCGCTCCGCACGCTTGAACCGACTTGATATGCTCACGAACAGCTCCTTGCAACGCAAGAACTCCCACTCGTTTCATGTTACCACCCTCGCTCTTGCATACGTTCACCGGCAGCAATGGTTGAAATTTCAATGCCCTTCATTGCAATGCCCAGGTCTTTTGACAGTTCAGCAATCAATTTGTAATCTTGGTAATGTGTCGTCGCTTCCACAATCGCACGTGCAAATCGTTCAGGGTTGTCTGATTTGAAAATACCTGATCCAACAAACACACCGTCTGCTCCTAATTCCATCATTAACGCAGCATCTGCAGGTGTGGCAATTCCGCCAGCTGCAAAATTAACTACCGGCAAACGCCCTAAACTTTTAACTTCTTTTAAAAACTCATAAGAAGCTCCTAAATTACGCGCTTCTGTCATTAATTCATCTTCGCTCATCGCAACCACTTTACGGATTTCTGCATTTACTTGTCGCAAATGACGGACCGCTTCGACGATATTTCCTGTGCCCGGTTCGCCTTTTGTCCGTAGCATCGAAGCGCCTTCACCAATTCTGCGTGCCGCTTCACCTAAATTGCGACACCCGCAAACAAAAGGAACCGTGTATTGGTTTTTTAATAAATGAAATTCTTCATCGGCTGGCGTCAGCACTTCACTTTCATCGATATAATCGACACCCATCGCTTCTAAAATACGCGCTTCCACAATATGACCAATACGCGCTTTTGCCATCACTGGAATCGATACAGCTTTCATCACTTCTTCTGTGATACGTGGGTCCGCCATACGTGCAACTCCACCGTCTCTACGAATATCAGAAGGCACTCGCTCAAGTGCCATGACAGCCGTTGCGCCTGCAGCTTCTGCAATACGTGCTTGTTCTGCATTAACCACATCCATGATCACGCCACCTTTTTGCATTTCAGCCATTCCCCTTTTTACACGATTTGTTCCATGTTGAGTCATTTACTAATTCCCCCTATTCATTAATAAATTCAGTATAATAGAGATTGACCATATAAAAAGACTCAGTTACAATCATTTCAATCAGGTCAGTTGGAGGAATTCACATGGATATGCTAATGTTTCAACTGCAAAAACAGTCACAAACCCCGTTATACAAACAGTTGTATCAAGAAATAAAAGAAGCCATTATAAACGGCACAATCGGCATAGAGGCAAAATTACCAAGCAAACGCAAATTAGCAGATTATCTGCAAATTAGTCAAACGACCGTCGAACTGGCGTATTCTCAACTTGTCGCTGAAGGATTTATTGAATCTAGACCACGTAAAGGATTTTATGCTCAACCCGTCGAAGAACTGGCGTACTTGGATATTCCGCATGACGAGCCTATCGTCAAAGAAACGACTGCTTACAAAATAGATTTCAACTCGGCCAGTATTGATACACGTTCTTTTCCATTTTTAACGTGGCGCAAACTGACACGTGACATTTTAGATGACTCTAATCATCACTTATTACTATCTGGGCACCCTCAAGGAGACGACGCCTTGCGCCAAGAAATTGCCCGTTATTTGTACCAGTCTCGCGGAGTTGTTTGTGATGCAGAACAAATCGTGATTGGCTCTGGTACAGAACAATTAATGCCCTTACTCATTCGTCTACTTAATAAAAAACTGGTTTACGGCTATGAAAATCCTGGCTATGCATTGACCCATAGCATTTTCAGTCATCACGACCGCCAGTCTATTCCGATTGAACTCGAACAAGACGGCATCAACGTTAGTCAGTTAGAAGAATCTAACGTAGATGTAGCTTACGTCACACCATCACACCAATTTCCATCAGGTTCGGTCTTGAGTGCCACCAAACGTGCGCAATTACTGAACTGGGCTGTCGCTAAGCCTGAACGGTATATTATTGAAGACGATTACGACAGTGAATTTCGATACACTAGCCGCCCCATTCCCGCGCTACAAAGCATGGACTTAAGCGACCGTGTTATTTACATTAGTACTTTTTCTAAATCGCTCATGCCTTCTTTGCGTCTCGCTTATATGGTTTTGCCTAAACAACTGCTACGGGCTTATCAGCAAACGTTTCTTCATTACTCTTCATCGGTACCCAGACATGATCAACAACTAGTCGCCAAATTCATGAAAGATGGTCATTTTTCGCGCCACTTGAACCGCATGCGCAAGCTCTATCAGAAGAAAATCAAACAACTGAGTCAGTCGCTCGCTTTATTCTCTCCGGTCGTCACGGTTTCCGGTGAACAAGCAGGTATGCATATCGTGCTAACCATCCAAACCTCGTCAAGCGAAGAAGAACTGGTACAACGCGCTAAACAAGCGGGCATTCGTGTCACAGGTCTACACTCTTATGATGTCCACAAAAAATCTGGAATTTACCCAAAAATTGTGCTCGGGTTCGGTGGTCTATCCGAAGAAGAAATTCATTTAGGAATTATTGAATTGATGGCTTGTTGGAAAATACAATAAAAAAAGCCGTTCATCTATTTGGATGAACAGCTTTTTTATTATTAAAATAACCCTCTTACAAAACTACCTGCATCATCCCACAAAGAAGACAAGAACTCTCCTGTACTGCGCATCGATAAAGACAACCAGTTAGCACGTTCAACAGCTTCAGTAGTCACGATTTCAACTTTTTCCGTACTGCCGCTCAAATAGCCATATTCCGTGCCATCTGTTTTCTTAAGCTGTAGCGTTCCTACAACTAAATCTTTTTCCACACCTGCTTCTAGTTTGCCGTTCTTAACTACTGAATCGTCTAACAGTAATTCCGGTCGATACAATTCTTTATCCGCTGTCCGAATCATCATCTTTACTGGCTCTTTGACCGCAATCGCTACTTTTTCTTCTAATCCCTTTTCAACAGCAAGCGTTTTCTGACCTTCAAATTGATAGCCTGCAGGAATAACCTCTTCTGTTGTAAATTCACCAAAACCATAATCGAATAAAGTACGGGTCGCATCAAAGCGAGCTTTATACGAACCGGCCCCTTTATTATCTACTGCTCCCATAACCACAGCAATCAACCGGGTATCGTCACGCTTTGCTGTCCCTGCAAACGCATAACCAGCAAAATCTGTGCTGCCGGTTTTTAATCCGTCCATACCTTCGTATTCGTAAATTAGCCCAGGAAGCATCGAATTCCAATTTTCCATACGCGTTTCGTCTGCCGTTCCTTCACGAAATAATTTTACCGGAATTTTAGTCGTTTCTAACACTTCTGGATAATCATCCAATAAGCGTTTCGTTAGTTTGGCAACTGAACGCGCCGGCATGATGTTTTCATCTGTTTCTTTCGTGCCCTCTGGATGCATGCCCATCAAGCTTGAATTACTAAGGCCCGTTGAATTGACAAAAGTCGTTTCTTCTAAGCCCATTTCTTTTGCTTTATCGTTCATTAGGTCAACAAATTTACTTTCTGTCCCTGCAATCGTCTCGGCAATACCGATTGTTGCTGCGTTAGCTGAGAAAATAGCCATCGCTTCATACATTTCTTTAATGGTGTAAGAGCCGTCTTCACGAAATGGCACATTGCTTAAACGCATGTCCTGAGAAATTTTGTACGTGTAATCCGTCACTTCATACTCTTGATCCCACGTAACCTTACCATTTTCAATCGCTTCAAATAATAAATACTCTGTCATCATTTTGGTCATGCTAGCTACCCCTAAAGGCGCTTCCGCATTTTTTTCATAAAGAATCTTGCCACTTTCAGCGTCTACCAAAATAGCGGCTTCGGCCATTATAGTTAATGCGTCTTCCGCATAGGCTTGCTGCGGAACAATTGCTAGCACAGTAAGTATGACGAGTAATGCTATAAGTAGTCCTTTAGTTAAAAAATTCTTCACGTATTTGAATACCTCCATCTATAAGATTCCACATGCTATTTTATCACATTCATTATGCTTAAAAACGAAAACATAAAAAGGCATCTTGCTCTTCGATTAAATGAAGAGCAAGATGTCTTATAAACTTAAATGGAGTAGTTTGGAGATTCTTTAGTAATTTGAACATCATGCGGATGACTTTCGCGTAATCCTGCTCCAGTCATACGAATAAATTGTGCTTCTTCACGTAACACCTGTAAATCTTTAGTTCCGCAATAACCCATTCCTGCACGGATACCACCTAGTAATTGATGAATTGTATCAGAAAGTGGTCCTTTGTATGGCAAGCGACCTTCGATTCCTTCTGGCACTAATTTTTTTGCATCATC
Organism: Planococcus sp. ANT_H30; assembly: GCF_008369335.1. Lineage (NCBI taxonomy): Bacteria > Bacillati > Bacillota > Bacilli > Caryophanales > Caryophanaceae > Planococcus > Planococcus sp. ANT_H30. The sequence continues at coordinate 1,591 of NZ_VOBJ01000015.1, read as the reverse complement.
TTGGAAATAGCGGTCTTTCGAGCCTTTTTCCATAGAAGCGATTGATCCCATACCACGATAGGTTTTAAAGCGACGACCTTGGAAGATTTCAGTATCTCCTGGACTTTCAGTCGTCCCCGCCAACAAACTACCAAGCATTACAACATGTCCGCCCGCTGCTAAGGCTTTGATGATGTCTCCAGAATACTTGATTCCACCATCAGCAATAATGGCTTTGCCATGCTTACGTGCCTCTGTTGCGCAGTCATATACCGCTGTAATCTGAGGAACCCCAACACCTGCGACAACACGAGTTGTACAGATCGAACCAGGGCCGATTCCAACTTTAACTACATCTGCACCCGCTTCAATCAATGCTTTTGTTCCAGCAGCAGTGGCTACGTTTCCAGCAATAATCGTTAATTCTGGATAAGTTGCCCGGATCTGCTTTACCATTCCTAAAACGCCTTCTGAATGACCATGAGCTGTATCCAGTACAATGACATCAACAGAAGCCTTCACCAAATGCTCAACGCGCTTCATTGTGTCTGAAGTAACGCCTACAGCAGCGCCTGCTAACAAACGACCGTGCTGGTCTTTCGCAGCATTAGGAAATTCAATTACTTTTTCAATATCTTTTATCGTAATTAACCCTTTTAACACGCCTTGGTTATCAACAATTGGTAACTTTTCAATCTTGTATTGCTGAAGAATCTTTTCAGCATCTTCTAAGGTAGTTCCAATAGGAGCAGTTACTAATTGCTCTTTTGTCATTACATCATTAATTTTCAAAGAATAATCTTGGATAAACCGTAAATCGCGGTTTGTGATAATTCCAACAAGTTTTAATTCACTTTCGTTGTTAACAATAGGTACACCTGAAATTCGGTATTTTCCCATTAAATGCTCTGCATCGTAAACTTGGTGCTCAGGAGTTAAGAAGAAAGGATCGGTGATCACGCCATTTTCTGAACGCTTTACAGTAACGACTTGTTCAGCCTGTTCTTCAATACTCATGTTTTTATGGATAATTCCCAATCCGCCTTGGCGAGCCATAGCAATAGCCATTTTAGCTTCCGTTACTGTATCCATACCTGCACTGATCACTGGAATTTTTAACTTAAGGGTTGGTGTCAATTCAACTGATAAATCAATGTCTTTTGGTAAAACTTCCGAATGGGCTGGTACAAGCAATACATCATCAAACGTTAAGCCTTCTTTTACAAATTTTGATTCCCACATAAGTAGACGCGCCTCCTGCTTCCTTTAAATATTATTGTAAGGTTATCAGCGTAGATATGGTGTGTCAAGAAACTGTTAAAAGAAAAATTATTTAGAATAGTAAAATATATTTTTTTTGTAGATTATCATAGTAAGTCAGAAGGCTAGAAAACAAAAACAGCTCAAGTGGGTACACCGTAGTTAACGCGAATCAACTAAAGGAGTATCCCCAAATGAGCGATGCCCACATGATATTACGGGAACGTGTGCGAATCGAGTGTTATTGCCTGAAAGAAAAATCACTGTCCTATATAGCGAAACAGCTAGAACGAAGCAAAAGCACCATCCACTATGAAGTGAAACGCTGTAAGCTTTGCGACGCTCTGTTGGC
>NZ_VOBJ01000014.1:0-50459 GCF_008369335.1 Planococcus sp. ANT_H30 | reverse complement strand
CCGTCCGAAGACGCACGATTCGCTTTGATCTGCGTGATGCTGATCAGTAAGTTTTGCGCGGGCCGTTTTGCGCGGCCGTTGCTATTTGTTGACGTTTTGCTGTTCAGTTTTCAAGGTTCAAGTTGTTCGCCGTTTCTGTAATGGCGACTTTTCAATATTACCAACTTCTCATTCAGAAGTCAACAACTTTTTTGTTAATGTTTTCTTCGCATCTTTTATTATGAAAAACGCGACAAGAAATAGTATAGCATCGTTTCGAAATAGATACAAGTACTTTTTTAAAAAATCACCGATTTAAAGGTTAAACCCCTTTAAACCGGCTTTTTTGAAACACTCTCTTATTCTTTAGGTCGCATTTGAGGGAATAATAACACGTCTCGAATAGATGAAGAATTCGTCAACAACATGATTAAACGGTCAATACCAATTCCCAATCCACCAGTTGGCGGCAATCCGTATTCTAGCGCCTCAATAAAATCCTCATCCATTTCATGAGCTTCATCGTTTCCTTCTGACTTCTCAATCAATTGCGCCTCAAAACGTTGACGTTGATCGATAGGATCATTCAATTCTGTGAAAGCATTCGCATGCTCACGTCGTACGATGAACAATTCAAAGCGATCAGTGAAACGTTCATCATCAGGATTCTTTTTAGCTAAAGGCGAAATTTCAACAGGATGTCCGTAAACAAAGGTTGGTTGAACCAATTGCTCTTCTACTTTTTGCTCAAAAAACTCATTTAAGATATGCCCTACTTCCATTGTAGGTTTAATATCAATGCTATGTTCTTTTGCTAAAGATTGAGCTTCTTCTTTCGTCATCTGTTTCCAGAAATCAACACCTGTGTATTCTTTCACTGCATCAGCCATGTGTAGTCGTTTCCAGCCCACCGCTAAGTCAATTTCATCTTCTCCATATTGTACCGTAGTTGTTCCAAGCACTTCTTGGGCAATATGCGCAACTAAATTTTCAGTAAGAGCCATAATGTCATTATAATCTGCATAAGCTTCATATAGTTCCAGCATCGTAAATTCCGGGTTATGACGAGTTGATATTCCTTCGTTACGGAAAACACGACCAATTTCATATACTTTCTCTAAACCACCAACAATTAATCGCTTTAGATGAAGTTCAATTGCAATGCGGATATACAATTCCATATCCAACGCATTGTGATGAGTTACGAATGGTTTTGCAGCCGCTCCTCCTGCGATTGAATGAAGCATAGGCGTTTCCACTTCTAAAAATCCTGCGTTATCTAAATAGCGGCGCATAGATTGAATGATGCGGCTACGAAGGATAAAGGTCTCTTTGCTAGATTCGCTTGTCAGCAAATCCAAATAACGTTGACGGTAACGTTGCTCTATATCTTTTAAGCCGTGGAATTTTTCAGGTAAAGGACGTAATGCCTTTGTAAGGAATTCCACTTCTTTTGCTTTAATAGAGAGTTCTCCTACATTTGTTTTAAATACAATCCCTTTAATCCCTAGGATATCTCCTAGATCAACTGTATTGTAAAACGCGTAAGCTTCTTCGCCAATAGCATCTTTACGAACGTAAATTTGAATTTGGCCTTTTAAGTCTTGAATATGGGCAAATCCAGCTTTCCCTTTTCCACGCTTGGTCATAACTCGTCCGGCAATAACTACTTCGTACGATGCTTCTTCTAACTCTTCTTTAGAAAACTCTCCATATTGCTCAATGATTTCTTGCGACAAGTGCGTCCGTTCGAATCGTCCACCGAATGGATCCATTCCGTTGTCTCGGAAGTTCTGCATTTTTTGACGTCTAACTACCAATTGATCGTTTAATTCTTCTGACATGCCCTACACTCCTTTATCTGTTTAACACTAAATCTCATTCATGTATTTCTCTATTGTACACAATTTCTTACCATACTACATAAAAAAGCTGCCACGAATTTGTGGCAGCTTTTTTACTGTGTTGCGAAAAGCTTTTGAGTCCACCAATTCTTCCGAACGGAATTTCTGTTACAACTCCATTCGTACGTCTTGCAAAAACATTTCAATGTCTTTGTAGGACTTCCATAAACGAACACCGTCTACTTCGAAATTATCTTCCACTTTAAATTCCTGGTTTATTTCGAGTAGCGGCACGATAACGAAAGCCCGTTCATCCATTCGTGGATGCGGAACAATAAGTCTGTCATTTTTTATATTATCTTGATTATACAATAAAATATCAAGATCTATTGTCCGTGGCCCCCACCTAATAAGGCGCTTACGATTTAAATTTTGTTCAATCTTCTGGCAAACATCCAATAATTTGACTGCATTTAATTCCGTTTCGAGTTGGACAACCATATTTAAGAAAGGCTCTTGCTCTTTATATCCCACAGGATCTGTTTCATACAGAGAAGAAATGCGCGTAACTGTAATGGACGGGAATGTTGAAAGTTGCAAGACAGCTTGTCTTAACATTTCGAAACGGTCACCCATATTTGAGCCGAGTGATAAATAACTTTGGTTCATGCGAACTTTCCTCGCGTTAAGTCAATGGCCACGGATTTATAGTGACCGGGAATCGGTGGATCTGGTTTGATTAGTTGTACACGAACGCCTTGCACTAAAGGAAAATCTGTTAGAATTCGGCTAGCTACACTTTCCGCTACAGCTTCCACCAATTTCTTCGGCTCTCCTTCGACAATTGAACGGCAAGCTTCATAGACTTCTCCGTAATGCACTGTATGTTCTAGAGCGTCAGTCTCTCCAGCTTGCTGAAGGTCCACTGCCAATGAAACCGTCATACGAAATCGTTGACCTAATTTTGTTTCTTCAGGAAATACACCGTGGTAACCATAAAATTCCATATCGTTTACGTGAATAAAATCCATTATTTCTCCTCCTTATACGGGCGCTTGCCCGTTAACGCGTCCATCATTCGAACTGTGCGCACCGTTTCTTTTACATCGTGCACACGAACTACGTGACATCCGTGACTTATGCCACAACAAATCGTTGCGAGCGAACCTTCTAAGCGTTCTTCAACAGTGGTGTCTAGAATCTTTCCAATGAATGACTTTCTTGAGGTACCCAGAAGAATGGGATAACCCAATTCCACCATTTGCTCAACCAACTGAATCGCTTGGAGGTTTTGCGTTACTGTTTTAGCAAAACCAACACCGGGATCGAGCCAAATATGCTCTTTACGCACGCCGGCAGCTAAAGCAATTTCAATACTTTCACTTAAATCCTGCATCATGTCTTCTCGGAAATTCGAATAGGACGCATGATGTCGGTTGTGCATAAGAATCATAGGGACGTTCCATTTAGCAGCCACACTCGCAATTAACGGATCAAACTTCGCCCCCCAAATATCATTTATAATATGGGCTCCAGCAGCAATAGCCGCATCCGCTACACGCGATTTGTACGTATCGACAGAGATCAATACATCAAAATGTTCTCGTAAAGCTTTGATGACTGGCACAATCCGCTCAATTTCTTCTTGATCTGAAATCCGGACATGGCCCGGGCGTGTAGATTCACCCCCTACATCAATAATATCCACACCCTCTTCTACCATCTGTTTAGCGTGACTCAATGCCTGTTCGACACCCGCGTACTTACCACCATCAGAAAAAGAATCTGGTGTGACATTTAATATACCCATGACGAGCGTTTTATTCGTAAAATTGATTTCCATAAACGTTCACGTCCAAACTTGGAATATGTATTGCTTCTTGAAAATGCAAGCACGCCTTCATTTTACCTCAATTGATCAGTTTTTTCCCATAAAAAAAGAGCAGCATAGGCCTGCTCTTTTTATCTTTTAATTTGATTCGTCAAATTGATACAGTGGTGTACTTAAGTAGCGTTCTCCATTAGACGGAATAATCGCCAATACTTTTTTGCCTTTACCCAATCGTTTAGCAACTTGAAGTGCAGCGTAGATGGCAGCACCGGAAGATACCCCTCCGAGAATGCCTTCTTCACGCGCTGCTTGACGAGCTGTTGCATATGATTGATCGTTGGTTACTTGGATAATTTCATCATAGACTTTGGTGTTTAGCACAGATGGTATGAAGCCAGCTCCAATACCTTGAATTTTATGTGGTCCTGGCTTACCACCTGACAAAACTGCAGAATCCGTAGGTTCTACTGCCACTATACTTATTTCAGGATATTTTTCTTTTAACACTTGGCCTGCGCCCGTAATCGTACCGCCTGTCCCAATCCCTGCAATGAAAGCATCCAATTGATCGCCCATCGTTTCAACGATTTCAGGACCTGTCGTTAACCGGTGCACTTCCGGGTTTGCTTCATTATTGAATTGTTGCGGCATATACCATCCGTGTTCAGCTGCATTCTTTTCAGCTGTTTTAATCGCACCATTTGGACCGTTCATACCATCTGGACCTGGTGTTAAAATCAAGTCTGCTCCGTAGGCACGCAATAAATTACGGCGCTCCATACTCATTGTCTCCGGCATCACTAACACAGATTTATAACCTTTCGCTGCCGCGATCATCGCTAAGCCAATTCCGGTGTTGCCACTTGTCGGTTCAATGATGGTATCACCTTCTTTTAACTCACCGGACTTCTCAGCCGCTTCAATCATTGCAAGCGCTATACGATCTTTAACACTGCTACCAGGATTGAAGTATTCTAATTTCAAATAAACATCAGCATCTTCAGGACCCGTTAAGCGATTTAATTTTACGATTGGTGTTTGCCCAATCAAGTCGGTAATTGAATTTCCCACTCTCGCCATCTCCAACACTCCTAATCCCTAGTAAATTTGTCGACTTTAATAAAGTTAATGTTAGCAATACTGTAGACCCTTTGTCAAACTTCGTGAATTCATAAAAAAAGACGTTTTATCACGAAACGTCTAGTGAAAATCTATTCTCCATAAAACCAAGTAGCATCAAACTCTTGCCAAAAAGCTTCTGGAGATACCGATTGCGGCAATTGCTCAAGCGCTAGCTCACGGCTAATGTGACCTGCCACATCCTCATAAGAAAACGTTTGGCCATCTACTTTTTCTGTAACAGAAATAATGGCTGTTTTGCCATTTTCAAGCGCCAGCGGAGATGACCATCCACCTACCTCTATTTTTGTAACCGCTTTGGCAATATTAGCATCTACCCCCGGTTCGCCATTAGAAATATAACCAATGTCGCCACCAAGGTTTCCAGTTGCACTGTCGATGGAACGTTCACGAGCAGTCGCTTCAAATGAAGAGCCTTTTTCGAGCTCTGCAATGGTTTCTTCCGCCTCTGCTGATGAATTTAAGACAATCATTTGCGTACGGTATGAATTTTTAACATCATAAAGTGATTGATTATCGTCGTAAAACGCCTTGATTTCATCATCTTCAATAACGACGTCTTTTGTCAGCACTTTTTCTAAAATCAATTGCGCTTTTATTTTTTCGCGTTGACGCGTTTCGTCTGCTGCATACAACGCTGTTTCCGTACCGTCTTGTGATGATCGAAGAAGCGCCAATTCCAAGTCAATTTCTTTATCACTTACTTCAATTCCATAATCCTTAGCTGCTGTTGCCATGACTTTTTCGTTGACCAACTCGAGTAACGCTTCGCGGCCATGCTGTTCTTCCATAGAAGCCAGCCATTGCTCACGTGTAACGGCTTGTCCGTTAACTGAAGCGACTTCTTCTGCCTTTCCGGTATCATTTGGAATTAACCAAGCAATAAACCACAAAAAATTAGCTAATAGCAAGATCCCTATGATCATCAGTACCGGCTTCGTTTTTAAATGTCTTTTCGGCTTCGCTGTATCTGCCGGTGATACAGGTCGACGGTTATTATAATTGGAGCTCATTAATAAACGACTCAAGTTCCTCTTTGGAATAATGATACGTTTCTAAACAGAAATGGCATTGCGCTTCTGCCATTCCGTCTTCATCGATCATGTCTTGGATTTCCTTTTTCCCAAGCCCTAGAATAGCTGTTGCGAAACGATCTTTGGAACAATTGCAGTCGAAATGTACCGGCATTTTATCAAGAATTTGAACATTCCCTTCTCCAAGAACCGCTTCAAGAATTTCTTCTGGTGATAAGCCGCGCTGAATCATATGCGACACAGGCTCCATACCGGCCAGGTGTTCTTCGATTTGCGTGATTGTTTCATCGTCAACATTTGGCATCAATTGAATAACAAATCCACCCGCCGCCAAAATTGAGTTGTCTGTATCTACCAATACACCCAGTCCAACTGACGACGGTACTTGTTCAGATGTAGCAAAATAATAAGTGAAATCTTCTGCAATTTCTCCCGAAACAATTGGCGTTTGACCTGTAAAATTATCGCGCATTCCCAAATCTTTCACGACTGACATCATGCCGGTTGTACCAACTGCACGACTAACATCCAATTTCCCTTGTGCGTTTAAATCGAAATGAGTTTGCGGGTTAGAGACATATCCACGAACGCCACCTTTGGCATTGCTATCGACTAGCAACGCGCCAACTGGTCCGCCACCTTCAATTTTGATGGTTACTTTATCGTCACCTTTTAACATAGCTCCTAGCATAACGCCACCTGTCATGGCACGTCCTAATGCCGCTGACGCGGTTGGCCACATCATGTGACGACGCTGCGCTTCTCCTACTGTTTTCGTACTATCTACCGCAAATGCACGGACGCTCCCATTAAAACCGAGGCCGCGAACTAAATAATCTGACACATTTATCGTCCCTTTCTTTACGCTTGGTTGCGTTTGTAAATTAAATACAGTCCTCTTACTGTTAAAAAAGGATCTACATAGTCGATGACTGTTGTTTCGCTAGCAATTAAAGAAGCCATACCACCCGTCGCAATCACTATCGGCTTTTCTTTGCTGTGCTTTTTCATTCGCGTCACGATTCCTTCTACTTGACCTACGTAACCGTAGACAATACCAGCTTGCATAGCGGAAATGGTATTTCTGCCTACTACATGATCTGGAGTAGCGATTTCAATCCGCGGCAATTTAGAGGCACGAGCATATAGCGCCTCTGTTGAAATGTTAATGCCAGGCGCAATGGCACCTCCCATATACTGCTGCTTTTCATCAATATAACAGAAGGTGTTGGCCGTACCAAAGTCCACAACAATTAACGGACCACCGTATTCGTGAATGGCGGCTACCGCGTTGACAATCCGGTCGGCACCGACTTCACGAGGATTGTCATACTTAATATCGAGACCTGTTTTGACACCAGGTCCAACAATCATCGGCGTTACCCGAAAATATTTTTGACACATACGCTCTAACATAGACATAATCGGCGGCACAACAGAAGACATAATAATACCATTTATTGATGAAAACGTTAATCCTGCTTCATCTAGAAATGCTTTGATTTGCATTCCGTATTCATCTTCTGTTTTGTGGCGAAGAGTTGCCATACGCCAATGGTGCAATAGCTGATCCTGGTCGTAAACGCCCAGAACAATCGTTGTATTTCCAGCATCTAATACGAGTATCATCATTTACCCTCACTTGTTGACGAATTTCCAAAACATCATACCATAATTTAAAGAAAGCAAAAAGCTGATTGCCTGTCCCCTCAAAAGGGAATGGGCAACCAGCTTGTTGTTTTTGTTATTTACGTTCTTCTTGAATCGAATCTCTTACAGGAGCCGCTTCGCCTTCTGCAGATGGTAAATCTCCTGCTGAAGGATCAGACGGAGCACCTACAGCTTCCGAAACGTCACTGTCTTTAGTCAAATCGGGTTTGCTGTCGTCTCCGAAATCACCGTTTAATGTTTCGTAATCACGTTCAGGAAGTGTACCGTGATCTTTCAAATGCAAAATCTGACCTGCATCTAAAGTTTCCACTTCAAGCAATGTAGTCGCAATCAATTCAAGAAGTTCTTTCTTCTCAGTCAGAATTTCTTTTGTGCGAATATATTGCTCCTTGATGATTCGTTGCATTTCCTGATCGATTTCAAAGGCAATGGCATCTGAATAGTTTTGTTCAGAGTTAAAGTCACGCCCTAAGAATACGTTACCGCCTTGTGCTGTACCGAATTGAACTGGACCAATCTTGTCACTCATTCCGTATTCCGTTACCATGCTGCGGGCAATTGCCGTCGCACGTTGGAAATCGTTATGAGCGCCGGTAGATACTTCACCGAACATGATGTCTTCAGCTACACGTCCGCCTAGTAAACCGGAAATCTTATCAAGCAGTTCAGGTTTCGTCATAAAGTAACGATCTTCTTTTGGTAGCATGACCGCATAGCCGCCAGCTTGCCCACGGGGAACAATGGTTACTTTATGGACTGTTTCAGCATCATCAAGCGTTAATCCGATGACTGTATGACCTGCTTCGTGGAACGCCACGATATTGCGTTCTTTTTTCGAAATGACACGATTTTTCTTAGCAGGACCCGCAATAACACGGTCAGATGCTTCGTCAAGATCGGACATATCAATTTTAAGTTTATTGCGACGAGCTGCAACGAGTGCTGCTTCGTTCAATAAATTCTCTAAATCCGCACCTGAGAATCCAGGAGTACGTTGAGCGATTGCTTTTAAATCAACGTTTTCTTCAAGCGGTTTGTTGCGCGCATGTACTTTAAGAACTTCTTCGCGACCTTTAACATCTGGACGACCTACAGTAATCTGACGGTCAAAACGACCTGGACGAAGTAGAGCCGGATCCAAAATGTCTGGACGGTTTGTTGCAGCAACAATGATGACGCCTTCGTTTACACCAAAGCCATCCATCTCTACCAATAACTGGTTCAATGTTTGTTCACGTTCATCATGTCCACCACCGAGGCCAGCGCCACGTTGGCGTCCAACTGCGTCAATTTCATCGATGAAAATAATACAAGGTGCATTTTTCTTCGCGTTTTCAAATAAATCACGAACTCGAGAAGCTCCGACACCAACGAACATCTCAACAAAATCTGAACCACTGATAGAGAAGAAAGGAACACCTGATTCTCCAGCAACAGCACGTGCCAACAAGGTTTTACCAGTACCCGGAGGTCCAACAAGCAAAATTCCTTTTGGAATGCGAGCGCCGATGTCAGCAAATCTACGCGGATCTTTCAAGAAGTCAACAACTTCGACAAGTTCTTGTTTTTCTTCATCTGCGCCTGCTACATCATTAAAACGAACTTTTTGTTTCTGATCATCATATAACTTCGCTTTGCTTTTACCAAAGTTCATCACACGGCCGCCTCCGCCACCTTGTGATTGGTTAAGTAAGAAGAAGAAAAGAATAAAGATGATAATGAACGGGATGATACCTGTGAAAAATGAAACCCAACCACTCGTTTGTGGAGCTTTCACATATTCAACTTCAACACCGTCTTGCGTTTTTGCAACTGCATCAATTTCAGCAGTCAACGCTTCATTTTCTAGCGGAATATTCGTAACAAACGACTGACCGTCTTTATATCCAGTCATTTTCCCTGTCACTTCATAGACCATTGCATCTGGCTGAATTTTGACTTCTTCAATTTTGCCATCTTCAAGTGCTTCTAAAAATTCGTTATATCCTATATTTTCAGTCGGCTGGTTGCTATTGTTGAAAGTACCCAGAATCCCGATAATAACTAGGAAAATCAGTAAATAAAATATGGTGTATCGAAATATCCGATTCATCCCGCGCCTCCTCATAAAGTTTCCCTAAAACTATACTAAATACTACCATAGGAACATTTCAGCATACAACGAAAAGCCCTTATTCTCGCCGTTAAATCCCCAGACTGTGAACGATCATTGTCTATTCTTCTTGTTCAGCGTAAATCGATGGCTTTAAAACACCGATGTAAGGCAGATTCCGGTATCTTTCTGCAAAATCCAGTCCATAACCTACAACAAATGCATCCGGCACTTCAAACCCAACGTAATCAGCTTTCAAATCTACTTTTCGTCCAGTTGGTTTATCCAACAAGGTAACGATTTTAATCGATTTTGCTTTGCGGTATTTGAATAGGTCCACTAAATAGCTAAGTGTTTTTCCACTATCGATGATGTCTTCAATAATTAGCAGATCGCGTCCTTCGACACTAGCGTTCAAATCTTTAACGATTTTAACTTCTCCAGAAGAAACAGTGGCATTCCCATAACTCGAGACGTCCATAAAATCCATTTCAACAAAACCATCAATGCGCTTCATCAAATCTCCCATGAACGGCATTGCACCTTTTAATACCCCAATAGCTAATGGATATTTATCTTTGTAATCCTCTGTTAACATAGCTCCCAGTTCACGTGCTTTGTCCTGTAGCTGTTCTTCGCTAATCAATATTTCTTTAATATCGTTCTGTAACATAGTGGACCTCCTAATATTCCTTGTTTTACATGCTATATAATTGTTCAATTAGTACCCAATTATCTCCACCGCGCTTATGCTGACTAATTACGGAAGATGACCGTAAGCCTGGCACTAATAACAGTTCATTTGTGTCCGTCGCAATGACAGGCCAATTTTCTCTCCTAGGCATAGGGATTTTTTCATCAATCATCAAACGTGCCAGTTTTTTTGGCTGATCCATCCCAGCTAGCTGAATCCGATCACCCGGTTCTCTGCTCCGCAAAAAGAATGTAGAATCTTTTGGTGCTTGAAAATACCAAATTACGGCGTTTTCAACTTTTTCAAATTGCGCAGTAGGCATTATTTTGTAACGATATCCGCTGTAAACGGGTGTCCAGTCCGCTTCAATAGCAATAGGTGCGAGTGTATCCTGTTGCCTTAGCGATTGCTGTTTGAAGACAACTAAATCGTATTGACGTGTTGCTATATAATTTTGCGGCAAATGCAAAAAGACAGTGCCAGATGAACTTTGCATCATTCCCTGCAGTTGTTCGACCAGTTGTCTCGTCACAGGAACTCGCTTCGGATTATATAGATAGTTTAATAGTAGTAGAACCATTCTTTTTTGTAAAGCACGCGCTTCAACTCTGAAACTTTTGGCAGACAACATAATTGCTCCATCTCTTCTCTGAATCAACCGTTGCAGTTTGTCTTTAGTCAACTCCTGAAGAAATTGTTGATCTTGCTGCATGTCTTCAGCGAGTTCTACGAAATTCTGAGAGACTTCTTTATTCTCTTCTTTGAGAAGTGGTAAAATCCGCTTGCGCAAGCGATTCCGTGCATATGTTATTTCACTATTACTCGAATCTTCTCGGTACGGAATTTCATAAAAATTGGCGTAAGCTAAAATTTGCTCTTTATCTACCGCCAATTGAGGACGAATTAAAAAACCGTCTCCGAAAGGCCGGCTCGCTTGAATGCCAAAAGCACCATCTTGAAGACTGCCTCTCAACCCTGACATGAGGATTGTCTCAAGTTGATCGTCTGCATGATGCGCTGTAGCAAACTTATTGGCGCCCGTCTGCTTCATGATTTTCAAGAAGTAGGCATAGCGTTCGGATCGGCACAATTGCTGCTTATTGCCGCCTTGTTCTTCTAAAATTTTTAGAATCGGAATAGCTCGACTAAAGCATTCAACTCCCCACCGCATAGCTGTTGCTTGTGTAAACAGATGATCTTGATGCGATTCTTCGCCTCTTAGCATATGGTCTACATGAACTGCCACAACTGAAATACCCAGTTCCTCTTTTTGTGCATTCAAAAAATGAAGTAACACCATGGAATCGATTCCACCTGAACAACCGACAAGCACCTTGTCTCCTTCTTGAAATAACTTATGCTTTTTACTATAGTGCATCAGTAACTCTTGAAAGTTTTTCATTTCTTCATTTCACCTGCCTATCTCCACTTTTAATACATTTATTGAGAAAGTGGACTAAATTGTTTTGAATTAGTAATTGACAGACCGAACATTCAATAGTATGCTATTAAATGTTCGTTTAAACAAGGCGGCGTAGCTCAGCTGGCTAGAGCGTACGGTTCATACCCGTGAGGTCGGGGGTTCGATCCCCTCTGCCGCCATCATAGTTTACTTTAAAGCAGTACCCTTCAAGGGTGCTGCTTTTTTTGTTTCAAAAAATCAATACCCAGACATAAAAAAAACGCTCCCCATGGTGAGAAGCGTTTCAATATCAATTTCTAGCTGTGTTGAAGCATTTCCCTATACTATTAAAACAGCTAGCAAGTTAGCCTCTTTTTGCCCCTCTGCCGCCGCGCTTAGATTCAGTAGCGCGCTTCAAAGTCGTCATATTTTCTTCGCTGTCTTTCAAGAACTTTGCCATTTTCGTTTCAAAGTTCTCTTTTGGAGCGCGTTCAAATGAACGATTATTGCTTGGGCGTGGGCGTTGTGGTCGTTCTGTGCCGCCTGCTGGTTGTGGCTTCGCTTTACGAATGGAAAGGCCGATCTTACCGTCTGCTTCTACATTCATGACTTTCACTTCTACCATTTCGCCAACTTTAAGATGATCGTTAATATCTTTTACATAGTTGTCAGCGACTTCACTTATATGCACGAGGCCTGTTGCACCAGTTGGAAGCTGAACAAATGCTCCAAAGTTTGTAATACCTGTGACTTTACCTTCTAACTTGCTGCCTACTTCAATCGACATAAAAAAAATGCTCCTCCTTAAAAATTAAGGTGACTCCAAAATTCTAGGTCACGCTGTCATTTTGCGGGACTTGTCCCACTTTTTATTATAACCATCAAAAAAAGAGTGTCAACTGACTACTCTTTTTCTGCTGGTTTTTCTTCATCTTTATTTTCATCATGTGGCGTGGTAAAAATGATCTCTCCTTCTTCTGAAAGAAAGTAATCCTTACGTGCCAGCTTAGCTAAATACTCTTCGTCATTTAATAACAAAATCTGTTCTTGTAGCTGATCTTGCTGCTTTTCAACTTCTTTAAGTTCCATCAGTGCTTCCTCACGAAGTTGTGCTTTTTCAGAGATTGTTTGTGTTTGTGCATAAATAGTCGAACCAATCCAAATCGTAGCCACCAGAATCATTAATCCAAAAACTGACAGTCTTCTAAATAATCGTACTCTGTGAGCCGATTTGCGTGCTTCCTCTACTTCTACCGAACGGACATAGTCATTGCGAATTGAGGTGACTTCGCGCTTTTCCGCCTTGTTGTCTCTCTTCAAACTCATGACCCGCTCTCCTTCCATACTAACTTTGTCATTATTATACATGAAATCCCTTGATATGATAAGCTTTTTCAATAATTTTCCCTATTTTCACTTCTTTCCTCCATTAATCGGCGAAACACAATTTTTTGGTATCATAAAAATACAGTTGACTTAATTTTTATACAGACATATAATACTAATCATTATCTTTTTATCTATTCTAACGGATGATTTTTAGTTTAACTTTTAATTTTCATTTTATAAATATACATAATCAATGAATAAAATTTGGAGGGGAATAAATGACAGGTTTATTGACATTATCGAATGGGACAGCATTTAAAGGACATTGGTACGGTAAAGCTTCTGCTATTCAAGGAGAAATCGTCTTTTTCACAGGCATGACTGGCTATGAAGAAGTTTTAACAGATCCGTCTTATAAAGACCAAATCATTGTATTTTCCTTTCCACTTATTGGTCAATACGGAATTCAATCTCTGTATGCACAGTCTGACGTTATTCAAGTAGCTGGCATCATTGTTTCAGGATTGTACGAAGGACCACTCCCTGATGGGGCGATTTCACTTGCAGAGTTTGCTAGTAGTCATGAAGTTCCGATTTTCAGCGACGTCGATACACGTACCCTTATTCAACATGTTCGCGACTCCGGAACCATGCAGTCGCAATTAATTCACGATTCCTCGTCTGAGCTAGAGTGGCAAGCTATAAAAACCCACTTTTTTTCACCTATTGAAGAAACTGAAGAAATTCAAACGATCGGCTGTGGCTCTATCCATATAGGATTGATTGATTTTCATTACAAATCCTCCATTTTAAAAGAGCTGCTGAAATTGGATTGTAAAGTAACCATTGTGCCTTACGCAACGCCGACAGAAAAGCTTGATTCACTAGAGCTTGATGGCTTACTTTTCTCCAATGGTCCCGGAGACCCCGCCGCTCTTCAACAGTTGTTGCCTATCTATCGCGACTGGGCTGAGCGCTATCCAAGTCTCGGTATTTGCCTCGGTCATCAAGTACTTGCTTCGGCATTTGGCGCGAAAACAACTAAGCTTGTCTATGGTCATCGCGGAGCCAATCATCCGGTTATGAACATGCAGACAAAACGTGTCAGCATGAGTTCACAAAACCATAGCTATGTGGTCGAAAACGATAGTTTAACCACTATCCCTTTTTCTGTACTTTATAAGAACGTCAACGACGACAGCATTGAAGGGCTCATTCACGATACTTTGCCCATAACTACTGTTCAATTTCATCCAGAAGCAGCACCTGGTCCCACTGATCACCTTGAATTGTTCCAGCAATTTTTGGCGGTGATTCACCAGCAAGAAGGAGCGAAACTATATGCCTAAACAGCAACAAATCAAAAAAGTGTTAGTCATTGGGTCTGGTGCTATCGTTATCGGCCAGGCAGCAGAGTTCGATTATTCGGGTACACAGGCTTGTGTTGCTTTAAAAGAAGAAGGCATCTCTGTCATTTTAATCAACAATAATCCCGCAACGATTATGACCGACAAATCCATTTCCGATCGAGTCTACTTTGAGCCACTGACTTTGGATAGCATTACTGCCATTATTGAAAAAGAACGTCCCGATGGATTGCTTGCAACAGTTGGCGGTCAAACCGGTTTAAACTTGGCGATGACTTTATCTGATTCGGGCATCCTGACTCAATATGGCGTCACTTTGCTTGGCACTGACATGAAAGCCATCAAGCAAGCCGAAGACCGTGAGCAGTTTCGCTCGTTAATGAAGCAGTTAGGTGAACCTGTTCCAGACAGTGACATCATTTATTCAGTTGAAGGGGCATTAGCATTTGCGACTTCAGCCGGTTACCCTCTCATCGTGCGTCCTGCTTATACGCTCGGCGGCTTTGGTGGTGGAATTGCCGAAGATGAAAAAACCTACATCAAGCTGGTCAAGCAAGGATTAAGTGCCAGTCCTATTAAACAATGTTTAGTAGAAATCAGCATTGCCGGTTATAAAGAAATCGAATATGAAGTAATGCGCGACGTAGATGGCACATGCATCACTATCTGCAATATGGAAAATCTAGATCCTGTTGGTGTACATACCGGTGACTCAATTGTAGTAGCACCCAGTCAAACTTTGAACGACAAAGATTTCCATATGCTGCGTAGCGCGTCTATTCACATTATTGAAGCCCTCGGTATTATCGGCGCTTGCAATGTGCAGTTTGCGCTACACCCGGAAACTTCGGCTTATTATTTAATCGAAGTCAATCCGCGGGTCAGCCGTTCTTCTGCTCTCGCTTCAAAAGCAACCGGTTACCCAATCGCTCGAATCGCCGCGAAATTAGCAATTGGCTATACATTGGCCGAATTGAAAAACCCAGTAACCGGCACGACATTCGCCAGTTTCGAACCCGCATTGGATTATGTGGCGGTCAAAATCCCGCGCTGGCCTTTCGATCAATTTCCACAAGCGGATCGCGTACTCGGCACTCAAATGAAAGCGACTGGCGAAGTAATGGCAATCGAAAGGTCCATGGAAGCGGCCCTGCAAAAAGCGATTCGTTCACTTGAATTGCCAATTGATGGCTTTCGCCTGGTAGCACTTTCGGAATTTTCTACAGAATATTTATGCGAATTAGCAAATAAAGCCGATGATCGTCGTTTGTTCGTACTCTTCGAATTGCTACTACGCGGCAAGTCCACCGACTCGCTTCATAACCTTACAGGCATCACACCCTACTTCTTGTTTGTAATGGCTACTATCGTTACAGAATGGCAAGAGCTTCAGCAATTGGACTGGAACAGCATGACGCGCACTCGTCTTTTGAAGGCCAAAAAGCTCGGTTTCAGTGATCAGCAATTGGCTGACTTATGGACGATTCCTTGTTCAGAGATTTGGGGACAACGCCGACTTTGGCAAGTAACACCCGCTTATCGAATGATCGATACGTGTGCCGCTGAGTTCCAATCGGATACAAATTATTTTTATTCGACATGGCAAGGCGTTTCAGACGTTACACGGACTCATCACAAGAAAAAAGTAGCAGTTGTGGGTTCTGGACCCATCCGAATCGGACAAGGCATTGAGTTTGACTATTGCTGTGTGCATAGTGTTCTGGCTGCACAAAAGCTAGGCTACGAAGCCATTATGATTAACAACAATCCGGAAACGGTTAGCACTGATTACGAAGTGGCAGACGCTCTTTATTTTGAACCCATCACACCCGAAGATATTCTCAATGTCTTGGATTTTGAAGGCATTACTCAAGTAATTCTTCAGTTCGGTGGGCAAACTTCACTAAACGTTGCGGCGGCCTTGCAAGAAGCAGGCATTACAGTTCTTGGATCGACAGTTGATTTGTTAGATCAAATGGAAGACCGTGATCGTTTTTATGCCTTCCTAGAATCGATCGACTTACCGACAATCCCTGGTAAAACAGCACTTGATGCTGCTGCTGTCATTCCAGCTGCTCGCGCCCTCGGCTTCCCAGTGCTACTGCGACCATCCTATGTTATCGGTGGACGCGGCATGATTGTTTTGCACAACGAAACCGAACTTACCAAATGGTTGCAACAAACAACCATGACATTCCCTGTACTAGTAGATCATTTTATTACCGGTAAAGAAGTCGAAGCCGACATCTTAACCGATGGCGAGCATGTCTGGATTTCTGCCTTGTTTGAACATGTTGAAGGAACCGGCGTTCACTCGGGCGATAGCATCGCGATAACGCCACCTGTATCGTTATCGGAAAAGGCACTACAAGAACTTTCTGACACTGCGACGCATGTCGCTAGAAATATGGATTATACCGGCTTATTCAATATTCAATTCGTTTACGAAAACGAACAATTATTTGTCATGGAAATTAACCCACGGGCCTCTCGTACAGCTCCCATTAGCTCCAAAGTGACCGATGTGCCACTCGTTCAACACGCCACGGCTTTATTGCTCGGAGTGCCTTTTGAAAAACTAGCTATCGGAAAAACCTATAACGGACAGCCCGAGTATACGGTTAAAGCACCAGTCTTTTCTCATATTAAATTGCCGGGTCTCTCTCCTATCTTGTCACCTGAAATGATGTCGACAGGTGAAGTGATTGGAACAAGCCCGAATTTAGATACCGCCTTAGCAAAAGCCTTAAACGGCGCTTCCGTTCAATTGGCAGAGCTCTCTTCCGGTGGGACGATTTTTGTTGCAGAACAGTCAGTCGATTACGTAGATCTCGCTACCTGGCAAGCACTGGGCTTTCGTATTGTCACCGAGACCGTTATGCCTTTTGAGGACTGGTTGAAAACGGAATCGAAAAAAGCTTATATCGACTTTGCCCCTGACCCGGAAAGCACGAATGCGAAGCAAGCAGCCATTCACCGTCTCCACGTGTGGACACGTCCTGAAACAGCGGCTGCCTTTAACGGAACCTATTCATCCATTCTCTCACTATCAAAAGGAGTGCTTGCAAAATGACAATGACCACCCCATTTGCACCATCGATTATCCAGGAAAATTTCTTGTCTTTGAAAGATTACAGCACAGATGAAATTATGGATTTACTAAATCTCGCCATTGAATTAAAAAAACCTGAAAACAAATATTTACCGCTGTTACAAGGCAAAGTGCTGGGCATGATTTTTGAAAAATCTTCGACGCGTACGCGTGTTTCATTTGAAGCTGGTATGCTTCAACTTGGTGGCAACGCTATGTTCTTGAGTTCACAAGACACACAACTTGGACGTGGAGAAACCATTGCTGATACCGGACGTGTTTTGTCAGGTTATTTAGACGGGCTAATGATTCGTACGTTTCATCAATCTAGCGTTCAAGAACTAGCAGATTTTAGTTCAATTCCTGTCATTAACGGATTAACCGATGACTATCATCCGTGCCAAGTGATGGCTGATTTGATGACGATACTTGAGCATTTCGGTACCTTAAAAGGCAAAAAAATGGCCTATATCGGAGACGGCAATAATGTAGCTAACTCATTAATGATCGGTGCCGCTAAAGTCGGCATGGATATAAGCATTGCTTCTCCAATCGCCTATGCTCCAAAACCAGAAATGATCGCTTTAGCAAAACAGATCGCACAATACACCGGTTCAACCATTGAAATTACAGACAACCCAGAACAAGCAGTTAGTGGAAGTGACGCCATTTATACGGATGTCTGGGCAAGTATGGGACAAGAGCAGGAAACCATTGAACGTTTCCAACATTTCCAAGGCTTTCAAGTAAACGAAAACCTCGTCAAACACGCTAAGACCGATTACATCTTCATGCATTGTTTGCCCGCTCACCGTGAGGAAGAAGTGACTACTGCTATTTTAGAAGGTCCGCACTCCGTCATTTTCCAGCAATCTGAAAATCGGTTGCATGCACAAAAAGCAATTCTCGTTGCATTGATGGCTGATAAATAAGCAGAAAAAAGCCTTAGGAATCATTGGATCCCTAAGGCTTTTTCTGTTTTTACGCTTCGTCATCAATAAATTCAGGCTCAACTTTTTCTAGCTTTTCTTCTTTTAAGATGGTGTACATCGTAACAGCTTCTTCTTTTTTCGCTATTTCTTTCAGCCGATCAATACGTACCGTTACGATTTTTTGACCAAAACGAATTTGCAGTTCATCATTTTCTTTAATAACTGAGCTGGCTTTCGCTTTATTGCCATTTACTAGTATGCGCCCTTGGTCAGCTACTTGCTTGGCTAACGTACGGCGTTTGATCAACCGAGATACTTTTAGAAATTTATCTAATCTCATTTCAGTCTTCCTTTCTTGCCAATAATTTGGCTTGGTTCCAAAATGCATCTAACTGCTCTAGCGAATAATCACTAAAATCACCGGTTCCTTGTGTTACTTGCTGTTCAACATAATGGAAACGACTTTTGAACTTCTGATTCGCTTGCATCATCGCTTCTTCCGGTGACAAATCAAAGAATCGTGCAAGATTCACTAAGGTAAACAGTAAATCACCCAATTCATCTAATTGACGAGCTTTGGAACCATTCGCTATTTCTTGCTGGAACTCCTTCAATTCTTCTTGAAATTTATCCCAAGCTGCTGCTGCATCCGGCCAACTGAATCCGATCTTCGCTGCTTTTTTTTGATAATTAAATGACGTTGTTAAAGAAGAACTAAATCGTTCTTGGCCTTCTAATACAGAATCTGCTGCCGGTTTTTCCTGTGCTTTGATTTCTTGCCAATTAGCGATAACTTGCTCGGAATCGTCAACCGAAACATCACCAAAAACGTGCGGGTGACGACGAATCATTTTCGCACTAACCGCTTCAAGTACATCTTCTAATTGGAAATAGCCGTTATCTTGACCGATTTGAGCATGCAAGAACACTTGCAGCAATACATCGCCCAATTCATCAGCAATCGCTTCATCATCACCTTCTTGAATTGCCTGAAGCAGCTCATGCGCTTCTTCGATCAAATATGGACTTAGGGACTCATGCGTCTGCTCGCGGTCCCACGGACAGCCTTCAGGGCTTCTCAGTTTCGCAACAATACTGCGGAAAGTTTGCCATTCTTTTAAGCGCTGCGTTTGTTGTGCAGCTGGCGGTACGTAGACAGTCGTCAAATTCGTCACTTCTGCTACGCGGTCTAATTCATGAAGCGGTACGGTCTGTAGCACTTCATCTTTAGAACCGGCAGCCGTCACAATCGTTACTGGATACTCATCCGGGTATTTTTCCATCAGCGTTAACTTTACTTCAGAGGCGCTAAAGCTGTCGTATACTTGTGCGATCAATAAATGCTGCGTCATATTTACTTGGTCGCTGGTCATTTCGGTGCCATCCATCAATTGAAAACCTTCGATTGGGTCAATACGAAGCGCACCAAACAAAGAATCTAAGAAACTATGCCCGCCTTCAATAACCAATTGGCAACGTCCCGCTTTTTCTGCCTCAATCAAATTTTGCACTGTTTGCTCGGCAACCAATGGATGACCTGGCACTGCATAAATGACTGATTCTTTTTCAGACAAGTCGATCAAGGTTTCTGCAATTTCTGCATATACCGGACTAAAGCTATCGTGTTTTTCATAAACCGCATCGAAACTTGTGAACGCTACGCCTTCTTGGACAAGTTCTGTCAATACAGGGTGATCCTCGGTTCGTACATATAAGTTAACTGCCGCTTTTAATTTTTTATAGACACCGAGCGGCAATTGGTCTAAATCTCCTGCACCGAGGCCAATAATGTGAATTGTATTCATCGCTTTTCACCTTTTTTCTTTGAATTTATTGCTAATTGTAATTTGGCTAGTTTGCGGCCGAACGGAATAATGTACCATTCCTTTTCTGTGATGATTCGACTTTTTCCGATGATTGCCATAAAGATTAAAGCACCAAGTGGAATGGCTGTAGCCGTTGTTAGAAAAGCACCGAAACGACTAGATAAGTGATCAAACAAATAGTTATCAGCTAAAATTGACCAGCCGAATACTACGACAGACATTGCCAGCGCAGCACCGAAAAGCCAGCCATAATAGGAAAGTGGCGCAAATGTTATTGGCCATACCCGCTTAAAATAAAGCAATAAGCCCATTACTACGACCATCAAACCAATGTTTCCAGCAACAGCCGCGCCAGTTACTCCCCAGACAGGCAATAGTAACCAATTACCGATAACTTTCACAACCATTCCCGTCACTAGCAATAAAGCTGGAACTCTGACCTTACCGAGTCCGTGAAGCATCGCTGTCATAATGAGTAGGAGTGACATCCAGACGATTTGCCAACTGAAAATAATTAACGCTCCAGATCGTTCACGCGTTTGAAATAAGGTTTCATTAACGTATGGCATAACGAACGTCAGCCCAACTGCCGCTGCAAACGCAAATAAAAACGAGACACGAAAAGCTAAACGTGCGTACATTTCAGCTGGTCGACCACTGTCTTTTTTAGAAGTTCTTGCGACTAGGGGAACAATCGCTAACGTTAGTGAAGTAGCGATTAAAATACCGAATTGTACAAGCGGTTGCCCTCGATCGTAAATCCCTTTTTGCTCCATCGCAACAAACCGTCCCATGCCGCTTTCCTCGAGCAGACGAAAAACCGTAAACGAATCCACTAGCTGAAACAGTACCAAAATTAACGAGCTCATGCTGACGCTCAAACTCACTGCCGTCATTTCCTTAATAATGGGCCAAGCACGAACCGGTAACATCTGATTCTGCGTTTTTAAACCTCTGTTAAAGTAAACCAGTAGTAAAATAACTGCACCAAGTCCACCAATGGCCGCGCCAAGCATTGCCAGTTGTCCAGCAACGTATAAGGAAAACCCATTCGAGACAACCAGCCAAGCACCAGCCAAAATAACGGTGACACGGATTCCTTGTTCCAATACTTGAGCATATGCAACTGGCGCCATGTTGTTGGCGGACTGAAAATAACCTTTCAGCACTGCCAGTGGCGCCATCAATAGTACCGAAAACGCACCGACTTTTAGTAATGGATTTAACTGCAGATCCCCCATCCAACCTGCCAATAATTCGGCACCTGAAAACATGACAACGAAGATCACGACAGAAATGCCTGCTACATAAATGACAGCGATGCGAAGAATCGCTCTGTGTGATTGCGAATTATAGTCTGCTAATAATTTGGAAATAGCAATGGCAAAACCGTAAGAAGTCCAAATGCCAAAAATCGCAACAAACGGATACACTTGTTGGTAAATGTAAAAGCCTTGGTCTCCTACAAGATTTTGAAAAGGTACTCGGTAAATTGCACTCAGCAACTTAACGATAAACCCTGCAATCGTCAGCAAGACCGCACCTTTCATAAATGTTTTCATTGTGCCTTCATTGTTCAAAGGACTCACTCACCTCTTACTGATATGAACTAACTCTAATTATTCGGCCGATAAGTCCGGTGATAGTTGCCAAGTACGAAGCCATATGGTGGAATATCCGCTCTAAAATTCATTGCCTGAAGTTACAAAACCACTTTTTCTTCTCGAAGTGATTCTGGTAATAATTTCATCATGCCTTCTAACACATCAAATGGATGTTGTTTTTTCGTTTTATTTTCATCAATAGACATCATTAACTGTTGACCGGCCATACTAAAACCAACGGCGCGCCCATATACAGCAGATTCCTCTACGACTTTGCCGCCATTGATACTAGCGGTCCCTTTTTCACTAAGTCGAACTGTCACAATTTTACCCGTTTGTTTGATGGATTCGACACCTACTTGGCGCGCCCATACTTTCATGCGGGCAATGCGCAACAAGCTGTCCGTTTCATTCGGCATGTCCCCAAAACGGTCGATTAACTCATCCTGCAGCTCAGTCATTTCCTCTACCGTATCCACACCTTTGACACGTTTGTACATTTGGATTTTCTGGTAGCCATCACTGACATAGGAATCTGGAATGTACGCATCAATATCGAGTGAAATCTCGATTTCAGGCACTACTTCTTTTTTGATACCGGTCTGACGTTCATCAATTGCCTCTTGCAGCATTTGCGAATAAAGATCAAAACCGACAGAATCAATAAAGCCGTGCTGCTGTGAACCGAGCAGATTTCCTGCTCCGCGAATCGTCAAATCACGCATGGCAATTTTAAACCCCGATCCAAGTTCCGTAAATTCTTTTATTGCCATCAAGCGTTTTTCTGCAACGTCAGTTAACACTTTGTCACGCTGATACATAAAATAAGCATAAGCGACACGACTCGAGCGTCCGACGCGTCCACGCAATTGATACAGCTGTGACAAGCCCATTCGGTCAGCATTGTAAACAATCAAGGTATTAACGTTTGGAATATCAATGCCGGTTTCGATAATAGTGGTCGTCACCAAGACATCGTAATCGCCATCTAGGAAACCTAAAATGACTGATTCCAGTTCGGTTTCACTCATTTGTCCATGAGCATAACCAACGCGAGCTTCTGGTACTAATTGTTGAATTTCTTCCACTTTTCGCGTCATATCATCGACACGGTTATACAAATAAAACACTTGCCCACCGCGCGCCATTTCGCGTTCGATCGCTTCGCGTACGAGACCGCCATTGTGCTCCATTACATAGCTTTGTACAGGAAAGCGGTTTGCTGGTGGTGTTTCGATAACAGATAAATCTCGAACGCCAATCATCGACATATGAAGCGTACGTGGGATTGGTGTCGCTGTCAGCGTTAAAACATCAACGTTTGTCTTCATTTGTTTGATTTTTTCTTTATGAGTAACACCAAAACGTTGTTCTTCATCAATAATCAGTAAGCCCAGATCCTTGTATTGCATATCCTTCGACAAAATTCGGTGCGTGCCAACGACAACATCAATCGATCCATTTTTCAGTCCTTTAACGGTTTCCGTTTGCTGTTTTTTAGAACGGAAACGACTCATCAAGCCGACTGTAATTGGGTAATCTTTGAACCGCTCGCTCATTGTTTCAAAATGCTGTTGTGCCAATATCGTTGTCGGCACTAAAAACGCCACTTGCTTGCCATCGAGTACCGCCTTAAACGCGGCTCGGATTGCCACTTCCGTTTTACCATAACCTACGTCCCCGCAAATCAAACGGTCCATCGGTCGCTCGTTTTCCATGTCCCGTTTGACTTCATTGATTGAACGCAATTGATCGACAGTTTCTTCGTATGGAAACTCCGCCTCAAATTGACGCTGCATATCCTGCTCTTCAGAAAAGGCAAAGCCTCGTAACGCTTCTCTTTCTGCATAAAGCTTGATCAAATCATCCGCAATGTCTTGAACAGCAGCCGACACTTTTGTACGTGTCTTTTTCCATTCTGCGCCGCCCATTTTATGCAGCTTTGGTTCTTTTTCTTCAGAAGCCACGTATTTTTGAATCAAGTCAATTTTATCGACCGGTACAAATAATTTATCGTCGGCTTTGTAAACGATATGGAGGTAATCTTTATGAACCCCACCGGTTTCTAAAGTTTCAATACCGATAAAACGACCAATCCCGTGATGGATGTGAACAATATAATCACCCGGTTTGATTTCGGAATAACTCTTAATACGTTCTGCATTCGTCAGCTTTTGAGACCGCGTTTTCTTTTTCGGTTGCTGCTTAAATAATTCAGAATCCGTAATAACAGTTAATCGTTGCAGCGGCATTTCAAAACCAGTCGCTAGCTCTCCATCAACCAAATAAATGTTACCACCTTGGATTTCTGTCGAAGGAACTGCGATTTCAGCTTTCATATCGTAGTCGGCAAGGACCGAACGTACTTTCTCTAAACGCTCCTCGCCTTGCGCTACGATAAAAATCTGCGACTTCCCTAAAACCCAGCGCTCCATTTCCGCTTTTAGCAAATGCATCTGACCATGGAATGACTGCATCGGCTTACAAGAAAAGGCCAATGATTTTTTGACCGATACCATTGGAAATGTCCGAACGAATAAAGACAGAAACGTTACTTTCTGCTCCAATTTCGTCATCATTTCACGGAACGTATACGTTAAAGAAACATCGTGAAGAAACTTCCCTTCTTCAAGCAATGACACAATCCAGTCGCCTTCTTCGCGTTCTAATGTATCTGTCATTTCTTGAATTCGTCCGAGTTCGTCGAAAAAAACCAGTCCATTTCCCGGGAAATAATCGCCTAGAAAAGCTGATTGCGTATCAATCAACGAAGCATATTTAGCTAGCTGTTCTGGTGTTTCGCCTTGTTTTAATTGATTGATATCATGCTGAATATGCTGGTGCATCAAAGCTTTCGTATCGTCAGCTTTTAATTTCTTTAAGCTAGCTGCAAGGTTCGTTTCCAATTTTCCAGCTAGTTGGACCCGTTGGTCTTTTGATAACACTAATTCGCTAGCAGGCAATATGCACAGTGAATGAACTTTTTCGAGTGAACGCTGGTCTTCTGCAGAGAATAGCCGTAGTGAATCCACTTCCGTATCAAATAGCTCGATACGCACCGGATGTTCAAAGTTCAGTGGATAAACATCCAGTATGCCTCCACGAAGCGCAAACTCGCCCGGGGTCGTTACCATTGGAGTACGAGAATAGCCCATCGCCACCAACTTTAACAGCCATTCGTTCGTATCGAGTTCTTCCCCTTCAGCAATCCGCAAGGTAGCATAATCCCATTGTTCTTTCGTTGGCAATAATTTACGCATTCCCGCAACTGGTGTAATGTAGATTCCTTTGCCTACACTCTTCATATGATCAAGCGTATCAATGCGATGAGCTCGCAGTTCAGGCCCTGAAAAAGACACCTCTGCTGCGATTAACTCTTCCGCTGGGTAAAGGTGGACTTGCTGTTCACCCATCAAACGAACCAAGTCATCATAGACGCGCTGTGCATGCAATAAATTAGGCGTCACAATCAATAGCGGTGTTTCCATTTCAGACCAAATGGTTTGGTAAAAAATAGGCCGCGCGCTACCAGACAAACCAGAAATCAACTGATGGTCCTGCCCTTTCTTCAAATCAGCGATAAATTTTTGTGTGTGGGTATCCTCCGAAAAAATCTGTAAAATATGGTTCATTCAACTTCCTCCTTTCAACAAAATACAAGAAACAGAAAAAAGCTCTGAACGCCGAATGCGTCAAAGCGGTTATGCTCCATTAAATTGATTCATGACTTCGAGATACGGTTTAGATAACCAGTTTTCACAAGCTGCCGCACTTTTTTTGATGGCGTCATCTACCTCAGGTCTTTCCTCTTTTGAAAAACGCTGCAGTACGTAATCTGGCACTTTCATCCCTGCTGGTGGGCGACTAATGCCAATACGCAAACGATTGAATTCTTGTGTTCCTAAATGCTGAATCAGTGATTTAATGCCGTTGTGGCCACCTGCACTCCCTTTTTGCCGCAATCGTAATTGACCTGCTGGCAAATCAAGGTCGTCGTATATAACAATAATGTCTTTTATATCAATATCGTAGTATTCCATCAGCGCACCTACACTCTCGCCAGATAAATTCATATAAGTCAGTGGCTTTAATAGCATCACTTTGCCTTCAGGTCGATGACTAATAGAATACATGCCTCTAAATTTAGACTGCGTCAAGGGTGTATTCCATTGACTTGCTAAATAATCGATTACCTTAAAACCAATATTATGGCGCGTATCTTCGTATGCTTTCCCCGGATTTCCCAGGCCAATAATCAATTTCATACCCATCTTCCTTTGCTTTTTCAGTGACTTCTATTTTACCATAATCATTTGATAAGAAGAACATAAGCGGTCTCCTTGATTTGATGGACAAACAATTTACAATTGAAAAACAAAAAAACAAGAGACTGTCTCTCGACAACCTCTTGCTCGTTCTTTGTATTTAACTTTATTTTTCTTCTTCTTTAGAATCTTCGCTGCCAACCACTTCTGGTTCTGCATCTTCATCAGATACAGTCTCCAGCTCATCCAACTCATCTTGAGTACGCGGAGCTGTTGCAGATACAAGGATAAAGTCGTCTTCATCTAAAATTTCATAAGATACCGTTCCGCGGATATCGCCGACTGTGATTGTTTCGCCAATCGCCAGTTCAGTAGTATCTACTTCTAGTGCATCAGGTATGTCAGAAGGTTTTACACGAACATTCACTTCACGGTTTGGCTGAGTGATGAATCCGCCTTCTTTTTCGCCTGCTGATTCGCCTGTCAAGTGAACTGCTACAGCCACTTCAAGCTCATCTGACATATTAATTGCTAAAAAGTCAACATGCTTAAAGCTACCTTTTAAAGCATCCATTTGATAATCACTTAACACAACATTTTTAGATGTGCCATCGATTTCAAGGCTGATTACACCGTTACGTCCAGATTCACGTAAAGTTTTAATCAATTCAATTTCAGATACAGTCACCGGTGTAGTTTCCGTTTTAAAGCCATAAACTACTCCTGGCACATCGCCTTTTGCACGAAGTTCAGTTAACGCCGAATTCTTATTGTTGCTTTCTCTTTTTTGTGCTGTCATTTTTACAGTCATTGCTTTCAGCCTCCAGTTATATTAAAGTACGTAGTCACGATAAGTACATAATCTATATATACCCATGTCTTGTCTTAATGAAACCTAGAGCATGAAAAGTTGTTGCTGCTGATCAATCAAAAAGAGTGCTGACAGATTTTTGTTCGTGAACACGGACAATCGTCTCAGCCAATAGACGCGCTACAGACAATTGTTTGATTTTAGGAGATTTCTTTTCTTCAGGCAATGCAATCGAATTAGTGATAATCAATTCTTTGATTACTGAGTCGTTAATACGTTGTACGGCAGGACCTGAAAGAACAGGGTGTGTACAGCACGCGTAAACTTCTTTCGCGCCACTTTCAATCAACGCACTAGCAGCAATTGAAATTGTTCCAGCAGTATCAATGATGTCATCAATGATGATCGCCGTTTTCCCTTCTACATTACCGACGATATTCATAACTTCCGCTACGTTTGGACGCGGACGACGCTTATCGATGATGGCAATCGGTGCTTTCAAGCGATCTGCCATTTTACGTGCACGTGTAACCCCGCCGTGATCCGGCGAAACAATAATGACATTTTCAAGATCAATGCCACTTTCATTTAGGAAGTAGTCAGAAAGCAAAGGTACAGCTACTAAGTGATCAATCAAAATATCAAAGAATCCTTGGATTTGAGGAGCATGCAAATCGAGTACGATTACACGCGTTGCACCAGCAGTTTCCAATAAATTCGCTACTAATTTTGCTGTAATCGGCTCACGTGAACGAGCTTTGCGATCTTGACGCGCATAACCGTAATAAGGCATTACGACGTTAACTGTACGAGCAGAAGCACGTTTAACTGCATCAATCATGATCAATAACTCCATCAAGTTCTCATTTACTGGCTGGGAAGTCGATTGGACGATAAACACATCATAGCCACGAATACTTTCTTCAATATTAATTTGGATTTCACCATCACTAAAATGTGTCACCGAACTTTTTCCAAGCGGAATACCCGCGTGTTCTGAAATTTCCTCAGCTAGCTCTTGGTTCGAATTCAATGAAAAGATTTTCAATTTCGAGTTTGCATTTTGATAGCCCATTAGGTGTGAACCCTCCTATTTTCTTCCGTTTAATCTACTTGCATAGCCTTCTTTATTTTCCTGGCGCGCGCGTGCGATTGCCAATGAATCCTCAGGTACATTTTTTGAAATAGTAGATCCTGCAGCGATGTAAGATCCTTTTCCTACAGTGACAGGTGCAATCAGATTTGAATTGCAGCCGATAAACGTATCATCTTCAATGACAGTCTGGAATTTGTTTTTGCCATCATAGTTCACGGTGATGGTACCGCAACCGATATTAACACCTGTGCCGACGTGAGCATCGCCAATATAGCTCAAATGAGAAACCTTGCTATCGTTGCCGATTTCTGCTTTTTTCACTTCAACAAAGTTGCCGATTTTCACATCGTTGCCTAAAACGGTTTGAGGACGAATGTGCGCAAACGGTCCTACAGCTGTATCCGTTCCAATGCTGCTGTCATGAATTTCTGAACTGCGAATTGTTGTACGATCTCCAATGATGCTATTGACGATATGGCTGTTCGAAGAAATAATGCAATCTTCCCCAATTTGTGTTAAACCATCAATTGTCACGTTCGGGTGAATAATCGTATCCGCTCCGATTCGGGCTTGTGCACTAATATAAGCAGTAGCAGGATCGATAATCGAAACGCCAGCTCTCATATGTTTTTCAGCAATTCGCTTGCGCATAATGTTTTCGGCCTGGCTCAATGCCACACGGTCGTTTACACCAAGCGTTTCGTCAAAGCTATCTGTTGCATAGGCAGCTACAATTTCGCCTTGCTTTTGCAGAATTTCAATCACATCAGGCAAATAATATTCACCTTGAACGTTATCATTTGAAACTAATTTCAACGCCTCAAATAACGCTTCGTTATCAAAGCAATAAGTACCGGTATTGATTTCCTTTACTTGTTGCTCTTCTAAAGACGCGTCTTTTTGCTCGACAATCTTTTCGACGATGCCCGCATCGTTGCGGAGAATCCGTCCATAACCTGTCGGATTATCAGCGATTGCCGTCAAGATCGTCGCTTTTGCACCAGTTTCGGCATGCTGATCAAGCAATGACTGCATGGTTTCTGGTCGAATCAGTGGCGTGTCTCCACAAACCACCAAAGTCGTTCCTTTAAGACCTTCAATCAATGACGCTGTTTGTTGCACGGCGTGAGCTGTTCCAAGTTGTTCTGCCTGCAAGGCATATTCACTTTTGTCACCTAGTTGCTGCTGAACTTTTTCAGCACCATGACCAACGACAGTAACGATTTTCTCAACTCCGAGTTGCTCGACATTGCCCGTTACATGTTCAACCATTGGCATGCCACAGACTGGATGAAGCACTTTGTACAATTTTGACTTCATCCGTGTGCCTTGTCCTGCTGCTAAAATTACTGCGTATGTATTTGCCACTTCTTATCCCTCCACTCTTGATTTGATAAGAACTCTTGTTACTGGTTCTATCCATTCATTTATTCTATCAATTGATAGACCCAGTCTCACACTGGCTATGTCAATTAAAAATTTGCTTTTCCTTATTGACTATAGCGGAAAAACCTTGATTTTTCAAGGTTCCAAAGCATGACAATACCATGACAAAAAAAAGCCAAATAAAAAAAGAGCCATTTCAATGTAGAAGGCTCTTGATTCAGCTCCGTTAAACGTTGGCATTTTCCAATACCGATTCACTTTCGCTTTGTTTATATGCAGTTAAGACAGCTTCTTGAAGCTTAGTGCGTGCGCTTGAGTTGATCGGATGTGCAATATCACGAAACTCTCCATCAGGTGTTCTTTTACTTGGCATTGCGACGAATAAGCCATCATTTCCATCGATTACTCGAATATCATGAATAACAAACTCATCGTCCAGCGTGATGGAAGCGATTGCTCTCATTCGGCCATCGGTTTGTACGCGTCGTAGTCTTACATCTGTTACTTCCATTCTCTCGTCCCCCTCCTCTCAGCCGCAGTATTTCAACCCTAATTATGGGTATTCGCTAAAAGGGACTATTATCCTTCATAAATTGCAAAACTTATTAGAAAATTTACTTAATGGAACTAATGACCGAAACGACATACACTTCACGCTTGAACATAATTTTTTATTCTCTCTATGAAAAAATGCAGATCGCCTCGTATTTAACGAGGCGATCTGCATTGCTATAACTC
Source organism: Planococcus sp. ANT_H30 (assembly GCF_008369335.1). NCBI lineage: Bacteria > Bacillati > Bacillota > Bacilli > Caryophanales > Caryophanaceae > Planococcus > Planococcus sp. ANT_H30. Next base: position 20,327 of record NZ_VOBJ01000014.1, on the reverse strand, counting down.
ATTCTAGTTTACTGGTTAACTTTTGCGATCACTTCGATTTCTACTTTTACGTCTTTTGGCAACCGCGCTACTTCAACAGTTGAACGCGCTGGTTTATGATCGCCAAAATAAGTTGCATAAATCTCGTTTAGTTCTGCAAAGTCATTCATGTCTTTGATAAAAACAGTTGTTTTAATGACATCTCCAAAAGAAGAACCGGCTTCTGCAAGAACCGCTTTCAAATTTGAAAATACTTGATGCGCCTGCTCAGAGATTGTGCCTTCAACCAATTCGCCTGCTGCTGTTAAAGGTATTTGACCTGAACTGTAAAGAATTCCACCCGAGACCACACCTTGTGAGTATGGTCCAATTGCGGCTGCCGCTTTATCTGTCGCTACGTAATTCATTCAAATTCCCCCATTTTCAAAGTAATTGCCTTCTTCTAATGCAATCGTACGTTCTTTTTCGCTAACTTCATGCAATTTAACAAGAGATAAATACTTTTCTACGAGCCGTTCATCCGAATGTTCCGATTCTACTAATACAGCAACACCTGCTAATGTGCATTCAAATTCTTCCAGTAGATTTTTCATACCATTCATCGTGCCGCCGACTTTCATAAAGTCATCCGTAATTAGTACGCGTTGACCGCTTTTCATACTACGCTTTGACAAGACCATCGTTTGAATTCGACGAGAAGAACCCGAGACATAATTGATGCTAACTGTAGATCCTTCAGTAACTTTACTGTCTCTACGGACAATTACCACGGGCACATTTAAGTGGCGCGCAATGGCATGGGCAATCGGAATGCCTTTTGTAGCTACCGTCATGATGACATCAATTTTTTCTTTAGCAAATGCTGTAGCAAACACTTTACCGACACGATTCATCATTTCCGGATTACCTAGCACGTCGGTCATGTACAAATAGCCACCCGGCAATAGCCGGTCTGAGTGACTTAGCTCTTCCATCAAATCAGCCATTACTGCTCTGATTTCACGTTCTTGAAGCTTAGGTACATATTTCACGCCACCTGCTGCTCCAGGAACTGTCATCAACAAGCCAATTCCTTTTTCTTCAAATGTCTCTTTAACAATCCCCAAATCCTCACTAATAGACGATTTGGCCGATTGGTACAGATCCGAAAAATAAGTTAGTGGAATCAATTTATGCGGATGTTCCAATAAAAAATGCGTCATATCAACAAGCCGTTCACTGCGCTTCCACTTCAAAACTACCCTCTCCTAAACACGAATGATTTATAGAAAACTTACCATAAATGTCCGTATTTAGGCAAGTGGCTCCCGTTCGCCAATCAAGCGCACAGCGTATACTTCTGAGCAAAAGCCACGCAAGCCATTGTATATACGTGGAATACGCGCTTCTTGGTGCACCAAACCAAACACTGTTGGTCCACTCCCACTCATAAGTACAGCGTCCGCTCCAAATTTCTTCATCTGCTCTTTAATTTGTTCAACTTCGGGATATAACTTTAACGTAACGCTTTCAAGTGCATTACCAAGGTTAGCGCACATAGCCTCGTAGTCACCGTTGTTAAGTGCTTGAATCATGGCACCTGTATTTGGATGTTGAGCGGTTTGAACATCGAATGCGCCATAAACATCGGCTGTAGAAACGCCAAGTGTAGGTTTTGCTAAAATGACCCAGCAATTCGGTGGCGTTGGTAATTGTTGAATGATTTCTCCACGACCTTTGGCTAATGCTGTACCGCCATAAACGCAGAAAGAAACATCCGAACCAATTTTAGCCCCCAGTTCCGCCAGTTCATCGAGTGACAGATTAAGCTGCCAAAGTTTGTTTAATCCTTTTAATGTCGCTGCAGCGTCACTGCTGCCTCCAGCTAAGCCTGCAGCGACCGGGATTTTTTTATCCAGTGAAATGATAACTCCAGTTTTGATATTAAAGGTATCTTTAATCAATTGCGCCGCCTGGTAAGCGAGGTTGCGGGAATCGTCTGGCACGAACCGGTCTGCTGATTGAATATGTATGCCTTTGGCTGTGCCCATCAGTCCAATACGATCCGACAAATCCACAGTGGTCATAATCATTTCAATTTCATGGTAATTATCTGGACGTTTGTGCAAAACATCTAATGTTAAATTGATCTTGGCAGGCGCTTTTACGTAGAGCATCCCACTGCCTCCTTTTTATATTCTAATGAACACTATTTTAACATACCGCGAGATAATGGAAAGTAAAGTGTCGATAGAAACAAAAAAACTCGCCTTCCGCTTAGATCAGCAGTAGCAAGTTTTGGAGTAACTTATAAATATAATTCAATTATTTCACAACAAGTGCATCTTCAGTTCCTTCGTACACAGTAATTTCTACTGCTTCAGTTAAGATGTCTGCGTAGCTGTAAGACACGCGTTCAAATGCATGCTCTTCTTGATCTAGCTCAATCACGAACACGGAGTGATAGGTCTCGCGTAGGATTCCGGCACGTTCTACCGTTTTCTTACGACCTCCGTTTGCCTTCAAAAGCAATCGTTTTCCTAAATGTAGGTCTAACGATTTTTTAATATCCGCCAAAGTTTTGGGCATTTTGTCTACACCTCACTATGGATATAATTCTACCATAATTTGATGGAATTGTCAAGCAAATTTATAATTTTATCAACCAACCTTAGTCGCTGTCAATATTTATTTATTCGAAATTTCTTTAATCCGAAAGAAGTTGTGCCGATTTTGTAACAGAATAACCATTTCATCCGAAATATGCATACAATTTATCTGCCAACAGTCCAAACTCCTTAATCGTTAACGTTTCTCCACGTCTTGTTGGATCAATTTCTGCTTCTGCTAATGCTGTTAAAATCAACTCTTTTTTCTCTTTACCTAAAGGCATAGCAACTTGAAGATTGTTCAAAATGGTTTTTCTGCGTTGTACGAACGACCCTCTCGTAACGGTAAAGAAGAAGTCTTCATCAATTACCACGACTTCTGGCACGTCGCGTTTGGTCATGCGGATAACAGCCGAATCAACATTGGGTTGCGGCAAAAATACAGACTTAGGAACAGTCAATGCCATTTCAGCCTGTGTGTAGTACTGGATAGCGATAGAAAGTGATCCATAAGCTTTTGTACCTGGTTTAGCTGTAATGCGCTCAGCGACCTCTTTTTGCAACATAACGACCATGCCGCGAATTGGCAGCTTTTCGAGTAATAACTTTAAAATAATCGGTGTCGTTACGTAATAGGGCAAGTTGGCCACGACCACGATGTCATCGTACCCTTCCAGTTCACGATCAATCGCTGCTTGGACATCTGCTTTTAAAATATCCGAATGAATAATGGCAATGTTATCATAAGGCGATAAAGTATCCTCGAGCACCGGTAATAATCGTTGATCAATTTCAAAAGCTAATACTTTTCCGGCTTCTCTTGCCAAATGTTCTGTTAAAGCACCAATTCCTGGACCGATTTCAATTGCTGCAGACTTCTTGGTCAATTTCGCTTGCCCAACAATTTTACGCAAAATATTCGGATCGATTAAAAAGTTTTGTCCTAAGCTCTTCTTTACTTTCAACCCATATTTCGCCATAATTTCTTGCGTTCGAATAGGTGTGGCAATATCTTTAGTCATTAGTTTTCCTCCTGAGTTAACGCTTGTACCGCTTTAATAAACTGAGCTTTGGATATACCGAACATATAGAGCCGTTTTTGAAGCTGCTTGCCGTTCGTATAGCCAATCTGCAAGTCATTGCCCATTTGAATACGGCGCTGCTTTGCTTTTGGATGAGCCACAAGACCTGCATCAATTAAATCTTCCATCGTAATTTCTACTGCACGCTCTTCCTGTAGCGGCGTATAAACTGCGTGCAAAGCTTCACGAATATCTTCATCGCAGGCATGTTCGATTCCTAGGCCTTTGCCGTTTTTAGCAATGGTTTTTTCTTTCGCCAAAAATGCGTGTTTAGCCAGTGGCACATGTTCTTCAATAATAGCACGTATGCGTCTTCCAGGATAATCCGGATCCGTAAAAACGATGACGCCTCTTTTCTGCTGTGCATGAGCGATTCGTACGAGTGTTTCTGCTGTAATGGCTGAACCATTTGTTTCAATCGTATCTGCATCAACCGCACGTTTGATTGCTACCGTATCATCTTTTCCTTCAACTACTATAATCTCATTTATCTTCATTTATAATTTTCCTCTTTTCAAGCTTCTTGTTTATTCTACACGTTTGCCTATAAACATGTAAAAAGCTTTCCCGGGAAATATCCCAAGAAAGCTTGCAGTTAAACTAACAATCGATTAGTTCAGAATTCTAACCTTTACTTGCTTGCGTCCGAATGACAAAGCATCAGATTTATTAGCCATAAATAAATCAATTTTATTTCCTTTGATTGCTCCGCCTGTATCGCCTGCAATCGCATTACCGTATCCTTCAACCCATACTTTAGAACCTAATGGAATCACACTAGGATCTACTGCAATTACTTTTAGGCCTGGATTCGTTTTTAAGTTTATGCCTGTAGCAGTAATTCCTGAACATCCTGTGCAGCTAGCTGTGTAGGCTGTCGCAGATACATAAAATTCTTTTCCGTCAGCTGGCTCTGCTTGAACAGGTGTTGCTTTTTCAGCTACTGTTTTAGTAGGCGCTGCTTTTTCTGTTGAAGCTGTTTTAGCCACCGCTTTTTGAGGCGTTACTTGTTGTTTTTGCTGTACAGGTGTTGTTTTTTGTTGAGTACCACGTGAAACGCTAGCAACCATCGTTTTTGTTCCAACAGCTGTTACTTGTTTCGTTGGCTCTGTAACAACTTTTTCTGTTTTAAGGTCGCGCTTTACTTCTTTGCCATTTTCTTTTACTACTTCATACGTTTTTTTGACTACGCCATTTTTACCTTTTTGAACGATTTTTTCACTGCCTTTAAGAAGTGTTTCGTCTTTTTTAGTTTCGACTGCATATTTTACAGAACCTTCGACTACGTCAGTTAGCTTTTCAACACGAACTACTTTGACTTCAGAATTCGGTAAAACCAATTCGTCCATTTCGCTTTCAACACGATCTAGTTTACCTAAAGTAACTTGATTTTCTTTTAAGAGATTAGCCACTGTTGTTGAAGTTGACCATACTTTCTTTTCTTCAACACCGTCTTGAATCGTAACTTCATATGCTTTTTCAACTGAGATTTTTGTATCCTCATTTACTTGTTCATCTAACGCTGGTGTTACTTTATCGTGTTTAGTTAGTTCAATTTTAGCTGTTTCCAAAATTTCTGATACCGTGTTTTTAGTCGTCCAAGCTGAGGTTGATTTCCCATCAACTGTCACAGCATATTGTTCTGCTGCATCCCATTCAACAGCCATGTCTTTGTTAATAACTGTTTCCGCTGAATGACTAACGAAATCATGTTCTCCAGTTTTGATGTCTTGTTCTTTTAAAAAGGCACCTACTGTTTCTGCATGTGTTCTTACTTCTTCTTTTTCACCGTTTGCTGTTACCGTTACTGTATTTTTTGTTCCTTCGTATATAGCAAAAGTTAAAACCGCCGCGAACAACAACACAGTTGCAATTGTTACCGCCAATGATTTACCTTTGAATAATTTTGTTGAATAGGTATTACTTGTTTTGTTTGACAAAAATAACTCCTCCTTCTTCACCTGAGTGATTATATAGATTCACGTTTAAGCTATCAACAGATACTAATTTCATCATTTATCTTTTTTTAAGAAAATTTGTAGAACCTTTTAGCGTTCTCAGTTGTAGCTTTTGCTACTTCTTCTATTGAAATTCCTTTTAATCGTGCAATTTCTCCTGCCACTAGCGGCACATAAGAAGGTTCATTTCGTTTTCCACGATGTGGATGTGGCGCCAAATACGGGGCGTCTGTTTCAATCATTAAATGATCAAGTGAAATTAATTCAGCGACTTCTTTTGGTTTTTTAGCATTTTTGAATGTTACTGGTCCTCCAAGAGAAATCATAAAGTTCATTTCTATACTTTCACGGGCTGTTTCTACACTGCCACTAAAACAATGCATGACACCGCCAATTTCTTTTGCATTTTCTTCTCTGAGAATTCTCAAAACGTCTTCAGTTGCTTCTCGGTTATGAATAATAATCGGTAGCTCTACTTTTTTAGCCAACCGAATCTGCTTACGAAAAACTTCCTGTTGTACTTCTTTCGGTGATTTATCCCAGTAGTAATCCAATCCGGTTTCCCCGATTCCCACTACTTTCGGGTGAGCTGCAAGCTCTTCAATCCATTCCAAGTCTTCCTCAGTACAGTCGATGGCATCAACGGGGTGCCAACCAACTACTGCGAAGATGAATTCATAGGTTTCGGCCAATTCTATGGCTCGTTCGATCGTTTTTCGGTCGAAGCCGATGACTACCATTTTCTCCACATGGTTTTCTTGTGCGCGCTCAATGACTTGTACCAGGTCCTCATCATATTGATCTGCATTTAAATGTACATGGGTATCGATAAACATCAATCATTCTCCTCACATTAAGCTTTATTCTAATGGTTCTTCCCGTGTCTTTCTTCACAACAACATTACAATTGAGTAACAAAACATGTTAGTTTAGTGTCAAAATCATTTATTTCTCTGTAATATTAGGTAAAAAACACTACAAAACCAAAAAAAGACCCACCGGTGAAAGTGGGTCAAAACAGGTCTTTTTTAGTAGTCTTATTTGATTTTTGAGCCGTTTGGAAGCTGCTCTGCAACCGATGCCAAAGTTAAATATCCATCTTTCTCACCAGCAAGAATCATTCCTTGGGACAGTTCACCACGTAATTTTACAGGTTTTAAGTTTGCTACGACGACCACTTTTTTTCCGATTAAATCTGTTGGTTTATAGTGCTCTGCAATTCCTGAAACCACTTGTCGCTGCTCGTAACCCATATCTAGCTGCAACTTTAATAACTTAGAAGTTTTTGGTACAGCTTCACAATTTGTAACAGTCGCTACACGTAAATCGACTTTTGCAAAATCCTCAATCGCAATTTCTGGTACATCTGGAACTTCCACGATTGCCGGCTCTTCTGCAACAGGTACTACTGAACCGCGCATTTGTTCACGAATATAAGCTACTTCTGGTTCTACTTCAAGACGGGGAAAGATTGGCGTTCCTTTTGACACTACTTGAATGCCAGCTGGAATTTTACCAAAGCCTTGTAAGCTATCCCACGTCAAATAGTCTTCCGTTAAGCCTAACTGTTCAATAATTTGTTTAGGTGCATTTGGCAAGAACGGCTGTAACATAACCGCAGTCATGCGAAGACTTTCTGCTAAATGAGCCATAACTGAATCCAATTGTTCTTTTGCGCTTTCATCTTTTGCCAATACCCACGGCTGTGTTTCATCAATATACTTATTGGTTCTCGAAATCAATGTCCATACTTCGCTCAACACAATACTAAACTGCATTCTTTCCATATGCTGCTCATAGACTTTTACCGTCTGTTCAGCTACTTGTTGTAACGGTGCATCAAATTCCGTCTGCAAACCATTGATTTGTGGCACAGCACCATCGCAGTATTTATTGATCATGGATACGGTACGATTCAATAAATTCCCGAGGTCATTCGCCAAATCATAATTGGTTCGTTCAATAAAGGATTCTGGTGAAAAGACACCATCAGAACCGAATGGCAATTCACGTAAAAGGAAATAACGTGTGGCGTCTAATCCATAGCGCTCAACAAGCATTTCTGGATAGACGACATTGCCTTTGGATTTCGACATTTTACCGTCTTTCATCATAATAAAACCGTGTGCGAAAACTTTTTTCGGCAATGGCAAATCTAAAGCCATTAAGAAAATCGGCCAATAAATCGTGTGGAAACGAACAATATCTTTCCCTACTACATGAACATCAGCTGGCCAATACTTATTAAATAAGCTATCGTCTTTTGAACCGTAGCCAAGCGACGTAATGTAATTCGACAAAGCATCGACCCACACATAAATAACGTGCTTCGGATCCCCAGGAACCGGAATGCCCCAGTCAAAAGAAGTTCGTGAAACCGATAAATCTTCTAATCCCGGTTTGATGAAGTTATTGATCATTTCGTTTTTACGCGATTCTGGTTCAATAAATTCAACATTGTTTTCGTAGTAGTCAAGAAGACGTGCAGCGTATTTTTTCATATTAAAGAAATACGATTCTTCTTTTACTTTGTGAACCGGACGTCCACAGTCTGGACAATTGCCGTTTTCTAACTGATTTTCCGTGAAGAACGATTCACAAGGTGTACAATACCAGCCTTCATACTGACCTTTATAAATATCGCCGTTGTCGAGGAATGTTTTAAAAATTCGTTCCACGCCTTCTTTATGGCGATTTTCTGTCGTGCGAATAAAATCATCGTATGTGATATCCATAACCGACCAAACGTGTTTCGCAGCTTCTGCCATCTCATCCACAAACTCTTGTGGTGCTTTTCCTGCTTCTATCGCTTTTTCTTCGATTTTTTGACCATGCTCATCCATTCCAGTTAAAAATCGAACATCAAATCCACGCAATCGCTTATAGCGAGCCATGGCATCAGAAGCGACTGTCGTATACGCCGTTCCAATGTGAAATTTTCCGCTTGGGTAATAAATCGGTGTAGTCAAATAAAATGTGTTGTTAGCAGTCACGAAAAATTCCTCCAGTTTTTTTGTATAGTTCTTATTTTAACCAAGTCCCTAATTTTGTACAATCTTTCAATTCGACAAAGTCATTTTTAAGTAAAGTTTTCATGTTACTAAACATGTCTATAATGGAATTTTTTACTTTTGGGGCTACTTTGTCTAATTAATAGCGTTTTTTCAACTAATCTAGATGAAATTAATACTAAATATAAATTTTTATTATCTTTTCGATAGTTTTTTATTGACCTAATTGACAGTAGTTGGTATGATTTATTACAAGAAGTGGAAAATGTCGAATTTTGACGAATCTAACTGACAAACTAAAAGGAGGACTATTATTATGAAATCAACAGGTATTGTTCGTAAAGTAGATGAGTTAGGACGTGTGGTAATTCCAATCGAATTGCGTCGTACTCTAGGAATCGCTGAGAAAGACGCATTGGAAATATATGTAGATGACGACAAGATTATCTTGAAAAAGTATTTACCCAACATGACGTGTGCAGTGACAGGCGAAGTATCAGACGAAAACATGAAATTAGTTGGCGGTAAATTGATCTTAAGCTCTGAAGGCGCTGAAATGTTAGTAAAAGAAATTCAAAACAACTTAAACAAGTAATATTCAAAAAAACCGGATGCCCGCGCATCCGGTTTTTTATTTGCTAAATAGAAAGTATTTGCACTTCGCCAGACTGGCTTACGCCCCGCAGAGCTACATGGGTGCTTGCGCTTTTCTTTGTCCAGACTCCAGCACCCAGCTCTTTGGGTCGTAAGCCATTCTGACTGTGCGGCTGAAAATACGCCACTTCGCCAGACTGGCTTACGCCCGGCAGAGCTACATGGGTGCTTGCGCTTTTCTAAGTATGATAGGCCTGGTATACTTCTCTTTTTGATAATTGGCGCTCGATGGCTGCTTCTTTGATTGCTTCTTTCGATGTCAGGCTTTTGGTTTCCATCAACTGATCAACATGTTCTTCAATGGACAAGTTTTCCCACCATTTGACGTTTTCTACAGGATCCGGGTCGGCATTCCCTTCAAGGACTAAACAAAATTCACCACGAATTTCGTTTTCTTCTGCCCATGTAATAGCTTCTCCAACTGTGCCTCTTATAAACTCTTCGAATTTCTTGGTTACTTCTCGTGCCAAGACAATTTTTCGTTCGTTACCTACTGCTTTTTGCATGCTTTTCAAGCTTTCTTTTAATCGGTGCGGCGCTTCGTAAAAAATAAGCGTTTCTTCTTTTTGGCTTAGTACTTCCAGCTCAGTTAGCCGATCCTTTTTATTGCGTGACAAGAACCCGTAAAATAAAAACGGCTGTGGTGAAATTCCAGAAGCGATTAACGCACTGAGTGCTGCATTGGCTCCTGGGATTGGCACTACAGGGAAGCCATCTGCAACTGCTCGTTTCACAATATCTTCGCCTGGGTCCGATATACAGGGCATACCTGCATCACTAACTAACGCCACAGATTTGCCTTGTTCTAAATAAGACAATATTTTAAAACCGCCACTTTCTTGATTATGCTCGTGGTAACTAACTAATTTTGTTTGGATATCAAAGTAATTGCAGAGGTTTTTGGTGTTACGCGTATCTTCTGCTGCAATAATGTCGACTTCTTTTAAAATACGTAATGCGCGCATCGTCATGTCTTCTAGATTGCCAATAGGCGTTGCTACTAGATACAGTGTTGCTTCTTTGTGCTGAAAACTTTTTTGAGATTTCATTTGCCGCTCTCCTTCTCTTCAGCAATATAACGAATTTTTTTACCTTTAGTTAATTGCTTAAAGGCATATTCTGCTTTCATTGCCTCTTGTTTTGTCTCAAAGCATTCATGATAAATCAGCTTCGACGGTCCTTTAGCACGTGTGTACTTTGCACCTTTTCCAGCATTGTGTGCAGCTAGTCGCTTTTCAAGATCATTAGTATAACCTGCATAGTACGATTGATCTGCACATTCTAAAACGTAAAAAAAATGCTTATTTGTCGCCATACAATAACTCACGCACTTCTTCAGTGTATTCCCCGTCTTCTCCGTAAACAATAAGCGGTGGCAAGATTTTCAAATCCGGCTTGCCATCTTTGATTCCTTCAATTAAGAGGGTATTGGCTTCTTTGCCGGCTTTTGGATAGACCAGTCGAATCCGTTTTGGTTCTAAGCGATTTGCCCGCATTGCCGAAATCAAATCAATCAATCTGCCTGAACGGTGAACAAATGCTGCTTTTCCGCCTTGCTTGAGCAATTGGCTCGCTGATAAAATGGCTTCATCTAATGTTAGATATAGTTCGTGCCGTGCAATTGCCATATGCTCACTGATGTTTTTATCACTCATTTCGTGTGCTGGAAAATAAGGAGGGTTACACGTCACGACATCGTATTTTTCAAACCCTAATTGTTTTGGCATATCTTTAACGTCGCCTTCAATAATATCAATCTGACTTTCTAACTCGTTGTAAGCGACACTGCGGCGTGCCATATGAACGAGGCGCTCTTGCAGTTCCACACCAATAATCCGAGATTCTGTACGGGCGCTCAGAAACAAAGGAATTGCCCCATTGCCTGTACACAAATCTACAATTGTGCCTCGTTTTAACGGAACATAAGCAAATCGCGCCAATAAAACAGCGTCTAACGAAAACGAAAACACCGATGGACTTTGAATAATCCGTAAGTCTTCCGCTAATAAATAATCAAGTCGTTCATCATCCACTAACATTTATTCAACTCCTAGCATAACAAAAGGCTGCCGCCACACGGAGTGTCGGAAGCCTTTCTCTTTAAAATTTGGATAATACGTTCTTTTTAGTTTTGCTTGTTCAAGAATGACAAACAAAACAGGCAATCGTCACCTTTTCGGGAACTGCCGAAATGTACATTACAGACATGATAGCCTTCATGATACAAACGCGCTAAGTTATCGTAACCTTCACCGATGTCCATAACAGCTTTTTTTAATTTTACAGGATCTACAGCTGCTACTTCAGGTACTGCTTTATGAAATTCATCTAAGCGTGAACGCAAATGATGATTTTCCAATTGCAGCGCATGATGTTCTTCCATCGTCCGAGCTACGACTGCTTTTAATTCGCTGAATTGCTCTTGCATGGATTGAAGTTGTTGTTCAAACTCCATAACCGTATCCAAAAAATTCTTTTCCTTCACTTAAACCACCTCACGCTCTCGTTCCTTGGCCCATTATCTCATCTAATGTATATTCAAGTGTTTGTTCCTGCTCAGTTAAACGAACTTTTAACACTCGTTCTAAAATATTCATGCCAACAACACGACCATCGCCATCTGGTGTGGTTACTCGTGTACCAACGTCTGGCATTTCTTTTTTCGCTGTTTCGTATTCATCGTTCTCATATTTTAAGCAGCACATCAAACGGCCACATAAGCCTGAGATTTTAGAAGGATTCAACGATAGATTTTGATCTTTCGCCATTTTAATGGATACTGGTTCAAAATCACCTAAGAACGTCGAACAACAAAGCATACGACCACAAGGACCGATACCACCAAGCATTTTCGCTTCATCACGAACGCCGATTTGGCGAAGTTCGATGCGTGTACGGAAAATGGAAGCCAAGTCTTTGACCAAGTTCCGGAAATCCACGCGTCCCTCTGCTGTAAAGTAAAAAATGACTTTATTGCGGTCGAAGGTATATTCGACATCTACTAGCTTCATGTCTAAACGATGCTCTTCGATTTTGTCCGTACCCAGTTCAAAAGCACGACTTGCTTCTAATCGATTTTCTTCCACCTGTTGGCGGTCGCGTTCAGTCGCTATTCTTACTACTTGCTTTAAAGGTAGAACCACATCGTTTTCTCCAACAGTTTTCGTTGGCACCACTACTTTGCCGTATTCTACACCTCGTGCTGTTTCGACAATAACGTAATCGTCTTTTTCAATCCCTAATTCAGCTGGATCGAAATAATATATTTTACCCGCTTTCTTAAAGCGGACACCTATGACATTATACAATTGCTACCCCTCCTGCAGATTCAGCATTAACTGCTCCATCAACAGCGTCCGGTTCATATTGCGCGGCAATTGTTGTTTGGCTTGTAATATAGCCTGCAACTGCCTGGACAATACCGTAAAGGAGCGTTGGAGAGCCATCTGCTTCCAAGTTTCTTCCATGTCTGGATATGTGCGTGCAGTCTCAAGACCTGCTTTTACCGAAGCAATGTCCCGATATGCAAATAATAACATGTCTAGACCTCTTTCGGCATCTTCTTTTTCTTTAAATAATGGCAACCAGTCAGACTGAAGCATTAAAAGAGCTTCATGAACGTTGATACTAGCGACTTCTACTAGTTTCAACACTGTTTTTCTAGCTTGTGCAAATTGTTCATCCTGACTTAAAGTAAATGCTTCTTCTTCGCTTTGTGTTAGCATGCTGACAGTTGCAGCCATCGATTCAGTCATTCCTTCAGCCATTAACTTCTCCATTAACTTTGGTCGCGACAACGGACGAAACGAGACTAACTGACACCGAGAACGGATTGTACTCATCAGTGCATTCAGTCGCTCCGTCAACAAAATTGCCGTGACGTTAAACTCTGGTTCTTCCAAGAATTTCAGCAAAGCATTGGCAGAAGAATTATTCATCCGATCTGCCTGCTCAATTACGTATATTTTACGACCTGTATTCAAGCCCGTTTTATTCAATCTAAAAATCAATTCTCGAATTTGATCAATTTTAATGTTTTGACCATCTGGTTCGATGAAAACAACATTTGTATGATTGCCTGAATTATAAAGTTGGCAACTTCGACATGTTTCACATGGAACATTTTGAATAGGTATTTCGCATAACAGCAGCTTAACGAAAAAATGAGTAATCTCTTTTTTACCTGAACCTGCAGGCCCTTCGAATAGATAAGCATGTGCTAGACGTTCTTTTGAATAAGCACCTTGTAGTCGTTTCATAACTACCGGTTGCATTTCCAAAAATTCATCGGTTGTTTTTTGCATCAATTTCACCTTCAGACTTTGTAAAAAATCCCGTGTTCCGATTGGAGCACGGGTATTATTTATGGTGCTAGGAAATTCACGTGTCTTTTATCGATTAAAAATGATGGAATTGTTCGATCGGCAAGACAAAAATAGTTGCGCCTCCGACTTCAACTTCCACTGGATAAGGAATATATGAGTCAGCATTTCCGCCCATTGGTGACACTGGTGCTACCATCTGTTCGCGTGATCGGCAATTTTCACGAATCAAGTCTAATAACTTCGGTATGAGATCATCTTCTACACCGATTAAAAAGGTCGTGTTCCCTGAGCGCAAAAACCCTCCTGTACTGGCAAGCTTTGTAGCCCGGAAATCATTTTTTGTTAACGCATTGGATAATCGGTTACTGTCTTGATCCTGTACAACTGCTACTACGAGTTTCATCAGTATCCACTCCTTTTTATCTTTCTTCTATATAAGTATAACATGAACAAAGCTACGCGCTGTACATCTTTACAGCTGTTTGACAAAAAAACAGCTGCTCCTCAAGAAGGATCAACTGCCGTTTGCCGTTCTTCTATAAATCGTATAGCTGTTTCTAATGCATCTGAAAAAACGTTCTCTAGCTCATTTTCCGCATTGATCAAGCGAATACGCTCTGGATTTTGACTCAATAGCAAAAGGTAACCTTCTCTTACTTTATAATGGAACTTCATCGACTCTACATCTAGTCGATTTATTTCCCGGTGTGCATCCTTTTCAATACGGGCCATCCCTACTTTCGGATTAACGTCAAAGTAAAGAGTTAAATCTGGCATGTACGCATCAATGGCGAATTTGTTGATAGCAAAAATTTCTTCCATCCCGATTCCTCGTGCATAGCCTTGGTACGCGAGACTTGAATCGATGTAACGATCACATAAAACGATGCTTCCTGCTTCAAGTGCGGGAATAATTTTTTCAACTAAATGCTGTCTTCTCGCTGCAGCATATAGCAAAGCTTCTGTTCGCGCATCCATCGCAGTGTTTTGTCGATTTAAAATGACCTCACGGATTTGTTCGGCAATATCAATGCCTCCTGGTTCTCTTGTGCAGACAACGGAAAATCCTTTTTCTATTAGTGCATCTGCTAGCATTTTTAAGACCGTCGACTTGCCTGATCCCTCTCCGCCTTCCAGATTGATCAAATAACTCATTTCCTATTCACCTTATTTCATGAAATTAATCTTCAGTTGCTGTTTTGAGCTCTTTATACTATACACGAAAAAGTACTCCTTTTATAGTGACCAGTAATGACGATATAACTAAACAACAGCTTTATTCTTCATCTTCTGCCACTTGATAAGCTCTTCGGAATAACTCTTTTTGGCTATCTATTGCCGGCTCATCATTTTTTCGTGATACGTAATGATATACACCAGTCGCATCCTGCCTTCTCGCTTTAACATTGTCCGCAAGTCCCAATTCAAGTATGGTTTTAACTTGTTTTTTAATCGTTTCATCAACTATTGGAAACAAAATTTCGATACGGTTGTTCAAATTCCGCGTCATCATATCAGCTGAGGATAAAAACGTCTTTTCTTTGCCGTTATGATTGAAAAAATAGATGCGGCTATGTTCCAATAAGCTCCCTACAATGCTTCGTACTTGAATATTTTCGCTGACATCTGAAATACCTGGTCGTAAACAGCAAATTCCTCTGACGATTAACTCGACCTTCACTCCAGCATTCGATGCTTCATACAGTTTCATAATAATGAGTTTGTCTGTCAATGAGTTCATCTTCGCTATAATCCGACCGGTTCCATGCTTTTTTTGAAAGCGGATTTCAGCATCAATCAAGTCAATAATGTCTGTACGAATTGTAAAAGGCGCTACCGATAAATAATGGAACTCAGGTTTTTCCGTATAGCCGCTCAAATAGTTGAAAAAATTAGTCGCATCAATTCCGAACTGTCTTTTCGACGTGAACAAACTCATATCAGTATAGATTTTAGCCGTTTGGTCATTGTAATTCCCCGTACCTAAATGAACAAAGCGTTCAATTTTATCTTCTTTTTTTCGGACTACTAGCGTGATTTTACTGTGGGTTTTCAAGTGAGTCATGCCGTAAATAACATGACATCCTGCTTTCTCCAGCTCTTTTGCCCATTGCACATTGTTTTCCTCATCAAAACGCGCTTTTAATTCTACTAGCACCGTTACTTGCTTGCCATTTTCTGCCGCTCTTTTTAATGCCTTGATAACTGGTGAATCTCCGCTAACACGGTATAAAGTTTGTTTGATCGCCAGTACGTTCGGATCATCTGCAGCTTCTGAAATAAATTGAACGACGGGCTCAAAGGATTCGTATGGGTGATGAAGAAAAACGTCTTGCTCGCTAATTTTCTGAAAAATTTGTTTGCCAGTTTCCATTCCTACCGGCAGCTGCGATACCTTTCCTTCAAAAACCAACTGCTCCCAAGTAGGGGCCATCTGTTTATAAAAGTTGAAAAAAACCGTTACATCTAAAAAACCTTCAATGAAGTAGACATCTTTTTTATCGACCTCTAACTCGTCTGTCAAGTAGTCTAAAATAACGTCATCAAATCCAGGTTGTTGAATTTCCAGACGGACAGCCGCTCCCCATTTTCGTTTACGGAGTTCCTCTTCAATTTCCTTCAGCAAGTCGCGCGCGCCTTCTTCGTGAATGGTCATATCGGCATTACGGGTAATCCGAAACACCGATACCGATACTACTTTAAAGCCATGAAAAAGCTTGCGAATAAAGAAACTAATAACGTCTTCTAACAAAACAAATTTTAAACTGCCTTTCTCTGACTGTAAACGGACAAATCGTTCTAATACAGCAGGAACTTGAACGATGGCAATTTTCTGTCCTTCTTCGTCTCTTTTTTCCTCGTCTTCCAACCTCACCGCTAAGTTGATGCTTTTGTTCAACAGCATTGGAAAAGTTCGATAAGCATCGATGGCCATAGGCGTCAGTACTGGAAAAATATATTCTTCAAAGTATCGTTCTAATTCGTCCAACTGATTGGTGTCTAAGTCTGCTGTTTTCACAAATTCCACATGCTCTTTTTGAAGCTTTGGCAATAACGTGTTTTGTAAAGCTTCATATTGTAACTCGACAAGCTGATGAGTCTTTTTTGCGATTTCATTTAGTTGTTGCTTAGGGGTCATTCCAGCTTTATTTTCAGGCTTCGTAAATCCAACTTTCACTTGATCCTGCAAACCTGCTACACGAACCATAAAAAATTCATCTAAATTAGAGCTGAAAATCGCCAAAAATTTAAGCCGTTCAAGTAAAGGATTTTTTTTATCGAATGCTTCTTGTAGAACACGTTCATTAAAAGCAAGCCAGCTCAACTCACGATTATTATAATAAGCCGGATTTTTGAGTTCGACGTTCTTTTTTTTCTGCGTCTCCAATTTTGAATCTCCTTTTTACTTATATTTTATTCAGACTATCCCTTGTACTAAAATGAGATTCACCTTTAAACGATTGATTAGCTATCAAATTTAAATTCTACTGATTTTTTCAGTTGTTTTTCCACATGCTTTTTCTGTTTTTCTACTTGGTATTGCTCCGGTTTCCAGTCTTCACGACAGTGAACAGAAAAAACAAGCACGTCATCTTTTTCTTCTACTGCGATCGTCTCCACAATGTCTCGTTTCGTCGCATTTAAACTATAAGCCACTTTAATAATAGCTCCGAGCAGCGTGTATTTGGCTAATTCATCTTTGGTAAACCACTCTTCGTAAAGAGCCACATTGCGCTTAAAGACATTTCGATTTTTAAACGAAGCCATCAATGCGATAATGACTCGTTCTTTATGAAGCAAGCCATCAATGGTCCTGTTACTCAATAGATAAAATGTATGCTGGTGACTCGATTCTGAATCGATGTAACTGCCCAAATTATATAAGGCGCTGCTTAACTTTAAGCGTTTGTCATCCTGCTCGTCCAACGATAACAAGCCCAATTTCTCTAGCTCTTTTGAAATTAGCATTGCACTCGTGCTGACATGAAATGCATGTGTTAAATTAATGTCATAATCGACAGCCAGCTCATGGAAACTTTCTTCCACGACATTTGGGAATACGGATAAATCGAAGCCCTTGGTCGTCTCTTCATAGAAAACACCATCTCGCAACCCTTTTCTACTAAGAGCAAACTGCTTTGTATCAATCAATTCCATTAAGTAACGAAATACTTCTACAGCTGGAATGATAATATCCGCACGATCCTTTGATAATCCCTCTAGTCGCTGTAATTCCGAAAACTCAAGAGAATTGAACAACTCGTTAATGTCCTCAACATCGTCTTTACTCATGACATATTGATGAACGCCAGAAAATGGGTATTCAATGTGCTCCTGATGGATTTGTGCTAAATTTCGAGCACTTCCTCCAATTCCAATCAGCGGTAAGCGTTTGTCATTTAGCCATTCTAACTGATCAAACTGTTCTTTTAAAAACGATCGTAACTCACGCAATTCCTCTTTTGTCGGCATATCCCCTTCAATAAATTGCTCTTTCAAGGACAACACACCAAATGGAAAACTATAAAAGTAAATCAGCTGGCGATTCTTAAAGTACGTAATCTCTGTACTACCTCCACCGATATCTACCGTGATGCCACTAGTAAATGGTGTCGAGTTGACGACTGCTAGGTATCCATAATTCGCTTCTTCAAATTCAGAAAGGATACGGATTGAAAAGTCGGTTTCGCTCTGTACTGCCTTTATAATGTCATCTTGATTTACTGCTTGACGAACTGCTGCTGTAGCCACACATTTGATAGCTTCAAGTTGATGATGGCGCGTAACTCCTTGAAAACTTTTCAGGGTCTTGATTAGTATATCGATTCCTTCTTGTTCTAAAATATTTTCTTCGTTCAAGTAGCTGCGGAGACGAGCCACGGCCTTCACGTTCTCACTTTCAGTAAAACGACCACTTTTGTCTCGTGTATAGATAACAAGTCGGATGGTATTTGAACCAATATCAATAATTGCGTATTTTTCTTGAGCCATGAAAATCCCCCTCATCCTACTCTATTTAAAACGATAGTACAGTATACCCTCTATCCCTTACTTATTACTGGATCTCCTTGTTGAAGTACCGATAATTGCTTAGACTCTAAACGATGATCTCCTTGAATTTGCGCATTTGAAGCCAGATGATTCATCAACTCTTCCACTTTGGCCAATGTCCACTTTTCACCAGCGACTATGAGTGGAATTCCGGGTGGATATGGAATCACCATACCTGCAGCAATTCGACCAATCACTTGTGTATACGAAACCCACTCTTGGTCCGCCACATCAATTTCTTCAAAAGACAATTCCGGAACCGTTACATCGACGAATTTTGTTAGTCCTAATTTTGTTTCTTGCCTTTCTTCATCTTCAAGCATTGATATAGCTTCTTTTAAACGACTACGAATTTCTGCAAACGGGTAAGTATGCCACTGCTTTAACAATGGTAAAATTAGGAGCACTTGAAAAAGATCAGCCAATTCCACTTCGATTCCAACTTGCTCTAGTTTTTGTTTTAATTGATAGCCACTATGATGATCTACTCGCATCATAATTTTCAATGGGTCATCGGACTCCACCACTGTTAGATGTGGAATCATACGCAAGCTGCTAAGAAAGCGATCGCGCTTTTCATTAAACATTCGGATATCCGGTTGCGAATAGTTTTGAAGATATGAGCGTGCATCATCCAAAGAAGCCAGGATCAAATAAGACGGACTGCTTGATTGATACATTCGCAAATATTTTTGAATTTTTTTTACATTTATGCGGTCACTACCCATATGCAAAAATGATCCCATTGTCATCGCTGGCAAGGTTTTATGCGCTGACTGGACTACTACATCTGCACCTAATTCTAAAGCTGAAGTCGGGAACGGTAATCCTACTTGAAAATGAGCACCGTGCGCTTCGTCTACTAAAACCGCAATGTTTTTCTCGTGGCACAGAGAAATAATAGCAGCAAGCTCTCGGGATACAATTCCGTAGTAATTGGGATAGGTCAGCACGACTGCCTTTGCTTCCGGATATTCCTCTAGCGCTGATTCTATTGCGTTAAGAGAGACCGCAGCGGCCGTCATAGACTCTTCGTCCCATTGTGGTGAAACGTAAACTGGACGCACGCATGCAAGCTCTAGTGCATGAAAAATGGACTTATGCGAATTGCGCTGAACAATAACGACATCCCCTTCTTCACACGCTGCATGAACCATGGCCAAATTTCCTACAGTCGAGCCGTTTACCAACAAGAAGCTCCTTTTCGCTCCATAAGCCTCCGCCAATAAAAGCTGCGCTTCTTGAATGATGCCTTGTGGATAATGCAGATCATCCAAATCTGACAGTTCCGTCACGTCGTAGGACAGTGCTGATTGGATTTCTTCTGGTAATCCTGATAAAATCCCATGCTTATGGCCGGGTACATGAAAAGAAACAGGCTGTCTTTTTTGAAATTGGATTAATGCATCTACGATTGGGCGTCGTTGCGTCATAAATTTTCATCCTCACATTGATTAATTACTTTCATTATAGCAACTCCAGCCAAGAACGGTGAGTCGGAGCCTGAATAGCCTAACTATGTTATTAATTTTTTCCATACAAAAAAGCCGCTACCGGAATCGGTAACGACTTTTTTCATGTGCCCAGCGACGTCTTACTCTCACAGGGGGAAACCCCCAACTACCATCAGCGCAAAAGAGCTTAACTGCCGTGTTCGGGATGGGAACGGGTGTGGCCT
>NZ_VOBJ01000013.1:0-66153 GCF_008369335.1 Planococcus sp. ANT_H30 | reverse complement strand
TCCAGTGATGATGGCAAAGAGGCCACACCCGTTCCCATCCCGAACACGGCAGTTAAGCTCTTTTGCGCTGATGGTAGTTGGGGGTTTCCCCCTGTGAGAGTAAGACGTCGCTGGGCACATGAAAAAAAGTCGTTACCGATTCCGGTAACGGCTTTTTTGTATGGAAAAAATTAGAGCGCGATAAAAAATGGTAGTTGATAAGTTAAGTATGTTTATTGAAGAAAATGAAGAATGATGCCTTCATCTTTATTGGGTCTACTGATAGTACTTCAATAAGAAATGTAGCTGATATTTCGAAATAGAACAGTGAGTAAAGAGTCTTGAAGCTGAATTGCTTCAAGGGTTTTTTAAAAATTGATTCCGTTAGTCAGTCATCGTAGAAATGATTAATCCATCTGCCTGCAATCCATCTTTACAAAGGAGTTTATTGGAATGTTCATTCAAGGCGCGCTGGGAAGGCGGGCCAATATCCGCAAAATAAATCGATATGTCGTACCGGTCGCACTATGGTTCCAATTGGAAAATTCCTTGCCACAATCAAACTTGATGGAATTAAACAAATTTCTTGGAACTCTTTGAAACCATTTATTCAACGCGGATTTAATACCTCACGGCTTACGTCCTGCAGGTACCAAGGCGATGATCACTTTCGTCAGTCTTTCAACCTGTGTGATTACTGCACTTTTGTGGGGAGCGCCTGCAATGGTGTTGCCTCGGATATGCTCGAACTTTTTTTGGAACGAAGGATAATTGGCTTTTCTTTCAGAAATATGCCGTTGGAACGCCTATTGCATCGGCGTTCCTGGTAGCCGTTGAGCTTTCGTTTCCCTTGTATTGGGTGCGGCAACATCAAGAAACCGCCTTTTGAACATGCGCTAGAGCGTGCGAATGGAATCATCTCTGCGTGGCCTAGAGTGACGTCTAGTGTTCAGTCCTGAGCTACCAAGTTTTTGATATAGATTTTTTATTACTTCGGTAAAACAACTAAAAGGCGCCCACAGAGTTTCTTGTTTTTGGGACTAGGTTTAATAATCGCGGGTTGAGTGGCTCGGTTTCAGGAAATTGATGACATTGTAATTGGCTGCAGGAAGCGATTCAGACGTTTGGCAATTTGCGCCACAGGTATATGCTA
The DNA here is from genome assembly GCF_008369335.1 of Planococcus sp. ANT_H30. Taxonomy (NCBI): domain Bacteria; kingdom Bacillati; phylum Bacillota; class Bacilli; order Caryophanales; family Caryophanaceae; genus Planococcus; species Planococcus sp. ANT_H30. Next base: position 65,021 of record NZ_VOBJ01000013.1, on the reverse strand, counting down.
AAGGGGGGAGGCTTCTATCATCACCGGTTCATCCGTGATCGCTCCTCTATTTTTCTTTGGTCGGAAAATACATAGTGAATTTACTACGAATGGCTTTTTTAGTTGTCGAACTTAAGTTTACAATCGGTGTGAGTAATACTTTCGATACTTACTATTTGATATCTCTAAAAAGCTTGGTGTATAATTAAGTCAAATATAGTCAAAGTCAATTTCATCATATTATGTATTAAAGAGGTGAAGACGGTGCGAAACATTTCGGATGTAATTGAAGGTTATTTAAGACAAGTTATCGAATTAAGCGAGAGAGATCATATTGAAATTAAACGCAGTGAAGTTGCTGAAAAATTTCAATGTGTTCCTTCTCAAATAAATTATGTCATTAATACTCGATTCACTGTTGATCGTGGGTATTTAGTAGAAAGTAAGCGTGGCGGCGGTGGATATATTCGTATTAAGAGAATTAGACTTCATCAAAAATCAGACGTAATTGCAGAAGTAATACAGAGGTTGGAACATGGAGCTACTCAAGTAATGGCAGAAGACATTGTTTTTAGGCTACTGGATGAAGAGATTGTTTCTAAACGAGAGGCAAAACTAATTCTAAGCGCAGTAGATCGTTCAACTCTTCTGTTGGCTCTTCCGATACGTGATGAAGTCCGTGCACGGATTCTTATAGCGATGCTTTTTACAATTAAATATGAATCGAACACTTAAAGAGGTGAAAAGATGATTTGTACCCAGTGCGGAGAACGTTCTGCATCAGTAATAGTGAAAAAACAGCAGCTAGGACAGGTGATGGAGCTTCAGTTATGCCATATCTGTGCTGCTGAAAATCATAGTATCAATATTGCTTTTGAACAGGATCCATTAGCTATTCACCAACTATTATCGAATTGGTTCCCTAATTCGCAAGCGACTATTAGCAGGCCCAAAAAAGAAGTGGCTATTTGTCCTTCTTGTGGCTTTACTTTTTCACATTTTCTAAAGCTTGGAAAATTTGGATGTGCTTCCTGTTATGATACATTTTCGTCACAACTCAATGAAATATTCAAGCGATTTCATAATGGCAATACAGAACATACGGGAAAAATACCCGCTTCTTACGGATCAACGTTAAAAATTAAAAAAGAGATTGAAAAACTTCGAAAGCAAATGCAGGTATCAATTCAAGAAGAAGAATTTGAAGAAGCTGCAAGATTAAGAGACGAGGTAAAACGATTAAACGTAACGCTTGAGGGAGGTTCACCAGATGGCAGTTGAACGGTTTCTCCAACCTCGGGCAAGCAGCTGGATGGCCAATGATGGTAGCAATGTAGATATTGCAATGAGTACAAGAATTAGATTAGCTAGAAATTTGAATGATTTTAAGTTCCCTTATGCCTTTACAGAAGACGAAGCACTTAAAGTGGATAAAGAAATTTCCTCTGTATTATTAGATAAAGGTAGTGAGTTAGATTATACTTTTAGCCATATCAATATTGACGAACTTGCCCAATTACAAAAAGAAGTGCTTGTAGAAAAACATTTAATTAGTCCTTACCTTATGAATAGCTATCACCCGGGCTCTGTTTTATTGTCTGAAAACGAAGAGTTGAGTATTATGGTAAATGAAGAAGATCATTTGCGGATTCAAAGCTTGCAATCTGGATTTCAGCTTCAAAAAGCTTATCAAATAGCAAGTGAACTAGATACGTTACTAGAAAAGAATTTGTCTTATGCCTTTCATGAGAAGTATGGGTATCTGACTAGCTGTCCGACCAATGTTGGCACTGGAATGAGAGCTTCGGTTATGCTTCATTTACCGGCTTTGACTATGTCTCATCAGATTCAACGGATTATTCCCGCGATCTCAAGGCTTGGTATGGTAGTACGTGGCATTTATGGAGAAGGTAGCGAGGCGTTAGGAAATGTTTATCAAATATCCAATCAATTAACGCTTGGTAAATCAGAATATGAAATTCTTCAAGATTTGGAGAATATGACAGAACAGATTATCCAGCAAGAACGTAAAGCACGTGAAGCCATATTGTTAAACTCACCTTTAATGTTAGAGGACCGGGTGTATCGTTCGCTTGGTGTTCTTACCCATTCGAGACTGCTGACGACGGAAGAAGCTGCGACTTGTCTGTCAGATGTTCGATTGGGTATTGATTTAAAGATGATTCAAAATATGAATATGTCGATTTTGAATGAATTAATGATTTTTATGCAGCCAGCATTTCTGCAGCAATATGCAGACAAGCCACTGCAACCGAAAGAACGTGACTTTGCCCGGGCGAAGTTGTTCCGGGAGCGATTGAATAAAATAGATATGAATAGTGAAGGAGAGGATCTTGCATGATGTTTAATCGATTTACACAACGCGCACAAAAAGTTCTTCAATTAGCTCAAGAAGAGGCCATTCGCATGAAACATGAATCAATCGGTACAGAGCATATTCTTCTCGGTTTGATTCGTGAAGGTGGCGGTATTGCCGCAAAAGCTCTAGAAGCGATTGAAGTGAACACACAGTTGATCGAAGAAGGTGTTAAAGAATTAGTGGGTGTTGGCGAAAAAGACGTTGGTCCAATCGTTCATTACACGCCAAGAGCAAAAAAAGTGATTGAGTTGTCAGTTGATGAGTCCCGTAAATTGGGCCATTCTTATATAGGTACAGAGCATTTACTGTTAGCGCTTATTCGTGAAGGAGAAGGCGTTGCGGCTCGTGTGTTAGGAAATGCAGGTGTTAGCTTGAATAAGGCGCGCCAGCAAGTGTTGCAGCTTCTAGGGAGCAATGAGCAGGCATCAACAGGTACGAGTCCGAATGCTTCGGCAAACACACCAACTTTAGACGGCTTAGCTCGTGATTTAACGCAAGTCGCTCGTGAAGGTGGATTAGATCCTGTAATCGGCAGAAGTGATGAGATTACACGTGTCATTGAAGTGTTGAGCCGTAGAACAAAAAACAACCCGGTGTTAATTGGTGAGCCTGGTGTTGGTAAAACAGCGATTGCTGAAGGATTGGCTCAGCAAATCGTTAACAACGAAATTCCAGAAACGTTGCGCGACAAGCGCGTTATGGTTTTGGATATGGGGACAGTAGTTGCTGGAACAAAATACCGTGGTGAATTTGAAGATCGATTGAAAAAAGTGATGGATGAAATTCGTCAGGCAGGGAATGTGATTCTGTTTATCGATGAGCTTCATACATTAATCGGTGCTGGCGGTGCAGAAGGTGCAATTGATGCATCTAATATTTTAAAACCGTCACTATCACGCGGGGAACTTCAGTGTATTGGTGCGACAACGTTAGATGAGTACCGCAAATACATTGAAAAAGATGCAGCTCTTGAGCGTCGTTTCCAGCCAATTCAAGTAGATGAGCCTTCAGTAGAAGAATCAATTCAAATTATCCGTGGCTTGCGTGATCGTTATGAAGCGCATCACCGTGTGAAAATTACCGATGAAGCAATTGAAGCAGCAGCTAAAATGTCGGATCGCTACATTTCGGATCGTTTCTTGCCGGATAAAGCGATTGACTTGATTGATGAGGCTGGATCGAAAGTAAGACTTCGTTCGTATACGACTCCACCAGATTTAAAAGAGTTGGAATCTCGATTAGAAGCAGCACGTTCTGAGAAAAATGAAGCAGTTCAAAGCCAAGAGTTTGAAAAAGCGGCTTCGCTACGTGATGCAGAACAGAAATTGCAAAACCAATTAGACAAAACGAAAAAAGAATGGAAAGAAAAACAAGGCAAAGAAGAGTCTGAAGTGACAGTAGAAGATATTGCGAAAGTCGTGTCTATGTGGACCGGTATTCCGGTATCGAAACTAGCACAAACAGAATCGGATAAATTATTGAACTTGGAGTCTATTCTTCATAACCGTGTGATTGGACAAAATGAAGCCGTGACGTCTATTTCAAAAGCTATCCGACGTGCCCGTGCAGGATTGAAAGATCCAAAACGTCCAATTGGATCGTTCATTTTCCTTGGACCAACCGGTGTTGGTAAAACGGAATTAGCACGTGCCCTAGCTGAGTCTATGTTTGGCGATGAAGAAGCGATGATTCGTATCGACATGTCTGAATACATGGAAAGACATTCGACTTCTCGTCTAGTCGGTTCGCCTCCAGGTTATGTGGGTTATGAAGAAGGCGGACAGTTGACGGAGAAAGTTCGCAGAAAGCCTTATTCAGTCGTCCTGCTTGATGAAATTGAAAAAGCTCATCCAGATGTCTTCAACATTCTATTGCAAGTTCTTGAAGATGGTCGATTGACGGATTCAAAAGGTCGCAGAGTCGATTTCCGTAATACGGTCATTATTATGACTTCAAACGTCGGGGCAGAAGAGCTAAAATACAATAAATACGTTGGCTTTAATTTGGATGATGCAAAAACGGATTATAAGGACATGAAAGGGAAAATGCTTGCTGAATTGAAAAAAGCATTCCGCCCAGAGTTCTTAAACCGTGTAGATGACATGATCGTCTTCCATTCTCTTGAAAAAGAAAACTTGAGAGAGATTGTGACGTTGATGACAAAACAATTGGTCGATCGCTTGAAAGAGCAGGATATCGATTTGGAGTTAACAGAAGCAGCGCTTGAAAAAGTGGCGAAAGAAGGATATGACCCAGAGTATGGAGCTCGTCCACTGCGTCGTTCACTTCAAAAACACGTAGAAGATCGTTTGTCAGAAGAGCTATTAAAAGGCACGGCTCTGTCAGGTCAAAAAATGATTTTTGATGTAGAAGGTGATGAATTTGTCGTTCGTACAAGTGAGTCTGAAAAAGAAAAAGAAGTAGCAATAGAAAAACAATAAGAACATTCCGCTCTCCGGAGTCACTTTCCGGCGAGCGGTTTTTCTATTTAAGGAGGTACACATGGCTAAGAAAAAGACGAAATTTATTTGTCAGTCGTGTGGCTATGAATCGGCTAGATGGATGGGGAAATGTCCGGGCTGTGCAGCGTGGAATACGATGACTGAAGAAGTAGAAGTGGCTGCTCCTAAAGGGACGCGTGGTGCTTTTCAGCATAGTGCGGCGGTTCCTCAAAAAGCGATACCGATCAATGCCATTGAAACGCAAGATGAACCACGAGTAGAAACAGAGCTCAGCGAATTAAACCGTGTGCTGGGTGGTGGGATTGTACCTGGATCACTGGTACTTATTGGAGGAGACCCCGGTATCGGGAAATCAACGTTGCTGTTGCAGGTTTCTGCGATGCTTGCAAATAGTGGGAACCGGGTATTATATATTTCCGGAGAAGAATCGATTAGACAAACTAAATTGCGTGCAGAGCGTTTAGATGCATCATCTTCTGAGTTATTTATCTACGCTGAAACAAATCTTGAATTGATTCATCACACGATTGAAGATGTAGCACCTGATTTTGTTATTATCGATTCAATTCAGACTGTTCACCACCCAGAAGTCACCTCTGCACCGGGGAGTGTGACGCAAGTAAGAGAAAGTACGGCAGAATTAATGCGAATCGCTAAAACAAAAAATATTGCCATTTTTCTAGTGGGACACGTAACCAAAGAAGGGCAAATTGCAGGACCTCGGATTTTGGAACATATGGTAGATACGGTGTTGTATTTTGAAGGCGAACGCCACCACACTTACCGCATTTTACGCAGTGTGAAAAACCGTTTTGGTTCAACAAATGAAATCGCGATTTTTGAAATGCTTCAAAGTGGATTAAAAGAAGTGTTGAATCCATCAGAACTATTTTTACAAGAGCGGTCGAGTGGTTCGGCAGGCTCAACAGTCGTCGCTTCAATGGAAGGAACACGGCCGATTTTAGTTGAAATTCAAGCATTGGTGACTCCTTCAAGTTTTAATTATCCGAAACGGATGGCGACGGGAATTGACGTCAATCGAGTGACCTTATTGATGGCGGTTCTAGAAAAGCGCGTTGGTATGCTTTTGCAAGCGCAAGACGCGTACATTAAAGTTGCAGGTGGCGTAAAGCTTGACGAACCAGCGATTGATTTGGCTGTATTGGCAAGTATTGTTTCAAGTTTCCGAGACAAAGCGCCAAACGTTTATGATTGTATTATTGGAGAGGTCGGATTGACTGGTGAAGTTAGACGCGTATCGCGTATTGAGCAGCGCGTTCAAGAAGCAGCAAAACTAGGCTTTAAGCGTGCGATTATTCCAGCATCTAATTTAGGTGGTTGGGATTATCCAGAAGGAATTCGCGTAGTCGGTGTAGAAAGTGTTAACGATGCATTAAAAGAAATTTTTCCACAGTAAGGAGGCGATTTTGCCTCCTTTTATTTCTAAACAGGTGTCATTGGAGCGTTCTCGTTTTAAAATGTGTATAATTAAAAAAAGGAGGTGGAGCTTATGCTAAGACCTATTATTCAAATTATGTTTTTACTTATTGGTGCGACAATCGGAATTTTATTATTGCCATCTGCATTTGAACTTATTCCCCTTCTCGACAATCCGTGGATCAGCAACCCTTACGTAGCGGCAATTGTGGGGGCTCTTGTTTTTTTCTTACTGTCTTTATTATTTGTCGATTCGCTAATCAATTTTATGAAATGGATGGAAGAGAAATTGCTACGTACTCCAACACCGGATCTGTTGTTCGGGACGATAGGAATGGTCATTGGTCTTGTAGTAGCTTTCCTAGTTGGCTTTGCACTGAGTACGGTTGATATTCTTCTAGTTGCGACAGTGGCACCTTTAGTGCTTTCTGTAGTACTTGGCTATTTAGGTTTCCAGGTAGGATTTAAAAAACGTGAAGAAATGTTGTCTATGTTGACGCCGGCTAGATTTGCACCAGCGAAAAAGCCAGAGCCAGAAGAGCCTGTTGAAAAAGTTTCTTATAAATTGCTTGATACGAGTGTCATCATCGATGGTCGGATTGCCGATATCTCAGCAACCGGTTTTATGGAAGGTACGTTTGTTGTGCCGCAATTTGTGTTGTCTGAGTTGCAACATATTGCCGATTCTTCCGATACCTTAAAACGTACGCGAGGCAGACGTGGGTTGGATATTTTAAAACGGCTTCAAAGCGAACGTGTCGATGCGATTATGATCACAGAAGAAAGTTTTGACGAAGTGAGCGAAGTCGATTTAAAATTGATGCGCGCTGCGAAGAAAATGGGCGGCAAAGTCGTGACCAACGATTTTAACCTCAATAAAGTGTGTGAACTTCATAATGTTCCTGTTTTGAATATTAATGATTTAGCTAATGCTGTAAAACCTGTCGTGATTCCAGGAGAAGATATGCACGTCGTGGTTATTAAAGACGGCAAAGAGCAAAATCAAGGTGTCGCTTATTTAGACGATGGGACAATGATTGTCATTGAAGGCGGCAAAGGATTTATTGGTCAGGCGATCAATGTGACAGTAACGAGTGTATTGCAGACTTCTGCAGGACGAATGATTTTCGCCAAACCGCGTGAAGGCAAATAACGTGCAACATAAGGATAAGGATGTTTTTCGATGAATTATACAGTGGTCTTACCTGCTGCTGGCAGTGGGAAACGAATGAAAGCTGATAAAAATAAATTACTACTCGAACTTTTTGGCAAGCCCATTTTTCTTTATACGTTAGACGTTTTTCAGCAAGATCCCAATTGTGATGCTATTTGGCTGGCGGTCAAAGAGCAGGAGCAGGAATTGATAGAGGACTATGTAAAACGCTACAATCTGACAAAAGTACAAGGTTACGCTACAGGGGGAGTAGAACGGCAAGATAGCGTTAGAGCCTGTCTTGAAGTGATTCCACCTTGTGGCGTTGTTTTGGTTCACGATGCAGCACGACCTTTTATCGATCAAAAAGTAATTGCGCAATTAGCAGAAACGGCCCAACAATCAGGAGCGGCTATTGCTGCTGTACCGGTAAAAGATACGATCAAGAAAGCCGAAAACGGTGTAATCACAGAAACAGTTGACCGCAATCAATTATGGATGATTCAAACACCACAGGCATTCCGCTACTCGTTGATCTTAGAAGCAGCACGCATAGCCCACAAAGATGGATTTATGGGAACTGATGAGGCGATGCTTGTTGAGCGTTTAAACCAACCCGTAGCGATTGTTGAAAGTACATACGAAAATATTAAAATGACGACGCCAGATGATTTGATTTATGGAAAAGCTATTCTGGAAAGTCGCTTACAGGAGGAACAAAAATGATTCGAATTGGACAAGGGTATGATGTGCATCAATTAGTTGAAGGACGCCCATTTATTTTGGGGGGTATTGAAATTGAACATCACAAAGGATTGCTTGGTCATTCAGATGCGGATGTTTTATTGCATACCATCACAGATGCAGCACTTGGCGCGATAGGTGGAGGCGACATTGGCAAGCATTTCCCAGACACAGATCCAGAATTTAAAGATGCTGATTCCCGCAAACTGTTAACGCATATTTGGGAATATGTGAAAGAACAAGGCTATGAGCTCGGCAATATTGATTGCACAGTTATTGCGCAAAAGCCGAAATTGGCCCCTTACATTGAGCAAATGCGTGAATCGATTGCGACCTTATTAGAAGCTGATGTTTCGCAGGTAAACGTCAAAGCCACGACTTCAGAGCATCTTGGATTTACTGGACGTGAAGAAGGAATTGCTTCATTAGCAGTGATTTTGTTAACAAAACGTCCGGTTTCACTTGATGTCCCGGAGTGATAGAATAGCAGAAGGATAAGACATTTTAGGAGGAAATTAAATGACACAAGAAGTACGCGTACGTTATGCACCGAGTCCTACAGGTCACCTGCATATTGGAGGCGCCCGTACAGCTCTATTTAACTATTTATTTGCACGCCACAATAATGGTAAATTCATTATCCGTATTGAAGATACAGATACGGCTCGTAACATTGAAACCGGGATCATGTCGCAGTTGGATAATTTAAAATGGTTAGGTATTGAACACGATGAATCAATTGATATTGGCGGAGAATATGGTCCTTACCGTCAAATGGAACGGTTGGATACGTATCAAGAGCATTCTGAGAAAATGCTTGAAAAAGGATTGGCTTATAAATGTTTCTGTACGCCTGAAGAGTTGGAAACAGAACGCGATGCACAAAAAGCATCTGGTATTGCAGCACCACAATACAGTGGCACTTGTCGCAATTTAACAGCCGAAGAAGTTGCTGAAAAAGAAACAGCAGGAAAAACATTCACTCTTCGTGCAAAAGTTCCGGCTAATACTACGTATGAGTTTAATGACTTAGTGCGTGGGCAAATTTCATTTGAGTCAAAAGATGTTGGCGACTGGGTCATGGTTAAAACGAACGGTATTCCTACGTATAACTTTGCAGTTGTTATCGATGATTATTTGATGAAAATCTCACATGTCTTCCGAGGCGAAGAGCATTTGTCGAACACACCAAGACAAATGATGATTTACGATGCATTTGGCTGGGACTACCCGAGTTATGGTCATATGACGTTAATCATCAACGAAGACCGCAAGAAATTATCGAAGCGTGACGAGTCGATCTTGCAGTTTATTTCGCAGTACAAAGATTTAGGGTACATTCCAGAAGCCTTATTTAATTTCTTTGGGCTACTTGGTTGGTCTCCAGAAGGTGAAGAAGAGATTTTCTCGAAAGAAGAATTTATTCGGATCTTTGATGTGGAGCGCTTATCTAAATCACCATCAATGTTTGATAAACAGAAATTAATGTGGATGAACAACCAATACATCAAGCAATTGCCGCTTGAAGAAGTCGTGAAATTGTCTCTACCGCATTTGCAAAAAGCAGGCAAACTGCCAGAAGAAATGACGGATGAGCAAACAGAATGGGCTAATAAGCTAGTTGCTTTGTACCACGATCAAATGAGCTATGGTGCAGAAATCACTGAGCTGTCTGAACAGTTTTTCACTGACGAATTGACGTATGGCGAAGCGGAAAAAGAAATTTTGGCTGCTGAGCAAGTGCCAGAAGTGATGACGGCTTTTAAAGAACAGCTAGCTGCACTTGAAAATTTTGAGCCAGCTGAAATCAAAGCAGCAATCAAAGCCGTTCAAAAAGCAACAGGGCATAAGGGCAAAAACCTATTCATGCCGATTCGTGTAGTGATCACCGGACAAATGCACGGACCTGAATTGCCAGACTCTATTTCTTTATTAGGTAAAGACAAAGCCATCGCCCGTGTTTCACAATATGCAGGTGCCTAACATTGACTTATTAGGCTGACGGTGTAAAATAGATTTACCATCTATAAAACGTTGACGAGAAGAAGTACATGCAGCAAGCTCTCAAGAGAAGATCCTCATCGGCTGAAAGGGATCCGAGCCGCTGCCGCATCGAAATGCCTCTCCGAGTGCTGAGTCGAATCAAGTAGACCAGACGTTTTGCCTGCGTTATAGGCTTTCGAGAGAAAAGGACGAGCTGTTCTTTTAATCAGAGTGGAACCGCGCAACTAAGCGTCTCTGTCATGTATATGACAGGGGCGCTTTTTATTTTGGATCAGAAAGGAAGCGAGACAAATGTTTAAGTTATTGAAAGATGATGTGGATGTCATTTTTGAACAAGACCCGGCGGCGCGTAATTATTGGGAAGTTATGTTAACTTATTCCGGTCTCCATGCTATTTGGGCACATCGATTAGCACATTTCTTTTTTAAGAATAAATTGTTTTTTATTGCCCGTGTGATCTCGCAAATTAGCCGCTTTTTTACAGGCATCGAAATTCATCCAGGTGCCGTTATTGGCCGCAGGTTTTTTATTGACCATGGTATGGGTGTTGTTATTGGAGAAACTTGTGAAATCGGTGATAATGTTACTTTGTATCAAGGTGTCACATTAGGTGGTACAGGTAAAGAACGTGGTAAACGTCATCCGACATTAGAAGATAATGTTTTAGTTGCGACAGGCGCCAAAGTGTTAGGTTCTATTATTATTGGTGCTAATTCCAAAGTTGGAGCCGGATCGGTCGTTTTAAAAAATGTTCCGATGAATTCTACGGTAGTCGGAATTCCAGGCAAAGTGGTCATTCAAAATGGTATGAAAGTAAAACAAGATTTAAACCATCAACATATGCCAGACCCTGTTATGGATAAATGTGATGGGATGGAAGCAAAAATTGCTAAATTGCAACAGGAAATCGAACAACTAAAACAAGTAACACAGGAAGAAGGGCGTCGTTTATGACAATCCAAATTTTTAATTCATTATCCAGACAAAAAGAAACCTTTATTCCATTAGAAGAGGGTAAAGTGAAAATGTATGTCTGCGGACCGACTGTTTATAATTATATTCACATTGGTAACGCGCGTCCGGTCATCGTTTATGACACCGTTCGTCGTCATTTAGAATACCGCGGTTATGACGTGAAGTATGTATCCAATTTTACAGATATAGACGACAAATTAATCAAAGCAGCAAATGAACTGGGTCAGGAAGTTCCTGAAATTGCAGAGCGTTTCATCGCTGCTTATTTTGAAGATACACAGGCACTGGGGTGTGCAGAAGCAGATGTTCATCCGCGAGTAACCGATCACATGGTGCAAATTATTGAGTTTATCGAGGCATTGATTGAAAAAGGCTATGCTTATGAGTCTCAAGGCGACGTTTACTATAGAACGCGCAAATTTGAAGGTTATGGCAAGTTGTCTCATCAATCAGTTGATGAGTTGAAGATTGGTGCTCGTATTGAAACAGGGGATAAAAAAGAAGATGAGCTAGATTTCGTGCTATGGAAAGCGGCCAAACCAAAAGAAATTTCATGGGATAGCCCATGGGGGAAAGGTCGTCCAGGTTGGCATATCGAATGTTCTGTGATGGCACGCGAACATTTGGGTGATACGATTGATATTCACGCAGGTGGACAAGATTTAACGTTCCCGCATCACGAAAATGAAATTGCTCAATCTGAAGCGTTCACTGGCAAGCCATTTGCGCGTTATTGGATGCACAACGGGTATATCAATATTGATAATGAAAAAATGTCGAAGTCGCTGAATAATTTTGTGTTGGTAACCGATATATTAAAAGAGATGGACCCACAAGTGCTACGTTTCTTTATGTTGTCGGTTCATTACCGTCACCCAATCAACTACTCGCAGCAATTAGTAGAAGATGCAGTTGCTGGACTAGAGCGACTGCGTACAGCTTATGCTAACTTAAATCACCGATTGAGTGTGTCTGCTGACCTCGGCGACCATTCAGATAGTTGGATTAACAAAATCGACACGATTAAAGCGGCGTTTATTGAAACAATGGATGATGACTTTAATACAGCAAATGCGATTTCTAGTCTTTTCGACTTATCTCGCTTATCCAATACGTATTTATTGGAAAAACAAACAGCAACAACGGTTTTGGAAACATTCCTCGCAGTGTTTGATGAGTTGGCTGGTGTTTTAGGCTTACCGTTCAGTCAGAAAAAAGAACTGCTAGACGAAGAAGTAGAAGCTTTGATGATCGAACGCATTGAAGCGCGTAAAAATCGTGACTTTGCACGGGCAGATGAAATCCGTGATTTATTCAAAGCAAAAAATATCATTTTAGAAGATACAGCGCAAGGGACACGCTGGAAACGAGGGCAATAAATTGACTATTTTACGAAAAAACGATGTAGATCAACTCAATGCACTTGCACTTGCCTATATGGGAGATGCGGTTTATGAGCAAGCAGTACGTGAGCATTTATTGCGCTCTGGCCGTTCAAAACCGAATATTTTGCATCGCCAATCAACTACTTTCGTTTCTGCTAAAGCGCAAGCAGTGGTGTTAAAGCGGCTGACAGAAGAAGGGTTTTTAACAGAAGCCGAATTGGCGATCATGAGAAGAGGACGCAACGCCAAGTCTGGGTCCGTACCAAAAAATACCGATGTACAAACTTATAATTTCAGTACCGCTTTTGAAGCGGTACTGGGCTGGTTGTATTTAAAAGAAGAACAAGCGCGTGTGGACGAAATCATTTCCTATGCGATTGAGATCATTGAAGAGCTGGGAGGCGGATTGAAATGACTGAAGAAGAGTTGGCACCGGAAATAATTGGCGGTAAGAACCCCGTACTCGAAGCGTTACGAGCAGACCGGGATATTAATAAAATCTGGATTGCTGAAGGTGTCCAGAAAAAAGGCATTACTGAATTATTGCAGTTGGCAAAAGACAGAGGCGTCATTGTCCAGTCAGTTCCAAAGAAAAAAATTGACGGTTTGACGGATACTAATCATCAAGGAATCGCAGCAGCAGTAGCTGCTTATAATTACGCAAGTCTGGATGATTTGTTTGACGCAGCTTCGGCAAAGAGTGAAGATCCATTTTTCTTGATCTTAGATGAGCTAGAAGATCCGCATAATTTAGGGTCTATCATGAGAACAGCGGATGCAATTGGCGTTCATGGTTTGATTATTCCAAAGCGTCGTGCAGTTGGTTTGACTGGGGTTGTGGCAAAAGCTTCAACGGGCGCGATTGAGCATGTGCCAGTCGTGCGCATTAATAACTTGTCACAAACTGTAGATGAACTAAAAAAGCGGGGGGTATGGATTGCCGGTACTGATGCAAAAGAGTCGGTTGATTACCGAAAAATGGATGCATCTTTGCCACTAGCCGTTATTATTGGCAGCGAAGGCAAAGGCATGAGTCGGATTTTGCGTGAAAAATGTGATTTTCTTTATCAATTGCCTATGGTAGGTCATGTCACGTCGCTTAATGCGTCAGTAGCAGCAAGCTTGTTGATGTACGAAGTTTATAGAAAGCGCAATCCATTGGATTAATGCCATGAATATTCTGCTGGTTGATGGATACAATATCATTGGAGACTGGGTCGAACTGCAGGAACTGAAAAAAGATAAATTGGCGAATGCCAGAGATCGTCTTATTGAGCGGATGGCTGAATACCGGAGCTATAAGGGATGGCGTGTTATCATCGTTTTTGACGCTCATCTTGTTCCGGGAATTGAAGCCAAAAATCTGCACCACGATGTTGAAGTCATTTACACAAAAGAAAGCGAAACGGCAGATGAACGGATCGAAAAATTGGCGACAAGCTTGCATACTCGCCGCGACCAAGTTTATGTAGCGACTTCGGATTTAACGGAGCAATGGGTTATTTTTGGTAAAGGAGCTCTACGAATTTCAGCAAGAGAACTAGAAATTGAAATGACTGAAATACAGGAGAACATCACTAAAAAAGTAAAAGAAATCCAGGAGCAGCGCGGGATTTCAAAAATACCGCTGTCTGGAGAAGTAGCGGAAATTTTCGAAAAATGGCGAAGAGGCTTGAAATGAACGGTTGACGCTCATTTTTTTCTTCCTGTATACTGAAGATATCGAGGCTCACGCAATCGGAGGGATCACCCGTGGAAAATCATGATCAAGTTCAGCCCCAACGATTCACCGGTATGACAGATGAGGAACTTGTCAGTTTAGTCCACAGTGGAAATACGGAAGCACTGGATTTTTTGATTACAAAGTTCCGTCCTTTTGTTCGAATGAAAGCCCGCTCGTATTTTCTGATCGGCGCTGACAAAGAAGACATTATTCAAGAAGGCATGATTGGTTTATACAAGGCGATTCGGGATTTTAAAAGTGATAAATTATCTTCGTTTCGTGCATTTGCGGAATTATGTATTATTCGTCAAATCATCACCGCTATTAAAACAGCAACTCGACAGAAGCATATTCCGTTAAATTCGTATATCTCGTTGGACAAGCCAATTTACGATGAAGAGTCTGACCGGACTTTAATGGATGTACTGACGGGCAATGGCGTAGACGATCCGGAAGATTTGGTCATTCATAACGAAGAGTTTCAGTATATGGAAGAAAAAATGGGAGAAGTACTAAGTGAACTGGAACGTGAAGTGTTAGCCCTTTATTTAGATGGTCAATCTTATCAAGAAATTTCAGAAAAGCTTGAACGCCATGTAAAATCAATTGATAACGCATTGCAGCGAGTCAAGAGAAAACTTGAGCGTCACTTACAGATCAATGAGATGCCAAGCTCCTGAAGTGCGGTTGACAGGGCTGTTTTAAGGTGATAACCTTGAAAAAGCTTTAAATATAAATAAGGTGATACTGTGGTCAAAAAAATTGTATTAAGCTGCTCAAAATGTGCATCTCGTAATTATACGGTTCCTGCGAAAGCAGAAGCTAGCACACGTTTGGAACTCAAAAAATTCTGTGCTCATTGCAATGAGCATACCGTGCATAAACAAACGATATGAATTTAACTGAATGCCGGGCGATATAGAGTGATTTTGAAATTCGGAGGTTTTTAAAATAATGGGTAACATTAGCGGTTTCTTTAAAAATGTCGTTTCGGAAATGCGGAAAGTAAGCTGGCCGAAACGAAAAGAACTAACTCGTTATACAATCGTTGTTCTTTCTACTTGTATTTTTATGGCTCTCTTTTTCACAATAGTCGATGCAGGCATCTCGGAATTATTCCGTTGGTTCGTAGCATTATAAGTTGTTCGATAAGAATAACGCATAAAAAATAGCCCGTCATTCTATGAGAACGGGTTTTTTCATTTGGTTAAAAAGGAGGGATGGACGTTTAGTCCGCACGATTATGGAAAAAAATTGGTATGTAGTCCACACGTATTCCGGGTATGAAAACAAAGTTAAAGCAAATTTAGAAAAGCGTGTCGAAACAATGGGTATGGAAGATCTGATCTTTCGCGTCATCATTCCCGAAGAACAAGAAACAGATTTTAAAGATGGTAAAAAGCGTACAGTAATGCGTAAGACCTTCCCAGGATATGTTTTGGTTGAATTGATCATGACAGATGAGTCTTGGTATGTCGTTCGAAATACACCAGGTGTTACTGGATTTATCGGTTCATCAGGTGGAGGAGCAAAACCAACGCCGTTATTAGATGAAGAAGTTGAATTTATCTTGAAACAAATGGGCATGACAGAACGCAAAGTGGACATTGACTTTGCGGTTGCGGATACAGTTGAAGTAATGGAAGGGCCATTTGCTAATTTCCAAGGAAAAGTCGAGGAAATTGATGATACAAAAGGCAAAGTAAAAGTAGCGATTGACATCTTCGGTCGCGAAACCAAAATGGAACTGGATTTCGAGCAAGTTCAAAAAGTATAAAAGTCCCTTGCTATTCTGAATTATTAATGGTATTATTTCAAAGGTCAGACTGTCATAGGACACTCTGTACAATTTAGCTAATTCTATCAACATCGTTGACAGACAGATATTGAGTGGGAGGGGCAACCCTATTACCACATCACGGACTTAAGGAGGTGTGTTTCGTGGCTAAAAAAGTTGTTAAAGTTGTAAAATTGCAGATACCTGCAGCAAAAGCTAATCCAGCGCCACCAGTTGGTCCAGCATTGGGTCAAGCAGGTGTTAACATCATGGGATTCTGTAAAGAGTTTAACGCGCGTACGGCAGATCAAGCAGGACTGATCATTCCAGTTGAGATTTCAGTATTTGAAGATCGTTCATTTACATTCATTACGAAAACTCCGCCCGCAGCTGTTCTATTAAAAGTAGCAGCCGGTATTGAATCAGGTTCAGGCGAACCGAACCGCAATAAAGTAGCGACTGTGAAACGCGACAAAGTTCGCGAAATAGCAGAAACTAAAATGCCAGATCTAAATGCTGCTTCAGTAGAAGCTGCAATGTTGATGGTTGAAGGTACTGCTCGCAGTATGGGCATTACAATCGAAGACTAATTCTAGTAGTTGTTTTTGGATGGGTTGCGCAGTTCATCATGAACCGCGCAGCCTTTAATCGTGGGAGGTTCATTCCGTTATACCACAACAAGGAGGACGTTTAAAATGGCTAAAACAGGCAAAAAATTGCAAGACGCACAAAAATTAATCGACCGTTCAAAACAATACGAAGCAAAAGAAGCAATCGAACTTGCGAAAAAAGCAAGCACGGTAAACTTTGACGCTACAGTGGAAGTGGCTTTCCGTCTAGGAATCGACACGCGTAAGAACGATCAGCAAATCCGTGGGGCAGTAGTACTTCCAAACGGAACTGGTAAAACTCAAAGCGTATTGGTTTTTGCTAAAGGCGAAAAACTTAAAGAAGCTGAAGCAGCTGGTGCTGATTTCGTAGGCGACGCTGAATATATCCAAAAAATCCAACAAGGATGGTTTGAATTCGACGTGATCGTTGCAACTCCTGACATGATGGGTGAAGTTGGTAAACTTGGACGCGTTTTAGGACCAAAAGGCTTAATGCCAAACCCTAAAACAGGTACAGTTACTTTTGACGTAACGAAAGCTGTTCAAGAAATCAAAGCGGGTAAAGTGGAATACCGTGCAGACAAAACAGGTATTATCCATGCGCCAATCGGGAAAGTTTCTTTTGATGACAGCAAACTTGCTGAAAACTTAGAAGCGATCTATGACGTAGTATTAAAAGCGAAGCCATCTTCTGCTAAAGGTACGTACATCAAATCATTAAACGTTACTACTACAATGGGGCCTGCTGTTAAAGTGGATCCATCTAAAGTAGTTGCTAAATAATATATTGACATCGTATTTCTGCTCTGCTATACTAGCGGAGTTGTGAAATACCCATTTGTACCGCAGACAGTAGGGGCGCTAGTCGCTTAATTTATCCCTGCCGAGGACATGATGAATTCAGTAAACATCTTTTTGATGCTGATTTTATGCCTCTGTGTCTGTAATGGACCAGAGGCTTTTCTTATGGACGGTATAAATGAAAAATCTATAGGAGGTGCCAAAATGAGCAAAGCAGTTGAAACGAAAAAAGTTGTCGTGCAAACAATCGCTGATAAATTCAATGCTGCAGCGTCAGTTGTAGTTGTTGATTACCGTGGATTGAACGTTGCACAATTAACAGAACTTCGTAAACAGCTTCGTGAAGCAGGCGTTGAGTTTAAAGTTTACAAAAACTCAATGACTCGTCGTGCGACTGAAATGCACGGACTTGAAGCAATCAACGAACACTTTACAGGACCAAACGCAATTGCATTTTCTAACGAAGATGTAGTAGCACCAGCAAGAATCATCAATAACTTCGCTAAAGCGAATGAAGCGCTTGAAATCAAAGCGGGCGTTATTGAAGGTGTAGTCGCATCTGCTGACGATATGAAAGCATTGGCAGAACTTCCATCACGTGATGGCTTACTATCTATGCTACTCAGCGTACTACAAGCTCCAATCCGCAACTTTGCAGCTACAACAAAAGCAGTTGCAGATCAAAAAGAAGAACAAGGCGCTTAATAAGTTAGCCGGCTAAGCAAGACAAAAAATATTACCTATCAATAGGAGGAAACTATAATGACACAAGAACAAATCTTAGACGCAATCAAAGAAATGACAGTTCTTCAACTAAACGACCTAGTAAAAGCAATCGAAGAAGAGTTCGGCGTAACTGCTGCTGCTCCTGTTGCTGCTGCTGGTGCTGGCGCTGCTGCTGAAGAAGAACAAACTGAATTTGACGTTATTCTTACTTCTGCAGGCGATTCAAAAATCAAAGTAATCAAAGCAGTACGCGAAATCACTGGTCTTGGTCTTAAAGAAGCGAAAGCACTTGTAGACGAAGCTCCTAAAGCAATCAAAGAAGGCGTATCTAAAGAAGACGCTGAAGAAATGAAGGGCAAACTTGAAGAAGTTGGCGCTTCAGTAGAAGTTAAGTAATTTCATGAATTCATAAAAAAGAAAGGAAAGCTCGTCAGTGTATACCGACGGGCTTTTCTTCTTTTTAAATTTATTTGCAGGGCGGACATTGTCCGTAATAAGGTGAATGCAAGGAGGACGTTATATGTCTCAACATTATTATTCTAAAAATCCTCAAATAAAAAGCAATCCTCGAGAGTGGACAGATGTGTTACGCGGCGAAAAATTCCGATTCCAAACCGATACAGGAGTTTTCAGTAAAAGTGAAGTCGATTTTGGTTCGCGTTTATTAATCGAGACATTCAGAGAAGCTGATATTGATGGACCTATGCTGGATGTGGGTTGTGGTTACGGGCCGATCGGGATGGCAATCGCAAAAGCATTTCCTCAAAAACAAGTTCATATGATAGATGTGAATACACGAGCTATTGAACTAGCGAAAACAAATGTTGAAAAAAATGAGATCTCCAATGTCCAGATTTATGAAAGTGACGGATTAGCTGCGGTTGAAATTGATGATTTCTCAGCTATCCTAACAAATCCGCCAATTAGGGCTGGAAAAGAAACTATTTTCCGTTTTTATGAAGAAGCAGCTGCAAAGTTAATGGATGGTGGATCATTGTGGGTAGTTATTCAGAAAAAGCAGGGTGCTCCTTCTACACAAGTGAAATTAGAAGAACTTTTCGGAGAAGTAAGAGTGGTTGATAAGAAGAAAGGTTACTTTATTTTTGAAGCCAGAAAAATTTGACTTGACAAAACGCCTGTGTTATTATAATGAAATGCAAAATTTATTATTTTGAGGTCGTTTGCCCTTTTTCGGGCTTGGCATGGCGACAGAGCTAATCACGTGTAAACCGAAAATGAGCTATTTTAGCCTCGTTTTCTTTTTGTCTTTTCGATATCATACACTATTTTGTAGAAATCGCAAAGACCTATAATCGTTTTATTGAGGGGTGAATAAGTTGGTAGGTCAACTAGTTCAGTACGGTCAACATCGTCAACGCAGAAGTTTTTCGAGAATCAGTGAAGTGCTGGATCTTCCGAACTTGATCGAAATTCAATCATCATCTTATGAATGGTTTCTCGAAGAAGGGCTTCGCGAAATGTTCCGAGATATTTCACCGATTGAAGATTTCACAGGGAATCTATCACTCGAGTTTGTTGATTACAGTCTCGCGGAACCGAAGTATCCAGTCGATGAATCGAAAGAGCGCGACGTTACTTACGCAGCACCTTTGCGTGTTAAAGTGCGTCTGCACAACAAAGAAACAGATGAAGTAAAAGAGCAGGATGTCTTCATGGGAGATTTCCCATTAATGACAGAAACGGGTACTTTCGTCATCAATGGCGCAGAACGCGTTATCGTTTCCCAGTTAGTTCGTTCGCCAAGTGTTTATTTCCACGACAAGACAGATAAAAATGGTAAAAAAGGCTTTGGAGCAACTGTTATACCTAACCGTGGAGCATGGTTGGAGTACGAAACAGATGCGAAAGATGTCGTGTATGTCAGAATTGATCGTACACGTAAATTGCCAGTAACAGTTCTTTTAAGAGCTCTTGGATTTGGATCAGACCAAGAAATCATTGATTTGCTTGGAGATAACGAATTCCTTCAAAACACACTTGAAAAAGATAATACAGAGAGCACAGAAAAGGCGCTTCTTGAAATTTATGAACGCTTGCGCCCTGGTGAGCCACCAACGGTTGAAAGTGCGAAGAGCTTACTATATTCACGCTTTTTCGATCCAAAACGCTATGACTTAGCAAATGTTGGTCGCTACAAAATGAACAAAAAGCTCCATATTAAAAACCGTCTTTTCAACCAAACAATTGCCGAAACATTGGCAGATCCTGAAACAGGTGAAATTTTAGTTGAAGCAGGGACATTAATTGATCGTCGTGTACTGGATCGTTTAATTCCAAACTTAGAAAACGGTGTTGGTTTCCATACGGTTTCTCAAGTAGGTGGCGTTCTAGAAGGTGAAGTTACTTTACAGTCGATTAAAATTTATGCGCCGAACAACGAAGATCAAAAAGAAATCACTGTGATTAGTAATGCTTATATAGAAGATAAGATTAAAAATGTAACGCCAGCGGATATTATTTCTTCTATTAGTTACTTCTTTAACCTTCTTTACGGTGTTGGAAACACAGATGACATTGATCATCTTGGTAACCGCCGTTTGCGTTCAGTAGGTGAGCTTTTACAAAACCAATTCCGTATTGGTTTGTCTCGTATGGAGCGCGTCGTACGTGAGCGTATGTCGATTAACGATACACAAGCCATCGTACCTCAGCAATTGATCAATATCCGCCCGGTTATTGCATCAATTAAAGAGTTCTTCGGTAGTTCTCAGCTTTCTCAGTTTATGGATCAAACGAATCCACTTGCTGAATTGACACACAAACGCCGTCTATCGGCTCTTGGGCCCGGTGGTTTAACGCGTGAACGTGCAGGTTTTGAAGTGCGTGACGTTCACTATTCACATTATGGCCGTATGTGTCCAATTGAAACCCCTGAGGGCCCGAACATTGGATTGATCAATACACTTTCAACATTTGCGAAAGTGAATAAGTTCGGTTTCATTGAAACTCCTTATCGTCGTGTAGATGGTGAAACTGGCTTAGTTACACAGCATATTGATTACTTGACTGCGGATGAAGAAGATAACTATGTAGTCGCTCAAGCCAACTCGAAATTAAATGACGATGGATCATTTGTTGAAGAAGGCATTGTGGCACGTTTCCGCGGGGAAAACACAATTTACAAACGCGGCAGCATTGACTATATGGATGTTTCTCCGAAGCAGGTCGTTTCCGTAGCAACAGCTTGTATTCCGTTCCTAGAAAACGATGACTCCAACCGAGCATTAATGGGAGCGAACATGCAACGTCAAGCAGTTCCTTTGTTAAATCCGGAAGCTCCTTTTGTAGGAACTGGAATGGAACATTTGGCTGCACGTGATTCTGGTGCAGCTGTGGTGGCAAAAAATGACGGTATTGTAGAGTTTGTGGAAGCAAAAGAAATTTCAGTTCGCCGCATCGAAGTTGTGGATGGCAATGAAGTTAAGGGTGACTTGGATGTCTACAGATTGCAGAAATTCGTTCGTTCGAACCAAGGGACAAGTTATAACCAACGCCCAATCGTTAAAGTTGGAGACCGTATTTCTAAACGTGATATTCTAGCCGATGGACCTTCAATGGAGCGCGGAGAGATGGCATTGGGAAGAAACGTACTGGTAGCCTTCATGACGTGGGACGGCTTTAACTACGAAGATGCGATCATCATGAGTGAACGTTTAGTGAAAGACGATGTTTACACATCTGTCCACATAGAAGAGTACGAATCTGATTCACGTGATACAAAACTTGGACCAGAAGAAATTACGCGCGATATTCCGAACGTAGGGGAAGACGCATTACGTAACTTGGATGACCGTGGAATTATCCGTGTCGGAGCTGAAGTAAAAGATGGAGATATTCTAGTTGGTAAAGTAACACCTAAAGGCGTTACTGAATTAACTGCTGAAGAACGTCTTCTTCATGCTATTTTTGGTGAAAAAGCACGCGAAGTTCGCGATACATCGTTGCGAGTTCCTCACGGTGCTGGCGGTATTGTATTAGACGTTAAAATCTTCAACCGTGAAGATGGAGATGAGTTACCACCGGGTGTTAATCAGCTAGTCCGCGCATACATCGTTCAGAAACGTAAAATTTCTGTGGGTGATAAAATGGCCGGTCGTCACGGAAACAAAGGTGTTATTTCAAGGATTTTACCTGAAGAAGATATGCCATTCATGCCTGATGGCACGCCAGTCGACATTATGTTGAACCCACTGGGTGTACCGTCTCGTATGAATATCGGTCAGGTGCTTGAATTGCATCTTGGAATGGCTTCTCGTTCACTTGGAATTCATATGGCTTCATCTGTATTTGATGGAGCGAATGAAGAAGATGTGTTGGAAACAATGGAAGAGTCAGGTATGCCACTTGATGGTAAGACGATTCTCTATGATGGCCGTTCTGGGGAAGCGTTCGATAACCGTGTGTCTGTAGGGATCATGTACATGATCAAACTTGCTCACATGGTTGACGATAAATTGCATGCCCGTTCAACTGGACCTTACTCATTGGTTACTCAACAACCACTGGGTGGTAAAGCACAATTCGGTGGACAGCGTTTTGGTGAGATGGAAGTATGGGCACTAGAAGCATATGGTGCTGCACATACATTACAAGAAATCTTAACAGTCAAGTCGGATGATGTTGTAGGTCGTGTGAAAACGTATGAAGCAATTGTTAAGGGCGAAAGTGTACCGGAACCAAGTGTACCGGAATCATTTAAAGTTCTAATCAAAGAGCTTCAAAGTTTAGGTATGGACGTTAAGATGTTGACGATTGATGATGAAGAAATTGAATTACGCGATTTGGATGAAGAAGAAGATCTTCAGCCTGCGGATTCATTAAATATCCTACCAATCGCAGATAAAGAAGCACCGGTTGGAACAATTGATTAATAACGATTGGATTCGAACGGCTGTAACCGGCCGTTCTCCATTTATTCGCTTAGCCATTACCGAGGAAGAGCCGTACAGAAACTCGAGACAAAAGGGAGGTAGGCTCCTTGATAGATGTTAATAATTTTGAGTATATGAAGATCGGATTAGCGTCACCCGATAAAATTCGCTCATGGTCTTATGGAGAAGTCAAAAAGCCAGAAACAATCAATTACCGTACACTAAAACCTGAAAAAGATGGTTTGTTCTGCGAACGTATTTTCGGTCCTACGAAGGATTGGGAATGTCATTGTGGTAAATACAAACGTGTTCGTTATAAAGGTGTTGTCTGTGATCGTTGTGGCGTTGAAGTTACACGTTCAAAAGTTCGCCGCGAGCGCATGGGGCATATTGAATTAGCTGCTCCAGTTTCACATATTTGGTATTTCAAAGGAATTCCGAGCCGCATGGGACTTATCTTAGATATGTCACCGCGTTCACTTGAAGAAGTAATTTACTTTGCTTCTTATGTAGTAATCGATCCTGCAGATACACCACTTGAAAAGAAACAGCTTTTATCTGAAAAAGAATACCGCGCTTACCGTGATAAGTTTGGCAAGAAATTCCAAGCGGCTATGGGAGCAGAAGCAATCAAACGTCTGTTACAAGAAATTGACCTTGAGCGCGAAACGGATTCTTTAAAAGAAGAGTTAAAAACGGCACAAGGTCAACGTCGTACTCGTGCGATTAAACGTCTTGAAGTCGTTGAGTCATTCCGTAACTCAGGAAACAACCCTGATTGGATGATTTTAGATGTGCTTCCTGTTATTCCACCTGAACTTCGTCCGATGGTTCAATTAGATGGAGGCCGCTTTGCGACTTCCGATTTAAATGACCTTTATCGTCGTGTAATCAACCGGAACAACCGTTTGAAACGTCTTTTGGATCTTGGTGCACCAAGCATTATCGTTCAAAACGAAAAACGCATGCTTCAAGAAGCTGTTGATGCATTAATTGATAATGGTCGTCGTGGCCGTCCGGTTACTGGACCTGGTAACCGTCCATTGAAATCTCTTTCTCATATGTTAAAAGGTAAACAAGGACGCTTCCGTCAAAACCTTCTTGGTAAACGAGTAGATTATTCAGGCCGTTCAGTAATCGTAGTTGGACCTAACTTGAAAATGTACCAATGTGGTTTGCCAAAAGGAATGGCAATTGAATTGTTTAAACCTTTTGTGATGAAGGAATTGGTTGAACGTGGATTGGCTCATAACATTAAGAGCGCAAAACGTAAAATCGAACGTCTTCATTCTGAAGTTTGGGATGTACTGGAAGATGTTATCAAGGAGCATCCGGTTCTATTGAACCGAGCACCAACTCTTCACAGACTAGGTATTCAGGCATTTGAACCAACGTTAGTTGAAGGAAAAGCAATTCGCCTTCACCCGCTTGTATGTACTGCATACAATGCCGATTTCGACGGTGACCAAATGGCTGTTCACGTACCTTTATCATCTGAAGCACAAGCGGAAGCAAGACTACTAATGCTTGCAGCCCAAAACATTTTGAATCCAAAAGACGGAAAACCTGTTGTAACACCATCTCAGGATATGGTTTTAGGAAACTATTACTTAACACTTGAGCGTAAAGGTGCTACAGGAGAAGGCGCTACTTTCTCAGGACCTGAAGAAGTCATGATCGCTTATCAAACAGGCCATGTGCATTTGCATACACGTATTGCGATTCAAGCTGGAGCTGTTAACAACCCGACGTTCACAGAAGAACAAAACAAAATGCTTTTATTGACATCTGTTGGTAAAATTATTTTCAATGAAATTCTGCCGAAGTCATTCCCATATATCAATGAACCGACTGACTTTAACTTGCAGGTGGAAACGCCAGCGAAATACTTTGTTGCTACAACAACGGATATTCGCAAGCATATTGAAGAAGCCGAACTTGTAACGCCATTTAAAAAGAAAATTCTCGGAGAAATTATTGCTGAAGTATTTAAACGTTTCCATATTACGGAAACTTCAAAAATGCTAGATCGCATGAAGAGTCTTGGATTTAAGTATTCGACACAAGCCGGCATTACTGTTGGTGTGTCAGATATTGTAGTTCTTCCAGACAAGGGAGAAATTTTAATTAGCGCACAAGAAAATGTAGACAAAGTAATGAAACAATTCCGTCGTGGATTGATTACAGAAGAAGAACGCTATGCACGTGTCATTTCGTATTGGAGTAATGCAAAAGATATCATTCAGGGCAAACTGATGGCATCTCTTGATAACTTAAACCCAATCTTTATGATGAGTGATTCCGGAGCTCGTGGTAATGCTTCCAACTTTACACAGCTTGCTGGTATGCGCGGATTGATGGCCAACCCGGCTGGGCGTATTATCGAACTTCCGATCAAATCATCCTTCCGTGAAGGATTGACAGTACTTGAATATTTCATCTCAACTCACGGTGCTCGTAAAGGTCTTGCCGATACAGCACTTAAAACAGCAGATTCTGGTTACTTAACTCGTCGTTTAGTAGATGTTGCACAAGATGCAATTGTTCGCGAAAATGACTGTGGAACTGATAGAGGCTTGTTGGTAGGGGCGTTAATGGAAGGCACAGAAGTGATTGAAGAGCTGCACGAGCGTATCGTTGGTCGTCATGCTAAGAAAACAATTCGTCATCCGGAAACTAAAGAGATTATTGTAGCGAAAGATGAACTGATCACACAAGACTTGACTCGTCTCATTCTTGAGGCAGGCATTAAAGAAGTGACAATTCGTTCTGCGTTTACATGTAACACAAAACACGGTATTTGTAAGAAATGTTACGGAACGAACTTGGCAACTGGAGACGAAGTTGAAGTGGGCGAAGCAGTTGGTATTATTGCGGCTCAATCAATCGGAGAACCAGGAACTCAGCTTACGATGCGTACATTCCATACAGGCGGTGTTGCAGGAGACGATATTACACAAGGTCTTCCGCGTATCCAAGAAATATTTGAATCGCGTAATCCGAAAGGTCAAGCCGTTATTTCTGAAATTACAGGTACCGTTACTGAAATTGACGAAATTCGCGAAGGCCAAAAAGAAGTAACGATTCAAGGTGACGTTGAAACGCGTAAATACTTAGCACCTTATAATGCTCGTATCAAAGTTCAAGTAGACGATGCTATTGTTCGAGGCGAAGTATTGACAGATGGTTCAATTGATCCGAAACAATTGCTACAAGTAAAAGACGTTCAAGCTGTTCAAGTTTATCTATTGAAAGAAGTTCAAAAAGTATACCGTATGCAGGGTGTTGAAATCGGCGATAAGCACGTAGAAGTTATGGTTCGTCAAATGTTCCGTAAAGTTCGCGTAATTGAAGCCGGTGATACTGAATTGCTACCAGGTTCACTTTTGGATATTCATCAATTTACTGAAGCTAATGTTAAAGCGGTTCTAGAAGGTAACTTACCAGCGACAAGCCGTCCCGTAATTCTAGGGATTACAAAAGCTTCTCTTGAAACAGAATCATTCTTATCAGCCGCATCTTTCCAAGAAACGACTCGCGTCTTAACAGATGCAGCGATTAAAGGGAAACGTGATGAGCTTCTAGGATTGAAAGAGAACGTTATTATCGGTAAACTTGTTCCAGCTGGAACAGGAATGCAGCGTTACCGTCAAATCAGAATTGCTCAAAGCGAAAAAGCGGCGAAGCAAGAAAGTGTCGGTACAGAGTCATAAAATGAATGTATTAGATTCCGGGGAGGTTCTAAATAATCTCCTCGGGATTTTTTAAGAATTCAGTTGACAGCATTAGCATAGAATGATAATATGTTAAGGGTTGATGGTTAACGGTCTAACGCTTTGGAGGATATGTGAATGTCTAATGAAAAAGTAAAACAGACAAGTGAAATAATCATCGGTACAAAGCAGACAGTAAAAGCAATAAAAAGCGGTATTGTCCAAGAGATAATAGTGGCAAAAGACGCAGACGATCGAATGACCGAACAGATTATCCAACTAGCTTTAGAAAAAGGTATTCGGGTCGGATTTGCAGATTCACGATTGAAGCTTGGCAAAGCATATGGCATTAATGTCGGTGCAGCTGCTGTGGCGATTACTGGATAACAGTTTTTGTGTAAATCACAAAGACTTTGTTTTTTACCCAAAAATGAACCACCTGGATATGTGGTATTAGAACACCTTTTGAGAGGAGGAAAAAATCGATGCCTACAATTAACCAATTAGTTAACAAGCCTCGTAAACCGAAGACTACTAAATCGGGTTCACCAGCGCTAAACAAAGGGTATAACAGCTTCAAAAAGGCTCAAACTAACGTGACATCACCACAGAAACGTGGAGTATGTACTCGTGTTGGTACAATGACACCGAAAAAACCAAACTCCGCATTGCGTAAATATGCGCGTGTACGTTTGACAAACCAAATTGAGGTTAATGCTTACATCCCTGGAGAAGGTCACAACCTTCAAGAGCACAGTGTAGTTCTTCTTCGCGGCGGACGCGTAAAAGATTTACCGGGTGTACGTTACCATATCGTACGTGGAGCACTTGATACAGCTGGAGTAAACGGCCGTATGCAAAGCCGTTCTAAATACGGAACTAAACGTCCTAAAGTAAAAAAATAATATCTTAAATTAACGAAGAGAATTCGTTGAAAGGAGGAACATACATGCCTCGTAAAGGTCCTGTAGCAAAACGTGATGTGTTGCCAGATCCAATTTATAATTCAAAATTGGTGACACGCTTAATTAATAAAATGATGGTTGACGGAAAAAGAGGTACTTCACAAAAAATCTTATACGGAGCGTTTGAGTTAGTTAAAGAACGCAGCGGTAAAGATCCAATTGAAGTATACGAACAAGCTTTGGCTAACGTTATGCCAGTTCTTGAAGTACGCGCTCGCCGTGTTGGTGGTGCAAACTACCAGGTGCCGGTTGAAGTTCGTCCAGAACGTCGTTCAACTCTAGGTCTTCGCTACCTTGTAAACTATTCACGTCTTCGTGGAGAGAAAACAATGGAAGAGCGTTTGGCTAATGAAATTTTAGATGCTGCTAACAACACTGGTGCAGCTGTTAAGAAACGCGAAGATATTCATAAAATGGCGGAAGCAAATAAAGCATTTGCTCACTATCGCTGGTAATTTCTTTCGAGATGTTTACATCTTAATCCGAAACGGAAGGAGAAAAACAACATGGCTAGAGAGTTCTCCTTAGACAAAACACGTAATATCGGGATCATGGCACACATCGATGCTGGTAAAACGACTACTACGGAGCGTATTTTATACTACACTGGTAAAATCCACAAAATTGGGGAAACGCATGAAGGTGCTTCTCAAATGGACTGGATGGAGCAAGAGCAGGAGCGCGGAATTACAATTACGTCTGCTGCTACAACGGCTTCATGGAAAGAACACCGTGTTAACATTATTGATACTCCAGGACACGTAGACTTCACTGTTGAAGTTGAACGTTCGTTGCGCGTACTTGATGGTGCGGTTACAGTTCTTGATGCTCAATCAGGTGTTGAGCCTCAAACTGAAACTGTTTGGCGTCAAGCTACAACTTACGGAGTTCCACGCATCGTATTTATCAACAAAATGGATAAAATCGGCGCGGACTTCTTATACTCTGTAGGTACGTTGCATGAGCGTCTACAAGCTAATGCTCACCCGATTCAGTTGCCAATCGGCGCAGAAGATAACTTTTCAGCAATCATTGATTTAGTTGAAATGAAAACACATTTCTACGCTAACGATTTAGGAACTGAAATTACTGAAGGTGAGATTCCTGAAGATCACAAAGAACTTGCTGAGGAATGGCACACTAAATTAGTGGAAGCTGTTGCTGAGCTTGACGAAGACTTGATGGAAAAATACCTTAGTGGCGAAGAAATTACTGTTGAAGAACTTAAAGCTGGTATCCGTAAAGGAACACTAGACGTTGAGTTTTATCCAGTAGTTTGCGGAACTGCATTTAAAAACAAAGGGGTTCAATTAATGCTTGATGCAGTAATTGATTACCTACCATCTCCATTAGACGTACCACCAATGACTGGTGTTCTTCCGGACTCAGACGAAGAAGTATTACGTAAACCTAGCGAAGACGAGCCATTCTCAGCGCTTGCGTTTAAAGTAATGACAGATCCATATGTTGGAAAGTTAACTTTCTTCCGTGTGTATTCTGGTTCTCTTAAATCTGGTTCATATGTTCAGAACTCTTCTAAAGGTAAGCGTGAGCGCGTTGGACGTATCCTACAAATGCATGCAAACTCTCGTGAAGAAATCGCTGAAGTATATTGCGGAGATATTGCTGCTGCTATCGGCCTTAAAGATACATCAACAGGTGATACGTTAAGTGACGAGAAACAACAAGTAATTCTTGAGCGTATGGTATTCCCAGAACCAGTTATTTCACTTTCTGTGGAGCCTAAATCTAAAGCCGATCAAGATAAAATGGGTCAAGCCCTTGCTAAATTGCAAGAAGAAGATCCAACTTTCCGTGCGCATACTGACCAGGAAACTGGCCAAACAATCATCGCGGGTATGGGTGAACTTCACCTTGATATCCTAGTTGACCGTATGCGTCGTGAATTCAACGTAGAAGCTAACGTGGGTGCACCTCAGGTATCTTACCGTGAGACATTCCGTCAGTCTGCTAAAGTTGAAGGTAAATTCGTGCGCCAGTCAGGTGGACGTGGACAATTCGGACACGTTTGGATTGAGTTCTCTCCAAACGAAGAAGGAGCAGGTTTTGAATTTGAAAATGGTATCGTTGGTGGTGTTGTTCCGCGTGAATACATCCCAGCAGTTGAAGCGGGTCTTCGCGACTCTCTAGACAACGGTGTTATTGCCGGATATCCTTTGATCGATATCAAAGCTCGTTTGTTCGACGGATCTTACCATGATGTTGACTCGAATGAAATGGCATTTAAAGTAGCTGCTTCTATGGCACTTAAAAATGCAATTTCTAAAGTTAATCCAGTTCTTCTTGAGCCTATCATGCGCGTTGAGGTTGTTATTCCTGAGGAATACCTTGGGGATATCATGGGTGACATTACGTCACGCCGAGGCCGCGTAGAAGGTATGGACGCTCGCGGAAACGCACAAGTTGTTCGTTCTATGGTACCTCTTGCACAGATGTTCGGTTATGCAACTTCATTGCGTTCAAATACGCAAGGCCGTGGTGTGTTCTCAATGCACTTCGATCACTATGAAGAAGTACCGAAATCAATTTCTGAAGAAATCATCAAAAAAAATAAAGGTCAATAATTGAATTTTGATCTTTAATCACGTATAAATAGTTTGTATGCTGAGAATAATAGGGCCCTATTATTCCGGCACTTCAAACAAACATTCACTTACATTTCGAGGAGGATTTTTCTAATGGGAAAAGCTAAATTTGATCGCTCTAAAACACACGCAAATATTGGTACAATTGGTCACGTCGATCACGGTAAAACAACTTTGACTGCAGCAATCGCTACAGTTCTTGCTAAAAAATCAGGCGGAGAAGCTCGTTCTTACGCTCAAATCGATAACGCACCTGAAGAAAAAGAGCGCGGTATCACAATCAATACTTCACACGTTGAGTATGAAACTGAATCTCGCCACTACGCACACGTAGATTGCCCTGGACACGCCGATTATGTTAAAAACATGATTACTGGTGCTGCTCAAATGGACGGCGGAATCTTAGTAGTATCTGCTGCTGACGGCCCAATGCCACAAACTCGTGAGCACATCCTTCTTTCACGTCAAGTTGGTGTTCCTTACCTAGTTGTATTCATGAACAAATGCGATATGGTAGATGACGAAGAACTTCTTGAACTAGTTGAAATGGAAGTCCGCGATCTTCTTTCTGAATATGACTTCCCTGGCGATGACATTCCTGTCATCAAAGGATCTGCTCTTAAAGCTCTTGAAGGAGAAGCTGAGTGGGAAGACAAAATCGTTGAATTAATGAACGCGGTTGATGAGTATATCCCTACTCCACCACGTGATACTGAAAAACCATTCATGATGCCTGTTGAGGATGTATTCTCAATCACTGGCCGTGGAACTGTTGCTACTGGACGCGTTGAACGCGGACAAATCAAAATCGGTGATAACGTTGATATCATTGGTCTTACTGAAGAACCAAAATCTACAACTGTAACTGGTGTAGAAATGTTCCGTAAATTACTTGACTATGCTGAAGCTGGCGACAACATTGGCGCACTTCTTCGCGGAGTTTCTCGTGATGACGTTCAACGTGGACAAGTATTGGCTAAACCAGGCACAATTACTCCACATACTGAATTCAGAGCTGAAGTTTACGTTCTTTCAAAAGAAGAGGGTGGACGTCACACTCCATTCTTCACAAACTACCGTCCACAGTTCTACTTCCGTACAACTGATGTAACTGGTGTTTGTAACCTTCCTGAAGGTGTAGAAATGGTTATGCCTGGAGATAACATCGAAATGATCGTTTCTCTAATCTCTCCTATCGCACTTGAAGAAGGAACTAAGTTCTCTATCCGTGAGGGTGGACGTACTGTAGGCGCTGGCGTTGTTGCTACAATTACTAAGTAATAACTGCTAAGTGTTAAAAAAGA
Source organism: Planococcus sp. ANT_H30 (assembly GCF_008369335.1). Classification (NCBI taxonomy): domain Bacteria; kingdom Bacillati; phylum Bacillota; class Bacilli; order Caryophanales; family Caryophanaceae; genus Planococcus; species Planococcus sp. ANT_H30. Next base: position 33,384 of record NZ_VOBJ01000013.1, on the reverse strand, counting down.
CCCTATCTCATTACTAATGAGATAGGGTCTTTTTTGCGTTGTCACCATGAATAATAGAGATTTATTGCTTAAATAGCTAGTTGTTCGTAAAATATTCAAACTTTTTAATTAATGTTACAAATGCAGTATTAGCAACAATGAAAACGGATACATTTATTGTTAATATTCAAAATTGGCTAAAAACTTCAATTAAGCTCATTGACACGCTTCTTAATAGACGATATGATAGCAACAATTTACAAAACACATACAGAATTCGATATATTGCATATTATAAAATTTCTGAGAAAGAAGTGGACATCATGAGTGAACAAGTAATTTATATGAATGGCGAATTCGTAAAAAAGGAAGACGCTAAAATTTCAGTTTATGATCATGGATTTTTGTACGGTGATGGAGTATTCGAAGGAATCCGTTCTTACAATGGAAATGTTTTCCGGCTGGAAGAACATCTGGAACGACTCTTTGATTCTGCAAAATCAGTAATGCTTGAGATTCCACACACTTTCGAAGAAATGACCAATATTGTTGTTCAAACACTTAGAGAGAATAAGTTTAAAGACGCTTATATTAGACTCATCGTTTCAAGAGGGGTGGGCAACCTTGGGTTAGATCCTTACAGTTGTTCTCATCCAAGTGTAATTGCAATAGCTGAACCCCTATCCCTGTTTCCGAAATCAATGTATGAAACAGGAATCGAAATTGTTTCAGTGGCTACACGAAGAAGTCGTTCAGACGTACTGAGTCCAAAAGTTAAGTCCTTGAATTACATGAATAATATTTTAGTAAAACTTGAAGCTAACCTTGCAGGCGTTTCTGAAGCGCTTATGTTAAATGACCAAGGTTATGTAGCTGAAGGTTCAGCTGATAACATCTTTATTGTTCGAAAGGGAAAAATAATCACTCCTCCGGGTTATGTAGGAGCGCTTGAAGGAATTACACGAAATGCAATTATGGATGTAGCTGCTCAAAAGGGCTATGACATGCAAGAAGGTGTTTTCACAAGACATGATGTGTATGTTGCAGATGAAGTATTTTTAACAGGAACTGCTGCTGAAGTCATTTCTGTCATCAAAGTAGATGGTCGAGTAATCGGTGAAGGAAAACCAGGTCCAATCACGAATGATTTGTTGGAATCATTCAGAGAACTTGTTCAGAACGACGGCGTGAAAGTTTATGAAGATCATCTAAACGTAGTTTAAACAGAATTTCTAGAATCAAATATACGTTCAACTCAATGACGAGGTTAAAGCAAATGGAATCCGTATTTACAGAGAGCCGGTACAGGTGGAAGCCGGTAATACAACCATTTGCGACATCCCCTCTGAGTGGATTGCTGAAAAGCTTCGGCTGTTTAGGTAGTCCCGGTGACTTGCAAGTGAAAAGTCATCGTTATCAATGGATAAGCATTGCTTATCCATGAGGCTGCGGTTGCGCAGTGAAATAGGGTGGTACCATGAAACTTTTTCATCCCTATACGAAGAACATGTTTCTTTGTGTAGGGATGAAAAAGTTTTTTTATTTCACAAGAAACTTAAAAAAGGAGGCGGAAAGATTGGGAGTAAACGTACAGGTTAGAGAAGAAGTTAAACAGGAATTGACAGGCAGTGGTGCAGACATACTGATTCAGTCTTTAAAAAATCAAGGCGTAGAAATCATATTCGGCTATCCTGGAGGCGCGGTGCTACCGATTTACGATGCCTTACACAAAAATCCGATACGCCACATCTTAGCAAGGCATGAACAAGGCGCTATTCACGCAGCTGAAGGATATGCAAGGGTATCAGGTAAAACAGGCGTTGTACTTGCAACATCTGGTCCCGGTGCTACGAATTTAGTGACAGGAATTGCAGATGCTATGCTGGATTCCTTGCCGTTAGTCATTTTTACGGGTCAGGTGGCGACTTCAGTCATCGGAACCGATGCTTTTCAGGAAGCTGATATCATCGGCATCACACAACCGATTACAAAGCATAATTATCAAGTGAAAAAAGTAACGGATCTACCAAGAATTATTAAAGAAGCTTTCTACATTGCTTCTACTGGACGTCCAGGGCCGGTTCTAGTAGATATACCGAAAAACATTGCGACGGAATTGTTCTTATCTACTAAAGAAGAAGAGGCAGTCTATCTGCCGGGATATCAGCCGACGACTAGCCCTAATTTTTTACAAATTCAAAAAGCTGCGCAAGTGTTGTCACAATCAAAAAAACCTTTGATCTTAGCGGGGGCTGGCATACTTGCTGCTAAAGCGACAGAAGAGCTAAAGAAATTCTCAGAAAAACATCAAATTCCAATTACTAATACGTTACTCGGGCTAGGAAGTATTGGAGGCGAACACGAATTATTCCTCGGAATGGCGGGGATGCACGGTACCTATACAGCCAATACAGCAATTTGTGATTGTGATGTGTTATTAAACATTGGCGCCAGATTTGATGACCGGCTAACTGGTAACCTGGCTAACTTTGCACCAAATGCTCAAGTTATTCATATCGACATTGATCCAGCAGAAATCGGCAAAAATGTACCGACCGCAATTCCGATTGTTGCAGATGCAAAAGAGGCGTTGGTCCAGTTGCTCAATCAATCATTTGAAAGTCCGAATACTACGGAGTGGCTAGGGGAATTATTCGAGAATAAAGCAGAATATCCACTTCAGTATCATGTAAAAGGTCGGGAAGGTATCCTTCCTCAACAAGCGGTAGAGCTGATTCATCGTTTGACTAGAGGCGATGCAGTGGTAACGACTGATGTTGGTCAGCATCAAATGTGGGCAGCTCAATATTATCGTTTCAATAATCCACATAACTGGGTAACTTCAGGTGGCTTAGGTACAATGGGCTTCGGTTTTCCGGCAGCGATTGGTGCGCAACTAGCAAAACCCGATGAGCAAGTAATTTCTATTGTTGGAGATGCTGGATTCCAAATGACTTTGCAAGAACTGTCCTTGCTTCAAGAGCTTCGTCTTCCGGTGAAGATTGTCATTTTAAACAATCAAAGCTTAGGAATGGTAAGACAATGGCAGGAAACGTTTTATGAGAGTCGCTATTCTCAATCGTTGATGCCCGTTCAACCTGATTTTGTGAAACTGGCTGAAGCGTATGACGTTAAAGGTTACAAAGTAGAAACGATGGAAGAAGCAGAAGTGGTGTTTGCAGAAGCAATTAATTCAAACGAGCCGGTTTTGATCGATTGTCGGGTGGTGCAACTAGAATGTGTTTATCCTATGGTAGCGCCAGGCAAAGGCTTGAATGAAATGATCGGAGTGAAAGGTGAATGAAACGAGTCATTACAACGACGGTAATCAACCAAAGTGGTGTGTTAAATCGCGTCACGGGTTTGCTTATGAAGCGGCAGTTTAATATCGAAAGCATCTCTGTTGGTCATACAGAACAGCCTGGCATATCAAAAATGACTTTTGTCGTCAATGTAGAAGATAGAGGGAAATTAGAACAATTACTAAAACAACTACAAAAACAAATTGATGTACTTAAAGTGAATGATATTACAGATAAAGCTATGGTCATGAGAGAGCTTGCACTAGTAAAAGTAGTTGTACCACCAGCAGTCAGAAATGAAGTGCTCAGTATCGTTGAGCCGTTTCGAGCAACAGTGGTTGATATGAGCAAAAATGTAACAACATTTCAAGTGACAGGCGACCCGGAAAAGATTGAAGCATTTATTGATCTGATGAGACCTTATGGTGTCAAAGAGCTGACCCGAACCGGTGTATCAGCTTTTGTCAGAGAAACACAAAAAACGCAGGCACCCCAATTAAACATCCTATAAAAAACCAAACTCGAGGAGGAAATTAAAAATGGCAAAAATGTATTATAACCAAGACGTAAACGAACAGGTACTTAAAGGCAAGACAATCGCGGTAATTGGCTATGGTTCACAAGGTCACGCACACGCACAAAACTTAAAAGAATCTGGTTTTGACGTAGTAGTTGGCGTGCGTCCTGGTAAATCATTCGAGCAAGCAGAAAATGACGGCATGAAAGTAATGGCAGTAAAAGACGCGGCAGACGCGGCAGACGTGATCATGGTCTTAGTACCAGATGAAAAACAAACACAAATCTACAATGCAGACATTAAGCCTTCACTAAAAGCAGGCAAGTCACTTGTTTTTGCTCATGGCTTCAATGTTCACTTTAACCAAATTGTTGCACCTACAGATGTAGATGTATTCCTAGTAGCTCCTAAAGGACCGGGACATCTTGTGCGTCGTACATACGAAGCGGGTGCTGGTGTACCAGGGTTAATTGCGATTCACCAAGATGTGTCAGGTCAAGCTAAAGAAGTGGCGCTTGCTTATGCAAAAGGAATCGGAGCTACGCGTGCAGGTGTTTTAGAAACAACATTTAAAGAAGAAACGGAAACGGATCTATTCGGAGAACAGGCTGTTCTTTGCGGCGGTGTAACGTCTCTAGTAAAAGCTGGATTTGAAACACTTGTTGAAGCGGGATACCAACCGGAACTTGCGTATTTCGAATGCATGCACGAATTAAAACTAATCGTTGACCTAATGTATGAAGGTGGCTTGTCTGGAATGCGTTACTCAATTTCAGATACTGCGCAGTGGGGAGATTTTGTATCAGGACCACGTATTGTCGATGCAGATACAAAAGCGCGTATGAAAGATGTTCTGACAGATATCCAAACAGGGAAATTCGCAAAAGGGTGGTTGCTTGAAAATCAACTAAACCGTCCAGAATTTACGGCAATTGAAAAAGCAGAAGAATCGCATCAAATCGAGCAAGTTGGACGTGAATTACGTGCCATGATGCCATTTGTCAATGAAGGTAAGAAAACTAAACAAAAAGAGGTGGTCGCCAATGTCACAAATTGATATTTTCGATACGACATTACGAGACGGAGAACAGTCAGCCGGGATCAACTTGAATACAGCAGAGAAAATCGAAATCGCCCGTCAACTTGAACGTCTGGGAGTGACGATTATCGAATCAGGGTTTCCAGCTTCATCTCCAGGAGACTTTGATGCTGTGCAGCGAATTGCAGGCACGGTAAAGAATTCAATTGTGACGGGTTTGGCCCGTTCGATACAAAGTGATATTGACCGCACGTGGGATGCGTTAAAAGGAGCGGAACAGCCGCATATTCATATCTTTTTAGCTACCTCGCCTATTCATATGGAAACAAAGTTATTTAAAACACCTGAGCAAGTGGTTGAACTTGCTGTAGAATCCGTGAAATACGCGCGTAAGTTCTTTCCGCTAGTTCAGTGGTCAGCGGAAGATGCTTCTCGTTCAGATCCGGAATTTCTGGCGCATATTATCCGTAAAGTAATTGAAGCGGGAGCCACAACTATTAACCTTCCGGATACAGTTGGTTATGCAACACCTCATGAGTACGGTGCGATGTTCAAATACATGACGGACAACGTAGCGGGAATTGAAAAAGTGAAACTGTCTGCACATTGCCATAACGACTTGGGGATGGCAACTGCTAATACACTAGCCGCAATCGAGAATGGTGCGACACAAATCGAAGGAACTATAAATGGTATCGGAGAACGCGCTGGTAACGTTGCACTAGAAGAAATTGCAGTTGCTTTGCATATTCGAAAACAAATTTTTAATGTTGAAACGGGTATTAAATTGAACGAAATTAAGCGCACTAGCCAATTGGTGAGTCAATTGACAGGTAGCTTGATTCAACCGAATAAAGCGGTCGTCGGTAAAAATGCTTTTGCCCACGAATCGGGAATTCACCAAGACGGTATGCTGAAGAATCCGTTGACTTATGAAATCATTACTCCGGAATTGATTGGTGATGTAGCAACAGAATTGGTACTAGGTAAACATTCTGGGCGTCACGCCTTTAAAGACCGTGCTATCAAAATGGGCTTTGACTTATCTGAAGAAAAGTTGAACAATGCATTTGTTGAATTTAAAAAGCTAGCTGACCGTAAAAAAGAAATTGTGGAAGACGATCTTTATGTATTACTAACAGATCAGCAAATTCACGATGATGAAACGCCAGTCTACAAGTTGGAAAGTGTCCAAGTACAGTACGGTACGGCGAACATTCCGACGGCTACTGCTTCTGCCTATCACCCGAGTGGTGAGCTAATTAGTGAAGCAGCTACTGGAGCAGGATCTGTTGAGGCGATTTTTAATACATTGGAGCGGATTGTGGAAGGCAAAGTTCACATTTTAGATTACCGTGTGACTTCTATTGGTAAAGGGCGTGACGCATTAGGCGAAGCGGTTATCAATATGAGTTATAACGGTGAGACGGTAACGGGGCGCGACGTTGCACAAGACGTTTTGGAAGCGACGGCAAAAGCCTATTTGAATGCAGTTAATCGTCAACTTGTTCAAGTAGGAAAGAAAGTTAGGATGTCAGCGGTATAGAAGAACAATTCAAACGAGGAGGAATTTAAAATGAAAAAAACAATAGCGGTATTGCCAGGGGACGGAATTGGACCGGAAGTGACAGATGCAGCGGTAAAGGTGTTGCAATCCATCGCAATGCGTTATGGACATACTTTTCATTTAAAGCACGCGGTAATCGGAGGCGCGGCGGTTGATCAATTTGATAACCCGCTACCTCAGCAAACCATTGATGTTTGTGATGCGAGTGACGCGATTCTCCTCGGTGCGGTCGGAGGAACGAAATGGGATAACAACCCCGCTCATTTGCGTCCTGAAAAAGGACTTTTGAACATCCGGAAGCATTTCGATTTGTTTGCAAACATTCGTCCAGTTAAAGCAATCCCCGCATTGCTGACTTCTTCTCCATTAAAAGAAGAAGTGGCGAAAGAAGTCGATATGGTCATTGTTCGCGAATTGACGAGTGGGTTGTATTTCGGTGAACCGAAACGTCGGTCAGAAAAATCAGCGGTTGATACGTTGGTTTATACGAGAGAGGAAATTGAACGCATTGTAAATCAGGCGTTTGAAATTGCTCGTACGCGAAGAGGCAAAGTAACGTCGGTTGATAAAGCCAATGTATTAGAAACGAGTAAGCTATGGCGTGAAGTTGTAGAAGAACGTAAAGCAGCCTATCCAGATATTGAAGTAGAACATATGCTAGTTGATTCGGCAGCGATGAAGCTGATCACGAATCCACGCACTTTCGATGTTGTCGTAACTGAGAATATGTTTGGAGATATCTTGAGTGACGAAGCATCCGTTATTACTGGGTCACTTGGCATGCTGCCATCTGCTAGCATCCGTTCAGACGGCTTCGGTCTTTACGAGCCCGTACATGGTTCGGCGCCTGATATCGCGGGGCAAAACAAAGCCAACCCATCTGCTGCTATTTTGTCGGTTGCCATGATGTTTAAGCATTCATTTGGTCTCCACACAGAAGCGGCAGCCGTTGAACAAGCTGTAATGAGCGTTTTGGAAGATGGTTACTGCACAGGAGACTTAGCTGGTAGTGGGAAGCGTGTGGTTTCAACAGAACAATATGTAACGAAAGTGATAGAAGAACTAGAACGAGAATTTGTATCAGAACATATCATGTATTCTTATGTGTAAGTAAAAGGAGCGGTTGGCATGGCAAAAACCATCATAGAAAAAATTTGGGAACAACATATTGTCTTCGAAGAGCAAGGAAAGCCGGACCTGCTGTATATTGATCTTCACTTACTGCATGAGGTGACTTCTCCGCAAGCATTTGAAGGACTTCGGTTAAACGGGCGTAAAGTCCGTCGACCGGATTTGTGTTTTGCGACTATGGATCATAATGTCCCAACAAGAAACCGAGATACCATCACAGATCCCGTCTCGCGTAAGCAAATCAAAACCTTACAAGACAATTGCGATGAATTTGGTGTGCCGCTTGCGGGTATTAATCATCCCGACCAAGGAATTGTGCACGTTATTGGACCGGAACTTGGATTGACGCAACCAGGTAAGACGATTGTTTGCGGGGACAGTCATACTTCGACACATGGTGCATTTGGTGCTTTGGCGTTTGGTATTGGTACAAGTGAAGTTGAACACGTTCTATCTACGCAAACATTGTGGCAATCAAAACCCAAAACAATGGAAGTTCGAATTGATGGCAAGTTGGGCTTTGGCGTTACCGCTAAAGATGTCATCCTTGCGATTATTTCGAAATTTGGTATCGATATGGGAACCGGATATGTTATGGAGTATACGGGCGAAGCGGTTCGTAACTTAACGATGGAAGAGCGTATGACCATTTGCAATATGTCCATTGAAGCTGGTGCACGTGCAGGTTTAATTAGCCCAGATCAAACGACAATCGAGTATTTGAGAGGACGTAGACATGTCCCTGAAGGAGACGCGTTTGAACAAGAAGCTGATCGTTGGCTAGCTCTTGCAACAGAAGAAGGTGCAGAGTATGATGCGACCGTTTCGATTCATGCAGATGAAATCTCTCCATTCGTTACGTGGGGAACGAATCCATCAATGGGTTCAGGTATTGCTGAACATGTTCCGTCTGCTGCAGATTACGAGAAACAGTCAGATAAAGACGCATTAAAACAAGCTTTAGCTTATATGCACTTAGAAGAAGGAATGCCGCTTTCTTCCATTGCGATCCAACATGTGTTTATCGGTTCTTGTACCAATGCACGTCTAGGCGATTTACGTGCGGCAAGTAAAATCATTAGAGGGAAGAAAGTGCATCCGTCCGTAACGGCAATTGTCGTTCCTGGATCTGAAACGGTTAAACGTGCAGCTGAACAAGAAGGCTTAGATCAAGTGTTTCTCAAAGCGGGCTTTGAATGGCGTGAGACAGGTTGCAGTATGTGCTTAGCGATGAACGAAGACTCGGTACCTGCAGGTGAACGTTGTGCATCTACTTCTAACCGGAATTTTGAAGGTCGACAAGGAGCGGGCTCAATGACGCACCTAGTAAGTCCTGTCATGGCAGCAGCGGCTGCGATTGAAGGTCATTTAACAGATGTCCGTAACTACATGGAAGAGGCTGTAGCGTCTGTATGACAAACGAAAGTGAGGAGACCCTTCGATGAAACCGATAAATAAAATTTCAAGCGTACTGACGCCACTAGAACGAAAAAACGTCGATACGGACCAAATCATTTCAAAAGAATTTCTAAAGCGTATTGAACGAACGGGATTCGGCAAATATTTATTTTATCATTGGCGTTTTCATGCAGATGGTACACCCATAGAAGACTTTGTTTTGAATGATCCTCGATTCGAAAACTCCGAAATTCTAGTCGCACAAGAAAATTTTGGCTGCGGTTCTTCTCGTGAACATGCTCCGTGGGCTATTTTAGATTACGGATTTCGTGTAGTCATTGCACCTAGCTATGCAGACATCTTCTATAACAACTGCGTGAAAAACGGCATTTTGCCAATTCGCTTGAAAGACCAAGAAGTAGATGAGTTGATTAGTAAAGGTCAACAACAAGATTTTAAGTTAGAAATCAACTTAGAAGACCAATCTGTTACCGGACAAGACGGTACGCGTTATGAATTTGAAATCGATCCTTATTGGAAAGAAATGCTGCTGAAGGGCTGGGATGAAATTGCGTTAACCTTCCAGTACGATTCGTATATTGCAGCTTATGAAGAAAAACAACGTGCTTAATCTGTGTGGAAGACCTTTTACTTAACCGTAAAAGGTCTTTTTTTCGTTTTGAAATAAAAGAGTAATCGTCTGTTGACAACTATTTTTTATTTTGTTAATTTTAAATATGTACTTTAACACTTTAGCAAACTAAAGGAGAGTTTATTATATGAATGCAGTTATTATCGCTGTCTTGGTCATGCTCGTATTGAGCTTATTGCGTGTTAACGTCGTCTTTGCTTTATTGCTTGGCGCACTTGCAGGCGGATTAAGTGGTGGATTATCATTTTCAGATACAGTTACATCATTTACAGGAGGTTTAGGGGCAGGGGCGACCATTGCGCTTAGCTACGCCATGCTGGGTGGATTTGCTGTAGCGATCTCTCGAACGGGAATTCCAGAGTTACTGGTTGCGGGTGTATTAAAGTTAGTGACTAAAGACGGTGAAGCAACACGGAAAAATTTAGCGAAAGCGCTCATCATTACCGCGTTGTTAGCGATGGCGATCTTCTCACAAAATTTGATTCCAATCCATATCGCTTTTATTCCTTTATTAGTGCCACCGATTTTGCACATTTTAAACGAACTTCGAATTGACCGTCGTTTGATCGCGGCAGTATTGACGTTCGGCCTGACAGCTCCTTATATTTTATTGCCGTATGGCTTTGGCTTGATCTTCCATGAGATTGTTTACAAGCAAATGGAGCTAGCGGGATTATCGATTGACATGGCAGATATTCCGAAAGCGATGGCGATTCCAGTTTCCGGCTTACTAGTCGGCTTGATCATTGCGGTGTTCTTTTCTTATCGTAAGCCGCGTGATTACCATACAAATGTTTCTTCTATAGAAGAAACTGTGAAAAAGAAAGCATCAACTAAAGATGTGTTGGTGACAATTGTTGCGTTGGTTGCAGCGTTGTACGGGCAAGTCCAAACAGATTCCATGATCATTGGAGCACTAGCTGGTATCTTGGTGCTGTACGTTTTTGGCGCGATGAAGTGGCGCGAGGCTGACGCAGTCTTAACAGAAGGCATGCAAATGATGGCGTTCATCGGTTTTGTGATGATCACAGCGAACGGTTTTGCGGCTGTGATCCAAGCAACAGGAGCTATCGAGCCGTTAGTTGCCAGCGTATCAGATCTTTTCGCAGGCAATAAAGCAATCGCGGCACTAGCGATGCTGATCGTTGGATTGTTTGTGACGATGGGCATTGGTTCATCGTTTGCCACAATCCCAATCATTGCTGCTATTTTTGTGCCACTGAGTCTGGAGTTCGGATTTTCCACCATGGCGATTATTGCATTGATCGGAACTGCAGGAGCACTCGGTGACGCCGGTTCACCAGCTTCTGACTCAACACTTGGACCAACTGCCGGACTGAACGTTGACGGACAGCACAATCACATCTGGGATACGTGTGTGCCAACCTTCCTTCACTACAATATTCCGTTGGTGATATTCGGTTGGGTTGCAGCGATGTTCTTGAGCTAGGCTTGAAATGTTCGGACTATTTTCATCTCGCTTGAAGTTCTGAAATATCCTGTTATACTAATAAAAGCGAATTAAAAAGAATTTCGTGGAAACACTTGCGGAATTCTTTTTTATTCTGTATAATATCTAATGTTGGTCTTTTGACTGCGATGAAGCGAGAGGTTACCGATACACCCGGCCGCTTTGCCATGGCGAGTGATTGGAAAATTTTCGTGGAGAATGTCTATCAAAAATAGGCGAAAAGGAGGGAAAATAATGGCAAAACAAAAAATTCGTATCCGTTTAAAAGCGTATGATCATAGAATTCTTGATCAGTCTGCTGAGAAAATTGTTGAAACTGCAAAACGTTCAGGTGCAAGTGTATCGGGTCCGATACCGTTGCCAACTGAAAGATCGGTTTACACAATCTTGCGTGCTGTTCATAAATACAAAGATGCTCGTGAGCAATTTGAAATGCGCACACACAAACGTCTAATCGATATCGTTAACCCAACACCACAAACTGTTGATGCGTTAATGAAACTTGATTTACCGTCAGGCGTTGACATTGAAATTAAACTTTAATCGGCAACGAAATAGAAAACACAAATAATCACAGGAGGTGTGACAACATGACCAAAGGAATCTTAGGTAGAAAAATCGGTATGACGCAAGTTTTTGCTGAGAACGGTGATTTAATCCCTGTAACTGTTATTGAAGCTTCTCCAAACGTAGTGCTTCAAAAGAAAACAGTTGAGGTTGACGGCTACGAAGCAATCCAATTAGGTTTTGAAGACAAGCGCGATAAGCTTTCAAACAAACCTTCTAAAGGACACGTAGCAAAAGCAAACACTGCTCCTAAGCGCTTCATTCGCGAACTTCGCAATGTAAACTTAGCTGATTACGAGATTGGTCAAGAAGTCAAAGTAGATGTATTCGCAGAAGGCGATGTAGTAGATGTAACAGGAACAACAAAAGGTAAAGGTTTCCAAGGTGTTATTAAACGCCACGGACAATCTCGCGGACCAATGACACACGGTTCACGTTACCACCGTCGTCCTGGTTCAATGGGTCCGGTTGCTCCTAACCGCGTATTCAAACAGAAGAAATTACCTGGTCAAATGGGTGGCACAACAATTACGATTCAAAACCTTTCGATCGTGAAAGTAGATCTTGAGCGTAACTTGCTTCTTGTTAAAGGTAATGTTCCTGGTTCTCGCAAAGCATTGATCCGTGTTAAAACGGCAACTAAAGCGAAATAATATATTTTTAGAGAAAGGAGGAAACAAGAATGCCTAAAGTAGCTTTATTAAATCAAACAGGTTCACAAGTGGGCGACATCGAATTGAACGACTATGTATTCGGTATCGAGCCAAATGAATCAGTACTATTTGACGCAGTAGTGTCTCAACGCGCTTCACTACGTCAAGGTAACCATAAAGTAAAAAACCGTTCTGAAGTAGCTGGTGGTGGTAAAAAGCCATGGCGTCAAAAAGGAACTGGACGTGCTCGTCAAGGGTCGATCCGTTCACCACAATGGCGCGGAGGCGGTATCGTATTCGGTCCAACTCCACGTAGCTATAGCTACAAGCTTCCTAAGAAAGTCCGTCGCTTAGCTTTACGCTCTGCACTTTCATCTACAGTAGTAGGAGAAAACTTGATGGTACTTGAAGGATTGACATTTGATGCACCAAAAACAAAAGCATTTAACCAGTTGATCGCTGATCTTTCAATTGGCAAAAAAGCATTGTTCGTAACTGCTGACCTTGATGAGAACGTTGCAAAATCTGCACGTAACCTTAAAGGTATGACAGTAGTAGCAGCAGATGGTATTAACGTATTAGACTTGCTTGGACATGACAAAATTGTTATGACAAAAGCAGCGATTGAGAAAATTGAGGAGGTGCTTAGTTAATGGAAGCACGTGATGTAATAAAACGTCCGGTCATTACTGAGCAATCATCTGAAGTAATGGCAGAGAAAAAGTACACTTTTGAAGTGGACACTCGCGCAAATAAAACACAAGTTAAACAAGCTATACAAGAAATCTTTGGCGTGAAGGTTGAGAAAGTCAACATCATGAACTACAAAGGCAAATTCAAACGTATGGGCAAACATGCAGGATATACAAACAAGCGCCGTAAAGCGATTGTTAAATTGACTGCTGAATCTAAAGACATCGAGTTATTCGAAATTTAATTTTCTATAAGTTCTTATAGGACTATTAAAGAAGGAGGGAAATAACGTGGGGATCAGAAAATACAAACCTACCACTAACGGTCGTCGTAACATGACGAGTTCAGATTTCGCTGAAATCACTACGAACAAGCCTGAAAAATCGCTTCTACAACCTGTAAAGCGCAAAGGCGGCCGTAATAACCAAGGTAAAATTACTGTACGCCATCACGGTGGTGGACATAAACGTCAATACCGTGTGATCGATTTCAAGCGTAACAAAGACGGCATTCCAGGACGCGTTGCTACAATCGAGTACGATCCTAACCGTTCTGCGAACATCGCATTGATTCATTATGCTGATGGTGAAAAACGTTACATCCTAGCTCCTAAAGGAGTCGAAGTTGGAACTCAAATCATGTCAGGTATTGAAGCAGACATCAAACCAGGTAACGCTTTGCCGTTATCAAACATCCCAATGGGTTCTACAATCCACAACATTGAATTGAAAACAGGCGGCGGCGGACAATTAGTTCGTTCAGCAGGAACTTCAGCTCAAGTATTGGGTAAAGAAGGAAAATACGTAACAGTTCGTTTGCAATCAGGCGAAGTTCGCATGATTCTTGCTACTTGCCGCGCAACTATTGGCGCTGTAGGAAATGAGCAACACGAATTAATCAACATTGGTAAAGCAGGTCGTAACCGCTGGAAGGGCAATCGCCCAACTGTACGTGGATCTGTAATGAACCCTAACGATCACCCACACGGTGGTGGTGAAGGACGTTCGCCAATCGGACGTAAATCACCAATGTCTCCTTGGGGTAAACCAACTCTTGGATACAAGACACGTAAGAAAACGAACAAGTCAGATAAATTTATCGTGCGTCGTCGTAAAAAATAATTTGATTCCGCTACGGTTCACTAAAAGAACCGTGGTGCGATCACGAAGGGAGGATCCCACATGGGCCGCAGCTTGAAAAAAGGACCTTTTGTTGATGATCATCTTATGAAAAAAGTTGAAGCACAAAAGGATTCTGAGAAAAAACAAGTGATCAAAACTTGGTCTCGCCGTTCTACAATTTTCCCGACATTCATCGGACAAACAATCGCAGTATACGATGGTCGTAAGCACATCCCTGTATACGTGACTGAAGACATGGTGGGCCATAAACTAGGCGAATTCGCTCCAACGCGTAAATACGCTAGTCATGGTGCAGACGATAAGAAAACAAGACGTTAAATGAGAGGAGGATTTCCCTATGCAAGCAAAAGCTGTCGCTAGAACAGTACGTATTGCTCCTCGTAAAGTCCGTTTAGTAGTAGATTTAATCCGAGGCAAGCAAATTGGCGAAGCTGTTGCGATTTTGAACCATACTCCAAAAGCAGCATCTGTTGTTGTTGAGAAGTTATTGAAATCTGCAGCTGCTAACGCTGAACACAACTACGAAATGGACCTGAATGACCTAGTCATCAGCGAAGTATTCGTTGACGAAGGACCAACACTTAAACGTTTCCGTCCACGTGCAATGGGACGCGCAAGCGCAATTAATAAACGCACAAGCCACATTACATTAGTGGTATCTGACCAGAAGGAGGGATAATTCGTGGGACAAAAAATACATCCAATTGGGATGCGTATCGGAATCATTCGTGATTGGGAGTCTAAATGGTACGCTGAGAAAGATTATGCGACACTTCTTCACGAAGATATTAAAATCCGTGAATATGTTGAAGCACGTTTGAAAGAAGCTTCAGTTTCTAAAATCGAAATTGAGCGCGCTGCAAACCGTGTTAACGTAACTATTCATACTGCGAAACCAGGTATGGTAATTGGTAAAGGTGGATCTGAAGTAGAAGTACTTCGCACACAACTTAATTCTATGACTGGCAAGCGTGTACACATCAACATCATTGAAATTAAACGAGCTGACCTTGATGCAAGATTGGTTGCTGAAAGTGTTGCACGTCAATTGGAAAACCGAGTATCATTCCGTCGTGCACAAAAACAAGCGATCCAACGCACTATGCGTTCTGGCGCTAAAGGAATCAAAACTCAAGTATCTGGACGTCTAGGCGGCGCTGACATAGCGCGTGCTGAACACTACAGTGAAGGTACTGTTCCGCTCCATACGCTCCGCGCTGACATTGATTATGCGCATGCTGAAGCAGACACAACTTATGGTAAGCTTGGCGTAAAAGTATGGATCTACCGCGGTGAAGTCCTTCCAACTAAGAAGAAATCTGAGGAAGGAGGCAAATAATATGTTAATGCCTAAACGCGTTAAATATCGTAGAGAGCACCGAGGCAAGATGCGCGGAGAAGCTAAAGGCGGTAAAGAAATTGCATTCGGCGAATTTGGTCTCCAAGCACTAGAATCATCTTGGATCACTAACCGTCAAATCGAAGCAGCACGTATTTCCATGACTCGTTACATGAAACGTGGCGGTAAAGTCTGGATTAAAATTTTCCCTCATAAGCCATATACGAAAAAGCCTCTAGAGGTACGTATGGGATCTGGTAAAGGTTCACCTGAAGGCTGGGTAGCCGTTGTCAAAACTGGTAAAATCATGTTCGAACTTGGTGGAGTAACTGAAGAAGTGGCACGCGAAGCATTACGCCTTGCATCTCACAAACTTCCAATCAAAACGAAGTTCGTAAAACGCGAAGAAATTGGTGGTGAATCGAATGAAAGCTAATGAAATCCGTGACCTAACCACTGCTGAGATTGAACAAAAAGTGAAATCACTGAAAGAAGAGCTTTTCAACCTTCGCTTCCAATTGGCTACTGGTCAATTAGAAAACACTGCTCGCATCCGCGAAGTACGTAAAGCGATTGCCCGTATGAAAACTGTGATTCACGAAAGAGTACTCAGTGGCAATAACTGATAAATCGAGAGGAGGTTTGCAAGTATGACTGAGCGTAACCAACGCAAAGTATACACAGGCCGTGTTGTGTCTGACAAAATGGACAAAACCGTTACAGTAATGGTTGAAACTCAAAAGAAGCATGCATTCTATGGCAAACGTGTAAAATACTCTAAGAAATATAAAGCTCATGATGAGCTAAACGAAGCGAAAATGGGCGACGTAGTTCGCATCATGGAAACTCGTCCGTTATCAGCTACAAAACGTTTCCGCGTATTGGAAATTGTAGAAAAAGCGGTTATCATTTAATTTAAATAATTTCGGAACCTAAGAAATTCCGGAGGGAGGTTACCTAAGTGATCCAACAGGAAAGTCGTTTAAAAGTTGCAGACAACTCGGGTGCTCGTGAAGTACTAACGATTAAAGTACTTGGTGGTTCTGGTCGTAAGACTGCAAACATCGGAGACGTAATCGTTTGTACCGTGAAAAAAGCAACACCAGGTGGCGTTGTTAAGAAGGGTGAAGTCGTTAAGGCTGTCATCGTTCGCACGAAAAGCGGAGCTCGCCGTAAAGACGGTACTTATATCAAATTTGATGAAAACGCATGTGTCATTATCCGTGACGACAAAGGTCCACGCGGAACTCGTATTTTCGGACCTGTTGCCCGCGAACTTCGCGATAACAGCTTCATGAAAATCGTATCACTTGCTCCTGAAGTTCTTTAATAAATCAATGTGCCATACCAAGGAGGTGCGACAGAATGCATGTTAAAAAAGGCGATACAGTTAAGGTAATCTCAGGCAAAGACAAAGGCAAAACAGGTGTTGTTTTGACTGCTTTACCTAAGAAAGACCGTGTGCTTGTTGAAGGTGTAAACATCATTAAAAAGCATACAAAACCGAACCAGGCAAATCCACAAGGTGGAATTGTCAGCCAAGAAGCAGCAATTCACGTTTCTAACGTAATGTTACTTGACCCTAAATCCGGCGAGCCGACTCGTGTAGGATATAAGGTTGAAGATGGTAAAAAAGTTCGTGTTGCAAAAAAATCCGGCGAAAAATTAGATAAATAAAATTCCTGAATGAAGGGAGGTACACACATGAACCGCCTAAAAGAAAAATATGTCAATGAAATCACTCCTGCTCTAGTGAGCAAGTTTGAATATAAATCGGTAATGCAGGCACCTGAAGTAAACAAAATCGTCATCAACATGGGTGTAGGCGAAGCTGTTCAAAACACTAAGTCACTTGACTCTGCTGTTGAAGAATTACAAACGATCACTGGTCAAAAACCAGTTATTACTAAAGCTAAGAAATCTATCGCTGGCTTCCGTCTACGTGAAGGTATGCCAATCGGATGTAAAGTTACACTACGCGGAGAGCGTATGTATGACTTCCTGGACAAATTAATTGCTATCTCACTTCCACGTGTTCGTGATTTCCGTGGCGTATCGAACAAATCGTTCGACGGCCGTGGTAACTACACACTTGGCGTGAAAGAACAGTTAATCTTCCCAGAAATCGATTATGATAAAGTTTCAAAAGTACGCGGTATGGACATCGTAATTGTAACGACTGCGAACTCTGATGAAGAAGCTCGTGAGTTATTAACACAATTCGGAATGCCGTTCCAAAAGTAAACGTGAGGGAGGCGTAAACGTGGCTAAAAAATCTATGATCGCAAAACAAAAACGCACGCCAAAGTTTAAAGTACAAGAGTACACACGCTGTGAACGATGCGGACGTCCGCATTCAGTATTACGCAAATTTAAACTTTGCCGTATTTGTTTCCGTGAACTTGCATATGTGGGACAAATTCCTGGCGTCAAAAAAGCCAGCTGGTAATCCCCTAATTTGGGAAGGAGGTAAAAGTAATGACAATGACAGATCCGATTGCAGATATGCTGACACGCATTCGTAACGCAAACATGGTTCGTCACGAGAAATTAGAGCTTCCAGCTTCTAATGTGAAAAAAGACATCGCTGAAATCCTTAAGCGTGAAGGTTTCGTTCGTGACGTAGAATACGTTGAAGATGATAAACAAGGCATGATCCGAATTTTCCTTAAATACGGAGCTAACAATGAGCGCGTTATTACTGGATTGAAACGCATTTCAAAACCAGGACTACGTGTTTATGCAAAAACTAATGAGGTGCCACGTGTACTAAACGGTCTTGGAATCGCTTTAGTCTCAACATCACAAGGTTTAGTAACTGATAAAGAAGCCCGCGCGAAACAAATCGGCGGAGAAATCATAGCATACGTTTGGTAATAAGCAACAAACGAATGGAGGTGCAAAAGAATGTCACGTGTAGGTAAAAAACCAATCGAGGTTCCTGCTAACGTTACAATCACTCTTGGAGACAAGAATGCTGTAACTGTTAAAGGACCTAAAGGCGAGTTAACTCGCGAATTCCACAAAGATATTACAATCGCTCTTGAAGATAACGTGCTAACATTGACACGTCCTTCGGATTCTAAAGATCACCGCACAAACCACGGTACAACTCGTGCTTTGCTTGCAAACATGGTTACTGGAGTTTCAGAAGGATTCCAACGCACACTAGAACTAGTAGGTGTTGGTTACCGTGCTCAATTACAAGGTGAAAAATTGGTTCTTAACGTAGGTTACTCTCACCCGGTTGAATTCACACCGGAAAACGGAGTATCAGTTGAAGTTCCAGCAAACACAAAAGTTATTGTAAAAGGTATTGATAAAGAACGTGTTGGAGCTCTTGCTTCGAACATTCGCCAAGTACGTCCACCAGAGCCATATAAAGGCAAAGGGATCCGTTACGAAGGAGAAGTCGTTCGCCGCAAAGAAGGTAAAACAGGTAAATAATGCTGCTTAGGCAGGCTGAAAGGAGTGACCTCAGTGATTACGAAACTCGACAAAAACGCATCTCGTAAAAAACGTCATGCTCGCGTACGTTCTAAAATTACGGGTACAGCACAACGCCCACGTTTAAACGTATTCCGTTCAAATAAATACATCTACGCTCAATTGATCGACGATATGAATGGCGTTACACTTGCAAGTGCATCATCTATGGAGAAAGATTTCTCAGTAGAATCTACTGGCAACGTGGAAGCAGCAACTAAAGTCGGCGAAACAATCGCAAAACGCGCTACTGAAAATGGCTTAAAATCAGTTGTTTTCGACCGCGGTGGTTATTTATATCATGGACGTGTAAAAGCATTAGCAGAAGCTGCACGTGAAAATGGTTTACAATTTTAAAAAGAAGGAGGGACACATTTCATGCGTCGTATTGATCCAAACAAACTTGAACTTGAAGAACGCGTAGTTACGATTAACCGCGTAGCGAAAGTTGTAAAAGGTGGACGTCGTTTCCGTTTCTCTGCATTAGTTGTTGTAGGCGACAAAAATGGTAATGTTGGTTTTGGTACTGGTAAAGCTCAAGAAGTTCCAGATGCTATCCGCAAAGCTATTGAAGATGCGAAGAAAAACCTAATCGAAGTACCAATGGTTAAGGGTACAACTCCACACTTAGTAATCGGTCGTTTTGGTGCAGGCCAAATTCTTATTAAACCTGCTTCTCCGGGTACTGGTGTAATTGCTGGCGGACCTGTTCGTGCGGTACTTGAATTAGCTGGAGTACAAGATATTTTATCTAAATCTCTAGGTTCAAGCACACCAATCAACATGGTACGTGCAACTATTAACGGTTTAACTCAATTGAAAAGTGCTGACCAAGTTGCAAAACTTCGCGGCAAATCAATAGAAGAACTGTTAGGATAGGAGGGAAAATCACATGGCAACTAAATTGGAAATTACCCTCACAAAATCTGTGATCGGTACTAAACCGACACAACGTAAAACTGTTCAATCATTGGGATTGCGCAAAATGCATCAAACTGTTGAGCACCAAGATAATGCAGCCGTTCGCGGAATGCTCGTTAAAGTCGCTCACTTAGTAACGATTAAAGAAGTTTAATTACGGATTTCTATAGAAGGAGGTGCCAACTAAATGAAACTTCATGAATTAAAACCGGCAGAAGGTTCACGCAGCTCAAGAAAGCGCATCGGACGCGGTATCGGTTCAGGTACTGGTAAAACAGCAGGTAAAGGTCATAAAGGTCAAAACGCACGTTCAGGCGGCGGTGTTCGTCCTGGATTTGAGGGTGGTCAAAACCCATTATTCCGTCGTTTGCCAAAACGTGGATTTACCAACATTAACCGTAAAGACTATGCAGTTGTAAATATTGAAGTGCTAAACCGTTTCGACGAAGGCACAGAAGTAACACCTGCATTGTTGATTGAAACAGGTGTTGTGAGCAATGAACGTTCTGGAATCAAAATTCTGGGCAATGGTAGCTTAGAAAAGAAATTGACAGTAAAAGCTCACAAATTCTCTGGATCAGCTAAAAAAGCGATTGAAGCTGCTGGCGGACAAACCGAGGTGGTTTAATGTTTCAGACAATCTCTAATTTTATGCGCGTGACTGATATTCGAAATAAAATATTCTTTACATTATTGATGCTCATCATTTTCCGTATTGGAACTTTTGTTCCAGTACCGAATGTTGATGCTTCAGTTTTGCAAGCTACTGACCAGATGGGTCTGGTTGGATTCTTAAATACTTTCGGTGGAGGTGCCCTTGCTAACTTTTCGATTTTAGCGATGGGAATTATGCCATACATTACAGCATCAATCATCGTGCAATTATTGCAGATGGATGTTGTACCGAAATTTGCAGAGTGGGCGAAACAAGGGGAAGTCGGAAGACGGAAACTTGCTCAATTCACTCGCTACTTCACAATCGTTCTTGCCTTTATTCAAGCAATCGGTATGTCTTACGGATTTAACCAAATGTACGGCGGTTCTTTAATCCAGAATGACACGATTTCAACTTACGTTGTCATCGCTATTGTCTTGACTGCTGGTACGGCGTTTCTACTGTGGCTTGGTGAGCAGATTACGGCAAAAGGTGTGGGGAACGGTATTTCGATTATCATCTTCGCAGGGATTGTCGCTGCAGTACCAGGTGCTATTAATCAACTATATGCACAGCAGATCCAAGGAGCTGGAGATCAGCTGCCGATCAACATTGCCATTATGGCATTGCTTGCATTAGCTGTTGTTGCCATTACGGTTTTGGTTATTTATGTTCAACAAGCGTTGCGTAAAATACCGATTCAGTATGCAAAACGAGTTGCTGGCCGTGGTCAGACAACAAGTGGGCAGCAAACGCATTTACCTTTGAAAGTAAACGCGGCCGGAGTTATCCCGGTAATCTTTGCAGTAGCGTTTATTATTACGCCACAAACCATTGCTTCTTTCTTTGGTGCCAACGCGTTTACAGAAGCGATTCAGAGTACGTTTGATTATACGCGTCCGGTCGGCATGATCATTTATGTCGCTTTGATCGTAGCATTTACGTATTTCTACGCTTTCATTCAGGTTAATCCTGAGAACGTGTCGGATAACTTAAAAAAACAAGGTGCATACATTCCGGGAATCCGTCCGGGTAAAAATACGCAAGATTACTTAACAAGTGTGTTATACCGATTGACATTCGTTGGTGCCATTTTCTTAGCAGTTATTGCTGTTCTACCGATTTTCTTCATTAACATTGCGAATTTACCGCAATCGGCGCAAATCGGCGGAACAAGTCTTTTAATTGTTGTAGGGGTAGCACTAGAGACGATGAAGCAATTAGAATCTCAACTTGTGAAACGTCATTATAAAGGCTTTATGAAATAATCAGTAGGATATAAAGAGACGTGAAAGCGTCTCTTGTCCAATTGTTTGAGGGGGACAACGTATGAATATCGTATTAATGGGTCTACCGGGTGCCGGAAAAGGTACTCAAGCAGACGAAATTGTTAAGAAGTACGACATCCCTCATATTTCTACAGGTGACATGTTCCGTGCTGCTATAAAAGGTGGAACGGAACTGGGCTTGAAAGCTAAATCATTCATGGATCAAGGTGCTCTAGTGCCTGATGAAGTGACAATCGGCATTGTCCGAGAACGACTAAGTGCGAAGGATTGTGAAGAAGGCTTCTTATTAGATGGCTTTCCACGTACTGTCCCTCAAGCTGAAGCGTTGGAATCTCTTCTGGCCGATCTTGATAAGCGAATCGAGCATGTCGTAAATATTCAAGTCGAACAAGACGAATTGATTGCACGTTTAACAGGCCGATGGATCTGTAAAGTTTGTGGAACTGCTTACCATACTGTGTTTAACCCACCGGCTAAAGCTGGCGTGTGCGACAAAGATGGCGGAGAACTCTATCAGCGTGAAGATGATAAGCCTGAAACCGTCACGAAGCGTCTAGAAGTAAATATGCAACAAACACAGCCGCTTCTTGATTTCTATGAAAGCAAAAACGTGCTGCAAAATATAGATGGACAGCAGGACATCAAAAAAGTATTTGCTGACATTGATGCTCTTCTAAAGGGCGACCGAGGCTAAATCCCCGGCGCCGGGCGCAGTTAGTTGCCTCCATGTGGCTTTAAAGGGGCACCGGAGATATGAATTTTCGAGAGCTGCAAAAGCAAACAAGGCTCAGGATACAAATATTGTTGCAAATGCACTTTAGTGCAATTATGCACCGATGCTAGTATAATGAGTTTCGTGGAAGCATCTGTGTAACGGGTTTGGAACTCATCCAAGGCAGTCCGGGCAGTCGAGGATACATGAGACAGACTGGCTTTGCCGGATTAACCCCGGCCCGCTAGACTGCGGGGCTCGGAGAATATCTTCGAATGTCACTCATGCATTTCTCGTGAATGAATGTACTACACTATTCAATCAGCAAATACTGTTTGAAGATGAGAACCTGATTTGTATACAGAAGGGAGACTGGGTCGATGGCGAAAGACGATGTAATTGAAATCGAAGGAACTGTCGTTGAGACTTTGCCTAACGCGATGTTTAAAGTAGAATTGGAAAACGGTCACACGATTCTCGCGCACGTATCTGGCAAGATTCGCATGCATTTTATCCGCATTCTGCCAGGAGATAAAGTGACAGTAGAACTTTCTCCTTATGATTTAACACGCGGTCGTATCACATACCGTTTTAAATAATCTTTTGCACTCCGGACCACTAAGGAGGTTGGGTTAGATGAAAGTGAGACCATCTGTAAAACCGATCTGTGAAAAATGTAAAGTTATTCGCAGAAGCGGTAAAGTAATGGTAATCTGTGAAAATCCGAAACACAAACAAAGACAAGGCTAATTTGAAGGAGGTGCATCGCACACATGGCACGTATTGCTGGTGTTGACATTCCGCGCGACAAACGCGTTGTTATTTCATTAACATATATTTTCGGTGTTGGTAAAACAACTGCACAGAAAGTTCTTTCTGCTGCTGGTATCTCTGAAGAGACACGCGTTCGTGATCTTACAGAAGACGAGTTGAACAATATCCGTGAACAATTAGATCAATACAAAATCGAAGGTGACCTTCGCCGTGAAGTTTCAATGAACATCAAACGCTTGATGGAAATTGCTAGCTTCCGAGGGATTCGCCATCGTCGTGGACTACCTGTTCGCGGTCAAAATACGAAGAACAATGCGCGTACGCGTAAAGGTCCTCGTAAAACTGTAGCTAACAAGAAAAAATAATCAGTAAAGGAGGTTTCTTCTTAACATGGCACGTAAACAACAAACTCGTAAGCGTCGTGTGAAAAAGAATATCGAATCTGGTATTGCTCACATCCGCTCAACATTTAATAACACAATCGTTACTATCACTGATATGCAGGGTAACGCTGTTTCATGGTCAAGTGCAGGGGCTCTAGGATTTAGAGGTTCACGTAAATCTACTCCTTTCGCTGCGCAAATGGCTGCTGAAACTGCTGCTAAAACATCAATCGAACACGGTCTTAAAACTCTAGAAGTTACAGTTAAAGGTCCTGGTTCAGGTCGTGAAGCTGCTATCCGTGCGCTTCAAGCTGCCGGACTAGAAGTTACAGCGATTAAAGATGTAACTCCAGTACCTCATAACGGTTGCCGTCCGCCAAAACGCCGTCGCGTATAATCGTTAATCTGAATAGGATTTTTGAACATCACGACTTACTGGATGGGTTCTGAATCGTAGCGAAAGTCTGTGACTATCGAATTCTTGATGACACGAAAAAAAACCGACGTTTTGAAGGAGGGTAAACTGAATGCTCGAAATAGAAAAACCAAAGATTGAAACGGTTGAGATCGATAACAATTCCAAATTCGGAAAATTTGTTATTGAACCTCTTGAGCGTGGATATGGAACCACTTTAGGAAACTCCTTACGTCGAATCTTACTTTCATCTTTACCTGGCGCAGCTGTTACTTCAATTCAAATTGATGGCGTACTGCATGAATTCTCCACTGTCGAAGGTGTAGAAGAAGATGTAGCAACAATCATTTTGAATATTAAGAAGCTGGCTTTGAAAATTTACTCTGACGAAGAAAAAGTCATTGAAATTGATATAAAAGGTGATGGAACGGTTACGGCTGCAGATATCACGCACGATAGTGACGTGGAAATTCTGAATCCGGATCTATATATTGCAACAATCGCTAAAAATGGTCACCTACGTATGCGTATGTATGCGAACAGAGGCCGTGGATACGCTCGTGCAGATCAGAACAAACGTGAAGATCTTCCGATTGGTGTTATCCCGATTGACTCTATTTACACTCCAGTTTCACGCGTTAACTTCCAAGTGGAAAATACTCGTGTGGGCCAACTGGCTCATTTCGATAAATTATCTCTTGATGTTTGGACAGATGGCAGCATTGGTCCAAAAGAGGCAATTGCGCTTGGAGCTAAAATTTTTACTGAGCATTTAAATATCTTCGTAGGATTAACAGATGAGGCACAAACGGCTGAAATCATGGTTGAAAAAGAAGAAGACCAAAAAGAAAAAGTATTAGAGATGACTATCGAAGAACTTGATCTTTCGGTTCGATCTTACAACTGCTTAAAGCGTGCGGGTATCAACACGGTACACGAACTGGCAAGCAAGTCGGAAGACGACATGATGAAAGTACGCAACCTTGGACGCAAATCACTTGAAGAAGTTAAAGTGAAGTTGGAAGATTTAGGTCTTGGACTTCGTAAAGAAGACTGAGATTAAGATCGGATCCGAACTATTCAACAAAGGAGGGAAACTTCAATGAGAAAGCTTCAACGTACAAGTTCTCAACGTAAAGCACTATTACGTGACCTTACAACAGACTTAATCGTACATGAACGCATTCAAACGACTGAAGCTCGTGCGAAAGAAGTGCGTTCGACTGTAGAAAAAATGATTACGCTTGGTAAACGTGGAGATCTTCACGCTCGCCGTAAAGCAGCAGCATGGATGCGCCGTGAGTTGGTTACAACTGCAGACGCTGAAGGCAACGAAACGACAACTTATGCATTGCAGAAATTGTTTGATGACGTTGCACCACGTTACGCTGACCGTCAAGGCGGTTACACTCGTATTATGAAAATGGGGCCTCGTCGCGGAGATGGCGCACCTATCGTTATTATCGAATTGGTTTAATTTGAATCAATAGATTCAAATTAAAGCCTCCGGCGGATGTCACGGATTTTGAAAGGAATTAATTGCGCTAGCGCAATTCAAAATCCGGACGCAATTATGCCGAGGCATAATTGATTTACTTGAAGGGGGTCAATAGCCCTCTTCTTTTAGCATTATGATTTATACGACAATATGAAAAGCTGAGTGTTATGATGAGCGAGCCGAAAGGCGGCGTCTCGTCTAGCTCTACGCACCTCATTCAACCCTGGCTTAAGCAACCGGGGAAGCCATAGAGACAGAAAAGCGCATTTCTCTGAATGAGGTGCGCGCTTTTTTTATTTATTTTAGGTTTTACAAACGCGCATAAAAACCAGTAGAGTAGAGAAGAGTTAAGCAAGTGTTAGAGGAGGTTAGCTGAGATGAATTCGACTATCTTGTCATTCGAAAATGTGACATTTACATATACGCAAGAAGACGAGTCGGTAAAACCCGCTGTAGCAGATTTGTCATTCTCCATTCAAGATGGGGAGTGGATTGCCTTAGTGGGTCACAATGGCTCTGGAAAATCGACAATTGCTAAATTGATGAACGGCTTATTATTTCCGCAAACCGGTCAAGTATCAGCCATGGGCAAATTGATGGCTGAGGAGAGTTTGTGGGACATCCGTTCCCAAATGGGCATGGTTTTTCAAAACCCAGATAATCAGTTTGTCGGAGCAACGGTTCAAGATGATGTTGCTTTTGCATTGGAGAACAACGGTGTGCCACATAAAGAAATGGTGGTTCGTGTCAAAGAGGCTTTGCACCAAGTGAAGATGGACGATTATCTTGATCATGAACCTCATCATTTGTCGGGTGGCCAAAAACAGCGTGTGGCGATTGCGGGTGCACTGGCGCTCCGTCCACGTTTATTGATTTTGGATGAAGCAACTTCGATGCTCGATCCGCAAGGGCGTATGGAAGTGATTGAAACCATTCGTGAACTTCGGGAAGCAACAGGTTTGACGGTAATATCCATTACGCACGACCTGGAAGAAGCAGCACTTGCTGATCGTATTCTTGTAATGAACGCAGGCCATAAGCAGTTAGAAGGAATACCAGAATCTGTGTTCCTTTCGGGTAATGAATTAACAACTTTGGGTTTAGATTTGCCGTTTTCGATGCGCATGACGCATTTGTTGCGAGAAGCGGGTCTGGCGTTACAAGGAGAACATATGACAGAAGAAGAATTGGTGGATGAGTTATGGACATTTTACTCCAGGAAGTAGGATATAGTTACGCGAAAGATACGCCCTTTGAAAAGAGAGCACTGACGGATGTATCGCTGCATATTCCTTCTGGTTCCTATACGGCTATTATTGGCCATACTGGGTCTGGCAAATCAACTGTTCTTCAACATCTCAATGCGCTCTTAAAACCAACTGAAGGGTCCGTTACGATTGGTGACCGTAAAATCGAAGCTGGTGTAAAAGCAAAGAATTTGCGTGATGTTCGGCGACAAGTAGGGATTGTCTTTCAGTTTCCTGAGCAACAACTGTTTGATGAGACGGTCTTAAAGGATATTATGTTCGGACCTTTAAATTATGGTGTGCCAGAAGAAGAAGCGAGCCGCCGGGCGCATGAATTAGTCGAACAGCTTGGGTTGCCTGCAGAAGTTTTGACAAAATCGCCGTTTGACTTGTCCGGTGGGCAAATGCGTCGCGTGGCTATCGCTGGCGTGTTGGCGATGGAACCAGATGTATTGGTGTTAGATGAACCGACAGCAGGCCTTGACCCACGTGGTCGCCGTGAGATTATGGACTTGTTTTACCGTTTGCATATTGAAAAAGGACTAACAACGGTGCTGGTGACGCACAGCATGGAAGATGCGGCGCGTTACGCAGATAATGTGGCGATTATGCACAATGGTCGCTGTGTGGTCACAGGAGAGCCAACAGCAATCTTTTCAAATGAAGAGCAACTGAGAGATTACCGTTTGGAACCACCGCGGACCATTCGGTTGCAACGAAAATTTGAAGCCAAAACAGGAATTCAACTGGGTGTTGTTTCATTGACAGAAGAAGCGTTGGCTCAAAACATTGCATCCGCATTATTGGAAGGGCGTGATTCCGAATGATGGAGAAAATGATTTTTGGTCGATTTATTCCTGGTGATTCTGTTATTCACCGAATGGATCCACGGGCGAAAATTTCATTTGTTTTTGTGTTTATTGCCATCGTGTTTATTGCGAATAGCGCAGTGACTTATGGGATTTTGCTAGGATTTACTTTGCTGGTAGTATTCTTATCCAAAATTCGTTTGTATTTCTTGATAAATGGATTGAAACCAGTCTTTATATTGTTGATATTCACTTTTTTATTGCATATTTTCTTTACGCGTGAAGGTGATATATTAGTGGATTTTGGTTTTATTGAAATTTATGAAGAAGGTTTGCGGCAGGGGATATTCATTTCGATTCGCTTTTTAGTACTGGTGTTTATTACTAGTATTTTAACCTTGACGACTTCACCGATTTCTATTACAGACGGGATTGAAGTACTGCTTGGTCCATTTAAACGAATCAAGTTGCCGGTCCATGAACTGGCGTTGATGATGTCGATTTCGTTGCGGTTTATCCCGACGCTTATGGACGAGACTGGGAAGATTCTCAAGGCGCAAATGGCCAGAGGTTCTGACATTGGCTCAGGGCCGATTAAAGAGCGCATTAAGGCGGTTGTGCCCTTGCTGATTCCGCTGTTCGTCAGTGCCTTTAAACGGGCAGAGGACTTGGCTACAGCGATGGAAGTTCGTGGCTACCGCGGTGGCGAAGGGAGAACGCGCTATCGCCAACTCAATTGGCGTTCTATCGATAGCTTGAGCCTGCTTGTGCTAGCGGGGCTCGCGGGAATGCTTTGGTATTTCCGGGTATAAGGAGAGAAATTATGAAACGATTAAAAGCGACCATTGCGTATGATGGTTCTGGATTTGCAGGTTATCAAGTGCAGCCAGACAAGCGCACGGTCCAGCTCGAATTAATGAACGTGTTAAAAACCATTCATAAAGGAAAAGTTGTGCAAGTCGTGGCAAGCGGACGGACAGATGCCAAAGTCCATGCTACCGGACAAGTCGTTCATTTTGATACAGCGTTTTCCATCCCGATGACGGGTTGGTTAAAGGCTTTGAATGTGCTATTGCCAGAAGACATCCGCGTGAACGCGATTGAAGAAGTCGATGCGTCTTTTCATGCGCGGTATCATACGACAGGTAAAACTTATCGTTATAAATGGAATCGCAGTCAAATCATCAGTCCGTTCACGCGCAATTTGATGGTTCACATCAAGCAACCACTCGATGTAGAAGCAATGACCATAGCGGCACAGGCATTGATTGGCACTTACGATTTCTCCAGTTTTTGTGCGGCGAATACCGCAGTAGTCGATAAAGTGCGAACAGTTCGACGCCTGGAGTTTGAAGAACATGGTGACGAATTGCATATGATTATTGAAGGATCTGGCTTTTTATACAATATGGTTCGCATTATTGCAGGGACCTTAACGGAAGTCGGTACCGGCAAAAGAGCAGCTGACGAACTTAGTCGAATTGTGGCTGCAACGGACCGGGACGCCGCTGGAAAAACAGCGGCAGCACATGGGCTTTACTTGGAAAGCGTGATGTACGAGAGCTGAAGCAACTTTTCCTGGTGTTTTTAGAAAACCCCTTGACTTTTTAGCACTTTCGTTATAACATGATGTATGGTATTTTCATTACCCCCACGATATGCCCCGGAAGGTTATTTGTGTTAAGGGATAACGAAAAAACGGAACAGCGGAACACTGTAAAAGAACTTAAAAGAGACGATATATTAGGAGGACAATATACATGCGTACAACATTCATGGCTAAGGGTCACGAAGTAGAGCGTAAATGGTTAGTTGTCGATGCAGAAGGGCAAACTCTTGGACGTTTAGCTTCTGAAGTCGCTTCAATCTTACGTGGAAAATATAAACCAACATTTACACCAAACGTTGACACTGGTGATCACGTGATCATTATCAACGCTGAAAAAATTCACCTTACAGGTAACAAACTTGCAGACAAGATCTATTACCGTCACACACAATACACGGGTGGACTTAAACAACGTACTGCACTTGAAATGCGCACAAAATACCCAACGAGAATGCTTGAATTGGCTATTAAAGGGATGCTTCCAAAAAACTCTTTAGGTCGTCAAACGTTTAGAAAGCTGCATGTCTATGCTGGCCCTGAACACAACCACCAAGCACAACAACCAGAAATCTATCAACTACGCGGTTAATAATTAGTAAATTAGAGGAGGATACACCTTTGGCACAAGTTCAATATATTGGGACAGGTCGTCGTAAAAACTCAACAGCTCGCGTACGTTTAGTACCGGGTGACGGCACAATTACAATCAACAAACGTGACGTAGCGGACTACGTTCCTTACGAAACACTACAACAAATTATCAAACAGCCACTAGTTGCTACGGATACTCTAGGAAGCTACGACATCCTAGTAAACGTAAACGGCGGTGGATTCACAGGCCAAGCCGGAGCAATCCGTCACGGTATCGCACGCGCTCTACTAACTGTAGACCCTGCATTCCGTCCTGCGTTGAAATCTGCTGGGTTGTTAACACGTGACCCACGTATGAAAGAACGTAAGAAACCAGGTCTTAAATCAGCACGTCGTGCACCTCAGTTCTCAAAACGTTAATTTCGATTTTCGTTTACAAAGCACTTTCCGAAGAAATTCGGAAAGTGCTTTTTTTATGTTCAAATGGAGGTTCGAACAGGTAAAATAGAAGGAAATGGGGGGGATGCCGAAATGAACCGGATCAATTTAATTTGCCTGGGTGTGAAAGACATGGGAACATCCGTAAAGTTTTACAGAGATGGCCTCGGCTTTAAAACGACGGAAAAAGGGAACAATCCTGAAATCGTGTTTTTCAATTCGGCTGGTACGAAACTGGAGTTGTATCCATTGGAGGACTTAGCGAAAGATATCGATGAAAAGAACCCGCCAAGTGGCAGCGGATTTTCAGGCATTACGCTGGCCTATAACGCAAAGTCTAAAGAAGAAGTGGATAGAGTGATGGCTCTTGCGGAAGCGGCTGGAGGAAGGATTATCAAAGAACCAAAAGAAGTTTTCTGGGGAGGTTATTCAGGTTACTTCACCGATCCCGACGGCTATTACTGGGAAGTAGCATGGGGTCCGGACTTTACGTTCGATGAAAACGATATGCTGGAAATTGATTCGTAAGTTGGGCTCTTGGCCACGCCAGTTATTCTGTTGAAGAAACACCACTTCGCCCGAGCTCTCATAGCCACCGGAGCGCAGTGGCTTTTTTCATTTTTCTTATAAGACCGAATAGATTAAAAATAAGATTTGCTGTGCTATACTTTATGGTGAGCAAAATTGATAGGGAGTGTATCGATATGTTAACTGAAGTACAAGTACGCGAATTACTCGGAGCGTTAGAAGATCCGTTTTTACATAGATCGTTAACTGAAACAGATGGCATTACGTCTGTAACGATTAAGGAAGAGAAAAAACACGTCAGTGTCAAATTGGCAATTGCTAAAACAAATACACCTGAACAAATGCAGTTACAGATGAAAGTTGTCGATGTATTAAAAGGAGCGGGAGCGGGTTCTGTCGGAATTCGTTTTGAAGAGCTCTCAACAGAAGCTTTAGCAAAATTCCGTGGCACAGCTGATGAATCAGAAGCGCAGGATTTGTTATCTCCATTGAACAAAGTTGAATTTATTTCAATTGCCAGCGGTAAAGGTGGGGTTGGTAAATCGACGGTATCTGTTAACTTAGCAATTGCATTGGCGCGTTTAGGCAAAAAAGTGGGCTTAATCGATGCAGATATCTACGGTTTTAGTGTGCCAGACATGATGGGCATTGATAAATCGCCAGTCGTTCGTGGTCAAACAATCATTCCAGTAGAGCGCTTCGGCGTAAAAGTAATTTCGATGGGCTTTTTCGTAGAAGACAATATGCCAGTCGTTTGGCGTGGCCCGATGCTCGGCAAAGTACTTGATCAATTTTTCCGCGATGTAGAATGGGGAGATTTGGATTACCTTCTATTGGACTTGCCACCAGGTACAGGGGACGTTGCACTCGACATTCACCAAATGCTACCGGCATCTAAAGAAATCGTTATCACCACACCACACCCGACTGCAGCGTTTGTTGCGGCACGTGCTGGAGCGATGGCGCTTCAAACCAATCACGAGGTGTTGGGTGTTATTGAAAACATGTCATGGTTTGAAAGCCAAGAAACGGGTAAGAAAGAATTTCTTTTCGGACAAGGTGGCGGACCGAAACTTGCAGAAGAGTTGCAAGCGCCGCTACTTGGACAAATTCCACTGGGTCAGCCTGACTGGAACGAAGCTGACTTTGCACCGTCTGTTTACTTGGCGGATCATCCGACAGGGAAAATCTACGAAGACATTGCGCAGCAAGTACTTAAACAATTTGCTGACAAAAAATAAGATAGTGAGCAGTCCGGAAGCCATAATCGGTTTCCGGGCTTTTATTTTGTGCAATCCTCAGGAGGATATGGCGATTCAGTAACAAAGATTCGACTTTCAAGCTTTGTTCACAATCTATCGTGTACAGTGAATGGATTTTTTAATAGCCGGTTGGTACAATCGTAAAAGAACTTTAAATAACGGAGGCATTCAATTGACAATACGAAATTGGGTTAAGTTTTTCTTGAAAGCTTTATTAATTGGTGGAGCGGTAACCGGCGTACTCGGTTTATTCGTTCGCTGGGATGATATATTTTCACAACCGTTTCATGCAGGACACTGGGGCGAATTCTTGGCAGGATTTGTCTGGCTCGTTATTATTGGCTTAACGATGAGCATTATTAGCCAATTGTGTTTCTTTGCTTACTTGACGGTGCATCAGATTGGGATGAACATATTCCGTACATTGCGTTTGTGGAATTGGATTCAACTTTTGATTATCGTCGTAGTCGTTACAGATTTGATTTTATTCCGCTTTGCGCCAAACGCAGAAACGACTGAACAGGTTTGGTTATATGGAATCTTATTAACAATCTTGATCGTTACCGGAGTGGTTACGGCATATGTGAAAGCAAAATGGACCAATAAAGAAACATTTATTTCTGCATTGTTCTTCATGATTGTTATTACGACGGTTGAATGGCTGCCGGCGTTGATGGTAGAAGAAGGGAATATCGACAGCTGGGTTACTTTATTGCTGTTCCCATTCTTAGCAGTAAATGCGTATCAGTTATTGGTGTTGCCGAAATACAACGCACAATCAGATATTGATCGCCAGAAATTAGAAGAACGACGTGCTGCAAGAAAAGCAAAAGCGTAAGCATTGTTTCGTAAGAAAAATCATTTAACCGCTTGTTTCAACAAAGTGGCTAAATGATTTTTTGTTTTAATAAAATCAATTGCACGATGAGCGAATGTAGGTGGCTGTAAGGGAGCGGGATACTTTTTCAAATTTTTAAAGAGAGAATACAGAAGGGAAAACAGGGTTTTAAGAAAAACTTTTGCGAAAGTGTTGACAGAAATGTAATCATGCTTTAATATAATAAAAGTCGCCAAGCAACAACGAACAACACAAACAAAACGGCGGCAACCAAACACAACAACTTGAACCTTGAAAACTGAACAGCAAAACGTCAATAAATAGCAACGGTCGCGCAAAACGGCCCGCGCAAAACTTACTGATCAGCATTACGCAGATCAAAGCGAATCGTGCGTCTTCGGACGGCGATACGCCAGCAGTATTGAGCAATCAACACTACTCTATAATGGAGAGTTTGATCCTGGCTCAGGACGAACGCT
>NZ_VOBJ01000012.1:0-84502 GCF_008369335.1 Planococcus sp. ANT_H30 | reverse complement strand
TGAGTTTGAGCCATAGATAAACCTCCGTATCGATTGATGTTTCGTCGACTTAATCATACACGGTTTATCTGTGGCTTTTTCTGTTTTTCTAGCAAGTTAGCTGTTGCATTTGATTATACAACTAGCCAAAATAAGACAAATTTACTTTAGGAGACGATTAGATTGACAAAAAAACCAACACAACTTGCCTACGTCCATGCTTATGAATATATAAGAGATCGGATCTTAAATGGAGAGCTCGAACGCGGAACAAAGTTGGTTGAAGAACGACTAGCTGAAGAGATGGGGATCAGCCGGACGCCAGTGCGAGATTCTATACGTAAACTTGAGCAAGAAGGGCTGATCAAGCAAAAACGTGTTGTGAATCCTAGCGATATGGACCTTCGTCATGTTTTTCAAGTTCGTACATTACTAGAAGGCTTTGCTGCGCACCACTGCGCCACTTATATAACAGATGAGGCATTGGACCAGCTTAAAAATTGTGTGGATGTGGGTCGTACAGGTACTCTCGAAGAAGTGATGGCAGCCAACAAAGAATTTCACGAAATTATTGTCGGCGCTACAAACAATCCCGTAATGGTTGATATACTGGATCGCATGCAGTCGATTATTTACTTATTCCGAAAAACAGTAGTACTCCATAAACGTCCTCTTTTAATCGAAGAACATCATGATATTTATGAGGCCATCCGTCACCATAACGCTGATGAGGCCGAGCGACTGATGAAAGAACACCTGCAACTCGATTTGGAGTTTTGTTTAAATCGGATGAAAGGATAACTCCGATTACTTAGATTTTATCTATATGACAAAAGAGCACTTCCTGAATCAATCAGGAAGTGCTCTTTTCTGTGTATGATCCCTATCTAGTTTATGAATCCAGTGGGTAGTAATCATTTGAAATTTTGTATTGAGAGACACCCTAAAATTTCACGAAAGACATTAGGCTAGATTAAGCAACTGTATTCTCTTATGAACAGAGTGACTCTCCCTCCTGCTCCACTAACAGCTGTAATGCAAACTCCCTAATTGTCCCAATCGAAATTGTGAAAAAGTGAAACAAAAGCGATAGTGAACTCGTATAGAGAGTAACGATCTGGAACCGTCAGTCCAATCACCGTCGTTTTCTCGCAGGATCCTGTTAAGTTTATATTTGGAAGCGTAGATTATAGAGTGTTTGTAATCGGACGTTAAAAAATCCAAGATTTTTTTGAAATTTTCATCACAGTTAGTCTTAGAGGTTATTGTATGTAGTTAGCTGCTGTAAAGGAATCTTTATGATAGAAAACACACCTTCCCATTCGTTGTTGTATAAAATCCTTTTTATGGTTTTTCAAAAATGAGATTTATTAAAAAGTTAATCTCAGTATAGCTGTATTATTTTTTTCGTTTATGAACTTATTGAATGGGCGATGGACTTATACACTATAAGAAAAATAAATTTATTATTCCGTAGAAGGTCTACTATTTGCTTGAATTGGCCAATTCAATCATACTCATCATTTTTTCTGTTTTAAAAAAAGTCACTGACGCAGAAATAGGGAAAAATACTAAGTATCTCAAGAGATATGAGTGGTTCCAAAGGGATTTGGCGTCTACTGAATACCAAGAATTAATTTTCGGAAATGATGATGTTCGTTATTCTTATTGGAACACGCTAAATTTAGACTTACTGCATTTTTAGTAGGCTGTTCCAGACAAAGGAGACTCTAATGAGCGGTTTTTTCTTAATCCTTATGGGATTTTTTATTGTTGGTGCAAACCTTACGGGATTTATCTTCTATAAAAAGAGGGCGAATTTATACGATGCCGCTTTTATCCTATTTTTATTAGCGGTTTTGTTTGGAGCAATCGGTGGTTTAATCGCACTTTTAGTTATCCGTGACGCTTTCGCGTTATTTTACGGCTTGCAAGTAGGATACTATTTACTACTAAATAGTGTTGTTGCTTTCTTGATTGCCCTTGTTGTAACTGCAATACAAAGATATAACCACAATAAATTATAGTTCATACTTGTATTCAAGTAACGAGTGCAGTTGTTGAGAATTTTTTTAAGGAGAGTGGCTAATGTTTATAAAGAAACGCACATTAATAATACTCACTACTTTAATTTTGATAGTAAATGGTGTTTTAATTTATTCTTTATATTTTAGTAAACCGAGAAACTCACTTGAATTATATCAAGCTATTGCTTTTGCAGATGATTTCGAACAAGCACAAAATTTAAATTTGGCAGGCTATGAAGATAATTTTAAAAAAGAAGACTTTGATTACATTAAAAGTGAAAAGTCGATTGCAAACAGCATAAGCCAAATGACGTTGTTTGCGTATGACGAAAAAACTTATGTCATTACGACTTCTCCTGGAACACGAAAATTAAAAATTTTAGCAGTAGAAGAGTTACCAAAAGATATAAGAGATTATTTTAGTGAATGACTAGAGTGAAATTTCATTTAATAATAGTGCGTTGGTTTTTACTCAGCCTTTGCATCTTACTTGTTTTAACGTTTTTTATTCACCAATTTTTATAAGGCGTAATCTATGAATGCGGACTGATGTCATTCCATATCCCAAAATCGGACATGGTTATTGGTTAAAAGAAAATGTGCTCGACGCAATTAGCAGCTGTTTAGAATTTACCTGGAAAGGATGAGTTTTATGTTATGGATACTTTCACAAAACAAACAGAGCCTGATGAATGTAAAAGATGTTTCGGTAAAAGGAAAATACATTCAAGGTTTTGTCGAAAACAGCTTTTTAGATCAATGGAATAAAACGATTGGGAAATATGAATCCAATGAAAGAGCCATCGAAATTCTTAGTGAACTATTTGCGAAAATCGAAGAAAGCCCTGGTTCTGCTGTGACGTTTACTATGCCTCAGAAGTAAGTCAGCACCACGAGCCTTAACCGAACGGGTCATCTTTCTAGTAAAATATGCTGAAGTTTAATTAGGGGGGTGAACATTTGTCAGTTACCATCTAGATGATCCTCATTTTGGGTGACACTCAACTACAGCGTCACATATTGCCTAAAGAAACTTTCCAAAACAATTTCAAAGCATTCGAAAATAGACCATCCAAATCAATCCGAATTAAAAAACGGCAAGATAAATTGCCGACGATGAATGCCACGCTAAAAAACTTAAAAACCAAGCTAACCTCCGACTATCTACATACACTAATTATGCAAACCTGTTATGCTGAATTTGGGCACCTAACTACTGCTGTATTGGATTTTCTTTGTCTAGTAGTTAACCCAAGTGCGTATTTACTAATGGCTTTTATTTGTTCCATCGTTAATTTTTTCATTCATATTCCCTACTACTTAATTCAAAGGTATAATCGTCCGAGATTACTCGACGTGAAATTCAGGAAAGGGTACTCTTCAACAAATGAGCTAGATGAAAGTGGAAGGGAGACAGGATAGGAGAGGAAATAGATAAACGAAAGAGATTGAGCGAAGAACCTTTTGCCTTTGAAGTAAGGAAAAAAGGAACGGTAGCCATTTTCTTTGAAGGGAAACAAATTAAAATAATAAGAGACAAAGAAGCTGAGCGTCTCATAGCTAAAATCAGTAAAGTTGAAAACAATATTACAGAAGTACAGTTATTATTGGCTAAAATTACTGGAAACTTCAAACACGGCAACGAGAAACTTGGTAAAAACAAATCGAAATAAGTGTAAGAAATTGGCGGGAGAACAATATCGGCCATTTTCTATTTTTATCACTATGAATTTCAGGAGTTGTAGCATGAATGATTTTTATACAGCATTAACCTATTTAACTAACACACTGTATAAACCCTATAATTTGGTGGTAACGTCGATTCAAGAAGAAAAACAAAACGCGATGTATGGTGCAGGTACATTTCAACTATCCTCTAGAACCATTCGATTCCGCGTAGCGAATGTCACACCCAAAAAAACAGGGCAGTTTGTCGCTTTTTGGGAAAAAGACGAAAACAATGAAAACCAACCTTACTTGTACGACGAAGCACCGGATTTATTGGTGGTAACCGTATTTAAAAACAGCCATGACTTTGGTCAGTTTGTCTTTCCGAAAAAAGTTCTTCTTAAACACACCATCCTTAAATCTAGTGTCACCAAAGGAAAAATGGCCATGCGGGTCTACCCAAGCTGGGATCATCCCACTAGCAAACAAGCGATAAAAACACAGCAATGGCAGCTGCCCTATTTTATTGATATGCGACTTTCGAAGCCCTTACTCAAAGAAAAAGTCACAGAACTGTATTGCCGCTAACATTTGGGATAGCTATTAATTGCGATGAAAATGTAGAAAGCCGTAGTCAAAACATGGTTGTTTTTGACTACGGCTTTTTTCATTTTTTAATTTAGCTTGTGGTGCTGAAGTAAGGAATCAGAGCTTTAACTGCTCGCTAGGGTCATTGATGAGAAACACTTGCAAAGACCTTATACTTACAGCAAAATCATCCGTAAACTCCTGGATATTGGCCCTTATCTTCGGATCTATCCTTTTTTCATCCGTTCTTCTGGTGAATGTTCTGTGCTAAGCCTTCATTTCTGTGACTTGCTCCATTACTTCTTTGTCAAATCCTTCTGCATAAGAACCACTTTTTCGGACGCCGCTCCCCAAATGATACTCGCTAGCCCTCACAGTTTGATGGATTTCTTCTATATTCGTCGGCGTTAATCCCCCACCACATAGAATAGACGGGCCTTCCATCTCTTTTGATAACTCGACTAACTTTCTTAACTGGTTCTTGCCTTTCAAACAATCCACATGACCACCAGATGTTAAAATTCGTTTCACTTGTTTTTTGTAGTTCGTCAATGCCCTATATGCATTCAACTGATCGTCAATTTCATCAAAAGCGCGGTGGAATGTGATATCGAGCTGATCAGACACTGCAATGACTTTTTCTAGTGCTTGTTCATCTATTGCGTAGTCCTTTGTTAAAGCTCCAAATACAATTCCGTGACCACCCAAATTCAACACATTTTTGACATCTTCGATGATTGTGTTCATTTCTGAATCGCTATAAAAAAAATCTCGACTGTGAGGACGTATCATTACTTGAACCGGTACCGTCACACTGTTCAACACTTGCTTGATGGTTTCAAAGCTCGGTGTTAACCCTCCCTCATCGATGGAGGAGACAAGTTCTAGTCTAGCTGCTCCCATTTTTTCTGCTTGGATTGCTTCCTGTTCATTTTGTACAATGACTTCTATACTCATTTTTCATTTCCTTTCAGACTGGACGATTATACTGAACCCCAGCGCGCCAGATCCATCATAATCTTCTTTTTCATAGCTTTATCGTATAGTTCCTATAAACGCATCCCATTATGTTGCACATTCTTTTAACTTTTATCTTTGCCTAGAGTCATTTCACTTTTCCTATGCATTTCCTAATTTCCTTGCTTTTCCACCTAACAAAAACGGTATTTACTACTGGGCGCCTAGGTTCATTGAAATACTTATCAATTGATAACTAAAATGGGTAAACTTAAAAAAAGAAGGAGGAGAAACCTTAATGATTAACAAAATCGGTCAAATTATGCTTTATGTAAACGATCAAGATAAAGCAATACGTTTTTGGACAAAAAAAGTAGGCTTCAGTATTATTGCGGAAGAAACTACTCATGGCATGAGATGGATCGAAATTGCTCCATCGAAGGACTCAGAGACAAGTATTATTTTACACGATAAAAAAGTAATTGCTAAGATGTCTCCGGAACTAAATCTAGGTACACCCTCTTTAATGTTCTCAACCGGAAATCTCGATAAATTATATACCGACTTAACAAATCAAGGCGTTACTATCGGAAAAATAGTGGAAATGCCTACTGGCAGAGTATTCAACTTTGCGGACAGTGAACAGAATTACTTTGCAGTTATGGAAGCAGGCAAGTGAGTTTTTGCATCCACATCTGCAATCCATGCCCTCTTTTTTATATGGCGGAGGAGGATTCAGAATATGGAGAGGAGAACTAAAAAAGGAACTTTTTTTCAAGTTTTTTCAAGACTGCATATTTAAGTAAATTTCCATTTGTATTAAGAAACTAATTGCCTGCTCATTCTGTCTTACTTACTAATCATGTTTTGCGTAAATGGAGGGATAGCTATGTGGTTTCTACTAGGCGTTATCGCAATAACAGCAACTTGTATAAATCTTGCTATGTATGCGACAGGCAAAGATTATAAATTGGCGATGGCCATGGGCTTATCTTTTACAGCGTTAACTGTAGTCGCGGATTATAGTATGGTGTCGAGCTGGGTAGAGGCGGAAGATTGGTCTGCTTTACTAGATGTAGTTCCGATAATGGCAGGCGCGTTGTGGGTGTTAACCATCCTATCGATTTTATTGAATATAACGCCTATTCTGTTAGAACTGAAAAACAAAAATAAATAGGATTAATTCAAATTTAGGACAGAATCCATTTAAGAAAGGAATACGAATGAAAGAGACCTTATTGAAGTACCTAGAAAGCAATTTCCCTAACTTAACGAGTGAGTTGTATGTAAGGTTTGATCTAGGCAGTCCGCATGAAAATGGAACTGAAGCAAGAATCGATCAAGTTACGACAAGAGTGACTAGCTTGTTCGAAGAGGTATTCAAGCCGGACGAGTTTATTTATCTTTACATCAAAGATTACGGTGGGACAGAAGATAGTATGTTTGGAAATAACACACCAACGTATCTTACTGATTTACTAAGTAACCAAAGGATTGAAGAGGACATTTTGTACGATATCGATGAGGATGTTGACGAGTTAACAGGCAACACGATAGAACTAAAAAATGAATTCAACGTGAAAATTGTCTATGCAAAATTAGCCTCTATTCACTACCGAGAAATACTGAAAGGCATTGGGAATTATGAGCAAGGTCGAGATCCTTCTATTGGCGAATCTGTATACTTTATGAACACAGAAAAAGACCTCGTATTTCACATGTACGACGATCGTGGATGTGACGTTTTCGGCTTAAATAAGGATACGCTTGCCCCCCTATATCATAAGTTCAGAAAGTGGATTTTAGACTATAACCGGATTGAAATAGATTATGCTTTTGAAGAAGGATTATACACTTACGTTGAAACTACTGATGAGAAAGAGAAAAGAATTAAAGCCGACCAGCTACAAGTAAAAGAAACGAACATTGATTTATTTCAGGACAATACTTGTCACATCACCCATACGCTTGTCATACCGAATGACAAGACAGATGAGTGTATCAATGAACTATCTGAAACTGGTTTCACTCTTTTTATCGATACGAAAAATTGCGCGTGTAGCCATTTAAAAGTAACCAAAACAGACGCTTTGGCCGTTATTGATTACCAAACTGAGCTTATGTCTTTGTATTCGAAGAAATATGAAGGCGCGTATTTAGGATGGTCTGTGAGAAAAGCTTTTTAGTTAAGGTTGTGGTGGAGACGGTTTTAGTACAAAAATTTCGAAGGAATAAGTGAATTCAAAGGAAAGATTTTACTCGAAAAATCAGTATCGATATTCCTCTATTTTCTCTATCAAACTGCGTATATGTATTGAACTTCAACGAGAATCGCTGTATACAAGAATTCAAAATCTATCATTTTACAAACAAAACAAAATGTAATACAATGTATTACAAAGAGCAGAAGGGGGTTTTATTCATGGCCACTATTTCTTTGCGTGTGGATGACCGCGACAGCAAACTCATCCGCGACTACGCCAAACTGAAAAACACATCTGTTTCGGATTTGATGCGGAATGCCATCATCGAGAAGATTGAAGATGAACTGGATGTCGAAAACTTTGACCGGGTCCTTGCCACTATGGAAACAACCCATTCCTTGGATGACGTCAAAAAAGAATTGGGTTTATAACCAACGATGTATGCAGTTCATTTCTCAGATGTCGCGTTGAAGAAATTAAAAAAGATGGACCGGTACCAGGCCTCTCTCCTGATTGGCTGGATTGAAAAGAACTTGAAGGATACCGACGATCCACGAATACAAGGCAAGGCATTTGTTGAAAACCACAAAGGCAAGTGGCGTTACCGGGTTGGTGATTACCGTATTTTAGCGTTGATCGAAGACGAAAAGATCATTATTACCATTATCGATGTTGGGCATCGAAAAGATATCTACGAATAAGAAGACAGGTGCATGCGCTTCAATAGGCTGCACCTGTTTTTCATATTCCACAGTAAGCATTTGACTGGAATGACCGTCATGAAAATCTTTATATCAATTGGTTTCTCCTCGGACTATAACCTCTTCCAAGCGGTTCATAAATTGGACGCGTTGCTTCATGAATAAGTAGAATGAGTAAGAGTATGATGATTACAGAAATGAAGGAGTCTTATGATGAAGAGTACCTGTATTATGAGGAAAGTCGATCAGCTTGGCCGCATTGTCACGCCGATCGAGTTGAGAAGATCCAAGAGTAGCCACTTTCGATGAAAAATTATATAGTGAAGCTTACAGAACCTACCACGCCTCTTCACAATGCGAATCACGGTGGATCGTTTTATTTCCTCATTTATTCATCCAATCCTGCATTTTATACATTTTTGATTAATTGAATTTTGCTGTTCATCATTTCACCTTCGCAAACTTCCTCATGTGTTAGGGAGAAGTTTGTTAATCTTTTTTTGCATTGCTACTACTTTATTCATAAAATACGGATAAACGCAAAAATCGGGATAAATCATTCTATTAGAAAAAGACTGCCGGGTTTTGATGCTCTGACAGTCTTTTCTTCATTCACT
Source organism: Planococcus sp. ANT_H30 (assembly GCF_008369335.1). Taxonomy (NCBI): domain Bacteria; kingdom Bacillati; phylum Bacillota; class Bacilli; order Caryophanales; family Caryophanaceae; genus Planococcus; species Planococcus sp. ANT_H30. Next base: position 75,761 of record NZ_VOBJ01000012.1, on the reverse strand, counting down.
TCCCATGTATTTAACGATTTCGGTCATGCCTTCTTTGTTGATCCAAGATTCGCTTTCTTGTTTTGCAGCTCTTGCAAGAGAATGCGCGCGCCTGTCAGACTTAAGGTGAGCCCTGGCGCAAATTCTTTGTTTTCCACTAATACCTCACCTGTTACCAAACAAGCACCGGCGGGTTGGTATTTTCTCAACACAATCACATCTTCTTCTACTAAAATCTCCACGGGATCTCCAACGCTCATTTCCATTCCGCTTCTCAGTTCTTTCGGAATGACGATGCGTCCAAGTGAGTCTGTGTTTCTTACGATTCCTGTAGTTTTCATGGGCACACTCTCCTTTTGTTACATACACGTTCTGGTCAGGTTCCTTCCTTACCGAAAGGAACGCACGTTCTCATTGTATCACTTCCCTGCTATTTCTGTGCGTACATTTTAGAAAAACTCCAGAGAATAAGTCTATTTTTTTAGCCCTAGGCATTTTGCTTGAAACAATGAAACGAATGCGTAGCTGATTCGTAATAAGGTTATAGACATTTTGGATTTTTACCAAGGAGGAACAGGCACATGAACAAAAAAGCATGGAACTTGATGGGATGGGGACTTCTTTTCGCAATCGCGGTTTCGTGGATTGGTTTTGGTTATTCGAGCTGGTTTTTGCTGTTGCTTCCCTTAGCTCATCTTTCTTTTTCTGTTAGCGATGGTAGCATTAAAAAACTTGGAAAGTTGTCGTCTTCTCACTGGCTGCAGCTTTCATTCGCATTGGCGATTGCTGTTGCCGTTGTGTTTGGGCTTATTCTGCTCGCTAATTTTTTAATCGTGGATCTGTTGCACATGACAGGATGGAGCAAGACCGTCATTCAAGTAGTCGCTATTATTCTAGCGTTGTACCCTGCGAAGTTTCTGTACGGCCGCGTTGTGCATAAGGCTTTTGATGACGTGAAAATGGAAAAATCTTAAAGCTTGAGTGTTGGTTCATCTCCACCTAGTGTTGAGGCCATAGGAGTGAATGCGCATGAACCACCAAAAATTGGTTTTCTTCGGTTACTTCATTTTGTTTCCCGTACTTTTTCTATTCAGTTCGTTGCTGTGGCGATTTGTCATTCGTAATGGCGATTTACTCGTTGTCGCAACAGACGCGCTAGCTATTTTGGCTATTTATTATTTTATCGTCAGCGCTTTTTTGGTTACTCGGATGAACAGGTCTTCGTCTTGACGGCTACCTCGAGCTTTTCTTTGGATCAAAGATGTACATAGAACAGGAGGACTTGAATTGAAAAAATATTACGCCTACCACTCGCTAATTATGACAATTTACACCATCGTACTTCTTTACTGCCTGCTAAATAACCGATTTGTACCGGTTTTGATTGTGGCCATACTTGGCATGCCACTCATGGTGTTAAATCAACAAAAAAATCATCCTTCTCGCAGTCACCCGAGATCAAACTAAGCGCCTCAGTTTGGTTTTATTACCTACAGACAAAAAAAGAACCTTGCTTTCGCAAGACTCTTTTTTTATTTTTTAAATGATTTGACGACGTCTTTGAACTTGAGGCGGTTGCCGTAATTCAAGGAACCGAATTTGTAAATATGAATCGATAACGCGGCGAACAAGACGACGGTCCCCACCATAATCACACTTGAAATGAGCAGAGAAGTCATCGGCACACTGGTCAGCATATACCGAATCGGCATCGTAAATAGTGAGATAAACGGGATAAACGAAGTGACTTTTACGACTGCGTTATCAGGTGCGTTCATCGCAAATGTGGCGGCAAAGTACGCCAAAATAAACAAGAACGTAATTGGTGTTACGGATGAGTTAACATCTTCTACTTTGGACACCAAGCTGCCTAATGCGGCGTAAATAAACAAGTATAAAATATACCCCATTACGGAGAACAAGATGTACACGAGCAATACGTCCCCTGTCATTGATCCTTGCACCAGGTCTAGCACAAACTGTGGGTAATTTTCTTTGTTTAACATAAACCCAATGACCCCAAATAAGAGAATGGCAGCGACTTGCAGCATTCCTGTTAACCCAACTGCTCCTACTTTCCCAAGAATGAGGGTTCGGGGATTACTTGAAGTAATGAGCAACTCCATTGTACGGGAATCTTTTTCTCTCGCTACGGATGTTGCGACGTTCGCCCCGTAAAGCAGAATGAGCATATACATCGTGATCATCACTGCAAACGCAATGGCGGTGCCTGACTGGGCATCCTTTCCGAGAAACACCGTTTCTTGTTCGATTGGTTGTGCTAAAATTTCACGGACTTCTTGACTGTCGATGCCTTTTTCTTCAAACAAACGCGTTTCGTTCAGTTGCTTTAACTGCGATTCAAAAACCAGTTGTTCGGTCGAATCCGTCGTGCTGTCAAAAGAGATGTAGGTGTAGCTGTCGTAATCTTTTACGACAAACCCGGCTGTTTCCTCTTCGTTTTGTACAGCTTTTCTCAATTCGTCTTCAGTTGCGTAGCTTTCTTTTCCAAACACCGGACTGACGGCGTCTTTAATTTCTTTATTTGCATAAACGACGACAAATTCTTCGTTTTTCGCGTCGTCTCCTTCTGCTTCGTCACTTCCAAACCAAATCACGAAGCTCGGAATGGTGGTGATGAGCAGCGTAATAATGCACATGATGGCCGTGGTAATGAGCAAGCTTTTCTTTCGTATCATGCCAAGAAATTCAAACGCAAAAACGGTTTTAAGCTTTTTCATTTTGATCACCTGTTTTCTCAATAAAGATTTCTTGAAGACTTGGTAAGTAATCCATAAACATTGTGAGTTCTATCCCTTGGCTAAATAGGCCTTCAACAAACGAGCGTTTTGTTTCGTTTGGTTGAAGCGTTAAAATAATGTCTTGTTTTTCAAGGATGTAGTCATAGCCTGACAGAAAACTCAAGTTGTCTTGGTCTGCAAACCGTAAGCGCAGCTTGCCTTTGCCCATTTGTTTTCGAATGTCGTTTAAATCTCCATCTAATACAATCTTGCCGTTGTTGATAATGGCTATGTCATCGCAAAACGACTCGATGTACCCCATTTGATGGGAAGAAAAAATAATGATGCGATCTTCACGAATGTAATTTAATAACGAATCTTGGAAGATTTTTGAGTTTACCGGATCCAGCCCTGAAAACGGCTCATCCAATATCAAAATATCCGGTTCGCAAATAAACGCTTGCGCAATTTGCACTTTTTGTTGGTTCCCTTTAGACAGCGTATCGAGTTTTTGGTCTAAATAAATCGCAATGCCAAATTCTTCTGCCCATTTTTTCATGGAATGCTCGGCATCTTTTTTGTTTGCCCCGCGCAGCTCCGCAAAATAAATCAACTGATCTTTTACTTTGAATTTCGAGTACATGCCGCGTTCTTCAGGCAAATAGCCAATGCGGTAATCGGTCGGATTGAATGTTTTACCGTCTATTGTAATCGAACCGGTATCTCCTTCAAACACATCCATCAAAATTCGCATAGATGTCGTTTTTCCAGCACCGTTTCTTCCTAAATAACCAAAAATCTGTCCTGAGTTAATCGTTAAGTTAATGCCTTTTAACACATGTTTGTTGTTAAAGGATTTGTTTAGTTCTTCGATTACGAGCTTCATATTGACACCTCCACAGAGTAGATTGATCTCTTTGAATCTATCTTAACATAGAACTTTTTCCATTATAACCCATCTTTATTTTATACTGTTTACAAAATGAACTTTATAAGTTCAGGCTGTCCCTATGTAAGCGGGTTACGTGTTGCGAAAAGTTTTGTCTTTCATTTTATTGACCCTATTCTAAAGTGCCTGTAATCCTGTTAGGGATAGCGACATGGTGTTCGAGCAAGGAGAACTCATCGTTAATTCGGATAAATTCAGAGCATTTACCTGAAATCTTACAAATGAAAAAGAAGATAAAATCTGTATTTTTCGAAGAACTACAGAGGGTGATCCAATTTTTGATACGTTAGATTATAATGGCGACAATATTGCGCATACGTATACTAATTCTCATAATGAAGTTGGAGGTTCAATATCGGAACACAAAATAGGTGAGTATGACGGACTTGCAACTACATGATCGTGACATTAAAAACGCACTGAACCTTAAGCTTAGGGTTCAGTGCATTTTAGTATCTGGTTTTCTTGTTCATTATTTCGTTTTTAGGGTCGCTAAATCAGATAAGATGGGATTTTTTTGCTCGCTGATCAAAGCTTACTAAGCTTTTCACACCTAGTTTTTTCAACATTTCCTTGTTATCCGCAGTGTAATTCCCAAGATCGTCGGGGTAATGGCTATCAGAAGATAAGGTAAATTCGACTCCTCGTTCTACTAAAGTTGTTAAAAAAGAAGGTCCTGGACACATCTCTTTTACTGGATACCGATAATACAGCCCCGCATTCACTTCAGTTGCCGTGTTTGTTTCGACAAGTGCGTTGGCTATCTTTTCATGCCATACTTGGTTGAAGCTTATATCTTGTACTTGGTAGTTAAAGACTTTTAAGTTGTCCAAATGAGCGACAAAATCAAATAACTCTGAACGAATTGCGCTTTCTACTATGATGTAAAACCGATTATACAATTCTTTTAGATCATATTTTAGAAACACATCCGCAGTTTGAGGATTATCGAATCCCCAACCATCGACAAAGTGAACAGATCCGATAACAAAATCCCACGCGTATTCTCCTAATAATTCGGTTAGTTCCGTTTCGCATCCTTCAAAATAATCCGCTTCTATTCCGAGTTTTAACTCAATTCCTTGCAGCCGCCATTTTTCTTTTTCTTTTTCGATCACCTCAACAAAATCAGCCATATTTTCGGTCATGACATGATTTAACCACGCTGATTGAACCCTTCCGATTGGGTGTGTAGGATCCAAAATCATATTCTTTTCAAAATAACTCCGAGTTTCTTTAAAGCGGTATAAATGATCCACGATGCCAACTTTCTTCAAGCCTAATTGCTTTGCTTTTTCTAAATACAAATCCAACCAAAAACTGCTAAAGCAACCGTGGTCAACTCGCTTTTGCAATTGCTTTGTTTGCCAGCGCATAAATGCTTTTGACCCTTTTTCTAAATCGGCCGGTGCTCCAAAAGATGACAAAGTTTTAGCCGTTCGTTCCAACCACTTGACTGTATAGGGCCCTTCTTCTAAGTGAACATGAAAATCCATTTTCATTATTCTACTCCACCTTTCACGACTGTCCACAGCGACTCGTATTCCGACCAGTCTTCTGGACACGATTGATCGCAGAGCAATTCTGTTAGTTCGTCCAAACTGCAGATGCTGTAAAACGATTGTTCTCCGATCTTAGTTGCATCAGTTAATAAGATCCTGCTGTTGCTTTGTTTCACCATCTTTGACGATACGATTGATTCATCCATATCAAAGTCAAAAACAGTTCCATTTTTCACTCCGCCACACGATAAAAAAACTTTGTCGAGACTCATTTTCGTTAACCACTCGACAGTTACCGGTCCTGCCACTGAAGACTGTGCCGGATTGGTGATGCCTCCGAGTAACAATACTTTTCCCGTTATCCGCCTTTCTTCTAATGCTAGATTAAAACGTTCGGCAGCAGCAAGCGAATTTGTTACGACCGTTAAGTTGTGCACGCCCTCCAAATAATCGGCCAAATGCACAGTGGTCGTTCCTACATCAACGCCAATGGTATCCCCATCTTCAATGCGGCTAGCAGCGGCTTTTGCAATTAGTTGCTTGACTCTTTTTTGCATATCCAGTTTCCGCTTAAACTGCGGTTCCGTTCGAAGTTTCAAAAACGGAATAGCCCCTCCGTGAACTCGAGTTAATAATTGGCGGTTTTCCAATTCGCCCAAATCTCTACGTATCGTTTCTGGTGCGACGTCCAGCTGTTCGGCAATATCCATAACCGATATTTTCTGTTTTTCTTGTAATTGCTTAACTATGTATTGAAATCTCTCCATTTTTAAGTAGGTCATTGCAGATAAATCACATCTTCCGGAGAGATATAGCAGTCGTATTCTTTTCCAACTTTGATAGACTGTCCGCGACGGTGCAATTGTTCGACAGAAAACTCACGGTCTCCTGACAGAAAAACCGTTCGAATAACATTTCCACTCATGACTGATTTTTTAGCAACCGCTTTTATCCGGTAGTCAGCGTCAGTTCCTTCAAACGATATTGCTTCCGGACGAATGGCTAGTTTATCGCCTATTTTCGTTAAGTTTTTTCCAATCAGCTCTTCTAATTGTGTTTTGCTGAAAACATTGTAATGTCCGATAAAATTTGCAATAAATTCAGTTTGGGGCTTCGTGTAAATATCAGTAGGCGTTCCACATTGCGCAATTTCGCCTTTATTCATGACGAAAATCTTGTCAGAGACGGCCATCGCTTCTTCTTGGTCATGCGTCACGAGAATCATCGTAATCCCCATTTGACTTTGAATCGAACGCAGATCCGCTTGCAGTTTTTTTCGAATTTGTGCATCTAACGCACTTAATGGCTCATCTAAAAGTAACACTTTCGGTTTAACGATTAACGCACGCGCTAAAGCAACTCGTTGCTGTTGACCGCCGGATAATTCGTGAGGATATGCTTTTTCTTTATCGGATAGGTGAACAACTTCTAAAATTTCTTTCACTCTTTTTTTGATTTCTGCCGTAGGTGTTTTATTGATCGTTAAGCCGAACGCTACATTTTCATGCACTGTCATATTAGGGAACAAGGCGTAGGATTGAAACACCATGCCTATTTCACGTTTTTTGGTCGGAACTTTTTCCATGTTTTTGTCTTCAATTTTCACACTACCAGACGTTGCTTCTGTTAACCCTGCCAGTATTCGTAAAATGGTGCTTTTTCCACAACCGCTCGGTCCTAAAAGGGTAACGAATTCTCCTCTTTCAATCGACATATCAATCGAAGAAAGAACCGTCGAGGTGCCGTAATTTTTTTGCAAGTTTTCTATTTGAACATAACTCATGACTTCACCAGACCTTTCGATTGTTTAGTCAACACGGAGATCGCCAATGTCAAAATCCCCATTAAAACAAGATAAACAAAGACAACGGCACTTGCTATATGTCCGCTTGTACTCAATTTTTCCATCAAGTAAATTTGAACGGTTTCAAATCGCGAGCCGACAACTAAGTTAATCAGCACAAATTCTCCAAATAAAATCGAGAACGATAACAAAGCACCAACAAATAATCCTGGATATATGGCCGGCAGCAAGACTTTTACAAAAGCTTGACGTTTTGAAGCACCTAATAATTCCGCTGCATCTAATAATTGTTTGGCATTAACATTTCTAAGACTGTTGCGAGTTCCTTGATAAATGTACGGAAAAATACTGATGACATAGACTCCTAGCACTGCAAAAATCATCGGTATACCTAGTTGCGTATATGTACGGATCAAGCCAACCGCTAAAATAACACCCGGGAACGCGTAAACTAACACAACAATGGTTTGCATCCATTTTTCATATTTCGGAAAATACAGCACAATCACAAATATTGCGGGGACTACGAAAAAAAAAGCAAGAACTACAGCACTCCCTGACAACAATACCGAACGTCCAAACGCTTGGATAAACTCCACGTCTTGAAATAGAATCGCGAGCCATTTAAAAGTTAACCCTTCTGGTAAAACTGTCCTGTTCCATTCCGTCGCAAAAGCATAAAGCGCAGTGGCCACAATGGGCAATAGTAAATACAACATGAGAAACAGCAAGAACAAGTCAGCTACTCCCTTTTTCTTCATCATAAATTTCTCCTCGTTTTCTTAATGCTCCATTCACTGAGAACCATTGCCGAAATCATCGTGGCTCCAAGTAACACGGCGATGGCACTGGCCAGTTCCGGTTGGGCAAAAATATCACCCGATAGCAACGTTCCGATTCGGATAGCTGCTAAATTATAGTCACTTCCCGTTAACGCATAGGCCGACGCATAAGCGCCCATTGCATTCGCAAACAACACACTAAAAGTCCCCACAATTCCTGGGAGCATCACTGGAATACCGATTTTCATCCAAAATTGAACTGTATTCGCACCTAATAAGGCAGCAGCTTCTTTCCATTGCTGTTGAATTCCATAATAAATCGGATACAGCAGCATGAGGGATAATGGCAACTGAAAATAGATATAAATCAGTAGCAAGCCGCTCCAGCTATATAGAGAAAAAGAAGCAAGCGCATCTATGTTCCATTTCTCAAACAATAAGGTAAACAGCCCACTGTTGCCAAGCAACACAATAAATGCAAAAGCCAGTGGAATACCTGAAAAATTCGATGTCAAATTAATCATGACTAAAATTCGCTCTTTTACGGGATCTGTAAAGCGCATCATTGCGTAAACCGCAAATAACGAAACGACAAGCGCGACAAGCGCAGAAACAGCCGATAACGTAATGCTGTTTTTGAATCCTTGTAAGATATAGCTGTTGAACAAAACCGTTTTGTACTGATTTAACGTAAAGCCCTCGCTGTCAGTAAAACTCGATAAGAACATATTCACTAAAGGCAAAACAAAAAACATCACGATTAATAGCATGAACGGAATAAGTAAAAATAAGGATTTATTTTTAGGTGTCAAATGATCACTGCTTCCATTAAAATTGTTATTTTACTTTTTTCTATGTTTAGGAATCCTCTCAAGTACTGCTCGTTAAGCCCGCTGACATTCCTCTAGCTGTAGCGGCAACATAGCTTTTGACGGTTCGATTTCTAATAACTGACAGACTAGCGGCGCAATCATCAATTGTGAAACGAGTTCATCCGCTATTCCCGCAGTTATTTTTTCTGAGACAATAAACAATGGCACATGGCGATCTTCCGCTGTATTTCCGCCATGATTGCCATCTGCCGTCATTCCATGATCCGCCGTAATAATAATGTCGTACCCTCTTTCTTTGCACAACGGGATAAACGTTGATAGCAATGCATCCACAGCAAGTACCCGATTCCGGTATTCTTTTGAATCTGCAGTAAATTTGTGACCGTCATCATCTACGTTCATCGGGTGAATATAAAGAAAATCAGGTTGTTTTTTTTCCATGAGCCACGAGGCTTCCGCAAACAAATGGCTATCGGGGTAATGATCTTCAAAGTAAAAAAATCCATTTTCAATCGGCAATTCCGTATCTAGTTGAATGCGATCTTGAATTTCATTGAAAGGAGCGGAATTATACAATTCACTTACCCAATGATAGGCGGCAGCGGCCGTTGTTTTCCCGCCGTCTTTCGCCAAATGGAATAAACTTTGTTGCGTGGATAACCGTACCGTTCGATTGCTGTTAACCCCATGGACGACAGGAGGTGTACCTGTCAAAATGGTTTCGTATAAAGGCCTGGAAAGTGATGGAACTTCTGAGCGCACTTTATAACGCGCAGCTTTTTCATGTTCTACTAAATGTTGTAAATAACCCATATGGCTACAAGCCGTATCAAACCGAAGAGCATCTATAACAATCAGAACCACGCGATTAGTTGCCATGGATTAATACCTGTTCTTGCCACATTTGAGGAATATTCTTGGTTGCTTCTTCCCAAGCCGCTTGGTCTTTAACTGGCTGTGTGTTGGTATACATTTCATCCGGTAATAGCATTGCTTTTACTTCTGATGAAAGTTCTACATTTTCACGAATAGGACGAGCATAGCCCTTTGCTAAATTTTCTTGTCCTTCATCTGACAGAATATACTCTCTTGCCAACATCGCAGCATGAGGATTTTGAGCATACTTGTTAATTACTGTAGCGTAACCTGACATAATGGATCCTTCTTCAGGAATGACAATATCAAATCGGGATTCATCGATTTGATTGCTATAGCCTAATGCATTGAAATCCCACATGATGGCAACATCAATCTCGCCTTTTTCAAGGTTTGCGACTGTTGGATCTCCTTGCAAACGTCCTTGTTCCGCCAATTCCGCAAAAAAGTCGATGCCTGGTTGCAGATTATTTTCATCTCCACCAAAAGCCATTGCTGCCCCTAAAATAGCAAATTGTGCTTGATTTGCCGTTAAGGCATCACCAATGCTTACGATATACTCACCGTTTTTAAGGTCTTCCCAAGATTTCGGGGGATTTTCAACATTGTTGGTATCGGTTAGGAATGCCATCGTTCCGGTATAGCCAACGATCCAATGCCCTTCATCATCTTTTGCCCATTCCGGAATATCCTCCCAGTAACTTGTTTTATACGCTTGTGTCAATCCTTTTTCTTCAGCAATGGGTCCAAATGCCACTCCGACATCGCCAATATCAGCAGAAGCATTGTCTTTTTCCGCTTCGAACTTTGCCAATTCTTCTGCACTCGACATATCTGTATCGGTATGAGTTATGTCAAACTCAGTTTCTATTTCACTCCACGTTTCTACCCAGTTTGCCCATGTGTCAGGCATGCCGACAGAATTTACTTCGCCTTCTACTTTTGCTTTTTCGATGACTTCTTCTTTCGTTAAGGAATTTCCATCAACTTGTGCACTTACACTTTCTTTATCACCAGAGCATGCCGCCAATACACTTACTGCCATAATTCCCAACACACTCTTTTTTAAAATTTGCTTAAAGACCATTATGAAACCCCCTATTTGTTTTTGTTTGTTTTTGTTTGATTACACTAATAATCATAACGAACAAACATTGAGCCAGTATGGAGGCTTTACTAATGATTCGTAAAGATTGTTAAGAGAGTGTGAAGAACATATAGGGTTACTTCTTTATTTCAATATAAAAAAACACTGAATTTAGAGCTTTAAAATAGCGCTAAATTCAGTGTTTTTTTGTTCCCACAGGTTTTATCATCTTCCATTATTTTTATAATTTTATTAAGCGAGATGCCTAATTCTACAACTGCTAGTAGCGTAACTACGATTGGCCACAAAATAGTGCATCCTTTTTTCGTAATTACGAGCGGAATGAAGAGAAATTCCGGATTTTGTAGCGGTTTTATCGCCATAGATTTCGTATGTGGTGTGAAACTCTTTTGAAATCAATGCTTTCTACTTATTCCATTCTAATAATTCCCATTTATTTGGATATACTGTCGAGTTTAGTAGAAATACTGTCCGTTTCACAGCGAATACTGTCCGAATAGGGATGAATACTGTCCAAATCACGCTGTTTACTAGCGAATTAAAAACAGATCCTAGCCTCAACTAAAACCAACCATAAAAATCTCTTCCAAAGAAATCTGGTGGCTGGTTTAATTTAGATAATCTATTAGTCACATAAAAAATGTTTACACTCATCCCTTATTGTAAAAACCAGACACAATTTGGTATACAACGTTACAAATTTCCCCACAAAAAAACGCACTTTCATTTAGAGCTTTGTAACAGCTCTAAACAGAGTACGTTTTTCTCTTTTTCTACTTTACAGCCAGCTACTCTTCTTCTAAAAAGTCATTTTCAACAAGCCAGTCGTAAGCAACTACAGAAACACTTTGCCCTTCAATATCGACGAGATAATTCAGTTCTCTCATAATGTCGCTGTTTAGGCTTTCTGCCAAGCGAGCTGTAATTTCTTCAATTTCTGGGTACTCTTCAAACACTTCTTGATTGATCGCGACAGCTGCTCGGTATGGCGGAAAGAATCGTTTGTCATCTTCTAACACGACTAAGTCATAATTTCTGATCGTAGCATCTGTTTCAAAGGCTACTGAAACGTCAACTTGCTCATTGTCTAATGTCCGTTGCGTCAATCCTAAGTCCATTTGACGCACTTGGCTAGAACCAAATTCAAAACCATAGGTCTCTTCTACACCTGGCAAGCCGTCTGAACGATTTGCAAACTCAGCATCAGCGGCCATCGTCAACTTTCCAGGATTTTCATTGACATAGTCTGAAAGATCACTGATGGATTTGATGCCGAGTTCTTCTGATTGTTCGCTTCTCATCGCGAGCGCATAGGTATTGTTGACACCCGACATATTCATCCAGTGGATGTCGTTTTTGATATCATTTTCTTTTACCTTTTCAAAAGCAGCATCGGGGTCAGCAATGGATTCTTCGCCCATATACGTAATAAGTGCCGTTCCCGTGTATTCCCACATCATGTCTACTTGACCATTTTCTAATGCTGAACGAACGACACTACTGCCAAGGTTGTTCATTTGGTTGACTTTAAAGCCTTCATCTACTAATAAGAATGCCGTCATCTCTGACAGTAAGTATTGTTCCGTATAGTTTTTTCCCCCGACCGTCACTTCTTTTCCGGTCACGCCTATTCCTGAACAGGCCGACAAGATCACCGCAGCAATCAGCAGAGGGACCAGTTTGAGTAAGTTCATGACAAATTTCAATACCTCCTATCCCTATTGCTAAGCTTCCTCAATACGCCTCGATCCTTTTGGCACAACGAGATATTCGATTTTACGCAAAATATAATCAGCTAAAATCGCCAATAAAGTTACGGGGATAGCTCCAGAAATCAGGAAGCCGTTATCAAATAAGTTAATCCCAGTAAAGATCCAAACACCAAGTCCACCTGCACCAACCACATAGGCTAGAGCCGCTGTACCAATGTTCAAGACAACAGCCGTTCGGATGCCGGCAAGGATGGAGTAAGCCGAATTAGGAAGCTCGACACGAAATAAAATCTGATAAGGTTTCATTCCCATCCCTTTTGCCGCATCGATCATATTCTTGTCAATAGAGTCAATGCCTGCCACTGTGTTTCTGAAAATTGGCAGGATCGAATAAATAAACAATGCAAAAACGGCCGATTTAAAACCGATACCTAAAATACTAATCATTAATGCCAGAACTGCTAGACTGGGAATCGTTTGTCCCAAATTGGCGACATTGGAAACCAACCATTCGGCTTTTTTGAATTTGGGTCTAGTGATGAGAATGCCTGCTGGTACAGCTATCAAAATAGCGAGAATTGAAGAGACCAGTACTAAAACAACATGCTGTCTCAGCAACACCAAAAATGTTGCTGATTGAGTAAAGATATAGTCAAAATAGCTATTGGCAACTGCCCAAATGAAGAATGTGGCGACCAATGCATAAAGCGCGTATTTGACAATATTGCCTATCCATTTTTTACGGTTCACCGAATCACCCTTCCTGAGAGGCGGACATTTTTCCTTTTATTTCGAAATGTAGGTATTTTTGAACAAGATCGATTGTGATGGTGCCAATATTTTCATCCTGATCGTTTTTCACAATTACTTGATCTGCTTCTTGATTCATCAGCATCGACAACGTATTGCGCAAATCTTGATGGATATTGATTGTTTTTGTATCTTGAATCGATTCGTCCACCGCGCCGAGTCCAATGATTGTTCGTAAATCTTCTACCGTGTGTAAGCTTAAACTTTTAATGGCGCGGTCTTTGCCAAAAAATTGAGAGACAAATTCATTTTTGGGATGTGACAGCATTTTTGAAGGTGTATCAAATTGCATAATTTCTCCGTTGCGCAAAAGTACGATTTTATCGGCCATTTTGATCGCTTCGTCGATATCATGGCTAACAAAAAGAATCGTTTTTTTCACTTCACGCTGAATCTGTAAAAACTCTTCTTGTATCTTGTCTCGAATAATTGGATCGAGTGCCCCAAACGGTTCATCCATCAACATAACCGGAGGATCAGCCGCAAGTGCACGAACTACGCCAATACGTTGCTGCTGGCCGCCTGATAATTCATGCGGAAAACGCTTGCCGTAGTCTTTAGCATCTAACCCAATCAGCTTCATCAAATATTCAAAGCGTTCTCGCTTATCTTTTTTGCTCCATCCTAAAAGATCTGGAACGAGCATAACGTTTTCTTCAATTGTCATATTAGGAAAAAGCCCGTTGCTTTGAATGACATAACCAATTTTCCTTCTTAACTCGATGGCATCTAAATCTTTAGAGTTTTCATTATTAATAATGATTTCGCCTTCTGAAATAGACTCCAACCGGTTGACCATTCGCAATAGCGTTGTTTTTCCACAGCCGGAAGGACCGAGCAATACAACGATTTTTCCTTCTTCAACAGTAAAATCAACATCGTTGACAGCTACGATCTCGTCACCATATCGTTTTGTTACATTCTTAAATGAAATCATATGCTCACCTCTCTAGAGTTAATCGGTTAACGCTTTGATGGTAAAACGTTTTTGAATCAATAATAAAATAGAATCTGCGATGACAGCGAGTATTGCAACAGCGATAGAGCCACTGATGATCAAGTAATTGTCACCTCTGCTAATTCCTTGAGTAATTAAAACCCCAAGGCCGCCCGCGCCGATATACGAAGCGATGACGGCTATCCCGATATTCATAATGACAGCTGTTCGTACGCCTGCCATAATTACCGGCATGGCATTTGGAATTTCGACACGTAACAAACGCTGATGCGTTTTCATGCCCATGCCAATCGCTGCATCGCGCATTTCTGGATTGACGTTTTTGATGCCGGTATACGTATTACGGATAATTGGCAGTTGTGAATACAATACGAGCGCAACAAAAGCTGGCACAAAGCCAATTCCTTGATTGATAAGAGAAAAAATAGGAATCATTACGCCAAAAAGTGCGATGCTGGGAATTGTTAATGTAATAGAGGCAATTTGAAGAACTGTGTCTGCTAAATACTGGTTCGTGGTTAAGTAAATACCAAGCGGAATACCAATCAAGAGTGCCACGACAATTGCTAGAGACACCAGCACAGCATGATCAATTGTTAACTCTAAAATACGAGGAGTGTTTACCTCAAGAAACCGGAGCCACTTTTCCATTGAAACACCTCCCTTCTATGTTTAGAAACTACTAGCTGCATTGGAGCTTGATTCGACAACTATACTTGTTAAAAGCATTTATCTTGTTAAAAAAATAAGACGACTTAAGAGCGCGGAAACCTGCCGCATTCATAAGTTATCTAATCCGCATTCTTTGAATACTAGAGCACATTAATTGTCTTTATTGTCCGTAAATCCAAAACCATTAGAATTTTCACTTTATTTAACACATAGAAATACCCGTTAATTTGTTGTTGTTGGGAAATTATGTTTCTTTAATATTTTTAAGTATAACATACTTTTCAAGGTCATTTTTTACCGATAGGCTTACTTTAGCGGGTTCACCGACTTGTGTATTCAATAGAAAAAGGCTTCCGATCTTACGGAAAGCCTTTTATGAAATTCCATTATTCGCTTAATCCTATCGACTGTTATACCCTTTCAAATAGGATTTCTCAGAAGTGCTACCCATCTGCGTGTTGACAGGCGCTTCTTTATTGCGTCCCATTAATCCTTGACCGAGTGGATTCCAAGTCAGCGAGCTAATCGTTCAAGTGATTGGTCAGTTGATGGTAGAATAACGCTTCGTAATGAGCCTTTAAGGTGGGTGTGCCCCCCATGAATGATTTATAATGAGCAAAATTCCAAATGCTCCTACTGCTAGTAAAGTGAATATGATTGGCAACAAACTAACGTCCTCTTTATTATTTACGAGCTGAATAAAGAAAATTTTTGGTTTCCTAAAGGTTGTATTGATAGAAAATTTATATTTAGGCTGGATTTTGGGAAAACTCTTTTGAAATCAATGCTTTCTACTTATTCCATTCTAATAATTCCCATTTACTTGGATATACTGTCGAGTTTAGTAGAAATACTGTCCGTTTCACAGCGAATACTGTCCGAATGGGGATGAATACTGTCCAAATCACGCTGTTTACTAGCGAATCAAATTTTCACGAGATTAAGTTAAAGTTGTGAAATAGCCTCCTTATTAAAATCAATAATCTTGAAAAAGCTACTACCCAATCTTTTACTGAAAGAACAGTTGTAGAGAGATAAATTAAAACAGCCACAAAATCTCTTCAAAGGAGACTTTGTGGCTGTTCTTATTTAATTACTTTTATTAACTTGTTGTTCTCGGAAAAAGCGCTTTGTCGTTTTTAAAAAATGTCCATATGCTGGAAATCAACAATAAGACGATTCCAGCCACTAAAACTGCTTGAATTGTTGTTATCATCGATGCGTCTAATACCCCGCTCGCGTACGCGCTATAGATACCAAAGAAAGCCCATGCGATTGGAAGTGGAAATGCGGCGTTTTTGTATAGAGCCAAGTAGTAGAACACAAATCCAATAGCAACAAATAAAATGATGATTGTCCAAATGGAATCGGATAGACCGAATCCGCCCCACTCTTGTTGG
The DNA here is from genome assembly GCF_008369335.1 of Planococcus sp. ANT_H30. Lineage (NCBI taxonomy): Bacteria > Bacillati > Bacillota > Bacilli > Caryophanales > Caryophanaceae > Planococcus > Planococcus sp. ANT_H30. The sequence goes on along the minus strand of NZ_VOBJ01000012.1, from coordinate 59,635 downwards.
ACTAAAAATAACGACGAGTTAACGATTGTCGCGATAAAAACCCATGAGCTGTAAAGGGTAAAACTGATGCCTGCCAGCGTACTCGGAAATTGAGAGCGATTGTTCGTGATCTTTTTGACGATCAAGATCAATGAAAACAGCAATCCCAAAATTAGGAAAGTTGAAAGTCCAAGTAATTCGTAGGAGAACACGATAATCCACGCCATATTGAATACTGCACTGGCAATAAATAACGGCGATACCAGTCGAATGAGTTTACCAACATGTTGATCCTTTCGTTTAATAAAGAAATAAACCAATGTCACTAGAAGTAGCGTATAAATCACGCCCCAAATCGAAAACGTAAAAGGTGCCGGTGAGATGAGCGTCATATACTTGTCTGATAAATCCTTTTGACTCATGCCATTAAAAAATCCAGAAGACCCAAGATAATTTACCCCTAAGGTTAGGAAATAAAAAATCAAATTCAAGATGGAGAACAGCATTGTTTTTTTACGTGTTTTTTCGTCCATAAGGATTGCGCCTCCTGATTTATAGTTTTCAAAAATTGCATCGCTTTAATAAGTTTTCCCTTATGTACACTCTACTAAACAAAACAGTGAGTATAGCCCCTACATTTTATAAGTCGACATAGGGTCGTCATTCGAAAGTTTCATCATAAATGGATACAACCCTAAAAACACGAGCATTAACGCGGTTGCAAGAAAGAAAATGCCTAAGCCATCAAGGTCTAAAATTAGCGTTAATGCGATAATGAGCAGTGCTGGCATGTAACTAGAAATGGCGGTTAGCTTTCTCGACTTGGGTATGAGGTATTGGGTCTTTTCGCAATAAGGACACTTGGCTTTATTGCGAAACTTGACTGTATTTTTCACCCCCGTTTTCCACGGCCATTTTTGACCACAATTTTCACAAGTTGGCATGATTTCACTCCTTCTCCAATTGATTTTCTCGATGATCTGTTTGCATATAGCGAACAAAGTAAGCACCAGTGATTAGCAATGTTAGGGTTAGCGCCATAGTGATAACACCGAGAAAGTTTAACCAATAGCCGACTAAGTTAACGATACTGATTAGTAAAAAACAAATCGCTGTCACTCTACTTTTAGGGTCTGTATGGGTTGTCTCTTTCGTTTTGATGATTTTATTGATTGAGATGCTTAATGCTGCGACTGCTAGTAACGTAAATACGATTGGCCACAAAATAATGCCTCCTTTTATTTCCTGTACCTGTATTTACGAGTCGAATTAAAGAGAAGTTTCGGGTTTTCTCGAGGTTTTATTATCAGAGACTTCGTATACTGAGAAATCCCATTGACATCAATATTTTCTACTTATTTTTCGCTCGTCATTTCCAGTTATTTGGATATACTGTCCGATTTAATAGAAATACTGTCTGATTTTGCTCAAATACTGTCCGAATGGGACTGAATACTGTCCGAATCACAGCAGTTACTAGCGAACGAGATCTTTTCAGCCATTGATATAAAGTGGTGAAATGACTACATGATTTTAGAAACATTACTTTTCATTCAACTCGTTAGACAAAAAAATAACGACACATCACCAATTAACGCAACAAAGACTGCCAGTTTTTTATGACCTGGCAGTCTTTTGGGGTACTCATTATAATATAAGAATTCCCACGTCTCTTCTTTATTAAACCTGCGGATTAGTCATCAATGCCCAACGATTGTTTATACCCTGCTAAATACGTTTTTTCAGACGGGCTGCCCATGTCAAACGAATTCATAGCGCGGTGCCAGTTCGGATAAAGTGGAGCTGGTCGTGCCACCGATTCAATGCGGTCATGCTCTTCTTGTGTTAGTTGAATTTCAAAAGAAGCAATGTTTTCTTTTAGCTGCTCTTCGTTGCGCGCAGCGATGACAATCGGACCGACATTTGGCCGGTCCCGGACCCATGCATAAGCAATTTGCGGCACTGACGCATTGTGATTGGCTGCGACTCTTTCTAACGCATCGATTACTTGGTAGAGCCGTTCCTGATTTTGCACCCACGGTTCTGGCCATCCAGCTCCTTGACGTGTATTCGCCGGTGCTTGTTTGTTGCGGCCAATTTTGCCGTTTAGCAGTCCTTCACCGAGTGGACTCCAGATCATCGAGCCAATGCCAAGCTCACTGCCTGCGGGAAGTAGTTCGTATTCTGCTTCTCGTGCTTCTGGTGTGTAGTAAATTTGTTGGGTAATGGGTGGAATAAAGCCAGATTGCTCTGCAACCGTAAACGTTCGCGCCAGTGCCCAGCCGCTATAGTTTGATACGCCCCAATGGCGAATTTTTCCGGATTTGACGAGACTTGTCATAGTTTCGACTGTTTCTTCGACCGGCGTTTGCCCGTCCCACAAATGAACAAAATAGACATCAAGATAATCTGTACCTAACCGCTCAAGTGATTGGTCGATAGATGTTAAAATATTGCTTCTTGAAGCTCCTTTTGCGTTAGGGTTTTCTCCGAGTGGAAAGCCTGTTTTCGATGTTAGCAATAATTCGTCACGGCGCCCTTTAATGGCTGATCCCAACACGCGCTCTGCATCGCCTTTTGAATACAAATTGGCAGTATCAAACATGTTGATGCCGGCCTCAAGTGACATGTCTACCATGCGCCGTGCTGTTTTTTCGTCGATATTGCCTGCAGCGTCAAAGCCATTTGTCCCGCTAAAAGGAACCGTTCCAAGTATGTACTTCGGAACCTGCAAGCCTGAGTTTCCTAAATAGATATAATCCATAATTGCCTCCTTCTGAATCTGTATTTTCTACTAATTAGATTCCCCCGACCATCTCCAGCTAAACTGAAAAGCCAGGCTTTCCATTTCCAATTGTTTACTTTAATTCGACAACGGGAAGTTCTACATTAATACTGTTTTACATTAAAGGAGGAGAACTAAGTGGGACATTATATTGAAGTGGAAGATGGCGTAAACGTTTATGTGGAAGACATTGGATCGGGGCAACCGGTCGTCTTTATTCACGGCTGGCCTTTAAATAGCAAAGCATTTGAGTCGCAAGTAAGCGTGCTTGCGGAGCAAAACTTTCGATTTATCGGCATTGATCTCAGAGGTTACGGGAAATCAGACAAGCCGTGGTCGAGCTACGATTACGACATGGCAGCGAACGATGTCAAAGCGGTTGTCGATTATTTAAAACTTGATCATTTTGTGCTTGCCGGATTTTCCATGGGCGGTCCGATTGCCATTCGTTACTTAACAAATTTCAATCAGCAAGGCGTCGATAAACTGATGCTATTAGCAGCAGCGGCTCCATTATTTACGCAACGCGATGATTTTAAACACAACTTGAAGCCGGAAGAAGTAGACGGCATTATTGATCAACTTAAAGAAGATCGTCCGGCATTTCTTGGGCAATTCGCGGATATGTTCTTTGAACAGAAAAAATCACCGGAATTTCTGCATTGGTTCCAAACGCTTGGACTCGAAGCCGGTGCTCACTCAACCATTAAATCCGCGATTGCCTTAAGAGATGAGGACTTGCGCGACGAGTTAGCAGGCATTACTGTGCCAACGGCTATTTTCCACGGGAAAAAAGATCAGATCTGTGCTTACGAACTGGCTGAAGAAATGGACAAACAAATCCCCAATTCAGTGCTCGTTCCTTTCGAAGACAGCGGACATGGCATCAACGCAGATGAACCAGAGCGTTTCAATAATGAGTTGTTAAATTTCCTTAAGAGTTCTGATGAAAACTAAAGAACCTGCGCAACATTAAACCTACTGGGCACCTGGACGACAAATCGAGGTGCCTTGTTTTATTGTTTATAACTTTTTTAAACAGCTTATATTTCACACCCAGTTGCTAAATCAAAAGGAGGAAATTATTTAATGGCAAACGATCAAGTTTTCACATTTCATAATGGGGTTGCAGTTCCCAATATCGGCTTTGGTACGTGGCAAATTCCAAACGAAGAAGCTTACAGTGCAGTGACCATTGCATTGAAAACTGGCTACACGCATATTGATACGGCGTTAGCATATAAGAATGAAGAAAATGTCGGCAAGGCGATTAAAGATTTTGATATTTCCCGGGAAAACGTTTTTATTACTAGTAAGCTTCCTGCCCAAACAAAAGGATATGAAGCGACTCTAGTGGCTTTTGAAGAAACCGTTTCAAATCTCGGCGTGGATTTCTTGGATCTTTATTTGATTCATGCGCCGTGGCCTTGGGATGACATTGGCAAAGATTGCACAGAAGGCAATATTGAATCGTGGAAAGCAATGGAGAAGCTTTATAAAGAAGGCAAAATCCGCGCAATCGGTGTTTCCAATTTTGCGGAAAGCGATATTCAAGCACTTATCGATGCTTGCGAAATTGTACCAATGGCGAATCAAATTCCGTTTTATGTCGGGCGCGATCAAAAGAGCTTGCTAGCGTTTTGTGCAAAGCATAATATGGTGGTCGAAGCTTATTCTCCGCTGGCGACTGGTCAAATTTTGGATAGTCCTAAACTCAAGAAAATGGCTACAAAATATGACGTAACGCCTGCGCAATTGTGCATTCGTTATTGTTTAGAAAAAAACACCTTGCCCCTTCCGAAATCGACAAACGAAGAACGCATCTTAGAAAATAGCCAATTGGATTTCACTATTTCTCCAGAAGATGTTCAAATACTAGATGCTTTTGAAGATATCCGCGCTGAATAGTGATAAAAACCGCCCTCGGGCGTTTTTTTCAAGAGAATTTCATTTTTTCGCACCTTTATTTCCAGTTAATTGGATATACTGTCCGAATTAGAACAAATACTGTCCAAATGAGACTGAATACTGTCCAAATCACGCCATTTACTGTCGAAAAGAAATTCCCTGCTAATTTTTCAATTAAAATGTGATCTAAATTTAAACCCTCTCCGTTATGTCTATAAGAACTTAAAAAAAGAGGAGTGTTTTTATTATGAAATGGAATAAAATCTTAGTACCTGTATTAGGGGCAGCGCTTTTAATACCAGGCATGGCAACAAACGTATTGGCGGCTGAAGCATCACCAACTGAAACGACGGGCGTGGAACTTCGCGCAACATTGGACTCATTATTATCGGAGCATTACGCATTGGCTGTCGATTCGATGATGAAAATTTACGATGAAGACGGAGCAGCAGAAGCGGCAATTGCAGCGCTTGATGAGAACGCAGCGGACATGGAGCCGGTGATTGCTTCTGTATACGGTGAAGAAGGCGGAGCGGCATTTGTGGAAATTTTTGACAAACATAACACAGGAACAGACGATTACGCTGCGGCAGTTAGAGATGGCGATGACGCAATGAAAGAAGAAGCGTTAGACGAAATTCAATCTTTTGTTGATGACATGGGCGCATTTCTTGGCACAGCGACAGAAGGCAATCTTCCTGAAGACGGCGCAACTGCAGCTCTTCGCGAGCACGAAGATTTTGTCCAAAATACATTTGATCTTTACGTAGAAGGAGATTATGTTGCGGCTTATACGTCTTACCTAGATGGTTTCACACAAATCTTCGGAGCCGGAAGCGCTATCAGTGGTGCCATTTCGACTCAGTTCCCGGATCAGTTTTCAGATCCAAACACACCAGCTGGTGATTTCCGTTCCACTGTAAACCGCATTGCTGCTGAGCATTTCGCTTTAGCACAATTGAGCATGACAAAAGGGTATAATGGTGCTGAAGACTTTGACTTTGCCGATTGGGCACAGGATCAAAATACAGAAGAGTTTCGTGCAGCACTTGCTTCTGTTTATGGTGAAGAAGCCAGCAACCAATTTGTTGAACTTTGGAACAACCAACACATTTCCGTTCAAGGTGATCTTGTTATCGCTGTAGCTGCTGACGACAAAGAAGCTGCTGACGAAGCGACTGCTACGTTGACTAACACATTTGCAACGGACCTTGGAACATTCTTAAACAGCGCAACAGAAGACCGCATGCCTTTAGATGAAACAATTGCAGGCGTAAAAGCACATGAAACTTCAGTTATCGACACGTTCCAACAATACGTATCGGGTGACTACGAAATGTCTTACGAAACATACCGTACAGGTTATGCAATTATGTTCGATATCGGTAAAGGATTGAGTGGCGCAGTTGTTGATCAATTCCCTGAGAACTTTGAAAACACTGCACCTGAACAAATGCCAGCCACTGGACTAGGTGGTACGGCTAACCAATCGAACTCGATGATTCTTTGGATTACATTAAGCACACTGATTCTTTTGGCAGCTGGTACAATTACTTATCGCCAAACAAAAAATCAGCAGTAAAATTTCAGAGAGAGCGAATTGCTCTCTCTTTTCCCGATTGGAAAGGAGGAATGACAAATGAAGCAGCTTGTCACTATAACTACAGCCGTAATTTTATGTCTTGCTTTGTTTATCCTATTGAAACCTTTGGCCGCTAGCCCGACTTTTGAAGAGCAGATGGAGCAGGTCAAAAAAATTGAAGAGAAAAAAGAAGTTCCTAAGAAAGAAGAAGTAACAGGCAATTATGTTGATAAGATTGCTGAGTTCCCCATTCTTCCGGAACAACGTGAAAAATTACAAATGCTACAACGCGAACGTCAGCAAAGCATACAGGGGATGGAACCTTTTCAAATTAAAATTCCCTCAATCGGCGTCGATGCAGCTATCGAGTCAACGGGTATTTTAGACAATGGCCAAATGGGAGTTCCTGAAGATGTAGATCAAGTTGGCTGGTTCGAGCCTGGTTATAAAGCTGGCGCAAAAGGCCACGCTGTTTTAGCAGGACATGTTGACAGTTTAACGGGTCCAGCTGTTTTTTATGAACTCGATAAAGTGAAAGTCGGAGAAACTGTAACAGTAATAGGTCCAGATGGCCGTGAAATGATGTACGAAGTTAAAAATTTAACGAGCTATGAAACAGATGATGCACCAATCGAAAAAATATTTGGTAGCTCAGATAAACGACTGCTTAGTTTGATTACTTGTACAGGGGATTACAACCGCGACATCGGCTCTCACGAAGAACGTTTAGTCGTGACAGCTGAATTGGTTTCTGATTCTAGTGTGACAGACAAGCAGCCGGCGTCTCCAGAAAATGTTGTCGCTACTGATTTCAATCTTTCATGGCATGCCGTGCGTGACGATGCGATTATCGGTTACCGCATCTACGAAGAAAATATTCAAACAGGCGAATTGAAAAAAATTGAAACTGTTTCGTTGTTTGATAGAAAAAACGTTTCTATTAAAACAGATGACACAAAGCGTTACCACGTCTCTTCTGTCGATGTTGACTTGAACGAATCTAAAAAAGCATTAGCAGTAAAGAATTAATAAACACATCATTCAAATAAAAATGCCGAAGAAAAGTGAAATACTTTTCTTCGGCATTTTTTAATTGTTACTTAGACTGATTTTCTTTATAGGCTTTCTCGTGATCCAGTAGCCATTCTTTTCGCGGCAACGTGCCAGCATAACCCGTTAGTTTACCGTTTGCTCCAATAATTCGGTGGCATGGTACGATAATACTGAGTTTGTTTTTGCTGTTGGCGTTGCCTACTGCTCGAACCGCTTTCTCGCTGCCAACCGCTTTGGCGATAGCGCCGTAAGAGACAGTTTCCGCATAAGGTACATCGGTTAACGCAGTCCACACTTTTCGTTGGAATTCGGTTCCTGTAGAGAGAAAAGGAATCGTGAATTTCATGCGTTGCCCTTTAAAGTATTCTTCCAACTGTTGTTGGCAATCGGTGATGACTTGCGGGCTATCTGGAGAAATCGGATAGTTAATTTCACTTTTCTCGCTAAACGAGATCGACAGAATTGCCTCGTCTGTGCCAACAATTTCGATGATGCCAATCGGTGATTCAAATTCAACCTGATGCAAGTGGCTCATAACAAAGACCTCCATAAATAGAATGTGGCATAGGCTTCCCAGCCTCGCCATTTTTCCGCAAATTTTGTAATTTCTACCTGTGTTGGTTTTCGCTCCATGTTCAACTGAACTTTTAACGCGTTGTGTAAGCCGACATCTGCGAGCGGAAAAGCCATTTGGCTGTGCAGGCATTTCATCATGACATAGTTGGCCGACCAGGCGCCAATGCCTCGGATTTCCAGTAACGAACGCTCCATGTCCTGTTCTTGTAGTAATTGCTCTTTGCTCAGCGTACCATTTGTCATCGCTAAAGCAATGCCCAAAATGTATTCTGCTTTTCGGCCAGTTAATTGCAATGCTCTTAAGTCAGTAACAGACAATAAGGCAATTTTCTCGGGACTTGGAAAGGTCCAATAACGTTCCTCTTCATAAATCAACGACTCTCCATAACTTTCAACAAATCGTTTCTTTAATGTATAAGCGAAAGTCAGATTGATTTGTTGACCCATAACTGCCCATACTAAGGCTTCAAACAAGTCTGGAACACCGATGACTCGTAAACCTCGGTACTGCTGGACCAATGTACTTAATAGGGAGTCTGTTTGTGCCATTGCGTAAAAATCCTGAAGATCCGTTTGCAGATCAAACCAATCCTCAACGTAAGCTCTAACCAATTCGCTATTGCTGGCAGTCGGCGCTCCGAGCGGAAACGCCAAGCGCAAAGCACCCTTTACTGGGGTCATGTGGAACAAGACGAGTTCATTGTTAAGCTTTAGCACCTTTGTCACACGAGCGTTTTGAACCCGGTACAAGTTTTCTTGTGAAGATCTGCCAAGATGAACGAGACATTCCACAAAATTAAAATCAGCAGGTGTCGAAATTTCCATATACAGCTCACTCTGCTTTTTCGTCATAAAGCAACAGGCTCGCTCAGCTTGCGAAATTCACTTGGCGAGTGGGCTTTGAGCTTACGGAATATTTTATAAAAATTAGAGGGACTTTGAAATCCCACACTAAAGCATATATCAAGATTGGATAAATCTGTAGACACCAATAGCTGTACCGCTTTGTCGATTCGAATTTTCTCTAAACAAGAGCGCGGTGTTTCGAGAGTCTCCTGCTTAAATACACGCTCTAAATAAGAAGGACTCATGCCGACATAATCCGCTACTTCCTGTAGACTGATGCTTTTTCTATAATGATTGGTTAAGTAAGTCATCACTTCACGCGTAAGCTCTTCGGCAGGAGAATATTCGGTTTCAGGTTGACATCTTTTACAAGCCCGAAATCCTTTTGCCTGTGCTTTATCCATAGTCGAATAAAATTCAACATTGATCTTTTTAGGCTTTCGAGAACGACAAGAAGGTCTGCAGTAGATTTTGGTCGTTTTCACCGCAGTGTAAAAAAGCCCATCATACTTTCGGTCACAAGCTATAACCTTCTCCCACATTTCATCAAAAGAAAATGGCAGTGTCTCCATGATGTCACTTCCTTCCGCTCCATTCTTAAATTTTCGTTTCCTGATTTATTCAGCTAATCTTCTTCAACTTTTCACTGTTTTTCTTATTCTATAACCATCCAGCTGAAGATGCATCCTCAATCTTGCCTTTTCAGTCTGAAAAATCTCAAGCGAAAGAATTTTATTTTTCTTCACCTTCTTTTATAATGGGTAACATGTCTATGAAAGAAGGAATAATAGTATGGTAGAAATTTTATGGTACATGTACGCTGCTTTTCTGGCCACATCAACGATTGGGTTTTTCATTCACGGTGGCTACAAAAGTCCTGTTTTTCTAATTGATCTGGCATTCACAGTTATTGCGTGGATCGGCTTATTCGGCTTTGTCACGCACTCTCAAATTTTTACGCCCATTGTCTGGCAAGTTGTTTTGGCTGTAGTGGTCGTGTGGGACTTGCTGTTTTTCTTCTTTATCAAAGCCCGATTTACTGAAGAAGAAGCTGAAGCCGGAACTCTGTCTATGACCGTTTTTTCTGGACTGCTGATGCTCGTATTGCTCGGTCCTCTCTATTATGCGTTGTTCCAATATGCATTTTAATAGCTTGTTCTCTATGAAGAAACCGCCCCACATCGTTTTGCGACTGTAGGGGCGATTTTTTGTCTTTCGCTATTTCTGAAACTGTCCAACAAAGTCATTTAGTCGGTCTAGTGTTTTGACCTGACCGTTACAGACTTCAGCGTCTTGGCAAATATAATTGCCACGTTTGATAAACTGTTCTGATCCTGAAGTTTTCGTTTTGGCGATGAACAGCCCCACTTGGCTATGACTATTGCAGATGGTGCAAATGCCTTGCTTTGTACTGCGCGTAAAGCTTCCTTGAACGCCAATCAGCTGATCTGTTAAATCGGCTACTAAATACATCAGATTAGCACTTTCTGTCCAAGCAAGATAAGAAGTTTTATAGAAGTTCGTATTTTCTAGCTTTGGCCCTTTTAGCTTTTTCGCTTTAGGAAATAATTTCTTCACGTTATCTGCAGTAACTGCTTTAAATGGCACGATGTACGGCTGGAGCTGTTCTAAAAATGATTCCGCATCGCTCAGTTCCTTGACTTGTACCAATGAGTTGAGAATTTTCTTTTGTTGATCGGTAAGTATCGGAAATTGTTTAAAGACTTTTTCGTGCGCAAGATGCCGCAATACAATCAACACTTCTGCATCAGTTGCACTCGTCTGCCCTACTACTAAAATCTTTGTTTGGTCTTTGATAAAATTGTATTGGTCATTCCGAATAAAAGCTTTTGGGTTCTCTACTGCGCGATTAATAGGATTATCTGTTTCTGTTGCATGGATCATGCCATCACTCCTTACATTTTTTATGTCTATAAGGAAAAAAGTTGCTTGTGGTTTTATTTTACTTTATCCCGTATAGGTTTTCCATTTAGCCGATTGTCGATTAGAGACATAAAAAAAAAGCTGCGCGTGGCAGCTCTTTTGGTTTGCTTATTTACTGCGTCGTATAACCACCGTCGACCATTAACGTGCTGCCAGTCACAAATTCATTTTCGACTAAGAACACAATCGCGTGTGCAATTTCTTCTGGCTGTCCGAGCCTACCGACAGGATGCTTATCCACTAAAGCATCATAAAAATCACCCAAAGCTTCTTTACTAACCATGCCTGATTCTACATAACCTGGTGCAACCGCATTAACTCGAATTTTGTGTTCAGCATATTGCAATGCCAACGATTTGGTCATAAGATTTACAGCCCCTTTTGAGGCGTTGTAGGCAAAAGCGCCACCTTCCCCAACAGAGCCCAAAATAGAAGACGTGTTGATAATAACCCCACCACCCCCATGTTCTAACATGTTTTTGATCGCATGCTTGGCTCCGAAAAAGACACCGTCTTGATTGACGGAGATGACTTTATGATAGTCTTCATACGTCAACTCATGAGTAACACCTAGTACACCGATGCCTGCATTATTGACCATGATGTCAACTCTGCCGTAACGTTCGACTGTAGTAGCGACTAATTGTTCAACCGATTCTTCACTTGCTACATCAACTTTGACAAACACAATTTCAGCATCGCTTTGTTCTAGTTGCTGTTGTGCTTGCTTGCCGCCTTCTTCGTTAAAATCCGCAATGACTACTTTTGCGCCTTTATCAAGAAATGCCTTTGCTGTTGCCAAACCAATTCCGGATGCGCCACCTGTTACGATTGCCACTTTTCCTGCTAAGTTCATCTGTTCTGCCTCCTTGGATTGGAAAACTCTGTCACTCCTCATTAAACCTCAATGGTCTGAACATTACAACTTATTATTTTTTAAAAGTTACTCTTCTTTTCATCTCTTTTATTTAGCAGCAGGGAAGTAACGGTCTTTCATTTTTGTGGAGAAAACCTCCAAAATGATGGCGAAAATTAACACCATATACGTAATCATTCCTACTTCACGTAAATCGAAATAGAATCCCGAAGCCATAAATAATTCGAAACCAATGCCGCCCGCTCCTGCAGCTGCTCCCATAGCCACAGCCACTGAGAAATTAATTTCAAAACGGAGGAACGTCCAAGACAATAAATACGTAAAAGTTGAAGGCAAAACGGCATGGATAACGATATGCCACCAATTAGCTCCTGTTGCGCGTAGGGCTTCAATAATACCTTGATCTACTTCTTCAAATGCTTCTGAAAAAGCTTTGACCAAGTAGGCAATCGAGTGAAACAACATCCCAAGTATGGCCGCCTCGCTACCAAGTCCTGCAGCAATGGCAAAGATTAATACCCACAGGACCGTAGGAACCGCTCGTATAAAAGCCACCATGATACGCACTGTTTTTGAAATCCAAGGCTTAGATAAATTGGCAGCTGCAAGCAAAGCTAGGAAAAAGGCAATAATTCCTCCAAGAATTGTCGATAAAAAAGCCAGTCCTAGCGTGACACCTAGTTGATAAAAGGCTTGTCCCCATGTGAAATGGCTAAGCGCCGGCTCCAAAAACATTGTTTTTAAGTTATCAAGCGTTTCTGGAATAGCTGTCGTCAAATCAAGTCCTGTGTAGTCAAATAGCAAAAAGGCAATGACCGTCAATATGACAAGCGTGGTAACCGTCCATTTCATGATGCGTTCGGGTCTGCTTCCCATTTTGATGGCTATTCGTCCACTTGCTCCACGTTTTATGTATGTACTTGCCTCCATTAAATAATCACCTTCCTGATATAGTTTGACATCAGCTCGATGACAATCACCGCAAGAATAATGCTAAAGGTAACAAGAGCCACAGCATTGTAATTCAACGTTTTATAATACAAGTCGAACGTGTAGCCAATGCCGGTACCCGTTAAAATACCTACTAAGGTCGCACTGCGAATATTAGTTTCAATCATAAATAGGATCCAACTGATCAGCTGGGGCAAACATTGCGGCACAACCGCTTTAAAAACAATTTGAAAATATGTCGCCCCGGTTGCGCGTAACGCCTCGACAGCACTTTGACTCGCTTCGTCTATGGACTCGATAAAAGCTCTCGTTAAAAATCCGACAGACCCTACGAACAAAGCCAAGTATCCAGTCATTGAGTTTTGTCCAAATGACAGCAGTAAAATTAGCGCCCACGCCACGACTGGAATATTCCGTGATACAGATGCCACAAAGCGTGCAAATGCACCCCAAATTGTGCTCGTCCCTGTCGTTTTTGATCCCATCAGACTTAAAAAGAATGCGACGACTGTTCCTGTAGTCGTGGCTGCAATCGATACAAGAACAGTTTCTAGCAATTTCTCCAAAATGGTTGGCAGGCGTTCCCATGTTTCCTGGCTAATCCACATATTCGAGAAAATCCATGCGATGGCTTTTGGCAAAGTCGCAATGCCATGAAAAATGTTGAAGTCGGTAATTGTGATAGAAGCAAAAGTCATCACAGCAATCAGAAAGACAAAAAAGATTGTGTGCCATTTGCGATTGGCTTTTATTGTTTTTTCACTCACTGTAGTTGCTCCTTAAACCGTAATCAATTCTCTGATTTCTGGGCTCGTCTGTGTCTCAGTACCGTAAATGATGTCCGTGTGACTTCGGTGTAAGCGGTAACTTGGTCCATCAAACACGATTCCGCCTTTGTTCAATCCAATGATTCGGTCGGAATAACTTTTGGCAATTTCAACTTGGTGAAGATTGACGATACAAGTGATGCCGAGTTCTTGTGTAATCGATTTTAAATGATTCATGATAACTTTTGAGGCATTTGGATCGAGTGAGGCAATCGGTTCGTCACATAAGACAATTTTTGGTTCTTGAATCAGTGAACGCGCGATACCGACGCGTTGTTGTTGACCGCCACTTAATTGATCGCACCGTTTATAGGCGTGATCTTCAATGCCTAGCTTTTCCAACAAGAAAAAAGCGTGTTCTTTTTCTTGTTCTGTAAATCGACCCAATACTCCTTGAAATGTCGTTTTATAGCCAAAGCGACCATGCAATACATTTTCAATGACCGATAAACGGGGCACTAAATTATAATGTTGAAAAATCATGCCCATATGAGTACGCAGTTTTCGCAGTTCTTTTTTATTCAAATCGCCTACGTTCTGACCGTTAAAAATAACTTGTCCTTCATCAATTTCCACCATCCGGTTAATGCATCGAAGTAGTGTCGATTTTCCTGCACCAGAAGGTCCGATTACAGAAAGAAATTCGCCAGCTTCCACTTCAAAATTCAGCCCTTGAAGAATTTTCGTATGGGGATTATAGGATTTACCAAGATCTTTGATTTGCAATAAAGCCATGCTTACCGTCTCCTTCTCGCCTCGTTTGTCAGACAGCGCATTCCCAGTAGAAGGAATGCGCTGCTGTCTTTTGGTTGTTACTTCGACAATTTACGAATGGCATCAAACCACTCATCTTCAACTGATACAAATCGTTCGTTTGCTGACTTGAAGAACAATCCTGGTTTTCCGGATTCTTCCGGAACGAATATTTTTTCATTGTTTGCAATTTCGTCTGAACTGAATAGTTCTTTTAACGTATCGTAATCTTCTTGACCCATCACGTCTAAATTGGCTACAAATGGTGCATTGAGCACAGGAATAACATCCATCAATGCGAATTCACTTCCTGCTACTGTGTTAAATGGTTCAGTCGCATCGTCTTTAACTTTATAGATCGAACCGACTTTATTGGCTTCGCCTTCTGTTACTTCTACGTAATTTTCAGCACAAGTGTCGCAAAACGATGCCACTTCTACACTGTCGTTTAGTAAATTAACAGCTGAGCCTTGGTGAGAATTCCCAAAAAGCACTTGAGAAAACAACGGACCACCTTCCATCAAATCTTCTGCTACTAAGTCTTCATAACCCGGCTTGTCAGCAAAATGATTGATGATGGTAGAAGATGGGATAACAAACCCTGATGTAGAGCTATTAGAAACAAAGGACATTTTTTTTTGCTCTAATGTGTCTAGTGAGAATTCTCCATCCACCATGAACTCTTCTTGGTTGTCCGCATTGACTGCTAACCAACTGTGGTAGACCGCGTCGTCAAGCGTGCCAGATTCTCCTGTTGGTACGACTAAAGGTTCAATTGCATCATTGCCATTTTTGGCTTCAATATAGCCTTGCGCGCCCATAAACGCCAAATCCGCATTATTGTTGACCATGGTTTCAATCGCAATGGCGTAATCGGTTGTTAACTGATGTTCGACTTCTTTACCGGTTGCTTGTTCGATGGCTTCTCCAATTTCATCACGAGATGATGTCATATCCGATCCAGACTCATTTGGATACCAAACTACTTTGATCACATCGTCAACTTCTGATTTGCCTGCCTCTGCGTTGCCATCTGTACAAGCACCTAATAGTAAAGCTGATCCTACAAGTATAGCCAGTGCTGAACTTCTCTTTGTCATAGTCGATTCTCCTTTGGGTTTGTCTGGAATAGACAAGAAATTCTATTTGTTGGTTACAGTACAACATATTTCCACGACAAAATACTGAAATTTACAGGAACTTTACAGAGTTTTAACGATGGGTAGATCTTCAGGACTAACAATCGCTCCAGGCTCTACTGCTGTACCGAAAGCGCCGTGATAATCGCTACCACCGGTCATGACCAAACCGTATCGCCTCGCTAGTTCTTCTACCTTCTGCTGATCTTCCAGTGAATGATCAAAATGATTACGTTCAATTCCACCAAGACCTGCATCAAGTAATTCAGGTATCAAATCAAATGAATTTAACTGTCCAGGATGTGCCACAACTGCTACGCCTCCATCAGAGACAATGGCCCGAACAGCATCAACCGCTGCGACATACTCCATGTCACCTGCTGCAACGCCATTCCCTTTAAATAGACGTTTGTAAAGGGTTTGATATTCTTTAGTGATGTAATGATCATCTGTTAATTGTTGCATGATGTGCTGTTTGTAAACGGTGGCTGAAGGGTTAGCCGATTCGATAACTGCTTCTACATCCAATTGAAATCCTGCTTCTTTGATCCTGTCCATCTGCCACATTGAATGGCTGTGGCGAAGTTCTGATAGTCCTTTGCATAACTTAGAAATAGCGGATGCTTCCGGACGGAAATGATAGCCGAGTATGTGCACTTTTCGCTGTCGTTTGAAATCATAAGCCGAAATTTCAATGCCTGGTATAGCTTGTATTCCATAGGCTTCAGCGACACGTTGCTGCTCTTGCCAACCCGCAACTGTGTCATGGTCGACAAAGCTGATAGTCGTGACTCCTGCTTTTTCGGCTTTTTTTATGACGTCTGTGACCGAATCTGCTCCGTCTGAATAGTGGCTATGTACATGCAGGTCAGCTTTCAGTGCCAACACCTACTTTGTCAGTAACGGTCAGTGTTCTTGTTTGCATGTCGTAAACTTTGTCGCAAAGCCCTTCCATGAATTCAATATCATGAAAAATTCCAACAAGTGTCGTGCCATTCGCTTTTAACTTTTCAATAATTTCCCGCACTTTCAGTTTTGATTGATAATCAAGGCTGGCAGTCGGTTCATCGAGCAAGAGCAAGCGCGGTTTTTTTACAGTTGCCATCGCAATGTTCAAACGTAATTTTTCACCGCCTGAAAATGTATTGGGGTAGCTATCCCAAAGTTTCGGATCAATTTCAAAATGAGCCAATGCTTTTTCCGCTTCTTCGTGTGCGATTGATGCTGCTGAACCCATTTCTAGTAAAGCGTTGGTTACCAATTGACGACACGTAGTTCTCGGCATGACGTTCAAAAACTGCGATACGTAGCCGATTTCATATTTTCGCAAATGGAGCATTTGTCGTTCGGTAATATGTGACAGGTCGATTTTTCCGAAAGCCGCAGAGTTGTAGAGAATTTCTCCGCGGTCAGGTAAGTATGTACGGTAAATGCTTTTCAGAATGGTAGATTTACCGCTACCGCTTTTTCCAACGATGCCAATGAATTCGGCTGCTTTTAAGGAGAAGTTGATGTCTTTTATAGCTGGCATTATTTTGTTTAGATGATGAATTGTGAACCGTTTCTCGAAGCCTGTTATTTCTAACATTGTCATTGTATTGCCTCCTGTTTTTAGCTTGAGACAGCTGCTTAGCGTGGAGGCGCTCGTGTTCCCTAGGAGTCGAGCGCCTCCACGTCAAGGCAACCAGCGAGAACTACCATAGTCTTCTTGGGTTGTGGAATCGTTAGACGTCGTCACATTCCGTTACTATGTGTAAAAACTTAGCTTATGCCCGTCGAATCTACACGGGCGCTTGCGCTTTTCTTATTGTCCAGACTCCAGCGCCCAGCCCCTCGAGTCGCTTCAGCTTGGCCACTAATGGCTGAAGAACGCCATGACTGGCCAAGCTTCCAGCGCTTGTCGGAGCTACACGGGCGCTTGCGCTTTTCTTTGTCCAGACTCCAGCGCCCAGATTCTAGGGTCATAAGCCAACCCAGCTGTGCGGCAAAGTACGCCGCTTCGCCGGTTTGTCTTATGCCCGTCGAATCTACACGGGCGCTTGCGCTTTTCTTATTGTCCAGTCTCCAGCGCCCAGATTCTAGGGTCATAAGTCAACCCAGCTGTGCGGCAAAGTACGCCGCTTCGCCGGTTTGTCTTATGCCCGTCGAATCTACACGGGCGCTTGCGCTTTTCTTATTTAATTCGGTAGTTTGTTGTGGTGATCAATACGCCGTTGACCATTGTGGTGGTTAGCATTGGGTAGCCGTCGTCCATTCGCTCGATTACTAGGAGGTCCGCTCTTTTTCCGACTTTAATGGAGCCTAGTTCATCGTCCATTTTCACTGCTTTTGCGGGATTCAAGGTAACCATCATGAACATCTTGTGTAAGTTGTTGCCATACTTCTCGTGAAGGTCAAAGACGGCGTGCAGCAGCGCGGGTGGGTAGTAATCGCTGCATAAAATGTCCATACACCCTTGGCTGATAGCTTCTGCAGCGGATAGGTTGCCTGAATGCGAGCCACCTAGCATGACGTTTGGAGCGCCGGCAATGGTATGAATGCCCAATTCTTTTGCTTTTGCCGCAACTTCTAGTGTGATGGGAAATTCGCTGATGGTTGTGCCAAAGCTTTTTACCAAATCGAGTT
Organism: Planococcus sp. ANT_H30; assembly: GCF_008369335.1. Classification (NCBI taxonomy): domain Bacteria; kingdom Bacillati; phylum Bacillota; class Bacilli; order Caryophanales; family Caryophanaceae; genus Planococcus; species Planococcus sp. ANT_H30. The sequence goes on along the minus strand of NZ_VOBJ01000012.1, from coordinate 41,790 downwards.
TTTTAATGTCATCGTCATCATGTGAAGCGACCGCGATTCCATGAGCCCGTGCAATATCTGCTACTTCTTTTATTTTTTGAGTTGTTAGGCATTCCATGCTTTGTCGCTCTGCAATGAGGACATTGACGTCTTCATCTGAAATGTCTCGGTAGCCCTTTAACGTTTCTCGGTAGACTTCTAGATTGCGGTACTGGCCTTGCCCGGGTGTGTGGTCCATAAATGACAGCAAATGTACTTTGCCATCTTCAATGTTTTTCACCAACTGGTCTACTTCATCGATGTTGTCGATTTCAAAGCGTGCATGCAAACGGTGGCGAATTAAATGCAGTCGGTTATGCGTCGTTTCGATAGCATCTACCATTCGCTGGATGTTCGTAGGGTTGCGCATCGGCTTGTGTGAAAAGACATCTTCTTTATAGAACGATAGCGAATGAAACATTGTCGTGATGCCATGGCTGATGAGAATTTTTTCCGCTTCTCGTAAACTAATATCAAAATCCATCATGCTTGTCGGACGCGGTGAAGCGATTGTTTCGATGTAATCAGAATGAATGTCGATAAAGCCGGGAGAGATGTATCCTCCGCGGGCATCAATCAGTCGGGCTTCTGGATAATCACCGATTTGCTCTTTAGGAATGATTGCGCGGATAAGTTCTCCTTCAACTACGACTACAAATCCTTCTAGTATCGTTTGCTCGGTTACGATTTTGCCGTTATGAATAATATACAAAGTATCGATCCTCCTAGAGTAGTGAGTACACAAGTTGCTGCGTGTATGCATGTTGTGGGTCTTCTAATACTTGATCGGTCAATCCTTGTTCGATAATTTCGCCGTTTAGCATGACAATCGTTCGGTCTGCAAGCATGCGAATAACTGCCAAATCGTGTGACACGACGATCATGCTGATGCCAAGTTCCCGTTGTATTTTTTTAATTAAATCCAAAACATTGGCTTGTACAGATAAATCGAGACCGGTCGTCACTTCATCTAAAAATAGAATAGGAGGATTATTTGATAATGCTTTTGCAATTTGAACGCGTTGCTGCATTCCTCCTGAAAAATTGCGTGGTTCTTCTTTCATGCGGTGGAGTGGAATATGGACATTATCAAGCAATCTTTTGCTGATCATTTCCATTTCCCCAACATTTCGATTGCCTGCTGCAATTAGTTTTTCAGCAATATTTCCGACAGAAGAAAAATTCATTTTTAACCCATGGACTGGATTCTGGTAAACCATTCCGTAGTCGTGGTTGCGAATGGAACGCTTTTGTTGAGAAGACAATTCAAATACATTGATACCAGCTAAAGCGGGTTTATCAATATACGCATTCCCTGATGCAACGTCAGTGTCAAAGTAAAGACATTGCATTAACGTTGATTTCCCGCTTCCGCTTTCTCCGACAATTCCTAGAATTTCGCCTGGGTATAAATCAAGAGATACATCGCGCACTGCATAAACTGTGCCACATTTCGCACAGAAATTTTTCTCTAATTGAGCGGCATCCAAATTGTCGCAATGGGGACAACCGGGTCCAAATTGTTTGCGTAAATTGCGGACTTTCAAAATGGGTTCTTCACGCATAGCTGCTCGTCACCCCGACTTTCTCTTTGCTGTTCAACTGATCCATACAATAACTCGTGTCGTTGCATTGGTAGACAGTTTTCCCTGTTTCTTGATCAATTAATTCATCTAAGAAAACGTCTCCTGTGCCGCAAAGACGGCATCCTTGTCCATTAAATGATTCGACAGCAAACGGATAATCATTAAATGCTAATGATTCGACAGCTGTATAAGGTGGAACGGCGTAAATTTTCTTTTCACGTCCCGCACCGAGTAAAATCAAGGCTTCTGAATGATGCATTTTAGGATTGTCAAAACGCGGAATCGGACTTGGTGCCATGACATAGCGTCCATTCACATAAACTGGATGATCTGCATAAGTTGCGGTTTTGCCGTATTTCACAATTTGCTCGAACAACATTAGCCAAGCTCCGCTATAATCATCTTCAGCATGCATGCGCTTTGTTTTGTATTCGCTTGCTTCAACAGGTCGCAAAGGTTCAGGTATAGGTACTTGAAGAATTAGGATTTGATCTTTTGTCAACGGCACTTCAGGGATTCGGTGGCGTGACTGAATCAAATCAGCATTTTCAGTTTGATCAGTGAGTTGAACACCTGTCGTTTCTTGAACGAGTTTTTTAATACTGACTGCATTGACTGACTCGTCAGCCCCTTGGTCGATGACTTTTAGTACATCCGATTGGCCGATTAAAGACAGCGTCAACTGCAGGCCGCCTGTTCCCCAACCACGTGCAATCGGCATTTCCCTTGAAGCGAAAGGTACTTGGTATCCCGGAATCGCCACAGCTTTCAATGTAGCTCGTCGAATCTCTTTTTTAGAACCTTCATCAAAAAAGGCAAAATGCGTATTAGCTCTCAACTGCCGTTCCCTCCTTTTTTACTTGGCGAATACTGTCTAGTTTAGATTGAAACGTGACGTAATGCGGTAATTTCAAATGAGAAATAAAACCAGTAGATTCTACTGAATCGATATGTAATAAGACGAACTCCTCGTCATGAGTTGGGAATTCGGTGTTTGGATGTTCTAGGCACTGATCTAGAATACTCATCGCAATCGCTTTGGTTTCGTTTTGGCCGTAACAAACACCGTAACCAATTTCAAATTCCAATGCATCTTCATTGTTGGTGTTTTTTACAGTGACCGGTACAAATGACTCTACTTCGGTTATGCGTATTTCACCGATATAAAATTGGTCTTCGGGGTCCAAATCCGTTTTGTTCGGATGAGCTGTATAAATTGGAACTTTTCCGACACGAACTTCGCCGACAGTCGGATGGACTTCTCCATATCCTCGTAACGATGCATATCCAAATGAAGTAACAGCTCCTGTTTGGCCCCGTGTCATTACTTGTAAACGGGCACTTCTCGTTGTTGGAAACTGCAAACTTTGTTTAGTAACATCAGTAGGTTGCGCATTATCCGGTTCGAATGTTTCGAACAAGCCTTCTTCACGTAGGTAGTCGACAACTTTTGGGAAATAGACAACCTCTTGTCCCGATTGGATGACTGACAAACTGTCTCGGTAATCTTGCAGCCACTTTCGATTAACTTCAGCGTTTTCTTCCATCATTCCGAAGTCCAGCAAACGGTGTGTGTAATCGTACGTAGCACCTAACAATTGGCCACCGGGAATGTCTTTAAAGCTTGCCGATATTCGCCGTTCGACAAGCATCGTCTCAACTTCGACCGTCTCACTATAGTAATGACGCGGCAAAGTCGAACGATGCGCACGCATCAAGAAAACGGCTTCTTCCATACTGCCTTCACCTTGTTTGATAGCCAAAGCTGCTAGTTCTGGTGAGTACAGACTGCTTTCCGACATTACTTGATCCACCATACTGCCCATTGTCGACAAAATTGTCTTGATTTCTAAAATTTCTTGACCTTTTAATCGTTCGTACGTCAGGCGTTTAATCGAAGCATCAATCGCCTGAGTTCCACCTTTTACAGGAACATAGCCCATCTATTTCACCTCCATCGGAATTGCCGAAACGCTTCTCGGTATACAAGCGATTTGAGCCGCTTTGTCTGCAAAAATGAGATCGATGCCCATTGGATACTCTTTGATGCGACTGTCTCTCGTTTGCCAAAACTGATTGGATTGGCCGGTTTGTAAGTAATCTTCTGTCCGTATTCCTGGTCCAGTCAACTGCAGGGGCCCTTCATTAACCAAATCCGCACTTTCAATGATCCAAGTTGCCGATTGATGCGGATCAATCAAATTACCGATTTTGCACTGTATCATCGCCTCTAAAATGTCTATTTCTTTATCATCTTTTAAGACGATAATAAAATCGGCTTCTTGCACTGATGCAAAACGAGCTGAAGTATACTCAGAAATTTTACCGATTAAGTCTGTTCTATTTTTCGCTATTACATGAAACGTGACTTCAGCATCCAACAGTGCCATCGCACTCAAAATAAGTGCGTCCGTACAGCCAAAATCAACGTCCACATTTTTTGTTTGTTGTTTAATGGTAGAAATAGTTCCTGGTCGTGACATACTATGTACTATTTTTCGATAAACTTGCTGCAAGTCATGTATTCGATCAATCGCCATATTATCTCTCCTGCTCAGTTAGTTTTTAGGCTGTTGCTTAGACTTCCATCGTTTCGAAGTTAACTTTTGTTTTGAAAAGTTCAGCTTGTTGCTGGGCTTTGGCTTTGTTGATTTGCCGTTCTTCTTCTAGTAATCTTAGTTCCCATTCCCCCATTTCAGGAAGTTGCGCTTTAAAGGCTGCATCAATAATCGCCAAATATTCAGCGCGCAGTTCGTCCATTCCGACTATTAGACCTGTCCCAATTTCTCCTGAAATTTCTACTTTTGCTTCTGTTATTAGGACTTCCCCCATATAAAACAAAGAGTTTTTAGCAGATTCTCTCATCTTCACCATAATCATTCCTTGTTCAGGAGGTGTTACTTCACGACATTCGTATTTATTTGTGACACTGGTTGCCATTTCTTTTGCCAATCTGCCATCGCCTTGAATAAGAATTTCTGTTCGTCTGCGTCTTTTCATGTTCACTGCCTCCTCGTCTGTAAGTTCATCGTAACTTGTCGCCAAGTGGCCGTGTTTTAAGCTGTCGTTAAGCTTTTGTAAAGGCGCTTAACAATTGGACAACCCAAAAAGCAGGTAGAGGAAACTGAATCGTTTTCTCTACCTGCTTTTATTTTTATTATGTATGAGCGAGTGTGACTTGTTTAATTCATCGTAATATCGTATGTAAATTTATCACTGCGATACAAAATTTTCGTATGCTCAAGCACTTTACCCGTCTTTTCATCAATACAGTCATTCTCTACTAGCAAAAGAGGCACCATGCTTTTACAAAGCAGGAGCTGTTGCTCTGCCGAAGTTGGAAAAGAGATGCTTAATAGGGTGTTGCTGTCGACAAATTTTCTATAGCCATGTTGTCGATAGTATGCAAACATTGAACGAATATGAGGTCCTTCTGTTGCTATTTCAGAAAATATTTTCTCACTGACAAAAGAATGATGAATAGCAATGGGCTGTCCACCGATTATCCGAATTCTTGAAACCTTGTAGACCTTGTCTGTTGGTTCACACTCCAACAACTTGTAAATTTTTTCTTCGTACGGAGCTTCTTCACAACAAATAAGACGCGTCTTCAAATCATAACCGGCTTGTTGCATTTTTTCAGTAAAACTCACTTTTCCGGTTAAATGCAACTTAATCAGCGTAGACTTTTCTTTTAAAAATCTTCCTTTGCCTTGTTTTGAAAAGATAAAACCACGTTCTTCTAGCTTAGTCAACGCTGCGCGGACAGTCATACGGGGCACGCCATACCAATTCGCTAGTTCGTTTTCTGAAGGCAATTTTTCACCAGCAACAAACTTTTTTAATGTGATTTTTTCCATTAACTCATCTAAAATTTGCGTCTCTTTATCAACCGAAATAAATACCCCTCCCTTTTCTATCTACTTTCACTATGGTCATTATACGCTATTTTCAATTTTAGTTAGTTTATTGTCTTTATTCTGCTCAATTAAATACTTTCGTACACCAACGCGTTAATTCACTAAATTTTCATTGCTTTATACTCTAGTATTCATTATAGTAGTAACATAATTTAACTAAGCAAGGTAGGAGTTGCAGAGATGAAAGAGTTTATGAGTAAACTGTTGAATGGTGTAAGTATTGGCGTGGTCGTAGCCCTAATTCCCAACGCATTATTAGGCGAGATTTTAAAGCTATTGATCCCGCACTTTCCTCCATTGCAGCATTTGTTTGATATTACAATTTTCACCATGAGCCTATTGCCCGTAACAGTTGGCGTCATGGTTGGTATTTCTTTTAAATTAACTCCAATTCAAACAGCAAGTGTCGGCATTGCAGCTATGGTTGGTAGCGGTGTCGTCGAAAAAACGGCAGAAGGCGTTATGACGTTAAATGGGATTGGCATTGTCGTCAATATTGCCATTACAGCGGCATTGGCAGTGTTGTTTGTCCAATTAATCGGCGATAAACTAAAAGCGTACGCGATTCTATTAATGCCTACTTTAAGTATTATGATTCCCGGAATGATTGGTTATTTATTGCTACCAATGATGAAACAATCGACTGGGTTGATCGGCTCACTGGTCGCGCATACTACTTCTTTGCAGCCCATAGTAATGGGGGCTGTTATTGCAATGATTTTTTGCGTTGTCATTCTACTCCCGGTATCAACCGTTGGGATTGCTACAGTTATCATGCTGTCTGGTGTCGGGGCAGGCGCTGCAAATTTGGGGATCGTGGCAGCGGGGATCGGCTTGGCTATTTCGAGCTATAAAGCCAATTCTCTAGGAACCGCACTCGTGCACGTACTGGGGTCTCCGAAAATTCAAATGAAAAACTTTTTAATGAAACCACAAATCGCCATACCCATGGTCATTACAGCTGCTGTTCTAGGCGCTTTGGCCGGCATCTTGAACATACAAGGCACTCCTTATAGTACCGGTTTTGGATTGTCTGGTCTCGTTGGTCCATTGAATTACATAAACCTTGCAGAAGGTGGTTGGAGTGGCCGTAATGTTGCAGTCATGCTCAGTACATTTCTAGTACTTCCAGTCATTTTGAATGTTGGTTTGCTGTACATCTTCACACGTAAGCTGAAAATAATTAAAGCTGATGATTACAAAGTTGATTTTGAATAAAAACGAAAAAGCCCAGCGAGAGAATTTTTTCTCGGCTGGGCTTTTTCATTTTCACACGCTACAGCGTCAAACAGTTACACCGTAGTCATTTACTAGCTCTACAGCTAGCCATCCTCGTACACTATTGACCAACCATAAAGCGTCGCAGTCAGCCAGTTCTTCTTTAGTTATCATTTTTTCTTCGATAACTTGCTGGTCCACCAATTGCTGTCGAAATGTTCCTGCTAACAAGCCGCAAGAAACCGGAGGCGTAAAAAACTTACCGTTTTTTTCGAGCACTGCGTTCCCAATCGTAAATTCTGTAATCTGCTGCTGTTCATTCCATAAAATGGCCGAAAATATTCCTTCTGGTAGTTTTCCAGACGCCTGCTCGTATACATCACGATGCGTCGTTTTATGGAATAAAAATGGATCACGACTATCTACCGCGCGAGGCGCCCAGATGCACTTGACTGGTTGAGCGATGGGTATTATGTTTTGTGCTTGCAGCTCTATTTGACCGTCTTTATCCACTAGCAACCGAATTTTGTATAACCCTACTGCATGTTTCTCTGCAAGTCTCCCTAATTCACTTTCGATTTTCTGAATATTTCCCGGGAAATGAAAATATTCTGCGGAATCTTTAAGACGAGCTAAATGATACGGCAGCAATGGATAATTTCCGTCTTCTAGTTTCAAGGATTCTAACAAATGAAACACAGGCCGTTTCGCTGTTAGCACCTGTGCCTTTGTATGAAGTTCTTGAAATTCCCCTTCAGAAGTTGAATCCCATGTAATACCCCCACCCACTCCGAAACGCGCAGTATCTCTTTCCCGGTCGATGACAACGGTTCGAATTGGCACATTAAAGACGGCTTGTTTTTCAGGCGTTATAAATCCGATAGCGCCACAATATACTTCTCGTGGTGTTTGTTCTAAATCAGCTATGTATTTCATCGTGCTAATTTTAGGTGCACCGGTAATCGAACCACATGGAAATAAGGCTTGAAACCAGTTTAAAATTGTCGCTGTTTCATCTAGTTCCGCTTGAACTGTAGATGTTAACTGATGAACTGTTGGATACGTTTCTACTGTAAACAGTGCCTCTGTTTTGACTGTTCCTTTTTTAGCTAATCGGCTCATATCGTTTCGAAGCAAATCAACAATCATTAAATTCTCAGCCTGTTCTTTTTCAGAACTTACTAATGCCTTTATGTGCTCGCTATCTTCATGTGTCGTGCGACCTCTTGATGCTGTGCCTTTCATTGGTTTGGCAGTAATTTTGCCTCCCTGCACTTTAAAAAACAGTTCTGGAGATGCGGAAAGTACACGGAACCTGCCGAGGTTTAAATAGGCCCCGTAATCTGCTTGTTGATTTCTCGCTAGTTGACGATAAAATGCCAAATCGTTCCCTGTGAACTTTGCAGACAGCCGTTCTGTGTAATTTACTTGGTACGTGTCACCTCTTTCAATTGCCTGCTTGATTTGCTGAATGCCTGTTTTATAGTGATCGATAGAGCTCGTCATGTTCCATTCTGAAACGGCATATGTTTGTAGTTCTTCAACAGGTGCATATTGTTGGGGTTCATTGAAAATGCCAAACCAAACGAGTGGCATTTCCCCTCGTGACTGCACGCGCATTTCGGGGTGAAAAGCTGGAGCTGCTTCATAAGAAACATAGCCCGCTGCGTAAAAGCCATCTCCGACTGCCTTCTCTACCTTATCCATCATTGTTGGGACTTCCGCTAATACAGCTGTTTCGAAGATGCTTACTGGCTCGCTAAAAAAAAGCGGTTCAATTTCGCCAGCTTCATTTCGAAACTCATACAATAGGTGAGGGTTTGACATTTCCAGCACCTCCCTTATTATTTTCTTTCCACCACTTCGCAAGTTCATAGCAATTTTTCAGCATGGCAAAGCCTTCAGCTGTTAAAATCGATTCTGGATGAAACTGTATGCCTTCAACCGGCATGCTTTCGTGCCGAACGGCCATGACAGCTCCGTCTTCTGAACGTGCGGTCACGACTAAACAGGTAGGAAGAGGTTCTTCTGCTACTAGTGAATGATAGCGAGTGACAGCTGTTGGATTGGCTATTCCCTTAAACAATCCGCCTTCATCATGCGTTAAGATGGAAACTTTCCCGTGCATTGGCCGACTTCCTTTTACAACCTGTCCTCCAAAATGTTCAATAATGGTTTGATGGCCAAGGCAAACACCTAGTATTGGGATCTGCCCACTTAGCTCTTTCAATACAGCTTGACTCGCGCCAGTTGCAGTCGGACGTCCAGGTCCAGGTGACAGTACAATAAGGTCCGGCGCGAGGTTTTCTAGTCGTGTTACAGTAAGTTCGTCATTTTGAAAAACGATTACAGCGTCGTCCAACTGCTCAAAATAATGAACGAGATTATAAGTAAATGAATCTTGGTTATCGATGATGATAATCACGGGCACACCTCTTAACTCTACTTTAGTGAATCGTTTCGCTATTTTTATTATACGCTGTGAAAAGCGTTTGATGGAAATTTATCCATAGCAAATACAAGAGCTTGAGCAATGTCTTTGCGACGAATTTAGCGTAGTGATATTTGCCCTTTTCCGCCCCCGTTCCAATTAGCCTGCTTTTACTAAGGCTACAAAATAAAAATTGATGGAGGAAAACCAATCATTTTTCTCCATCAATCTATTTTGAACCCCCTTTATGCGCTGCACTTCGTCATAAAACTCTTTGTTTCTTTAGAAGGTTTTGCTTGGCGGTTCCCCATTACTCTTCCGACAGATACTATCATTTCATGACCCATACCTTCTCCTCGAAATGAAGGAAGCACGGAAATGTGCTGGACTGTGAAAAACTCGTCGTCTTCTACGTGAATACCAATAATGCCCACATAGTAATTGTCTGCTTTCCAGAAGAAAAGTTGCCAATTCGGACGCTCGTTGTATAGCGCCATCGTCTTTTTCAACTGTTTCACATTTCGCTCTTGGGGCATGTATGCTAGCAAACCCATTGCAATTTTTTCATGCAATTTTCTATATCTGTGAATCATCAATATCCCCCTCTTTCGCTAGTCCTTCAAACTAAAGAATTTTGTTGAATGGCATTGAGAGCAGTTGATAGTCTCCTAGCAAAATCTTCAGGTGGTTCTTCTGACGACAAGTAAACGCAGATGATGTCCGGATTCGTATCCACACGATGCTGATAAGTTGTTGGCAATGGAATCGGGTATTGATGAAGCGCATTGATAAACGAATCTAGCTCGCTTGGCAGCAAAAAAATCTCTGCCTGATTGAGTGCATCTCCATTTTCTTGTACATGTTTAAAAGAAATATCGTGATCTAACGTACAACTAAAATTTTTATTATGAGAAACAATATTGATCGTTCTTTTTCTTTTAACTAAACATTCTCCTGCCTGTAACTCTACTTCTGCGTTCATCAGTATGCCTACTCGTTCAGCTAATTGTTGCAATTGCTTCATCCAGCTCACCCTCTCTATTTTTTGCCCAAACTTATCTATCCTTTTGGAAAAGAAATGTAGACAGAAAAACGCCGAAAAGAATCGTACGATTCTCTTCGGCGTTGTTTACAGCACTATTGTCTGTTACATCCAGCCAAATCATTAACGGTATATATGATTACATTTATAGACATCTATGGAGTAGATTTTTTTGACGGGAACGCCGAATTTCCGTACTTTTTAATCTGCTCTCTCGTATAGGTGTATCTAGCATCTTAAAATACAGCAAATAAAAGTTCACAACAAAAAGTTCCAACGTTTTATACGACTGGAAGTAGAGAGAATTTACATTTTCGCTCTTTTATCTTCTATACCCTGTTTCCGAAAAGTAAACACTTTTTGGAAAATAAAAAAACCCTAAACGGCTCACGTTAAAAGTGGCTATCGTTTAGGGGTTAGTTCATTATCTTGGTTTTGTCATTTAGTAGATTGAATCAGCTCAGCTAATTTTTCACAGCGAATAAAGTCACGCGGCTGCGGTGTTAATTCTACTTTCAAACTGGCAACTAGTGTTGTCTTTACGTACAGCATGTCTCGAAAACGATCGACTGCTCCACAAAACTCTGCGAAAAAACTATCGCCCGTCCCGAAAACCGCCGTCTGCAATTCTTTGTGTTCTAGTTTTTCAATCGCATGATATAAATCGCGCAGTTCTCCAGGAATTTCACCACTTCCCCACGTATACGTTCCAATTAACAGCGTATCGAAATCCGACAAGGCTGCTAGTGGAAAATCTTCTATTTTGTATAGCTCGGTATGAAGTCCTTGTTGCAAAATAGCTGCTTGCAGCATCTCTGCTAATTGTTCTGTGTTGCCGGTAACAGAAGCATAGACAATCGCCAGTTTCGGCTTATAGCTCGTCAAAACCATTCGACTGCGACACTTTCGTATACGTGCGTGATTTCTGTTCAAAGAAATCCGATTTTGTGTCGTTCATCATGTCATCACCAAATACGTGAATCCAAGGCATCGGATTGCTGCGTTCTTCGTATAAATTATCTAGTCCTAGCTGACGCAGACGCTTATTGGCCAAATACTCAACGTAGCCCTCAAACTCAACCAAATCCAAGCCCTCAATATCAGCCAAAATGTAATGCGCCCATTCTTTTTCTAGCTGTACCGCTTTGTCGATCGTTGTATAAATATATTGAATGTTTTCAGCTGTATGCAATTCCGGATTTTCTGTCAGCATAATGCGGATAAATTGCGCGATAAAATACGCATGCTGCATTTCGTCGCGTTGAATATAGCTGATCATCGTACTGGTTTTCAGCATTTTTTGCTGGCGTGCTAAATGGTAGAAAAACGCAAAGCCGGCATAAAAATAAATACCTTCGAGGTTAATGGAATTGACGCTCAGCTTAAACAAATTCTGCGGCGTTGGGTTTTGGCGAAATTCCTCGTATGCATCCAAAATTAACTCATTTCGTTTTTGAACAACTGGATCGCTTTTTGCTTGATTGAAGCGTGCGTTTTGTTCGCTCACGGAAACAAGTGAACTTAAAATATACGAATACGACTCGGTGTGTACCGCTTCTTGCTGAGAAATGACTGCAAAAATGGCTTTAAAGCTCGAATCCGTCACGTAGTCCATTGCCTGACTCATCGTCGGCGTTTGCAAGCTGTCGAGTGACGCTAATTGCGTGTTAATCCGTAAAAAGACATCCTTTTCTACATCGCTCAAGCTATCCCATTGCTTGATGTCGTCTTGCATATTAATTTCTTGTGCTTTCCAGAAGTTAGCAAGCAGTGCTTGATACAAATCATACATTTGCGGATAAGCAATGTCGTTCCAGTTTAACAGCCCTGAAGACTGGCCGTTCAACACGCCAGTCGATTTGTTTGGGTGCTCCGGATTTAATAATTTAATCTTTGTTAACGGTTCATGTATCGTCATGAGAATTCTCCTTTAGCTTTGGCATGCTTCGCATTCTTCGATTTCTGCCTGAGACGTACTGCGGACATAGTAAGTCGTTTTTAAGTTTTGCTTCCATGCTTCTAAATGTAATTCCAACAACTCTTTTGCTTTAATCGTGTGCGGCACATAAAAGTTAAAGCTAATCGATTGATCAATATGGCGTTGACGCGCTGCATTTTGTCGAATGCTCCATTTTTGGTCCAATACGTGACGCGAACGACGATAATAGTCATACGTGTTGTGATCCAAGTCTGGTGCAGTCACTTTAAATTTGAAATTCTTTTTCTCTTCTGCGTATTCCACTGCGTATAGCGGATCAATGCCGTCTGTTGAACCACCAATTTTCGCAGTTGATGAGTTAGGTGCAACAGCCATCATCCAGCCATTTCGAACTCCTGTTGTTGCCACTTGCTGTTGCAAGTCATTCCACCGCTCACTTGTGTAGTTGCGACGTTCAAAATACTCGCCTGTGTGCCATTCAGAACCTGAAAACTGACTGAACGCGCCTTTTTCTTCTGCTAGTTGCATAGAAGCACGTATCGTTTGATAAGCAATTTCCTCGTAAAGCTTATCGGCAAACTCAACCGCTTTTTCACTTTCCCAATGGATGCCTTCAAGTGCAAGTAAGTGGTGCCATCCGAACGTTCCTAAACCAATTGCGCGGTATTTTTTATTTGTTGCTTCAGCTTGTCCTACTGAAATCGTATTCAAGTCAATGACGTTATCAAGCATGCGTGTTTGAATCGGTACTAAACGCGCTAATACGTCAGCTTTGACCGCTCTTGGCAAGTTGATCGATGACAAATTACAAACCACAAAATCGCCTGGCTTGCGGATCATAACGAGGTTGCCGTCTTCATCAGTATATTCTTTAACAATAGTAGTAGCTGACATATTTTGCATAATTTCTGTACACAAGTTACTGCAATAAATCGATGTCAGCCCGCGACCTCTTGTGTGCTTGTTCGGATTTTGACGATTGACTTCGTCACGGTAAAACATATACGGTGTGCCAGTTTCTAGCTGAGACACCATGATGCGCGCCATAATTTCCATTGCGCGATACGTTTTACGCGGCAATAACGGATGATCGACTGCTTCTTGGTATTTATCGCTAAAGTATTTGGTGTCTTTTTCATCGTAAAAGTCTTCTAGCCCTAACGCATTACCATTCGCATCTTTCCAGCCCATCACTTGCTTGACTTGGTGTGGACAGAACGTATGCCATTCCCCAATACTGCGTCCGTTTTCGTCTTTTTCTTGCAGACGCTCCATAAACAAATCTGGAATTGATACACCTGTGAAAATATCATGTGCTTTGCGGCGCTCGTCGCCATTATTGGTTTTCAAATCCAAGAAGCCGTTCATAATGTCTTTATGGAAGACGTCTAAGTAAATCGCGACTGCTCCTTGACGTTGACCTAGCTGATCGACACTGACCGCTGTATCATTAAGCAAACGAATCCACGGTACGACACCCGAAGAATTGCCTTTGAATTTTTTAATGTCTGAGCCTAACGCTCGCACTTTGCCGTAATAAATGCCGATGCCCCCACCATCTTTACTAAGGCGCGCGATATCCCAGTTGTTTAAGTAAATGCCGTCTAAAGAATCGTCTACCGTATCGATAAAACACGAAGACAATTGCCCAAAACTTTTACCTGCATTCGATAAAGTTGGAGTCGCAACGGTCATATACAAATGACTCATCGCCCAATACGCTTCTTTAACGAGCTCTAATCGACGCTCTTGCGGCTCATTTTGCATTAACGTCATGGCAATAACTAAAAAGCGCTCTTGCGGAAGTTCAAACAACTGCCCTTCATAGTCTTTTGCCAAATAACGATCTGCCAGTAAAAACAAACCGATGTAATTAAATAGCAAATCCCGACTCGGCTCGATTTCTTGACCTATTTCTGTAATCTCTTCTTGAGAATAAGAAGCTAAGAGCTCTTTTGAGTAGATCCCGACTTGTGTTAATGCTTTGATTAACTCATAAAAGTCACCATATTTTTCAGTAGCGGAATAATTGCGGCTGCTTGCGGCTTTCTTATACAAATCACTGACATACAACTCTGCCGCTACGTAAGTCCAGTCTGGCTCGTCCATTGTGATGCGATTTAATGCATAAAGTAAGGATTGCTCGCCTTTTGCTTGTTCAGCGAGTTTTGCTGCTCGCTCTAGTAGCTCGCGCGTATCTAGTCCATAAACCTCAGTTGCTCGCTTGAGCGCTTTTTCTACTGCGTCCATTTCTGTTGTATCTGTTTTCATATTCATATCAGCATAACTCCTTTGCGAATTCGTTCACTTTCATGCGTCGCTGTTTCCGCTCCTGTGCGCTTTTAAATAATTCTTTTTCAGCAGGAGTTTCTGGTATAACACCAACGACCGGTGTCGGTTTGCCGTCACTGTCGACTGCAACCATTGTCAAAATAGCTGTCGTCGTCAAATTTCTATTGCCGGTTTCAATCTGCTGACATTCTGCTTTAACATACACTTCCATCGATGTTCTTCCTGTCGATATTACAACACCTTCTAAGATGAAAATGTCCCCTACTTTAGCGGAAGATAAAAAATTCACCGTATCAATCGAAGCTGTAACGACTGCTTTTCCGCTGTGCCTCATGGCAGTAATAGCGGCAATTTCATCAATATACGCGAGTACGGTTCCACCGAATATCGTTCCTAAATGATTCGTATCAGGTGGCAACACTAATTTTGTTTGAATGGTTCTTGCCACACCTGCTGCTAATGGTTCTGTCATGATTGCATTTCCTCCTTCTATGTAAAACAAAAAAACCCATCCTCTCAGGGAGGATGGGGTGGAAAACGCAGAATAGCGGAGAAAGGCAGCAAAAAATAGCTGCTCGCGCAGAATATCTTCGTTATCCTTCTCAACTCCCGGAGAAGATCATAAACTTAGAACAAAGGCAGGTTTCCTGGCTTGTGCGTCATCCTCTGCTATCTCCTTCCCGTCCATTGGACAGTGGATTGTGATAGCTCGTCAGCACTTACAGTTGCGGGTACAGCTCCGGTATTACCGGATTCCCTTTTAAGCCTTTTCAGGCACCTTTATCAATATTTTCACTACATATAGTTATTTGAATAATAAAAAACACTAAATGTTGTATCTATACACTATAAACCACTTTCATACTTTTAACAAGACTATTTACAAACTCGTGTTAATTAGCCGTCAAATATTGTTTTAACGCTTGTTTTACGGTACTCATTGTCTTTAGTTTGCTAAAGTCTACGCGCACATCGACAGCTTTTAATGCCAGTTCAGGACGAATTCCTGTAAAAATAAGCTGAATGCCTAACAAGCGCATGATTTGATCAATTTTGTATAGAAATTCTGCAACCACATTATCAATATTATAAATCCCTGAAACATCAATAATGAGACAATGCAAATTTTCTCCTTGAACTTTCTGCGGGATAATATCCAGCAGGCGCATACTCCGATCCCCATCGACTGATCCTACAAGTGGCAACACAGCTAGTCCATCAATAATCGGAACAATTGGTGCTGAAATTTCGTTTTTAAGTTGGCGTAAGTCATGCGACATTTTTTTCTGAAGCGTGATATCACGCATAGTGGACTGGATGGCTACCGTTTCTCCGTACTGAACTGGGTAACAATACAATTCAACATCGGCTAAAGTCCCGTCAAAACGTCTAACAGTCGTTTCCATCAACTCTCCAATTGTACGATTTTCCATCCCTTTTTGAATTCGCTTCGTAATTAATTCTTTGTAGTCGTCTGTAAAGACCTCTACTACATCTGCGCCCACAACTTCTTCTTGCTTCGCTTTAAAAAATTCAGCACCTGATTGGTTTATATATAAAACCTTCTGATTTGAATGGATAATTGTTGTTTCGTCAGAATAATTCACAATGTCCTGATACATTTTTTCTTTTTCTGGAATACTCGCTAACGAAGTTGGTGCATTCGGCATATCCCTTCACCCCTTCCGTTTCGGAAACTATCTACATCCTATTTTACACTTTTTCGAGAAAACTTTCAGTGTTAAGTAACACGTAAAAACAGCTGATCTATTCTTAATCCTTTCATCACTTATAAGACAGAAATTTCTTATCGTCCACTAGAAGTTCACATCAAATTAAAAAGAGTTGCCGGTTAAGCAACTCTCTCTACTTTCCTATCTATGCATCGACCCATTCAGAAGCTAGTTCTTTTTCTGTTTTCGGCTCGTCCGCTTTTTTAGTATTTTTGCTGGTATACGGTTTAAAACTCTTCGCTTTGTTGGCACCGGATTTCCAGCGAGTCCATCCTTTTTTGCCAGTTCCCTGACCCGTACCACTTTTCGGTTTCGCTTTTGCTTTGCTCATTTTAATCACTCCATTACTGCTACATTACTGCAACGATGAAGTACATCTTATCACATCAAGCCGTAAAATTAAACAAAATGTTCTTGTTAGACACGGGAAAGCCCTGTTCTCAACAACTTTAATTCTAATTCGTAATTTGCAATAGACTCATCAATCGTTAAGTTTTTAGCGAAATATTCAATCCAATTCCTAACGGTCACCGACATCATAATTTTAAGCAGATGGTATAGTTCTTTGTTTCCAGAAACGTTTAACTTGGTCGTATCGATCAAAAGGCTAATCGCTCGGAATTCTTCTGCAGACTCTTCTTCATTGACAATTTTAATAAATTTAGTTTCTACTTGTTCTGTCATATTCAAAAGGACGTTTCGTTTAAAGTCGAGTAATTCTTCTTCGTTTACGGTAAATCGGTAAAATTCACTAATAGCTTGAAATAGATCCCCACTTTTTTTCTGCAATATTGTTTTGAAAATTTGTTTTTGTTCGACCGCGTAGCCATTCAGCAAGTAAAAATAAAGATCTTCTTTCCCTTCAAAATATTGATAAAAGCTGCCTCGAGAAATCCCCGCTGCTTTAACGATATTAGCAATAGAAGCCTCTGACAAAGATGCATTTGAGAATTCCTGTTTAGCTGCTCCAATCAAGTGCTGTTGCTTGTCCTTAGGTAAATTATAAAAGGTTAGTTTTGGCATCGCTGTCTTCCTTTCTATCAACTTATGTCATTCTATTTAACGTGAAATTAGTTGGTAAACGGAACCGTTCTTTATCAATCAAAATCTCAGAAAGATCTTCATCATCACCAATCTGGTCTTTCAACTTGTTCATACGCAGCTGAATTTTTTCCATTTTGCGATCTAATTGTGCTGCTGATTCTGCCGATTCTTTCAACTCTCTAATAATATCAACGGGAACTTCTTTATTGTATTTATAGTAGATTTTATGTTCGAGGCTGGCCCAAAAATCCATCGCAATGGTTCTGATTTGCACTTCTACACAAACTTCTTCCACGCGGTCCGACATAAAAACAGGAACCACCAGCAATAAATGCAAACTGCGGTAACCGTTTGGCTTTGGATTCTTGATGTAATCCTTCACGTCAAGAACTTTTAAATCAGCTTGGTTTTGTAGCATTGTACTTAGCCGATAGATATCCGTTTCAAATGAACACGTAATTCGAATTCCCGCTATGTCTTTAATCGTCTTTTTAATATCTGAATGTGAAAGTTCGATTCCTTTTTTTGTCGCTTTTTTCATAATGCTTTCAGGAGATTTAACTCTTGAACTGACATTTTCAATTGGATTATAGTCATGAACAAATTGGAATTCCTGCTGTAAGATATTAATTTTTGTATTTATTTCATCTAATGCGAACTTGTAGCCCATCATAAATCTCATAATTTCTTTTTGAGAATCTTTCATTTTTCGTAAGTCGTCTTTTATACTAGCTTCCATTTTGTTGTCTCCTTCCATTTTCAAACATCCACTTTATCCTTCTTCAACTATGAACCTGCTCTGCTCAATTTTGATTTTCCAACGTACAGTCGTAGTTTTATTTTTATATTTCTAAACCGAACGCATACGAGTGACACCTTGTCACTTTCACAAGTAAAGCTTAACATGACAGAATGTCATATGTCTAACAAGAAGTGACAACATGTCATATCCACATATAAAAAGAGCCATACCCGATCGAGTGGGCATGGCTCTTTGCTAGTTACTCGGAAAGTACTTTCTGAATGTCCTTTTCAAACGATTCAGGTGTATCTTTTGGAGAAAATCGTGAAACGATTTTACCGTTCTGGTCAATTAGAAATTTCGTGAAGTTCCATTTGATACCACTTGTCAAAAATCCTTTTGTGTTGCTAGTCAAATAGTTAAAAAGCGGATGTGCGTCTTCGCCGTTCACTTTTACTAAGTCATGCATAGGAAAAGTAACACCATATGTCATACGACAAGCTTCTTGCGCTTTTTCTCCAGTGGCTTCTTCTTGTTTAAATTGATTGGACGGAAATCCTAAAACCATTAATCCTTGGTCCTTATAATCTTCGTACATTTTTTCTAAGCCATCAAACTGATCTCTCAGCCCACATTTTGTGGCGGTGTTAACAATTAACATCGCTTTTCCTTTATATTCACTTAACTGATATTCTTCACCATTCGGTTTCGGTACGGCAATATCGTAAATATTCATCTGCCATCACTCCTTATTTAGTGATTCAAGCCATTTTCCTTACAAATCCATGGTTTTGAAAGCGGCATTCAACTCTTTTAAGTTTTTCATCAACGCTATTGCGTTGACCCCCATAAAATTGCAGCTAGTGACTTTCTCAAAGACAGCTTGTTCAACCGCTAATTGTTCGCTTTTGGCCTTTTCCGTCAACGAAATGACAAATGCACGCTTATCCGTTTCGGACTGCTGTTTAATTAGCCTACCACGTTCAATCATCCGGTTAAGAATAGGATTTAACGTTCCTGTGCCAAGTCCTAGTCGCTCACCGATATTTTTTGTTAGCAGTTTGTCTTCATCCCATAGAACGAGCAACACGAGATACTGCGTAAATGTTAGGTTGAACGGCTCTAGTGCTTTAGCATACATTTTCGAAAAATTACTGGAAGCTTTATACACTTCAAAGCATAATTGCTGATCCAGTTTTGTTGGTTTTTCCATTCTTCTCTCACCTACATGAATTATTATAGAATGCTTAGTTCCACATCCACAGATCCTTGAATCGCTTTTGAGTACGGGCACGTATGATGTGCTTTTTCAACATATGTCCGCTTTAACTCTTCACTAATCCCAGTAATATCAACAACTAGTTTCACAGCTAGTTTCACACCGCCGTTGTCTTTATCCACAATCAGCGCAACAGTCGCGGTTACTTCGCTTTTCTCTATGTCCACTTTGTCGGCTTCTAGTACCAATTCCAACGCACTGTTAAAGCATGCGCTATAGCCTGCCGCAAAAAGCTGCTCAGGATTTGTCGCAGTTGTTGCGCTTCCACCAAGAGCCTGTGGTTTTGCTACGTCCATATAAAAAATGTTATCCGGTGAATAAACCGCTCCGTCTCTTCCGCCTGTATTAATCATTGTTGTTTCAAATAGTGTTTTCATTATATATGTTCCTCCATCCATTTATATCTTACACGATCTACATTAAATTATATCGTGTACGATGTAAAAGAAAATGCTCACACTTTCAATAAAAAGCTATTATTCTCCACAGAAGAAAATAATAGCTTTTGCTCAGATCTTATGATTAGTAAATAAACGGAATCAATCGAGCGCGCTGCTTCATCCACTGCTCATAATCAGACCCAAATTTCTCAATAAGCAACGCCTCTTCATAATTGATGCGTTGAAGTAATGCCCAAATCATGGCACTCCCTCCCACAACGGCTGCAATCATACTGCTAAAGAAAAGCGCCATGCCAAGTGTGATCAACAACAAACCCGTATACAATGGATGCCGTAGCTTCTGGTAAGGCCCGGTACTGACGATTTCATCGCCTTCTCGAACTGTAACGTAACGTGTGAATTGTGTTTTCAAGTGTAAAATTCCCCAAAACCGCAAAAACACACCCGCAGCAAGTAAGATGACACCTACTAGTTGCCCGACAACTACGAGTGATTCAAACGGTGCCAGTTCTTGCAATGCAAAGGCCACTAGAATTGTTGCGATCAATACGCCGAAAATCGAAAAAAACGTACGTTTTTCCAACGAATCGCCTTGGCCAATCCCACGATTGCGAAAAATTAGAAATTCACTTAGCCAAAACACACTTATTGCTGTAAACAGCCATTCTAAAATCGTCATCGCATAAGCCTCAACTTCCTGTCTCTTTCTTTCCAATATATCGAAAGCTGCCACACAACACAATTGCGACTACTCATAAAATTAAAAAGACAGTCAAGAAATCACGTAAACTGATTTCTTGACTGCCTCCTGTTCAATCTTCTATAGAAGAGATTTCAACTAACATTGCAGTAAATGCGATAAACACAATCATTAACGATAAAACCATTGTGAACATTATTCTTCAACTCCTACCACGTTTTGAATCCTTCTGAGCCTGGCGGTGCATGTTGAATCATATGTGTTAATGGAATTGCATAGGCAAGTACAATGAGTGCCAAAGCAAGCCCAATCCAAATCCACCAATTTTCTAACCATTTCGGTGTATTGCTCATATCACTTTCAGCCAACGGAAACTCAACCCTATCTTTCGCTTCAACAGCTTTTGGCGAAAGGAACATCGTCATGACAACGATGTAAATCAAGATCATTGCCGACACAAATAAAATGCTGCCGCCAATTGCCATTGTGACATGATTGGTTAAAATACCATCAAACCATTCTGCTGAAGAGGGATGATTGTTATAACTAGAGTAAGCGGTTCTTCTTGGTGCTCCGAGAAGACCTAATAGATGCTGCGCTGTCGACATTAATAGCATTCCGATAGACCACGTGATAATTTGCACCAGTCCTAAAACTTTCATAGATTTAGTAAATTTACGACCCGTTAAATAGGGAATCAGCCAAAATGTTACGCCCATAAATGTCATCGCTACCGGAGTTCCTACAGTAATGTGGAAATGTCCAACAATCCATAATGTATTATGAACCACTTCGTTTAACTGGAAACTTGCATTGATAATTCCGCCAGCTCCACCGGGAATAAAGAACAGCATGGCGATAAAAATAGACGTAAAGCGAATATCTTTCCAAGGCAATTTCGTAAACCAACCGAAAAGACCTTTGCCACCGTTTTTACGACCTGCAATTTCAAACGTTGCAAACATCGAGAACGCCGTCATTAAGGAAGGAACAATGACCATGAACGTCAAGACCACTTGAAGAAACTTCCAAAAATTTGAGATACCGGGTTCTGTCAACTGATGATGAAAACCAACTGGAATTGAAAATAAAATAAACAGAACGAAAGACAACCGTGCCAGAGAATCACTGAATACTTTTACACCTAGTAGTTTTGGTACAATTACGTACCAAGCCATATAGGCTGGCAGCAACCAAAAATAGACAAGTGGATGACCAAAATACCAAAATAACGAGCGGCTGAGTTCGACGTCAATTGTATCGGTCCACCCGAACGCCCACGGAATGTATTGGAAAAGCACAGTCGCTACAACACCTAGACACGCGATGATCCACATAATTATGGTGGTAATGGTCATAAAGGCAAACAAAGGACTCAATTGACCTTTGTTATTTTTACGCCATACGCGGTAATGACCGACCAATGCGAAACTGCTAATCCACGTTCCAATAATGACCAACGCAAGTCCGACATAGAAAAAGCCGCTTGCTTTTAAAGGTGCATAAAATGTATACATGACAGAGGCTTGTCCAGAAATGATCATGACCGTTGCCATAACAGTCCCAAGCAACGTCACCCAAAAACCAATCCAAGAAAACAAGCGAACTTTAGGTCCAAAGCTGCCTAAGCTTTTACTCATACCTGTAATAAAAAATCCGAAAATAAAAAATGTCGTATAAATAAGTGCCAGTAAAACACCATGTGCCGTTAAAATCTGATAATAATCTAACCACGCTGGTAATTGAAGTGCATCATTTCGGATAAATACTTGAAGAAGTCCACATAAAGTTCCGATTAAAAACGCAGCATACGCGACACCGATATTCCATAAAGCAATTTTGCGATCCTGCAAAGCAATCATTCTTCATACACCTCTATTTCTGTATACATCATATGGTGACCAGTCCCACAGTATTCATTGCAAAGAATCAAATACGTACCGGGCTTTTCAAACGTGTAAGATTTTGTCGTAATGCGACCTGGAACGACCATCATATTGACTTTCGTGTTATCAATTGTAAAACTGTGAACTACATCGGTGCTGGTCACTTTAAAAACAACTTCCTTGCCCACTGGAACTTTCAATTCCGGTGCGGTGTATCCAAAGGCCATCGCCACAATTGTTGCTTGATAGGTGTCGTCATCTAATTGAGTAACGCCCGGATTGTCAAACGGTGCCGTTTCATTTACCTTTTTGGGATCAATGGTTTCCATTCCTCCAGCAGGTGTGTGATTCTGAGAAAATGCACTCACTCCTACTACGCTTAAAAATACAACTAGAGATGCGATCCCTAACGCGAGCCAAATTTTTTCATACTTATGCAAATGCATGTTAACCTACTCCTTTCGTCATTTCTTAACGAGCTACATACAACAAATAAACAGCGACCCACATCACCACAATGATTACTCCCACGATAAGAACACTTGCGAAAGTTCCGTTAAGGTTCGTCTCCGGCTCTTGCTTTTCTTGACGCATTTTCCCTCACCTCTTATTCCTATCATCATTACTTTTAGACTATGCTATCTTGAGGTTTCACACTGTGATATTTCTCACACTGCGCATCTTTTTTTAACAAATTCACAAATTCACAACAAAAAAAGCCCACCACATGGGCAGGCTTTTCACTAATCGATTTTGCATAGGTAAATGGGACAGTTTTCACAATTTGTTTCTGTTTTTAAATGTTCCACGTCATGCAGAAGAATTTTTCCTTCAGACAAGCTCAGTGTTCCATTTTTTTTCAAATTTCCGAGTAGACGATTAACTACTTCTCTCGTCATCCCACAAAAATTAGCCAGCTCTTGATTTGTCAGCACCATATCAATCAAAATTCCTTTTTCTGTTTCAACTCCGTAGCTATTGGTGAGCCTGATTAACGTTGAGTACAAAGCTCCTTTTTTACCATGAAGCAATAAATCACGAAATTTTGTTTGGGTTTTTTGCTGATCGATGCCCATCCATTTCATAAAATTCATCGCAAGCTGACTATTCAGCAGCAATGCCTCTTCTAAATCTTTCATCCCTATATGAAAACATACGGTCTCTTCAACTGCACGAGCATCTAACATATATGTTGGTGCTTCAGAAAAAATAGTGACTTCACCGACGAGCTGATCTGGACCACAAATTTTTAGCGTAAGTTCACGACCGTTCGGCGTCACTTTTTCAATGCTAATTTTACCAGAGCGGATAATAAAAATTCCCTCGACCCTATCTCCTTCACGAAACAAGTAATGATCCTTTTTAAATTCTTTAACTTGATGGCGGATAGACAGCAATTCTTCTATTCCTGTCAACGACTTCGTGCTTTCACTGCTTTTTTTCATCTCGCACCAGCCTCTCCTGCTGTTTTCCGAACTGTTCAGTTTGACTCATCTTATCATAAATCTCTTGTTATTTATTCGGAACTTCACCATTCGGACATCTATCATGGAAAGATTATGACAAATAAGAAGGAACTCCTTTAACTTATAGCGAATCACTAGCTATAGAGACGAGGAGGAATCGCAAAATGACGTTAAAATATTCGAATATTTTAGTAGCAGTAGATGGCTCTGAGGAATCAGAACTTGCTTTTAGAAAAGGTGCAGCCGCAGCTACGCGCAATAACGCCACTTTGCATTTGGTTCATATCATCGATAATCGATCGTTCGGTTCTATCGAAGCTTACGATCGCACCATTGCAGATCGGACGAAAAAAACTTCTGAAGAATTATTAGGTAAGTACAAAGAAGAAGCATTAGCTGCTGGTGTCGAAAATGTAAATGTCATCATTGAATATGGTGTACCCAAAATCGTTATTCCAAAAGAATTAGCACCCAAACTACATGCTGACGTTATTATTTGTGGAGCAACTGGCTTAAATGCCGCTGAGCGATTCATAATGGGCAGCGTCTCTGAAAGAATCGTTCGCACAGCTAAATGTGATGTGTTAATCGTTCGAAGAGAACAACCTGACTTATTAGCAACCGACTAACAACAGCCTTCTCCCATAAAATTGGGAGAAGGCTTTTTTGATTAGTCACTCTCTATCACAACTCCCCCTCATAATCATCCTCCATATTAACCATTCAATTAATTAGAAAAAATATAATTTTCAAAAAACGTAAGCTATATGAACGTTTTTTCATTATTAAATGACAATTTACTGTTATTTCGTGATGTTTTGTCATGTTCGAATTCAAATTGATAAGAAACTGTAATAATAAATAGGTTTATGCGGTGTTACAATAAGTCTGCTGGATTTTTCCTGAACGAAACAACTAGGCAGGAAAATTCTCATTAAGTAAAATTTTTTAAAACAACTCATAGATAGTCACGGACAACGAAAGGGGAGCAAAAGCTTGAATACATTATCTAAATTTCTAACGATCGCTTTATCGGCTGTGTTGGCTTTAACGATGTTTTTGCCTGCTGCAAGCGCAGATAAATTAAGCGATTTAGAGAAACAACAGCAAGAGGTTAAGCAAAAGCAAAGCGAGTTAAACTCCGGTATCCAACAAAAAACAAACGAAATTTCTCAAAACCAAACCACGCTCGAGAAAATCATCGCAAAAATCCGCGAGTTGGATAATCAACTCATCGAAACACAAGACAAAATCGACGTTGCTCAAGCAGAAATCGACCAAACAAAAGTTGAAATCGACGAATTGCAAAAGTCGATTAAAGAACTTGAACGAAAAATTGCAGAACGCGAAGAACTTTTAAAAGAACGTGCACGTGCCATTCAATTAAGTGGTGGATCAGTAGACTACATAGATGTGCTTCTTGGCGCAAATAGTTTTGTTGATTTCATTGACCGCTTTTCAGCAGTCAACATCTTAATCGAAGCAGATCGTGAAATCATGCGTGAACAAGCAGCAGACAAAAAACTTCTTGCTGAACAAAAAGCGGAAGTAGAAACAAAGTTAGCCGAGCAGGAAGCTCAAAAAGCGGAATTAGTCAATTTGAAAAATTCACTAGCCTCTCAGAAAAATGCACAAGCAAAACTTGAAAAAGACTTAAAAGCAGAACAAGCACGTTTAGCTAAAGAAAAATCAACGCTTGAAACAAAACATAGTGAAACACTAGATATTAGTGCAGCTCTTGAAAAGAAAATTGGTGCAGAACAAGCACGCCTGGCAGAAGTCGCCCGTAAAGCAGAACAAGCACGTTTAGCTAAAGAAGCTGCTGCACGTAAAGCGGAAGCTCAGCGTCAAGCATCGGCATCAGCTACAGCACCTGTACAAGCGGTAGCTCCACCTGCTTCTAGCGCAGGCAGTTCAACATTTATCTTACCTGCATCTGGACGCTTTACTTCTGGCTTTGGCGGAAGAGACATCGGCGTAGGCGCAGAATCCCATCTCGGAATGGATATTGCGAACGTAACTGGAACACCTATCTCTGCTGCAGCTAGCGGAATCGTTTCTTATGCTGGCAACATGGGCGGATACGGCAACGTTGTGATCGTTACACATTCTATTAATGGCCAAACACACGCTACGGTATACGCTCATATGAATTCCATCAACGTATCAGTAGGTCAATCTGTTTCACAAGGTCAACAAGTAGGCGGCATGGGTAGCACTGGTCGCTCGACTGGTACACACCTTCACTTTGAAATTCACGTAGGACCTTGGAATGGCGCACGTTCAAACGCTGTTAACCCTTCTCCTTACGTACGATAATACGATAAAGAATATTTATTCTTTGACTGTCTCAAATATTCTTTCGTCTACAAGAAAACCCCGCTATCTTTTTCAAGATGGCGGGGTTTAGCTTGTTTACCTATTCTTTTCCTCCATACAACTGCTGGAGTTCTTCTTCCCTCATCGTAAAGCGGTGTTCCTCCGCAGGAAATGTGTTTGATTTCACTTCATTGACGTACTGAATCAAGCCGTTTTTTATGATCTCGCCTGTTTCTGCATAAGACCGTACAAATTTCGGCAAATGGTGCGATCCGTATTTCAAGGTGTCGTGATAAACCAAAACTTGGCCATCTGTTTCACTGCCCGCTCCAATGCCGATGACCGGGATGGTGAGAGCTGTGGTGACTTTGTCAGCTAATTGGTACGGAATACATTCCAGAACCAGCATACACGCTCCTGCTGCTTCACAAGCTTGTGCATCCTCAATTAGCTTTTGTGCGGCATCTGCGGTTTTCCCTTGAACTTTATAACCGCCTAGAACACCTGCTGACTGAGGCAGCAATCCGAGATGCGCAACAACCGGAATGCCGGCACGTGTTAATAATTGTATGGCGTCAACTACCTCATCTGCACCTTCTACTTTTACCGCTTCCGCTCCAGTCTCCTGAAAAATTTGAACAGCGTTATCCAGTATACGTTGTGCGCTTCCGTGAAACGAAGCAAATGGCATATCTACCACTAAAAATGTGTCGGGAGCTCCGCGACGAGCTGCTTTTCCGTGATGAATCATGTCATCTACGGTTACTTTTACAGTAGAATCATATCCAAGAACGACCATTCCTAAAGAATCGCCGACTAAAATGACATCGATTCCAGCTTCTTCAGCAAGCTTGGCTGACGGGTAATCATAAGCGGTCAGCATGGCGATTTTTTCGTTTTGTGTTTTCATTTTGATGAGTGATGCGGTATTCTTCATTTTTTTCTCTCCTTTTGGGAGGAAAACCAAAAATAAAGCCCATCTTTCCAATTTTGGACAGACGGGCAGAAAGTTTATTGTAGGTTTTCTCCGTCCCTGTCGATTTAAGATCAAGGCAGAACTATGCAGTTGTTGAGCAATTTTGGGGGTGCAGTTCAGCAAGGATACTGCCCTTCATGTCACTATAGCAGAAGTTGCGTTAGGAGAACACGAATACTAGCTCATGTATTCAGTTTTGAGAATACTGTAGAGCAGAGAATCGCGCCAGCCTTTTTTCATTCGTAAGTTTTGGCGAAGCAGTCCTTCTTTTACCATTCCTGATTTTTCTAGAACGTTTTGCGACCCACTGTTTTGAAGATCACAACTAGCTGAAATTCTGTTGAGTTCTTTGTTTCTAAACCCAAATTCGAGTAATAATAATGTGACTTCTGTCGCAATTCCCCTTCTCCAAAAATTCGGATGAAGAATATAACCGATTTCACCTGACTGGTTCATGTTATCTATTGCAGAAAGCTCTCCCGCTCCAATCACTTCGTTTGTTTGTTTCCATACCACTGCAAAAGTAAAACTCGTACGAGGGTTTGTTACCTGTTGCTCTAACACATCTACTAGATATTGTTGCGTTTCTTTTTCTGTATTAGGTCCCCATGGTTGGTATTGAGTAACTATTTCCTGTGAGGCATAGGCATGTACAGCTTTCCAATCCTCTTTAATAAACTCTCGCAAATAGAAGCGGTTTGTTTCAAGCATTACTTGTCTCTCCTCTAATTCCACTTTTATCAATTCATTACAGACCTTACTTTTTTCTGGATCATGACAAGCTTTGCTTCTAAGTCAACTGGCGAGTAAGTCGAATCGATGCAGTCGTTCCAGTATTCCATATGCTTTTGATCCACTTCATGACTTGAGTTTTCCAACTCTGCACCCCCTTCTCCTTGTACCGAGTACCAGTAAAGATAGGTGTTGCCATCAAGTGTTTCGCTAAAAATTGTTTCGACGAACATTTTTTCATCCTCAAGTGTAAGCAATACATTATCCATTTGCTTTTCTAAAAATCCCATCCATTGCTCAACTACAACTTCCTTTCCCTGTTTCACTTTAAATCTTGAAAGCTCTGTAGTTAGTTTCATTTAGTCCGCATCCTTTGCTATTTTGTTAAAATAACCTAATGTCGCGTTAGAATTTAAGGATTGAGTCACTCCTGTTGATTGATATCCTAATTTTTCGTAAAACCTACAGTTTGCTTCTTCTTCTAAAATGGTCGCGAGCTCCCAAACATGCGCTTCTGCATGCTGTTCTTCAACTAGCTTCATTGCTTCTTTAGCAATACCAAGACCTTGGAACTGTGGATCTACAAATATAGGACTAATCCAAAAACGGTTTTCTCCGCCGTACTTGACGCGTATTGCGCCTACCATTTTCTGTCCTTTTACGATTTTGTAGAAAAATGAGCCCGACATTGTGATTCGAGTGAGAACTTGTTCAAGTGTTTCGTTCGCAGGATTTGTCTTCATGTCTTGATATTTTACTAATAGTGGCATGAAAGACTCTTTTTGCATTGCTAAAATAGACGGGGCATCCGAAACTTCTGCTTTAATTAATTCTATTTTCATAAAAGCACCTCGTGTTGTAAAAAACTAAAAAGCTCTGGAACTCTTTTCTGAAAAGAAAGGTAGTTGTGTTTCTCCCCTTCTAATATGTTAAAAGTGACAACAGAACACTTTCTGTTCAACTTTTTTGCAACCCTCTGATTCGAAACCAAAAATTCATGGCTAGTGGTTGAATTACTCCCCGCTTCACTTGTACCGCAGTCCATACATAGTGAAGTTAGTACAGATAAGTCTGTTGTATCTATCAACTCTTCGATTTTTTCTTGATTGGCATAAAATGCTGATGAAAAAAGAATGATGTTTGTGAATATATGCGGATAAATACAAGCTGCGTATAAAGTAATCAACCCGCCAAGCGAAATTCCAGCCATTGCGGTTTGGCTTTGTTGTGTTCGATATGTTTTATCGATATAAGGTTTCAATTCTTCAACGATAAATTCTATATAGCTTGATCCATTGCCTCCAAAAGACACTGTTTTGTCTTCTAGAAATGGCTTGCTATAAACCCCATTTTTCCACGGACAATACTCATTTTTTCGTTGCTCCCTCCTTTGATCTATCGCTACAACGATTATATCCAAGCTATTTTTGTCTACATAATTTTCTAATTCTAGTGATACGCCACCAATAGCATGATCGTTTCGAAAAACATTTTGGCCATCGTGCATATACAATACAGGATACTGCTTATCAGTTAATCGGTAATCTTTAGGTGTAGAAACTCGAATCATTCGATTGTCTTGTAACTTCTCTGATGTGATCGAAAAAATATCCATCATTGTTGCAGATCACTCCCCCAAATACTCAACCGCCAATTCTTCTTCTCCACCTTTAAACACACGGTACGCTTTGGCTGAGGGTCTTGAGCTGACTACCTTTTTAATTTTTTGGTCGATATAATGAACAGCCGCTCCGTCGTCTGCGGCGATGCCGGATTGCATTACCCCTTGGTTCACAAATTGACGATAGGCCGGTCTTCTTTCAGCTTCGCCGTCGTAATGCGGACAATGACTTCCTCGTAAAAAGCCGAGCGCCTCGAGCGGTTCGAGTTTGTCACCATACGAATCGGTAACACCCTGTTCGTACCAGCAAATTGAACCTGCGCTGAGTCCTGCAAGAATGACGCCTTGTTCCCAAGCCTTTTTCAAAATTTGATCCAGTCCCCACTCTTTCCACAGCACCAATAAGTTTTTCGTATTGCCGCCGCCTACATAAATAATGTCTTGCTGTAATACAAACGCTTCTAAGTTTCGTGTATGTGGTTTGAATAAAGACAAATGACTCGGCTCACAGTGTTGTTGATTGAAAAAATCATAAAATTTTTCAATATAACTAGCTGCATCTCCGCTTGCTGTTGGGATAAAACAAACTTTAGGTCGCGTTTTACCTGCTTGTTTGAGTATGTATTGATCGAGGAGTGGATTGTCCGGTTCCATCGAGAACCCACCACCGCCCATCGCAATAATTTGGCACATATTTTAAATCCTCCTCTATAAATAATTGGGATATTTATCCTTATTTGATACAATTAAAAAATTCAATTATTGGAGGAATCGATTATGCTCATTCAAGAAATTGCTGTACAACAAATTACGGCTAGTTTGATACAAAGTTCATATGTGCGAGCTATTTTTCTGAAGGGATCGATGGGTAGGAACGAGCACGACGAGCATTCAGACATCGACCTGTATTGGCCTGGTCGACCAAGAACAAGAATCGTTATTTTTGAAAGAGCGGCTGTCTCACCTTGAAGCGTATCGCCCTGTACTATTTCAAGACGACATCTTCATCATCGCGCCACAGCTTATAGTAGTTTTTGATAATTTCCTGCATATCGATTTGTTTACGGTGACAGTAGAATCATTCACGGCAAAAGATTTTTTCAAAGTCGTTTACGATCCTGAAAATTTACTTGAACAATTCGTTGCGTCGCAAAGTCTTACGCTGAGTAAAGAGGAATACACCGACCATGTTATTGATGTTGCTTGGTTTTTATTCCAATACCGGAAAGCCGCTGCACGAGGAAATGAGATTTGGGCGGTAAAGATGCTGTCGCAAGTCCTCGAACATCTCTCCCGGGTTTTACTATATCGGTATACACCCGAACGCGCGCAACTTGGATTGAAAGCAATCAGTCGCTCACTGCCCAAAACTATTTTTGCAGAAGTCGAGAAAATGTCGACCTTAATGACGCCAGAAAATCACGCACAAGCCGCTTTAATTGTTCGGCGTCTTTTAGCAAAAGAAATTGGCTGGATTCATCAGCACATAACTGACCCTAATAAAATAATGACCTTGATGCAAAAGATGATTACTGAACGAGTGGAAAGCACATAAAATGATGCTTTTTAAGCTAGCTAGATGACCATTCCGGTTTTAATAAAGAAAAGATCAACGCATCATGAGATTGGTTCCGTTGATACAAATAACCACGCAGTTTTCCTTCTACTGTAAAGCCTAGCTTTTGTAACAAACGATTAGATGACGTATTTTCGGGAAACGTTACAGCACCCATTCGATATAAATCGAGTTCTGTAAAAGCATAGTTTAGCACGCTGTGTATAGCTTCTTGCATGAATTGCTGACGCCAATAATCTGGATGTAATTCATAGCCAATCTCTGCTTTCTTTGCTTTTGGATTCAAGTTATTCAAACCGATTGTTCCGATAAACTGGTTTGTCTCTTTAAGGCGAATCGCCCAGCGTATGCTTCGGTTCACTTCAAAACTAAGACGGAATGAACGAATAACTTCTACAGCTTCTTCTTCGTAACTCAACGAATCCATTCCGTAATATTCGGTCACTTTGTCTCGCGACATGATGTCGAAAAATCGCACCGCATCGCTTTCTTCAACTTGGTTTAAACGCAGCCTTTTTGTTTCTAATAGAGGAAATATCATCGCTCTGCTCCTTTTTGATTGCATAATCGTATAGTATTAAAAGTCTATTGGGTTGATGATTGCGAGTATTTGATGGTCTTGCCATTTGCCGTTAATTTCAACATTTTTTGAAGCAATACCTTCTTGATGGAAACCTGCTTTTTCCAACACGCGAACTGAAGCGTCATTTCCTGGCATAACGCCTGCTTCGATTCGGTGTAGCGCTAGTTTTTTGAAAGCATATGCCACGGTCAGCTCAATTGCTTCTGTCATATAGCCTCTACCGTTATAGGTTTTGTCTAGCGCATATCCTAGTATGGCGCTTTGCAACGGTCCTCTAATCACTTGCACTAAACTAATTGTTCCAACCAACACATCGGTTTCATTCTCAAAAATTCCAAAGCTATACGATAAATCATCTTCTTTTTGATCGGCATAAATTTCAATAAGCTCCCGCTGCATTTCAAGCGTATAGAAATCCGAATAACGCGTAACCGAGTAGGCTTCAAAAAAGTCACGGTTTGCGACCTCTAGCTTTAGTTTTTCAGCAGCATCTCTCGGCTGAAAAAATCGGATATAAACCTGCTCACTTCTCATTAGGAAATCACTCCTTTAGATTTAAACGTTTCACGTGAAACAGTTTACTCTACTATCGTCTTACGAAAACCGTACAATGGCCGATAGCTCTGCGCTTCATAAAAACTACGTGAAGCATCGCTAGCTAGTAATTCCAAACGAGTTTTCGGATATAGCTTGTGAGCATAGCGCAGCATCTTTTTTCCGATGCCTAATTTACGATGATCTTGGTTTACCAACAATTCACAAATATAGAGAGAAATAAAACCATCTGTTAATCCTCTTAAGCACCCAACGACTCGTCCATCGATTTCAGCAACCACAGCCACCGTAGAATTTGCCCAAGCCTGCTGTGTCTCTTGCTTCTTTTCAACGAGATTGTTCCATCCTTGCTGCTTGTTCAACTCATGAATCGTTCGGAAATCAGCTTCGTTGTATTTCCGAATGAGCACATCTTTTTGTTTATTCATTGGATTTTTTCAGCAAAGCGATGATTTCTTCGTTTTGTTCTATCTGTCTTTCCGAATTACTGCGGATGATCCGTACCCATCTCAATGCCATCGCAGCAATAAAAACTGGCACTAATAACGCAAATACTGCGATAATGTCTCCCATATTTTTTCCTCCTTTATTATGACTACTGAGCTTAGATTCCTGGCGAAAAGATCAGCAACAACGTAATGATAATCCCGCTAGACATTCCTAATCCCAATAAGGTATACAGATAATCATTGGGATTCTCTGCATATTTTCTCTCAAATCCAACCTGGATAATTGTCGGTAAAAACGGTAAGGCTGCGACTGGTAGCAAAAGAAACAAATTTATAGATGCATTCGTATTGAAAAGGATAAACGTTATGACTGTCAAAGCAATACCTGACCAGAGGCTAATGATTTTGTCCCACTTTTTGTGAAGATCGTTTACATAACTATCCGTAGACGATTTGTTTTTTTCTACTTTGAGAATTTTCTTTAGAACCTTGTCCACTAGGTAAATACTGGCTATGCTTCCACCTACGAAAAAAATAAAGCGAAGCGCCACTTCACTTTCAGAAAGCTCACTCCCGACTACAGCTGCAAGATGGACTCCCGCTACAAACGCACTGAATTCCATTTAGATATCTCCTTCGAAGTTGAATAATCTCGTAATGTCTTTTATCGTATCACGAGCGTATGGAAAATTATAGATATTTTCTGATAATTCTTTTTATCTTGTTAGCAAAGGCTCATGTATGGTCGTATTTTTCTTACGCCTACACAAGCCTCTCTAAAGCGTACTGAACGGTTTTATTCAACTATATTAAGGTAAATTCCAATCGACAAAAAAACACCCAGAACCTGCTTTCCGCTACTGGACGTATCTACCTTAGATATTAAACACCACCGAAAGGTAATCTGGAAATAAACTCACCCCAAAAGTAATTAAAATAATGGTTCCAGTTACCGATTCCAGTAGCGTATACAAATAGTCATTGGGATTTTCAGCATGTTTTTTTTCAAATCCTAAACGGACCAATAGCTGTATACTCCCCAACAGCACAGAAACCAGTAGGACATAAAAAACGGCTGCTGGACCATAATTGATCGCTACAAGCGATATGATAAAGACTATTACTGCTGAGAGGCCATTCAATATCCGATCCCATTTTTTATGCACATCATTTACGCGAGTGTCTGAAAAAAATGCTTTTCTCTCCACTCCAAGAATTTTTCTTAACAACATGTTGACTAAAAAGATACTCGATACGACTCCAAGTAGGAAAAGGAAAATCCGCCATCCAACATCTTCAACAATCACTCTCAGCACCTCCTTCGCTCGCCACCGCTCTCCCCGCTACTCTCCCAGAAAACAGGCAGCTACCAAGAAAAGTTCCTTCTAATGAGCGATATCCATGGACACCCCCGCCACCAAATCCGGCAACTTCTCCTGCAGCATAGAGTCCAGGTACCGGTTGACCGGTATCACCGAGTACTCGTGCGGATAAATCCGTTTGCAGACCACCTAAAGTTTTGCGGCTCAAAATGTGTAAACGAACGGCAATAAGCGGTCCTTTTTTACGATCCAGTAATTTATGCGGTGCCGCTACTCGAATTAGACGGTCTCCCCGGTAATTTCGAGCACCGCGCATCGCCGTAATTTGCAAATCCTTAGAGAATTTATTATCGAGCTGCGCATCTCGCGCGCTAATTTGCTGCTTGATTCGAGCAAAATCCAATAAGTTTTCTCCCGTTAATTTGTTCATACGTGCGACTAACTCTTCCAGTGTCTCTGCGACAACAAAATCTTCGCCTTTATCCATAAAAGCTTTTACCGGTGCTGTTGCTCCTGCCCGGACTCGAGACAAGACTTGAGGAATGCTTTTGCCGGTTAAGTCAGGATTTTGCTCAGATCCTGACAGCGCAAACTCTTTTTCAATAATTTTCTGCGTCAAAATAAACCACGAATAACTGTAGCCCGTTTTTTGGATAGTCTCAAGTGTTCCGAGCGTATCAAATCCCGGGAAATTAGGCGCAGAAAAACGTTTGCCTGTTGCATCAAACCACATCGAAGACGGACCTGGCAAAATTCGGATGCCGTGTTTGTTCCAAACCGGGTTCCAATTCTTAATGCCTTCAGTGTAATGCCACATCCGGTCACGATTAACGATTCGCCCACCTGCTTTTTCGGTAATAGCCAGCATACGTCCATCTACGTGCGCCGGAACTCCTGTGAGCATGGTTTCTGGTGCTATACCCAAACGACTTGGCCAATTTTTTCGAATCAATTCATGGTTGGCACCAATTCCGCCACTTGTGATAATGACCGCTTTTGCTTCACACCGAAAATTGCTGACAACGTTTCGTGAACTGGCTTCTCCACGCTTTACATCACTCGTCTCTAATAACGATCCTGTCACACCGGTTACTCGCCCACCTTTTATCATTAATTCATCTACTCGGTGCCGTGGCTGGTAATCGATTAACCCATTCTTGATATGTTCCCGAACACGTCTCTCAAACGGTGCGACAATTCCCGGTCCTGTTCCCCAAACGATATGAAAGCGCGGCACAGAATTGCCATGTCCTTCTGCTAAATAACCACCCCGTTCTGCCCATCCAACGACAGGAAAAAATTTGATGCCCATATCAGCAAGCCAGTTTCGTTTTTCATAGGTTGCAAAGTCTACGTAGGCTTCAGCCCATTTCTTGCCCCAATAATCTTCATCTTGCTCTTTATCAAAACCAGCTGCCCCAAGCCAGTCTTGCCAAGCCAACTCTTTTGAATCATTAATGCCCATTCTCCTTTGTTCCGGTGAGTCGACTAAAAACAGTCCGCCAAAAGACCACCACGCCTGTCCGCCAAAAGAAGCTGCTGGCTCCTGGTCTAGTAACAACACTTTTTTGCCAGCGTCTGCGATTTCCGCAGCCGCCACTAACCCTGCAAGCCCCGCTCCTACCACAATCGCACTTGGTTCCATTTAGACATCCCCTTTGATGTTCAATGAGTTTTTCGTTTTATCGTATCATGTACGTTTGGAAAATTATAGATATTTTTCATTATTTTCTGATAGTTCTATCTACTATGCAACTAAATTTGCTGGAACGCGCGTATTTTTGTTTTACCGTGCGTATATCTCCGCTGAACGTGCGTATCTCCTGCTGAACGTGCGTATTCTCCGTTGAACGGGCGTATCTTCCGCTGAACGTGCGTACCTTCCGCTGAACGTGCGTATCTTCTGCTGAACGTGCGTATTCTCCGTTGAACGTGCGTATCTCCTGCTGAACGTGCGTATTCTCCGTTGAACGTGCGTATTCTCCGTTGAACGTGCTTATCTCCCGCTGAACGTGCGTATTCCTCAAAAATCCCGTACAACCGCACCTACCCACAAGAAAATCGACAAAAAAACACCCCAAACCAGCAAGACTGGTCCAGGATGTTGCACTTACTCTAAATGCTTTCGTTGAAAATCGGCAATGCTCTCGTATTCTGCTGTTAAAAGGCGCGACAAGCGGATATAAATTGGCAAGAGCTCACGATATATACCAGCTGACGTTTCATCTGGCTCATGCGTGTGCGTTTGGCCGATCATTTCGGAAACGATACTGAAATCATCAACTTCGCCGATCGCATACATGCCGAGAACGACTGCCCCGAGACACGAGCTTTCAAAGCTTTCGGGAATAACTACGGGTTTATCGAAGACATCAGCCATCAGCTGACGCCACATTCCTGAACGAGCAAAGCCGCCAGATGCTTGGATACGTGTTGGTTCGCCGGTCAATTCCTCGACCGCCAGCAGGACGGTATACAAATTAAAGACAATACCTTCTAACACAGCTCGAATCATATGCTGCTTTTTATGATGAATGCTCAATCCGAAAAACGACCCACGTGCATTCGCGTCCCATAGAGGGGCTCGCTCTCCTGTTAAATAGGGATGAAACAGCAAGCCGTCCGCTCCAGGATTGACCGTCTCAGCGATTTTCGTCAGCACATCGTACGGATCGATGCCGAGACGCTTCGCGGTTTCCACTTCAGATGAAGCAAACTCGTCACGTAGCCAGCGCAAGACGATACCGCCATTATTGACAGGTCCGCCGACTACCCAATGATTTTCCGTTAAAGCATAACAAAATGTCCGTCCTTTTGGATCGGTTTTCGGCTCGGTCGTGACCGTACGGATGGCCCCACTTGTGCCGATTGTTACAGCTAGGACACCTGGTTCGATGGCATCTACTCCTAGATTTGCGAGCACTCCATCACTCGCGCCAATAATAAATGGAACGTCTTCAGGAATGCCCATAAACAAGGCGTGTTCCGAGACGAGACCTGTCAATTGATGGGTTGTTGGAACCGGTCGCGCCAACTGTTCGGGCGTGATGCCTGCTACTCCCAACGCCTCTTTGTCCCAATTCAGTTCCCGCAAATTAAATAATCCGGTTGCAGACGCAATTGAATGATCAACAACGTACTCTCCAAACAATTCCTGAAAGACAAATTCCTTAATGCCAATAAACTTAGCAGCCTGCTCAAAAACTTCCGGCTTTTCGTCTTTTAACCACAACAATTTGGATAGTGGTGACATCGCGTGAATGGGCGTACCTGTGCGTAAGTAAATTTCGTGGCCATTCAGTCGTTCTTTGATGTACTTCGCATGTTTTGAACTTCTTGTGTCGGCCCACGTGATGCTTTGCGTTAGCAAATTCCCCTTAGCATCTACTGCAATCAGACTGTGCATGGCTGAGCTAAAAGATACGAGTTTCAGTTGATTCGTATCGATTTCACTTTTACGGATGGTTTTTCGAACGGAACTTAACACCGCTCGGAAAATCTCCTCTGGGTCTTGTTCGGCCACTAACGGATTTGGCGTTTCGAGCGCATAAAAAACCGTGTCTGCCGCTAGGATTTTACCAGATTTATCAAACAAAACCGCTTTGGTGGAAGTCGTACCAATGTCTACCCCAAGATAATATGACTGTTCAGGCATAAGAGCCCTCCTCTATAGACAAGAAGAGAAAAAGGCGAAATCCCCTTTTTCTCTTTCAAGTTTAATTTAGATAAAAAAGCTGATGATTAACACTACCACGAAACCGGTTAACCCGATAATGGTTTCCATAACCGTCCAGGATTTTAAGGTATCCTTGACGTCCATTCCGAAATATCGGTTAACCAACCAGAATCCAGAATCGTTGACGTGTGATAAGACGGTCGCGCCTGAAGCGATAGCAATAACAATAAGTCCGAGAGCAGGACCTGTCATACCAACGATTTCAAGAAGTGGCGTGATCAGACCCGCTGCTGTTACCATCGCAACCGTTGCAGATCCTTGCGCAACACGAACTGCTGCGGCGATCAGGAATGCTAAAACGATTGGCGGCAACGATGAATCGCCCATCATGTCACCAAGTACTGCACCAACTCCTGAGTCGATTAATACTTGTTTGAAAACGCCGCCTGCTCCTGTGACTAAGATGATAATCCCAGCAGGCTCAAGCGCTTTAGTAGCAATGTCTTGTACTTCTTGACGCGAATAACCACGTTTTGTCCCAAGTAGATAAAACGTCAACAACGTAGCAATTGTCAGCGCCACGAATGGATGACCAAGGAACGTCAAAATCTCACGAACCATATTGCCTTCTTCTAGTAAGACGGCTGACAGCGTATTTAATAGGATCAATACAAGTGGAATCGAAATCAACGAAGTGATCATCGCAAAACTTGGTAGTTCTTTATCGTATTCCTTTTTTTCAAGTTCCATATAATCTGGAATTAACACATGAATTTTTTTGCCGATAAAGCGACCAAACACTGGCCCTGCTAAAATCATCGCTGGAATCCCCGCAAGCACACCGAACAAAATAACCCAACCAAGTTCCGCCCCAACCAGTTCAGCAACCGCGATCGGTCCTGGAGTTGGTGGGATAAAGCTATGCGTAACGGCTAGACCCGCAAGTAGCGGAATTCCGTAATGCAAAAGCGACTTGCCTGTTTTTCTAGCCAAACCGTAAACAATTGGTACTAAGATGATAAAACCAACATCAAAAAATACAGGAATCGCAACAATAAATCCCGTAACCCCTAATGCCCATGGTGCTTTGTCTTCACCAAATTTACTAATCATCGTAGAAGCCAAACGTTCTGCCCCACCCGATACTTCTAGCATTTTACCGAACATAGCACCAAGACCTACTACGACAGCAACAAAGCCTAGTGTGCCTCCCATACCATTTTGAATGGATGTAATGACTTCGTTAAGTGGCATGCCCGCCGCAATACCTACCAATAAACTGACTAGTAATAATGCTACAAAAGCGTGTAATTTCGTACGAATAACTAAGAATAGCAATAAGAATATACCTGCAAGTGCGACCATAATCAACGTTGAACCTGACAAATTTTCTCCCCCTCAATGTGTAACTAATTTATAGTTGGGTATTCCGCAAACCAACTTCATTTTTGCAAGAGTCTCTTTTCACGAAGTAAAAGTTATTTCTTCTCTACTGCGTGTCCACCGAATTCGTTGCGTTGTGCGGCTACGACTTTTCCTGCAAAAGTATCGTCTTCTAATGAACGGTAGCGCATCATAAGTGACAAGGTAATTACCGGTGCTGGTACATTTAAGTCGAGTGCTGTTTCCACTGTCCACTTTCCTTCGCCTGAAGAGTTCATCACCCCTTTGATGCCCTCTAGTTTCGCGTCTTTAGAAAATGCATTTTTGGTCATTTCCATTAAGTAGGAGCTGATGATCGAGCCATTGTTCCAAACGTCAGCAACTTTCTCAAAGTTATAATCAAATGGACTTTTGTTGAGAATATCAAAGCCTTCGGCAATTGACTGCATCATGCCGTATTCAATACCGTTGTGAATCATTTTCAAGAAATGCCCACTACCTGCTTCACCCGTGTACAAATAACCGTCTTCTACAGAAATGTCTTTTAAAAGGGGCTCGATGGTTTTGAACTTCTCTGCGTCGCCACCAATCATCGAACAAATACCATGACGTGCTCCATCTGTTCCACCACTCGTTCCGCAATCAAAGAAGAACATATTATGTTCTTTTAAAATCGCCGCGCGTCGTAATGTATCTTTGTAATTCGAGTTTCCACCATCAATAATGGCATCCCCCTCTTCAAGCAAAGGGATTAATTGCTCGATAACTGTTTCTGTAATTTCGCCTGCAGGTACCATCAACCACAGCGTGCGCGGTGCTTCTAGTTGCTTGACCATTTCTTCAATAGAAGAAACTTGTGTGAAACCGCTTTCTTTGATTTCGGTATGGCTGTCATAGCCGATCACCTCATGGCCGTGATCCACTATATTCAGTGCAAGATTTAATCCCATCTTGCCTAACCCTATAATCCCAATTTCCATTGTAGAATCCTCCTCATAAAAAAGAATTTTTTTCTTTATTAAGTTCATTGTATCAAATATTTTTCCGCGCGCAACATGTTATTGTATAATAGACGAAACTATTTAGACAGAAACGAGGCGCGGAGTATGAAAGAACAGCAATTTGCGCTGGCTGCCATACGCGGTAGTTACCGCCATTTTAGTGAAAAAGAAAAAAAGATTGCCGATTATGTCTTACATGATCCAAAAAACATTATTCATTTGACCATCAATCAAATCGCGGATGAGTTGGGATTAGCTGAATCGACTATTTTCCGCTTTTGCCAACGAATCGGCTTTAAAGGTTTCCAAGCATTTAAAATTTCGCTTGCTGCGGAAGTCGTAGCGCCTTTAAAAGATATTCACGAAAAAATTGAAGACGGCGACAGCATTCGCGTTGTCACCGAAAAAGTATTCCGTTCCAACATCAAAACGCTTGAAGATACGCTTCAAATTGTGGATGCAGAAGCGATGGAACAGGCGACCCATAAACTGA
The DNA here is from genome assembly GCF_008369335.1 of Planococcus sp. ANT_H30. NCBI lineage: Bacteria > Bacillati > Bacillota > Bacilli > Caryophanales > Caryophanaceae > Planococcus > Planococcus sp. ANT_H30. The sequence goes on along the minus strand of NZ_VOBJ01000012.1, from coordinate 1,407 downwards.
TGAATGCTCGAAAGATCGACTTTTATGGCAATGGTGGTTCTGCCATGGTCGCGATGGACGGCTACCATAAATTTGTTCGTTTAGGTCTTCACGTTTCCATGAATTTGGATTCTCATATGCAACTGATGGCCGCTTCTCAACTGCAATCAGATGATGTGGCGATTGTTATTTCTCATTCAGGTTCGACTACTGATGTTCTTGACGTTCTTCATGTGTTGAAGGAAAAAGGCGTTACCATTATCTCTGTCACAAATTTTGCCAAATCGCCTTTGTCTAAGGAAGCGGACATCGCTCTTTATACCGTTTCAGAAGAAACTGATTTTCGTTCTGAAGCATTGGCTTCTCGTATCGCCCAACTGAGTTTGATCGATGCGCTTTATACCAATTTAATGATTGCTCGCGGCACTGACGGCAAAAAAGCACTTCAAGACATGCGCGAAGCGATGGCCCATAAACGGTTATAACAACAAAAAGCTCGCTCCTATCAAAAGGAGCGAGCTTTTTTTAATCAGGCTTCTTCCATAGAAATAACAAGCTTTCCTCTTGCATGTCCTGTCTCTGTTTTCTCTAACGCATCCAGTGCTTGTTCAAACGAGTAGACATGCTCTATTACCGGGAGCAACTTTTTCTACAATCTCTTTGACCAACTTGCCTACTGCGTCTTTCGTACTGATTTGGTGCTGCATTTGTTCAACCGTGATTTTTCTCGCTACACCTACTTGATTGCCCGAAACCACAACAACTTTTCCACCGTTCTTCACTACTTCTATACTATCTGTACCTGTCCTCCGACGAATGGCTAAAGCCGCATCTACTCCTTCTGGCATCCATTGTTTGATTTGATCTTTCCAACCAGAATTTGAATCATCAACTGCTTTTTCAGCTCCCATTAAAAGGAGCTGGTCATGATTTTTACTGGATGCGGAACCAATTACTCGAATCCCTCGATTTTTCGCCAATTGAATCACGATTGTTCCAATTGCGCCTGAAGCCCCAGCTACACAAGCGTATCTCCTGTTTTAAAATCAAGAGTTCGCAAGCTTTCTAAAGCTGTTTTGCAAGCTACTGGAATAGCCGCACCTTGCGTAAAACTAATGCTATCGGGCATTGCTAGTTCCTGTAATTCAACTCCCTAAGTTAATGCACTTGTTCTGACATAAGCTTTCATTTTCTCCAGTTTTTGAATAGGATAGTCAATCGATAAGTTCTTATTATTTGAATATTCAAACTAAAAATCATTATACTTACTAGTATCTCAACAAAATCTAATGATTCAATTTTTACCTAGATTGCAATATTAAATGCAACAAAACATGAAAACCCATTAAACCGTGTGTGGTTCAGGCGATGTGGGCGAGCTCTTCTAAGAAGCACGCTTCCGGTGTCCGGTAGCCGAGAATCTTTCGC
>NZ_VOBJ01000011.1:0-89066 GCF_008369335.1 Planococcus sp. ANT_H30 | reverse complement strand
CCCAAAAGCTACTGATCCGCAAAAAAGTTAAAGAATAACGAGGTGAAACACGAGGCAAGCTGCCTTGTCTGAAAAAAATCCATGCACGTTTGGCGCCTCGAAGCCAAGTGGGACATTGGGAAATCGATAGCGTCATCGGCAAGTCGCACAAGAGCCGGATTCTCACATTGACGGAACGTACCACCCGTTTTGAGAGGAGCTATAAGTTAGTTGCGAAAACGGCAAGTGAAACCGCACAGGCCATCATTTGTGTGTTGAAAAACCTGCCAAAAAAAGTGGTGAAATCCATTACCGCCGACCGAGGCACGGAATTTCACGGCTGGATCGAAGTGGAGATAGCGTTGGAGATCCCGTTTTACTTCTCGAATCCGAGTGTTCCTGGTCAGCGTGGCACGAATGAGAACAGTAACGGTCGTATTCGGCGTACGTATCCAAAAGGAACCGACTTCAGCCGCATGACCTAAAAAGAGACCTTGGACTTTCTACTGGTATTCCACCAGGTTCCCCGGTAAATATTGAATTACAATAGGTTCTTTGAGGTATTCATGAATTTCTTGCCATGTTCGACTTGAATTGACAATTTACGAATAGAACTTCACAAAGACACATAATCGGTATCTCAAACAGCTAGATGCTTGTGTCTTATACGTTTGACTGAGAAGCTTTAGTACATAGAAGTGTTGTTTGATTTAGGAGAAAAGGATTAGATGGCCCCAGCGCGTTTTACACATGGTAGCGATTGCTTTGACCGAAACGTCACAGACTGGTGACAACCCGGATTTCATGTTCTTCAAGGCCAGTGAAAAAGAAGATACGATGCCGATTCAGTGAGCGCGATTGTGACGTGCTTAGCGGGTAAGTAAAGTCACGTGTGACAATGAATTTTTTTCCAGCAGGCGGTCGATAAGACGACATTCTCTTTCGTCTGGATAACGAAATTTTGTTTGCTGTTGAAGTAGATGGGATCTTGAAACGGGATAAGCCGAGTAGTAGATAAATTTTCGCTAATCGGTCCATCGTGTACCAGACCGGTGTTTCTACCAAGCGATACGGCACGTAGCTTACATGGAGCTTAATGCCGAGCCTTTCACTGTGATAAAGCACCTATGAAAGACAATTTTTCCCTGCGATAAGGGGAGTGAAATGCACTAAAAGGAGCGAGTTAAGAATTTTGAACACACGTTGTGCTGGGCGATTGTATTTGTTTATAATCATAGAAAAATCCTGGTTCATTAGTTGATTATTTAATGCTTTTTTCTTTTTGGAAAGCGTTGAGTACTATTCCTGCGGAAGTTCCACCATTTCCGAAACTGCGTCACCAAGTACTTCATCTTATTTGTCCGTAGGAAGTTTTTGTGCAGTATCTTAGTACCTGATAAGTTCGGAGATCTGTTCTTCTATGAGAAATTTTTGGAGTGAATTTGGAAACAATATACGCTAGTGTATCTATCTATAGTAACTTGTCATGTTTCTGTGCATTGTTATTTTGTGTTGTACAGGTAGTAAAGCTTACCAAATAATTGCTGCTTGGGTATCGCATATAAAGAGTTAGGTCTAACGTCGGCAAATCGAAATCAAAGTGATTGTTTACCTGTTAGTTTATTTAAACGACGTCGAGCAACTAAATCTGGAAATCAAACTCTTTAGAGTTGCTTTAGAAATTGACTTTCAAGGATTTTTTAGAATAAAGTTAGTAGTTAGTTCGAAGACACACTATTAGTACCGACTATCGCCACGTTACCTAACCAATTTTATAAAAATTCTACTATCTCTACAAAGAGCCAATTGATAGTTACTCGCTATAGACAATTTGACGTGCTAGCGTTTGGAGTAGAAAAATATGAAGCATTAGACAAACACTTAATACACAAGGCTTTTCTCTCTTGCATTCTTAAGATTTTTAACATAGTATGAAAATTAATTGTTAATGAAAATCAGAGGGGTGTAAAGATTGGATATAAACCCATGGATTATGGTGCTAATAATTTTTTCAATCAATATTGTGTATGTAACTTTTTTCACATTGCGAATGATTATGACGTTAAAAGGCTATCGCTATTTAGCAGCAGCCGTTAGTATGGTAGAGGTTGTTATATACATAGTAGGACTTGGATTGGTTCTTGATAATCTTGATCAAATTCAAAACCTGGTTGCTTATGCATTAGGTTACGGATCAGGGGTTGTTATCGGTTCTAAAATCGAGGAAAAAATGGCTCTTGGTTATATTACGGTAAACGTTATTACGAGTGAAGCCGGAGAGTATTTGCCTAAGCAACTTCGCGAAAAAGGCTACGGTGTCACGGATTGGAATACCAATGGGCGTGACGGGGATCGGCAATCGATGCAAATTTTAACTCCGCGAAAAATGGAACTAAAGCTATACAAAGCGATTCAAGAGCTTGATCCAAAAGCTTTTATTATTGCGTATGAACCTAAAACAATTCATGGCGGATTTTGGGTAAAGTCAGTGAAAAGGGGTAACTTATTTAAATGAGTAAGAATACAGTGTGGTTTGAAGTTGAAGAACATGAATCTATTTCGGAATGTCTGGATCGGATGAAAGCGGAAGGCTACGCAGCAGTTGGACGAAAAGAGGAGCCTCTGTTTCAGGAAGTAAATGGCCAACCAGTACCTATTAGGCAAATCGTCAAGTTTAAAGGAGATAAACTAGAATAAAGATAAGTCAGACCTTATAAAGACGAACGATTAAATAATTGTATAACTTATTGTTCGACTTTATCATTGACGTAGTTTCGTCGTCTTGTTATGATAAGTGAGGATACCCCATATATGCAGAAGAATTGGCTTCTGCGTCTCTACCAGGACACCGTAAATGTCCGGACTATGCGGGAAAGCAACTTATTGGTCGTAAAGCGAAGGATGTGCTTCTTTATGCCATCATTTAAAATTCGTATCATTTACAGTCCTTAAGTAAACTGCTTTTCACGTAATGTGAGCAGTTTACTTAAGGACTTTTTATTTTTTAAAAGGAGAGTGCAATCGATGAATCCGCGAATTGGCGTCATTATGGGAAGTACGAGTGATTGGGAAACAATGAAGCATGCGTGTGATGTATTAGATGAACTGGGATTAAGCTACGAAAAGAAAGTGGTTTCAGCGCACCGGACACCGGATTTAATGTTCAGCTATGCAGAACAAGCACGTGAACGTGGATTGCACGTGATTATTGCAGGGGCAGGCGGTGCTGCTCATTTGCCAGGTATGGTAGCAGCCAAAACAACTTTACCGGTTATCGGTGTACCTGTTCAATCAAAAGCGTTAAACGGCTTAGATTCCTTATTATCAATCGTTCAGATGCCTGGCGGAGTTCCAGTGGCGACTGTCGCTATCGGCAAAGCTGGAGCTGTAAATGCTGGGTTACTAGCAGCGCAAATACTGGGGACGGTAGATGAGCAGGCAGCACAAGCATTGCAGGAAAGAAGAGATCGCATCACAGCAGCAGTTCTAGAAAGTTCGGGGGATTTGGTATGACAAAAACCATATTACCTGGACAAACGATTGGCATTATCGGCGGCGGTCAATTAGGACGCATGATGGCGCTTGCTGCAAAAGAAGCAGGATTTAAAATTGCTGTTCTCGATCCAGCTATGGATTCACCAACAGGTCAAGTTGCGGATATACAAATCGTTGCACCGTTTAATGATCAGCATGCGTTAGAAGAGTTAGCTGAAGTGAGTGACGTCATTACTTATGAGTTTGAAAATATAGATGTAGACGGGCTATCAAAATTAGCAGAAATCGCTTATGTGCCGCAAGGATCTGAATTGATTCGTGTGACACAAAATCGAATTGTTGAAAAACAAGCGATTTCTGAAGCTGGTGTTGTCGTGGCAGATTATGTTACAGCTTCTACGTTTGAAAAGTTAAAAGAAAAAAGTAGTCAATTGTCATTTCCATTCGTTGTGAAAACAGCACGAGGTGGGTATGACGGCAAGGGGCAACAAACTGTTTCTTCTATAGAAGAACTTTCTTTAGCCAAAAGATTATTCACAAATGGCGAATGTGTTGCTGAAGCTTTTGTAGAATTCACAAAAGAAATTTCCGTTATTATTCAACGCAACGTACACGGTGAAACAGCTATTTTGCCGATTGGTGAAAATATTCATAAAGACCATATTTTACATGAGACGATTGTTCCAGCAAGAATCGATAAAAAGACAATGGATGAGGCGAAAAAAGCAGCTGAGAAAATTGCGACTCATCTCAATATGGTAGGCACATTAGCCGTTGAAATGTTCGTGTTAGAAGACGGTGGCATTATCGTCAATGAATTGGCGCCACGTCCTCATAATTCAGGTCATTATTCAATCGAAGCGACAAACATATCGCAGTTCCATCAACATATCCGTGCCATTTGTGGCTGGCCACTAAGACAGCCAATCCTTTGGTCTCAAGCAGTAATGGTCAACGTGTTAGGTGAGCATGTCGCGCCACTTGCTTCAAAAATAGCACAATTTCCAAATTGGTCGATTCATTTGTACGGAAAAGACGAAGCAAAGCAGAAACGGAAGATGGGACATGTTACGATATTAACGGAAGACTTAGAGGCAACTTTAGGTGAAATAGATAGATCTGGCATTTGGCCAGAATAATTGGAGGAACTAATTTATGATCGCACGTTACACAAGACCCGAAATGGGCGCAATTTGGACAGAAGAAAACAAATACAATGCATGGCTAGAAGTTGAAATTTTAGCATGTGAAGCTTGGGCAGAAATCGGAGATATTCCGAAAGAAGACGTAGCCAAAATTCGTAAGGACGCTTCTTTTTCAGTAGACCGTATTTTAGAAATTGAAGAAGAAACACGTCATGATGTAGTTGCTTTCACAAGAGCAGTATCCGAAACGCTTGGCGAAGAACGCAAATGGGTTCATTACGGCTTAACTTCAACAGACGTTGTTGATACCGCATTGTCTTACTTGTTAAAACAAGCAAACGTCATTATCCGTAAAGACTTAACAAACTTTATCGAAATTCTTGCGAATAAAGCAAAAGAACATAAAATGACGGTCATGATGGGTCGTACACATGGTGTGCATGCAGAACCAACAACTTTCGGTTTGAAACTTGCATTATGGCACGAAGAAATGAAACGTAACTTAGAACGTTTCGAAGCGGCAGCAGCTTCAATTGAAACAGGCAAAATGTCTGGTGCAGTTGGAACGTACGCTAATATTGATCCATTTGTTGAAGCATATGTCTGCAAAGAGTTAGGTCTTGCAGCATCACCTATTTCCACACAAACATTGCAACGCGATCGTCACGCACAGTATTTAAGTGTACTCGCATTGATTGGTTCATCTGTTGAGAAATTTGCGACAGAAATTCGCGGATTGCAAAAATCGGAAACACGCGAAGTAGAAGAGTTTTTTGCAAAAGGCCAAAAAGGTTCTTCTGCAATGCCACATAAACGTAACCCAATCGGTTCTGAAAACATGACGGGCCTTGCACGTTTAATCCGTGGCTACATGCTAACAGCTTACGAAAACGTATCTTTATGGCACGAACGCGACATTTCGCATTCATCAGCAGAACGTGTGATTTTACCAGATGCAACGATTGCGCTTAACTACATGTTAAATCGTTTCGGTAATATCGTGAAAAACTTAACAGTGTTCCCTGAGAACATGAAACGCAATATGGATTCAACGTTAGGTTTGATTTATTCACAGCGTGTGTTGTTGGCATTGATCGATAAAGGGATGGCTCGCGAGGCAGCTTACGATACCGTTCAGCCATGTGCGATGGAAGCTTGGGAAAACCAAACGCATTTCCGCAAAATTGTGGAAGCAAATGACACGATTACAGCTAAGCTATCTAAAGAAGAATTGGATGATTGCTTTGATTACAATCACCACTTGCAACAAGTAGACATGATTTTCAACCGACTTGGATTAAACTAAACGGGGGCTTCTGAAAATGGAAAAAGGTCAGCTATTGTACGAAGGAAAAGCAAAACGCCTGTATGCAACGGATGAACAGGGAATTTTGTGGGTGGAATATAAAGATTCAGCAACGGCTTTCAACGGTGAGAAAAAAGAAGAAATTACCGGGAAAGGCATTTTGAACAATAAAATCACGTCACTGATTTTCACAAAATTGCAGGAAGCAGGCATTGCGTCTCATTTCGTTAAGCAATTGTCTGATCACGAACAATTGGTGCAAAGTGTAAGCATCATTCCATTGGAAGTAGTGGTCCGGAACATCACAGCGGGCAGCATGGCCAAACGTCTTGGCATTGAAGAAGGCGTGGCCATTAGCCGTCCGGTTGTGGAGTTCTATTTGAAAGATGATGAATTGGGCGATCCACTAATTACAGATGATCATGTTGATATGCTAAAGCTGGCAACTGCAGAGGAAGTGGCAGTGCTCAAGCAAAAGGCACGCGAAATTAATGAAGTGTTAATCGGCTTTTTTAAAGAAATTGGCGTAGATCTTGTTGATTTTAAAATTGAATTTGGCCGTGACAAAAATGGTCAAATTTTATTGGCAGATGAAATTTCGCCGGACACTTGCCGGCTTTGGGATATGAAAACAAAACAAAAGCTTGATAAAGACGTATTCCGCCGCAATCTTGGGAATTTGACAGAAGCGTACGAACTCATTTTAACTCGTCTAGGAGGACAACACTCATGAAAAAAGTAAAAGTATACGTAACATTACGTGAAAGTGTATTGGACCCGCAAGGTTCTGCAGTTATGGGCTCTCTTCATAAAATGGGCTATGATGAAGTGGCAGATGTACGAATTGGCAAATACCTAGAATTGGTTATTGAAGACAGCGAACGCAATGTAGATTCTTTAGTAAATGAATTATGTCATCGACTTTTAGCAAACACTGTAATTGAAGATTACCGTTATGAAATTGAGGAGGTTGTCTCGCAATGAAATTCGCAGTAATTGTTTTCCCAGGTTCGAATTGTGATTTGGACATGTACCATGCGGTCAAAGATGAATTAGGTGAAGAAGCAGAGTACGTATGGCATGACTCAAAAGATTTGAGCAGCTATGACGGGATTTTACTACCAGGCGGATTTTCATACGGCGATTACTTGCGTTGCGGCGCGATCGCTCAATTCTCTGGAGTCATGGATGAAGTAAGAAAAGCGGCTGAAGCAGGCAAGCCGGTTCTTGGAATCTGTAATGGTTTCCAAATCTTAACGGAAGCGGGTCTTTTGCCAGGCGTTCTTTTACGTAACAAAAACTTGAAGTTTATGTGCCGTACTGTTGGATTGAAAGTAGAAAACAACAATACCTTGTTCACAAATGAATACGAACAAGGTGAAGAAATCCAAATTCCAATCGCTCACGGAGAAGGCAATTATTATTGCGATGATGCGACATACAATCACCTTAAAGAAAACAATCAGATCGTCTTTACGTATGCAGATGATTTTAACGGCAGTCGAAACAACATTGCAGGAATCATTAACGAACGCGGAAACGTGCTAGGCATGATGCCGCATCCTGAACGTGCAGTATCAGAGTTAATCGGCGGCAAAGATGGCTTGGCTTTATTTAGATCAATCGTTAAACAGTGGAGGGAATCACATGTCAGTCATGCTTGAACCAAATGCTGCTCAAATAAAAGAACAAAAAGTATATCAACAAATGGGCTTATCGGACGCGGAATTTGAAATGGTTGAAAAGATTTTAGGAAGATTGCCAAACTATACGGAAACAGGTTTGTTTTCAGTTATGTGGTCTGAGCATTGTTCGTATAAAAACTCGAAACCCGTTCTTGCGAAATTCCCGACTAAAGGTGAACGTGTTCTTCAAGGACCTGGTGAAGGTGCTGGGATTGTCGACATCGGTGACGGACAAGCGGTCGTTTTCAAAATGGAATCGCATAACCACCCGTCAGCTATTGAACCTTATCAAGGAGCGGCTACTGGAGTTGGCGGCATTATTCGTGATGTCTTTTCAATGGGCGCACGTCCAATTGCGTTGCTGAACTCATTACGCTTTGGTGAATTAACAACACCCCGCGTGAAATACTTGTTTGAAGAAGTTGTTGCGGGAATTGCCGGATACGGAAACTGTATCGGAATTCCAACAGTGGGCGGAGAAATTCAATTTGATGAATGTTACGATGGCAATCCATTAGTGAACGCGATGTGTGTCGGATTGATTAATCATGAAGATATTCAAAAAGGAATTGCCAAAGGTACAGGTAACCCGGTCATGTACGTTGGCGCTAAAACAGGACGCGACGGCATTCACGGAGCCACTTTTGCTTCTGAAGAATTAACGGATGGCTCTGATAAAAACCGTCCTGCAGTACAAGTGGGTGACCCGTTTATGGAGAAACTGTTGCTTGAAGCTTGTTTAGAACTAATCAAGTCAGATGCGTTAATCGGGATTCAAGATATGGGTGCTGCTGGACTGACTTCTTCTTCAGCGGAAATGGCTTCTAAAGCAGGATCAGGAATCGAAATGGACCTGGATCACATTCCACAACGTGAAACAGGGATGACAGCATACGAAATGATGCTTTCTGAATCACAAGAACGGATGTTAATCGTGGTTAAAGCTGGTCGTGAGCCTGAAATCGTTGAGTTGTTCGAGAAATACGGCTTAGATGCCGTGACAGTCGGTACGGTAACAGATGATTCGACATTACGTTTAAAACATAAAGGTGAAATTGTTGCAGAAGTTCCTGTTGACGCACTTGCAGAAGATGCGCCGGTTTACCATAAGCCTTCAGCTGTACCTGCGTACTTTACAGAGTTCCAACAAATGGACAACGTAGAGCCAAAAGTAACGGATTTCAATGAAACCTTAACGGCTCTATTAAAACAACCAACAATCGCATCTAAAGAATGGGTTTATGATCAATACGATCACCAAGTGCGCACAAGCACAGTAGTAAGCCCAGGATCAGACGCTGCAGTTGTCCGTGTCCGCGGAACAAACAAAGGCTTAGCCATGACGACAGACTGTAACTCACGCTATATTTACTTAGATCCAGAAGTGGGCGGTAAAATTGCGGTAGCGGAAGCAGCACGTAATGTTGTCGTATCAGGTGCGAAACCACTTGCTATCACGGATTGCTTAAACTTCGGTAACCCTGAAAAACCAGAAATCTTCTGGCAGTTAGAAAAAGCAGCAGACGGTATGTCTGAAGCATGTACCATCTTAGATTCTCCAGTTATCGGCGGAAACGTCTCGTTATACAATGAAACAAACGGTACGGCTATTTATCCAACACCAACAATCGGTATGGTCGGGCTTGTTGAAGACCTTGCACATGTAACAACGCAAGACGTTAAAACACAAGGCGACTTTGTTTACTTGATTGGTGAAAGCTTTACAGAATTTGGCGGAAGTGAATTACAGAAGATGGTCGAGGGACGTATTTTCGGTAAAGCACCAGCGATCGATTTAACAGTCGAAGCACAGCGCCAACAAGAAATTTTATCGGCGATTCAACAAGGACTCGTTGCATCTGCACATGACGTTGCTGAAGGTGGCGTGGCTGTTGCATTAGCTGAAAAAACCTTTGGTAACGGATTAGGCATGGAAGTCACGTTGTCTGGATCTGCAACAACTGCTTTGTTCAGTGAATCGCAATCACGCTTTGTGGTAACAGTTAGCCCAGAAAACGCAGAACAGTTCGAGAAAGTCGTATCAGATGCTAAGAAAGTCGGCCAAGTCACGGGAGACAAATTTGTAATCAACGGTGAAGACGGTACGACTTGGATCGACGAATCCGTCGCAACGCTTCGCTCAGCTTGGAAAGGAGCTATCCCATGCTTGCTGAAATCAGAAGCTTAAATGAAGAATGTGGTGTCTTTGGAATATGGGGACATCCGAATGCGACGCAATTGACGTATTACGGATTGCACGCTTTACAACACCGCGGTCAAGAAGGTGCTGGAATTGTTTCAACTGATGGAGAAGCTCTTCTCCCATTAAAAGGTGAAGGCATGGTCAGTGAAGTGTTTACGCCTGAAAAAATAGAGAAAATAGCAGGACATGCCGCAATTGGCCATGTTCGCTATGCAACAGCAGGAGGCAGCGGCATTGAAAATGTCCAGCCTCTGCTCTTTAACTCAACTACTGGTAGTTTGGCGATTTCACATAACGGAAATTTAGTCAATGCCACGCAGTTAAAAGGACACCTAGAACGTCAGGGCAGTATTTTCCAAACAACTTCAGATACAGAAGTGTTGGCACATTTAATTAAACGAAGCGGCTATGCGACGTTTGAAGAGAAAGCGAAAAATGCGTTGTCTTTATTAAAAGGCGCTTTTGCTTGTGTAATTTTGACTGAAGAAGCGATGTATATTGCGTTGGATCCAAATGGCTTACGTCCGTTGTCTCTTGGTAAATTGGGGGATGCGTGGGTAACGGCTTCTGAAACGTGTGCGTTTGATATTGTGGGAGCAGAATTTGTTCGATCAGTTGAGCCGGGCGAATTTTTAATCATTACGAAAGACGGCATGCGTGCAGAACGCTTTGCTTATCCAGAAGAGCGTTCGATTTGTACGATGGAATATGTTTACTTTTCTCGTCCAGACTCGGATATCGATGGTATCAACGTTCACGCAGCAAGAAAACGTTTAGGCGTTCAATTAGCAAAAGAAGTACAAATTGAAGCGGACGTTGTCACAGGTGTTCCGGATTCTAGTATTTCAGCTGCAATTGGCTACTCGGAACAAAGCGGCATACCATATGAGCTCGGCATGATTAAAAACCGTTATGTCGGACGTACGTTTATCCAACCTTCACAAGATTTGCGCGAACAAGGCGTGAAGATGAAACTTTCGCCAGTGCGTCAAGTTGTGAAAGGCAAACGTGTGATTATGGTGGACGATTCAATTGTTCGTGGTACAACGTCACGACGCATTGTCAACTTACTAAAAGAAGCAGGTGCGACAGAAGTACATGTGGTCATTAGTTCACCTCCAATCAAAAATCCATGCTTTTATGGCATTGACATTAGCACAGCAGGCGAATTAATCGCGGCTAACAATACAATAGAAGAAATGCGAGAAATTATTGGTGCAGATTCGTTAACATTCTTATCGGTTGACGGCATGGTTCAAAATATTGGACGCACAGATCCTGGATCAAAATGTGGGCATTGTTTAGCTTGCTTTACAGGAGAATACCCAACCAATATTTATCCAGATACCGTATTGCCGCACGAAAAAGAAAAAGTGAAATAAGGGGGAACCGGTGTGTCAAAAGCATATGAAAAAGCAGGCGTCAATATCGAAGCTGGCTATGAAGCAGTAAACCGCATGAAATCGCATGTAGAACGGACAGCGCGTAAAGGAATGCTCGGTGCGTTTGGTGGATTTGGCGGTATGTTCGATTTGTCTGAGCTAAATTTGAAGGAACCGGTTCTTGTTTCCGGAACGGATGGCGTGGGCACAAAACTAAAGCTCGCGTTCATGGCAGACCGTCACGATACAATCGGCATTGATTGTGTTGCGATGTGTGTCAATGACATCGTTGCACAAGGTGCGGAACCTTTATTTTTCTTAGACTATATCGCTGTCGGTAAAGCAATTCCTGAGAAAATTGAACAAATCGTTAAAGGCGTAGCGGATGGTTGTGTGCAATCGGGTGCCGCATTAATTGGCGGAGAAACAGCAGAAATGCCAGGACTTTATGAAGAAGATGAATACGATATTGCTGGGTTTGCGGTCGGAGCTGCGGAGAAATCCAAAATCGTTACAGGCGAAAAAATTGCAGCAGGAGATGTGTTAATCGGACTTGCATCTAGCGGCATTCATTCAAACGGTTATTCACTTGTGCGTCAAATCGTCTTTGAACAAAATCAATTTACATTAGATCAACAAGTTGAAGGTTATGAAGCGCTTGGACCAATTGGTGAAGCGTTGTTAACTCCAACAAAAATTTACGCAAAAGCAGTAGCTGCGATTGGCAAGGAGATTGAAATTCACGGCATGGCACATGTGACAGGTGGCGGATTTAGCGAGAACATTCCACGGATGATGCCAGAAGGCTTAGGCGCAGAAATTTCACTTGGCAGCTGGCCAGTACTTGATATTTTCAAGTTGCTGAAAGAAAAAGGCGAGTTGGCAGACCGCGACTTGTACTCAGTTTTCAATATGGGAATTGGTTTTGTTGTAGCTGTAGCACCTGAAAACGCTGAAAAAGTGTTGGAAATCGCTAAAGCGAATGGTGAACAAGCTTACCAAATTGGTCGGGTTTCAAATACTGAAGGCGTGCAATTCCAAGGACAACAGGACGGCACATTGGATGAAAACTAAAACAAAGATTGCTGTTTTTGCATCTGGCAATGGCTCTAATTTTCAAGCCATTGCCGACGCAATTACGGACGGTAACTTAGAGGCTGAATTAATGCTTGTTGTAACCGACAAGCCACAAGCGTTCGTAGTAGAACGTGCGAAAAAAGCAGGGGTGGCATCTTTTTCTTTTATTCCTTCTAAGTATGACTCCAAGCAACATTACGAAGAAATGTTAAAAGAAAAACTGCAAGCACTTGGAGTAGAATGGATTATCCTTGCAGGCTATATGCGCTTGATTGGCCCGGTTTTACTTGAAGCATATGAAAACCGCATTGTGAATATCCATCCTTCTGTTTTGCCCGCGTTTCCAGGAAAAGATGCAATCGGGCAAACACTTGCAGCAGGGGCAGAAAACGCAGGCGTCACAGTGCATTATGTAGACGCTGGAATGGATACAGGCAACATTATTGCACAACAATCGTTTCCGGTATTAGGTCGTGGACGTGAAGAAGTCGAGCAACAGATCCATCAGATTGAACATGAATTATATCCTGCAACATTGCAGCAATTATTCGACCGGTAAACTGTCGGTCTTAATCTATAGGAGGACTATTTGTGAAAAAAAGAGCATTACTCAGCGTATCGGATAAATCAGGGATTTTGGAATTTGCACAGGAATTGGAAAAAATGGGCTATGAACTGTTATCGACAGGCGGCACTAAAAAATTTCTTGAAGAAAACGGCGTGGCGATTACAGCCGTAGACGAAGTTACGAAATTTCCAGAAATTTTAGGTGGACGTGTAAAAACCTTGCATCCGCTTGTACACGGTGGACTATTAGCCAAACATGATGATGCAGAACATCAAAGTCAAATGGCTGAAAACGGCATTTCGCAGATTGATATTGTCTGTGTTAATTTATACCCGTTCCGTGAAACCATCGTAAAACCAGACGTGACAGTTGATGATGCGATTGAAAACATCGATATTGGCGGTCCAACCATGTTGCGTTCTGCGGCAAAAAATCACGCATACGTTACAGTCATTGTCGATGCGGCTGATTACGCTGAAGTATTGACGGAATTACAAAACAAACAATCTACAACTCCTGAAACGAGACGAGGTTTAGCAGCGAAAGTTTTCCGCCATACAGCAGCTTACGATTCATACATCTCTAATTATTTGACTGACTTGACAGGTGAAGAATATCCGGACCAATTGACGCTTACGTACGAATTGTCTCAAACGCTTCGTTACGGTGAAAATCCTCATCAGAAAGCTGCTTTTTACCGTAGTCCGCTTGGCTCAAGTTTCTCAATTGCCAACGCACATCAAGTACATGGCAAGGAATTATCGTACAACAATATTCAAGATGCCAATGCTGCTCTTCAAATGATTAAAGAATTCAAAATGCCAGCAGCAGTTGCCGTCAAACACATGAACCCCTGTGGTGTTGGTACAGGTGAAACAATCGCAGATGCCTTTGGTAAAGCTTATGAAGCCGATTCAACGTCAATTTTTGGTGGAATTGTTGCTTTAAATCGTGAAGTAGATGCGGATACAGCCAAACAATTAGCGACGATTTTCTTAGAGATTATTATTGCACCATCATTTTCTGATGAAGCAATTGAATTACTGACCCAAAAGAAAAATATCCGTCTATTAACGATTCCATTCGATAGTAAAATTAGCGACAAATGGAACACGGTAACAGTAGAAGGTGGATTATTAATTCAACAACCAGATGTTTTTGGCTATGACGATGCGGCTATTCAAGTTGCTACAGATCGTCAACCGACAGCAGCAGAGCTTGAAGCGTTGAAACTGGGCTGGAATGTTGTAAAACACGTAAAATCTAATGCGATTGTTGTGTGTAATTCGGAAATGACATTAGGAATTGGTGCAGGTCAAATGAACCGTGTTGGTTCTGCTAAAATTGCGTTAGACCAAGCAGGCAGTGCTGCAGAAGGCGCGGTTATGGCATCAGATGCGTTTTTCCCGATGAATGATACGGTAGAAGCAGCTGCAAAAGCAGGCATAAAAGCGATTATTCAACCAGGTGGTTCGAAAAAAGATCAAGATTCGATCGATAAAGCGAACGAGTACGGAATTGCTATGGTGTTTACTGGCGTCCGTCATTTCAAACATTAATCGGGGTGAAACAAGTATGAAGGTATTGGTCATTGGAAGAGGTGGGCGAGAACACGCCATCGTCCGTCAGTTCTCGAAATCTGCTTCGGTCACTAAAGTTTATGCAGCTCCAGGCAATGATGGAATGCGGGAAGATGCTGAAGTCCTTGCTATTGATGAAATGGATTTTGCGGGTCTTGCAGAATTTGCAAAAGAGCAGCAAGTCGATTTTAGTTTTGTCGGACCTGAACAGCCTTTATCAGAAGGAATCGTCGACTTTTTTGAAGCCAAAGGATTGCGCATTTTTGGTCCGTCTAAAGTGGCTGCGCAAATTGAAGGCAGCAAAGCTTTTGCAAAAGAATTAATGAAAAAATACGAAATTCCAACTGCTGGCTATGAGACTTTTACAGAAACTGCATCAGCTATTGAATTTGTTCGTCAACACGGTGCTCCGATTGTCATTAAAGCAGATGGACTTGCGGCTGGGAAAGGTGTCGTTGTGGCAATGACGGAAGAGGAAGCTGTTTCTGCCATTAATGACATGTTAGAAGGTCAAAAGTTCGGAGACTCTGGCTCAAAAGTGGTTATTGAAGAGTTTTTAGACGGTGAAGAATTTTCGTTTATGTCTTTCGTTCATAGCGGTCAAATTTATCCAATGGTCATTTCGCAAGATCATAAACGAGCTTACGATGGAGATCGTGGACCAAACACAGGGGGAATGGGCGCCTATTCACCTGTTCCACAAATTTCACAAGCAATTGTGGATCAAACCTATGCTGAAATTGTAGAACCTGCAGTTAAAGCGATGGCGTCTGAAGAAACACCGTTTAATGGCATCCTTTATACAGGTGTTATTTTAACGAAAAAAGGTCCAAAAGTGATTGAATTTAATGCGCGTTTTGGCGATCCGGAAACGCAAGTTGTTTTACCACGCATGAAGTCAGATTTTGGGCTATTCATGGATGCCATTTTAAAAGGTCAATCGGCTGAACTAGAGTGGGACGAACAAGCCGTACTTGGTGTTGTTGTTGCAGCTGATAATTATCCAGAGACTGTTGAAAAAGGCGCATGCTTACCAGACTTGACGAAACTCACTGGAGTGGAAGTAACTCACGCGGGAACTAAGCTGTCATCTGGCAAGTACGTTGGAAACGGAGGACGTGTGCTGCTCGTTTCAGCAAATGGTTCTTCTATTCAAGACGCTCAGAGAAAAGTTTATGAACAGTTGAACAGTGTAGAGTGGAACGGCTTTTTCTACCGGACAGACATTGGATGGCGTGCAAAATAATTTTATCTCCCATTAATGGCCAGTAGCAATTTTACTGGCTATTAATGTCTAATTGGATCATCTAACATTCAAGAGAAAAAGCCGCTAAATTGAAGTTTATATACATATATGCTATACTTACTGATGACACAAATTCGACAAGAAGATGTGTCATTTTTGTTTTATTGTCTGCCCTATAGGCAATGATTCTAAAGTTGAGGATTTTCAACAGCCCACTTTTACCTCTATATAAACTCCAGAATGACAAACCTATGAAGACCCCAGAAACAAAATTAGCAGGGCATTTAAAAATTGAAGGGAGACAAACTATGAATTGGTATGAAAAGTTAAATCAGTATTTTCCAGTTGAAGAAATGAAGTCGAAAGAGCATATGGATGCATTATTAAAAGAAAAAGGGAGCGTCTACTACAAAGATGAGGGTCCTTATCATGTCTTAATGTATGCAGAATTTCCGCATTTCACATTTGTAGATTACTTGTTTGTGTCAAAAGAATCCCGCGGAATGGGTCTTGGCAGAAAGACTTTGCAGATGTTGAAAGACAAGAAAAAACCCATCATTCTTGAAGTTGAGCCGGTCAATTACGAAGATACTGACACGGAGAAACGTCTGCGATTTTATGCGCGCGAAGGATTTGAACATGCGTCATCTATTGGCTATTGCCGTCGTTCATTAGCAACAGGTGAAGAAAATTCCATGGAAATTCTTTACTGGACGCCAAGCGGTGAAACAGAAGAACAGATTTTTGAAGGCATGCAAAAAATGTACGAAGACATCCATACGTATAAAGATGAACAATTTTACGGAGAATCATATGATTCTGTTACGGATGTTTTGACTTTCCAAGAAGAAGAGAAAAAAGACGTTTTGAAACCTTTTAGCGATCCAATCAATAATCAGTAGCTGATAAAAAATCCACGCGCTATGCGTGGATTTTTTGTGTCCTGAGTAACTTAAAACATGCTTGTTTTTACAGGGAATAACTGTATTTCATTGTATAATTATGCTACGATATTAAGTATTGAACTAGTAGAAAGTAGGTGCCGGCAAATGGTAAATCCGTTATGGAAGAACACAGAGATTCGAAATCAGTTGAAGATTGTTACAAAAGAAATCGCGCCGGATCTCGTTTTGATAAATGCAACGTACCTTCATGGGATTTTTAAGAAATGGGTAACAGGTACTATATGGATTTCTGGAGATCGCATTGTTTATGCTGGGAAAGAAATGCCGAAAATTGACGATGCTACTGAAGTGGTCGATATGACGGATAAACTTATCGTTCCAGGATACATAGAACCTCACGTTCATCCTTCACAATTGTATAATCCACAAAGCTTTGCAGATTATGCGGCTCAAGGAGGAACGACAATGTTCCTTTCGGACAACTTAACCTTCTTTTTAGCGCTAGAAAACAAGAAAGCGTTTTCATTGCTAGATCAATTAGCGAAATTGCCATTTAGCTTTTATTGGTGGACACGTTTTGATTCGCAGACAGAATTGAATAATGAAGATCAGTTATTTACTTCCACATCAGTGGGCGAATGGTTAGATCGTCAAGATGTATTACTTGGTGGGGAACTGACGGGTTGGCCAAAACTAATGGCAGGCGATGATCAGATGTTGTATTGGATTCAAAAAGCCAAAATGGGCTTGAAAAAAATCGAAGGTCATTTCCCAGGTGCTTCGGAAAAGACTCTGGCGCGGATGAGACTGCTTGGAGCTGATGGAGATCATGAGGCGATGACGGTAGATGAAGTCGAAATGCGTTTGCTTCATGGCTATGGCGTTACACTTCGGCATTCTTCGATTCGACCTGATCTGCCAAATCTTTTAAAAGGAATTGTCGAGCGAGAGTTAAACGTTTTTGACAAGTTAATGATGACGACTGATGGCTCAACTCCAGCCTTTCATGTAGACGGGGTTATGGATTTGTGCATTAAAATTGCACTTGAGGCCGGTGTGCCACCGATTGATGCGTATATGATGGCGTCTTATAACGTGGCACGCTATTACAATGTAACAAGCTTGCATGGTTTAATCGCAACGGGGCGTTACGCCAATTTGAATATTCTCGATAGCATGGATAATCCGGTGCCATCTGGGGTCATCTCAAAAGGCGTATGGCTGAAAAAAGATGGAAAAAAAGTTCAATCTTTGCCGAATATCGATTGGTCGATTTTGCCTGACCTTGATCTTGACTATGAACTAACTGAAGGTGATTTCCAATTTTCGATGCCTTTTGGAATTGAAATGATTAATGATGTCATTACGAAACCTTATACGGTCAGTGTTGATACACATGACGCCAACTTATCAAAATCGCATGATGAAAGCTTTTTGATGCTTATCGATAAAAAAGGACAATGGCGTGTGAATACGTTGATTAAAGGTTTTGCACCGGGCTTGGACGGCTTTGCTTCTTCGTATACCAATACAGGTGATATTATTCTGATCGGAAAAAATCGCGAAGATATGTGGCTTGCATTTAACGAATTAAAGCGCATAAAAGGTGGTATTATTCTGACCGAAAACGGCGAAATTATCGAATCTCTGCCGCTGCCTTATGGCGGTGTGATGTCAGATCTGCCAATGGAAGAGTTGATTGATCAAGAGAAAGCATTAAAAAAGTCATTAAACGAACGTGGTTATAAGCATGGTGATGCGGTTTATACGTTATTGTTTTTGCAGGCAACTCATTTACCGTATGTACGGATTACGCAAAAGGGCATTTACGATGTCATGAATAAAAAAATCTTGTTTCCATCATTTATGAGGTAAGCGATATGAAAAATTGGGTTTTTACGTTGCTAGTCCTCGGAGTACTAGCAGCATTTACTACAGGCTTTTGGCTGATTATGAAAAAGGATCCCACTGAAGAGCCAGTGGGGGACCAGGTTTTAACGACTGCTCCGTTCACGGGAGAACGGGCAGTGCCACCAACAAATCGCCGAACTGTCATGGCGGTCATTAATAATCATCCAGATGCCCGCCCGCAGACAGGGCTGACAAATGCAGACATGGTCTTTGAAATGATTGCCGAATATGATATCACGCGGTTTGTTGCGCTTTATCAAAGTGATTTTCCAGAAACACTGGGGCCGATTCGTAGTGCACGGGAGTATTTTGTCCAACTGGCCGCGGCATACGATGGCTTTTTTGTAGCTCACGGCTATAGTCCAGATGCCAAAGTACTGCTAGAATCTGGAGTGGTTGATCATGTCAATGGTATCCAACATGACGGAACTTTATTTCAGCGATCATCCGACCGAGTGGCGCCTCACAACTCCTATATCTCAATGGAAAATGTTTCAAGAGCCATGAAGATTACGCAAGCTTCTACGGAATACAGTGGGAAATCGCCTTATTATTTCTATGACTCGTTCGAAAATGCTAAACTAGAGGAACAGGCTCTTTCGGTAAGTGTGGAGTATGGAACAAATGAGCTGTTTTTTAGTGACTATGTCTATGATAGACAAACGCATTTGTATAGCCGGTCTTCCGGTGGCGAACTGACGACCGATAAAGAAACATCAGAAATTGTCGAAGTTTCAAATATTTTAGTGTTTGAAGCGCCTCACCAAACGATCGATTCGAAAGGGCGCCAATCCATTGATTTGACGAATGGTGGAGCGGCTTTACTTTTCCAAGCAGGAGGCGTTCGTGAAATAGAGTGGAGTTCACTTGATGGAATGCTCGTGCCAACTGCAAATGGAGAGCCGGTAAAACTAGTGCCAGGAAAAACGTGGATTCATATCGTTCCGACTGCCCCAGGAATAGAGCAAACTGTCAGCTATACGCATTGATGATCAGAGCAAGGAAAGGATGATGAAGCTGCATGCAAGTCGACAAAATAAGAGGCCATCAGACAGATCAGTTGATTGAAGCTGTTTTGGCTTTAAAAGATAAAGAAGAGGCTTATCGCTTTTTTGATGATTTGTGCACAATTAGTGAAATCCAATCGATGTCCCAGCGTTTGGAAGTAGCACATATGCTGCGCATGAAAAAAACATATGAAAAAATAAAGAACGAAACAGGCGCGAGTACTGCAACGATTTCTCGTGTGCGCCGTTGCTTGAACTACGGCAATGACGCTTATGACGGAATGTTGGAACGTCTGTATCCAGATGAAAAACCATTTGAACTTCCAAAAGACTGAACAGAGAGCCGACTCTGTTCGGTTTTTTTGTTATACTAAATAGATGATAACTGAGATAAAGTTAGGTGATAAATGGTGGATTTCAAAACATGGCAACATGTCTTTAAATTAGATCCGGCAAAAGAGATCACAGATGAACATTTGGAACGAATTTGCAGATCCGGGACGGATGCCATCTTGATTGGTGGCAGTGATCATGTCACACTCGATAATGTCCTTTGCTTAACAGAACGTGTACAGCGCTACGATGTGCCACTCGTGCTCGAAGTTTCAGCAATTGCCGCTGTGGCGCCTGGCTTTGATTATTATTTTATCCCAACGGTTTTAAACAGCGACAATCCACTGTGGATTAAAGGACTTCATCATAGCGCAATTCGTGAATATGGCGAAATTTTAGAGTGGGATGAACTGATTCCAGAAGGCTATTGTATTCTAAACGCTGACTGTAAAGCAGCAAAACTAACTGGAGCAAAAACAGATTTAACGACAGAAGATGTTTTAGCATATGCGCGCATGGCTGAACATTTTTTCCGTTTGCCTATTTTTTACTTGGAATACAGCGGTATGTTTGGTGACATGGAGTTAGCAGAAAAAGTGAAAAGTGTTCTATGTGAAACCCGCTTGTTTTATGGCGGGGGCATTGATTCAGCAAATATGGCAAAAAAAGCATCTGCAATTGCGGATACCATTGTTGTCGGCAACATCATATATGAAAATATCGAAAAAGCGATGGAAACCGTCGAGGCAGTTGCGGAAACGGCTGATGAATCGTTATACTAGTAAGAACAAATGTTCGAGGTGGTGCGAAATGGAATTGATAACAAAAAGTTTACTAAACGGAATGAATCCGGAACAAGCAGAAGCAGTCAAAACGACAGAAGGTCCTCTACTAATCATGGCAGGTGCGGGATCAGGTAAAACACGTGTATTGACGCACCGTATTGCTTATTTGGTGCTGGAAAAGCAAGTGTATCCATCTAATATTTTAGCCATTACGTTTACCAATAAAGCAGCGCGTGAAATGCGTAACCGGATTGATGGCTTATTAGGGCATGGAACCGGACAACGCATGTGGGCTTCTACGTTCCACTCAATGTGTGTACGTATATTGAGACGCGATATCGATAAGTTAGGAATGTCGAAAAGTTTTTCGATTTTAGATACGACAGACCAATTGACGGTTATTAAAAATGTCTTAAAACAACAAAATTTAGATCCGAAAAAATACGAACCGCGAACAATGTTAAATGCGATTTCATCTTCAAAAAACGAATGCATTGATGCATCGCAGTTTGCAGCGGACATGAATCAATTTAATCCGTACGAAAAAACAGTATCGGATGTTTATACAGCATATGAAAAACGCTTGAAGAAAAATCAGTCACTGGATTTTGATGATTTGATTATGACGACGTTGAATTTGTTTAATACCGTTCCTGAAGTATTGGAATACTATCAAAATAAATTCCATTATATCCATGTAGATGAATACCAAGACACGAACAACGCCCAGTATCAGCTGGTTCAAAAATTAGCGAGCAAATTTAAAAATATTTGTGTGGTTGGCGATTCAGATCAGTCGATTTATCGCTGGCGTGGAGCGGATATCACGAACATTTTGTCGTTTGAGAAAGATTATCCAAATGCGAAAGTCATTATGCTTGAGCAAAATTATCGCTCGACAAAGCGTATTTTGCAGGCAGCTAATGACGTGATTCAAAAAAACACCAGCCGCTATCCGAAAGAATTGCGGACTGATAACGACGAAGGTCCAGCAATCACTTTGCATAAAGCAGGAGATGAGCGACAGGAAGCACAATTTGTTGTTCAAACGATCCAGCGATTAATGGAGGAAGAACAATACAAAACTTCTGATTTTGCGATTTTGTACCGTACGAATGCGCAGTCACGAATTATGGAGGAGATGTTCGTTAAATCGAATATGTCTTATACCATCGTTGGCGGAACAAAGTTCTACGATCGTAAAGAAATTAAAGATTTACTGGCGTATTTGCGCTTGATCGCCAACAACGACGATGATTTGTCTTTAGCTCGTGTCATCAACGAACCAAAGCGTGGAATTGGTGCAACTTCATTCGAGAAAATGGCACGTTTTGCGATTGAACAAGATCGTACGATTATGGATGCATTGCAAGAAGCTGACTTTATGGGGTTAACACCGAAGACGGCACAGACAGCTTTGGAATTCCGCGCGATGATCGATAGTTTTACGCAAATGCAAGAGTATTTATCCGTAACGGAACTGGTAGAAGAAATACTGAAGAAATCGGGCTACCGCCAAATGTTGCAAAACGATAAAACCATAGAAGGCGAAAGCCGTTTAGAAAACTTGGAAGAGTTTTTATCCGTCACGAAAGCTTTTGAAAAGCAAAGTGACGACAAATCATTAGTCGCTTTCTTAACCGATTTAGCATTGATTTCGGATATCGATTCATTAGATGACGAAGAAGATGCAGATGGCCCGATTATTTTAATGACGATGCACGCAGCAAAAGGATTGGAGTTTCCTGTCGTGTTCATCATTGGACTGGAAGAAAACGTCTTTCCGCATTCACGATCGAATAACGACGACGAAGAATTAGAAGAAGAACGTCGTCTTGCTTACGTAGGAATTACGCGTGCGGAACAGCGATTGTATTTGACGCATGCGTCTTCACGCACATTGTTTGGGAAAAGTAATTTCAATATGCCTTCACGGTTTATTTCGGAGATTTCAGAAGAGCTGATTGAACAAACACGAGCGCACCATCGTGCTGGTGCTGCAACCAGTTATCGACAAGTACCGAAACGACCCGCTGTAACGCGTCCTAGCTATAATCAGTCAGGCAGTGAAAAGTTGGGTTGGAAAACGGGCGATAAAGCAACGCATAAAAAATGGGGTACCGGAACGGTCGTTAGCGTTAAAGGCGAAGGCGAACAAACCGAACTTGATATTGCCTTTCCAAGTCCTGTCGGCATTAAACGTTTATTGGCGAAATTTGCGCCGATTGAAAAAGTATAATCGGGAGGAAACTAGATGGATCGCTTAAAAGCAGAACAACGTGTAAATGAATTAAACGAAATGCTCCGGAACTATGGTCATGCTTATTATGTACTCGATAAACCGGCCGTTCCGGATGCAATATATGATCAATTACTGAATGAATTAATCGACTTAGAAACGCTTTATCCTGATCTGGTTTTCCCAGATTCACCAACTCAACGTGTTGGCGGAGCACCACTTTCAACTGTCGATAAAGTCACGCATGAACGTCCAATGCTCAGTTTATCTAATGTTTTTGACGAAGAGGATTTACATGAATTTGATAAACGAGTACGCAGTGGTGCAGGTGACAAGATTGAGTATGTTTGCGAGCTGAAAATTGATGGTCTTGCGGTATCACTGTTGTATGAAAACGGTAAATTCGTCAAAGGAGCAACACGCGGAGACGGTCGTATTGGTGAAGATATCACGGTTAATCTACGAACCATCCGTACTATCCCACTCAAATTAAAAGAAGCCGTCTCGCTTGAAGTGCGCGGCGAAGTCTTCATGCCCAAAAAATCCTTCCATGCCTTGAACGAAGAGCGTGGTGAACGAGGCGAAGAGCTATTCGCCAATCCACGAAACGCTGCGGCAGGATCGCTACGTCAATTGGATCCTAAAATTGCAGCGAGCCGAAATTTGGATGTTTTTATTTATGGAATTGGTGGCGACGGGGAAACATATAATTTATCAAACCACGATGAATCCCTTGATTATCTTGCAGGTCTCGGCTTTAAAACAAATAAAGAACGCCAAGTGTGTACGACTGTTGAAGAAGTATTGGCGTATATTAAAAAGTGGACTGACAAACGAAATGACTTGCCCTATGAAATTGACGGCATCGTCATTAAAGTCAATCAATTTTTATACCAGCAAGAACTTGGCTTTACAGCGAAAAGTCCAAAATGGGCAACAGCTTATAAATTTCCGGCAGAAGAAGTAATGACGACTGTACGCGATATTGAATTGAGTGTTGGGCGAACGGGAGTTGTGACACCAACTGCGATATTAGATCCAGTATCGGTTGCAGGAACGACTGTGCAACGTGCTTCTTTGCACAACGAAGATTTGATCAAAGAAAAAGATATTCGAATTGGCGATAAAGTGATCATTCGAAAAGCGGGAGACATTATTCCAGAAGTCGTAGCTGTCATTCTTGATCAACGAACTGAAGAAGAACTGCCTTTTGAAATGCCGACTCATTGTCCGGCATGTGATAGCGAGTTAGTTCGCATCGAAGGAGAAGTTGCGCTTCGCTGCGTCAATCCGCAATGTCCGGCACAAATCACAGAAGGACTCATTCACTTTGTGTCACGTAACGCGATGAATATTGACGGGCTTGGTGAAAAAGTGATTGAGCAATTGTACCGGGAAGGCTTGGTTCACGACATTTCTGATATTTACAAGCTAACAAAAGAACAATTGCTAGAACTAGATCGAATGGGTGACAAGTCTGCATCCAACTTAGTAGCAGCGATTGAGGCTTCTAGAAGCAATTCGATGGAGAAATTGTTGTTTGGTCTGGGTATCCGCCATGTTGGCGAAAGAGGAGCGCGTATTTTATCCGAACATTTTGGAACGTTAGCACAATTAATCGCAGCAACAAAAGAAGAACTAGTCGAAATACATGAAATTGGCGAAAAAATGGCGGATTCTATCGTGATGTATTTTGATAGTGAAGAAGTTCGTGCATTGGTGGAACGTTTGCACGAAGCGAACGTCAATCTAACTTATACGGGTACACGAGTACGTATCGAAGAAGGCGCAAATGCATTTGCAGGAAAGAAAATCGTTTTGACAGGTAAGCTGGAACAAATGACTCGTCAAGAGGCTAGCGCTCAAATTGAGGCACTTGGAGGCAAGCTGTCAGGCAGCGTGAGCAAGAAAACAGATTTGCTTATTGCAGGTGAAGAAGCAGGTTCAAAGCTCGATAAAGCGCGCGAGCTTAAAGTAGAGATTTGGGACGAAGCACGTCTCGTTGAGGAATTGAACAAATAAGGAGATTTTAACATGAAGCGTATGTGGTGGATTCCAATCAGCTTGCTGCTGCTAACGGGATGTGTTCCTTCCGAGACCGATGAGGAAGCAGAAGTAGTAAATGAAAAAGAAGAAGTAGAGACGGCGATTATTCCAAGCATGCAGTTGGATGATCAATATTATCGTACGCTTCTGCCATATAAAGAAAGTGCCACAAGAGGAAAAATCGTTAATCGCCTAAATTCTCGTTACGATATTGTGGAGACAGAAAATGGGTTGTTGCGCTTGTCGCAAAAACAATTTTCGCCTGACGATTATTATTTCCAGGAAGGGCAGAAAATCACGGATGAAGATGCCACTTCCTGGCTACAACGCACCAGTACAGACAATCCAGCAGGTTTAAATGCAGCGGACAAACGAACTGAAGAGCAGAAAAAAGCAGGCGAACGTGCACCTGCAGAAATACTGGCACACATCACCGAACAGAACTATTTAGTGAAGACGGATGAGGGGAAAATTCGGCTTGGTGGTATCTCAATAGGTCTGGCCTTGAATACGATGTATTATAGCTCTGAAGGCGGAATGTCCTATGAACAGGAAATTCCTCAAGCACAAATCGAAAAAGAAGGCAAGCGCATGGCCGACGAAATTGTTAAACGCCTACGTGAAAAAGAAGGACTAGCGGATGTACCAATCGTAGTAGGACTTTTTAAACAAAACGCAGGAAATGCAATGGTACCAGGTACGTATTTTGCTTCTGGTGCTGCACCGGGTGGCAAACAAACTGTTGCCAACTGGAATGCCGTAAACGAAGCGTACGTGCTGTTTCCAACTTCAGGTTCAGATGAACGTTACCGAGACATCGATACGGCTTTTCGCAATTTCAAACAAGACGTGGAAATCTACTTTTCCAATTTTACAAGTGTAATCGGGACAGGGTTTTATCAGAACAATGAACTAAAAGAATTGAAAATTGAAATCCCTATCCAATTTTTTGGAGCAGCTGAAGTGATTGGTTTTACACAATACGTGACTGGTTTAGTGGCAGAACATTTCCCTGAAAATGTATTAGTTGAAGTTAGTGTTACTTCGACTAACGGTCCAGAAGCATTGGTTTTGAAAAAAGCGGGAGAAACTAAACCGTTTGTTCACATTTACGAATAATTTATGTTAAAACAGGGATAGCCATGCGGCTGTCCCTATTTATTTTTTTAGAAAAATGGTATGATATAGCGTATGTTTACTGAATCCGGAGGTGTAGAAAAATGGCGAAAATGACTAAAGAAGAAGTAATTGAAGTCGCTCATTTGGCGAGACTTGCAATTACTGATGAAGAAGCGGAACATTTTGCAGATCAATTAGAAGCAATTACCAACGCAATGGAATTGTTAAGTGAATTGGATACGGAAAATGTTGAACCAACGACGCATGTATTGCAAATGGTCAACGTTTTACGAGAAGATAAATCCATCCCAGGATTAGATCGTGATTTGGTTATGAAAAACGTGAAAGAACATGAAGGCGGACAAGTTAAAGTCCCAACAATTTTAGAGTAGTCGGAAGGAGGCACTAAAGATGTCATTGGTAGAAAAAACAGCTGCACAATTGCAAGAAATGATACATACAAAAGAAATAACGATTGCTGAAATGACCGAAAAAGCATTTGAACGCATCGAAGCTCTTGAACCCAAAGTAGATGCATTTCTTGCGTTAAACAAAGAACGCGCAACACAACTTGCAAAAGAAATGGATAGTGTGCCTTTTGCTGAACGTGGACCTTTATTTGGTTTGCCTATCGGAGTAAAAGACAATATTGTCACAGAAGGTCTTGAAACAACTGCTTCTAGCCGTATTTTAGAAGGATTTAATCCAATCTATGATGCAACAGTCGTAGACAAATTAAAAGCTGCTGGAATGGTGACCGTCGGAAAACTAAATATGGATGAATTTGCAATGGGTTCGTCTAACGAAAACTCGTATTACAAAAAAACAAAAAACCCATGGAATCTTGAAACTGTTCCGGGTGGTTCTTCAGGCGGGTCTGCTGCTGCAGTTGCGTCAGGACAAGTTCCGTTTTCGCTAGGATCAGATACGGGTGGCTCAATTCGTCAACCTGCTGCTTTTTGTGGTGTAGTTGGTATGAAGCCTACTTACGGACGAATTTCGCGTTTTGGGTTGATTGCTTATGCTTCATCGTTAGATCAAATCGGTCCAATTACACGAACTGTAAAAGACAACGCACTCCTGTTAAATGCGATTTCGGGATATGACGACAAAGATTCAACTTCTGCTAATGTTGAAGTTCCGGATTTCACTGCGGCATTGACGGGTGACATTACAGGATTACGCATCGGTGTTCCAAAAGAATATTTTGCTGAAGGTGTTGGCGAAGCAGCAAAACAAGCTGTTCTTGATGCTTTGAAAGTGCTTGAAGAACGGGGTGCGATTTGTGAAGAAATTTCACTGCCTCATTCGAAATACGCATTAGCTACGTATTATATTTTGGCTTCTTCTGAAGCTTCATCTAACCTGTCACGTTTCGATGGCATTCGTTATGGCTACCGCACAGAAAAAGCAGGAAGTCTTCTTGAGTTTTACATGAATACGCGCTCTGAAGGATTTGGTGATGAAGTAAAACGCCGCATCATGCTTGGAACGTATGCACTAAGCTCAGGTTATTACGATGCTTACTACAAAAAAGCACAAAAAGTTCGGACATTGATCAAAAAAGACTTTGATGATGCATTTGAAAAATACGATGTCATCGTTGGTCCAACAACGCCAACACCAGCATTTAAAATTGGTGAAATCATTGACGATCCATTAACAATGTATGCAAACGATATTTTAACAATTCCAGTTAACTTAGCAGGTGTTCCAGCTATCTCTATTCCTTGTGGGTTTGAAAATGGTCTACCACTAGGTTTGCAAATTATCGGGAAACATTTTGATGAAGAAACCGTTTATCGTGTTGCAGATGTATATGAACAAGCAACAGATTTCCATAAAAAAACTCCTCAAACATGGGAGGGAGCAGCACAATGAATTTTGAAACAATCATTGGACTTGAAGTCCACGTTGAACTAAAAACAGAATCGAAAATGTTTTCTCCAGCACCGGCTCATTTTGGTGCGGAACCGAATACCAATACAAACGTCATTGACCTTGGCTATCCAGGTGTTTTACCAGTAGTGAATAAAACAGCAGTGGACTGGGCAATGAGAGCGGCACTTGCATTAAACTGCGAAATTACGCGCCACACGAAATTTGATCGCAAAAACTATTTTTATCCAGATAACCCGAAAGCTTATCAAATTTCACAATTTGATCAGCCGATTGGTGAGCATGGCTGGATTGAAATTGAAGTAAAAGGCGAGAAAAAACGGATTGGCATTACCCGTCTTCATATGGAAGAAGATGCAGGGAAACTAACGCACACGGGCAAAGGCCATTCATTGGTTGACTTTAACCGTCAAGGCACACCATTAATCGAAATTGTTTCTGAGCCAGATATTCGTACAGCTGATGAAGCGTATGCGTATCTTGAAAAAATCAAAGCCATTATTCAGTACACAGGCGTTTCTGATGTACGCATGGAAGAAGGATCATTGCGTTGCGACGCGAACATTTCGCTTCGTCCGTTTGGTCAAGAACAATTTGGCACAAAAACCGAATTGAAAAACTTAAACTCGTTCAACTTTGTTCGTAAAGGGATTGAGCATGAGCAAGTTCGTCAAGAGCAAGTGTTATTGTCCGGTGGGATTATCGAGCAAGAAACACGTCGTTACGACGAATCCACAGGAAAAACCTTGTTGATGCGCATTAAAGAAGGATCTGACGATTATCGTTACTTCCCTGAACCTGATCTTGTCGATATCGTTATTGATGATGCTTGGCTAGAACGCGTTCGTTCAGAAATTCCAGAATTGCCAGATGCACGAAAAGCTCGTTATGTTTCAGAGCTAGGCATGTCTTCTTATGACGCTATGGTTCTGACACTAGCAAAACCAATTTCGGATTTCTTCGAAGCAACAGTAACTGCTGGCGCCGACGCAAAACTGTCATCTAACTGGTTGATGGGGGAAGTATCTGCTTACTTGAACGCTGAGCAAAAAGAACTTGAAGATACGGAATTAACACCAGAAGGTTTGGCTGGTATGATCAAATTGATTTCAGATGGCACCATTTCATCTAAAATTGCGAAGAAAGTCTTTAAGGAATTGATTGAAAAAGGCGGCGACGCGAACAATATCGTTAAAGCGAAAGGACTTGTTCAGATCTCTGATGAGAACACATTGCGTGAATTCGTTACAGCAGCTCTTGACAATAATCCACAGTCGATTGAAGACTTTAAAAACGGTAAAGATCGAGCAATTGGTTTCCTTGTCGGGCAAATCATGAAACAAACTAAAGGGCAAGCAAATCCGCCATTGCTTAATAAAATTCTTCTTGAAGAAATTGCTAAAAGATAAGCTTTACCTATGTGAAAGGATGGTCCATTATGGATCATCCTTTTTTATGGGTTGGGTAAAGTTAAAGCGATACCGGCCACTTTGAGCATTGCTCTCGCTAAAGCTAAGAAAAATCCGTTTGTCTTTAGCTTCGTTTAGCCGATGGACGCGCTTCGTGCTGGAATCGGCTTCTTTTAGTTAGGAGAATTGCAGGTAAAAGTTTATTTTATGCTTAGTGAAACTAAGTTAAACTTTAGACGTCT
This sequence comes from Planococcus sp. ANT_H30, assembly GCF_008369335.1. NCBI lineage: Bacteria > Bacillati > Bacillota > Bacilli > Caryophanales > Caryophanaceae > Planococcus > Planococcus sp. ANT_H30. The sequence goes on along the minus strand of NZ_VOBJ01000011.1, from coordinate 59,505 downwards.
TTAAGTTGACCGTTAATTAGTGGTGACTTACACCGCTGTAAATCAGCATTTCTTCACCTAAGCCTTGAAGACTTTGCTACATAACAGTAAACTGGTAGTAAAGATAAGTTTGGATCAATAGCATGTGCTTGATGGATCTTGTAATTTCAACTGAATTCATGTGAATGAACCTTCTAATTCGAGAGGAACCGACTGTTTAGTAGAAAGTAGGAAGAGGGAGACGTGATTGTATGATGACGGAGCAGCAGTATTTTGAAGCTGGCATTACTTTGGAAAGTTATATGGCTCAAATGGAGTCGAATCAGCAAAAGTCCTATAGCATCTATGAGAAGTTTAACCTTCCAGAAGACTCGGAATTTATGGCGTTGCTAAAAGAAAAGCAACCTCATATTTTGGTTATTACTGAAGATTGGTGTGGCGATGCGATGATGAATAATGCCATCCTGCGAAAAATCACAGATGCGGTTCATTTAGAGGTTCATTGCGTATACCGTGATGAAAATCTCGAATTGATGGATCGTTATTTAACGAATAGCGGACGTTCAATTCCTAAATACATTATTCTTTCAAAAGATGGCAAGGTTCTGGGTACTTGGGGACCACGAGCACCTGAAGTTCAAAACTTTGTCGATGAAAAGAAATCGGTACTTCCGGATAAAGACGACTCCCAATACGAGCATCACTTGAAGACCGTTATTGGTGAGATTTCAGATGGATTTGTATATAACAATGGTTTTTGGCAAATCGTTTATGAAGACTTACGTCAAGCATTTCAAAAAGCACTAACATAAATGAATGATCTATTTTTAGAAAACCTATAACTGCTTACCTAGAAAATGTTTTGTCGATCTTTACAGAAAGTCCAGAAAGGCTGAATCTCATGAAACGTGCACGTATTATATACAATCCAACTTCCGGCCGTGAGTTGTTCCGAAAACACCTGCCTGAAGTTTTAGAAAAAATGGAAAAAGCGGGCTACGAAACATCTTGTCACGCGACAACTTGTGAAGGCGATGCCATTCAAGCCGCAGCTTTTGCTGTGGAGCGGAAGTTTGATTTAGTAATTGCTGTGGGTGGAGACGGTACGTTAAACGAAGTTGTTTCAGGAATCGCTCCTTTTGAAAATCGTCCCAAAGTGGGTCTTATTCCAATGGGAACGACCAATGACTTTGCTCGCGCTGTTCATATTCCACGCGATATAACAAAAGCTGTTGATATTATTCTTAAAGGTGATTCAATTCCTGTGGATATTGGGTTAATGAATGGTGATCGGTATTTTATTAACATTGCAGGGGGCGGCAGGCTGACGGAGCTAACGTATGAAGTTCCAAGCAAGTTAAAAACAGTTCTCGGTCAAATGGCTTATTATTTAAAAGGCATCGAGATGCTGCCTTCGATTCGATCTTCACGTGTTCGGATTGAATACGATGGTCAAGTTTTTGATGACAGTGCCATGATGTTTTTGATCGGATTGACTAATTCGGTTGGAGGATTTGAAAAATTAGCGCCTGATGCTAGTATTAACGACGGGAAGTTTACGTTATTAATTTTAAAAGAGCTCAATATGGCTGAGTTTATCCGTGTTGCCTCTTTAGCTCTTCGGGGTGAACATTTATCGGACTCTCATGTAATTTATGCTAAAGCCAGCAAAATTACAGTAACGACAGAAGAACGAGTATTACTCAATTTAGATGGAGAGTATGGTGGGTTACTGCCAGCTGTATTCGAAAACTTAGCTAGTCATATTGAGATGTATGTACCGATTGATTCATTGAACGAAAAAGACCGTAAATAAAAATAAGTCGTCCGGTAAGTCTCTAAAATAAAACAGACGGTGGAAAAAGAGTTCTTTTTCCACCGTCTGTTTTTTTTGGATTGCTGCCAAGAATATAGAACTCGGTGTGCATTTTTAGAAGCAAAAGAGGCCGTACTCAAAAAGTCATTGTTCATGACTTTTTGGGACAGCCCCGTTTGCTAGTTACTATTTTGCGACATTCTAAAGTAGTTCGATTGCTTTGTCTTGTTCTGCTGCAAGCTGCGGCAGACTTTTAATCGATTCCCAGCGGAATAACAACGTCATGCCGTTATCACGGCCCTGGCTTTTAATCATGTGTTCAAAAAATTCAATAGGTTCTCCGGTATATTCAAATTGAAAAATATTCCGTTCGTATGCCTTATCCTGATGTTCAGGATAATACGTATACTTGTGGATTTTCCCTACAAAGTCAAGAACTTCACGTGGCAAACCTGTTTCTTCTTTTACTTCTCGGTATAATGCATCGATCAATAGTTCGCCGTCTTCGATTGTGCCACCTGGAACTTGCAGGCCAACTTCTGGTTCTCCTTTGTATTCGAATACAAGCAATTCACGATTTTCATCATCGCCTCTTGTGATATAAGCAAATACTTTCCGTTTTGTTCTCATGATGAATCACCCTTTTTCTTTGTTCTTTATAGAATACTAAAAATTGAGAAAAATTTCAATTCTTTTTACTTCGTTTTTGTCACAGCTTATTCAAAGTTGGTTGTGATACCAAGGCTTAGGAAGAGTTTTGGCAAGTGCGTTTGATGTACAATAGGAACTAAGGGAACAGTAAATTACATGTTTGAAAAAAGGAGACGAGTAGATTGGAATTCCAAGATCCAGCTTTTCTGAGTCGTATTCTAACGCTTTTGACTTTATCATTCCATATTCTCTACGCAACAATCGGCGTAGGGGTACCACTCATGATTATGATCGCCCAGTGGGTGGGGATTAAGAAAAAAGATGAACATTATATTTTGATGGCTCGCCGTTGGGCAAGAGGCTTTGTTATAACCGTAGCTGTAGGAGTTGTAACCGGTACGGCGATCGGCTTGCAGTTATCGCTGTTGTGGCCGAATTTTATGCAATTAGCAGGGAACGTCATTGCGTTGCCATTGTTTATGGAAGTTTTTGCGTTTTTCTTCGAGGCAATTTTCCTCGGGATTTACCTTTATACATGGGATCGCTTTGAAGATCAGCGGAAGCATTTCCTGCTACTGATTCCGGTTGCACTGGGTGCAGCCGCATCGTCCGTTTTTATCACCATTGTCAACGCCTTTATGAACCAACCACAGGGCTTTGAAATACTAAATGGTGAAATGGTTAACGTCAGCCCGCTACTGGCGATGTTTAGTCCTGCAGTACCGACAAAAGTAGCGCACGTTATGGCGACAGCTTTCATGACCAGCGCATTTTTACTGGCTTCTATTGCGGCTTTCCGAATGTTACGTGGCTCTACGCATATTTATCACAAAAAAGCTTTGTTCTTGACGATGAAGTTAGCATTGGTATTTTCTGTCGCTACGGCTTTAATTGGTGATTTTTCTGGTAAGTATTTGGCAGAGTATCAGCCGGAAAAATTGGCAGCTGCTGAGTGGCATTTTGAAACCGAAGAAGATGCTGGTTTGGTCATGTTTGGAGTTTTAGATGGTGAAGAAGTGAAGTACGCCATTAAGATTCCATATGCTTTAAGCATACTGGCGCACAGTAATCCATTTGCTGAAGTAACAGGTCTTAATGAGTTCCCAGAGGACGAAATTCCACCATTATGGATCCACTATCTTTTTGATACGATGGTCACTATTGGGATGTGGCTAGCCTTCTTCTCCTTTGTCTATGTTGTGGCGGCTTGGCGTAACTGGTCGTTTATACGGACAAAATGGTTCCGTTGGCTAACAGTAGCAGGAGGTCCTTTGGCACTCGTGGCTATTGAAGCAGGATGGTGGTTTACAGAAGTAGGACGCCAGCCTTGGATTCTTCGAGGTCATATGAAGATTGATGAAGCGGCAACTACTAGTGGTCATGTGGACTTGATGATTGTTTTGTTTGCTGGCTTGTATTTGATTCTAGGAATCGGGACGGTTGTTGTTCTTTCGAGAATGTATAGACGCAACCCCGTTGAAAAAGAATTAGCAGCACGTGAAAATGGCAAAGGCGGTGAAGAAGAATGACTCTAGAAATTATTGGGATTTCTGTTTTATGGTTGTTTCTGTTTCTATACGTCATCGTGGCGTCGATTGACTTCGGCGCCGGCTTCTTTAATGCCTATAGCTCGTTTGTTGGCAAGCAACATATTTTGACAGGGGTTATTCAGCGCTACTTGTCACCAGTTTGGGAAGTTACCAACGTATTTTTTGTTTTCTTCTTTGTCGGGATTATCGGATTTTTTCCGCAAACCGCTTTTTACTACGGTACAACCTTATTAGTTCCAGCTAGTCTAGCATTGATACTGCTGGCGATTCGAGGTTCCTATTACGCTTTTGCGACTTACGGAGCAAAAATCAATCATAGAGGGTATATCTATATGTATGGGTTGTCTGGGCTGTTGTTACCAGCGGCATTATCACCAGTTCTTGCCATGTCTGAAGGTGGCTTTATCCAACTTGATAATGGCCAGCCTTACTTGGATTACTGGGCATTGTTCACCAGTCCGTTAATGTGGAGTATTGTCGTTTTGAGTTTAACAGCAGTTCTTTATATTTCGTCGGTATTTTTAACTTGGTACTCATCGAAAGCTGGTGATGCGAAAGCGACTGATTTGATGCGTAAATATGCACTCGTTTGGGCAGCTCCCGCAATCGTTACTGCAACCGGGATTATTTACGAACTGCGTGGCCACAATCCAGAGCATTACGCTCGTATTCTTGATTTATGGTGGGCATTCGCATTGTCGTTCTTATTGTTTGCTGGAACGGTTTACCTAATTTGGAAAAAGCGTCATTACGGTTGGGCTTTTATTTTGTTAATGGGTCAGTTCTTTACAGCATTCTTCGCCTATGGTGCATCCCATTACCCGTACTTGCTTTATCCGTATTTGACGATATATGACAGCTTTACAAATGAAGCCATGGCGATTGCTTTGATCATTGCATTTATCGCAGGGCTGTTCTTGTTGTTGCCATCGCTTTACTTGTTGTTCCGTCTGTTCTTGTTCGATAAGGACTACGTGGAAGGCAAATCAGATTACCACGCATAAGAGGAGGCATTATTCATGCAGGATTTCATGATATTTTATGCACCATTTCTAGTGTTGTTCGGAGCCATTATTTTTGGTTTCTGGTTCTCTCTGAAAGATGGTCCCGCTAGAAAAGAAAAAAATTAGGAACGCGTACAGGCTTTTGCCTGACGCGTTTTTTTGTTGTATGATAAGTAGATGTGAAATGGAGTGAATTTTTTTGAAACCAGTAAACAAAAACGATCGACTAACAGTCCATGTAGAAGATTTGACACATGACGGTGCAGGCGTAGCAAAAGTTGATGGCTATCCGCTGTTTATCCCAGGCGCTTTGCCAGGAGAAGATGTCTCGGTCCATGTGTTAAAAACCTTGAAATCTTATGGCTTTGCAAAGCTAATCGAAATACAGCAAGCTTCACCTTTTCGTGTTACAGCTCCGTGTCCAGTGTTTGATACATGTGGAGGCTGTCAAATTCAGCACTTGTCCTACGAAGGACAGATGACTTTTAAACGAAAATTAGTGCGCGACGCGATTACACGTATCGGTAAATTACCAGATGTGCCGGTACATCCAGTTAAAGGTATGGAAGATCCGTGGCGCTACCGCAATAAATCTCAAATTCCTTTTGGTACACAAGACGGCAAAGTGGTCGCTGGATTTTATCAGCCGCGTTCTCATGACATTGCAGATACGGATACATGTTTGATTCAAACACCTGAAGCAGATGCGATTATGGTCGCTTTGAAAAACAACTTAGTGGAAATAGGCATTGAACCTTACGAAGAAGCTACACACCGCGGTATGCTTCGCCACGTAGTGGTTCGGAAAGCTCGAGCGACTGGAGAAATTATGGTCGTTTTAGTCACTAAGAAAAAGAAGTTTGCTCATTCAGCACGAGCAATTGAATTGATTCAAGCAACTGTTCCGGAAGTGACATCGATTGTCCAAAACATCAACCATGAAAAAACCAATGTTATTTTTGGTGATGAAACCGTAACGCTTTGGGGCAAAGATGTGATTGAAGATCGGATCGGTAACGTTCGTTTTGAAATTTCAGCACGCTCTTTTTATCAAATCAACCCGATACAAACAGAAATTCTTTACGGTCAAGCGCTTGAATACGCTCAATTAACGGGACAGGAGACCGTCATTGATGCGTATTGTGGCATTGGGACCATTTCTCTGTTCCTTGCAAAGCAAGCTAAATTTGTCATGGGTGTTGAAATTGTGCCGCAAGCAATTGAAGACGCTAAACGCAACGCGGAACTAAATGGTTTAACAAATACATTATTTGAAGCAGGACCTGCTGAACAAGTGATTCCGCGCTGGTACAAAGAAGGCAAGCAGGCGGATGTTTTAGTGGTCGATCCACCACGTAAAGGCTGTGATGAGCAGTTGCTACGGACTATTCTCAAGCAGCGTCCATCGCGTGTTGTTTATGTATCGTGTAACCCGGCTACACTTGCGCGTGACTTGCGCATATTAGAAGATGGTGGCTACCGCACAAAAGAAGTACAGCCTGTTGATATGTTCCCACAGTCAACGCATTGTGAAGCAGTGGCTTGGCTAGAGCTAGAAAAATAAAAAAAGAGTTTAATTGGCGAAACGCGCTGATTAAACTCTTTTTTTATTTTTGACACAACTTTACTGAGTTACAGGTTTTAAAGAGATAAATCATAGGGTAAAGATAAAAGAATACTTCCAGAAGGAGATAACGATGAAAATGAAACAAGTGCCCGAGTCAAAATTCACAGATAAACGTGAAACCATCATTCAAGGGTTAGTCGAACAAAATGTATTTAAGATCAATGGCAGACAATTATATGAAACTTCACTTTATGAATTAATGAAAACTTATACAGACAATGAAAAAGCCGGTTGATTCTGGCTTTTTTTAATGGTTGATACAAAGTAGGAGCCATGTTCATGTGTGATGAAAAATTAGCAACCTATCGCAAGAATCGATTAGTTGAACTGACGATTGCCGAAATGTAGCAAGAACTGACAGCTGATAACTTAACTTCAGAAAAAATCAGTTTTAATGTACAAAGAAACGATTTCACATTTGCATGGCATCCCCATTTTGCTGGAAGACAATATAGCTACTAGTGATGAAATGCACACAAAAGCAAATGTCGAAAAAAGCGAAGCCAAAACTGGCTTCGCTTTTTTTATGCCAACTCGTCTAAATGCTTCCATACTTGTTCTATGAGTATCGACAGTTCAGCTTCGATCCGTTTGTCATTAGCTAAAGTCGTTAGGACACTTTCAATTAACGCTTTTCTCGGCGCTTCTGTGGCGAGCTCTGTTGCTAGAAACTGCACTAATTGCCGTGTGTTGGCATGATCTTTTAAGTTTTGAGCATAAGCTTCTAATAGCATAGCAAGTTCTTCAATGCTAACGTGATCTGCTAAAGTGGCGATTGGTAATTTGAGCTTGCCAATAAAACTGTCTTTCGCTGCTATTTGAAGAGTTATCGTTGCTTGTAAGCGGCGGACGACAAAAGAAGAGAGTTTTTCTGCCGGTAATTCCTCCACAGAAACGAGACGCCATAAATGGATCAGTTGCTGAACATAACCGTGGACAAAAGCCGCATTTTCTAATGCGTAAGGAGCTGCTTCTTTGCCAAAAACATCTACGATTCGTGAAGAAATCCATTCCATTTCTAACGTATATTGTTTAATGGAAAATGCTTTTAGTTCCGGATCTTGTGAATAAAAGATGCTTTCGTAGAGAGAAAATAGATTTTTTTCAAGGTTCAGCTTGATGCGAATATACAGTTGTTCTGCCAGAACCTCTGGATCGTTGGTTAGCATTCCAAGTGCTGCGGCTAATCGTTGCTGGCGAATTTCACTGCCAATAGATTCCATGATTGCCATAAGGCACTCAGATTTGGAACCGAAATAGTTGTAGAAAGTTCCTTTAGACACGCCAGCTTCATCCAGTATGTCTTGGATAGAAGAGGGGTTATAGCCTTTATTGATGAACAGCTTGTAGGCTGCGCTTAAAATTTGTTGTTTTTTCGGATTCATATACCTCACCTTTATACCGTTAGTCTATCTTTATAATAAGTTAAAAACGCTTTCAAATCAATGATTAAAGATGAATAAAACATTTGACTTGAAAAAAATATACAACCGGTATAGAATAATCAAATGAAGAAATAGAAAAAGCGTAAGATGTATGGAGGAAATGAAAATATGACAGAACAGAAAAAACCACCTTATGGCATTATTGCCATTCTCTTCACCGGCGCGTTCGTAGCGATTTTTAATCAGACTTTGTTGAACATTGCATTGCCTGAAATTATGATCGATTTAAATATAGCCGCTTCTACAGCACAATGGTTAGTTACAGGCTATATGCTAGTTAACGGGATTTTGATTCCTGCTAGTGCTTTTTTCATTCAGCGCTATTCCAATCGTTCGATTTTCATTATGGCGATGTCATTATTTGCACTCGGCACGTTATTGGCGGCAATTTCGCCAACATTTAGCATTCTGCTAATCGGCAGAATGGTCCAAGCTTCTGGGGCAGCATTGATGATGCCATTATTAATGAACGTTATGCTTGCTGCTTTTCCTGTTGAAAAACGAGGATCTGCAATGGGGATATTCGGACTGGTTATGGTCGTTGCACCTGCAATTGGCCCAACTCTTTCTGGATTTATCGTCGAACATTACTCATGGCGTGTTCTCTTTTGGATTGTCTTACCGATCGCACTAGTTCCTCTTACTTTAGGGATATTCAAATTAAAGAACCTAACATTCCAAAATAGAGATATATCACTTGATAAAGCTTCGTTGGCTCTTTCAAGTTTAGGATTCGGCGGTGTTTTATACGGGTTCAGTTCAGCCGGAACGCTCGGCTGGACCAATGCCACTGTCATAGTGACAATCGCAATAGGTGTGATATCTTTAATTGTTTTCGGGTTCCGCCAATTAAAATTAGATGAGCCTTTACTGGAAATTCGAATTTATAAATATCCGATGTTTGCTTTATCATCTGCTATTTCAATTTCTCTTTCCATGTCTATGTTCTCAGCAATGATTTTAATGCCGATTTATATCCAAACCATCAAAGGAATTTCACCGATTAACTCGGGGTTGTTAATGTTGCCGGGTGCTTTAATTATGGGCTTTATGTCGCCGATTACTGGCCGACTTTTCGACCGTTTTGGCGCTAAAGTGTTGGCCATTCCTGGGTTGTCATTAGTTGTCTTAACGACGTATATGTTTAGCCAATTGAGCTTAGACTCTAGTTACGTCAGTATTATGGTAATTTACACATTACGGATGTTTGGTATTTCAATGGTTATGATGCCGGTTATGACCAACGGTTTGAATACCTTGCCGATAAAATCTTACCCCCACGGAACAGCAATCAATAATACATTGCAGCAAGTGGCAGGGGCTGTTGGATCTGCTTTCTTAATTACCATCATGAACACACGCACCGAATCGTCAGCGAAAGAATTGGCGGCAAGTGGAACTTCTCCGGAGAGTATTTTGAACTTAGCCATGCTTGACGGCATTAACTTCGCGTTTTTCGTTTCTACTTTTATCGCGCTCGTATCATTGGTACTGGCTTTCTTTATTAAAAAGCCTGTTCGACCAGTCACTGAAGCCGAAAAAGAAATTGTCTACAGACGAAAAGAAGTAACTGAATAATTGACTGAGTCAGTCCGGTATCCGGGCTGGCTTTTTGAATTTAAGAAAATAGAAATGACTGCACTTTGATCGTGATTGGATGCTACGGAGGCTTACACTTTTCCAGTTTCAAAAAGGCGATAAAACAGCAAATATGGTACACTAAAAGCATTGAAAAAAAGGTGGAATCGCAAATGACTTTTATAAAAGAACTAAGCCCGATATGGCAAGAAAAATGGGAGAAGGCTGGATTTGAAACGGCAATGCCCATTCAAGAACAGATGATTCCAGAAATGTTAGCAGGTAATGATATCGTAGCAGAATCTCCAACAGGTTCTGGTAAAACTTTGGCATATGTCTTGCCGATATTAGAACGAGTAAATCCAGAAAAACCAGCAATACAAGCAATGATCGTTGCGCCATCGCAGGAATTGTCTATGCAAATCGTTAATGTCTTACGTGAGTGGACAGAAGGAACAGACGTAACTGTTACGCAGTTGATTGGTGGTGCAAATATGCAGCGTCAATTAGAAAAGCTAAAGAAAAAGCCAACGATTGTAGTAGGAACTCCGGGACGTCTAAATGAATTAGTGAAAACAAAAAAATTGAAAATGCATGAAATCCGTATGTTGGTATTGGATGAAGGCGATCAGTTAATGGCGCGTGAGCACCGTGGGATTATGAAAGACTTGATTGAAAAAACGCAACATGATCGCCAATTGGTTCTTGTGTCTGCGACCATTACGGAAGAAATAGAAGTAGTTGCCGAACGGTTAATGCAACATCCAACGCGTCTGCAAGTAACAGCTGCAGATTTACCGATGTTTGGCAAAGTGACGCATTCATTCATAAAAGTGGATGAACGTGATAAGACGGAATTACTGCGCAGCATTTCGCATATTCCAGGCATGAAAGCATTAGCGTTTGTGAATAACTTAGATCAGTTGCTAATGAAGGAAAATAAATTGAAATTCCGTGACGCGAAAATCGTCACATTGCATTCTGAAATGAAAAAAGATGAACGTAAAAAAGCATTAGATGCTTTTCGTAAAGGGGAAGTAGCCGTTTTGATTGCAACAGAAGTAGCGGCACGTGGATTGGATATCGATTTGGTGACGCATGTGGTTCACGTCGATGTTCCACAAACCGTTGAGCAATACTTACATCGTTCAGGGAGAACCGGAAGAGCTGGGGCTGATGGTGAAGTATTGACTTTGTTGGCGTATGCTGATGAACGTCATTATAAAAAATTTACGAAAGAATTGCCTTCTAAGCCTGTTCAAAAAATTGTTCATGGTGGTAAGTTAATCGAAGGATCTAGCAAAACCATTGCCGCGAAGGGGAATAAGCGATGAATTTTCATGAAAAGCTTGAACAATACGCTGAATTAACGGTTTATGTCGGATTAAATGTTCAAAAAGGACAATTGGTCGTCATTAATACAACAATTGACACGCTTGAATTTACGCGGATTGTCGTTAGAAAAGCTTATGAAGCAGGTGCTAAACGTGTACAGGTTAACTACGAAGATCCGGTATTGACACGAACGCATTTTGAATTAGCTCCTGATGACACATTTAAAGAATATCCAGAATGGTCTGTCTTACAGCGAGATGAAGTTGTTAATACGGGTGGGGCTTTCCTGTGGATTGATGCGGAAGATCCGGATTTGCTAACTGGAATTCCAGCAAAACGTTTGGCCGATTGGCAAAAAGCTTCAGGAACAGCGTTAGAGCGCTATCGTCAAGCAGTTGGAACGGACAAAGTAGCATGGTCGATTGTTGCAATTCCGTCCTCAAAATGGGCACAAAAAGTGTTTCCCAACTTGCCGGCTGAACAACAAATGGAGTCTTTATGGCAAGCTATTTTCAAAACTGTACGAATCGGTGAAGGCAATGCAGTGGAAGCTTGGAAAAACCACATCGCCTTGTTAGAGAAACGAGCTACGCAATTAAACGATAAACGTTACGTGAAATTGCAGTATAGTGCACCTGGAACGGATTTAACTATTGAACTTCCAGACAAGCACATTTGGATGTCTGGTGCGTCAAAAACGCCTCAAGGAAATCCATTTATTGCGAATATGCCGACCGAAGAAGTTTACACCGTTCCGTTGAAGCATGGAGTAGATGGCATCGTTCAGAACACAAAGCCACTGGTCTACCAAGGCAATGTGATTGATGGATTTACACTGACTTTTGAAAAAGGGAAAATTGTTCAGGCCAAAGCAGCAACAGGACAAGAACTTCTAGACGAAATGATTAGCGCCGACGAAGGGGCAGCTTATTTGGGAGAAGTGGCATTAGTGCCATTCCATTCTCCAATTTCCGATTCGAATATTCTGTTTTACAATACCTTATTCGATGAAAATGCTTCAAATCATTTAGCGATTGGCGATTCTTATCCTACTTGCTACGAAGGTGCACGCGATTTAGAGCGCAATCAACTAGCAGCTATCGGCCTTAACACATCAATTGTCCATGAAGATTTCATGATAGGCAGTGAGCACATGAATATTGATGGCATCACGATTGATGGTTCAAAAGAGCCTATCTTCCGAAACGGAAACTGGGCATTCTAAGAGGTGATGGAGATGAAGAAGTATTGGATGGCAGCAATGGGTGGTTTTCTATTGTTTAGTGGAACGGTCTCTGCGCAAGCAGCGATACAAATCCCTGCCGCGTATGTGGCAATCGGGGATTCACTTGCAGCAGGACAAACACCCAATCAACAAATAGATACGGGTTATACCGATTTGATCCATCAAGAACTAACACGCAATCAACCCGTGGCCTTTTATTCGAAAAATTTGGCATTTCCTGGATTTACAACGGCTGATGTGTTAGACAGTATACAAACAGATGAGGCGGAAAAAGTGCTTGGGTCAGCTAATCTCATAACGATATCAGCTGGAGCAAATGATCTGTTGCGTTTAGTACAAAACGACTCGAAACAAGGTTCTTTGACTTTTCAACAACGTCAAGTAGATTTTGCGCTCAATGGAGCAAGAAAAAATATGGACTTAATCTTGTCTGAGCTTACCGAAAAATCTCCAGATGCCACTGTTTATGTGATGGGCTATTATTTTGCATACCCTCACGTCCGTGAAAGTCAAAAAAATGGCACGTCCAAACAACTGGATCGGCTTAATGAAATTCTTCGACTGTCAGCTGAAAAAGCGGGTGCTGTTTTTGTGTCAGTAGACCAACCATTTGGTGCAAACGGCGTGGATAAAATTCCAAATCCAGCCGATGTTCATCCGAACGTAATTGGTTACCAGGCGATGGCAAACGCATTTTTCGAAAACTATCAAGAAGCGTGGACTATAGAAAATTCTGAACTGCCACCAGCAAACCCGCTGTCTTTTGAGGAAATTATAGAAGCACAAGAACAGCAAGAACAGAAGAAACCAAAAGATAGCGAAGCTGAAGAAACGGCGAAGCGACCTTCTGATCAAAACAAAACAGGGTACTTGGCTTTACAGCAAGAAATCCCTTACGTTTAAAATGTGCGAAAATGCATATTCACTTTTCTCTAAATACTGAGAGGTTCACTTTTTTATGGAAGAAGAGTAGCTGTTTCATGCTAATAAAAAACGTTCCGGCATATATGCCAGAACGTTTTTTATTAGCGTTTTTTAGTAGGCTGTTTAGTAGGGGATTGACCTGCTTTGCCTTGTTTTCTTTTGTTTAATACTTTGCGAATAATGGGATATGCTATAGGGCCATATTTGATTGCAGATTTCAGTAGTCTTCCAATTGCCATTTAAATCTCTCCATTCATAATCGTAGTGATTGTTGTTTTCCCGAGTTCTCTATAATGCAAACCTTTTACGTCAGTTGCGCATGTGCCAGCAAGATGTTTTTGTATGCGTGAACACTTGAAATCGTTACATATTCCGCATTGCCATGCCAGTCGTCACCACTTGGTCCGAATTCAATGGCACCTTCACCGCCGTTTACAGCTGCATAATAACGTGTGTCGGCTGCGCCGTGCTGACCAAACAAAACAGCTTGTTGTTGTGTAGTAGCTGTAATTGCTTTTTGCAAGCTTTGAATAAATGGATTGTCTTTTGTAGTTGTCAGAGGAGGTGTAGATCCCGAAGCTTTATAATCCATAGTAACGTTCAAAGTCTCAGCCAAGTCCACCAATTGTCGAACGATCTCTTCTTTTTGCTGTCCTGGCATAAAACGGATATCGTAAGACATTTCACAAACTTCAGGAACGACATTATAGCGTTGTCCTGCTTTGATGATGGGCAGATTGACAGAAGGTTGCTCGTAATATTCGGTGGATTCTTTTCGGAACGGTAAATCGGCGACAGCCAGATGGAATTTCATCGCAGATTCAATGGCGTTAATTCCTTCCCATGGACGACTACCATGAGCAGGTTTTCCTTTAAAAACCATATCCATTCTCAAAATCCCTTTAGATTGAAGCCCGACTTTTAATCCGGTAGGTTCTCCGCAAATGACAAAATCACCGTGGAATCCTTGTTCGACGAGCCACTTGGATGTATGGCGTCCGCCAATTTCTTCATCAGTGACAATATGTAACTGCACTTCGCGAGTTACGAGGGAACTGTCGAGTTCGACAAACGCCTGCATCATGGCTGCAACTCCGGCTTTCATGTCAGCAGCGCCTCGCCCGTAAAGTCGATCTCCTTCTTCAACAGGTACAAATTGCTCTTTATGACCCGGAACTACATCAACGTGACCATTCCAGACAATCGTCTCTTCTCCTTGCCCTTTAACAGCTGTCAACATCAAGTAGCCTTTATTGTCATGAACCTTCACGGATTCTCCTTTGGTTTTTAGCCAATCGGCACAGAAAAGAAGAGCTTTGTTGGCACCCTCTTTGGTATCACTTTGAATCTTTATCAATTCTTTTAACAATTCAATCATCCTTTTGGCAAGCCTAATATCCCGGCTGCCTCCACCACCTTTCAAGTATCGTAACTATTCTCATCTTTACCCTATCACATCATCTTAAAACGATGTTGCATAAAAGAACAGCGTTGTGTACAATACAGGTGACTGTTAATATAGTTGTATACACCACAAGGGGAGCTTTTGCTGAGAGTGAACATTTGTTCTTACCCTTTGAACCTGTAAGTTAACACTTGCGCAGGGATGTGGATGGAAACCGGCTCTTACAACGACGCCAGGCTCTGTCCTGACGTCGTTTTTAATATGGTTTTATTCACGACCCTTCTGGTGATGTACACAACACCTAAGGAGGAAGTCATGAGAAATAAAAAAGTATTGTTGATGACAGAAATTGCAATTTTCGCGGCTCTTGGATTTGTGTTGGATTTCATTTCTTTCCGGATGCCACAAGGCGGCTCGGTCAGCTTGGTAATGATTCCAATTGTTTTAATTGCTTTTAGAAGAGGTGCAGGTGCCGGAATTCTAACTGGGATTTTAGTCGGGCTCCTGCAAATCGTTTCTGGATTTATCTCTGTCACCCCATTATCGTTTGGGTTTGTTGTCATGCAGGTCTTGCTGGATTATATTTTAGCGTATGGAGTTGTTGGGGTAGCGGGCGTTATGCGTGCAAAGTATATGCAACATGCGCAAGCTAAGCAAACGGGTAAAATGATAACGGCTATAGTAGTAGGAGTGCTAATCGCTTCTGTGTTGCGCTACTTGGTCCATGTTATTACAGGTATTTTGTTCTTCGGCATGTTTGCTGAAGGCAATGTGATCATCTATTCGGTCATCTATAATGCAACTTACATGATACCGGTATTCTTGCTTGCTGCTTTTGTCTGTGCTGCGCTTTTTGCGGCTGCACCGAAATTGGTAGATGCAGAAGCTTGAAATGGTAGAAGGCTGTCTTTTGACAGCCTTCTTTTCAATCTTTGGATTCAGGACTAGTTAGACCTGTAGAAGAGAATCCCTTTTAATTTTGTGGTATAATTCTTGAATAGAAAAGCTTGAAAGAAGGGTCATTGATGATAGCAACTAATGAAAAAGAGATTGAAATGTTAAAAAAAGCTGGCCAAATGGTGGCTGAAATTCGGGAAGCGATGAAAGCTGCCACAAAAGCTGGAGTCACGACAAAAGAAATCGACGAACTGGGCGGTCAATTATTTGAGGAGCTGGGTGGCGTTTCCGGTCCAAAATCAGAATATGATTTTCCTGGGTATACATGTATCAGCGTCAACGAAGAAGTGGCTCATGGTATTCCAGGTAGCCGTGTCATCCAAGATGGAGATATTGTGAATATCGATGTTTCGGGGTCATATGAAGGATTCTTCTCTGATACAGGAATTTCATTTGTCGTAGGCGAAGGACATGCTGAAAAAGAAAAAATTTGTGAAGCAGCCGCTTCGGCATTTGACCGCGCGATGACGAAAGTCAAAGCCGGTGCAAAACTCAACCAAATTGGTAAGGCTGTTGAACGTGAAGCGAAAGAGCAAGGTTTGTTCGTCATCAAAAACTTGACTGGACATGGCATTGGTAAATCACTTCACGAAGCGCCTCAACATATTTTAAATTATTACGATGCTTGGGAGACGACGATTTTAAAAGAAGGCATGGTACTTGCAGTAGAGCCCTTTATCTCTCAAAAAGCCGAGCACATTATCGAGTCAGGTGATGGCTGGACATTTATAACACCGGATCAATCATTGGTCGCGCAAATCGAGCATACTGTATTGGTAACAAAAGGTGAACCGATTTTATTGACTAAACTAAACAGCTAACATAAAAAAGAGATTCGGTGGAATAGCCGAATCTCTTTTTTATGTTAGTTGAATGTGAATGCAAAAAATCTGCAGACAAGCTCGCTCTAATCGAGTCTCTCGCAGATTTATTGAGTAGGTGCCGTTCTTTTTTTTATGAGCAAAATACCGGTTAAGATAACGCCGCTCAAGAAAAGAGATGCGGTTGTTACTAACATTTCGTCTGTACCGTGTTTAACAGCAATTCCAATGAACGCCCATATAAAGACCAAAGCGAAAGGAATATCCATATGATGAAACCGAATATGCAAAGCGATTGCAGTCGCGACTGTCAACATAATAACTGTCCACAGCTGATCGCTCAACCCCCAACCGCTCCAATTGTAAAAAGTTAAGACGAAACTGATGTTGGCTATAGTGGCTACACTAATCCATCCCATATTGATTGAAATAGGCAGCCGTTCAGTAAACGATCTTTCCGAATTTCCATATTGCAGGTAAAGAGCAATCAACGCTATCAAGTAGCCAAGCATGGCGACAATGGACCAGGCAAAAAACTCATAATGCCATAACAGGAGCCAACTTATATTGAACAGGCAGCTTAAGACGAAAAACAAAGTGATCTTGTGTGAAGGGGTCTGTCCTTTTCTTAAACGTATCCAGAAAGCAACAATCCAAACAGCCAGCAAAAGATAGATGATGGACCAAATTGAAAATACGTAACCGGCTGGTGTAAACAAGACTAACAGTCGGTTAGACACGTCACCTGTAGTTTGATCGTTTAACGGCAAGGTATTTGCCAAAGTATTCATGACAACGACAGCAATAAAAGAAATTGTCATAAGTAAAATACGAATCATGCAGAATCCCTCCTTCATTTTAGTATACCTGTCGTCGTTTCAATCAACAATTAACCTTTTCCAAAAAAATCCCTAAACATGTCGATAAGGTGAAGTATTAGCTTGAAGAGTGGAATATTGTTCCGGTTTCGGAAAGAAAAATGATATACTAAAGAAGTGTTTTTAGAAAATTTAGTTTATCAGGAGGAGAAATTATGACAGTTACCTATCCAGAACAATGGGATTTGGACACGCTATTTCCAGGAGGAAGTGAATCGCGGGAATTGCGGCTACATATGGACGAGGCAGTAAACAAACTCTCTGAATTTGAAGAGCACGTCCAAAAATTTGAAGTACTAACGACGAAAGAAGATGCACCAAAAGTTGCTGACTTGCTTGAACAAATGAGCCATGTAATGCGCCATCTCAGTCAAGCAGGTTCATTTATTGGCTGTTTGATGGCACAAAATACACAAGATAAAAAAGCAGGTATTTTAGAAAGTGAAGCTTCGACCTTATCTGCACGTTTCCAAAACTCTTTTCAGAAAATCCAACAAGATTTAGTAAAGACCGAGGATGGCATATGGAACGAACTAGTAAACGAAGAGTCTTTACGTAAATTTACGTTTGTCTTAAACGAGTGGCGTGACGAGGCAAAAATGTTACTTTCTGAAAAAGAGGAAGGCTTGATTACCGCGTTAAGTATTGACGGGTATCACAGCTGGGGCCAATTATACGATATGCTAGTTGGCGAAATTAACGTTACAGTCACAGTGGACGGCGAAGAGAAGTCATTATCGGTAGGACAAGCGAATAATCTGAGTTCTCATAAAGATGCAGCAGTTCGAAAAGAGTCCTACCAAAAATTAGAGGAAGCATGGACAGAGAAAGAAGAATTCTTTGCCAAAACCTTGAATTCCATTGGTGGCTTTCGTTTGGAAACGTATAAAAAACGTGGATGGGACAATCCCCTTCAAGAACCCTTACACATTAATCGCATGAAGCAAGAAACCTTAGATGCCATGTGGGGAGCTATTAGTAAAAACAAACAGCCTTTTGTTGATTATTTAAACCAAAAAGGAAAACTACTTGGAAAAGACGGACTGGATTGGTATGACGTGGATGCACCAGTAACGGAAAGTACGCAACAATTTTCTTATCAAGAAGGGGCAGAATTTATCCTTAAGCAATTTGGAAAATTTGGTCCGGAACTAGAGCAATTTGCACAGCAAGCTTTTGAAAATGGCTGGATCGAAGCAGAAGATCGTCCGAACAAACGACCTGGTGGATTTTGTACAAGCTTGCCATTAGGTGAAGAATCGCGTATTTTCATGACTTATAGTGGCTCGATGTCTAATGTGGCAACTTTGGCTCATGAACTTGGGCATGCATTTCATTCTTTCGCTCTTCGTCCAGTTCACGCGTTAAACCGTTCGTATGCCATGAATGTCGCAGAAACAGCGTCTACATTTGCAGAAATGATTGTGGCAGATGCAGCTGTGAAAAATGCCCAGTCCAATGAAGAGAAAATTGCGTTGCTAGAAGATAAAGTTCAGCGTAGTGTTGCTTTCTTCATGAACATTCATTCGCGCTTCCTTTTTGAAACTCGTTTTTATGAAGAACGTAAAAATGGTGTTGTTCCTGCAGCTAGATTAAATGAATTAATGGAGCAGGCTCAAACAGAAGGATTTGCGGGCGGATTGGCGTCAACGCATCCACATTTCTGGGCATCCAAATTGCATTTTTATATTACCCAAGTACCTTTTTACAATTTCCCTTACACCTTTGGTTATTTATTCTCTTTGAGCGTATACGCAAAAGCTTTAGAAGAAGGGGATAGTTTTGAAGGAAAGTACATGGCTTTACTTCGTGATACAGCGGTAATGTCAGCAGAAGACTTAGCAATGAAGCATTTAGGCGAAGATATTACACAACAGGCGTTTTGGGAAAAAGGAATTGCCTTATGTGTTCAAGATGCCAAGGAATTCATTTCATTGACATCTACTGAGGCCTAGTGTGAATTTGCTTTTTGAAGGGCAGACATGCTATCTGCGCAGTTTAGCGGTTGAAGATGCAGAGGAAATGGTGCAATTGCTGCTTCGTAACCGAGAATACTGGTCTGTCTACGAACCACGTCATCGAGACAGCTATTTCTCAGCGAGCGTTCAGCGAGAAAAAATTCGGGAATCGATTTATCAAGCGAGAGAAAATCGAGAATACAGCGTTGGGATCTTTGAACACAATACCAATAAGTTGATTGGACACATCTCCGTGTACAGCGTGAAACGGATGCCTTTTTTAAGTGCTTTGATCGGTTATTCGATTGATAAGGTGTATGTGGGTAAAGGGATTGCTACAGAAGCAGTCAACTTAATGACGGTCTTTGGTTTTGAACAGCTTCGTCTTCACCGAGTCGAAGCTTATGTTTCTCCGGATAATGTGGGCTCTATTCGCGTGTTGGAGAAAACGGGTTTTCGACAAGAAGGCTTGTTGAAGAGTTTTCTCTATATAAATGGTGAGTGGAAAGACCATTTTTATTATTCAGTAATTGAGGAAGAATTTTGAAAGGGCAAGGCCACCTATAAAAAATGGTGGAAAGATGCGCGACGTTGGTTTGAATCGTGAGTAGCGGTAGAGAGAGGTGTGTAAATTGAACAAAGACAAAATGTTCTCCTATCACAAATGGGCCACATTAGCCTGCCTGCAACACGTTAGAGATTTAGGCGAAGAACTTTACAAAACAGAAGGAATCAATTCTTTTGCTTCGATTCAAGAAACAACAGAGCATGTTTTAGGCGTGGAAAAACTGTGGTTGCTTCGAATGTCAGGTGTAGCGAATCCGACATTTGAACATTTCGATGTAGAAACAACGGAACAAGCAGCAGAAAGTTTTATGTTGCTTCATGCTGAAATGGAATTATTTTTCGCCTCTTTACCTGAAGCGCAGTGGCAAGAAACGCTCCATTATCGAAATATGCGCGGAGATGATTTTTCCACAACTAGAGAAGAAATGCTATTCACTTTTGTTAATCATGCTAGCTATCACAGGGGGCAGGTAACGTCTTTGCTACGGCAATTCGGGAAAGAAGGCATGGCGCTTGATTACATCTATTACCAAAAACAAAACCGCTGAGAAACTCTCAGCGGTTTTCGTTTCCATTAACAACAACATCTAATTTTCCAGTAGTTGGATCAATAACCAGGCCATGAACTGGGACTGTATTGACTAGTAAGGGATGATGACGTACCATGTCGACACTATGAGCGACACTTTCTGCTACGTCGTCAAATCCACCAAGCCAACCTTCTAAATTGACTCCTGAATACTTCATCATCTCAATGGTCTTTTCATCTATTCCTCGTTTTTTCATTTTATCAAGGATTACATCAGGATCTATAGCAGACATGCCGCAGTCATGATGGCCAACAATATAAATTTCATCTGCATTCAGTTCGTATACAGCTACAAGTAGGCTGCGCATAATACCACCAAATGGGTGGTTGATGACAGCTCCGGCACTTTTAACAATTTTCGCATCCCCATTTTTGAAATTCATCGCTTTCGGTAGCATTTCTAAAAGTCGTGTATCCATACATGTTAAAATGACGAATTTTTTATCCGGAAATTTAGTCGTTATAAATTCCTCGTAACGCTTTTCCTTTACGAACACTTCGTTGTACTCTAAGATTTGGTCTAATAAAGCCATTATAGTTCCCCCTTATCGACTGATACTTATTAAGTTTAATCCTAATGTCTGAAAAATACGAATTGAAACTGACATAATGCAAAAAATCAGGAAAAAAGTCATCTATTAACTTTCTTTTTTTGTTAACAGCTTGTCTTTTATAAAAAATTTAGAAAACAGGTTCTCGAACCGAAGAAAAACAGGGGGGTGTCTCATAAGTCCCTTGAAAGCAGTTGCCGAATGCCCGCTACTTTCTAGGAGATTGTAGGTCCATGCCACAATCCCGAACGTCGTATGCACTTTATCGAGGCCCAGGAAGAGGAATCGCCTGAACGACCGATTGCTCTTGGATAGGACTGAACACACTTTCTCCGTACTATCGGGAAAGTCATCTCCAGATTTCACATAAAAATCGTCTTTTCTCACAAATAAAAAAAGGGGCTGTCCCCAAAAGTCTTTTTTTATGACTTTTGGGACAGCCTCCTAGCTTTTACTGATCAACGTGACATTTTTTCGAGTTGTTTAATCATGCCAAGTGATAGGCCTGTGCCAATAGCGACAGACTCAAGAGGGTGTGGCGCGATATGAACAGGTACCGAAATTTCTTTTGATAACCATTCTTGCATGCCTTTTAGCAATGCACCACCTCCAGAAATAACGACACCTTGGTCAACCATATCGCCTGATAATTCAGCAGGACAATTTTCCAAGGTCGCACGGATGCATTCTAAAATGGCAGATAGCGATTCTTTTAGCGCTTCTTGTGTTTCGTGAGAACTTAAGTTGATGGTTTTCGGCAATCCGGTTAAGATATCGCGGCCCCTTATATCCATGTATTCAGCTTCATGTGGAACAGGTGCATAGCCAATTTCTTTTTTGATATTTTCAGCAGTCTGTTCGCCGATTAAGACATTGTACTTTTTGCGGACATAATGAATGATATCTTCATCCATGCGATCGCCTGCCACTTTTACTGTATTTGAAGAAACCACACCACCAAAAGAAATGATGCCAACCTCTGTTGTGCCGCCACCAATGTCTACAATAACGCTTGCAACCGGCTCACTAATTGGTAAATCCGCACCAATAGCTGCTGCGACAGTTTCTTCGATTAAGTGAACGGTCTTAGCACCGCCTTGTTTCACTGCATCGTGAATAGCGCGGCGTTCGACCGTGGTAGCTCCAGAAGGTGTGCAGACCATAACGTTAGGCTTACGAAAAGCGCTGCCTAATTGCTTAGCAGCTCTTTGCATAATAATTGTTAAAAGTTCTCTTGTTACATCAAAATCTGCGATAACGCCGTCTTTTAAAGGGCGAATCACATCAATAGAGTCAGGAGCTTTGCCAAGCATGGCTTTCGCCTCATTACCAACCGCTAAGATGTTCCGAGTTTTCGCATCCAATGCGACTACAGAAGGTTCATTTATGATGATGCCTTTTTCTTTTGTATACACTAATATATTTGCAGTTCCTAAATCAATCCCAATAGCTGTTGCAGAAAACATACGTGAATTCCTCCTATAAATAAAGACGCTAACTAGTACGGATTTTACCATTATAGAAGACTAAGTGAAAGTGTCGAAGGAACCTAAAACATAGCGGAAGGGAAAAATACAGTTGTTTTCATACAGAGTAGACTGAGTGGCTAGACTACTTAATGATCTGGTAACAGGTATTTTATTAAAACCTTCTGCTC
This sequence comes from Planococcus sp. ANT_H30, assembly GCF_008369335.1. Classification (NCBI taxonomy): domain Bacteria; kingdom Bacillati; phylum Bacillota; class Bacilli; order Caryophanales; family Caryophanaceae; genus Planococcus; species Planococcus sp. ANT_H30. The sequence goes on along the minus strand of NZ_VOBJ01000011.1, from coordinate 36,967 downwards.
GTATAGAACAAGAGATATAGTAACAAACATAAAAACCGGCTTCAATGAAGAAACCGGCTTTTATCGCTTAGTATTTTTTTTCAGGAATAGGATCTACATGTTCTGCGTCGTGCGTGTGGAGCTCTTTCCCAAGAAAGTGAAGAAGCGTAAAGAAAAACATGAAGATTACGGCCATAAAGCCAAGTACTACGGTAAGATCGTAAAACATAATGATAACTCCTCTCTAAACTGTAATTATCAATATTAAGTATACCCGATATCGAAGCAAAAAATAAGTGTCGAATTATCGATACTTAAAATGCCCAATTGCCGTTGCGGAAAATCGGCTCACGGGAACCATCTTCCAAGATCCCATCAATATTCATTTCAGAAGACCCAACCATAAAATCAACATGTGTGATGCTTTGATTCAAGCCGTTTTTCAACAAATCTTCTGGTGACATGGTTTTCCCACCTTCAAGGCAGAATGCATAAGCACTTCCGATAGCGAAATGGTTTGAAGCATTTTCATCAAACAATGTGTTATAGAAAAGAATATTCGAATCAGAAATCGGTGACTGATGAGGAACCAGCGCCACTTCACCAAGGAAGTGTGAACCTTCATCAGTAGCAACTAATTGTTTCAAGACTTCTTCTCCTTGTGCTGCAGTCACGTCGATGATTTTCCCATCTTTAAACGTTACTTTAAAGTCATCAATAATATTGCCGCCATAGCTCAGTGGTTTTGTGCTCGAAACATAGCCGTTTACACCCGTTTTATGAGGAACGGTGAATACTTCTTCAGTTGGCATATTTGCCATGAACGTATCGCCTTTTTCGTTAACTGAACCTGCACCACACCAAAGATGTCCTGCTGGAAGAGCAACTTCCAAATCTGTTTTCGGTGATGTGTAATGAAGTTTCGCATATTTTTTGTCGTTCAAATAATCGACTTTGGTATGCAATAAGCGATCATGCTCAGCCCATGCTTCAATTGGTTGATCTAAGTCTACACGTACAGCTTTGAAAATGGCATCCCATAGCATGTCAACTTGCTGATTTGCTGGTACGTCTGGAAATACTTTAGCTGCCCATTTTTGGGAAGGTGCTGCAAGAACTGTCCAACTAATTTTGTCTGATTGGACATACTGCCGATATTTACTCAATGCTTGACCTGTAGCTTTTTGTGAAGCTGCAATACGTGTCGCATCAATTCCCGTCAATAGATCCGGGCTCTGTGACACGATGCTAATAAATGCAGCACCTTGCTCTGCTAATTGTTCACGCTCTTGTACTTTCCAGGCAGGAAATTCAGTAAACGCCTCTTCTGGCGCTAATTCAAAGCGCAGCCGTGTAACGGTATCGTCAGCCCAATCAATATAGACTTGTTTAGCCCCTGTTTGATATGCTTTTTCTGTAAGTAAACGAACGAATGGTGCCGAATCAATGGTTGCAGCAATATAAAGTTGTTGACCAGGTTGGATATTTACTCCCACTTTTATAGCCAGTTCAGCATAGCGAGATAACTTTTCATTAAATGATGTCAAATAAATCTCTCCTCTCATCCTATCTATAGTAGCAATTTTCAGTTACTACCTGCAACAATTTATAACGATATTCGAATTACTATTTTTACTTGCTATTTTAGTTATAAAAGTTTATGATTTAAACAAATGTTTAAGTTGGAGGTGTTACGATGAATCAAAAAGAAGTAGAAGTGTTGGAATTGATCCGGCGAAACCCTTATTTGTCACAGCAGGAGATGGCAGAACACTTGAATATGTCTAGACCGTCGCTTGCCAACTTTATTTCGAACTTAATGAAACAAGGAAAGATTTTAGGACGTGCTTATGTGTTGCCAGAAGAAAAAACGGTGATCTGCATCGGTGGTGCCAATGTCGACAGAAAATTTCTGATTCAACATCGAGCGCAGATGGGAACGTCAAATCCTGCATCAGTATCCGGTAGTGTTGGTGGAGTGGCAAGAAATGTAGCCGAGAATCTAGGAAGACTCGGTCATTCTGTTAAACTCTTGTCCATTGTAGGCAATGATTCAGAATGGAAGTTAATCGAGTCAGCGTCAAACTCATTTATGTCGACTGAACTAACCAAAGCTGTCGAAGGATTTTCGACGGGAACATACACAGCCATTTTAGAACCCGATGGTGAAATGCTGTTGGCGATGGCTGATATGAAAATTTACGATTTTCTGACACCGGAGTATATTTCTAAAAATGACAGTACGCTATTATCAGCTGCTTTTCTCGTCATCGATTTAAATTGTCCTCTGGAAACTGTTGAATATGTAAGACAGTTAGCTTCTGCCAATAAAATCCCGCTGGCGGTCATTCCCGTATCTGCTCCAAAAATGGATCGGTTAAGTGAAGATTTGACTGGAATCAGCTGGCTAATCTTAAACCGTGACGAAGCAAGTAAATATTTGCAAGTGTCCATCGATTCACTAGATGACTGGCAACAAGCAGTTCAACAATTAGTAAATCGAGGAGCGGAAGCTGTAGTTATTACAGCTGGAAAAGAAGGAGCAATGGCTGGGAATTCTACCGGCATTCGTTATTATCCTTCTATGCAAGTCGATCAAGTTACCGATGTAACAGGGGCTGGCGATGCATTTTCAAGTGCCATTGTCCACAGTGTCATGGAGGATCAAGAATTCGAAACAATTATCCGTACAGGTATGATGAATGCAGCAAAAACGCTAGCAAGTAACGACACAGTACGGCACGAATTGACGGCAGTACAACTACAAAAAGAACTGGAGGAATTACAATGACAAACATGATATCTTATTCAACTGAAGTACAGCAGGCACTAGAGGGCAAAAAACCGATCGTAGCACTTGAATCGACGATTATCTCACACGGTATGCCTTATCCACAGAATGTCGAAACGGCTCGTATGGTCGAGCAAATTATCCGTGACAATGGAGCAGTTCCAGCAACCATTGCCATTATGGATGGCAAGATTAAAATTGGTTTATCCGAAGAAGAGCTTGAATTGCTCGGCAATACACCTGGTGTTGCTAAAGTTTCAAGAAGAGATATCGGCCAATTAATCGCTACAAAAAAAATCGGTGCTACAACGGTGGCTGCGACGATGATTTGTGCAGAACTTGCGGGCATTCGTGTTTTCGCAACAGGCGGCATAGGCGGGGTGCATAGAGGCGCTGAGACGACGATGGATGTTTCAGCTGATCTTGAAGAGTTATCCAATACGGGAGTAGCTGTTGTGTGTGCAGGTGCAAAATCGATTTTGGATATCGGCTTAACAATGGAGTACCTTGAAACAAAAGGCGTTCCAGTTATCGGCTATCAGACAAATGTAATGCCGGCATTTTACACGCGTTCAAGCGGATTTGACTTAACGTTCCGCAGTGACGATGCAGCAGAACTTGCACAAGTCTTAAAAGCGAAATGGGATTTAGGAATCAAAGGCGGAGCAGTTATTGCCAACCCAATTCCAGCAGAACATGCTCTAGAAGAGTCATTCATTAACGGCATCATTGCACAGGCAATGGCTGAAGCAAATGACAACGGCATTTCTGGTAAAGAAGTAACTCCTTTCCTTCTAGGTAAAGTGAAAGAATTGACTGAAGGAAAAAGCTTGGTCGCTAATATCGAATTAGTGAAGCATAATGCAAAAGTTGGAGCAGAACTTGCTGTAGCTTACAATAAACTTTAAAAATAGCTTGTGTAGAGAAGTCCATTCGTGGGCTTCTTTTTTTAGTTGAAGCATTTAATGGGTTTTCATTCCATTGAATTTAGGGTAAAGAGCCACAAGGGGATGATGCGGATGAAAGCAGATGTATTCATTGGCGGTGGGGGCATTGGAGGATTGACGCTTGCTTTGAAATTGGTGCAACGTGGTGTCAATGTAGTTCTCGCTGAACGGATGGCTGTTAAGGCACCTACTTATAAGGGAGAACTGCTACAGCCAAAAAGTATGCAAATATTCGATAGTCTTGGACTGTACGAACAAATATGCAATCGCTCAAATGAAATAAAAGTTTTAGATATGCTGGAACTTTCAAGTTCCTTGCAAGTAAAAGATCAATCGTTCATGGATTATAGTGTGCTGCCGGGTAAGTACAATGCAGCTTATATGATGCATCATGAAGAATTAAAGTCCGTCATTTTAAAAGCCGCTTGTGCGTTTGATAATTTCCACTATTTAAAGGGTGTGGCTTGTAAAGGCTATGGAGAGGGAACAGCTTTGCTTCAAAAAGGGACAGAAAAATTTGAAGTAGAAGCACAGTTTTTCTTCGGAGCAGAAGGGCGTTCATCGGTTACGCGTAAAGCGATGGAAGTTGAGGTCAAACAAACTACTTACAACCACCACTTTCTAACAGTGACGTTTCCACGTGCAGAAGATTTTACAGATGGTAAAATTATTTCTACATACAATCGCTTTTTGGGCCTTTTTCCACTGCCGGACGATCAGGTTCGCAGTGTTTATTTAATACCCCCTGGAGATTACAAAGCATTAAAAGAAAAACCAATTAGTCATTTTCATAAACTCTATACAGACTTAGCACCTGTAGTAGACGGCTATGTACAGCAATTGCTTGATTGGAAAAAAATACAATTAATGATTCCTGTAATGTATCATGCTGATTCATATGTAAAAGACAATAAGGCTATTATTGGAGATGCCAGTCATGCGGTTCATCCAATGGCAGGAGAAGGCATGAACATGGCAATTCAAGATGCCGATGTTCTCGGCGAACTAACGGCAGATATGTTTGAACGGCAACAAACCGATCTTACTAATTTAAAATGGTACGAAAAGGTTCGCTATAAACGGGCGGACCATGTTATCCAGCTAAGTCATTTAGCCGCACTGGCTTATTCGTTTCCATTTAAACCGGTGAGTTACTTACGTCAGCGAACATTTGAACGAATGGAAGAAGATCCAATTCTTCATTTTAAACAAATGCTGAATGTTTCAGGACTAGGCATGTGGAAAGAAAACGTTCGAGACCGATTTATTCAAGGAGGCATTATGCCAGTCCGTATAAAAGACTTAGCTAAAGATACGAAAGAATTAAGGTATTATACACCGGAAGAAGATTATCCATGGAAAACGGAGGGACTCACATGATTGATGTAATGAAGATGTTTAAGGCAAGGATGTATATGAAACGGAACGAACCTTTTTTGTATAGCTGGCACGCATATGTTGGCTATGAGCTAGATTTGTTTAAAGCGTTTGATCGACCCATGACAAAATTTGACGTGTCAGATGCGTTGCAACTTGATGAAGATCTTTTAACGCAGTGGGTGAGTATTGGGGTTTCTATCGGTCATTTAAAAGAGATGGAAAGAAATCGCTACAAAACGTGGAATGCCTGGAAATTGCCAAAACCAAAGGGCAATAATTCTTCAGGTGTGCTACTGAAAGAAATGATGGAATTGCACATTCCAACACTTTTAAGTTATCCAGACATGATGCGTAACCAAGAGCGTCTTCATTACGATGAAGAAAAACATGCGTCGACAGTAGCAGAAACAAGTCGTTTGTTAGAAGTATTGGCCTTACCTAAAATAGCTAGACGCTTAAAAGAAACACATGCGGATTCAGTATTAGATATTGGCTGCGGCGAAGGTGGCTACATCAAAAAGTTAGCTGAACGCTTCCCCAATACACATTTCACAGGCATTGAAATCAGCCCTTCAGTAATAGAAGTTGCGAAGAAACTAACGGAAAAAAACAAAAACATTACAATCGAACAAGCAGATCTTTGGAAATACAAACCTGACAACCCACAAGACATGGTCATGATGAACAACGTCATTCACTATATCGACCTTGAAAAACGTCAAGAACTTTTCAACGAATTGGCTAGCTGGGTTAGAGAAGAAGGCATGTTATCCATCATTACACCTATTGCCGGAGGTAGTGACAGCCCACCTTTTGCCAATGTCTTTAATAGCTTTTTCTCATCATTCGACAACCTATACCGGTTGCCTGAACGCGAAGAACTAGCTGAATGGGGAGAACAAGCAGGACTCGAACTACTCAGCATCCAAACTGTTATAAAAGAAGGCGGCTGGTATGTCGTACATTATGAAAAGAAAAGCTGAAACGACCGTTTTGCACCGACAGGCATAAGACAGACCGGCGAAGCGGCATGTTTACAGGCGCATAGTCGGGATGGCTTATGACCCGAGGAGCAGGTCGTTGAAGCTAGCCAAAAAGAAAAGCCGAAACGACCGTTTTGCTCCGACAGGCATAAGACAGACCGGCGAAGCGACATGTTTACAGGCGCATAGTCGGGATGGCTTATGACCCGAGGAGCAGGTCGTTGAAGCTAGCCAAAAAGAAAAGCTGAAACGACCGTTTTGCACCGACAGGCATAAGACAGACCGGCGAAGCGGCATGTTTACAGGCGCATAGTCGGGATGGCTTATGACCCGAGGAGCAGGTCGTTGAAGCTAGCCAAAAAGAAAAGCTGAAACGACCGTTTTGCACCGACAGGCATAAGACAGACCGGCGAAGCGGCATGTTTACAGGCGCATAGTCGGGATGGCTTATGACCCGAGGAGCAGGTCGTTGAAGCTAGCCAAAAAGAAAAGCTGAAACGACCGTTTTGCTCCGACAGGCACATTAACAGCATCAAATCAAAAATCCCCTAAAGGAGTCTCCTTCAGGGGATTTTAACTATCTTATTTACGTAAAGAACCAAGCTCAGTAGCAATGGCCTGCATTTCGCTCGTACTAAATTTATCGCGATTTGCGACAACTTCGTAAAGCTCATGCAAGTCTTCATATTGAGATGCATTAAAATGCTCAGCTTTCATTGCATCTACATTAACCATGCGTAATTTTGCTTTTATTTCTTCAATCATAAAGCTAACATTCTCTGGAGAAGGTGTTGATAAGTCCATGATAAGTTCCTGCCTTTCGGATGGGTATACTTTATCATTTCATTATTCAAATGCAATGTCAATTGCCAGAGCGTTCTGCTTCTTTTTCTTCTTTGATTTTGGCAACGATGCGTTTTGTCTCGAAGACAATAACACCAGACAAACCAAGAAGACCAATTAAGTTCGGGAACGCCATCAAACCATTCATCACGTCAGAGAACGTCCAAACAACATCAAGTGAAACGGTTGCACCGACGAAAACCATCGCTACGAAAGCAATGCGATAAACGACTAACAATGCTGGGTTTTTGAATAAATACTGGAAACATTTCTCTCCGTAATAAGACCATCCAATAATCGTAGAGGATGCAAAGAAAATTAAGCCAATCGCCACTACAAGTGGACCGGCACTTCCTAAAAATTGTTCAAAAGCAGCAGTTGTTAAAGCAGCGCCTTCCAGTGACTCGTCTTTATAAAGACCCGACATGACAATGGTGACACCTGTAATCGAACAAATGATGATTGTATCGAAAAGCACTTGTGTCATAGACACCAATGCCTGACGTCCCGGAAGATCTGTTATGGCAGCAGCTGCTGCAATCGGAGCGGAACCAAGTCCTGCTTCGTTGGAGAAGACGCCGCGTGCCACACCGTAGCGGATAGCGGCACCAATAGCACCACCAACTGCTGCTTCACCTGTAAAGGCAGCACTGAAAATTGTAGCAAAAGCTCCTGGAATCAATTCCATGTTCAAAATCATAATAATAATTCCTGCGATTATGTAAAACAATGCCATGAAAGGAACAAAGAATGAAGTAACGCGTCCAATGCTCTTAATTCCACCGAGCAGAACCAACGCCGTAAAAATGGTTAAAATAATGCCTGTAATCCATGTGGGCACGCTGAACGTATCACGAACAACCGAAGCAACTGAGTTTGACTGTGTGCCATTACCAATACCAAAAGCAGCAAGGGCACCGAAGATAGCAAATAAAACAGCTAGCCATTTCTGTTTTAATCCATGCTCCAAGTAATACATAGGTCCTCCAGCCATTTGACCTTTAGCATCCACTACACGGTATTTGACTGCGAGAACCGCTTCACCGTATTTCGTGGCCATCCCGAAGAATGCTGAGAACCACATCCAGAAAATAGCACCTGGTCCGCCGAGAATAACCGCTGTTGCGACACCAACAATATTACCGGTACCGACTGTAGCAGCCATGGCAGTGGAGAGTGCCTGAAAGTGACTGATATCCCCTTCAGAGCTTTTATCCGTATTTTTAGTGAAAACTAGTTTCAAGGCATAGGGCAATAGACGAAGCTGTAGAACACCGAGACGGACAGTTAAGAAAATTCCAGTACCTACTAATAAAATCAATAAAGGCGGTCCCCATATGTAACCGCTAATTGTGCCCAATAACTCTTCAACTTGTGACATAATCTCTCCCCCTTCTATCTCTCCTTTTTATCTGTAAAACCTCCCGTAAACATAATATTCCGAAATTTTTTAAAGATAGTCAAGCTATTTTTTAAAAATAACTTTTAGATTAGCGTTTAAAATTTTTAAGATTAGGGAAAATTCTAAACAGATGTGAAAAATTATTTTTATCTTAGGAGGAATTTAGGATGAGTCAAAACAAGTTAATGACAGGTTTATTAGTAGGGGCAGCAGTAGGAATTATTGTTTCATTACTCGACAGTAATACTAGAAACGATGTTGTTCAAAAATCGAAAAAAGCAAGCAATAGCGCAAAATACTATGCATCAAATAGAGATGAATTGGTACAGGCTTTCCAGCATCAAGCTGAAAGAGCACAAAACCTATATTCTCGTATTTCTGAAGATGCTTCTTACGTTGGCAGTAAAGTAAATGAATTGAAAGAAATGACACCACAAGTAAAAGAAATGGCACTCGAAACAAAAGAGGTATTTATGGATACAAAAGCGGCTGTTGTTGAAACAAAAGATGATGTAATATCAGCCGTCAAAGAAGACAATCCATCACCAAGCACTTCTTTAGGAGACAACGATAGCACTTCTGGATCATCATCAAACGATGCCGGCCACACAAAAAATCAAGCTAATGGGAGTTCAAATTCCCAAAATCGATTATAGGCTGTTTGTCCCGATGAAACCTGCAGGGCAACAACCAACTAATAGTAAAGAACGCGCCCGTTTAAATAGGTTTGATGTAACAACGACTAGCGGGTTTTTAAAAGAATTGTTGCAACGGATTAAAGACGTCGACGTGCCAGGACTAGGAGCACAGTTGGCGTTTTTTTTCCTATTGTCCATTTTCCCTCTACTGATCTTCTTAGTAACCCTTTTACCGTATTTATCTTTGTCAGAAGAGCAAATTTTTAGTTATATGCAAGAAGTGGTACCTGGAGAGGTTTATGTGCTGATTGAAAGCACATTACAAGAGATTTTGACAAGTCAAAACACGGGATTGTTATCCTTTGGGATTTTAGCGACGATTTGGTCAGCAAGTTTAGGGATGGATTCGTTAATCAAGTCGTTGAATACGTCTTATAAAGTAACAGAAAATCGTCCGCTTCTCATCGCGCGTGGTATGTCTATTTTGATGACCATTTTGCTAATTTTTATTTTGATTATTGCTTTAGCATTGCCCGTTTTCGGTGAACAGCTTGGCTTGTTGATTTTTTCGTTTCTAGGATTGGAAGAAGGGTTTCTTGCGCTTTGGAGCTCAATCCGTTTTACCATCCCAACGATTATTACATTTGTTGCTTGTGCCATCATTTACTGGCTAGCTCCAAACGTAAAAATGAATATTTTAAGCGTCTTAGGAGGCGCTGCATTTGCCGCAATTGGTTGGTTGGTGATTTCCTATCTGTTTTCAATTTATATCAGCAATTTCGGTAATTTTTCAGCAACTTACGGTAGCATCGGAGGCGTGATTATCTTAATGCTTTGGCTTTATATTTCGGCTATGGTATTAATAATTGGTGGGCAGATTAACGCTGTCATGAAAGAACGGCGACATTTCAAAAAGAAGGCATCCTGAATTGTCACTCATTCAGAATGCCTTCTTTTTATATGCTGCGATTCAACATACGCAACCCATTTAAAATAACTAAAATGGTACTGCCTTCATGTCCGATGACGCCAATGGGCAAAGTAATCGTCTGAAAAAAATTTGAGATGATCAATAAAATAATGACTGAAACAGAAAAGAAAATATTTTGTTTGACGATCCGCTGCATTTTGCGTGAAAGCTTGATTGCGTAGACTATGCGCGATAAATCGTTTTTCATCAAAATAACATCAGCGGTTTCCAGTGCAATATCGGTTCCAGCACCCATCGCAATGCCAGTTGTTGCCGTTGCTAAAGCAGGTGCGTCATTTATGCCATCACCTGTCATCGCAACGTATTTATACTTTTTTAACAACTTCTTTATTTCTTCTACTTTATCAGCAGGCATGCATTCTGCGACATAGTCAGTGACTCCAGTTTCTTTGGCAATCACCGCTGCTGTTTTGTGGTTATCACCTGTTAGCATAATGCAGTAAACCCCTAGTTTTTCCAACTCATTAATCGTTGCCTTGGTAATAGTACGAACTGTATCTTTTAACGCCATAGCGGCAAGAATTCCTTCGCGGTCTCGAACGAAGGTCACCGTTTTTCCTTGATTGGCTAGTTTCGCCAATAGCCCATTTTCAAAAACTTCTGCTAGCTGTTCGCCAACAAATTTCGGCTTACCGACGAGAAATTCTTCTTGTTCAATTATTGCTTTTAAGCCGTTACCTGGAATATCTTCAATTAATAAGTTAGGCAATGGAACAATTCCTTTAGAAACAACAAAATCACTAATAGCTTTTGCTAAAGGATGATTCGATTGTGTCTCAATTCCTGCAATTCTTGCCATTGTCAGTTGAGGATCTGCGCCTTTGCGAATAACAAAGTCTGTAACTTCAGGTTGACCGCGTGTTAATGTGCCCGTTTTATCAAAAGCGATAGCACGAACCAAGCTCAGGTTTTCTAAATGCATGCCACCTTTGAAGATAATTCCTGTTTTTGCGCCGTTAGAAATGGCCGCAAGCGTGGCTGGCATAATAGAAGCGACAAGTGCACAAGGAGAAGCTACTACAAGTAAGACCATAGCGCGATAAAGTGTTGTGTTCCAATCCCAACCGAAAACGTAATGTGGCGCAAATAGCATGATGACAAAACCTACAAGAACGGCTTTTACATAACGACCTTCAAAGCGTTCGATAAATTGCTGAGAAGGGGACTTTTCACTTTGTGACGACTGAACCAAATCAATTATTTTTTGAAACAAAGTTTCAGAACTGGGCTTCGTCATTTCTATCGTGATGGCACCTGACAAATTGACTGTCCCTGCAAATAGTTCATCTTCTTCATACTTCGAGACAGGAAGAGCTTCACCGCTGATGGCTGATTCGTCTACAGCACTTTGGCCAGTATGTAAAACCCCATCAACTGGTATTCGCTCACCAGGCTTTACGACGATATAATCACCAATGTCCAAGTCACCTAAAGGGACACGCAGTGTTTGTCCATTTTGAACGCGCCAGGCTGATTCGGGCTGTATTTCCATTAACGAGGTAATTTCTTTCCGACTTTTGTTCATTGTGTACGTTTCTAGCGCGCCACTTAAAGAAAAGATAAAAATTAGGATGGCGCCTTCTGCCCAATAGCCAATGATAGAAGAGCCAACTGCTGCTAAAATCATTAAGATTTCAACATTTAATTGTCTATCTTCTAAAGTTTTCAATATGCCATATTTGGCTTTGGCATAACCACCAATTACAAAAGCTAGTAAAAAGGTAGTGACTGAATAAGTGGAATACTGTTGCAGATCTAGTATAAACGCGATGACAATTAAAAATCCTGAAAACAACGAGGCAATCAATTCGATATGAGTTTTTAAAAATAGCATGAGCGATACCTGCCTTTCTAAATCGATTTGTCGAATTAAAAATTCTGAAGGACGGAGGTGCAGAAAGGAAAAACTAAAACTCTATTACTGTGTAGTCTATCACATTACTTCTAAGCAATAGAGCAGCTATCACTACAGTAAAAGACAAAAAAATCCGCTGCCAAAAGGCAACGGATTTACTGCTTATCGATCTTCAGAAGGACGTGACTGGAATTGTTTCATTTTATCATCCAAATCATCAACCATCGCGATTAACCGATCAATGTCTTCGAGTTCTGTGTTTTCAGGTTCGATAGCATCTAATACTTCTAAAAACATGCTTAAGCGCTGTTTCATATAAGAAACTTGTTGCTCTTTATTCGTAATGGATTTTCCCATTTGATACACCTCATTTCGCCTATTAATCGTAACGGATAATGGAGACGAATTCAATAACTATAGGTAGAACTAATTATTTTACTAGTTTTACTATTTTGAATATTTACTTAATATAAAGTTTGTGTTAAGTTAAGGTTAATCAAAAGAGAGGGGAGGCCGAAGGGAATCAGCGAAACCACATCACAGCATCAGAAAATTCGAAGGAGGCGGTTCGCACATTTCACCGGCGTCTTAGCCGAAAATGGCATTTATGAAAGATAACTTAACTGTATATAAACTGTAAAAGGCTCATCCTTAATCTGACATCAGATATAGACTGAGCCTTTTATCATGTTTGACGAACTTCAAAGCTTTCAATGATTTCGATAGAATCCTTTACCGACTGAACCATTGAGCAGTTTTTTCGAGTTAATTCCATAACACGCGCCATTTTCTTTTCGTCAATGTCACCAGTAATCGTAAAGTGTAAATGAATTTTTTCCACACGACCAGCTTCTTCGTCATTGCGAACAACTTCTGTTACTTCGATTTGAATATCTTTAGCAGGCATCCTCATTTTATCGAGGACTTTTCTCATAACCCCACCACTACATACAGCCAACGAAGAGATCAATAATTGATAAGGTCTAAAACCATATTCCTCGTCGCCTGAAATTTGGATGTCACCAAAAGGCAAATGCCCTGTAAAGCCGTTTTCATTCATTGAATAGTTCATCTTGTAACGCCTCCCTATGTTAGAATTGTATCTGAAATCTTATTAAATACAAAAGAACATGCTTGTTCGAGGAGGCATTATGAAGAAATTTTCAAAAAGTGAGCGTGGCCGATTTTGGATTCTTGTTGCCATTGTCTCGATTTCAGGCTTTTCACAAGGCATGCTGCTGCCATTAATCGCAGTTATTTTTGAACAGGATGGTGTATCTTCCGCATTAAATGGCTTGAGTGCCACAGGTTTGTATATTGGAACATTAGTAATCGCGCCTTTTATGGAACCGCAATTGCGAAAATTTGGTTACAAACCGTTGATTTTAGTAGGCGGAGGATTAGTTGTTGTATCGCTTTTTCTTTTTCCGTTATGGAAATCAGTGTTGTTTTGGTTTGTGTTGCGTATTTTAATTGGTATTGGTGATCAAGCCTTACATTTTTCAACGCAAACTTGGATTACGAGTACGTCGCCACACCACCGGTTAGGACGTAATATCGCGATTTATGGGATGTCTTTCAGTATCGGTTTTGGAGCGGGTCCACTATTTGTTCCGATGGTGGAAGTGTTTGAAGCTCTTCCATTCATCATTTCAGGTTTATTGTGTTTGCTAGCTTGGTCATTGGTTTTTTTGCTTAGAAATGATTTTCCTGAAGTTACGGGAAGTGCCATGACAGCAAAAGGTACGGTAGGACGATTTAAAGCAGCCATCCTCATTGCTTGGGTTGCCTTTCTTCCACCGCTGGGCTATGGGTTTTTAGAAGCTTCACTCAATGCCATTTATCCAGTTTATGCGCTTCGTCAGTCTATTGAAGTTGAAATGGTTTCGATTATGCTAGCCGCTTTTTCAGCAGGAGCGATTGTTACGCAATTGCCACTTGGGAATTTGAGTGATCGCATCGGTCGAAAAAAAGTACTGTTAGTAGCATTGGCCGGTGGAGCGCTAGTTTTTGCCACTGCTAGCTTTTATGAATCGAATGCTTGGGTAACTGTTGGATTTTTTGCAGTAGCGGGCATGTTTGTTGGTTCAACATTTTCACTGGGTATATCTTATATGGCAGATTTGATGCCAAAAGAGTTATTGCCAACAGGGAACTTGTTATGTGGAATCGGATTTAGTATTGGCAGCTTAGCAGGACCTACAATGGGTGGATTATTTGTTCAATTCTCAGGAGGGGTAAGTTTTCTGCTGCTCATCGCTGGTATTTTACTAATAATTACAGTACCGATTGCCCTGAAAAATCCAGTGAAAACGAGTAATGCTTAACAAAAAAAGCTGATGCCTAGAGGTATACCTCTAGCATCAGCTTTTTTTATTTCAGTACTAATTTTGTAACAGATTCTACTTGCGCTGTTTGTGGGAACATATCGACCGGTTGAATGTATTCAATGCGGTAGATTTTAGTTAATTGCTGTAAATCCTTTGCTAAAGTGGAAGGATTGCAAGACGTATAAACAAAACGCTTCGGTTTTACTTTTAAAATAGTTTGCAAAAGTGAATCGGCAAGTCCAGTACGTGGTGGATCTACGGTTAACACATCCGGAACAAATCCTTCGTTGCTCCAAAGCTCCAACCATTTCTCGGCTGTACCTGTAACATATTTTGCTGTATAGCCTTGTGCTTTGGCATTGGCTTTAGCGTCAACCACACTTTCGTGTAAAACGTCCATGCCCCGAACTTCTTTAGCACGGTCTGCTAACCAAAGTCCAATCGTTCCGACGCCACAATAAGCATCGACGACCGTTTCTTGTCCAGTTAATTCAGCAGCGCGTTTGATTTCATCGTATAGTTTGACGGTTTGTGTCGGATTTAGTTGGAAAAAGGCACGTGCTGACAAATCGAATGCCAATTCGCCTAACTCTTCGTGGATCGTATCTTTGCCGAACAATGTAATCGTTTCGTCTCCAAAAATCAAAGAAGTTTTTTCTTTATTGATGTTTTGAACGATTGATACTAAGTTTGTATCGATTTTTTTCAGACGTTCCATTAATAATTCTTTTTGTGGAATCTTCGAACGTGTCGTCACTAAGACCAGCTGAATTTCACCCGTTCTAACACCAGTGCGGACAACGATGGTACGGATAATGCCTTTCATCGTCTTGCCATCGTATATTGGCATTTTCAATTCTTCCAAAATTCGCTTGACTGCGTTCGTAATGACCGTTGTATCGGGGTGCTGAACGATACATTCATCAATATCCAAAAGTTGATGAGAGCCTTCTGCAAACAATCCTGCGATAACTTTTGTGCCTTTTAAGCGTGTCTGGAATTGGCTCTTGTTGCGGTAACGCCACGGTTCTTCCATGCCGATGGTTTTCTCAACATGCACGGTCGTCCCTTTTAGGTAGCGCTCCAATGCCTGTACGACAAGATCCCGCTTTTCAACTAATTGCTGATCATACGTCATGTGTTGCAATTGACAGCCGCCGCATGCTTCATAAATTGGACAAGGTGGTGTCTGACGATGGGGAGAAGCGCTTAATATTTTAATAATGCGTGCTTGTGCAAAGTTGCGCTTGACTACAGTTACTTGCGCCACGATTTCTTCACCTGGAAGAGCTCCTGGAACAAATACGACATTACGTTTAAAATAGCCAATGCCTTCGCCGTTAATGCCGAGTCGTTTAATGGTCATCGGAATTTTCTGGCCTTCTTCAATACTAGGTTTATCGTTCATGGATCTCACATCCTTCAGTTAATCATCTCCCCATTATAGTCTTATTTATAGATATCAGCCAGTGCTGATCGTAAATTAGAAAACTTGAATTGGAAACCATGTTGCTGAAGAACCGTAGGCAGGACTCGTTGGCCTTCAAGAACTAGCTGACTCTTCTCCCCTAAGATAGCTTTCATAGCAAATGATGGGACAGGAATCCAATGCGGCCGTCCAAGTGTATGGGCAATTTCCTTGCCAAAATCCTTCATTTGTTTTGGACTTGGAGCGGTGACATTAAAGGCGCCGCTTAATTGATCAGTATCGAGTGCAAAAGCTAATGCCCGAGCGACGTCTTTAATATGAACCCATGACAGCCATTGTTTACCAGACCCAACAGTGCCGCCAGCGAACATTTTATAAGGCAAAGCCATTAAAGGTAAAGCCCCTCCATTTTTCCCAAGAACAATGCCGAAACGCCCACACGCTACACGTAATCCATCTTCTTCAGCGCGATGAGCTAAAATTTCCCAATCACGAACCGTTTGTGCCAAGAAGTCTGAACCAAGTTCGGCAGAAGCCTCAGTATAAGTAACCGTTTGAGATGGTGGGTAAATACCGACAGCACTGGCGTTTACTAAAACTTTCGGCTTTTTCTCTAGCTTGTGAATAATGCGCAATAATTCATTCGTGGCATCCATCCGACTTGAGTAAATCATTTTTTTCTGTTCTTCACTCCATCGACCATCGTTAATAGAAGTACCAGCCAAATTAACAAAAGCATCAACGCCTTCTAATTGTTTTTCTGGAACAGCATCTTTCTCCAGCCATTTGACGTATGTAATTTTATTGGCTGTCGTTTTTGGATTTCTCGTCAAAATAACTACTTCATCGCCTCGATCAAGTAGTAAGCGAGTCAATTCTTTGCCAACGAATCCTGTGCCACCTGTAATTGCTACTTTCATTTCCATCTCCTCCTGTTTCTTGTTAGCATACCCTTAATGGCTCTAAGCTATGCCATTTTTTGTCCTGAAGGTGTATAATATAAGGAGAAGAGAGGTGCCAGTAAATGCCGATTATTTCAAAAATCACACAGGGAAAGAAAAACCCTGAAAGGTATAATATCTTTTTCGAAGATAAATATGCTTTTAGCGTGGATGAGGCGGTGCTTATTAGGTATCAGCTGACAAAAGGCAAAGAGCTGGACCAATGGACCATCGAAGAAGTTAACTTCGAAGACGAAGTCCGAAAAGCCTATAATAAAGCTCTTTATTACCTTGGCTTCCGTATGCGAAGCGAAGGAGAAGTACGCCAAAAGTTAAAAGAAAAAGAATACGGAGATGCCGTAATAGATGAAGCGATTAAGAAACTATATGTCCATAGTTTTTTAGATGATCAACAATTTTCAGAAGCGCTGATGAGAACCCAAATCAAATCAGGAAAAAAAGGTCCGCGCGCAATCCAGCAAGATATGCAAAAGAGAGGAATTGATAAACAGACGCAAAAAGACGTCTTAGATTCCTATTCCGAAGAAGAGCAATTGGAAATTGCCAAAGGCCTTGCAGAGAAAATTGCACTTAAAGAAAAGATGAAAACGCCAAGCCAAATCCATCAAAAAATTAATGACACCCTGATGAGAAAAGGCTATAACTATTCGTTGATTAAACTAGCAATTGAAGAACTTGACCTTGAGAAAAATGATGATCAGTGGTTGGAAATTGTCGCAGAACAAGGCGATAAGTTATGGCGCAAGCACAGTTCAAAACTGTCCGGCTATGATTTGAAATCGAAAGTTAAGCAAGGACTTTACCAAAAGGGATTTCCAAGTGAAGTAATCAACGACTATCTAGATAAGAAGGAGCTTGAAGATGACTGAGAAAAAACCATACAGTGACATGACAGAGCATGAACTTCGCGGAGAAATTGCTAACTTAAAAGAAAAAGCTAGAAAAGCTGAGCAACTAGGCATCGTCAATGAATTCGCAGTACTCGAGCGAAAAGCCATGATGGCAGCAGCTTATATGCTGGATCCCGCTGATTTTAAACAAGGCGAGATATACCGCATTGAAGGAGACCCAAATGTCTATTTTCAAATCGATTATTTAAAAGGTCGTTTTGCTTGGGGTTACCGAATGGGTGGAGAAAAATTTACAGAGGCGCTGCCTATTTCGATGCTGCGTCCATTGAAAGAAGGGAAGTAAAAGATGAAAGAAATTATCGATCAACTAACAATTGAGTTACAGGAAAAAAATCCGAATCTTACAGAAGAGAAAGCACGGACATGGGTTGAACTACTAGCATCTGACTTTGAATCGTCTTACGCCAAAGCAGGATACGATTACCAAGGGACCGCAGTAGTTGAAAAAGTCATGCGACAGTGGATCGACAGCTATGGCGACAAAATTCATGAATTTGCCGGAACGAATCCGAAATATGCACATCTTTTAAACGACTAAAAGAAAAGCGCAAGCGCCCGTGTAGATTCGACGGGCATAAGACGCGCTGGCGGAGTGGCGTTCTTTGCCACACAGCCGGAGTGACTTATGACCCGAGGATCTGGGCGCTGGAGTCTGGACAAAGAAAAGCGCAAGCGCCCGTGTAGATTCGACGGGCATAAGACGCGCTGGCGGAGTGGCGTTCTTTGTCACACAGCCGGAGTGACTTATGACCCGAGGATCTGGGCGCTGGAGTCTGGGCAAAGAAAAGCGCAAGCGCCCGTGTAGCACCGACAGGCATAAGACAGACTGGCAGAGCGGCGCATTTGGCCGCACAGCCGGGATGACTTATGACCCAAGGTGTTGGGCGCAGGAGCCTAGACAAAGAAAAGCGCAAATCGGTACATTTCTGAAAGTTTTTTGTTGTTAGCATAAAAAAGAAAACGCGCACCCTAGGGTGTGCGTTTTCTAGTTATGGCTAAAATCTAGTTTTTTTCTTAACTTGTCTTCGCTAAAAATCCAGCCCGTATACGAATTGATAATTTTACATTCTTTGTCCAAATGAGCTACAGCAACAAATGGATAATAATCATTGCTGCGATAGCGCAGGTCAATCAATCGCACTTCGAAAATGTCGCCGTACTCGTTGATTTCCCAACGGTACAATGGAGAAAACGAAATGAATGCAGCTATGTTTTTGTCTTTCATTGCTGCTTGAATCAAGTTATTTTCAGGCATTTCTTTTTTCATAAATTTATCGTAGATGTTGATTGTTCGCCCATATGCACGGCCGACATAATGGTGACGTTCAGTGTCGGCAGCAATACGCCAGTGAAAAAAACGCATCGTCGGTGCCACAAAAACGGCAGAAGCACCTGGGATGGTGTTGAGAACGGCTTTTTTAATTGCGGCTTGTAGCGCAAAACGTGCAAGATAGTAGAAGAATAAGGTAATATACAGGATGCTAATGGTCCAAACAGGATCAGCGCCAAATGCCCATATCGTTAAAGCCAGCACGTGTGCACCAAAAATAATCGGATCAAAGGTGTTAATGACACCAAGCGCAATCCAGCGGTTAGAGATTGGCCTTAAGGCTTGTGTACCATACGAGTTGAAAATATCGACGAACACATGGATAAAGACAGCCAAGAAAGACCAAAGCCATAAATGCAGTAGATTAGCTTCTGGAAAAATCAGAGAAATCGCACCTGCTATAAGCAACGGCCATAACAATACTGCCGGAATCGAATGAGTTGCACCTCTATGGTGGCGAATATAAACAGCGTTATCTCGCAGTTTTAAAACAGTATCAACATCTGGCGCTAACGAGCCAATAATAACACCAGAAATAACAGCGGTCATGGTAACGGGGTGACTGGCGACGACGGGATCGGCCATTGCGAGGCCACCAAGGGCGACACCCATGACAATATGAGTACCTGTATCCATTGTCTCATCTCCTCTCTAGAGAAGTTATGTTTATGAAAAACTAAATTTTTTTGTTAAAATAAACAGATTCCTCATTGTCATATATACCCGGAAAAGGATTCGAATAATCAAGCTGAACGGAGGAAATAACCATTAAAATAGAAAAAAAGCAATTTCAAAATGACTTGATTAGTTGGTTTGCAGCGGAAAAGAGAGATTTGCCTTGGAGACGTACAGCAGATCCTTATCAAATCTGGATTTCAGAAATTATGTTACAGCAAACCCGTGTAGATACGGTTATTCCTTATTATAAACGCTTTATCGAAAAATTTCCCACTTTGAATGACTTGGCACAAGCAGATGAACAAATTTTACTGAAACAATGGGAAGGGCTAGGCTACTACTCGCGTGCACGCAATTTACAAGCTGGAGTCAAAGAAGTAGCTGAGAACTATGGTGGTATCGTTCCAAATAGTCGAAAAGAAATTTCTTCTTTAAAAGGTGTGGGTCCGTATACAGCAGGAGCGGTATTAAGCATTGCTTATGGTATTCCAGAGCATGCAGTAGATGGCAACGTTATGCGTGTGTTGTCGCGAATTTTACTGATTGAAGAAGATATCGCGAAGCCAAAGACGCGCAAAATTTTTGAAGAAGCCGTCACAGAAATTATCAGCCATGAGGATCCTTCTTCATTTAATCAGGGATTAATGGAGTTGGGTGCTTTGATCTGTACGCCCACTTCGCCGAAATGTCTGTTATGTCCTGTGCGAGAGCATTGTGCTGCTTTCCACGAAGGAAAGCAAAATGAATTGCCGATTAAGACGAAAGCTAAGAAAACCAAATCATTGCAATACGCAATGGTAGCCATACGCAATGAAGATAAATTCCTTATGGAACAGCGACCAGAAAGTGGATTATTAGCGAATATGTGGCAGTTCCCGCTGTTAGAAACAGCCATAGATGCGCTACCGCTAGAAATCGAAGAGCAATTGTCCGAAAGGTTAAAAGGCGTCGTGGACAAAGCTGAAAAAATTACTTCTTTCAAACATGTCTTTTCTCATTTAACATGGAACGTGGACGGTTTTATTGCCGATAGTAAAGACATAGTCGCACTAGATCGCATGAGATGGGTGACGGCAGAAGAGTTAGAGTTATTGCCGGTTGCAGGACCGGTTCAAAAAATGAAAACAGCTTTACAGCAAAGAGGAGATGTATAGTCATGACAGAACAAAAAGTAGCATTAGTAACAGGTAGCAGTAAAGGGCTAGGCAAAGCACTGGCAATCGCACTGGCTGAACAAGGATACGATATCGTCGTCAACTACGCGCGTAGCAAAACGGCTGCGCTTGAAACTGTAAAAGAAATTGAAGCACGAGGACAAAAAGCTTTGCTGGTTCGCGCTAATGTAGGAGATGTTGAGAAACTGCGTGGCATGTTCCAGACCATTAAAGAAGAATTTGGGAGACTGGATGTTTTCGTATCCAATGCGGCTTCTGGTGTTTTACGACCGATTATGGAACTAGAAGAATCTCATTGGGACTGGACGATGAACATTAATGCAAGAGCCATGTTATTTGGTGCTCAAGAAGCTGCAAAGTTAATGAACAAAGGCGGTAAAATTGTTGGTATTAGTTCATTAGGTTCAATTCGCTATTTGGAAAATTATACGACGATAGGTGTTTCAAAAGCAGCTGTAGAATCACTGACACGTTATTTAGCTGTAGAAATGGCGCCCCTTGGAATTGCGGTCAATACAGTATCCGGTGGAGCACTCGATACAGACGCGTTAAAACATTTTCCAAACCGTGATGATTTATTGAATGATGCACGGATTAATACACCAGCAGGCCGTATGGTTGAGGTTGATGATATGGTCAAAGCTGCTTTGTTCTTGATTTCTCCCGACTCGGATATGATCCGTGGTCAAACGATTATTGTCGATGGAGGTCGCTCAGTCGTTATGTAATCCTTTGGTCCTTATGCCTTATTGCTGTATGTTTTCAGAATTGGTTGATATAATACTGAAATAGCAGATAAATAATGGCTTAGACAAGAAGGTGGGATAGTACATGGCGATTCCTGCGGAGGGTGAAACAATCCAAATCCACAGTTACAAGCACAACGGCCGAATCCACCGTGTCTGGCAGGAAACAACTGTACTGAAAGGTACGAATAATATTGTAATTGGTGCAAATGAACGGACGCTAGTGACAGAATCTGATGGCCGAACTTGGTTGACGCGCGAACCATCAATCTGCTATTTTCATGCAGAACATTGGTTTAACATCATCTGTATGCTCCGAGACGACGGTGTTTATTATTATTGCAATGTCAGTTCTCCATTCGTTTATAATAATGGCTCGTTGAAATACATCGATTATGACTTAGACGTCAAAGTGTTTCCAGACATGTCTTACACGCTGTTGGATGAAGACGAATATGAAGACCATAAGCGACAAATGGGTTATCCTGATGTGATCGATCAAATTCTTCATCGAAATGTTGAAAAACTGATTGGCTGGATCAAACAGCGCAGAGGACCATTTGCCCAGGACTTTATCGAAGTATGGACGAATCGCTATGAATTTCATAGACAAAATCGGATTCGTGATTAAAATGAAAACCTGTTGCTTGCCAACAGGTTTTTCGTTTTGAATAGAATGGAGTGAGAAATTTGAGTAGTGTGAAACGCTATATGCAGTTTGTCAAACCGTATTATTGGCAGATTGCGTTAACAATTGTCATTGGGATATTCAAATTTGCCATCCCACTTTTTATTCCGCTACTAATCAAAATCGTCATTGACGACATTATTGGAGCGGATGCATTATCTAATGCCGAAAAGTTGAACCAGCTATATTTATGGCTTGGCGGAACCGCAATCGTCTTTTTCTTATTGCGTCCACCCATTGAATATTACCGTCAATATTACGCGCAGTATGTCAGCAATAAGATTCTTTATGATATCCGTGGCTATTTATATGGCCATTTGCAACGGTTAAGCCTGCGCTATTACGCGAACACACGAGCGGGTGAAATTATCTCACGTATCATTAACGACGTTGAGCAAACCAAAAACTTTGTCATGATTGGCTTAATGAACGTGTGGCTGGATCTGGCAACGATTCTCATCGCCATTGCGATCATGCTTTCTATGGACGTTTCGTTAACTATTGTTGCATTACTGGCATTTCCGTTCTATGCATTCAGCGTCAAATATTTCTTTGGTCGTTTGCGCGACTTGACGCGTGCACGTTCTCAGGCTTTAGCTAATGTTCAAAGCTATTTACATGAACGTGTTCAAGGAATGAGTATCATTAAAAGTTTTGCACTCGAAAAGCACGAGCAGAAAATTTTCAACGATACCAATAATCAATTTCTAGAAAAAGCTATTGATCATACGAAATGGAATGCTAAAGCATTCGCTGTAGTCAATACGATTACGGATGTTGCTCCGCTATTGGTTATCGGCTACGCCGGTTATCAAGTAATTGAAGGCAATTTAACACTCGGGACAATGGTAGCGTTTATTGCTTATATTGAACGACTTTATAGTCCACTTCGCCGCTTAGTCAATTCTTCAACGACTTTGGTGCAGTCACTAGCTTCTATGGATCGTGTTTTCGAATTGATCGATGAGGACTACGACGTGACTGATAAAGAACAAGCACATAATTTAGCAGTGGTTGACGGCAAATTGGAATTCCGAGACGTTTCTTTCCATTACAACGATGGTGGAAATAACGTATTATCTAATTTGAACTTTACAGTGAAACCTGGAGAGACTGTCGCATTTGTTGGAATGAGCGGTGGTGGAAAATCTACGATTGTCTCCTTGATTCCGAGATTCTACGATGTTACGAGTGGTGGGATCTTCATGGATGGTCACGATTTGCGCGACGTCACGACTCATACGTTACGTGATCAGATTGGATTAGTGCTACAGGATTCTATTCTCTTTAGCGATTCGGTAAAAGCAAACATCCTGATGGGCAAACCAGAGGCAACAGACGAAGAAGTAATTGCAGCAGCCAAAGCTGCCAATGCAGATGAATTTATTTCGCAGCTGCCTGAAGGCTACGACACCAAAGTTGGAGAACGCGGAGTGAAATTGTCGGGTGGACAAAAACAACGTGTCGCGATTGCACGTGTCTTCTTGAAAAATCCACCGATTCTTATTTTAGACGAAGCCACTTCAGCACTAGACCTTGAAAGTGAAGCATTGATTCAAGATTCACTAGAACGTTTGGCACATGACCGCACAACCTTAATTGTTGCACATCGCCTTTCAACAATTACTCATGCAGACCAAATTTTGGTCATCGATCATGGTAAACTTGCTGAAAATGGTACGCATGCAGAACTGATGAAACAGCAAGGAGTATATTACAACTTATTCCAAGTTCAACATTTTAATTGATTGACACGAAGAGCCTCCATTATTTTGGAGGCTCTTTTGTGATGTCTTCGACTTCCAGCAAATACAAATAAGATATTGCATTAATAATAATATTACGTATAATTAAAAGAAGGAGAATGTTCTGAATCATTTTTGTGTAAAAGGGGGAGCATCATGAATGAACGCAAAACCATCTTAGACGTTAAAGGATTACAAACAACCTTTTTCACAGACGATGGAGAGATACCAGCAGTAGATAATGTAGATTTTCATATACGAGAAGGGGAAGTGCTTGGAATTGTTGGGGAATCCGGATGTGGTAAAAGTGTGACGTCACTTTCCATAATGGGATTAGTTCCAAGTCCTCCTGGGAAAATTACGAACGGCGAAATTTTATTTCAGGATAAAGATTTAACGAAATTATCCGAGAAAGAAATGCGAGGAATCCGAGGAAATGATATCGCAATGATTTTTCAGGAACCGATGACGTCGTTAAACCCGTTGTTTACAATTGGCAATCAGCTTCGTGAAGCGATTAAAATTCATAAAAAAGATTGGTCAAAAAAACAGGTGCAAGAAAGAGCAATTGAAATGATGAATTTGGTAGGCTTGCCTCGACCTGAAGGGTTGATGAAAGAATATCCACATCAATTATCAGGCGGAATGCGTCAACGAGTCATGATTGCAATGGCTTTGTTATGTGATCCGAAAGTATTGATTGCAGACGAACCGACAACAGCGCTTGACGTAACGATTCAGTCTCAAATTCTGAAATTGATCAAAAATCTTAACGAACGGTTAAATACAGCAGTGCTATTAATTACTCATGATTTAGGTGTAGTAGCTGAAACTTGTGAGCGGGTAGTCGTTATGTATGCCGGAAAAGTAGTCGAAGAAGGTCCGGTCCACACGATTTTTAACGACCCACAACATCCCTACACAAAAGGCTTACTTGAATCAGTTCCAGATATGCGTTTTA
The DNA here is from genome assembly GCF_008369335.1 of Planococcus sp. ANT_H30. Lineage (NCBI taxonomy): Bacteria > Bacillati > Bacillota > Bacilli > Caryophanales > Caryophanaceae > Planococcus > Planococcus sp. ANT_H30. Next base: position 12,203 of record NZ_VOBJ01000011.1, on the reverse strand, counting down.
AAAAAGAGCGATTGTATTCGATTCCTGGGAACGTTCCCAAACCGGGAGCGATAAAAACAGGCTGCAAATTCGCAGCACGTTGTGAATTTGCTTTTGATCGCTGCACCGTAGAAAATCCAGAGCTGTACCAAACAGCGGAAGATCATCAAACACGCTGTTTCCTATTCGATCCGAAGGAGGTACAGTCTCATGACAGAACCGTTGTTAAAAGTTGAAGGATTAAAAAAGTATTTCCCGATTAAATCGGGAATTTTAGGGAAAGTTAGCAATCATGTAAAAGCTGTAGATGATGTGTCGTTTACAGTTCAAGAAGGGGAGACACTGGGAATCGTTGGTGAATCAGGTTGTGGAAAGTCCACAACAGGTCGCATGTTGATGCGTCTTTTGGAACCAACAGAAGGCACTGTGACATTTGATGGACAGGAATTGACCAGTTTATCAAATCACGACATGCGCAAAGCCCGTCGCGATATTCAAATGGTCTTTCAAGATCCCTACGCTTCATTAAATCCACGTCATACCATTGAGAAGATTTTAATGGAACCGCTTAATGTTCATAATATAGGCGATCCAAAAGAACGGAAAAGAAAAGTGCACGAATTTTTGGAAATTGTCGGATTGAGTAGTTACCACGCTAAACGTTATCCGCATCAATTTAGTGGTGGTCAAAGGCAACGCATCGGGATTGCACGCGCCTTAATGACAAATCCAAAACTGATTATTGCAGATGAACCCGTTTCGGCACTTGACGTATCAATTCAAGCACAAGTATTAAACTTGATGCAAGATCTACAAAAAGAGCTGAAGCTGACTTATATTTTTATTGCTCATGATTTAGGAGTAGTTCGCCATATTAGTGACCGCGTAGGTGTTATGTATCTCGGGCAAATGGCGGAACTTGCCAATACTGAAGATTTATACGAAAAACCATTGCATCCGTATACGCAAGCTCTATTGGCTGCAGTACCGGTACCAGATCCCGCATTTGTCCGGGAAGAAGTCGTTATTACTGGAGATGTTCCAAGTCCAGCAAATCCGCCAAGTGGCTGTAGATTTCATACGCGCTGTCCGTTCAAAATGGACATTTGCTCACAAGTCGTACCGATTTTTGCGGAAGTTGAAAAAGGTCATTCTGTTGCCTGTCATCTTTACGAAGAATCCAGGCCGCAATGATAATAAATAGAAAAAACGGAGGGGTTAATTTGGGGAAGAAAAAGTTCTTGTCGTGGACATTTTTATTGCTTTTGTTAGTTTCAACAGCTCTTTATGGCTGTAGTTCTGATGAAGGTTCAAAAGAAGACGGAGGTGGCTCTGCTGAAGAGAAGCAATTGATCTTTGGACGCGGAGGCGACTCGGTGTCACTTGATCCAATTACTGTAACAGATGGGGAATCTTTTAAAGTTACAAAAAACATTTTTGATACATTAGTGAATTTTGGTGAACAGGACACAGAAATCGAAGGAGCGTTAGCATCTAAATGGGAACCTTCTGAAGATGGATTGTCATATACGTTCACATTAGAAGAAGGCGTTAAATTCCATGATGGCACTGATTTTAATGCAGAAGCTGTTGTGAAAAACTTTGAACGTTGGGCAGCTGGTGACGGCGAGAAATTCCCATATTACGGTTCTATGTTCGGTGGTTATGGTGATGAGGAAGGACATGTTATCAAATCTGTTGAAGCAACTGGCGATTATGAAGTTGTTTTCACATTAAATCGTCCACAAGCACCATTCCTTAAAAACCTAGCAATGAGCCCGTTCGCGATTGCATCGCCAACTGCATTTGAAGAAGCAGGGGATTCTTTCGGTGACAATCCGGTCGGAACTGGTCCATTCAAATTTGTTGAATGGAAACGCAATGATACAATTACAATCGAAAAATTTGATGATTATTGGGTAGATGGCGAGCCGAAACTAGATCAAGTGGTATTCCGCGCGATTCCAGATAACTCAGCTCGTTTAAACGCTTTACTGTCAGGTGAAATTGATTTGGCAGACGGCATTACACCGTCTGATGGTAAAACAATTGAAGGAAATGCAGATCTTCAATTGTATGAACGCCCATCTATGAACGTTGGCTACCTTGGAATGACTGTAACACGTGAACCATTTGATGATCCAAAAGTACGCCAAGCGATCAACCATGCAATCGATAAACAAGCGATTGTAGACGCATTTTTTGAAGGACGTGCAGAAGTAGCGAAAAACCCGATTCCACCAGTTATTAGTGGATATAACGACAGTATTGAAGATTACGAATACAGCCCTGAAAAAGCAAAAGAATTATTAGCCGAAGCGGGTCTTCCAGATGGATTTGAAATGGAACTTTATGCAATGCCAGTTCCCCGTCCATATATGCCGGATGGTCAAAAAGTAGCTGAGGCGATTCAAAAGAACTTGGCTGACGTTGGCGTAACTGCTAAAATCGTGTCATTTGAATGGGCTACTTATCTAGAGAAAGCTGCAAACGGAGAAGCTGATGCATTCTTACTTGGATGGACTGGCGATAACGGCGATGCAGATAACTTCTTGTATGCATTACTTGACCAAGACAATGTTGGTACTAACAATTACACGTACTATGAAAATCAGGAATTGCACGATATCTTAATTCAAGCACAATCAGAAGTTGAGGAAGATAAGAGAAATGAATTATACATGCAAGCTCAAGAAATCATCCATGATGATGCTCCTTGGGTTCCACTTGCACATTCTACACCGCTATTAGCTGGTGGGAAAAACGTAATTGATTTTAAAGCGCATCCAACAGGTTCTGACAAGTTGGCTGGAGTAGATTTAGAGTAGGCAATTCAAGGGAGGAAGTCGGAATGATTTCCTCTCGTTTTTTTTACTGCTATACATATTGCATATTGTTAGAGATGGAGAGGTGAAGAAGATGCTTCACTATATCGGAAGACGGCTTCTACAGTTGATCCCAGTGTTACTCGGTATGACATTTATCGTCTTTATGATCATCCGTGCCATTCCTGGTGACCCTGCACAAGTTATTCTTGGTCAGCAAGCATCCGAAGAAGCAATAAAGGCATTACGAACAAATTTGGGGTTGGATAATCCTTGGTATATTCAGTACTTTGATTATTTAAAAGGATTAGTTACTGGTGATTTGGGAGAATCGCTTCGTACACGAACGCCTGTTGTAGATGAAGTATGGCCATATTTGGCTGCAACAATCGAACTTTCTTTATTTGCTATTATCATTGCCGTTATTATCGGAATCAATGCCGGCATTATTTCAGCCTGGTTTCAAAATTCATGGTTCGATTATTTAGCAATGATTATTGCGTTAATCGGAGTATCGATGCCAATCTTCTGGTTGGGTTTAATGAACCAATGGATCTTCTCAATTGAACTTGGAATTCTTCCAACAACAGGGCGTGAAAATGTTCGAGATCCTGTGGATGTTATGACTGGTTTTTACGTCATTGACACATTGCTTGCGGGAGATTTTAATCAATTATCGACTGTGTTAAAACATCTTGTATTGCCGGGGACCGCATTAGCGACGATACCAATGGCAATTATTGCTAGAATGACTCGGTCGAGCATGCTAGAAGTAATGCGTTCGGATTACGTCAGAACAGCTCGGTCGAAAGGTTTGTCAATGTTTTGGGTAGTTTACAAACACGCGCTTAAAAATGCGATTATTCCTGTATTGACAATTATTGGACTTCAAATGGGATTGCTACTTGGTGGTGCTATTTTGACAGAAACCATTTTCGGCTGGCCTGGAATCGGACGTTATATTTACGAAGCGATTGGCTTCCGTGATTATCCGGTTATCCAGTCAGGTATATTAATCGTTGCATTTATTTTCGTTATGATTAATTTGTTTGTCGATCTGCTTTACGGTTTGGTTGATCCACGCATTAAATATGACTAGGAAGGGGGAGACGTATTATGGCTGAAACAGTAGACAAACAAGATCAAGTAAAAATGCAAAAAGTTGCTGGCCCTTGGAAAGAGGCTTGGCGCGGTTTCCGTAAAAGTAAAGTTGCGGTTATTGGAATGGGAATTGTTATCTTCTTTATCCTGCTAGCAATTTTTGGGCCGCTTCTAACATCGCAAGGCATCAATGAGCAAAATCTGTCTCAACGGCTTCTGCCCCCTTCTTCCGCGCATTGGATGGGGACGGACGATTTTGGAAGAGATATTTTATCGCGAGTTGTCTATGGTGCCCGAATTTCGTTATGGGTTGGCTTTTTAGCAGTTATTGGCTCCGTCATTGTAGGCAGTATTTTAGGGATTTTAGCAGGATATTACGGACGTTGGGTAGATACAATTATTTCACGTATCTTTGATATTATGTTAGCGTTTCCGAGTATTTTATTGGCCATTGCAGTTGTTTCGGTTCTTGGACCGTCTTTACGTAATGCACTTATAGCCATCGCTATTATTAACGTGCCAAACTTTGGTCGTTTGATTCGCTCGAAAGTATTAAGTATTAAAGAAGATGAATACATTATGTCTGCGAAAGCGATTGGTATGAAAGATAACCGTATTCTTATTTCGCATATTTTACCAAATTCCATGGCACCTGTTATTGTTCAAGGAACATTAGCAATTGCAACTGCGATTATTGAAGCAGCAGCACTAGGTTTCTTAGGATTAGGTGCACAAGCTCCTTCTCCAGAATGGGGCAAAATGCTGGCAGACTCACGTTCGTATTTAACGAATGCCCCTTGGACAATGATTTTCCCGGGTGTTGCGATTATGCTAACTGTACTTGGCTTTAACTTGATGGGTGACGGTTTGCGTGATGCATTAGATCCACGAATGAAATCATAAAAAAAGTGTGAGGCAACTTTGCCTCACACTTTTTTTATATGGAGTTTTCAAGATTGCTGTCTACTTCTTCGGAATGGTAATTTAAATACGCAATAATGAGCAAATCCAAATGCTCTAATTGTTCTTCGTAATCCAAAATAGCTGATAACACATGCATTAAATGATAAACCGAAAATTCATCATCCTGTTCTTCGTGTGCTAAGTTTATTTCTTTTATAAAAATTGTCATCACTTCAGTCCGTTTTATAATGGCATCTTTGCCTGAACCTTCGCTATGCTCAGGGCGTAGTTTGCCAACATACTTCATGTAAAGTTGTTCATGGTAACTGGCTAAACTTTCTAATCGTTCTTGTATCATCATATGAAAATGTCGAGGAAGCTCCATCAATTCGTTTTCAAAGCGATTGAGTCGCTTTAATACTTCGAGGCTTTTTTTCGATGTAGCAATCATTTGACGGTAAAGCACCAGTTTTCGTGCTTTCGCATACTGTTGCTTTTTAGTATAGCTTCGTTCTTCTTTGTAAAACGAATACCATTGATCAACTTGTACTAGGTTCTCTGTCAGTTTCTCAATATCTTCTTTAACAGATACGTGGTCCGATGCATGACGAATGGAAACGCGAATCCATCGAATCACTTCTTCACTAACCGAATGGATAGACGTAAACAAACGGGTTTCGTATTTAGGTGGCAAAAATATCATGTTCACGATAAAGGCAGATATAATTCCAAGAAGCACAGTACCAAATCGTAAAGAAGCAAAAGTTAAAAAGTCGGTGGAGTGAGAAGAATCCATGATAATAATGATTGTCACTAAAGTTAACGGAACAGGTTTGTCCAACTTTAATTTCAACATAACAATAATTGCTAAAATCGCTGCCGCACCAATAGTGAAGTAATTACTGCCAATTGTTAATACAAAAACAATGGCTATTGCTGCACCAATCAAATTTCCATAAATTTGATCGAGTAATGTTAAGTAAGAACGGTAAATAGATGGCTGGATAGCGAAAATCGCTGCCACTCCTGCGAAAACAGGGGAAGGCAATCCAAGTAAATTGGCCAGATACAGGGCCATAGAAATGGCCACGCCAGTTTTAAAAATACGTGCGCCTAATTTCATGTACTTAAGGACTCCTTCCTTAAAAAATGATTTTCATTAATTATAACTGTTTAAACGCCTCACGTACTGCTTGGATAGAAAATTCTACATCTTCTTCTGTATGTTCAGTAGTTAAAAACCAAGCTTCATATTTTGATGGAGCTAGATTAATACCTTGAGCGAGCATCAATTTAAAAAAGCGACCAAAAATTTCACCATCCGATTTTTCAGCTTGTTCGTAGTTTTCCACTGTTACATCCGTAAAGTAAATAGTTAATGCACCTTTCAAGCGATTAACGGTAATGGTTACACCAAATTCTTCAGCAGCTGACAAAATACCTTGTTCAAGCTGTGCACCCAGTTGATCCATTTTTTCATACACTCCGTCTTCGCCAAGTACTTCTAAACAAGCAATCCCAGCTTGAATCGAAGCAGGATTTCCAGCCATTGTTCCAGCTTGATAGGCGGGACCTAAAGGAGCGACCGTTTCCATAATTTCTTTTTTTCCACCATAAGCACCAATTGGCAGTCCGCCACCGATGATTTTACCGAGTGCTGTCAGGTCTGGGACTAAGCCGAGCATGTCTTGTGCACCGCCGTAGTGGAAGCGGAAAGCTGTAATGACTTCGTCATAGACAATTAACGCACCTTTTTCGTGAGCGATGCGATGAACTTCTTTCAGGTAGCCTTCTTTTGGTTCAACGATTCCGAAATTACCGACAATCGGTTCGACTAAAAGACAAGCTATTTCTTCGCCCCAGCGGTCCATGGCTTCTGAAAATGCTTCAATATCATTGAAAGGAATTGTGATAACTTCTTCTGCGATTGATTTTGGAACACCTGCTGAATCAGGAGTGCCTAGTGTTGCCGGACCAGATCCTGCAGCAACTAGTACTAAGTCAGAGTGGCCATGATAGCACCCAGCAAACTTCATGATCTTTGTTCGTCCGGTGTATGCGCGTGAAACGCGAATTGTTGTCATGACAGCTTCAGTTCCGCTATTAACGAAACGTACTCTGTCCATGTTCGGCATCGCTTCTTTTAACATTTTAGCAAATGTAATTTCGTGGCGCGTTGGAGTTCCGTAAAGCAGTCCGGATTCCGCTGCACGCGTAATTGCTTGCGTAATGTGCGGATGTGCATGTCCTGTGATGATAGGGCCATATGCCGCTAAATAATCTATGTACTTATTGCCATCGACGTCCCAAAAATAAGCGCCTTTGCCACGTTCCATCGCGACGGGAGATCCGCCACCTACTGCTTTAAAGGATCTTGATGGGCTGTTGACGCCACCCACAATGTGCTGTAATGCCTCTGCGTGAAGCTTTTCTGAAGTTGAATGATTCATTGGGTGAATTGCCTCCTATTGGTTAGTCTATTCTTTATTGTAGACAATCTTGTGCATAAACGCCAAAGAAATTGAAACTAGCGCTTGGGTTCGGTACGATAAGGAAAAGAAAAGGAGTGATGAAGATGTCAGCAGTAACCGGTGTGCAAGCACCAGACTTTTCGTTAAAAAACGAAGCGGGAGAGACTGTTTCTCTAAAGGATTTTTCTGGTAGTAAATATGTGGTTCTTTATTTTTATCCGAAAGATATGACGCCCGGTTGTACAACGCAAGCTTGTGACTTCCGCGATTCGCAAGCTGATTTTTCAGCACTCAACGCTGTGATTCTCGGGGTCAGTGCAGATTCAGAAGATCTCCACAATAAATTCATCGAAAAACATGGTTTGCCATTTTCATTGTTGGTCGACGAAGATCATCAAGTTTCAGAAGAGTATGGGGTTTGGGTAGAAAAAAATATGTACGGGAAAAAGTTTATGGGCATTGAACGCGCGACTTATTTAATCGATCCGACAGGAACAATCGTTAACGTGTGGCGCAAAGTTAAAGTACCCAATCATATCCAAGACGTTTTAGAAACCTTGAAAACAATTAGCGATCAATAAGGAGAGAGAGTTATGGAGATTCTGTTTACATTCGTTCCAAAAGAAGATCAACAACAGAGGTTGAAAGCTGAATTCCCCAAAATTGAGTTCTATTTTCTCTATAAAGATAAAACACGTTTAGCGTCTGCAGACGTTATCGTCACTTATGGAGAAGATTTAACGGCAGAAGATATTGACGCTGCTAAAAATGTGCAGTGGCTTATGGTAGCTAGTGCCGGTATCGAAAAACTGCCTCATCAAGCTATTAAGAATCGTGACATTACGGTGTCTAACGTTAAAGGCATTCACAAAATCCCTATGGCTGAATCTGTTCTGGCTCATCTTTTATCTCTCGAGCGCTCGTTGCCGTTAATTTATCAAAATCAGCGCAACCAAGATTGGAATAGAAGAGTAGGTTCTGTTGAATTGAAAGATTCGACAGCGTTGATCCTTGGACCGGGCGCGATTGGTTCAGAAATCGGTCGATTGCTGCAGGCGTTTGGTGTCAAAACGATTGGTTGCAACCGTTCAGGAACACAGGCACCTCATATGGATGAAATGATCTCATTCGAAGCAATTCTTGAAAAACTATCGCAGGCAGATTATGTGATATCAATTTTGCCGAGTACAACTGAAACAAAATATCTATTAAAGGAAGAGCATTTCAAAGCAATGAAAAAAACAGCCATCTTTATGAATTTCGGAAGAGGCGATTTAGTCGCTGATGCAGTTCTTTTGAATGCACTGCAAAAAGAAGAGATTGCTTCTGCGGTTTTAGATGTCTTTGAGCAGGAACCGCTTCCGGAGGATCATCTTTACTGGACAATGGATAATGTCGTCGTGTCACCTCACATCTCAAGTAAATCTAGCAAGTATGTAGAGCGTACCTTAGATATATTTATACCGAATCTCAAAAAATGGCTCGTCAATAGAACCGTTCCAACTAATCTGGTTGACATGGAAAAGGGGTATTGAGCATGAAAATTTATACGAAGACGGGGGATAACGGGACTACTTCGTTAGTTTATGGAGTGCGAGTGGCGAAAAATGATGCGATAGTTGAAGCATATGGAACTTGTGATGAAGCAAACTCCTTGATCGGTTTATCGGTAGGGCATATGACTACGGAGTTTTTTGAAGAAAAAGAAGCACTATGTGAAGTTTTCCATGAAATCCAAACGACCTTATTCCATGTAGGGGCTGAACTCGCTACGCCAAAAGGCAAACAAGTAAAATGGAAACTAACAGAACAAGATATTTCAAAGCTAGAACAATGGGTGGACCACTACGATGCAAAAGTTTCTTCACTTACTAACTTTATTTTGCCAGGAGGACATCCGTCGGGTGCGACACTTCATGTGGCTAGGACTGTCGTCAGAAGAGCGGAACGGACGGTTTTATCCACCGGAACGGACGTTTCTCCACTAGTTTTGGCGTATTTAAATCGCTTATCCGACTTTTTGTTTGTTGCAGCACGCCTTGTTAACCAGCGCCTTGGCCGTAAAGAAAAAGGACTACATGAAAAATAAAGTAAGAGATGCGTAGCGACCGGTGGGCATATAGTGATTTCTTGACATCTAGCACTTTCATTAGGTACACTGTTTATAACGATTATAATGTAAGAATATCTATGAAGTGAGGTGCACGGCGATGTCTGAAGTACAATTAAAAGACGCGCTTGATGCTTTGAAGTCAACAGGTGTAAGAATCACGCCCCAACGCCATGCGATTTTGGAGTACATGATTCACTCGACAACACACCCAACAGCGGATGACATTTATCGCGCGCTTGAAAAAACGTTTCCTAATATGAGTGTTGCAACTGTTTATAATAATTTACGGGTGTTCAGAAAAGCGGGATTGGTAAAAGAGCTGACTTATGGAGATTCTTCAAGCCGTTTCGACTTTGTGACACATGATCATTACCATATTATCTGCAATGATTGCGGAAAGATTGTTGATTTCCATTATCCCGGACTTGATGAGGTTGAACATCTAGCTTCTCACGTGACTGGATTCCAAGTGGATTATCACCGTCTCGAAATTTATGGAACATGCCAGAATTGCTTAAGCGAAACGGCAAAAGCCCAATAAATTTCTAAAAAGTAAAAAGAGCTTATTGCAATTAGCGGTAAGCTCTTTTTTATGCAGTGAAAAACAACCAGCGAAATGTTCATTCGCTGGTTGTTTTTAATGTTGTGAACTTTTTTTATTGTAGTCTTGATCAAACTCTTTTCCTTCAAGAGAGCGATCCATTGTCAATGGCTCGTTACAATGCATGCAAATATCTACGCGACCCAGCATTTTTGTATGTTTTCCACAGTTAGGACATTCCACGGGTACGGTTTTCATAGACAGCAACCCAATCCAAGCATAGACACCTGTACTGCCAATAATCGCTACAACACCAAGCAACATGAAAATCACCATGACAATAGGGTGATTTCTAAAATAGATGCCGACATACATAATGACGATACCAATGAAGATTAGCGCTAACGCAAACGTCCGAATGCGATTGATTTTATTTTTATAAGGTTTCATGATTTATTTCCTCCTTGCATCCATCATACTATATCATAAATGTTCTTAAAAAGTGATATCGGTTTTCAAATGAAGGAATCCGTAATAAATATGTCGAAATAAAGAAGGGTAGGAATCAATGAAAGTGACAGTAAGGTTTGAGAAAAAGAGAATGGCAAAGTCTAGCAGACGATGGGGAAATGAAAACAAGCTGTAGTTTATAACTAACGACTCTGTTCAGCTTTATAGCAGAATGCGATAGAGACAGCAAGGAGTGAAAACAAATGGAACAAATACTACGACCTATTTATCAAGAACGTGCCAGCCAAGAAAGTACACTTGGCGTGATCTTAGTTGAAAAAAGAGAAAAGCTAAGTCAGATTACAGATACGTTCGATTCGATCTTGTTAATTATCACCAAGGAAAACGAGACACCCGTATTTACAAAACATTATACGTATCTAGCTAAAAAAGCAGCAATGCACATCGTTACCGAAAAGCAATTACATAAATGGCTGCTGCTAGGGACAAATCGAAAAATTGTTGACTGGTTGTTTTATGGTCGCGTAATCTACGACCGGAACGAATTCATGGAAAAGTTAAAGACCGAGCTAAAAGACTATCCTTTCTATGGACGGAAAATCAAGATGGGTATGGAATTTGCAAAACTCATTCGTCGTTATATGGAAGGAAAAGTGTTTTTTGAAGAAAAGAACTACATGGATGCCTATAATCATATGGTTGAGTCGCTACATCATTTAGCGCGATTGGCAGTGCTAGAAAATGGTTTGCCTCCAGAAGTGACTGTTTGGTCGCAAGTTAAACAAATGGAACCCGCCATCTACAAACTCTACGAAGAATTGATTTCGAGTGATGAGCCTATTGATAAACGGCTAGAATTGTTATTTTTAGCGAGTGAATTTTATATTCATTCGCGGACACAAGACGGTGCTCTTCATATAAGAGAAGTTATGGAGAAACAAAGTAGCTGGACGATACAGGAGTTACACGAGCAAGAAGAATTGAAAAACTATTCTTCTGATCTTGAAGTGTTCATCGAATATTTAGTAGACAAAGAATTGATTTTTATTAACGGGGTAACGACCAAGAGTGAAGGGATTTTCCACAGGTATTATTACGTAAAAAAATAAAGGGTGATTTAGAGAAGTGAATGCTCTTTCGAATGATAGAAAAATGAAATGCGCGTTGTTGCGCTTTTCCCTTAGCGATAAAGTTAGGAAGACTGGAGCAGTTAAGGGGATTACAAAGATATGTAGAGACAAAATAAGTGCCAAGAACTGAATTGAATTGATAGCTGTTACTGAAAGTCGGATATTTGGACTTTAGTGACAGCTTTTTTTTGCTAGAATTCACTAAAGAATAATGATTTAACAGCTTATTTATTAAGACGAGTAATATTTTTGAAATTATTTTGCTTTAACCGTTGACATATTAAGTGGATCTGTATTATGATAATACACGTCGCTAAGAGAAATTAAGTTTTTTACAATAATAAAAAAGCTTGACTCTCTCGGAAGACAATGTTAAATTAGAGAAGTTGCTTTTACAGAACGAACACATTGAACCTTGAAAACTGAACAGCAAAACGTCAACGAAAGACGTCACGAGCACTTCGGTGCGAGAACGGCTTTTGCGAAGTTTGCCTTATGGCAATCAGAGCAAAGTTGTTTTCCTTCTCGGTGTTCGTGACTACAACTTACTGATCAGCATCACGCAGATCAAAGCGAATCGTGCGTCTTCGGACGGCGATACGCCAGCAGTATTGAGCAATCAACACTACTCTATAATGGAGAGTTTGATCCTGGCTCAGGACGAACGCT
>NZ_VOBJ01000010.1:0-108722 GCF_008369335.1 Planococcus sp. ANT_H30 | reverse complement strand
GCGGAGAAATGCCTTCATTACTGTTCTGTGATTGTCGATTTCAATTTTATTCCAGTTGATCTTTGGTTTTGTGTTGTCAAAATTCCTTATAGTTAGCGCTTGACTTATTTCACATTAAACGCTGTGTAACTTGCATAATAACTTTTGAACTGTCGTTTCTAAATTTTCTGCTTATTGGTAATATAATCATATACATATTCGAATAAGATAAATGCTGGAAACAGTCCACGTGAAAAAGACTAAACTGAAAGCAGGCAGAATTTAATGAAAGCTAAAACAATTGCAAAGAATTTTGGTTTTGAATTAGAAGAAGAGCCAATCAGTATCTATCCGTTCTCGCCAGTTTACCGGCTAAAAAGACCTGAAGGCGACTTTATCGTCAAAAAAACGCAACATCCAATTCAGAAAGCGAATCGTCTCATGAAGTATACAAAAACAATAAACAAACAAGGCATTGAGGTGATTATTCCAGCAAAGATTCCTGTAGAAAACCCGAGGACTTTCGACGAAGAAACCTACGTTGTTTATCCGTTTATTCATGGAGAGTCTTATGTAGGGAAGGATTGGGAAATCCAAGAAGCAGGAAGGTTGCTTGGAAGAATTCACGCGCTATCTCCTGTTAATAATGAATTTGAACTGGATATCTACAATGTATTTGATTTCACGGAAGAGGAAGTCACAGAGAGCTTCCAGTACATTGTGCAAAATGCAGCTCCACACGGCATCACGATAAATCCAAAATTAGAAGTCCGGCTTCTGCAAGCGGTTCGTCAACAGGCAGAGCTGAAGCAAGCAGACCTTATTTCCGTTGCAACACCGCATGATTTTAAAGCGAATAACCTTGTCTATACGCCAAAGCCTTATTTGATTGATCCGGATAATGCTGGATGGATTCCGCGAATTTTTGATTTGGCGCTGGTCCTGTTGTTATTTCACAATGAACTGGTCTCTGCGCCAGATCGACCTTTTACAAAACAGCAGTGGCACCTGTTTTTACTAGGGTACGGGGAATTTGTGATCCTATCTCAAGTGGAGAAAGCGAATTGGCTAAAAGCACTGGAACATGTTTTCCTTGATGAAGTCATGTGGCTAATGGCAGATGTGGAAGAAGATTGGCAGAATTCAGTACAACGCACGTTGTTTGAAAATCTTATCCAGTTGTTCTTAGATTTTGAAGAGTACAGTTTAACTTGAGTAATATGGAGTTAATTGAAGAAATAACTAGGTTTTGAATGTACCATAAGTCTAATTAAGATATATTCAAGACCCTTACTCTAAAGAAGTCAGAAGTACTTCGAAAGAAAATGGATTTATTAGGGGGAGTAATCCCTTCAAAAGATGCATTTTAAGAATTTAAAACTGTATTTTTGAATGGATGAAATTTAACATATCGCAGCTTATTGAAAGCTGTGTAAATAAGAGAGGAGAGAAGAGGTATTTCAAAGCACCTCTTTTTTCTCTTTTCTTAAAAAGTAATCATATACTAAAATCCCTTTTTAGATATGAGAAAAGAATATTTAAGATATTGAGGTAAATAATGGTATAATTACCTTGAAGTATAAGGGGATATTCACCATGTGTAAATCAAGACTAGTACATGAAAATAATAGAAATGTATGTTGAAAAATGCGCATAAAATTTCTCGTGGACTACAAAAAAGAAAAGAAAGACCTTTTGGTGTCGGATGAAATTATCATGACCAATTCACGGAAAAGTGGACTTCTTTAGGACGTATTTTTTAACAGCTATTTTTCGCTCTCAATAAAACTACGTCTTTTTAAATAATTATTTTATAGGTTATTAAGGAGTATATTAAATGAGAAAAACTTTCACTACTCGAAAAGTAAGTTTAGCAACGTTGTTATCTTTACTTGTCTCCGTTTCTGTGATATCAACTCTTTTGATTCTTACGATTTCGACTTATCATTCGAATAAAGAGTCCTTAACATCAACTTACTTGGCGCTTAATTTTTCCAAGGCTAAAAAGATGAGCCATTCTGTCGACTCATTATTTATTTCGATGAGAACCCATTTAGAATCTACCGCAGAGTTTTTGGAAGACCATGAGGAGATGACTGATCCAGAAATCCAGGAGCAACTAGAGCTTTTAAGAGTCAGCAGTGGCTATTTCAACTCTTTATCGTGGGTTGATGAAACGGGAGTTATCCGAGTTAACAGTCCAGGGGGCATTGGATTGCAAGGAACAAAAATAACCTCTGGTGTTACTAAAGATGTCTTAGATGCACGAGTGCCCATGCTGACTAAACCTTATGTGGGTCCCTCGAATCAGCTACTAGTTTTGATGAGTCAACCCATCTATTCGAATAATGGAACTTATAGAGGGATGATCGGAGGAACCATTTATCTTCAAAAAGAAAATGCCTTGAATCAGATTCTTGATAATGAGGCGAGTGATACTAGTGGTTCCCACTACTATGTTGTTGGCCCCAACGGAATATTGTTGTTTCATCCACAAAGCCAGCGGATTGGTGAAAATTTTTATGAACATTCACTGGTACGTAAAATAGCAGAGGGAAAAAGTGGAACAGAGATTGCGGAAAATGCCATAGGAGTTTCCATGCTATCAGCTTATAGTTATGTTCCAGAAGCAGGATGGGGAATTGTGCAGCAAACTCCGTATTCATTTGTTGAGAATTTACTGCTAACTGAGCTCCGGCAATTGCTAATGAAGGTGTTGGTGCCGTTTTTGTTTTTGCTTCTGTTGTCAATCTTGATCGCGCGAAAGTTAGCAGCTCCTTTTAATCGACTGGGCACTCTCGTAAATCGATTAGCTGAAGGAAAACCGATTTTCCAATCGGAAAAGGAAGTTCTGACAGAAGCTCATTGGAACCGGGAAGCGGACCTGTTAACCAAAAGTGTGGGTTTGGCTTTTGAAACAATCGAAAAAAATAATCTGCAACTCACTCAATCTGCACAGACCGACTCGTTGACAGGACTACTGAACCGGAGAAATCTGGACGAAGTTTTAAGCATCTGGTCAGCGGAAAGCCGGTTGTTCTCTCTACTGGTGCTGGATATCGATCACTTCAAGTCCGTTAATGACACGTATGGACATCAAGTGGGAGACAAGGTTTTAAAAATGATGGCCGAAACACTTTGTACAGTTGTAAGAAAAAATGATGTTTGTTTTCGATATGGAGGAGAAGAGTTTGTTATACTTCTTCCCCATACCGATTCTCAAAGTGCTTATAATGTGGCAGAAAAGATTAGGGGAAAAGTTGAAAAGACCAACTACATACCTAATAAAACCATTACAGTATCTATTGGAATTTCAGAATATCCAGCACAAACAAATTCGGTAACCGAAATTTTCGGGTTCGCGGATTCGGCATTGTTTACATCAAAGGTCGCAGGAAGAAACCGAATTACGATTTACTCAAGTTAAGCGAAATTCACTTATCCTTGTTAACCTTTTATAATCCGATTTGTAAAAAAAGTGTTCATCCTATTTTGTTACTGAATGGCAATCAAGGCTAAAGTATTAATCATACAGTTTTTGAAGAAATAACTGAGGATTTAATTCGATGGGTGGAAGAACATTTTGAGCAATAAGAAAGAAACTCAAATAAGAGCTTCTCAGATTGCAGACAAATGAATTTTTATGTTAGTTAAAGAATAAATAGTCGATTCATCTTGGGGATACAGGATTCTGCGTTCCATGCGGACGCTTTCCGCGGACAAGTCTTTGCGACGAAGCTAGCGCAGCGATACAGGAGCATCTCTTTGCTCTTCGCCGCATTGCACTCCGAATCCTTGAGAGAGTATTGATTAAAAGCAGATTCGTTGGTTACTCTCGCTAATCTGAGTCACATGCTGACAACCGGTTAAATTATACATTATTATTCATTTTTATAGACTTTGTCTACAGTCTGAGAAGCTCAAATAAGAGCTTTTTCTTTTTGTATGAATGAATCTGGACTACTATTATTTACTGAGATTTTCTTTTTAATACTGTATATTCCTCTAATGGAATTTATGGTAAACTTTACATAAATGAATTTTCTAAATTAAAAGTAATTAAAGTGGCGAGGAGGTTTTATGCTGGAACACACATCTTAAAAAAGACGTAAGAGCAGAAAAAGGTATCGCCAGTTACGGGCATTACAACGAAGAATATCCTTTTAGTAATAGGAATGCAGAACAAGAAGATTCATCAGAATTTTTTGGTTTAAAAAAGATACGAATTTTTTAGATACCAATAACAATTGAATGATGAGTTGTTATCGTTTCGATTAGCTTCCAGAAGGCATTGAGACGAACGAATAACAAAATGTAATAGTTAAAAACTGTGGCACATTCAGAGTGCTACTTCAGCAGGCTGATAAAATTAAAAGTATTTACAGTATCTATCAATGTTTATGGAGAGTAGGTTTGGTATGAAAGCGGTTCGTAATGTTTTGGAATTTTTAGAGGAAAATGGTGTTAAGTACGTATTTGGAATACCAGCAGGTTCGGTCAATGCTTTTTATGATCAGCTTTTAGATTTTCCAGAAATCACTCCAATTGTCACAAAACACGAAGGGGCTGCCTCTTATATGGCAGCATCTTATGCAAAATATTCTCAGCAGCTGAGTGTGTGCATCGGCAGTAGTGGCCCCGGAGGCACTAATTTATTGACAGGAGCTGCGAATGCAATGCGGGAGCATTTGCCCATTCTGTTTCTTACTGGGGCAGTGCCGGTCAGCACAATGGGACTAAATGCTTCACAAGAACTCGATGCTCAGGCACTCTTTCAACCTATAACCAAGTATAGTGTTACGGTTTTGGATTCAGCGAATTTATTGGATGAGATTGTAAAAGCGACACAAATTGCCCTTTCTGGTATACCCGGACCGGTTCATGTTGCGATGCCAATAGATGTGCAAATGGGGAATGTCGAAAAACTTCCTATACCAAAGATAGAAATAGAGCGACATCCACCTATAGATGCGACATTAGTCAAACAAGTAGCTGATCATTTGCTGCAGAAGAAAAAAGGCTTTATCTTTGCGGGACAAGGCGTACGTAATTCGGTAGCGCAAGTACTAGAACTTGCAGAATTGCTCAATTGGCCAATTGTTGCAACACCTGTGGCAAAAGGGCTTTTCCGAGAAGACCACCCTTTATTTTCTGGAGTGTTTGGTTTCGCCGGAAAAGATGATACGTCTTTGTTAGTGAATGAGGGAGATGCAGAAACACTACTTGTTCTGGGATCAAGTTTAGGTGAAACAGCGACAAGTAATTATAACCCAAATCTGGCAAAAGACCGATTCGTCATTCAAATTGATTTTGATTCTACCGTTTTTAACCGAAAGTATCCGGTTGATGTTCCAATACATGGAGATATGTCAGAGGGTTTAACTAAACTAATTGAAGAACTCAAAGCAAGAGGACTAGAGCGACCGACAACTGTGAAGGCAATTGGACGAGAGTCATCCGCTGATACAGAAGAGGAATTTAATACAAAGAATGTCTTACGGAAGTTACAGGAATTCTTACCAACTTCTACTCGATATACGATAGATATCGGAGAATTTATGGCTTATGTAATCCATGACATGGAAGTGTTGGAGGAAGACACGTTCGATATCAACGTACATTTTGGTGCAATGGGAAGCGGATTAAGCGCAGCAATTGGCTCGAAACTTGCTGAACCCAATCGACCGGTAGTTGCCATCACAGGAGATGGTTGCTTCTTTATGCACGGGATGGAAATTTTAACTGCGAAAGAATATAAATTGCCTATTTTGTTCGTCGTAATGAATAATGCGCGTTTAGGGATGGTATATCAGGGACATACGTTGCAATACAAGCGTTCACATCCATCCTTTGAACAAGAACCCGTCAATATTGCAGCAATGGCTGAAGCATTAAATATCCCGAATTTCCGTGTAGATAGCTTTGAAGATTTATCTCAAAATGTGTTAAATGCATTAACTTATTTAAACGGTCCAGCAATTTTAGAGGTTGCATTGGTTGATAACAACATCCCGCCAATGGGAGATCGAGTTAAATTTCTTTCTTCTTTTGGGAAGTAGGAAAGAAATTGCTATTGATAAACTGATTTCTAAAAGGTTACTGTTTAAAAAGAGAGGCCATTTAAGCTTCAGTAAACGTAATATCATTAAGAAAATAGCGTAGGCGATATTGAAGAAATGAAGTTTATCAAAAGGCTATGCCTTATTTGAAAATCTATAGAAATAGAATAAACGCCACAGCTCACTTTGTCATAGAGCTGTGGCGTTTATGGATTAAAGCGTATACGAAGTGATTTTTACTAGGATGTACACTTGTCTAGTAAGAGCTTAAGCATTTTCTCAAGAGAAAGACGCTTATATCTTTATTTTTTAAATTCAGCTTTAAGAAGGTAGACAAGATCATATTGTGCTAGTTCATCTATGTGATTTTCAACATCGTTAAAAAAATCAGTAGATAGACTACTTATAACTTGATCATTTGAATAACTAATATTAGCTAATACCAACTCATCGTCAATCGACTTTTTTTCACCTTCAAGTTGTCCCCAAACACTTGCCATATCAACCAAATCTTCTGGATTAATTTCTATATTACTTACGGAACCTGTATGACCGTTACTACTAATTCCAATATTAAACGTCTGTTTTTCACCATCGTTCTCTAGTTTGGAGGTTGCAAAAATAATAGTACCGTTACCCTCTGCCTCTGCAGATAGAGAACCAACTATCTCCTCAATCAATGTACCTGATTGGTATTTTTCAACCCATACAGATACCTCTTTGTATTCACTATTAATACTGAAATCGAAAACAAATGATTTATCTGAAGTAGTTGTCAATATCGCACGTTCTTTCTCTGTTAATTCAACAGCAGAAATAGAGTTTGATTTTTCAACATCATTTGCACAGGCGCTCAAAAAAACGAACGACAGTGCGAGAAGTGTAGTTACTCTTTTCATTTAATGCCTCCTTTTATCTATCTATTCTATTATCTGTTTATAGTCTAGTTGTGTTGAAGAAACTAACTGAATATTTTTATTATATCGCAAGAAATAGATTTTGACTGATGATTTGCTGGAAATTCATCTTTTTACAAGTTTTGTATTGGTTAATCATTAGTTTTAACGAGTCTATATAAAGAAACAGTATGATAAAAGCTAATCTATGAGAAGAGAAAGCTATTATTCTTCTCATCTCAAAGCCAGAGTAGTCGAAACTAGTCAAGGACAATCTGGAAATTTGCAGAAGGCAAAAGCAACTAAAAAAGCTTCCTTTTTACTGAGTTAGCTATTTGAAAGTAATAATAAATAGGGTCTGTTCTTTAAGGAGTTTGACTTAAGGAAATTAGTAGGGTATGCTAATTGAAAAATATGTAAATTCTATGATGAAGAGAGTAGTTGTAATTAGATCCACTAGCGAGTCAGGGATGGTGAAAGCCTGATAGGTTCTATTACGATGAAGCGCACTTCTAAGAAACTGCCTGAATAATTTAGTAGGGTATTGTCGGGATATCCCGTTATCATGTTGAGCCGGTCCATAATAGTTGGACAATAAGAGTGGTACCGCGGGAAAGCCCGTCTCTGTATAACATATACAGAGACGGGCTTTTTTATTTTTATCTAAAAAAGGGGGAGATTGTATGGATTTATTGAGAACTTACGCTGATGAAATTGCTTCAAGTTTGAGCGGAATACTGGAGTTTAATGAGGTTGTGAAATTGATTGAACAACCAAAATATAGCACACAAGGAGATATAGCTTTCCCCTGTTTCACATTGGCAAAGCTACTTAAAAAGTCTCCAGTAGAAATAGCAAAAGACTTGGCACAAAAAGTTTCCCATCCTTTTTTTGAAAAGGTAGTGGCGGAAGGTCCGTATGTAAACTGTTTTTATAACAAAACTGTTGTCAGTTTAAAAACGATAAAAACAGTTTTACATAAGCGCACTGAATACGGATCTTCTGATATGGGACAGTCAAAGGTTGTGACTTTAGATTTCTCTTCTCCAAATATTGCGAAACCCTTTTCTATGGGTCATCTTAGATCAACTGTTATTGGTAACTCTTTAGCAAACATATCCGAAAAATGTGGCTTCCAAACAGTTCGAATCAATCACTTAGGTGACTGGGGAACTCAATTCGGTAAATTGATTGTTGCTTATAAAGCTTGGGGGAAAGAAGCAGATGTAAAAAATGAACCCATTAGTGAATTGTTGAAGCTGTATGTTAAGTTCCATGAGAAAGCTGAGGCAGATCCGGCCTTGGAAAATAGCGCGAGACTGTGGTTCAAAAAGCTTGAAGACGGAGATGAGGAAGCGAGAAAATTATGGGAATGGTTCCGAAACGAGTCGCTTCAAGAATTCGCTAAAATTTATAAATTATTAGATATTGATTTTGATTCCTATAATGGTGAAGCATTTTATAACGATAAAATGAATGAAATAGTGAAGTTGCTTGAGGAAAAACAATTGTTGGTGAAGTCAAATGGAGCTGACATTGTTGATTTGAGCAACTATAACTTGCCGCCATTATTAATTAGAAAATCAGATGGTGCTACACTATATGGCACCCGTGATTTAGCAGCAGCTGTTTTCAGAAAAAGAAATTATCAATTTGATAAATCCTTTTATGTAGTAGGACAAGAACAGACACTGCATTTTAAACAATTGTTTTTTGTGCTGGAAAAACTGGGATACGAATGGGCAAATGACATGATCCATGTTCCTTTTGGTTTCATCTTGAAGCATGGGAAAAAGATGTCCACTAGAAAAGGCACAGTAGTATTACTGGAGCAAGTCATCAAAGAAGCAATTGGACTGGCAGAGAAAAATATAGCTGAAAAAAGTCCGACTTTGGCTTTCAAGGACGAGGTTGCAAAAATGGTCGGAGTTGGAGCTATCATTTTTCATGATTTAAAAAACGAACGTCAAAATAATATAGAATTCTCGCTTTCAGAAATGCTGAAATTTGAAGGTGCTACGGGTCCATACGTTCAATATGCGCATGCAAGAGCTCGTTCGATTTTAACCAAGTCTGGCATTGATAGTTATCATCTCAATCCAGTGGGGTTAAATGATGACTACAGTTGGCCGATCGTAAAGTTATTACTTGCATTCCCAGAAATTATTGCAAAAAGCTTTGATCATGCTGAACCTTCACAAATTGCTAAATACCTAATTTTACTGGCACAAGAATTTAACACCTATTATAGCCACGTGAAAATACTAAACGAAGATCTTGAGCAAGAAGGGAGATTAGCATTGGTTCAAGCAGTAACAATTGTCTTAAAGGAAGGGTTACGATTACTGGGAGTCAAAGCACCTGAAAAAATGTAAGGAAGAAATTTAGCGAAGTGCACGAACTAACTCTTATTTTGATAATAAACGCTAGAAACGTTTTATCTAGGATTGAATATCAGGAAGGGAGGAAGTTAAAGTGCTTTTCTCTTGCTTTATGTCTAGGATCAAATCATATGTACCCGTTTCACTGTTTAGAAGTAGCTATCTGGAGTTCGTATGAGTATATTTAATATAAAGATATGAAATACTCCGGTATACTGAAAGGCTAAACGAAGAAATAGCGGATAGCACGGCCATTTTTTTACTTGAGGGAGTATGTAGAATGATGTTGAAGTACTATACGAAACGTTATGAAGTAATCAAGCAGGGAGCGTATCCGACAAATCGGAAAAAACGAATGTTGGCTACTCTTGTGAGTGACATGGAGGCAGCTTATGCGATTCCAATGCAGAGAGATTTAACGTGGGAGAAGGAAAATGAAGAGGTTTTCTCACTTTACCGTCAGGTTTCTGCAGATAAAGAACTATTTTCTTAATTCTAGTGGATTGCTTTCAAAAAGAAAACGCCCAACCAGGGAACTGGTTGGGCGTTTATGCTTTCGTGTGCAGGGTGTATAAATGTCTCGAATAGCGAGTGCTTTTTACGATAACTAGATCACAAAAAGTTTATCGAGGAACGTTCGATTAATCGTTCGGACATTTGCGCAATACGGTCTCATCTTGTATGCATCCAAAAATCGTTTTTTTGATTCGTTAATCGACTAATTGTTTTACAACAGCCATTTCTTTGCCGAACCGATCTCCATGGTCCTCGAATCCCAAACTTGCATATAAATTATGGGCATTCAAGTTGTCTGGATGATAGCCGACGACAATTTTTGTGGCATGCAGTGATTTGGCCATCTCAGCAATCATTAATTTAGTTGCAGCTTTCCCAATTCCTTGACCTTGGAAGGCTTTGTCCACCATTATTCGGTATACCCAATAACCGTCAAGTTCCTCCGGAATAGAGTTATACATCAAAAAGCCGACTGCTTTCTCACCTGTATAGATGGCGTAAGGTTTTAAGCTAGTTTCAAACTTCGATTGAGCAATTGATACAGCATTTGGTTCCATGTATTGTACTTGTTCTTCTGCTACCTCTAATTCACAGCAGTCATACCAATTTTCTGCAGTCAATTCGACGATTTTCACATTTTCTATACTCATAATTTTCCCCTTTCGATTTTCGGGGAATGCGAAATAATGTTAATTAGGCGCTATCCCCTTGTACTCATTAATGGAAACGGTAATTTTGTTTGTCATAATAAACGCCTCCTTGTAAAGCACTGGCTCGTTTAGTGAAATTTCTGATCCTGTTGACTATAGCATTTCTTAGTAAATTTTTCTAGATGATTGAGGAATAATATACCAAAAAATTGTGTCATAAAAAACAAGAAGATAGAAGATTCGCTAGAAAAATGATGCATTCAATTGCTTATTTGTCCAAATTTATATACAACTTTTTTTAAACAGTAAATCTAGCTGATTTGGAAATTTTTATTGTTTGTGGGAATCAAGTCTAATAATTAAAATCTTTACTTTTTAACAATCTTTTAATTGTTCGAATTTGTCCGCGATGGTTAATCTCATCCTCCATGACATGGAACCAAAGATAGTAATTATTATAGAGAGTGCCACTAGGCCATATTTTTTCTTCTGCTAACCAACTGTCCTGCTTAGATTTTAGTAATGCTAAAGTGTCTTGTCGAACTTGATGTAATTCGTTCAAATAATAAACAAGAGGATTTTTTTGGATCTCCACTCTAGCTGTATCTCCAAGTTCTAAAGAAGTTCTCCATTTTATGTATTCACTTTCTGTCAAATCTCTATTTTCGCTTGAAATAGTTTGATGAACAAATTCAATAGATGCAATATGGGCCAAAAGAGAACCGATGGAATTCCCTCTTTTATCGGATAAATAATCCAGATCTCTTTGACTTAAATCAAAAATCTCATTTAGCGTAACTTCTCTCGTATGTTCCAACATGGAAACAAGTTCCCCAATTTTTTCAGAAAAATTTTCTGTGGGTATTATTCGATAATCTATCATCTGGTTGCCTCCATTCTTTATTAAGATTACTCGTAATATAGATTTTTTAAAGACTTATAATTCCGAAAGTTTTGATATAATTATAGCTACACTGTAAAGACGACCACCTGATGATCTTTTTTCTCTGGCTAATAGTAAATACTTGTGGAAGGGGAGAGAAGTCCGTGATTAAAAGTGAGAACGATATTATTGAATTGATACGAAAAGACGCATGGATGATGAAACTACTTAAAACGGTGAAGGGATTAAATCTTCCTGATAGCTGGATTTGTGCGGGTTTTATTCGCTCGAAAGTCTGGGATACCTTGCATGGATATGGTGAAAGAACTACTCTACGGGATATTGATGTAATTTATTATGATGCTGAAAATTTAGATGAAAAAATAGAAAAACAACTAGAAAGCACCTTAGTAAGTTTACTTCCTAATGTGCCATGGTCCGTAAAGAATCAGGCACGGATGCATAGTAGAAATAGAGTAGCACCTTATAGTTCAGCTATTGACGCAATAGCAAAGTTCCCAGAAACTGCGACCGCGCTAGGAATTAAATTAGACAAAAACGATAACCTAGTATTAATAGCCCCTCATGGAATCATAGATGTAATTAGCTTAACGGTTAGACCGACTCCTTTTTTCACGGCAAATAAAGAGCGTATTGCAGTCTATCAAAAGCGCATTCAACAGAAAAATTGGAAGCTTACTTGGAATCGGTTAATCATTACCTTACATATAAATGAGTAAAAGCTTCTTCGATAAATGTAAAGTAACCTAGCATCAGTTGTCAGAGACTAAATGACCGTAAAAGGTGGAAATATGGCGCAACCTTCCCCCATGATCCACTTGCTGATAATTATAGCGATTTGTTGTGGTTCGTCCCATTGAATCATATGTGACGAACCACCTATAGCTATTACTGAAACATTTTCAACATTGCTTCGCAGCTGACCAATCCCTGTCACTCTTGCCGCGTTCAAGCTCTTAGGAAGTTCTGCATAAAGCAAGAGTGTTGGCATCTTGATAAATGGATAGACTTCTGTAAAAGGCTCTTTAAAAAATGCTTTGATAATAGCGAGAACGGTAAAAGTCGATGCTGCCAATTCAAAGTTTCCATCCTGTCTCTTTTTAAAAAGGGACGCAGCGTATTTCTCTTTGCGTGAATCCCACCGGTTTGTATACGTCAGGTACTCCTGGGAAATTTCTTCTTCATTTGCAAATACCGACTGTTCCATGTAATTTCTCCACCCTTTATAGACATATTCAAATGTCATTTCGGGCTGGTTTTGCGGGAAAGTAAAACCGCCATCAAGCATGATCAGACCCTCAATTTTTTCTGGATAAAAGCGTGTAAAATGCAGCGCCATATCTGCGCCCCAAGAATGCCCCATAAGATAAAAAGATCCGGAAATAATTTTTTCAATCACTTGATGAAGCCATGTTGCTAAATTCGAAAAAAGATAATCATCTTCATTTAAAAAAGAAGAAGTCTCTCCATGTCCAGGACTATCCACTACAATTAAGTGGAAATTTTCTTCAAGAAGAAAGGCAAGTTCATCGAAACTATACAACCCATTTCCTGCAAGTCCATGAAGGCAAACAATGCTCGGATTTTTAGCATCCCCGTATTCATAGTAATTCGCTATTCCATCTTGTGTAGTTATTTTATAGTTCTGCATTTTTCTCTCTCCTTTACTTGAAACTCAAGCATCCTGATTGGGTTGTGATGAAAAAGTAGTCATTGCGGTAATACTATGTACAATTTATAAGTCCACATCGGTAAATCAAAAATCTGTACGCTTCTACTAATAAATAATAAAGTATTTTCATTATACTATTATTTCGGGCGGTAACTGGATTAAAATAGAAAAATTGGATATAGTAAATGAATCGTATTCTAGTTATCAGAAATAACTGTAAAAAGAGGTGGTTGTATGGATGAAGCAAAAAACCCTATTGTTATTGCCATTGCCAGTATTTCTGGTGGCGGAAAAACAACAATTACTAAAAAGTTGAATGAAAGATTATCAAATTCTAAAGCACTTTACTTCGATGAGTATGATTTAGAGGGCCCTGAAAATGTAATAGGTTGGCTAAATCGTGGAAATGATTATAATGAATGGAATCTTTCTCCTTTTGTAAAGGACTTGGAAAAATTGTTGACGGAACCTTTCGATTATATTGTATTGGATTTTCCGTTTTCCTATCGGCATGCTGACATGCATTCTTTCATCAGTTTTTCCGTCTTTATCGATACACCCTTGGATATTGCATTTGCACGTCGAACGATTAGGGACTTCCAACATAGCTCTACAGAAGAGATTATGGAAGCGATGAAACACTATACCTCACAAGGGAGAAGGGGCTATCTGGAGATGCTGTCCACAGTAAAGCCAAGTGCTGACTTCGTCGTAGATGGATCTCAATCGGCAGCTAGAATTGTAAGTTTAATACTCGAACAGATATAACTGTTTTCAATTTCTGCTGGTAGAGAAAATGGAGAGAAGGAAAATATTTTTCGTTAAATTTTTAAACAATATTCCGGTAGAGTGACTAACTTTTTATGGTTGAACTAATTGGAGCTAAAATCGACTTAGTTAAAAACACGAAAGAAAACTTGAACAAACTGTATTTTTGGAGATTTGAAGAAAAAAGCAGGAGGCAAAAAATGGAATGATTCGTACTACAGTATGTGATACAGAAGAAATATTGGAAATACTGTTTGACTGAAGAAAAAATCATCAGGAGTTCCAGCTTCTCTAGTAATTAGAACTGAAGAAAAAGTTATGGGCTATGTGGGGCATATTGGATAGACAAGAATACGAACTGACTCGAGACGGGAGTTGTCATTTACGATAAAGAATACTGGAATGGAGGATATGGTTCTGAAGCTTATGAACTTTGGATCAATTTCCTTTTTAACTCTACCAAAATGGGGAGTAGTCAGAATTGCTTGCTAATTAATCACCAGTTCTTCTTATTGTAGTTACATTAAGGATGAAAGTGAAAGGTTACCGACACAAGAATATAAGAACGAACAAAGAAATGCTATTTTAAGTCAATACAAGTTGAACATTTTAACTTCATACTAGAAAGGAGGATTGGATATATGACCACGTCTTATGTCAGATGGGGAGAAGCCACAGTTAAATTAATTTGGGAAGCGAATGATTCCCTTCCTAATTATCAGTTAATAACTAGTGTGCATGGCTTTTGTTTTTATGAAGGTCAGTTGCTCTTAGTCGAATTGAATCATCGTGGATGGGATTTCCCTGGAGGACATATTGAAGAAAATGAAACTCCACAGGATTGTTTTCAAAGAGAAGCGATGGAAGAGGGATATGTTTCAGGGGATTATCAATTGCTAGGACACCTCATTGTGGATCATTCTGAAAATTTGATTTGGGATGAAAATGGGAAATATCCTAAGGTCGGGTACCAAGTATTTTATCGAATGAATATCGAGACATTGCATCCCTTTAAAGCGGAGTATGAATCCTCACAAAGAATATTCGCTCCAATCAATGAAGTTGGTTTATACTACCCGAAGTGGAATGAAATTTATCAAGAAATTCTTCTGGAAGCGGCTAATTTCAGAACGAAATAACCTAATGAAGCAAAGGTGGCGTTAGCCCTTTTCTCGAGGATTTTTTAAGAATGCATAGTCTGTAACGAATTTTCTTAATGATATACAGAATTTAATGTTAAGTAAGGAGTGTAGGGATGGGATCAAGAATCATGCACTTAATCATTGCAGATAAAGTATCAAAAAAATTACCAATTGAAAATAAGCAAGTTTTTCTTTTGGGTGCAATTTCACCGGATGCAGCTTTTACTAGAAAACGAAAAACGGATTCGCATTTTTTTGAGGGAAGCTTGGAGGATGGGACAAGATTTGTGAACTACAAGCGCTTCATCGAAAAATACCCGACTGAAATTCTAAATGAATATGCGCTTGGCTACTTGACGCATCTAATTTCCGATGATGTATGGATGAAGCAGGTTTATTTCAAAAATAATTTCAAAAATCGTGTAGATGCTGATCCAAGGCTGTTGGAAAGATGGCATAACGACTTTAGAAAATTAAACGGGAAACTAATTGAATGGTTTAACTGCAGGTATCTGAAGGATGAATTAGTCGAAGACATTCTTTTCAAAAGCGCTATAGATGAAATCAAATTGGAGGATTTAAAAAAGTTTAAAGAAGAAACTCTTGAAGACTTCATATATAGTCAGGAAGATTTACTAAAAGAACTGGAAGTGTATTCATTCCAACAGATTTCAGGATATATTGATTTTTCAATTAAAGAAGTTATAGATGTTTGGTTGTCTTTGAATAAGGAGTCAACGAGCTCAAATTTATTGTAATACATGAAGATTGATCCTATTTATTTAATTTACATATTTTCAGATTATCGAAAGAGCAGATGTTAAAATGTATTTTTTCCAAGTTCTTATGTGGGAGGAGAAATGATGAATAGTAAAATTCATATCATGGGGGCTGCAGGATCAGGAACAACGACACTTGGCAACTCGTTAGCAAACGTCCTGCCATATACCCACTTGGATACGGATGATTATTTTTGGAAAACCAAATTCACTGAACAAAGGTCTACACTTGAAAGACAGGAAATGCTTAAGGAGGATTTGTCGCGAGATGATCAATGTATCCTGACAGGCGCTGTAGCTGGCTGGGGAAACTGCTTTGTGCCTTATTTCAACTTAGTTATTTTCTTATGGATTCCATCAGAAGTCAGGCTAGCAAGGTTGCAAGAGCGGGAAATAGAACGGTACGGAAATGCGGTTTCGCCTAGTGGCAGTAGATACGAGGAATCGCAAGTTTTTCTGAAGTGGGCATCCCTTTATGACCATGCAGGCATGGAAGTCAGAAGCAAAGCCTTGCATGAACAATGGATGGCCGAATTATCTTGTCCACTTTTAAGAATCGAGGGTGACTATTCAATCGAAGAACGTGTTGCGAAGGTTATGAACTACTTGAATAGGAATAATTCAAGTCAAATTTAAGGGAAGTAAAATTGAGGAGGAGTTGAGCGTGCCCAATTATCAAGGTGAAGAAAAACTAGTTGGAGGAAACGTTTCGGATGTCTATCGTAATGGAGACACAGTTCACCGAAAGTTAAAGCCAGAAAGTTTTAAAATTCATGAGCTTTTAAAGCATTTAGCGATTACAGGTTTCCGTCAGTCACCCCAATTTTTAGGGATAGATAACAAGGGGAAAGAGATTTTAACGTTTATTGAAGGAGAGGCTGGTAATTATCCAGTAAAAAAGTATATGTGGTCAGATGAAGTGCTGCAAAAGATAGCGAAAATGCTACGTCTTTATCATGATTCAGTAAGCAATTTTTCATTTGATGACAGCTGGCAATCGTTGGATAATACTCCCCCAAATTATGAAGTGATGTGCCACAATGATTTTGCCATATACAATATTATTTTCAATCATGAAAAACCGGTTGGTATCATTGATTTTGATAATGCTGGTCCTGGCCCGAGACTTTGGGACATAGCATATACCGTTTATACATGTGTCCCTTTAAGTAGGTATAATTTAGCCGAAGCAGATAAGGGAGAAGGTTATTATGATTCTTCAACAGATGCTGATCGCATAAAACGGCGAATAAAGTTATTTTTTGAATCTTATGGGGAGGATATAGAAGAAACGTTTTTGGAAATGGTATTGCTGCGATTAGAAGGATTATGTGAAACAATAGCAAGAAAAGCGAATGAAGGTGATCTAGCCTTTCAAAAGATGATACTAGAAGGCCACGTCGAGCATTATCAAAAGGAAGTTAAGTTCATTCGTGAATACGGTCATGAGTGGATATAATGTAGAATTTCTGAGTTTCACACAGTATGAAAAAAAGTTGAGCAAGAAAATAAGCTTGGAACAGACTACTTGTTTAAAATCCGCCTCGATTTACAGGGTTTATTAATAAGTAGAAACACAATCTAATTTTGAGGTGTATAGATGGCCAGGTTATTCTTTTATAGGGATTAAGTCTTAAGGGAAAAAGATCTTATACGTTACACATCATCGCTTCTTTTTTAATGAAATTGTACAGTTTCCTTTAAGGATAAATCTGAAATGCCAATAGAAGTGCAACAGGTCTTTTTCCAAGTTCTTATTCAATTATTGGTCTGAGAAACATTGAACGAGAAAGTATGCTCACTTCTATTCTACATTCTTAATAATGTTAGAGCGCAAGAGATAGATAGAGGAAATCGATAGAATTAGCAAACCGCATACCATCATGATACTGGAAATGGTGAACTGCATCACAAGTGCTAATGACACAAATGCATAAGACAAAGGCACAAGTCCGTTTGAAGAGGCATTAACAAGACTCATAACACGCCCGATTTTAGTTGGATCTGTCTGGGCTTGAATCGTTGAAATAAGCGAAACATTAATAAAAGAAGACAGAATGCCCATGAGCGAAAGCAAAAGAATTCCTTGCCACAGAAAACTGATATGACCCAGTAAAGTTAAGAAAATACCTAAAACACCAATCATCACCAGCATGGTTAACCCTTGCTTTTTTCGCAAATTCAGCACACCTACCATGACGGCACCAGCCAACATTCCACCTTGGTAAGAACTTTGAAGAAAGCTTAAATCCAGTACCTTTCCTTTGAGCACACTATCCACCAGTAACGGAATCCCCATCAGTAGCGGACCGAAAAAAAGAAATTGATAAAGATTAAAATCACCAATATATTTTTTAGAAATGGCATGCTCCATACATACGAAAATCCTTCCTTCAGTTCGGATTTTGTAGAAGCTCTGTTAGTGGTTAACGTTCTTTTTTCCTCCTTAATGAGTGAAGAGAAAAGAAATGTCAGCAGCAAAAAACCGGCAATGACTCCGAATAACAGACTGAACGAACCAAACGAAAGAATCCAACCGCCCAGCATCGGACCGGAAAAAAGAGCAATTTGATTGGAACTTTGAATGAAAGAATTCGACCGGGGAAGCGTCTCTTTCGCCACGACCGATGGCAGGAGCGACGTATTTGCCGGTGAAAAGAACGCATCGACAATTCCAAAACACAAAGCAAAAAGAATAAGTGGCCACAGTTCCAGCAAGCTGAGCTGCAGCAGTAAAATCATGCCCAGCACCAACAGGCAACGCACGAAACTGGAGATTAGCATGATGCGCGACCGACGGAACCGGTCGGCCCAGACACCGCCAAGCGTCATGAACAAGATCCGTGGCACCATGGTCGCCATCATGACGATGCCCAGCAGACTCTCTTTTTCCAGAACGGTGATGATGTACCATTGTTCGGTAAACAAGTACGTTGATAATGCTAGGAAAGACGCGGTACTGGAAAGCCACAGGAAAACAAACGAACGATTGCTGAACAAACTTGGAACTGGTTTTTCCTTTGCAGTTACTTGTGCTGCTTGGTCGATTGCCATGGGAGTTCTCCTTTCCGCCGCCTACTTGTCTTTTTTAAAGAGCAACTCGTCGATCTGGAAAGCCGTGGACATCAGGTAATAATGCTGTTTGTCGGGATGATCGTCCTCTTCTTTCAATGTCTTCAAGAGTTCGCGGTATTTTTGGGTGAATTCCACAAATTTTTTCTGACTCACCGTAAATTCGGTTTGAAGCGATAGATTATTCCATTCTTCTACGTGAGAAGAATGCAGTTCGAAGGATTCGTCCGGAGCCGTCAACACGCGGGTTTTCGCCCGGTCAATGACTTCCAGATACGACTGGCGTGTAGCTTCTTTGGATTCCACATACGTGAGCAGATGATCCGCCGGAATAAACCCTCTGGCGACTGCCTGATAGAATTTCAGGACATTTCCTCCGCACTCTTCTTTTCGGACCAGCTGAATGATGCCATACTTCTCCAATTCTCGGAGGTGATAGAGAACTTTAGCGCGCGAAAGGTTGAGTTCCTGGGCCAGCATCTGTCCCGTGTGAGGCTGTTCCACTAAATGAATGAGCATTTTAGTGCGCAGCGGATCACTAATGACTTTTAACTGTTCGTACGTTTCCAGAATAAAAATTGATTGTTGTTCCATTTCGAAAACTCCTTTCTTAACCGGTTAACTTTTATTAACCTGATTATACACATAAAAATTAAGAGAGTGCAAATTTTCCGAAAAAAATTTTAGTTATTACTTGAAAAGATTGAGCTATCGTATAAATACAAATACTAGATTAAAAATTAAATTGGAATTTTTAATCTAGTAGATGTAGTTTAGAGGAAAGAGAAATAGAAAGTGCAACGCTAGAATAGAAACCTGAATGTTTACACCAAAATTTACAGGGGGGGATTAAAACGATGAAAAAATTAATGGATACTGAATTTTTCACTTTAATGAAAATGACTAATGGTGTTTTTGCAGCCATCGCAAAACCAGGTAAAGGCGCATTCAGTAACGCTGGCTTTGTTGATTTAGGTACTGAGCTTCTTGTATTTGATGCATTTAATACACCTTCTGCTGCCAGAGAGTTAAGACAGCAAGCTGAGAAATTGACTGGAAAGAAAGTGAAATACCTCGTAAACAGCCATTATCATGGCGATCACATTTTTGGCAATCAGATTTTTGAAGAAGAAGTGATTATTTCTACTGAGGTAACTAAAGAATGGATTAAAGAAAAAAACGCCATAGGGGATATGGAAACTGAACTTACAGAAACCACGCAATATCTACATAACCTAAAATTACAAATATCCATTGAGGAAAACGAAATCATCCAACAGAGCTTAACAAATCAATATTTAGAAATGACTAAGTTGCTTGACGAGCTTCCTACGCTAAAGCTCGTTCTGCCTTCTTTTACTTTTGAAAGAAAAGTGATTATTTCAGGAACAGAACGAAATGCTGAATTATACTGCCTAGGTGGAGGGCATTCACCGAGTGACACGTTTCTGTACGTTCCGCAAGAGCAAGCGGCTTTCATGGGCGATATTGTAACCGAAGAGCTCCATCTACCAATTTTTCAACCAGATAACTTTTTAACTATTTTAAAAGAAATCCAAAAGATAGACATACAGGTACTAATGCCTGGACATGGACAAATTGGTACCACTGAAAAGGTTGACACAATGATTCAGTACATATCCATGCTGATTGATGCTGTAAAAGATGCACAAAATGCCGATATTCTTTTAGCTGATTTTGTTGCGAACTTTGTTGTTCCGAGCGAATATGAAAAGTGGAAGGGAACGCAAGGAATCCAGCGTAACTTAGCATCCGTTTACAATTTTTATGCGGCGACAAAATAAGACAACACGTTCTTACGAGGAAATACATATGCTCTTCAAAATAATCAGCATCCTCGCTGTAGAAAACCTGTAGAGCGATGAAGTTGTTCCTATAAAGGAGGTGGATTGTATGAAAAAGCCGATTAGATTTTTCTTTCTTATTTCAGCTAGTTTTGTTTTCATCGCATTTCTCGTCTTGCTAGGTGGAAGCTTGTTTTTGCATAAGTTCTTAGAAGAAACACTTGATCCAAACATTACATATGTTCAATCAGTGAAAGCCCTTCTGACACAAAATGCGAACGGAGAAAGTGAAAGGCGGATAAAAGAAATTTCTGTGCATGAAAATCATCAACACATTTCTATTTACTATGAAGAAAATTTCGCCGCTCTTTTGCCTCTTACGAAAGAAACATTAGACTTAGCTATTGCCAAAAACGAAAAACTTTTCGGTGAAGTCCGATTAGCACCGGTGGATCTACTCGTCTTTGAAGATCTCAAGGAATTAAGAGGATTTTCAGAACTTGAAAATATAGATGGATTTTATTCTGATTTCGATAAAGTACTAGCTTTTCATAATTCTAATAAGGAACTTATATTGGCAAAAGATAAAATTGCCTTGTACGCTTTTCAGAAGATGCTGTTGCATGAATATACTCACTATGTATTTTCTCAAAAAGTACAAAATCCAGCTACTTATCCCATATGGTTTATAGAAGGGATAGCTGAATACGTAGGAACTGACCCGAATGAAGTGAGCTTTCCATGTAGGGGATAAGGCTTAACAAACACTTTGTCTCCTGTTATTCCAAAATGCTTTTCAGAATGGTTTGTGATAGAGAATAGAAAAAATCAGTCTCTCATTTGGATTTTAGAGCAGTTGTCTTTATATTGATGCAGAGATGCAATTTTTTTAGACATCTCGATTCATCAGTATCAGAAATTATCATAAAATTGGTATTTACTAGTTAAATAAAGTTGTGGTAATATTATGGAAATTATAAATGAGAAAAGCATGGAAGAGAACAGTAGATAGCTAAACACTTTTTCTAGAGAGCTCCCATTGGTGAAAAGGAGTAGAAGTGCGTTATTGAAACAAGCCTCTGAGCATCATGAAGGAACCTGCATTTAAGGGGATGTTGTGACGGGAGCTCCCGTTATTGAGCTAGGTAATCGCCATTTTTTGGCCGTACCGAATGAGGTTAATCCGGTGACGTATTAACAAATAGGGGTGGCACCACGATTTTAGCAATCTCGTCCCCAAGACAATTGTCTTGGGGACGAGATTTTTTGTTTAGCTAAAATTCAGTGGAGGAGCGGTTACGATGAAAAATTGGAAGTACTCTTTTTTATTGTTAGGTGGTATCGGTATTTCAAATATAGGCAGCTGGGTTTATCTGATTGCCTTGAACTTAATTATCCTGAATGAAACCGGTTCTCCTCTAGCGATCGCTTGGCTATACATTTTAGGACCGATCGCGACTATTTGCTCGAACTCATGGGCAGGTAGCCTGATCGACCGAATTAATACGAGGAAATTTATGATTGGGTTAGATATTTCACGTGCTTTATGTATTGCATTAATCCCTATGCTTCCTTCACTGTTCTATGTTTATGTCATCGTATTTATCATTAATATGGGAAGTGCCATGTTTGAACCCACGTCAATGGTGTATATGACCAAACTCATACCAGAGAAGGATCGTCAACGATTTAATGCGTTAAGAAGCTTTATTAATTCTTGCGGAACATTAACTGGACCTGCAATAGCTGGTCTATTGTTTTGGATGGGGACACCTGACACGGCTATTTATATAAACGCAGTGGCTTTAATATTGTCAGCTTTCATCATTTTATTATTACCTAATGTTGATACACAAACAGTCTTATTGGAAACGGAAAAGCTTTCTTGGAAACTAATAAAAGCTGATTTTGATGTAGTCTACAAGTTTAGCCAAACCTACCCATTTGTGTTGAAAGTGTATCTTTTTTTTGTGGGAATGACGATATTTATGACTGCCCTCGATTCATTAGAAGCGGCTTTTGCAAAAGGAGTTATTGGTTTATCAGACACTAACTATGGATTCCTATTAAGTATATTTGGAACGGGGATTATTTTGGGTTCACTAATAAACACCATTTTTTCCAAACAATTAACAGTCAACTTGTTAATAGGCGCTGGCTCTGTGTTTACTGCAGTCGGTTATATCACTCTCTACAGTGCACAAGGGTTTGTTAGTGCTGCACTTGGAACGTTCATTATTGGATTTGCTATTACTTTTGCAAACACGGGTTATTTAACCTTTTATCAAAATACTGTACCGGTATCTATGATGGGGAGGTTTAGCAGTTTATTCGGTATAGTTGAAGCATTTTTTATTATTATTCTAACTATCTTAATTGGATTAGCCGCTGAACTAACTTCAATCAGGCCTGTAGGATTAATTGGGGCGTTTATGTTCTTATTGCTAGGCGTTAGGGTCTTTAAGGTCGTAACAGCTAGAAAGCGAAATATCTATTTTAGGGAGAATTTGACTTTAAATGATTAATTTTTTATCGATTTACTATTTTAATGGATGCATCCTTGGGCTAATACAGGATCGAAGTTATGGCAAGAATTTTAGAACGTCAAATAATTCGAAGGAGATTAAGAACTGATGAAAGATTTCTTTCAAGTGATGACACAAGAACAAGCAGAAGAAATTGCGAATCATTGGCGTTATGAAGGTCAGTATTCTTTTTATAACATGGATGCTGACCAAGAAGATTTAGCAGCATTTTTAAATCCCCAAAAACGTAAAGATTCTTATTTTGTAGTTATCAAAGAAGAACAAATTAGCGGATTTTACAGTTTCAATCAGATTACGGACGACGTGATTGATATAGGACTAGGAATGAAACCGGATTTAACCGGCATTGGAAATGGTCTTCAGTTTTTGAAGAAAGGCATAGACTTTGCAACATTAACATACAGCCCCAAAAAGATTACCTTATCAGTTGCTACTTTTAATGAAAGAGCGATAACTGTTTATAAAAAGCTGGGATTTAAAGAGGTCGAGTATTTTGTACAAGCGACAAAAAAGCTTATCCAAGAAAAATTTCCTGCTGGCTGGGGAGGCGCTGCAGCGCTGTATACCCAAGACGGAACTAGTTTGACGAGCATTGCTCTTGAAGTAACTAATGCATCTACAGAATTATGTATTGAAACAGGAGCTATATCAGAAGCACATAAACTCAACAATGCTGTAACGCATTCGATTTGCGTGGTTCGTGAAGATGAAAAAGCACAATACATGATTCTCAATCCTTGTGGTGTTTGTCAAGAACGTCTTTTTTAGTGGGGAGAAGAAGTAAAAGCCGCCATCACAACTTCTGAGAACAGATTGATTTATAAAACATTGAAAGAGTTACAACCCTACCACTGGTTTAATGCCTTTAAAGATTAAGTTAGAAAAGCCGCGGTTATGTGAAAGCTTTTAAGAAAACGATACCAAATAGATTTTATTCGAATAGAAATTAGAAGAGGGGAGTGGAATCATGGAACACACGATGGGATTATATGATGAATACGTTGAATCAATTATTGAAAGAAAGAAAAAAGTAGAAGTAAGATTGAACGATGAAAAGAGAAGAAAAATTAAAATTGGGGATACCATCAAATTTATCAAAATCCCCAGTCAGAATGAAGTGATACGAGTGGTTGTACTGGAACTTAAATCATATCCCACGTTTCAAGCTATGTATGAAGATGTTCCATTCAGTGATTTTGATTGCGAAGAATGGACAATGGAAGAAATGATAAAAGGGACTTTTGATATCTATTCGGTAGAACAAGAGCAAGCTTGGGGTGCTTTAGCTATTGGAATAAAACTAATTTAAGAGTAGAAAATGGTCACTTCAAAAACAGCAAGTATGCTTTTGGTATCATTTACAGACTCATATTATCCCTTGCACAGTCACATTTAATGTGTTTTATCTTGACGACTAGAAATTGGTTAAATCTTTGACTATCTATTCAAACAAATCAAGTATGATCGGAGGACATAAGATGAATGGTTTTGGAAAGTTTATTACCGCTTTATTGATCTTCGCTGGAATTCTTTCTGTATTTTTTGGCGGCATGCTTCATATCTTGAATACAGGAGATGTCCATTTATTTGGCTTCTTTGGCGCAATTATCATATCGTTGGTTATCTTATTTGTTTTTATTACAGAAAAAAGAAATGGAAAAAAAACGATTCTGTGGATTTCTTTGTGTTTAATGGCAGGAGCCGCCTTTGCTGTTCCTCATTACTATAAAGAAAGTTTTGAGAAAGTGAATGATTCAGAAGTAGATCTCTATGCATACGAGCCATTTAAAGAAAGTGAAAAACTAGCTAGATTGGATCAACAAGCCTCTTTCAAAATAGCGGGAGAAGTACCGATAATAGACGGAGCAACGGCTCTCTACCCTTTATTTTCAGCATTTGCAGAAGCCACTTATCCAGAAGATCTTTATAATCCATATAAAGGTCCTGTCGCTACGACTACGACTCCTTCTGCTTATAGTCGGCTTATCAAAGGAAATGCCGATGTGATTTTTGCTGCAGAACCTTCCAGTGGCCAAAAAAAAGCCGCAGAAGAAGCAGGGGTAGAGCTAGAACTGACGCCGATTGGACGTGAAGCTTTTGTGTTTTTCGTCAATTCTCGAAACTCGGTTACTGATTTAGCGAGCAAAGATATCCAAGGAATCTATTCAGGAGATATTGAAAATTGGAAAGAACTTGGTGGGAAGAACGATGAAATCCGCCCTTTTCAACGCCCCGAAGATAGCGGCAGCCAAACGATGTTTATTAAATTCATGGAAGACCAAAAAATTAAAGAGCCTGAAACTGAAGATTTGGCTGGAGGAATGGGCGGTATAATAGAGGAAGTAGCAAGCTACCGGAACTACAAAAATGCCATTGGTTATACGTTTCGATTCTATTCTACTCAAATGGTTCGCAATGACAAAATCAAATTGATAGCAGTTGATGGCATTGAACCAAACATTGAAAATATCCGTTCGGGCAAATATCCTTTAGCTGCTGAATTTTATGCTGTTACCGCTGGAACAAAAAATCCGAATGTACAGCCGTTAATTGAGTGGATCCTTTCTGAAGAAGGACAAAAATTGGTAGAAGACACAGGGTTTGTTGCAGTTCAGTAGAAATTTAAAGAACCTTAAGAGGAGATAACCAAAAAAATACAAAATCAATAACCAAATAAACTAAAAAGAGCTAGTAAGGATTTTTTTTAGGGCTAATAAAATTGGAATGATAAAAGACAAGAAGAAGTAAAAGCATTTACATTGAAATAGTGAAACTATTCTCAGAAATCTTACGTCTATGGGGTATCCAGGAGAGGATGGTGTAATGAGTGGTTGAAAATGATGGAGAGTACAACTTAAACGAAGAACAAATTGAGCAAATAATGGATGAACATGGCGAATATTTGCTTCGTTTCATTTATGTATACGTCAAAGATTGGTCTACTGCAGAAGATATTTTGCAAGAAGTATTTGTAGCTTACTATCTAAAATCTCACCAGTTTGAATCTCGTTCTTCCTTAAAGACATATCTTTCCAAAATGGCTATCAATCGCTGTCATGACCATTTACGAAGCTGGAAAAACAGACGAATTGTCTTCTCAGATGCAATGACCCAGTGGATTTCTAGTTCGAAATCCACTGAAAAAACGTATGAACACCAAGTCGTGAGATCTGACCTAATCAAAAATGTAATGGAACTGCCGATTACATATAGAGAAGCCATTATTCTTTATTATTACCAGCAGCTCACTATGAAAGAAATCAGTGAACTGCTGGCATGTCCAGAAAACACTATTAAAACTAGACTGCGAAGAGCCAAGCGCTTGTTGAAGAATAAAACCGATTCAAGTGAATGGG
This sequence comes from Planococcus sp. ANT_H30, assembly GCF_008369335.1. Lineage (NCBI taxonomy): Bacteria > Bacillati > Bacillota > Bacilli > Caryophanales > Caryophanaceae > Planococcus > Planococcus sp. ANT_H30. The sequence continues at coordinate 82,197 of NZ_VOBJ01000010.1, read as the reverse complement.
AGGGATTCCAGGATGAACAAATTTAAGCATGAAATGGATGATTTTTTTGGCGTTAATCCTAGATTCAACAAATCCTTAAAACACAAGATGCTCTTGAATATAAAAGAAGGTAAATCGAATAAATTTTCTAGTAAAAGATATGGTTTTTTTAAGTATACGGCCATCTTCGCATTTCTTTTATCACTGGTCACATTTTTTCTAGTACAAGCTGTAAACGAAACAGCACAAGAAACACAGAAACCGTCGACTGGAAAAGTGGAGGAATTGGTAGTGACAGATACGGATACTGTAGCTGAAATTCCGATCTTTACAGCGTACGAGGAGCCTTTAGAAATATTTGACTTCAAGTACGATACCATGGATAGAGGAAATCACGAGTATGCAGCACAGCCCTTATTGATTGATCCATTTGCGTATAGTGAGAAAAAGATTGCCCGAGGAGACGTAGTCACATACGAATATAAATTTTCCGAAGGTTTACAGAAGACCATTTCGCGTGTTATCGGATTGCCAGGTGAAAGCGTTGAAATTGTAGATGGCCACATTTTTGTTGATGAACAGAAATTGGAAACTTTTTATAGCAGCGCCCATCGATTGGGAATAGATTCTTATGAAGAGTACAGCCAGCAGGTTGAAAAAAACACATCTTCTACTAGCGATACTTCAGGAATGAAAGAGATATTCCAAACGAATATGAAAAAAATTCAGTTGGCAGAAAATGAAGTTTTTCTAGTTGGAGATGATTGGTTGCGAGGAAGTCAGCATACATTGAAGTTAGAGAAAATTCAAGGCGAAGTAATCGGTTATTACAAATCAGTTTACTAAACTAATTAAAGTCAACTGTGCTGGAATGTTCGGTTATTACTGTTGATTGGATTGTGTAAATTACATCATAACTAGTGAGGAGACTTTTTATGAAGAAATGGAGCGTTCTCATTCTTTTAGTTGCAACATTAACAGCATGTTCTTCCTCAATTACTGAGAAAAAACTACCAATCGAAATGATAGCTCATAATAGTCTATCTGATGAGGAGCAACTACTTATTCCAACAAGTCCCAAAGACTCATTAGTCACTAAAGAAGCGGTATCTGCAAAAATCAAAGCTCAGTTCCATTCTACTTATAAACAACAACAAGTTTATTCAGTAGTATTCAATGGTACCGACACAGCTACAGCTGGCAACCTTATCGTCTATGTTGATTTAGATCAGAAAACTGTAGTTGGCAAAGCGTTTCAAGAACTTGATTAACTGCATTTCTATATGATTAAAGAAAGAAGTGAGTTCAGGTGCAATATGTGTTAAGTACAGTAATTACGATTCTACTTGCTATTATTGGATTTTTTGCGAGTGTCACACTTTTAATTTTCACAGTAGGTGACAGCGATATAGTTATTCTCTATTCATTGGCAATTGTTATAGGCGTTCTACTGGTTGTTGTGATTAATCAATTGATAAGGTTAAATAAACGTCTTGAACGATCGCAAAACAAATTCCTTTGATGCGTGCATGAGTTAATGTAAAAAAAGCGCATCTACTTCTGGATGATGGATAACGTTTCAGCGCGCTGAGCCCACTGGAAAGCGAAGTGGCCAACCCAGTTGGAGGTTATACATCACGATTCAGTTTAATAAGACTTTGTCTACAGTCTGAGATCCCATGTGAAAGCATGGGATCTTTTTTTTGATGTAAATCCCTCCCAAATAAATTTAATGGATAAAAATTAAAACTATATTTTCTTAAGTATACATACTTTGATTGGTCAAAAAATTAAATTAAAATAAAAATAAAAAAAATATGTCTAAATTTTCAGTAAACATGGTATTATTGAACTGGGTATAATATTTTACTACTAGTTTTTCGGAACAGAAGTAATGGTTAATTTTTCGCATAAATGAAAAGTTATACAAAATAGTGAAAATACACCAATTGAATTCATTTTGTCATTAACTTGTGAATTAATGACAAAACGGACGCGTTACATCTTATTAAAAGTGTTTCTCGGAAGATGACGATTACTAACCTGGATACTCAAGCAAGTATAGAAGGACTAAGAGAGAAAAAACTATAAAGAAAGAAGATGAGAAGATGAATGTTAAAGGGAAGAAAGTGACTTTACGAGCATTGGAAAGAGCAGACATGGAAGAGTTGCGTAGTTATTATAATGATCCAGAAGTAGCCCACCTTCTCGGAGGATGGACAATTCCAATTTCTTCTGAACAACAAAATCGATGGTTCGACCGCTTAGAATTTGATAATCGAAATCTACGTTTGGCGATTGAGACAGAAGAAGATGGCTTTATCGGCATTTCAAATATTTTAAATATTGATTATAGAAATCGTTCAGCCCATCACGGAATTTTAATAGGGAAAAAGAACATGCGTGGACACGGTTATGGGCGTGATACGGTTATGACTACCATGAAATATGCATTTGAAGAACTGCAACTACATCGTTTAGAAGGAGATATCCTTGAACATAATGTTCCTTCTTCCAATTTGTTTCTAAAAAAATGTGGCTGGGTTGAAGAAGGTAGAAAACGGGATTATGCATACCGCAACAACCGCTATTATGATCAGGTAATCGTCAGTATTTTAAAGAAAGAATATGATCACTTATGTTTGGAACATGGTTATTGGAAGACAGACAGTTAACTTTTTTGAGAATTGTATTGTTGATAAACAAACCTCGGCTTATGAGATGAAGTCATAAAACTCGATCAAGCTGTTGTGTGATGACAGTTAATCGGGTTTTTGAGGATTTTTTAAGTAAGCGGATATAAAATCATCAATCCAACGAAAGTTAATTATTTTAAAGGCTTAAATCACAGCTTTTATTTTGGAGGGTGAAGAAATGACTGATAGATTGAAAGGGAAAATTGCAGTAATTACAGGTGCAGCTGGAGACTTAGGTGCAGCTGCTGCAGAAATTTTTCTGAAAGAAGGCGCTAAAGTTGTGCTAATCGATCGGGACCAACAAAAACTTACAGAGTCCAGAGAATACCTTTCGCAATTTGGTGAACTATTTAGCATCATAGCTGATGTGACTTCAGAAAAAGAAGTTGCAGACTATGTTGATGAAGTCGTGAAGCGATGGGGAAGAATTGATGTTTTTTTGAATAACGCAGGCATTTTAGGAAGAGTTGCACCTTTAGTAGAACAATCTGTTAAAGATTTTGATTTGATTATGAATATCAATGTGAAAGGTGTTTTCCTCGGATTGAAAAAAGTACTACCTATCATGATTGAGCAAAAAAGTGGCAGTATCATTAATACTTCTTCTGTTTCCGGTTTAATGGGAAGTGGTGGGAATTCGCTTTACGCGGCTTCAAAGCATGCAGTAGTCGGATTGACTAAAACAGCAGCTTTAGAAGCAGGTCACCAATCAGTCAGAGTAAATTCAATTCACCCAGCACCTCTAGACTCCACAATGATGAGGAAAAACGAAGAAGGCATTAACAGCGACAATCCATCAGAAGTCCGGGAAAGAATTTCATCCCGTATCCCTTTAGGAAGATATGGGTCCACGTCAGAAGTGGCAAAACTTCTTCTATTCCTGGCAAGTGATGATTCGGAGTTTATAACAGGTAGCCAATACCGTATTGATGGGGGCATGGGAGCGCGTTAATCAACATGACAAGATGCAAAATTCTAGAAAAACAAAACGAGGCGGCTTTTTTCGGCGTTAAAATAAAGGGGATGAGGTTATGAAACTAGGCATTATGCAACCGTACTTTTTCCCGTACATCGGATACTGGCAATTGATTAAAACTGTTGACACCTATGTGATTTATGATGATGTGAATTATAAGAAAAAAGGGTGGATCAATCGAAACATTATTTTAGTGAATGGAGAAGAAATGGCTATCTCGTTAAAAATAACTAAAGTAAGCCAAAATAAACGAATTAATGAAATTGAAATTGAAAATGACGTTATTTATAACAAAAAATTGCTGAAAACGATCAAAGAAACCTATAGTAAGGCTCCTTATTTTCATGAAGTTTTCAACTTGATAGAAAATGTTATCAACCAAAAAGAGACGAATTTGGCTAAATACCTTACAAATTCGATTCAAGAGATTTGTAAATACTTAAATATTCAGACAACTATTTTACTTTCTTCTGACTTGAAAAAAAATGAGGTGCTTAAAGGTCAAGATAAAATATTAGAGATTTGCGAACTGCTTTCAGCAAAAGAATATGTTAACGCTTATGGAGGTCTATCCCTTTATTCTTCAATGGACTTTGAATCGAAGGGCGTTAAATTAAAGCTCATCAAAACAAACGATATTGCTTATCCACAAAAAGAGTTAGCGAACTTTGTTCCTAATTTATCCATTATTGATGTGATGATGTTCAATAGTCCTGTGAAAATTAGCGCTATGTTGGATGATTTCACAGTGATTAAAGATTTCGCCCCTCAAATTCATTCCGTGAGCATCAGCGATTAGTTTGAGAAAGGCAAGGAAAGTTAGGAGGTCAGCCGCAATGAGAAAAGATATTCTAGTAAGTGTCGATTGCCTGGCTTATAACCATGAAAATTATATAGCACAAACGATTGAGGGATTTTTAATGCAAAAAACGAATTTCGACTTTGAAATTCTCATTCACGATGATGCTTCAGTAGACAACACGGCTAAAATCATTAAGAAATATGAACAAGATTTTCCGAATCTGATAAAACCTATTTACCAAAAAGAAAATCAGTTTTCTCAAGGTGCAACGATGCTTCAAATAAATCAACGCCGAGCAAATGGCAAGTATATCGCTATTTGCGAAGGTGATGACTACTGGACTGATCCTTACAAATTACAAAAACAAGTTGATTATTTAGAAGCAAATACTGAGTGTGTGTTGAGTGTTCATTCTGCTTTTAAAATTTCCGATACCTGCAAACGAGTAGTGGGGAAAGTGAGGCCAAGTCGTAGAGATCGAATATTTTCGATTAACGAAATTATTGAAGGTGGTGGCGAACTTTTTCCAACGAATGCGATGGTTTACCGGCGTGAAGTGGCCGATTATGTACCCGCTTTTTATTTTGATGCGGGTTTTGGCGACTATCCTCTAACCATTCACCTAGCACACCATGGTCAAGTGCATTATACAGACCAAACCATGGCTGTTTACCGAGTAGACGTAAAAGGCGCCTGGTCTGAAAGTGCGATGTCCACTGTGATGAAGGAAGTTCGTCGAAATGAAGAAGTAGCAAGTTTGTTAGATGCAATAAACGGCGATACAGATTTTCAATACAACGAAACGATTGTCCAGACAAAAAAGAAAAACATGTTCTATTTGTTGCTGAGACAACAGGAATTCAAGAAAGCCTTCGGTAGAGAGTATGCAGCATTTTATTTGCGTAAAGAATTTATAACAAGAATATATAAAAAAGTTTCAAAAACCATGCACTATTCAAAGAACACTGCGTTTCATTGGTCAAGAAAATCAAAAAAATTGCCTTTTTAGCCTGTACAAAAAAAGCATTTTCACGCGGATAAATCAGTAGTAAAGGCATATCTCATAAAAAAGCAACTAGTGATGTTTCACTAGTTGCTTTTTGGATTGTTTATACACGCTAACCACTGTTGAATTCCACATCTTTATAAGATTTAAGCGCATGAGAAGAAAAGAGTAGCTTTAAGATTCAGCAAAGATAAGAATGGCAACTATTTTTTTGATTTTAATAGATTCTCCATAAGTTTCCTGTATTATATAATAAAAGGCTTAAATTGCTTAGCTTAAAATGAGTAATTGGAAGGGGAACAAAAACTTGAGTCTGAAATCAAAGTGGATCGTAACCGGTCTAGTATCTGCACTGGCGATTACGCTGTGCTTGCCGACAACTGATGCAAGTCCGTTGAGTGAACTTGAAAAAAAACAGCAAGATACTGAGCAAAAAAAGAGTGAATTAAATTCGGGTATTCAAAAAAAATCCAATGAAATTAACGAAAACCAAACAAAGTTAACTGGAATTATGATGGAAATCACAGAATTAGACAATAAAATCACAGAAGTTGAATTTAAAATAGCTGATGTACAAGAAAAAATAGACCAAACCCAAAATGAAATTGATGTGCTGAAAAAATCAATTTCAGAATTGGAAAAGAAAATTGCAGAACGAGATAAACTGTTACAAGAACGTGCTCGTGCAATCCAGTTAAGCGGCGGCTCGGTAGATTATATAGATGTTTTGCTAGGAGCTAATAGTTTTATTGATTTTATCGATCGCATCTCTGCTGTAAATACGTTACTAGAAGCAGACCGAGAAATCATGCTTCAGCAAACAGGAGATAAAACGCTTTTGTCTAAACAACAAACGATTGTGGAAACGAAGATGACTCAACAAAGAGAGCTTCAAAAAGAACTTCAAGCATTGAATCATTCACTTGCTGATCAAAAGAATAAACAAAATGGACTTGCAAAAGAGGTAACAGCAGAACAGAAACGGTTGGCAGCAGCAAAGTTGAAACTTGAAGATCAATTCGAAGAAGAAATAGAAATTAGTGCCGAATTAGAGCAACAAATCGCTGATGAACAAGCTCGACTCGCCGAGTTGGCAAGAAAAGCTGAAGAAGAGCGTAAGCAGAAGTTAGCAGCTGAGCAAAAACGACAGCGAAAAGCTGAAGAAGCTCGTATAGCTGCAGAGCGTAAAGCAGCAAAAGACTCTGGAAACAAGATTTCGGGCGCATCCAGTCCTGTAGCAATACTGCCGGTAACCCCAGTTGTGGGGTCTCCTTTTATTAGCCCAGCAGACGGTCGTCATACATCAGGATTTGGCGGACGCGATATTGGAGATGGAGCTGAAACACATTTAGGATACGATATTGCCAATGAAACTGACACGCCTATAGTAGCCGCAGCAACAGGATATGTCTCTTACTCCGGAGTAATGGGTGGCTATGGAAAAGTTGTGATTCTTACACACTCAATCGAAGGACAAACCTATGCAACCGTTTATGGTCATATGAGTTCAATCAATGTTTCAACTGGTCAAGCCGTGTCACAAGGAGAAAAAGTTGGAGGAATGGGCAGCACCGGTCGTTCTACAGGAACCCATGTACACTTTGAGGTTCATGTGGGAACTTGGAACGGTTCACGTTCTAATGCTGTAGATCCATCTCTCTATATAAGATAAGCTTTCTAAAACGGATAAATAGTTGAAGGGGCTGTCCCAGAAGGTCATGAACAATGACTTTCTGGGACAGCCCTTTTTGCATGCGACAGAACAAGCAGAGGTCGATTGCAACGGCCGCTTTCCATGGCAGACGCAAAATGGATGCAGCAAGTGGGTTCATGACGATCAGGGACAATCGGTCGTTTCAGAGAAATTACCTTCGGCACCTTGAAAACTGCACACGGAGTTCGGGATTCTCCGTCTGTTTTATGTTAGAAACTTACAGGGAAGTCCATTTTATGCATAAACTATTTTACAGTTGTGATTTTCGATTACGTTTAGTTCCGTTTACCGATTCAGCTCTTATAAAACCAATCATTATTTGTGACTATCCACAAATAATAATTCAATAGTTCGTATGTAAATCTATATAGTAATCGCGAGGAAATCAATAGTATTTTAACTATTCTAACTACTGGAGGGTGAGAAGATGAACAAAACTGCAGAATCAACCGCTAAGCTTCAAAAAAGTGAAAAACCAAGCTTTTTTCAAAAAATGCTAACGAAAGTAGAAGTGTACGGCAATAAGATGCCGGATCCCGTCACTCTTTTCGCTAGTTTTACACTCATTATCTTAGTAGCATCTGCTATTTTTTCGTCACTAGGAATTACATCTACGCATCCAGGTACCGGTGAAGAAATTCAAGTTGTCAATATGTTGAATGGTGATGGTATTCGTACAATTTTTGAAACACTAGTACCAAACTTTACCGGTTTTCCGCCACTCGGTTTGGTCTTAGTGGTCATGTTAGGCGTAGGTCTTGCAGAATCGACAGGACTTGTTACGACGTTCATGAAAACAACGATTTTGAACGCTCCGGCTAAAGTGATTTTGCCAACGATTCTTTTAATTGCCGTTTTGGGAAATACAGCTGCTGATGCCGCTCAAGTTGTGCTACCTCCAATTGCCGCTATGATTTTTGCAGCACTTGGCCGCAATCCAATCGCTGGTCTGGTCGCGGGTTATGCAACCGTTACCGGCGCTTTTAGTGCTAATTTAATCGTTAGCATGCTCGATCCACTATTATCTGGATTTACACAAGCAGGAGCAAATTTAATTGATCCTAGTTACGTTGCGAACCCGGCAATCAATTGGTATTTTATGATTGCCTCGACCTTTGTCATCATTCCTGTATCTATGTTTGTAACGACCAAAATTACAGAGCCACGACTTGGGGTATATACGGGAAAAGTCGATAAGTTAGAAAAAACAACTACTGCAGAAAAACGTGGTTTGTTGTGGGCTGGCATTGCGCTTGCACTGTATGCAGTTGTGATCTTGCTTTTAGTACTTCCAGAAAACGGTATTTTGCGTAATCAAGAAACCGGCGGCATTATTGTTTCGCCATTTATGACGGGGATTGTACCCATTATGCTTTTCGGATTTTTACTCCCTGCCCTAGCCTATGGTTTCGGATCGAAAGTACTGAAAAATGATAAAGACGTTGCTGAGCACCTAACAAAGGCCATGTCTGGAATGGGTGGTTATATTGTTCTGGCTTTCGTAGCTGCTCAAATGATTGCGTTTTTTGGTATGAGCAATTTGGGACCCATCATTGCGATTGAAGGTGCAGGTTTCTTGAAGGGCATTGGCTTTGAAGGTCTACCATTGATTCTTGGATTTATTATGATCGCAGCACTGATTAATTTACTAATTGCCAGTGCTTCTGCTAAGTGGGCATTACTTGCACCGATATTTGTTCCCATGTTCATGATGCTGGGCTACGATCCTGCAGTCACTCAAGTGGCCTATCGCATTGCCGATTCGATCACGAATCCAATCACGCCCATGCTCGCATACTTTGCAATTTTATTGACGTTTGCAAAAAAATACGATAAGAATATTGGGATTGGTACATTACTTGCAGCCTTGTTGCCATATTCGATAGCCTTTGCGATTTTCTGGCTAATCTTATTCACTGTGTGGTTCTTACTCGGTTTGCCGCTCGGTCCTGGAGGAAATATTTATTTACCATAAACTAAAGGAGGAATTTCAATGTCTTTGAAGATAAAAAATGTCACGATTTACACAGGTAGAGGTGACAAGCTCATCCAATCAGCTATCATTGTTGAAGCAAATAAAATTATAGCAGTTGGAGAAGAAGCAGTTGATAAAGAAGCTGAAACCGTAATCGATGGTCAAGGGAAAACCATTGTACCTGGATTCTTTGATATGCATATTCATCTTGGCATGGACGGAATAGCTGACCCATTTTCTCAAATTGCCACTGATAGTCAGGCGACTTCTGCGTATCGTCATCAAGCTAACGGAAAAAAACAGTTACAATCAGGCGTGACCAGCGTCCGCAATTTAGGATCTAAATGGCACATTGATTTGGCCTACCGGGATGCAGTAAATAACGGAATTGTTACAGGGCCTACTGTTTATGGCTCTGGTCAACCTATTGTCATGACAGGTGGCCACGGATATCCACTCGCTTCTGAGGCTGATGGGGAAGACGAAGTCCGTAAAATGGCGCGCCAAACTTTGAAACAGGGTGCCGATGTATTAAAGTTAATGGCAACTGGAGGTGTCATGACACCTGGAGTCGATCCAGGTTCTCCACAACTATCGGAAAGCGAAATGAGGACAGCGGTTGAAGAAGCGCTACATGCTGGTAAGACAACGGCTTCGCATGCTCAAGGGACTGTTGGTATTCAAAATGCTGTGCGTGCGGGAATTACGACGATTGAGCATGGTATTTTTCTTGATGATGAAACGATTGAACTAATGATTAAACACGATACCGTATTAGTTCCTACTCTTGCAGCACCTTATTATATTGTGCAAAATGCAGATTCAGGCGCGATTCCACCGCACGCTGTCAAAAAAGCTATGTACTGTTACGAAGTTCACAAAGAAAGTTTTCGAAAAGCTGTAGCTGCGGGCGTGAAAATTGCTGCGGGCACAGACGCTGGTACACCGTTTAACTTGCACGGTGACTTTGCTAAAGAACTTGAGTTGATGCATGAAGGTGGGATGTCTATTCGTGACATTATTACTGCTGCAACTTTTTCTGCTGCTTCCGTTCTCACTGTTCAAAACGAAACGGGATCATTGGAGAAAGACAAAATAGCCGATTTTATTATCCTGTCTGAAGACCCAGAAGATAAGCTTTCTGCTTTTCGTTCAGTCGAAACCGTATATCAAGGAGGAGAAGTTGTCCATGTCTACTAATATTCAGAAAACGTCTATACAACATGAAAAAATCCAAAAGTTAGCAGGTCGATTAGAAAATCTATATTCTGAAATGGTTAGTATCCGTCGTCATCTTCATCAATATCCTGAACTTTCTCATCAAGAAGTCGAAACACCTAAATACATTGCTGAGTACTACCGAACTTTAGGATTAGAAGTCAGAACCGGTGTTGGCGGGCGAGGTGTAGTCGCTAAATTCAATGTTGCTCATGCGCAAAAAACCATTGCTTTCCGTGCGGATTTTGATGCTTTGCCGATTCAAGATCAAAAAGATGTCGCTTACAAGTCGACAATTCCTGGTGTTATGCATGCTTGTGGTCACGATGGACATACAGCGGCACTAATGGTTTTTGCTAAAAGCTTAGTTGAAAATCCTGAGCAAGTGAACAACAATGTCGTCTTTATCCATCAATTCGGTGAAGAAGAATACCCAGGAGGTGCACAAGCGATGATCGCAGATGGTTGCCTTGAAGGCGTTGACGCAGTATATGGTTGCCACCTTCAAAGTACGATGCCTTCAGGAACCATGTACTACAAAGAAGGATTTATCCAAGCTGCAGTTGATACCTTTATCATTACCGTTAACGGCAAAGGTGGACACGGTGCTATACCGCAAGAAACAATCGATCCCATTGTCACAGCGTCACACATTGTTACAGCACTTCAGTCGGTCGTCAGCCGTAATACAAATCCTTTAAAGCAACTCGTTATTTCTGTCGGCTCTATTAACAGCGGCCAAGCCAATAATGTCATTCCTACTACAGCGGTCATGACCGGGACGATCCGTTCTTATGAACCGGAAGTACGCGCGCTCGCTGCTGAAAGATTAACAACAATCGCAAATCAAGTGGCAAAAGCATTTGGGGCTGAAGCCGATACCGCAATTGAAAAAGGTTATGATGCTTTGTGGAATCATTCTGAGGAAACCCAATTAGCCAAACGTGCAATGGAGGGAATTCTTGGGGCTGAAGCGGTGATCGAAACCCCATCAGTCATGCCCGGTGAAGACTTTTGCTACTATACACAACATAGACCGGGTTCTTTTATTTTCGCGGGCGCTCAATTAGCAGAAGACGACAGAGTGTATCCACATCATCACGCTCGGTTTGATTTTGACGAAACGGCAATGCTCCATACAGCTAAATCATTTGCTGCGATTTTATTTGAATATGAGCTTGTAAAATAAACTTTGTAACGGTCCCATAAGCCTCTAGTCTAAAACAGACAGAGAAAAAGAAACTCTTTTTCTCTGTCTGTTTTTTCTTGTAATCGTGATAAGCTAGAATTCACTACATAACTAGAGAAAGTAGAGGATTGCTATGAACCAGATACCTGAAAAAAACTTTTCTCCTTCCCAAATGGAAGCGCTTATTAAAGTGGCGGAAGCAGTTAATTCTACATTAAATATGAATGAATTGTTTCAGTTAACTCTAAAAGAAGCGATCAAAGCAATTCCGGATGCTGATGGAGGCGTGCTCTTTTTGTACGATGAAAGCATACAGAAACTTGTCTGTTTATCATATGTCAATTTCACAAGTGATGTAGAAGGTATTTGCTTAGATTCACATGAATCGTTTACTGGAAAATGTTTTTCTACGCGAGAACCCGTTTTAATCACTTCTGCTTCTCAACTTGCAGGCGGAACGAAATCAATGAGTGATCAAAATAAAGCATTACTTGCAGCTTCAATTGCTCAACATACAGGTCCTTATGCTTACCGGGCTATGTGTGTTCCGTTAATTACAGAAAATGATGCGTGCATCGGTGTCATTACGCTGAATGGGTTTGCAGAACATGGAACTTTTACAGAAAAAGATTTACGTTTACTTCAGGCAATTGCAGGTCAAGCAGCCATTGCACTTGCCAAAGCTCGTCTGCACGAAGATGTAAAAAAGAAAAATGAACAATTCGAGCAAATTATCCAGTATCAGCAAAAACTTCTCATAAAAATGAGTGATGGTGTCGGTTTGATGCAAATGCTCGAACAATTAGCTGATCAAATTCAGAAACCTTTATCAATATTGACAATTTATGGTGAAGATTTGCAAATGGGAGACCAGGAAAAACACACTCATAAACATGAATTCCTCATACAAAGTGGACGTTTCTTGTTGGGCAAATTGCTAGTAGCTACCAAACAGAATGAACAACTTTCCGATTCAGACGTGTACTTTATTCAGCAAAGTATTCTGTATCTCACTCTCGAAATTAACCGGAACGCTGCACTCCGTGAAGTGGAACACCGCTTTAAATCTGAATTAATGGAAGACCTTTTAAAAGGAATGTTAAGTGATACGTTTATCAAAAGAGCTAAAGATTTAGGGTTAGATACGCGTTTCCGATTTTTGCCAGTCGCTGCAGAAGCCGTAATGGAAGAGGATAGCAACACACTTGCAGCACTTATGGCTAGAAGAGAAATCGCTCATTTGTTTCAGATGGAAGTAAACCAACGTTTTCCAGGAAGTTTAATCGTCTCAAAAGAGCAGTCTTTTATTTTTTTGTTGTCAATCAAGGACAAAGCCACAAAACATGACTTATTGGAAAAAGTTAAGCGCATGGCAAAAGATTTGCAAGTGGCTATTTCGCATCAACAGCTAGATGCTACTGTCAAGTTGGCTGTTGGACCGTGCGTTTCGCAAATCGATCGTTTGCCGGATTCCATAGAAGACTCTTTGAAAGTATTAACGTTTATGCGCTCTTCTCGAGTTAAAGATAAAGTAATGGACTACCAATCACTTGGTTTCGAGCGACTTCTCGTATCTAATAAAGACAAGGATATTGAAGCATTTATTATTTCGACATTGGGACCGGTCATCGACTATGATCGGAAAAAAAGTGCAGAGCTTTTAAAAACGCTAATAGCCTATACACAATTTATTCAATTTCCAGGTCAAGCAGCAAAAGAATTGCATATTCATTTGAATACGCTGCACTATCGATTAAAAAGGATTTCAGAACTATTAAATACAGATTTACAAAACCCCGATGAGTTATTAAATATCCAGCTTGCCTGTAAGCTTTTGAGAAATTCTAAGACTTAGTAAAACAATGTTGTTTTGTAATATGAACTTTTAGCCATTTGGTATAAACTACTGACGAAAGAGACACTGTCTTGTCAAATAAAATGGCAGGTAATGATACTAGAGGAAGTTAAAGGGAATGAGGTAAAAACAATTCCAGCTAGTCATTTTCGAATGGTAGATACCCTTTCTATTGATTTTAAAAATGAGTTGATTGTGCTCGTTTAAAGAACAAGAACAACAGTAGAAACTTTATGTTCATACGTATTGAATATTAGGGGCCTGTACAACAATTAGCACCTTGATTTTGATACGACAATAACGGGTAAAACTACAGCAGCAATACATGGTATAAATTAAAACAACTGTCCATCTAATCAAATTTAATCGAAATAAAAGCTAATTAACTGGAAAAATTCCACTAGTAACTGCATAAACCCTTGCAATTATTAAAGGGACAAAATGATTAAGCTTCAACTTATTTCTCATACATACATATTTAAAATTTTATTTCAATTAATGACAGAAAAATTAAATAGTTCATAGATTTAGGTATTTAAACCCTGTACAATAGGACTAGATAATAAATTAGTTTCATTTAAAATCATGGCCATTCCGAATAAAAAAGAAAGGTTATTGTAAAAAGTAAATAGTTAGAATGTGCATCAAATGTTAAATGGTCTTTTTATTATCTAAATTGAAAAAGTGGAGAGTGATTATTTTGATGAAGAAGTTTGTATCAATGTCATTAATGCTCGTGTTATTAACAGGTGTAGCAAGTCCAGCTTTTGCAACGAGTGATAAGGATTATGAAGAAGCAATTCGCATGATTGAAAAAACCAACCTTGAGATTGATAAAAAAATCGAAAAAGCTGTAACAGAAGCAGATGAACTTCAAGCCGAGTATCTACTAGACATACGAGAAATTGAAGAAGGTGGCAAAATTTTTGATATACAAAAAGAAAAAAACAAAATACTATCAGAAATGGAAGAATCAAAAAATGATGTGAATAAGCAACAAAAATACGAAGAAAAGTTGCTGAAATTAGAAGCGAAACTTGGTGAAGAACAAGCGAAAATCGAAAAAGAAATGAAAGAAATTAGCGCTGAAATTGAAGAACTTACAAAAATAATGATTTTAACAGAAGAAAAAGATTCAAGTAAATTAAATAAACAGGTCAATAAGCTAAATGAAAAACTGAATAAAAAATCTATAAAGCATGCCGAAATAACTGCCGAGTATACCGAAGATTTAAATGAAGTTATTACAAAAATTTATGATGTAACACTTAAAATGTCTGCCGAAACAATTGCAAAAGCAGCCAGTAAAGGGGTAGAGGCGGAATGTAGCTGGAAACTTGTACGTTTTGCTGATCAATGGGTTTGGATTGATCCAATTCGTGTAGTTGGCAGGAGATAATTTTTACAATTCAGCATTTTTATGTAGTACAATAAAGACGAGTTCATTGTGAACTCGTCTTTATTCGCATTAAGGTGGGATGATATGGACGGTTTTAAAGTCGGTAAAAAAGGAGAATTCCTCGAAACGGTTAGTTTTGACGATAACTCAGTCTTCAGCCTTATTACTAAAGGAGATGGTGTTGAAATATTGCATCAATCCATCGAAGAGGAAATGTTATTTTATGTTTATCCGAGTGAAAATGCGAAAGCAATTGAGTTTTATTTTATTATTTCGGGAGAAGTCCTGTATGAAGCTGATCACCGACAAGAGAAACTAGGTCCTGAAGATTACTTTACGACACGGGGCCTTAAAGAACCCATTTATTTTACTGCATTATCTAAAGTAACATTATTATGTGTTTTCACAGAACAGACATTCTTTCATATTAGTAATGACATCTCGAAATTAATGGATATTATGAACCAAGTTGAGGAAAAAGATAGGTACACAAATAAACATAGTCACCGAGTAGCTGCCTACTCGGTTAAAATTGCTCAAAAGTTAAAATTAAACAAAGTTCAACTTGAAAATTTAATCGTGGCGGCATTCTTACATGACATTGGAAAAATCTACGTACCTTCAGAGGTGCTAAATAAACCTGGCCGACTAACCGATGAAGAATTTGAGATCATGAAAAAACATCCTCTTGATGGGGCAGAAATGGTAAAAAATTCGTATTATCATGAACTTGTACCGATTATTGAACAGCATCATGAGAGACTCAATGGCAGTGGCTATCCTTATGGGTTAAGTGGAGATACAATTCTTTTGGAAGCAAGAATTATTGCAGTAAGTGATACTTTTGATGCTATGACAGAAGATCGGGTATATAGAAAAGCACTTAGCGATGATACAGCGATGGGCGAACTAAAAAAAATGGCTGGAACACATTATGATCTAGATGTAGTCGATGCTTTTGAACGAGTCTTATTAGAAGAAGGTAAAATCGGTCGAATAATTTAACATAAAAAAGCAAAAGACAACTGGAATGATTCCAGTTGTCTTTTGCTTTTTTATGAAACGAGTTATCTCCGATTATTCACTGGTGAGTTTACTGGAAACAATCTCTCGTACATACTGCATTGTCCGTTCATGAGCTTCTAGTGCAGAGTACCGATTGCGGTTATTTAAAACATTTGTAAACATTCCTTGCCATATTAAGTTAGTTAGTTCGTTTAGTTCTTCTGCTTGCTTTTCATTCAATAAACCTGCTTTGATCATATGGCTTATCGCATGACGACCGCGTTCATCAATACTGCGCTCCATTAGTGCTGGTTTTAATTCTTCCGATACGTCTAATAAATCTGCTGGGTAGAGTTCGTAATAATGTATTAATAAACTTTCAGGATGTTCCCCTAGATCCATTAAAAATGCAGCATGGAAAACTTCAGGGTTTTTAAACGAGTAGTCACTAAATACTTCCCATGCAACTAAGTATTTCTCTATTGGATCCGTTGTTTTCTTCATCTCTGCAGTGACCGATTCAATATAAGGTTTCATGAATTTCAATGAGGCAAAGAACAATAAATGCGATAATTCTCCGAAGTAGTTATAAATCGTAGCGCTATTATAACCTGCTTTTTCTGCTACCTTTCGAATTGTTATATGTTGGTAGCCTTCTGTTCGAATTAACTCCTCAGTAGCATCTATAAAATAGGTCCACATCCGTCTTTTTTTTAGTTCTTTATTGTCCAACTAGGTCCACTTCCTCGAAAATTATTTATTTTTAAAAAATATTGATTATTCCTTCAAAATTATGATAACATAAAAAAATAAAAATAATCATGATTATAATATAAACTTGATTATTTCTAATTGTACAAAGGGGGAATTATAATGGGGAAAGTAAAAATTGATCCGCTGGTTTTCTGGTCTTCGCTGGTGGTAATCGTTGTTGCAACACTGTCACTAGTAATTTTTAGAAAGTCAGCAGAACCTGTGATGAACAAGATGATGACAGGAATAACTTACAACTTAGATTGGGTCTTTCAATTTCTAACGTTTGGCGTGTTCATTTTACTCGTGTGGTTAGTTTTTAGTAAGTACGGCAAAGTGCGTCTGGGAGACGAAGCGCCTGAATTCTCAACATTTAGTTGGGGCGCTATGCTGTTTTGTGCGGGGATGGGCACAAGCATTATGTTCTGGTCGATGATGGAACCGATGTATTACTACATGGGTCCGCCTTTTGGGATAGAGCCTAATAGCAAGCAATCTGCAGAATGGGCAGTAGCTTACGGTATGTTTCATTGGGGAATTTCTGCATGGTCACTTTACGCTTTACCGACTGTTACAATTGCCTATTCTTTTTTTGTAAAGAAAAATCGTTCATTGAAAATCAGCACAGCCTGTAAAGGGATTTTAGGGAAATATGCTGATGGACCGATTGGGAAAATTATTGATATATTGGTTATTTGGAGTTTGGTCGGAGGACTTGGAACTTCACTTGGTCTTGGTGTACCCATGGTCTCCGCAGTTATCGGAGAAATTTTTGGTGTTCAACAATCGCTGCAACTGAGCATCATTATTATTGTTATTTGGACAATTATTTATAGTGCAAGCGCTTATATGGGATTGTATAAAGGCATTCGTAAACTTAGTGACTGGAACGTGTATTTGGCGTTAGGATTGGCATTGTTTGTTCTAATTACGGGACCAACTTTATTTATTTTATCAAACTTTAGCAATAGTTTTGGGTTGATGCTTCAGAATTTCGCATTGATGAGCTTTTCGACCGATCCAATTGCAAAAGGCGGATTCCCGCAAGCGTGGACCGTTTTCTATTGGGCATGGTTCGCTGCGACTGCACCTTTTATCGGCTTGTTTGTAGCAAGAATTTCTAGAGGACGCACAATTCGTGAGTTGATCGTGCATATTCTATTGTGGGGCTCACTCGGTAGCTGGATTTATTTCGGTATATTTGGTGGGTATACGCTGAATTTACAACTAACAGGTGCATTAAATGTGGTTGACATCCTAAATAGCAGCGGCGGTCCTGCTACTATTGTAGAAATTTTAAAGACAATGCCACTCGACTTTTTAGTCTTACCGTTTTTTGCAGTGCTTGCTTTTATCTTCTTAGCAACTTCACTCGATTCGGCGACATATATTCTCTCTGCAATTGCAACGAAAGAGTTGATAGGAGATCAAGAACCGGCACGTTGGCATCGTATGCTCTGGGGAGCCATTCTTGCTGTATTGGCGATTTCGTTATTAATGATTGGCGGACTTAAAGTTATTCAAACTTCTTCCGTCATTGTATCGGTACCTGTCATTCTCTTGTATGTCTTACTGACACTGTCGCTCTTAAGATGGCTCAAACAAGATTATCCTGATACTCCGCTTGTATACAAAACAACAACTAATGAAGAAATAATACAAGAAAACAAAGCAAAAGAATAAAACAAACAAAATTTCTAAGAGGTGAATAACTAATGGTTTTTAACGTTCGTGAAAGTACACGCAGCATTAAACGAGAATTTCCGCATGAAGTAGAAGTGACAGACCACATTTGGATACCGATGTCCGATGGTACACGATTATCTGCAAAGTTATGGATTCCTAAAAGCGCAACAACCAACCCAGTACCAGTCATTTTGGAATATCTTCCTTACCGAAAAAACGAGTTCACCGCATTGCGTGACTCAATTCGTCATCCTTATTTTGCTGGCCATGGTTATGCTAGCGTGCGTGTAGATATTCGCGGTTGCGGAGACTCTGAAGGATTTATCTATGACGAATATGCTAAACAAGAACAAGATGATGCGCTTGAAGTTCTTGACTGGCTATCAAAACAACAGTGGTCTACCGGTTCGGTCGGTATGATTGGGAAATCATGGGGCGGCTTTAATGGGTTACAAGTCGCAGCTTTGCAACATCCCGCATTGAAAACCATTATTACCTTATGTTCAACAGACGATCGTTACGCTGATGATGTTCATTATAAAGGTGGTGCGGTACTGGCTTCAGATATGCTGTGGTGGGCTTCTACAATGCTCGTATATAATGCGCGTCCTGCAGATCCAGAAAATTTTGGATCTGCATGGCGAGAAAACTGGTTAGAGCGGTTAGAAAAAACACCGCCATTTGTTGAAGAATGGATGCGTCATCAGCGCCGAGACGATTATTGGAAACACGGTTCAATTTGTGAAAACTATGAGGATATTAAAATTCCTGTTTACGCAGTTGGTGGCTGGGCAGATGGCTATACAAATGCGGTATTCCGCTTAATGGAAAAGCTAAAAGGACCGAAAAAAGGCTTGATTGGTCCTTGGGCACATGAATATCCAGAAGTCGCAGTACCTGGTCCTCAAATTGGATTTTTACAGGAATGTCTTCGTTGGTGGGACCAATGGCTGAAAGAAGAAGAAACGGGCATCATGGATGAACCTGCACTGCGTATGTGGCTTCAAGACGCAGTACCACCAAAAACCGACTATCACATTCGTCCTGGTGAATGGGTTCTTGAAAAAAGTTGGCCAACACAAAATACACAAGAAAAAATTTACTATTTGGGCAATCACCAGCTAGTTACAAACTCGAATTACGGGATTGAAAAGTTAAAAACGCACCAACAACATGGGTTATATGCGGGCGTTTATTGTCCATTTGGACAAGAAGGTGATATGGCTTCAGACCAGGCAATTGAAAACGGCTTATCTAATACTTTTACGAGCAAACCGCTCGTTAAAGAACTGAGCATTTTAGGTTTTCCAAAAGTAAAACTGAAAGTAACAAGTGACAGGAAGCGTGCGAATCTTGCTGTACGTTTAAGTGACTTATCTCCCGAAGGAACTTCTAAGTTAATATCGTGGGGGCAGTTAAATTTGACGCACCGAAACAGTCACGAATTCCCTGAAGATGTACCTGTCGAAGAAGAATTTACAGTATTGGTTGAGATGGATGCTATTGGCTATAAAGTACCAGTAGGTCACTGTTTACAATTATCTGTATCTCCAACTTATTGGCCGCATGCATGGCCAACAGCTGATGAAGGTGAGATTTTCATTATTAAAGATGAAGATACGCAATTGATTTTGCCTGACTACACCAATACTACAAAAGAGCAGGACATCATTCCATTCGAGCATCCTGAAACAGCCGCTGTTATGGAGCGCGAAATCATGCGCGAAGCTGGACGAACACGAGAAATCAATCACAATACGGTTACAAATGAGTGGATTCTAAATGATTTTTCAGACGAAGGATGTCGTCGTTTACCAAATAACGGTCTTGAGTATGGGAGTACGAACAAGAATGTTTACCGCATCACAGAAGGAAATCCATTGTCTGCATCTGTTCAGTGTGACTGGACTTTGACAGTAGGAAGAAAAGACTGGCAGACACGTCTTGAGTCTAGTTCGACTATGACGTCGGATGCGCAGAAATTTTATGTCACGAGCCAGTTAAAAGCGCTCGAAGGAGACAACGTGCTTTATGATACATGCAAGACTTTTGAAGTCGATCGTGATTTTAATTAATCGACTATCCTAACAATAGGCGGGGATGTAGTGAGTTCGATTTTGTTGCTTATTGTCGTTATAAATGTTGCTTACATGACGCTTTTCACGTTGCGAATGATTTTAGTTATTAAAGGATATCGAAAAATCGCTGCATTTTTGTCTATGATTGAAGTGTTTATCTATTTAATGGGATTAACCATTGTTCTTGATAATTTAGATAACCCATTTAATCTGGCAGCCTATTGCTTAGGATGGGGAGCTGGAGTATATCTTGGAGGTATAATTGAAAACCGCTTAGCGCTTGGTTATATTGTTTTTGATATTATCGTCGATGCTCTCGAAATTGATTTGCCAATGCATCTACGTGGCAAAGGTTACGGAGTGACTTCCTGGACTGCTGAAGGAAAAGATGGAGAACGTCTGTGTTTAAAAGTTCTTGCTAAACGAAAAAATGAAGCTAAGCTTCGTAAGTTTGTTACACAGTTATCGCCAAAAGCCTTTATCATTTCCTATGAGCCTAGTCGCTATAACGGCGGATTTCTTATGGGGAGCTTTGAAGCAATGATGAAAATTAGTAAGTAAATACAAGCTATTTTAACAAAAGACTTCTTGTTCATTCAAGAAGTCTTTTGTCATCTATTCAAGTATAAGCAATCTGCAAATATTGGGCTGTCACGTAATAACTTTTTTATTCATAAAGATCCTTAAAGCGCCTCATAAACTTTCGGTCGATGCGCTGCTTGAGCTTCCAAGGGATTTTGCCATGTAGCAGTTGCTTACCATAAGAAAGAAATGCTTCGCCTTCGCCTGTCGATAAGATTGCGATGAATTTTTTTTGTGGATGGAATGGCAACAGCTGGTCTTTGGATAAGTGGTTAGTTAAGTTCTTCCAAAGAATCGGACCTTGCCGAACAGCGTATACCCCATTTTTCGCAAGCGTCGGATAGCGGGCGATTGTGATGCAATCCCCGGCACCAAAAATATCGGGGTACAGAACGCTTTGCAACGCCTCATTGACTAATAGAAATCCACTGGTATCTGTGGGTAATCCGGAAGTGCGGAACAAAGCTGCACTTTTGGGTCCTGTCAGCCAAAGAACAGCTGATTGGGGATGCTGTTGATTTGTGCTGGTGGTAACTCGGGTGTCATCAATCGCTTTAATTGACACGCCTGAGAAAAAAGACAGCGCTTTTTGTGTAGCGATCGCTTCGATTTTTTTCGAAGCCCGTTTGCCTTGTCCAATCAACAAAGCAGTTGAACTAAACAAGGCGATGTTTGCCGGTAAATTTTCTTGCTTTCTCCACGCAAGAACAGAAAAGGCCAATTCAACACCAGAAGCCCCTCCTCCAACAATCACGGGGTGTGCAGCATTGCGCACGTGTTTAAGTTGTTCTGGGAACCGGTAGTTGGGTTTAATCGATAAGGCGTGTTCTGATATAGACTCTGGGACATCTGTTTGGGATCCAATATCAAACGATACTGCGTCATACGAATAGATCGCATCGTCTGCACCAGTTAAGATTTTCGCTTTTGGATCAATAGAGATAATGGCATCTTCTACAAACAAAGCACCAATTTTTTTACACAGCTTTTTCAAATCAATTCGAATATCATCTAGGCTGTAAACACCTTCTGTGTAACCTGAGAACATGCCAGAATAATACTGATAAGGAGAAGCAGAAATCAACAAGACGCGCCAACTTTTCGAATGATCATTATTTAGCTGTTCTAGACAATGCAAATGTGCATGGCCGCCTCCTACTAAGATCAGAGTTTTCATATCATTTCACTTCTCCCTATTTCAAAATCCGCCTAGCTTCAGCCATGCGTTGACCTATCGTAACAAGCTGCACCGCGAAAAAAATCAGGGCAATCGTAGTTAAGTATGTTGAAAAAACAATCATTAGGGTAAAGAGTATAAAGCCTTCTGTTCTTTCAGCTAGTCCTGCCTGGTAATAGAATGATTTCATTCCTTCTTTATCTGCCAATGCACCAACTGTCAGAAAAACAGTCATGGCGACAATAATAGAGGCACTCAGCAACAACAATGCCCACATTGAATCGGGAAAGCGGAAGGCAAGTCCTAAAATGACACTGATTTCTACGAGGCGATCAAAGCTTATATCGAGCAATGTCCCCCAGGCAGACGGCTTGGTTTTTCTGGCCATCGTGCCATCGACTACATCCAAATAACCAGAAAACCACAAAACAACAACTGCCCAAAATGGCTGGTCTAAATAAATAAAAAGGCCTGAAGACATGCCGACAATAAAGGCGATTTTTGTTACACCATCAGCAGTGAAATTCAATTTAAGTAATAAATCTGCCGTCTTTTCAACAGTCGGCTGAACGTGTTTCCGTGCGTGCGTATCCAGCATCAAATGCACCTTCTTATTTTCAAGATAGTTTCAGTATATAATACAGAGCCGTTTCTAACCCGTAATTCCACTCGGATTTAAAATGAGCTGGATTTAAGACTAAGTATAAAGGACCGAGGGAAATTAAGAGTAAGTTTTCAGTATTTATTGTTAAGATAGAATTAATTCAGAAAAGAAAGGAAATGATATTGATGGTTAAAAATTATGATATCGCAATAATTGGAGCTGGCGCAGCTGGACTAACGGCCGCATTTACAGCAGCGGGGTTTTCAAAAAGCGTTGTGCTAATCGATAAAAATCTACCAGGCGGAGAATGTACTTGGTCGGGGTGTATTCCGAGTAAGTCATTAATCAATATCGCAAAAGAAGTTCATCACGCTAAGAAGTACACGCCAAGTCTTCAAGTTGATACTTCAGTCGTGTTAACAGACATCCAAGAAGTTATCCAAAAAGTTTATGCTGGTGAATCTCCGGAAGTATTGCAGCAATCGGGCATAGACTTTATGAATAGCTACGCCAAATTTGTTGGACCGCATACATTGGAGGTAGACGGTGAACGGATCGAAGCAAAGAAAATCATCTTGTCTACAGGATCATCACCAATGGTGCCACCAATAGATGGATTGGACAACGTGTCTTATTTAACAAATGAAACCATTTTCACACAGAAATCGTTCCCGAAAACGATGACTATTCTTGGTGGTGGAGCGATCGGAGTTGAACTGAGTCAAGCGTTAAACCGAATAGGTGTTAAGGTAACGCTTGTTGAAAAATTCGAACGGATTTTGCCGAAAGACGAAGAAGAATTAGTGTTGATGATCCAGCAGCGTTTAATTGATGAAGGTGTCATCATTCATACAGGTGCGACTGCTGTTCGAGCTGAGCAAAAAGACGACATTATCGACTTGAAAATCGAAAAAAATGGCAGCGAACTGACGGTTTCTGGTGAAGGACTGCTTGTTGCGCTTGGTCGTCAGGCAAACGTTAAAGGATACGGTCTGGAAACAGCAGGCGTTGAGTTTGATTCCAAAAAAATTCAAGTAGACGATCATTTAGAGACAACAACTAAAGGGATTTATGCGATTGGGGATGTTGTGGGTCCTTATCAATTATCCCATATGGCAAACGCACAAGGGATCACCGCTACTCAAAATGCCATTTTGCCGATTAACCGAAAAATGGATTACGAGCACGTGACTTGGTGTACATACACAGATCCTGAACTCGGCAGATCTGGTTTATCTGAAGAAGAAGCGCGTGAAAAATACGGCGATTCAATTCGCGTTTATGAACACCAGTATGCGGATTTAGACCGTGCCAATACGAAAAAAGATAGCATGGGCAAAGTGAAAATTATTTTGGATAAAAAAGGCTATATTTTGGGCGCGAGTATTTTGGGGGACCGTGCAGGTGAAATCATTAGCCAAATCCAAACCATTAAAACCTTGAAAATTAATATGGGCAAATTATCAGGAGTTATCCATCCCTACCCAACTTATAGTGAAGTATTGGTGAAAATCGGCAAGAAGGTTTATGTAGATAATTTATTGAACCAACCCCTCGTTAAAACTTTTAATAAAGCTAAAGATGGGGAATTATCAGTCGAAAAAATGGCGCTGTATGGTACTGCGGCTGTAGCAGGAATCAGCCTAGCGAACATTGCCATTCAAAACAGTGTCAAACCAAAGCTCGGTGAAAAAAACGGCCGCTTAAAAGAAATGCCCTCATCGCCCAATGCGGTGTCATCACAAACTACTGCTAAAGACAAGCATGTCCCAGCATGGCCTTACAACGGCAGTAAAAATGATGCTAAAAAAAGTTTGATCGGTATGCTAAAAGGTTATGAAGGTGCAGAAATTCGACAAAATGATGAAAATTACGTTTACGTTGTTGTTACGTCTAAAGCGCTTAAATTTAAAGATGATATTGAATTCTTGTTTAACGATGCTACTCAGCGAATTGAGTTCCGATCTGCTTCACGTGTAGGCTACTCAGATTGGGGCGTCAACCGAAAACGGTACGATGATATGAGAAATCGCTACTATAGCATCTCGACCCATCGCCTTAACTCATGAGTAAGAGTAGAGCGTTACAAATAGCTAAGTGGCTACTGATTGCTGTTGCAGTGGGACTGGTGATTTGGCTTAGCCGTTCTGTATTTCAAGTAGATGCCAACGACCTCCGTAAATGGATCCTGTCATTTGGATTGTGGTCACCGGTAATCTATATCTTAATCTATACAGTTCGACCATTGATCTTTTTTCCGGCATCGATCTTGTCAATCGCCGGCGGCTTAGCCTTTGGCGCCTGGCTGGGAACGCTTTATACCATTATCGGCGCGACACTCGGCGCGATGCTGTCATTTTATGTTGCCAAAACACTAGGCAACAAGCTAGTTCGCAAAACTTGGACTGGAAACGTTAGAAAAATTCAATCTCAAATGGAACAGAATGGCTTTTTTTACGTGTTGCTGTTTCGTTTTATTCCAGTCATTAATTTTGATTTGATTAGCTATGTTGCCGCATTTGCAAAGGTTCGTTTCACTTCCTTTGCTCTGGCTACTTTTATTGGTATCATTCCGGGCACTTTCGCTTACAATTTTTTAGGAAGTAGTTTTGTTAGCGGAAACCCGAAAATTATCATTCTCGCCGTTGTCGTTTTCGTTATTATGACAGTAGTGCCGATTACGTTGCGAAATCGCTGGAACAAAAAACAGCTGCTCGATAAATAATCACAAATTCATCAACGGATTTAGGAAGTGAAAATCATGAAGAACTACTTAGTGGTGACCTCAGGGATACTCGCTCTGTCTTTAGCTGCATGTGCTCAACAAGATCCAACTAGTAATGCAGAAGACGCGGATAACTTACTGGTAGACGACTGGCAACAAGTTTCGGAACTGGCCGCTGGACAAAAAGTCAACATTTACATGTGGGGAGGTAGCGAAAACATCAATCGCTACCTTGACGAGTGGGTCGCTCCTCGTTTGAAAGAAGACCATAATGTTGAGTTGAATCGTGTACCGATGAGTGATTCACAGGACATCATCAATCAGTTGCTTGATGAAAAATCAGCCGCTAAAACCGCAGGCAGTATGGACATTATTTGGATCAATGGCGAAAACTTTAAAACCGCTAAAGACAACGATTTGTTGTGGCAAGAATTTAGTGGGCAATTGCCGAATTTTAATGATTATGTCGACCAAAATGCACCTGATATTGCCAGTGATTTTGGTGAACCTGTAGAGGGATTAGAAGCACCGTGGGGCAAAGCGCAATTTGTTTTTGTTCACGATAAAAATAAGTCGGAAAATCCTCCGAAATCGATGGAAGAACTGGCCCAGTGGGTAGAAGCTAATCCCGGACAGTTTACGTATCCTGCGTTACCTGACTTCACAGGAAGTGCATTCGTCCGTCACGTGTTATACGAAACGACTGGCGGATATGAGCAATACCAAAAACCTGCTGCCGATATTGATGATTTAGCTACTCAATTAGAGCCAATGTGGGATTACTTAAACGCGCTTGAGCCGTATTTATGGCGTGAAGGCGAAACGTATCCAGAAAGTTTAGTTAAACAAGATCAATTGTTTGCAACTGGTGAAATCGGGATGACCATGAGCTACGATCCGATACTTGCTGCGAGCGAAGTATTGAAGGGGCGTTTTCCTGAATCGACACGAACATTCGTGTTAGATGCAGGCACGCTTGCTAATACACATTTTTTATCCATTCCATTTAATTCTTCTGCAAAAGCAGGGGCTATGGTCGCCATCAATGAAATGATGTCACCTGAAGCTCAAACTGCTAAATTGTCTCCTGAAAACTGGGGCAATTTAACAGCACTCGACTTAGATAAATTGTCTGCTGAGCAGCAACAAGCCATGAACGATGTCGAGTTAGGTGCGGCAACATTGTCACTTGATGAGTTGGAAGAACATCAAATTCCAGAACTGTCAGCGGATTATATCGAAATTATCGAAAAAGGATGGATGGAAAATGTGGCAAAAGAATAAACCCTATCTTTTGTTGCTGCCAGCCATCAGTGTCATTGTCCTCCTTTTTTTTGGAGGACTTTTTGACGGCTTGTTGAAAAGCTTCGGCTATTTTCCTGCAATCGGAGAAACGCGCTTTACACTGACCGCCTATACTGTGTTGCTGCGGTCGTCTGAATTTTGGGAATCACTTGAATTGACGCTACGTGTTGCTACGCTGTCTTCACTTTTAGCTGCAATATTAGGTGCTGGCATTGCCATTTCTTTATTCATGTTGAATAAATCAGCGAATTCTGGTGGTACGCAAATTTGGCACCGTCTGTTTCAATTGCCGTTAACGATTCCACATCTCGTGGGTGGTTATATTATCGTGTTGTTGTTTATGCAAAGTGGCTTTATTTCGAGGATTTTTGCGAATCTTGGCATGATTGATGCCATAACAGAGTTCCCGGTGCTGGTGAACGATTCGTTTGGCTGGGGCATCATTTTGACTTATGCATGGAAAGAAGCGCCTTTTGTGTCATTACTGATTTATCCAGTGCTGTCGCGTATTCATAGGTCTTGGCGCGACGTTGCTCGTGTTTTTGGAGCAAGCAACTGGAATTTCATTCGTGAAATTGTCCTGCCGGTTATCTTGCCAGCGTGGACTATTGCAACGTTTATCGTCTTTGTTTTCACCTTTTCGGCATTTGAAGTACCATTTTTACTAGGCGTTACATATCCTACTGTGTTGCCCGTGTATTCGTATCAACTTTATACCAGCGGCACATTAGCTGATCGACCAGAAGCGCTTGCCGTCAACATCGTGTTAGCTGTGTTAACCGTTTTACTCGGACTGGTCGTCTATTATTTCAGCAAACGCTGGAATGTCTTAAAGGGGTGGGATTGATGAAAAAGCCCCGCTCGTTAATGAAGCCTATTGCATATAGTTTATTGTTCATTTTTATCGTTCTGCCTTTTATTCCTTTACTATTATCGAGTGTTTCTTTCGGATGGCAGTGGCCCGCTATTGTGCCAGAATCAGTTAATCTTCGCGCGTGGGAATATGTGGTTAATGGGAATTCTGGTACTTGGCAAGCGGTCGGCGTTAGTCTAGTGATTGCGTTTATCGTCACAGCTGTGAATGTTCTGTTGGCAGTTCCTGCAGCAAATGCATTGGTGCGTTATCCGCTCCGCGGCAAGTGGCTCTTCGAAGCAATTATTCTTGCGCCGATTGTGATTCCACCTTTTGTCGCCGTGATGGGCATTCATTTGACGTTTTTGCGGCTTGGTTTGACTGAAACTATTTTCGGCGTCGTGTTAGCGCATATTGCACCGACTTTGCCGTACATGGTGCGCGCGGTTATGATCAGCTATCATACCTTATCAACCGACTGGGAAGATCAAGCGCGAATGCTGGGTGCGGGATCTGTTTCTCGCTTTACTTTTGTGGTGATTCCTCATTTATTGCCAGGCATTGCAGCAGGGGCGAGCTTGAGTATCTTGATTTCACTAAGTCAATACTTAATCACGTTCATTATCGGTTCAGGGCAAGTCGTAACCTTGCCCATTCTATTATTTCCGTTTATAAGCGGAGGTGACCCAGCTGTTGCATCTGCGTATTCCTTACTGTTCGCAGGAGTCGCCATTTTGACGTTGTTCGGTATGGACCTAGCCTTAAAGCGCTATTATCAAAACAAGAAAAATACTGCAGGGAAAATTTAAAGGAGTGTAACGATGGGTGATTTGCACATTGTAAATATCGAAAAGCATTACACATACAGTCATCAGAAAAGTGAGTCGGTCTTTTCCCTGCAACCCATTCAACTGACAATCCATGAGGGGGAATTCTTCTCGTTACTGGGTCCTTCCGGTTGTGGCAAGACGACGCTGTTAAAGTTAGTAGCGGGGTTATTGCCTGCAGATAACGGGGAGATTTGGATAGGAGATAACAATTTAACGACCGTTCCATCAGAAGCACGAAAGTTTGCCATGGTGTTTCAACAATCGTTGTTGTTTCCTCATATGACCGTAGAAGACAATGTGGCGTTCGGTTTAAAAATGCAAAAAGTTGGTAAAAAGATTCGGTTAGACCAGGCACGAAACATGTTAGCGCATGTCGGCTTAGCAGGTTATGGCAGTCGTTTTCCGAACGAACTCAGCGGTGGCCAGCAACAGCGAGTGGCATTAGCGAGAGCTCTTGTAGCTAATCCTCACGTGTTGTTAATGGATGAGCCGTTTAGTGCGTTAGATCCGAGCCTGCGAGAAGAAATGAGAGAATTGCTCCTGCAGATTCAGCAACAATTCCGAGTGACGGTGTTGTTTGTGACGCATGACCGGGAAGAAGCTTTCTATTTATCCGATCGAATTGGTGTTATAAGCGAGGGAACTTTGCTTCAAGTTGGCAAAGCCAAGGACTTGTATGAACGTCCTGAAAACGCAAAAGTCGCTTCGTTTTTAGGATTAAAAAATATCATTGAAGGCAAAATTTCAGGTGGACGTTTTTATTCAATTGCCTATAGTGGAATCGAATTCTCTGTGAATAGTACGGAAGTAGGCCCATGTTTTCTGATTCTGCGTCCAGAAGTACTGCAACTTGCAACAAAAAACATTCACTTGGCCTCAGACGCCATTCAGTTTACTGGGAAGGTCGATGGGCTTAGATTTAATCATGGGTTTTATTCAGCTAATATACAAGTAGGTAATTATTTAGTAGACTGTGCAGTCTCAAGTCAACAAGCTGACACAATAGCGGTTGGTGATGTGGTTGAATTGTTTGTGAATAATGAAGACTTGTGGTTTGTAAAGGAGTAATATAATATTCAAGATATGCGAGTCTGCATGAGTGTTGAATTTTTATTTTTTGAATAAAATATATCATTCAAAAGTTATTCACTCATTCGCCGGGTGCCTATTATGAATATATACAATATTTAGTCATTCACATTTTATTCATTCACTCATAATTCATATGAAGGGTGTTATTTTATTATTCATAATTTAACACTTTGCGTGCCTGAAACTTTGAGTTGATCGCTATGGAGTCTGAAACCCATTGTTAATCTGAAGAGCACGTTTATAAGCTTTGACTTATATAACGAAATTGTAATACACTAATTACAAAGGAGTGGGTTTTAGTGGAGACGTTAGCAAAACAAACGGCTGCTGAGGTCACAGCCTGCTTGAAAGCTGTCAGTGATCCAACACGCCTCATGATGATGAAATTGATGGAGACGAATGAATATTGTGTCTGTCAGTTTGTTGAGATGTTTGGTATGAGCCAGCCGGCCATTAGTCAGCATTTACGCAAGCTAAAACAAGTAGGACTGGTAAAAGAAAGTAGAAGAGGACAGTGGCGATTTTCTTCTATGAATCATGAATCAGTTCATGCTTCTTTGCTACTAAGTATAGTAAGTCACATCGGAGATACTGATGTGCGCCTTCAAGATTTGCGTGCTAAAGAAAAACCAGTAGATTGCTGTTAAATAAGCACAAATTGGATGAATTCGCGATGTTTTGTCGCAAAGGAGAACTGACTGTGAAAAAAACCATTTACTTTTTATGTACCGGAAATTCTTGCCGAAGCCAAATGGCTGAAGGCTGGGCAAAACAACATTTAGCAGCAGAGTGGGATGTTTACAGCGCTGGAATTGAAGCGCATGGGTTGAATCCGAATGCTGTGAAAGCAATGGAAGAAGTGGCAATAGATATTTCCACTCAAACATCAGATGTTATTGACGAAGATTTACTTCATCGTGCGGATTTTATCGTAACTTTATGTGGTGATGCAGCGGATAAATGTCCGGTCACACCTAGTCATATCCGACGTGAACATTGGGGCTTTGAAGACCCAGCAAAAGCACAAGGAACAGAAGAAGAAAAGTGGGCTGTGTTCCAAACGGTTCGTGACGCTATTGGAACACGCATCGAATCATTTGCGAAAACGGGCATTTAATAAAAGTACTTTTACAAAAACCACAAGCAGATCAAAAGCTTGTGGTTTTTCATTACTCTGAAATGTTGAACGATTCCAAAAACTGTATTGACACAGTTCAAGGGGCTATTTATACTTGCTATACAACAGTTCAGCTATCTTCACATGAGAGGGGTTCTATTATGCTGGCAACGTTAACACCACTTGATTGGAAACGACGTGCGGTCAAATACTATCCGGAGAAAGTTGCGGTAATTGACGGCGATAAGAAGTTTACATACAAAGAGTTTGGCAAACGAGTAGATCGACTCTCTATCGCGTTACATCATGCGGGGATTGGCAACAAAGATCATGTGGCGGTTATGCTGCCGAATAATCACGCGATGCTTGAATGCTTTTATGGCATTACGCCACTCGGAGCGGTTATTGTGCCACTCAATTACCGGTTATCGACAAAAGATTTAACGTATATTTTAAAACATAGTGACGCAAAAATGCTGATTGTCGATGCTGAGTTTGGCAAAATGCTTGAAGAGGTACAAGACGAGCTACCGATCGAAAAATACATTGTTGTCGCTGTAGATGGCTTTGATTCAACCATTAATGGGGAAGATTACGAAGATTTTATCGGAAATGTAGCAGATGATGCGAAAGTGCCTTACGTTGAGTTAGATGAAAACCAAATGCTGTCGTTAAATTATACGAGTGGGACAACTTCTAGCCCTAAAGGCGTAATGCAAACGCATCGTACCAATTACATGAATGCCGCAAACTTTTTGCATCATTTGGAGATCAAATTTGATGATGTGTATTTGCATACCTTGCCCATGTTTCATACAAACGGTTGGGGCGGTGTATGGGCCATTACTGCAGCGGGAGCGACGCATGTGTGCTTACGTAAAGTAGACCCACCGCTAATTTTAGATTTATTTGAAAGTCATGGCATTACGTCACTTTGCGGGGCGCCAACTGTAGTCAATATGCTCGTTAATGAACCTAAAGCAAAAGAACTGCAGTTAACGCACACGATCCGCATGGGAACTGCGGGCGCTCCACCTGCAGCGGCATTGATTGCCAAAGCGCAAAGTATCCTCGGATTGAATATGATGCATGTATACGGCTTAACAGAAACGTCTCCGTTTATTTTGTACTGTGAATGGAAAAATGAGTTCAACGATTTAGACGCTGAACATCAAGCATCTATAAAAGCACGCCAAGGAATAGAACTCGCTTTTAACGGAGAGACCAAAGTGGTTAACCAAGAAGACGGGGAAGAAGTGGCTTGGAACGGCAAAGAACTGGGGGAAATCGTCACGCGGGGCAATGTCGTGATGGCTGGCTACTATAAAGATCCTGAAAAAACAGCAGAAGCAATTCGTGACGGTTGGTTTTACACAGGCGATTTGGCGGTGACGCATCCAGATGGCTTTATCGAAATTCAAGATCGCATGAAAGACATGATCATTTCTGGTGGCGAAAACATTTCCTCTACAGAAATTGAAGGTGTTTTGTATAAGCATCCGGCCATTGCTGAAGTGGCTGTGATTGCTGTGCCGGATGAAAAATGGGGAGAAGTGCCAAAAGCTATTGTTGTGCTACATCAAGGAGTACAAGCGACCGAACAAGAAATTCTGGATTATACGCGTGAACACATGTCACGTTTCAAAGTGCCAAAATCTGTAGACTTTGTTGAAGCGTTACCTAAAACTGCAACCGGTAAACTGCAGAAGTTCCAGTTACGAGAAATATATTGGGGTCGTGGAAAAAAAGTAAATTAACGTTAAAAACCGTCTATTCATGAATAGACGGTTTTTGTAATTCATCATGGTGATAAAACGGCTATAAAGATTAAGGTGAACACCAAACTAATAACAGTTGATATCACCCAGTAATTTCTGTCGCGAATATTGAGTAAAAGAAATCCTACGATAAAATTAATGAGTAACATAGCGATAAGCACAATAACAATGATAAGCGGTACATATAACATCAAGAGCTCCTCCGATCGTTTTATTGGCTATGTTAAATTAAGAATGGTGTTTCTTGAACTCTGACTGTAAATACGTTTCCGATTCACCACGAATGGTGATACTTTTTAATGAATCCCGGCTTTCTAAACTTCTCAATGTAGTCCAGCCTCTTCCCCAAACGATGATCAATTCTTGTATGGAGAGAATGTCATCTACAAATTCCTGATTACGATTTCTAGAAGATTCTAAATACCATGTTTCCATTTACATGCTTGACGATAATTCCTACGCTATTAGAAGCCTCGTTTAAACTCCAGTGTATATCCGTCTGAGATAATTGATTGATGGTTCGATCCCCAGATCCTTAACACTTTGACACCTCTCTTGAATCACCTTCACCTAGTCTTTTCCGAGTTCCATACGTACACACTCCTTCATTTTTATAAATGCCGAG
The DNA here is from genome assembly GCF_008369335.1 of Planococcus sp. ANT_H30. NCBI lineage: Bacteria > Bacillati > Bacillota > Bacilli > Caryophanales > Caryophanaceae > Planococcus > Planococcus sp. ANT_H30. Next base: position 49,178 of record NZ_VOBJ01000010.1, on the reverse strand, counting down.
TTGTAAAAAAGTGTTTTGCATACATATATATCGCATTTGATCATGAAAAAGAAGAGCGGAAGAGTAAAACCTACAAAAATCCCAATTATTCTTTCGCTCCTTCCATTTTCCGTCTTCATTATTGAAGTGTTTTATCGTCCAGAATCTATTACGGCACTTGTATGGTCTTCTATAGAAACTAAATATCCATCATTATATCTAATCCCGCCGTGAGACAAGTTGTTGCTTTCGTGATAGTTAGTTACGATAAAATCTTTTGCGTAATGAAAGGCAGCCATTTCGTTTGCTTTATGTTCGCTATACACATAAACTGCACCCACGATTATTCCAATAATCAAAAGAGAGATGAAAATACGGTTATGATTTTTTTATGAAATTCGCTCCTAACTTTCATTATATGTTAAAAATGTAAAGGCATATGACATTTACTGTTCTGCTTAGAATAACTGAACGGTCGGATTTTTTCCTGATTCTAACAAGAAAGATTCCTATTTTTTGACGCCATCCTAAATCGGGTGATTTACAGTACTCAATCCATGGTTATTAGAGGCAAATTTCGATACATTAAAGACGCACAATTCAGTTATAAAGATGAAAAAAACACCTGTTGTTACGATATTGACTTTTCTCTTCATATATTTATAATTGATTATGAGAATCATTTTCAATAAGATTATTGAAAGATACTTCCTAGGAAGAGTTAAAGGGAGTAACAGTTTATAAAAGCCATCGTTCCGCTAAAGCAGACGCTAGTGGACATAACTATTGAAAGGGTGTAAATGATGAAAAATATCGAAAAATATAGAAGTGCATTTATGGATGCGTTGGAATTGGAAGAAGACCAGGTAAGTGAAGAGTTAGCATTAGGAAAAACAAGAGAATGGGATTCACTTGGACATATGATTCTGATTTCTACGATGGAAGAGGTTTTTGAAGTGTCAATAGATGCTGAATGGATGACAGAATTCGATTCGTATAAGGCAGGAAAAGAGCTTTTGAATCGTTTAGGAGTAGACTTTGTAAATGAATAGGTTCCAAAAGCTTGAGGAGTTTGGCAACCGCACCGCTATCTATGCAGAGCGAGAATACTCTTACGCTGAAATGGTAGAGGTTGCTGACGCTATTTGCAGTCATGTAGGTGAAAGAACGCTTGTTTTTTGTTTATCTTCAAATAACAAAGAGTCTTTATTTGGCTACGTGGGCTTTATGAGAGGGTATGTTGTCCCTGTCTTGTTAGATGCATCTATCCAGGTAGAGCGGTTGCAAAAACTAATCGAGCTTTATAAACCTGCGTACATTTGGGCGAGTAGTGAAAATCAAGAGCTCTTAAATACAATGGAACAATCTTTTGTGTTTGAAGATTACACATTATTCAAATGTTCGACAGCTATTCAACATGATTTTGATGAACATCTTGCGCTCCTTTTAACGACCTCAGGAAGTACTGGCAGCCCCAAATATGTACGCTTAAGTTATGAAAATATCTTCAAAAACGCTGAATCGATCGTGAAGTACCTTGATATTAAGGCGGACGATAAACCGATCACCACACTTCCTATGAATTACTCTTATGGGCTGTCGATCATCAACAGTCACTTCATTAGTGGAGCGACCATAATTGTCACGGATGCATCGATCATGAAAAAAGAGTTTTGGGAAGTATGCAAAGAGCAGGGAGCCACAACTTTTGGAGGCGTTCCTTTTGTCTATGAGATGCTCGATCGGCTGAAGTTTGAAGAGATGGATCTTCCAAGTTTGAAAAAACTAACGCAAGCAGGCGGTAAATTAAGTCCAGAGCTATTCGCTAAATTTTCAGATATGTGTAGTCAAAAAGGGATTCAATTTTTTACTATGTACGGGCAAACAGAAGCAACGGCACGGATGAGCTATTTACCGGTCGAAAAAACCCTGGTTAAAGCCGGAAGCATTGGAATCGCCATACCAGGTGGCGAACTGATGCTGCAAGATGACAACGGCCACAACATTACAACGCCTCATGAAATCGGCGAATTGGTATACAAAGGAGCCAATGTTTCTTTAGGGTATGCCGAGTCATTAGTCGATTTATCGAAAAGAGATGACAACAATGGGTCGCTGCACACAGGTGATTTGGCTTACTTTGATCAGGACGGTTATTTTTACATCACTGGACGAATCAAAAGAGTCATTAAAGTCGCTGGAAGCCGCATCAGTTTAGATGAAGTGGAAGAACTTTTAACTGAGCATGGTCATGACTGTGTTTGCGCGGGGACAGATGACCAACTGATCGTTTACACGTTAAAAGAAGATCTGCTTCACATTAAAAAAATAATTAAGGAAAAATTAAACTTAAGGGGCGTTAAGATTATCAGAATTGAGGAATTCCCACGTACCCCTTTTGGGAAGATCCTTTATTCCGAGTTACTTACATCTAAATAATTTATGATCACCTTAACCCGTAACAGGAGATGTAATAGATGTGACAAAAGCTTATCTACTGAAAGTTGAAATTGAGTGTAGGTAAAGTACTTGTTTATCTCGTTTTGTGTAAAATCTTAAGTTTATTTTTGATCAGGTGATTGGATGACTTTTATATCAATTGAGTTTCTGTTATTTTTTGCAGGAATCGTTTTTACGTATTATTTTATTCCACACAAGTGGAGATGGATTCTTTTACTAGCTGCCAGCTACAGTTTTTACGCTACGTTGAGCAGCTACTTTGTCTTGTTACTACTTACGAGCACAGTGTTTACTTATTTTACGGGAATCGTCATTGAAAAACAGGAAACCAAACAACAGAAGAAAAGAGCCATGCTAGTTGGAATTTGCGTATTGCTGTTTTTTCTCGGCTGGTTTAAATACTTTAATTTTGTAAATGACTCGATTCGAGCCATTTCAACATACATGAATTGGAATTATGCCATACCCTATCAAGAAATTATCCTGCCTTTAGCTATTTCTTTTTATACCTTTCAGGCAGTCAGTTATCTTGTCGACATCTCCAGAGGCAAGCAAAAAGCAGAAAGACATTACGGCTATTTCTCCATCTATTTTGCATTTTTCCCGCAATTGGTTGCTGGACCGATTGAACGTGCTAAGAAATTGCTTCCTCAATTCAAAGTTGAACAAACCTTAAACTATAACAACATAAGCTACGGAATGAAGCGAATCGCATGGGGATTTTTTAAGAAAACATTGATTGCGGATCGACTCGCTCCAATTGTAGCGAGTGTTTACGATAGTCCTGACCCAACCGGTTCTCAAATTGTCCTAGCGACGATTCTGTTCTCGGTTCAATTGTATGCTGATTTTTCAGCACTCAGCGACATTGCCATTGGTTGCGCACGAATGCTTGGTATTAGACTTACCGAAAACTTTAAGCAACCGCATTTTGCCACGTCAATCGGAGATTTCTGGAATAGATGGCACATTACGCTTTCGACATGGCTTAGAGACTATATCTTTATGCCTTTATGTAAAGGGAAAAAGAAAAGAAGCGAAATTTATGTAGCTATCATCATTACGTTTTTAATAAGTGGCGTTTGGCACGGAGCGGCATGGACTTTTGTTTTATGGGGGCTCATTCATGGGTTTTACCGTGCTTTTGGAGATCACACAAAACATTTTCGTGGAAAAATGGCGACGTTTATTCATTTGGATCAGAGTCCATCGCTGCATAAATGGATGAAAATCACCACCACTTTTTTGCTTGTGTGTTTTTCGCGCGTGTTCTTCCGATCGGATTCCGTTACCGCCGCATTTGAACATGCGCAACAGTTCTTATCGCCTAGCTCGTGGAGCCCATCTGGAATCATTGGGGCGTTTGAGATGTTTTCACTACTCGACTTAATGATTTTTAGCTTTTTCTTTATCGTTATGCAACTGTTTCATTATATCGAAAGAAACAATACCTCAACGTGGAACTGGCTATCGCAACGCCCAGCAGTTGCTCGTTTTGCCGTGTATGTATTAATCGTTGTATCAGTTCTGGTGTTCGGTGCTACAGGTCAAGGATTTGTTTACGGTGGGTTTTAATCATAAACAAACGGACTCATGTGCGTGCCAGACTATCAGTTTAGTAAAAAGAGGACAAGATTGAAAGGATTTGCCATGGGCCGTTTATTCATTAAGTTAACTAGTATCATCACTGTGGCTTTACTGCTGTTTATACCAGTGAATAACTTTGTCAAGCAGTCTCGGAGTTACAACATCAACGAGGACATCCTGACGTTTAAGAAAGATCCTTATCCCGTTGACGTCATCAATTTAGGTGCCTCTCATTCCATGTATGGTTATTATTTTAAGCCAACGGGTTTGGCTCATTTGGATTTAGCTCTTCCTGGTCAGGCGCTCGAATACGATTTTAAATTATTGAAAGAGTATGGTGAGTATTTGAAATCGGATGGAGTTGTCATAGTATCCATTTCTCAAATGACGTTCATAAATAGTGAGAACGAGGATGTAGACGAAGGACGTTATTATGAAATTTTAGATCGTACGCAAATTGAATCGTTTCGATTGTTGGATTATTATAAGTACATGTATTTTCCAGGCACAAATAGTGACAATTTTACTTCTGCGCTCTCAAGCAAATGGAAAGGCCTTAAATGGACTTCTCATCAATCTTGGGCAAATAATGGGGAAAATTATGCAGAAAGAAAAACCGAATACGTAGAAGAGCAATATAGAAAAGCAATTGAGCATAATTACATGGAACAAAACCTAGAGCAGTTAAAAGAAATATTGGAATATTGTCAAGAGCAGGGTTACGAGGTCATTTTAACTATGGAGCCCGTACACAAGACGTACCAAGAACATTTCGATGAAGAAGTCATGAATCGACTTGTTTTTCAGTATTTAAACACGCTTGAAACAAATGTCCCTTTTTTAAATTATATGAACGATGAACGTTTCACAGACAACAAAGCGTATTTTATTGATTCCGACCATTTGAATAGTGAAGGAAGAAAAAAATATTCTTGGATTGTTTACGAAGAACTCAAGCGTTTAGGGTATTTCTGAGCTATTTATTATTAAAAAACAGCACCTCCATTGGTAGACACAACTACAATGGAGGTGCTGTTTTTATATGGAGAAATTTATGGTTAAAGCCACGATACCTTCTAGTCGGAACTATTTAATGCTAAAAAGGTATCTGACCAGAACAAAAATAAAATGTATTTTCATCCAAATATGTCTTTGATGAGGTAACAAGTCCTGTGGTAGGATAAATGGATTATAGTTAGGAGGGATAGGGTGGAAAATAAATCAGCGTGGCTACTTATTGCAATCGGTGCTTCACTATGGGGCGTTATCGGGGTTTTTGTCACTTACCTTTATGAAGTAGGGTTTACGCCACTAGAAGTTGTCGCTGTGCGTGTGTTAACGGCATCCATCTTTATGGTTCCTTATGTTTTGATGAAAAATCGGAAGTTGTTCAAAATAAAGGTGAAGGATTCTAGGTATTTCATAGGTACCGGTATTATTAGTATTGTTCTCTTTAATTGGTGTTTGTTTAGTTCAATGAAAGAGTCTTCCATTTCGGCTGCCTTTATTTTGCTGTATACAGCCCCGGCGTTCGTGACGATTTTATCGCGAATCTTCTTTAAAGAAGCATTAACCGCTCGCAAACTTACGGCCCTCCTCGTTACGTTAATAGGGTGCTCGCTTGTTATTGGAATCTTTTCTAGTTCTACCACATCCATTTCACTTTATGGATTAATTCTTGGACTAGGATCAGGATTTTTCTATGCCCTCTACAGCATATTTGGAAAAGCAGCCTTATCAAAATATGACTCGTTAACCGTTACGGTATACACGTTTCTTTTCGCGACCGTGGCTATCGTTCCTTTTAGTGGATTGGGTTCGAAACTTTCTACTTTGACGGATTTAAAAGTACTTGGACTGGTAATTGGACTTGGCTTTCTTTCGACCATGTTGCCATTTATTTTCTACACAAAAGGTCTTCAATATGTCGAGTCAAGCCGCGCCTCCATTATCGCAACGATTGAACCAGTCGTCGCTTCAGTCGTAGGGTTCTTTATCTTTAATGAAACGTTATCAACGTGGCAATACGTAGGTATGATTATGGTGATCAGCTCGGTCATCATTGTGCAGGAATCCAAGAAACAAAAAGCCAATCGCTCCCAGCAATTTGACCAAGCTGGCGCGTGATTTAGTTAAACAACCTCTTTACTACTCGATAGGAGGATATGATGAAGTTTATCATGCTATTTGGTCCACAAGCTGTCGGCATGATGACGATCGGACATGAACTTGAAAAAAACACTTTGTTAAAACTGTTTCACAATCATATGACCATTGAACTGTTGCCTCCTTTATTTGAGTTTGGTGATGAAACGTGGCGGCTTTCGACCCTGTTTCGTCAAGAAATCTTCAAATTTAGTTTAAAGCAGAAAATGAATTTTGATAATAAGTATTTCAAAACGGAGGAGCTTGTAACATGCATATACGAAATTCAGCCAAAGCCGTGATACAAAAAGAAGGTCACGTGCTACTGACGAAAAATAAAGACGCAGAAGGCATCTTTTATTTGTTTCCTGGTGGGGGACAAGAGCACGGAGAAGTACTAGTCCAAACCATTAAACGAGAATGCTTAGAAGAAATAGGGTACCAAGTTACAGTGGGAGAACTGTTACATATACGCGAATACGTAGGAAAAAACCATGAACATGCGCATGATCGAGACGTTCACCAAATTGAATTTTATTTTGTTTGTACAATCGATGCTCAACCGGTAGAAATGATTGTGCCGTCTAATCCTGATTCTCATCAAATCGGTAGTGAGTGGATAGCAATTGCTAAATTACAGGAGTACCGTATATATCCGAAAGGGATTCGGTTACCGATCCAGCAGTTTGCAGAGAATCAGAAAAATGTTGTGTATTTAGGAGATATAAACTAAACGAAAAAGAAAGTATGGGTTTTTATTATAAATGTAGTTATCTACTTAAGGATATACTATTAAATTCACAACATAGCATCTAAAGAACTACTCAAGTGGCTGAACAAAAGTGCAATCAATACACAAAGACCGCAGTTCCAGTTGAACTGCGGTCTTTGAATTTTAGAAAAAAATAGATGGAAACAGCAAATATCTTCTACGTAGCTACTGCCATCTTGTGAAAAAATGCTGTATAGTAATGAAGGATATAGAGAGAAGTGAAAGGGGTTTTCAAAAGATGATGCAAAACCCAACAGGAAGAAAACGGCTCGGGCTGGCATTGATTTTAAGCATGCTCGGCATATTAGCGCCATTGAACATTGATATGTACTTACCGGCGTTTCCAGCGATTGCAGATGAACTAGACGCGCACGTGTCGTTAGTTCAACTTAGTTTGACTGCGTGTTTAATTGGACTCGCGGTTGGGCAAATCGTCGTTGGGCCTTTTAGTGACGCGGTAGGGAGACGAAAGCCACTCATTGTTTCCGTCATTTTGTTTGCACTCGCCTCCGTGCTCTGTGCCCTTGCTCCGAACATTGAAACATTGGTTGCGGCTCGTTTTGTTCAAGGATTTACTGCATCGGGTGGTGTTGTGTTGTCGAGAGCGGTCGTTAGCGATGTGTTCACAGGACGAGAAATGACCAAGTTTTTTGCGTTATTGATGGTGATTAATGCAGTTGCTCCTATGGCTGCTCCTATTGCAGGAGGTGCCATTTTGGCGTTGCCGTTTGCTGGCTGGGAAACAATATTTTATTTCCTTGGTTTACTAGGTGTAATCATGGTGATTGTGGTGATTTTGCGCTTACCGGAAACTTTGCCGCCTGAACAACGCGTGCCAAGTTCCATCGGTCATTCGGTTCGGACAATGGCCAGTTTGTTTAAGGAACGTCCCTTTATTGGCTACGCGCTTGTGGTCGGACTAATTCACGGGGGAAGCTTTGCCTATGTTGCCGGGACGCCTTTTGTCTACCAAGAAATTTACGGTGTGTCGCCTCAAACGTTTAGTGTGTTGTTTGGCATTAACGGCATTGCTATGATTCTGGGCAGTTTCATTATCGGAAAGTTTGGTGGCAGTGTTTCTGAGCACCGTTTGTTGCAAGGAGCTGTCGTGGTCGCCGTGAGTGCTACGTTTGTGCTGCTGATGATGACACTCATCCAAGGGCCACTCGCAACACTTGTGATTTCCATTTTTATTTACATGATTGCGATTGGCATGATCTTTACGAGTTCGTTTACGCTGGCGATGAAAGGACAAGGACACCGAGCAGGGAGTGCAAGTGCCGTTGTGGGCATGTTGCCTTTAGTTATTGGGTCGCTTGTGTCACCGCTCGTCGGAATCAATGAAACCTCTGCGGTTCCAATGGGCGCTATTTTATTTGGAACGTCTGTACTCGGAACGATTGCCTTTTTCTTTTTAACTGGGCATCGACAGCAAGTCAAACAATAATGAGAAACAAGAGCAGAGGAAAGTTAATCTCGCTCTTGTTTTTTATTTTCATAAATAAAATGAGTATTCAAATATCTTGGGTGTTAATTGGAAGACTCTTTTGTTGCTACTCGCAATTTAAAGCGTCTTTTTTGTTTACCGTTTCCTAACGCGAGGTATAAGGAACAAAAAAGCTTGTGTCAACAGTAGAGAGCGAGGGATATTCATGTTCGACAAAACAGCTGGGAGTTACGTCACCGAGTTGCTGAAAGAGTGGAAAGTAAATCACATTTACGGGATGCCCGGAGACTCGATCAATGAATTGATGGAAGAATTGCGAAAAGAAGAAAGCATTCGTTTTATCCAAGTTCGGCACGAAGAAACCGGTGCATTAGCAGCAGCCTCTCTTTCCAAATTGACGGGAAACATCGGCGTTTGCTTGTCTATTGCAGGTCCCGGAGCGGTTCATCTGTTAAACGGGCTATACGATGCGCAAAAAGACAAAACACCCATGCTAGCCATCGTTGGACAGGTCGATAGTCAGTTGGTCGGAACAGATACGTTTCAAGAGCTTAAAATGGATTCTCTGTTTGAGGAAGTTGCTGTTTATAATCGGCACGTTCAGCGCGCAGAACAACTACCGGATATGCTGAATCAAGCGATTCGTACTGCCTACGCTGAAAAAGGACCTGCAGTATTGATTGTTTCAAGTGATTTGTTTAGCACAAAAATCAAACATGAAAAACCACTTACGTCTGCTATTTTTTCTAAACCGAATATACGAGCTTCTGAAGAAGACTTACAAGACGCATTAAAATTGCTAAATGCTGCGAAAAAACCCGTGATATTGGCTGGTAAAGGGGCAAAAGGGGGAACAGCGGAAGTATTGGCATTGGCAGAAAAGCTGAAAGCGCCATTGATAGCTTCTTTTCCAGCGAAAGGCATCATACCGGACAACCACCCACATAATCTCGGTCAATTGGGGAAGTTGGGGACTGATCCGGCTGAACAGGCTATGCAAGAAACAGACTTACTGATCCTAGCAGGTACTGCTTTTCCATACCGAGATTATTTGCCTGCAGATGTAGCTGCTATTCAAATTGATACAGATCCGAAAGTAATCGGCAAGTATTATCCGGTGTTGCTTGGACTAGTGGGCGAACTGGCACCAACTGCTACTTGGTTGACTGCCAGACTAATGGAAAAAGAAGATGCCTTTCTTTTAGCGTACCAGCAAAAGCGTGAACGGTGGCATGACACGTTGCAACAAGACATGAATACAGAAACTCACCAATTGCAGCCGCAGCAAGTCATAGCGGAGGTGCAACGCATTTTACAAGAGGACGCCATCGTCTCACTCGATGTTGGCAGTATTACGTTGTGGGCAGCACGCTATTTGCAACTAAACAATCAACAACTCGTGGTGTCGGCGTGGCTCGGGACGATGGGGTGCGGCCTTCCAGGTGCCATTGCAGGGAAGCTGGCGTATCCCGACAAGCAAGTTGTGGCTTTACTCGGGGATGGCGGCTTTTCAATGGGCATGCAAGACTTCGTCACGGCAGTTAAATACGACTTACCGATGATTCTCGTCGTTTTTAATAACCAAAAACTCCAATTGATTGAACATGAACAACAAGAAATGGGCAACAAATCAACCCAAGTAGATTTAGCAAATATCGACTTTGCCGTCTTTGCTCATGCATGCGGCGGAGAAGGGTATGCCGCTAAAAACCGGGATGAGCTGAGACAAGCACTGACAAAAGCGAAAGTTAGTCGGAAACCGGTGATCATCGACGTGTTTGTAGAAGACAGCACACCACCTTCTTAAATTCAAAATAAAAAAGCAGAACGAAGATAATCGTTCGCTTTTTTATTTTTGTTATTTTTTATATACCGTGGTCAAATCGTGCAACGCTGCAGGCAAGGGACGTCCAAAATAATATCCTTGGCCTTCATCGCATTTTTTGCCTTGTAAAAAGGCTAATTGCGTATCGTCTTCAATGCCTTCTGCAACGACCGTCATATTTAAAGTATGTGCTAACGAAATGATGGTGGCTGTAATGGCTTTACCATTAAGGTCTTTGCTAATGTCCCCAACAAAACTGCGATCAATTTTGATGCGGTCAAATGAAAATTGCCTCAAATAACTAAGGGACGTAAAGCCTGTACCAAAATCATCAATCGACATCGATACACCCAGTTCTTTTAACTGGTGTAAACTGCTTTTCAGCAGTTCTGTATCAACCAACAAAATGCTTTCCGTTACTTCAAGTTCCAGCCATTTGGCGTTTAGTCCGGTTTCTTCCAGAATCTCAATAACGGTCTGCACAAAATCGAGTTGTTGCAATTGGATCGTCGAGATGTTGACACAGATTTTAATCGGCGGGTGACCTTGATCTTGCCATGCTTTATTTTGTGCGCATGCTGTATAGAGAACCCATCTGCCCAGTGATACGATTTGGCCAGTTTCTTCAGAAATCGGAATAAAGAAATCCGGTGGGATAAAGCCAAGTTCTGGGTGGTTCCAGCGGATTAATGCTTCCATGGCACTTAATCGATTATTTTTCAAATCGATGATGGGCTGATAATGAAGTGACATTTCTTGTTTGGTGAGAGCTGATTTCAACTCTCTTTCAATGGTTAGTCGATAAACTGACTGTTGGTCCAGTTCTTCAGAATAAACCGTATACTGTGCGATTTTATGTTTTTTCGTGTAGTTCATCGCGGAGTCCGCTTTCTTGATTAGCTCATCTACACTTTCATCGGGACCGCTGCTAAAGGCTATCCCAATACTCCCAGTAATAGAGACCGAATGTCCAAAGGCTTCAAAAGGTTTGGCTAATGCGTCATTAAATCGCGCTGCTAGTTGGAAAACTTGAGGTTGTTCCAATCCTTTTAACAGAACTGCAAATTCATCGCCCGCAAATCGTCCCACCGTACAACTTGGATCAATACTTTCGGATAACCGGTGCGCAACATCTTTTAAAAATTCGTCGCCGAACTGATGGCCGAACGAATCGTTGATCAACTTAAATCGATCTAAGTTAATGAAAAACACAGCAAGTTTCTTTTTGTTGTAGTCTTTGCTTTCTAACGCCCGTTTTACATGATCTTCAAACAAAGTACGGTTTGGTAAACGCGTCAGGGGATCGAAAAAACCCATTCCTTCCATCAGCTTTTTATAGTCTGTTTCAACAGTGATGTCTTTCGCAATTCCATAAGCACCTACAATGTGGCCACCTGACTTCATGGGAAAATTGGTTACCAGCAGGGTTCTAGTTTCTCCATCTTTTCGAATCATGCTAATTTCATAAGTACTCGCGTTTCCATTTAACGCGTTATGAAAGTGAAAAAAGGCTTTTGGTAAATCTTCTGAAACGATAAAGGGAGTGAAAGACAGTTGCAATATTTCTTCCTTGGTGTAACCCGAAATTATTTCGCACCCCGGGTTGGCTGATTGAAAATTTCCTTCCATATCAAAAGTAAATATCGCATCTGGATTATAGGTAAAGAGCGAATCAAGTCGTTCTTCTTTTTCTTTTAATTTTAGATTGGCTGTTACTTCAGCTGTAATGTCGATCACCGTGCCAAACAGCACGTTTTTACCTTGCCATTTCTTTTTAGTGGAATGGATTTCAACATGAAGCAATTGACCGTCACTTCTGTAAATTCTTACACGGTAACGTGCAAAAGCGTCTTTACTATCATACTCAGTAAATATTCGCTTTTGAATAATTGATAAATCTTCTGGGTGAATTAAGTTTTCTAAAGTAACTGTGCCATTTAAAATTTCCTTTTCCTCATAGCCTACTAATTTGCAGAAATATGGATTTACGTAGGAGTAAGTTGAACCATTCAGTACATACAGACTGATGGGAATTTGTTGAACAATGTCATCAAACAAATCCTCGTACAACCATTCAGTTGATAATGGCATTTTTTTGTGTATGGAGGTGTCCGCGTTGTTATTGTCATTCTTCACCAATCTGGCCTCCTTGTCATCCGAAATTTTCTACCATCTTCTCGTAGCATCGCACATCAATATGTATTTATGTTAAGTATAATAAAGGAATTTTCAAACTAATACCATTTATATTTTAAATTAACTAATTTTTATCAACAACAAACTAAGTTATTTGTTGTTTACCCGATATTGCCTTGGTGTAACGCCCACAACTTTCTTAAATGCCGCTTGAAACTGCGTATCGCTTTTGTATCCAATTTTACTAGCTATCTTGGAGACGGAACTATTACTCGTAGATAGTAAGTATTTCGCTGTATTGATACGACAAGAGATGATGTACTGGAGCGGACTCACACCGGTAACTTGCTTAAAAAGACGTGCTAATTGATATTTATTCAACTCAAATCGCGTAGCAAGTTCTTCTAATGACAGCGATTTTGAGTAGTTTTCCTCCATATAATGCTTGATTTCTTGAATTGTTTTATCCAAATTTGAGTAACTGATTGATTCTTGATTATTCGCAGAGCGAATTACGTGTAGCAAGATCAAATTTATCAAGTGATGTGCCATTTGGTTAGAGTCCGGTCGTGGATGTTCTGTTTCTTGCTTCAATTGCATCAAGAGTGAATTGAAGCTATCAATCTCACTAATAGGAATAATAGGAGGCAATTCCGCGTAACTTTTAACGTTTTCGGTACAAAAAGTGAGTCGATAACCACTCTGCATGTCAGAAGCAGCATACAGTTGCTCATGCCATTTTCCTGCTTGTATGAAAAGAACCGTTCCAGCGGGGGCTAAGTAGGTTTGTCTGTCAATTTTGCAGTGAACCGTTCCAGCTACCACTAACAGCAATTCCACTGTTGCGGGGTGGTGGTGGAGCGGGTGATATTCCGACGTACCATATGGAATAGAAAAAGATTGAATGCTATGAAATAAGGTTGGATCCGTGGCTGCAGACAATTAAATCGCTCATTTCTTTTTCTTTAATTTTAGCAAGAATTGATAAGAAAATCTGTATAATACCGGTAAATTTAAAGATAATTTCAATAGTAAATACAAGAATTGATAGGAAATCTATTAAAGATAAAGATTTTCAAGTGGAATAGCTATAAAAACTTATTTTAGATATGAATATTCTGATAATTAAACTAAAATAAACGTAAGATGATCTAACAAAAAAACGAAAGAAGGTTGAATATGATGAAGCAATTATGGATTAATTTACCTGTTAGCGATTTAAAAAGATCGAAAGAGTTTTTCAGCAACATTGGTGTGCCAATCATGGAAAGTCGCAGTGAGTCAGATCAAATGCTAGGTTTATTAATCGGCAATCCACCCGTACAAATTATGTTATTTACAGACGAGCAATTTAAAGGGTTTACACAAAATGAGTTAACAGACACAAACGAGTCGACAGAAGTATTATTTTCCATCTCAGTAGAGACTAAAGAAGAACTTGATGAGACGATTGGAAAAGTGAAACAAGCAGGTGGATTTGTATTTGGCGAGCCGACACAGCGAAATGGATTGTACGGCGCAGGATTTGCAGATTTGGATGGACATCGGTGGAATTTGCTGGTGATGCAGTTTAGCGAAGTTTGTAAATTAAAAGCTACTTAAAATATGAATATGAAGATTCGTATTTATTTAGAAAGGAATTTTTAAAAAGAAATTTCACAGAAGAATTTTTAAAACTAAAATTCTTCAATTACTAAATTTGCTGATCAATTGTAAAATTATAAATAACGTTACACAGAATATGCTACAAAAATAGTTATGCTATAAATTAGCTTAAAACGACGAAAAAATCGATTACGTCTCACTGTCTTAAGTATACTTAATTAGTGAAACACTACTTCCGATAATTTATATTATGTAAACTTAAAAAGAATTTAACGATTAGGCACGGTTTCTGCCTTCCCACCTTTGTTCCTTGTTATCCAGCTAATTCGACGTTAGTTTCTTTGCAATCTAGCCACTGTCTTATATTTTGTTCCCTCTGACTTCATTAAGTTCACTGTTGTTTACTTATTGGGTTTTTTAATCTCATCCTATAGCTATAAACTTCCTATATGTTTTTTCTTAGTCCCAACGACAAATTCATAGACTACTAATTCGTAGTCTATAGTAACGCATCCTGTCAGTCACTTCATAAAAAAAACAAACAAATAAATAAATCCCTTCTATTAACTCCTAGTTTATCCAGTTATGAAGTCTATTGAGTTAGTAGTTCCTTATCAAAAAAATTACTACAAGACCATTAATTTCATAGAAGTGAAACCTCCCCCTTCATCTAGCTAAGATTTACCAAAAACACATTAGGTAAACACAAAAAACCTGCACCCAGATTGGATGCAGGTTTTCTCACGTATTGCTGCGTTTCATATCACGTATCGCTTGAATCGATAGCCGAACTAGCAATATGACACAAAGAAACAGTCCTGTATAAGCGGCTGTATTCAAGTAAACAGCGTAAGCATTATTAATAAATTGCGCGATGGCTAGCAATGCGGCTGAAATCAGTCCAAATGTTATACCTGAGAACAATAACACAAACCGCGAGAACAACTGCAAGATAAAATTGGCATTATGCTTATCAGAAAAGACATCATGATGGAGAATCATTTTGCCACCTTCTATGCGCTGGATCAGCTGATCGGCACGTTTAGGCAACTTCATCAATTCTGGGATTAATAACGCTAATTCTTCTTCTACTCTTTGTTTCGTTTCACGCGGTTCTTTAAAAGGTTTTTTCAAGACAGCCGTTTTGTATTTTTTCGCAAACACTTTAGCTTCCGTGAACATATCAAATTTCGGATCTATCGTGTGTAAAGTGCCGTCCAGGCTGATTAATGACCGAAGTGCCATTCCGACTGATGGATAAAACGATAACCCGAATTCACGGACAATATCAAACATCGCATGAATCAGTTCCTCAGTTTGGATCTTATCGACATAGGCAATCTTCAACAACAATTGACCAACTGATTGTTCAAGTTTTTGACGATCAATATGACTATTGTCTTCTACAAGCACGTTAATCGCGTCACAAATGACTTCTGCATCGTTTTGTTGCACACCGATGATAAAGAGGTTTAGTCCATCTTGCTGTTGCGCTGCAAGACGTCCAACAGCTCCAAAATCGAGTAATATGGGTTTTCCATCTTGTTCATCAATAAAAATATTGCCAGGATGCGGATCGGCATGAAAAATACCTGAAAACAGCATTTGCTCAAAAAACGAAAACAACACGGTACGTCCAAACTCTTTTGGATCGATAGCAAAATGATCAAAAACAGCTTGTCCGCGCGAAATGCTTTTTCCTTTAAAATACTGCATGACGATTAAATTATCATTGCAATACTCCTGAAAAATATGCGGAATTTTCACAGGATAATCACTTTTTCTTAAGGCATTGGCGACTTGAATGGTATTACGTGTTTCAATTTCAAAGTTGATTTCTTCACGCAAACCGTTCGCAAAGCCAATCGCTAACTCACGAAAACCGATGTTCTCAGCCCAAGTAGATTTACTCGTCACCCATTCTGCAAACTCAACAAGAATATCCAAATCGTTACGCATAACGCCTTTTACTTCGGGACGTAGTAGCTTAACGACAACTTTTTCTTGCGTTGATTTCAACACAGCCTGATGGACTTGTCCGATTGAACCTGCAGCTAATGGATCCATGTTGAATTCCGAGAAAACATCTTCCACTCCAGCAGCTAATGATTTCTTTAAAATCGCTGTTACTTGCTCACTCGTTAACGGTTTAACATCTTGCTGCAAGGTCTCTAGTTCTTCGATAAAAACCGGTGAAAACAACTCTGTGCGCGTCGATAACACTTGACCGAATTTGATGAAAATCCCGCCACTTTGTTCTAATGTGTCTCGAAAAGCAATAGCGAAATCACGATTATTCTCTCGGTGACGCGCATATCGAATCGTGCGTGAAAAGCCATTTCTGACGGCGATTTCCAATACTTGACTCAATCGTTTTTGACGTCTCCACCGATGTCTGATGCGCTGTAAGATAAATTTCTGACCGGTGATCCGTTCTCCACGCTCACCGAGTTCAATTGGATCAAACAGTTCAAAAAACAGATAAAAGAGCATGGAAATTAGCAACATACTGCCGACCCAAATAATGGCACTAGCATCTGCAACCGCAAAACCAATATCTTCGCTCATAAAATCGATATAACGTAAATAGGAATACCAATACACGAATGTTGTTAAGCTGACTCCCAATAAGACAGAAAGAATTCTTTTCGTGAAATTGATCTTAGAACCCATTAAACGGCCACTGACATAATAAATAAATAAAGCGATTGCCAATAATTCCAGTAACATAATAACGTAAATCATGGAGGACATTCTCCTTTTCTCATCCATCCTTAACTTGCGGACTTGGTTTCTTCAGTATACCAAAGCTCCGTTTAATGTTCTTGAAACGATAGAAAGTAACTACTAGTTAGTGTTAACAGGGTCCATCATCTTTTTTAAGATTGCAAGCAATCCAACTGGATAAAGAATGGTCTCAGCAAGCGACAGCTCTTGTAAACTAATCCAAGTCGCTTTGGTCTTATTGCTTCCTTCTACCACGTCAAATTCGCGCTGATTGTAAAAACTGCTGTCCGTAAATTCCACTTCATAAATGAGTGAAATTTCATGAAAGACTTGTTCTTTCAGTGTGTAGATGTTTTCCAGTACATCTACATAGCGTATAATCTCAATACTGGCATTGATTTCTTCTTTAAACTCTCTCTGTAAGGTCATTGTAGAGGGCTCGCCAAGTTCAATGGTTCCACCCAGTGGTCGGTAAAACGGACCATTTCCAGCTGAATGATGCGCAAATTGTTGCTCAACTAAAATCAATTGTCCTTTTCTCAGGATTCCCAGTGTATTTGCTCGAGGTCGAAGATGGCGACTTTTTTTATCATGCCAATCATTTATGACTGAGGTGACAATGTGAACGGTATCCCATTCACCGCTTGAAAATTGGATAATTGGGTAAGATTTTGAAAAAAGTTGTTCGTTGATGTCACTTAACTGCAGTCCTTTTTCATAAAGCTCAATGATTGTTTGCTGAAGGGTTTCTAAATACAGCAGTTTTTGCTCTAATAAAGACCGACCATTTTCTAAAACTCCTGCATGACTGCAAAAGACGGTTTGGAATGGCAGTGTTAGTAATTTACGAAGAGAAGCAGCAATGAGCGGCAGCGATTCACTTGTCATCATGACACGAGTTTTCGGAGAGATAAACAAATCTCCAGTGAAAAGACGGCCGGATGGTGCATGGAATAACGAGACATGATCGTCTGCGTGTCCCGGCGTATGGATCACTTGCCAGCTCAGTGATCGCGAACAGATTTGATCATTCAGTGGCAACGCATCGAACGCGAAACGATTTCCCCAAGTAATTTTTCGGTAATCTGGGTATTCCCCATCTTTTTTGGTGATCGCGATTCCCATTGGATGAATAAAAATTGGTTTATGCTGATGCTGCTGGAGCCACGCGGCATTTCCTGTATGATCTTCGTGATGATGCGTTAAAACCACTTGATCAAATGACTGATCCGTAAAAAAATCAATCAATTCAGGCTGAAGCTTTTCAGCACCTGTGTCAACCAACATGCCGTCAACCAAATAGACAAAGACTTTACTTCGTGTTGCTTCTAAAAATCCTTCCACACATAGCACCTGTTCTTTTTCGTAGATCTTTATCACCGGCTATTCCCTCCTCGCAAAATCTAAGCACCCTGTTGCACTTTTTATTTTGGCAGCTCTCTGCTACTTAAAATCGCAGCTTTATGAATTGGTTTTAGTTTTAAGTTGTGCATTTTTTCTTGTTGACGTAGTTGATTTTATGTGGTAAATCCTTATGTAGGATACTACATATTAAGTAAATAAATGATTTTTACCACTCTGTCGTTAATAAATCATTCATTAACCAGTCAATCTCTTGACGATTTTTAATGACAATAAATTGATTGGGTAAGGTTTCACATTGCAGAAGAAACTCAGGCTTTATCGTTTCTTCGAAATACCGGTTCCATTTAAACATTTTGACTAACATACTAAGACTGGGTTTATAATTAGAGCGCTCTACTCTCGCTTTTTGTTTCAAATAGCGAAAAACGAATCGATATGTTCTCACAGCATAAGGCATATCCAAAAAGACCACGACATCTGCAGCATGCATCGCTCGTTCTGTCCAACCCGTGTGTACACCTTCAATAATCCAGTTGATTTGTCTAACAGCGGTAAGCAACTGATCGTCTCTCACTGATTCGGCATTACGCATGTCTCCGTCTCCTTGCCGACTCCAAACAAAATTATCTGTTTCAAAATGAGGAATTGTTAAAACCTTAGACAACTGACGAGCCAATGTGGTCTTGCCGCTTCCAACCGAGCCGATGATGTAAATCTTCACGATTCGGCGATCTTTACTACCCGCGCCAGTAACTCATATACTTGTTGCTTACTGCTGTCATGAGGGTCAATTTTGAGTAAAGTTTTTCCGATTACATTGGCGCCTTTATTAGAACCGCTATAAACAAATAAAGTCCGTTCAGCATCCAGTCGACTTAATGCAAAACTCAAAGTAATTTCGAAAAGTCCGGCTGCCACAAAATGGATGTCTTTTCGTTTTTGTTCGGGTAAATCGGTGTAGGCCGTAATTTCCATGACATAGCTAACCAAACGGCCAGCTATTCGGTTTTGCTGCGCATATTTTGACCCCACTCTGTTTGGTGATCCTTCAATTAATTGATGTTTTTCCAATTGCGGCATGATGCGCTGCAGTTGCTCATCTGAAAACAACGCCCATACTTGATCGATTGGTGCTGCAATAATGCGTTGCTCATTCCACTGAATCACGTCCCACACTCTCCTTTACAGTTTTAATGCTTCGTCTCTTACCCGCTCCATAAACGTCTTAATGGTTTGCTGGCGAGTTTTTTTACTGCCCGACAACAGCATCGCTTTGCCCAACATTCCTTTGCCTTTATTAGATCCTTCGTAGATAAATTTCGTGCGCTTTTCTCCGTCTTTTAATAAGGTAAACGAATAAAACACAACAACTAGCTGATTCATGTCAAACTGAGTTTGTTTGATTTTTTTGTCTGGCAAATCTTCATAACCGACGGTCTCCACTATGTACGTTTGCAATTGCTCCCCTTCGTAATAGCTTTGGGCATGTTTAGCGCCTAGCTGATCGTGATCGTTTTCAAGCAACACATGCTCTTCTACTTTGGGCATTAGTTTTTGTACACAGTCATCCCGGAATAAACTCCAAACTTTATCAATTTCAACAGCTATGATCATTTCTTCTTTCCATTTAACCATAATGACTCCTCCTCGAGGTTAACGACTCTTTTAACTATTATCCCATTAGCACACGAAAGATTCACGTCTCATTGCTCTACTTTTTACAGGCAGCCGCTTGAATTAATGTGCAGCCGCTTTATAATGGATAACAGAACGGAGTTGATTTAATGAAAACTTCAACCGTATTGATTTTATTTATTGTCATGATGCAAGTAATCACTACAGCGAACGCAGTTGTTTTTGATGGTGGGCTGGGCGACGTTGTCTTTTGGTTCAATTCCGCGTTATTCATGGGAGCACTCGCTGTCTATGTGTACCGCATGGACAAAGACAAAGCGGCGGGTAAATAAAAAGCAGCAAAGACTTTTGTCTTTGCTGCTTTTTTGGTTAAATTTTGCTACCCGATTTTTGGAGATGGCTCACTTGGTTATAATTTTTGATTAGCCATTGGTCTCGGTCAAACTGAATGTGACTAAGACAAGTATTCAGGAGTCTTGTTTTTCCAGAACCAATTTCACCATTTGACAATTCACCGAGCAAGGCATTGATGACACCTCCGTGTGAAACAAGCAACACCCGCTGATTTGGGTACCGATCGGCAATCCTTTTCAATCCGATTTCTAATCGCTTGGCGAACAGATCATTGTCTTCTTGATTTGGGTAAAACCTATCCGGAAAAGTAAGTGCTCGCTCTTCATAGGTCATTCCTTCGGCGTCACCAAAATGCTTTTCTGCAAATTCCTCCATTTCAATAAGTGGCAACATTAAAGATTCATTGATAATTTCTGCAGTTGTACGAGCACGTTGGAGTGGACTTGTGATCATTAAATCCCAATTAGAAGCTGACAAATGATGACCACAGCGAGTGGCCTGTTCGACACCCGCTGCATTTAATGGAATATCTGTTTTTCCTTGAATTTTCCCTTGGGCATTCCAATCCGTTTCACCATGGCGAACCAAACAGATGGTGGTCATACTGTTCACCTCTTCTATCTTAACTTGATATTGGGCTATTTTATCACAAAATATTATGGAACTCACCTAAAAAGCACGTACTCCGTCTATACGAAACTAAAATCCAATCAAATCGATTAATTGAAAATCATTTAGCGTGATTCGATTGCCACAACCTCGACACGTAAAACACAATTCAAAATCAATGGTTTCCGAAAATGCATTTTCAGAAATTCCCTCTTCTAAGATTTCTTTTCGTTGTGCATCAGTTGTAGCTTTGCCCAATTGGCGGATAAACGCTTCTTGAAAATTTTCAATCACTTCACTTTTCCAACTAACCCCTACTTGAAAACCAGTTGTAATCGAATGAATTCCAACTTCTCCATTTTTTTGCGGTGAGCTAAACTTACCGGTGATTTTACAATCGTCACATATTACATGGATTTCCATAGTTATTCCTCCTTTAGTCAAGGTTCATGAATGCATATCAACTGCTTATGGGTGCTTCATTTAATCGAAAGTTCATTTGTAGTACTGTATAGTAAAAGTTGAGTTTTATTTTTGAACGTTGTTGTTTTGATTATAAGGCCCAATTGTCGAGAAGTTATCGAGAAAACAAGATTTAACTGATTTTTTTGCCATCTTTTCGTTATCCATAAGATTTAACTATCTGTATTTCGCGGCTAGTATGGCATACATACATATTTCACCATAAGTAAAAGACTACATGGATTCCTTCGATTGATTCCTGTATATTTCTAACGGCATATAAAAAAATCAGGTTACTTTTCCTCCAACAAAAGCAACCTGATTCCGTATGTGAAGAGCATTTGCAGTAACATAAGCTTCGGAAAACACCAAACTCTTTCGGTTTTCCATAACCTGACAAACTTTTATCTATTAATCAAGGCTTTTCGCTTAGTCAGTCGACTCAATGACAAAAGTGATCAATGTCTTTATCTTGCTGTCTTTTGCGTCGTCTACTTCATATAAGTCACAATACGTGTAGACTTTCTCAGTACCATCTTCTCCTTTTCGACTCATTTTACCGGTAAGTGCCGCTCCCTTCTTCCCAACTAACGACAACTCAGTTGAATAATCCATCCCTGTATACCCTTCATTTATTCCGAATGCCGCATCAAGAAACGCTTGCTTCCCTACGATCGATTCGGCTCCTACCATCGTCCAGACAATGTCCTCAGCGATATAGTTTTCAATGAATTGCCGGTCTCCTTGAAAAAAGGCTTGATTAAATTGATGGAAAAATTCTTCATTCATCTCCCGCCACTCCTTTCAATTAGTAAGTTATCGTTTTACTATGATATAGCTATTTCTAGCTGGCTTTAGCATGTAACGACCGGTCCGTTGCTTTTTTCTGCATTATTCAATACCCTATTTCTTTTAAAGTTATCCGTTGGATCTGTCCTTTTTCTGTGTGATGCACACAAAAAACCGCTCCAGGATTTTTCCTGAAACGGTTTTGGATTAGGCAGCTGCAACTACTCTTTTTTTCAAAGCACCGACAACTAATGCCGTTACGACAGCACCTGCTAAAATAGCCAACATATAAAGTAAGATGCTGGGAACGCCGCCGTCGACCAGGCCGATAACAAAAATGCCGCCGTGAGGAGCACGCAGTCCGATATCAAAGAACATGACCAAAGCACCTGTCACTGCCGCTCCCGCCACTGAAGCCGGAATAACGCGCGCTGGGTCTGCTGCTGCGAATGGAATAACACCTTCAGTAATAAAGCAAGCGCCGAGCACGTATGCGGTTTTACCTGCTTCGCGTTCAGGTTTGGTGAATTTGTTTTTAAACAAACTTGTCGCAATGGCTAGACCGAGCGGTGGGACCATTCCTGCTGCCATGACCGTCGCCATGAAATTGAAGTTTTGCGCGTCCAACATCGCTAGACCAAATGTATAAGCTGCTTTGTTTATAGGACCACCCATATCGATGGCCATCATCCCGCCGAGTAACAACCCGACCAACACCAAATTCGTACCACCGAGACTTTCCAGAAATGTAGAAATCGCTGTATAAACTTTCGTTAGTTGTGGATTGACAAGCATCATAATAATGCCGGTAATGGCAATCGCAAACACCGGGAAAAACAACACCGGTTTTAATCCTTCTAATGACTCAGGTAAACGAGAAAATAGTTTTTTTACTAAAAGTGTGACGTACCCGGCGAGAAACCCAGCAATCAAGCCGCCGAGAAATCCAGAACCGCCACTCGCGCCTTCAACACCTGTCACCGTAATCGCAATCAAGCCACCAATCATACC
Source organism: Planococcus sp. ANT_H30 (assembly GCF_008369335.1). Classification (NCBI taxonomy): domain Bacteria; kingdom Bacillati; phylum Bacillota; class Bacilli; order Caryophanales; family Caryophanaceae; genus Planococcus; species Planococcus sp. ANT_H30. The sequence continues at coordinate 26,270 of NZ_VOBJ01000010.1, read as the reverse complement.
CGGTGCAAATCCAGGACGATCCGCAATACTCATCGCAATAAAGCCGGCGAGAACCGGGACCATTAAGAAGAACGCATTGGCACCACCAATGGTGTTCAGCATAGCCGCAAATTCGTTGTATTCCGGACTGTCGGGATTGCCGGCATTAATACCCCAGAAAAACGAAATAGCAATGAGAATACCACCCCCGACAACAAATGGCAACATATTCGATACGCCATTCATCAAATGCTTATAAAATCCACTTTTTGTGTCGTTTGTCTTCGCTTCGTCTTGCGATGTGTCGTGTTTATATATCGGTGCATCTCCATTTACTGCACGGTTTAATAACTGATCTGTTTCATAAATGGCTTTGCCCACCGCTGTTTGAATAACTGGCTTGCCGTCAAAACGACTCATTTCCACTTTGGTGTCTGCTGCAACAATAATGGCATCCGCTCCCGCAATGTCTTCAGCAGTCAACCCATTTTTCACACCACTCGAGCCGTTGGTTTCTACTGTTAACGAAATATTCAACTCTTTGGCCCGTTCTTTTAACTTTTCAGCCGCCATATACGTGTGCGCAATCCCTGTTGGACAAGCAGTCACTGCAAGAATTTTCTTTTCTGAACGATCGGTGGATGCCATTTCTGCAACTTCCGCTTCGTCTAAAGAAGCTTCTTTTTCTGCGACCACTTGCAGGATTTGCTGTTTCGATTCTGCCGCGAGAATATTCGTACGGAACCGTTCATCCATCAAAAATGTCGCCAAGCGGGACAGCGCTTCTAGGTGATCGTCGTTAGCGCCTTCACTCGCCGCAATCATAAAAAACAAATGCGCAGGCTGACCGTCAAGCGATTCAAAATCAAGCCCTTCAACCGACCGACCCAATGCAATGGCTGGTGACTTGACTGCAGCGGACTTGGCGTGTGGTATAGCAATACCGTCACCGATCCCTGTCGTACTTTGGCTTTCACGTGCTAATATGGCTGTGGTAAAGGCATGTTGATCCGCTAATTTACCAGCACGCTCAAGTTGAGATACCAGTTCTTCTAGTACTTGTTGTTTGGTTGTGGCGGATAAGTTTAAAATGATCGTTTGTTCGGTTAACAGCTGAGTGATGTTCATTTTGTCACATCCTTTTCTTCGTATGGGGAAACTACTACTTGTTCGACTAATCGATCAACTTCTTCTTTTTGGCACAAATCCGACCGAAAAGCAGTGGCACTGCCACTAGCAACCCCGTAGCGGAAAGCTTGTGCCACATCTTGACCCGCTACGTACGACGCGATAAATCCAGATACCAATGAATCCCCAGAGCCGACTGTGTTAACGACAGTTCCTTGCGGGGCTCTCGCGACAAGCGCAAGATCTTTTGTTACAAACAGCGCACCCTCACTTCCCATCGAAACAATCACATGTTGTGTACCTCGTGCCACTAACCTACTGGCATAGTCGTAGGCATCTGACAAATGGGCGATTTCAACACCAAACAAGTCGCCCAACTCCTGTTGATTGGGTTTGATCAAAAAAACCGGTGTCGTCAGTATGTTCTTTAAGGCCGGACCGGATGTGTCTACTACAAAGCGAATGTTTTTGGCTTCACAAATAGTGGCCAGTTCTAAAAAATACGACGGTGCAATCGAACTTGGCAAACTCCCAGCCAGTACAAACCAGTCGCCACTCTTCATACGGCGCACTTTTTCGGTCAATGCAGACAGTTGTGCTTTCGTTAATTCTGGACCGGGACCGTTTAACTCCGTTTCTTCGGCTGATTTGATTTTAACGTTCATGCGGGTGATTTCAGTCGTTTCAATAAAGTCCGTCGTGATGCCTTCGTTTTTTAAAAACGCATCTATATAATGCCCGGTAAAGCCTCCCACATAGCCAAGCGCTCGACTTGTGACGCCTAGCCGCTGCAACACACGAGAAACATTAATGCCTTTGCCGCCTGGATAATAGTAAACGTCGTTGCTACGGTTCAATTTCCCCTGTTCAAAGTCCGGTACATAAACGGTGTAATCAATAGAAGGTGCAATTGTACACGTGTAAATCATCGAGTCACTACCTTTACAATGGTCTTTTTTTCAAGCATAGCATTGGCTTCTTTGGAAATTTCATCTACAATTAAGGTGGCACGTTCTAAGTCCATAATCTTGGCAAAACTGATTTTATTGATTTTGGAATGATCAGCGAGCACGAAGGTTTTTCGCGCTAACGAACTGGCTACTTGTTTGACGGCTGCTTCTTCCGGGTCTGGCGTTGTATAGCCATAGTCCGGGTGACAACCGTTGATGCCGAGGAAACAACTATCAAAGCGGTAGTTCTGCAAGGCTTGAATCGTTTGAGAACCGACAAATGCGCCAGTTCGCGGCTTCATCAATCCACCGGTTAAATAAGTAGTGATACCTTGCTCATTGAGAGCTTCGACAAGCGTTAAACCGTTGGTTACAACGACCAAATCTTTATCTTTGAGAAACGGAATTAGTTGAAAGGTTGTCGTACCGGCATCTAGAAAAACACTATCGCCTTGCTGGATAAGTGAAGATGCAAATTCTGCAATCTTTATTTTTTCATCTAAAAACTGTGTCGATTTGTCGAAAATACTAGGTTCTAGCAGATTCTGCCCGGTTACAGTAGCACCACCAAAAACACGTGTTAACTTCTGCAACTGTTCAAGATCGGTCAAATCTCTTCGAATGGTTGATTCGGATGCGCCGGTGGATTCCACCAGTTGTTGAATTTTGACTGTTTGCTTTTCTTCAAGTAGCTGTAAAATATACGCATGCCGTTCGTTGGTTAGCAAGTATTCACCCTCTTTTCAATAAAGTAAATGTTCTGTTAAAGGGATGATACTTGAAATCGCTTCCAAAATCAATCATAATCGGTCATAAGCACTCAAAAAAGCCGTTTTTTATTTTAATTCACTCGATAACCGTCATAAACGGTCATTGAGTTTAAAATGGCAAAACCCATTAGAGGAGGAAATTAATCATGGTCGAAAAACAATTTACAATTACAGATGAAGCAGGTATGCATGCCCGTCCCGCATCCGCATTAGTTGGAGCGGTATCGAAATTCAAATCGGACATTACGATTGAACACAAAGGCAAAAAAGTAAACTTAAAATCTATTTTAGGTGTTATGTCACTTGGCGTACCAAGTGGTTCGGTGGTAACGATTGCCGCTGACGGTGAAGATGAAAACGAAGCAATTGAACAAGCAACAGCTGTTATGGAAAAAGAAGGGATTTCAAACCAATGACACAAACCATGTCCGGAATAGCAGCCTCCAACGGAATTGCGATCGCGAAAGCTTTTCGCTTGGAAGATCCGAAATTGAATGTTGATAAACGGACAATTTCGGATGCCGATGGCGAAGTCGTACGTTTAACAGCAGCTTTAGACCTATCCATCCAAGAACTAGAAGTGATTCAGAAAAAAACAGCTGCAGCAATTAGTGAAAAAGAAGCGGCGATTTTTGGCGCTCATCTTTTAGTATTGAGTGATCCTGAACTTGTTGGGCCGGTTACAGAGAAAATCAAGACTGAGAACGTTAACGCTGAGTTTGCTTTGCAAGAAGCAACTGATATGTTCATTGCGATGTTTGAAGCTATGGACAATGACTATATGAAAGAACGCGCTGCTGACATTCGTGACGTGAGAAAACGAGTACTTGCTCACCTACTTGGTGTCACGATTCAAAGCCCAAGCATGATTTCAGACGAAGTGATTATCATCGCAGAAGATTTAACGCCATCGGATACGGTTCAACTAGATGCGAAGTTCGTTAAAGGCTTTATTACCGATATTGGTGGACGCACTTCCCACTCGGCGATTTTGGCACGCACACTGGAAATCCCTGCGGTAGTTGGCGCTAAAACAGCGATGGCCGATATTCAAAATGGCACAATCATTATTGTTGACGGCTTAGATGGAAAGATTTTAATCGCGCCAGAAGACAGCGTCATTGAAGAGTATAAAAACAAACAAGCAGACTTTGACAAACAAAAAGCACAATGGGCTGTCTTGAAAAACAAAGCAACCATCACCGCTGACGGTCAAGCGATTGAACTGGGTGCCAACATCGGAACACCTAAAGACATTGCAGGCGTTCTTGATAACGGCGGCGAAGCGATTGGGTTATACCGCACCGAATTTCTTTATATGGGACGTGATCAGTTCCCAACAGAAGCTGAACAAGTCGAAGCTTATTCGTCTGTATTAAAAGGCATGAAAGGCAAACCGACCGTTGTTCGTACGCTAGACATCGGTGGCGACAAAGAATTGTCGTATCTCGAATTACCGAAAGAACTTAATCCATTTCTTGGCTTACGTGCAATCCGTTTGTGCCTAGAAATGCCAGACATGTTCAGAACGCAGCTGCGGGCATTACTGCGTGCCAGCGTTCATGGAAATTTGAAAATTATGTTTCCGATGATTGCAACGCTTGACGAATTCCGCCAAGCAAAAGCATTATTATTAGAAGAAAAAGCGAAGCTTCAAGCTGAAGGCGTGGCAGTAAATGAATCGATCGAAGTCGGCATCATGGTCGAAATTCCTTCTACCGCAGTGATGGCAGATACATTCGCAAAAGAAGTGGATTTTTTCTCGATTGGTACGAATGACTTGATTCAGTACACAATGGCCGCTGATCGCATGAACGAAAGCGTGTCGTATTTGTATCAACCATTTAATCCTGCTATTTTGCGTTTAGTTAAAATGGTCATTGATGCGTCGCATCGTGAAGGCAAATGGACTGGGATGTGTGGAGAAATGGCTGGAGACGAAATCGCCATTCCGATTCTTCTGGGTCTCGGTCTTGATGAATTCTCAATGAGCGCTTCATCGATTTTAAAAGCCCGTTCGCAAATCAGCAAACTGTCCAAAGCAGAAATGGCACAGCACACGGATCACATCCTTGCGCTAAGCAATTCCCAGGAAGTTGAAGATTACGTAACAAAACTAGCCAATAATTAAAAAAACGAGCCAGGAAAATTCTCCCTGGCTCGTTTTTATGTTCAAAATGGATTGGTTGCCCATTGACTAGAAGTTGGAATGAAAATACGTGGATGCAGTTTCAGCTGCGCTACCATGTATTCTGCCAAATCTTCTGGCTGCATAAATTTTTCTTTTTGTTGTTCTGTTTCACCTTCTTTAACTGTTAAATCTGTTACTACGCGACTTGGTGTCAAAGCGAAAACCCGAATATTGTGCTTACGAACTTCTTGAGACAACGATTCTGTCATGCCGAGCACACCAAATTTTGAAGCGCTATAAGCACTCGACCCGATAGTTCCTCGCAATCCCGAGCTTGAGGAAATGTTAATAATGTCCCCCCCGTTCTTGTTGATCAATTGCGGCAAGACTGTTCTAGTAACATAGTACATCCCCATCAAATTGACATCAATCATCTGTTTCCAGTCTTTTGGATCTAGTTCTAAAAACGGTCCATATTTGCCGATTCCTGCATTATTAATCAAAATATCAATCGTTCCAAGTTCGTTCGTTAACTTTTTAACTGCTGCTTCTACTTGCGCCAAATCAGATACATCCGCCACAGCATAGGCCGCACGACCGCGTAATGACTTAATTTCTGCAGTCAGCTTTATTAAATCTGCTTCGGTCCGCGCAATCAATCCGACATTGACACCTTCATTGGCTAAAGCCAGTGCAGTTGCGCGCCCGATGCCTTTTCCCGCTCCTGTAATAATGGCTGTTTTCTCTGTTAATACTTGCATACCTAAAAACTCCACCTCTCACTTGTCTCTTTCGTTTAGTTGTCTGCATCTAGAGGACAGACTAGCAAATTCGAAAGCTGTATGGATTTTATTTACCCCTAAGAGCAGTCAACTTAAACAGTCGACTCACAAATTTAGTAGAGATTAACAAATCACGTCAATTAAATCACATTAGTCAAATCAATTTAAAAATAAATGAATGATTATTTTTATTCATTATTATTCAAAAAGTTTTAATTGCAATCATTTCGATACGTTCCTCTACTTTGTTTCGTTTAGAATAACATTCAAATGAGTGAATAGATAATGAATAGTGAGTTAAGTGCCATTTAATTTTAGGTGTGCTTTGGTTGTTTCGACAACGCATCTAAAATGCCCATGGCGCTCACTTGCATATCCAGTCGAATGTATGGATATACCTGGTGATTGTCTGGCACACCTTGCGTCCGTAAATAATATTGAATCCGCTCATAAAGTCGGTCAGCCAATTGCTCAGCGCCGATCTCATTAGCAAAAGCACGCTGACCTTCTGACACGAATACTGTTAGCCATTCTGCTGCCTGGCGAAGCGCCTTTTCTGGTTGATCCGTTTTTCCAAAATGCCCATAATAGATGGCATCAAGCTTTGACATGGACATCCGTTCAACGGCATGTTGCATCGCTTGTGGATTGAATTGATTGGGCGATGTAGAAGGCAAATACAAGTCGATGCCTTCACTGACCAATTGTTCATAGCGAATTCCAACTGTATCTCCGGCAAATATGCCATTACTGACAGGATCGTAAATACTAAAATGGTGGTTGGCGTGTCCTGGGGTATCCCAAAATTCTAGTGTGCACGTAGGTCCAATGACTAGTTGATCGCCTTCAGTTTTAACAAGTAAGCGATCTGCTGGAATAGCAACGATTGGGTCAAACAATTGATCGAACTGCTCTCCGTAAACCTTTCGAGCGCCCGCTATCAGTCGGCTAGGCTCAATCAGGTGCCTAGCGCCTTTAGGATGAACAACTACTTGAGCGTTTGGACACCCTTGTAACAACAGTCCCGCTCCCCCTGAATGATCCAAATGGACATGGGTAACGATGATGTATTTGACGTCTTCAAGAGTAAATCCTAAAGCCGCTAGTCCTTTTTTGACGTGTTTGACAGAAGGACTTGATCCTGTATCGACTACAGTCAATTCTTTCTCTCCAATCACATAAGTGCCGGTTCTTCTAGTGAGTCCTAAGTCAAATCCGTCAATTAAGTGCAAACGTTCACTAAAGCGAATGGGTTGCGAGTTTATCAATTTATCCATCTCCTTTGTTTTATCAACTACCTATCAATCCGGTGTTTAGTTTTCCGTTGAAAGAATATTCTATCATTTATAATGGAGGCTTTGGCTTTTTCTGCTTCACTTTTTTTGGCATGGAGAAAAAGAATGATGATTTTTGCTATTGATAAAAAGAATGCGTACAGTTAACTAAACGAACTGTACACATTCTGAAAATGGGAGGAATAAAAATGACCTCATCCGTCATCCTGCAATCATGGACAACTGAACAAGTCGCCGCATCACTCCCTAAAAGACAGCCATCGAGTCATAAAGGAAGCTACGGTACAGCGCTATTAGTTGCTGGTACAAAAGAAATGCCAGGCGCTGCGCTACTCGCAGCACTTGGTACGATGAGGAGCGGTGTCGGTAAACTAGTCATTGCGACAGAAGCTGAAGTGGTGGCAATGATCGTCTCTCAATTGCCAGAAGCCACTTACGTACAAAATGGGTTACAGCAGATTGCAGAAAAAAAGACGCCCATCGATTCATACCGCGCGATCGCAATTGGACCCGGCACAAATCCAGATGCGTTAACGGAAGACGCCGTTAGTACACTACTCGACAGCCAGGCACCGGTTATATTGGACGCAGGTGCACTGAGCAAGCGAACTTACGTGAAACGTCACTTACCCGTAATCTTAACACCCCATCCTGCTGAATTTTCTCATATTACTGACGTGGACGTAAATGAATTGCAAAAAAACCGCGCTTTCTATGCGGTGATTTGGGCGAAAAAAATGGGTGTGACAATCGTTTTAAAAGGACAAAATACTATTACTGCCTTTCCTGATGGTGAGGTTTGGTCAAATCCAACCGGCAATAGTGCGCTGGCAAAAGGTGGCACCGGCGACACACTGACGGGTATGCTGCTCGGTATGTTGTGCTGCCACGCTGACTGGAAGCACGCAGTATTAAACGCCGTTTATCTTCACGGAGCCTGCGCAGACGAGTGGGTTAAAACACGCTCGCCTCATACCTTACTTGCCCATGAGTTGACCGTGCTGTTGCCGGAACTGTGGTTTCAGTTAGAAAAGTCCGAATGAATAAAAACCCGACTAGAAAATTCCCAGTCGGGTTTTGTTCATTTATACATTATGTTCTCTTTTAATCTTTCCAATTAATGCTGCACTGCCTTTGCTTATGAGTTCATAGGTTTCTTCGAAATCGCCTGTGAAATAAGGATCAGGTACGTCTTTCGCTTGATCGGTTAAATCTAAAAAACGACAGATTTTCGGATGAGTGGACTGACCGAGTATCAAACGGATATCCATTATATTGTGTTGATCCATTCCAAGAATGTAATCGAATGCAGCAAAATCATCCGGCTGCAACTGACGCCCTTTTAAACCTGTTGCCGAAATGCTGTGATCTTTTAAAATTTTCAAAGTTCCCGGATGCGGATCTTGGCCAATATGCCAATTCCCCGTTCCAGCAGAATCCACTTCTACATAATTGGACATTCCCGCCCTGTTTAATTGCTCACGTAAAACAGCTTCTGCCATCGGTGACCGGCAAATATTTCCGAGACAAACAAGTAACACACGAATCATGGAATCACCCCTCTTTTAATTAGGATACTTAAGCATTATAACTTGATTCACTAATCAACCGCTCCTATCGAATTGACCAGCAAATAATAAAACAGCTTGCTCCATCGGTAAATGGAACAAGCTGTTTTAGCCAGTGATCAGATTTTGAAATGTCTTTTAGCGGTTGGTTTATTGTGTATTTTTTTACCCTTATACATAACCCACAGCACATATAGAATGCCGACGATATTCAATGAAAAGAGCATAACCTGATGAAGAGCCAAACTGTTATGCAGCATTGTTTCTCCGTAACGGATGCAATTCATTGTCAGAATCAGTACCGGCAACCATAACCAGTGATTAGAAATTGACGCTTCCTCCCTTTTGCGAGCGACCGACTTTATCTACGAAAGTTTCTAATCAACTCAACATCTTATTTTAGCAAATTTTTAGGATAAATAAAGAATTTTTTATTTTCTTTATTTGATGATGGTATTTCCCAACTAATTGTCACAGAAAAAAGCAGGCTGTGAAAGCCTGCTTTTTGTCATTCTACTGTAACGACTGTTTGGACATCTTGTTGTCGATTTTTTCTGGCTTTGCCGTAAAATAGTACAATCACTACCGCAGTCAGCACCAACCCAACGATGTATGAAAGATCGAGATCGAGATTAAAACCGATTTTTTGATTGAGTATATAGACAAAAACCATATAGGTGATAAAGACAGCAGGCGCAAGCGACACCAAGTAGTTTTTACCTTGGATATAGAGATACATTGTTGCGATCCATAAAGCGATTCCCGCAGTTGCTTGGTTGGCCCAAGAGAAATAGCGCCACAGAAGATTAAAGTCAATTTGAGTCAAAGCCGCTGAAATAATAAAAAGTGGAATAGCGATAATCAATCGCTTTACTAGCTGAGTCTGATCCATCTTGATGTAATCTGCAATAATAGAACGAGCTGCACGGAATGCTGTGTCTCCTGACGTGATGGGTAAAACAATCGCACCGAGAACTGCTATGGTACCACCCACTGCACCGAGCAAAGTCATGGATACTTCATTAACAACGGCAGATGGCGTTCCTGAATTGATCAGACCACTCAAAGATTGTCCATCAAAAATACTCATAGCCGCAGCTGCCCAAATCATCGCGATGATGGCTTCTGCAATCATCATGCCATAAAATATATAACGGCCCTGCGATTCTTTTTCAACCGTCCGAGAGATAATCGGTGACTGCGTTGCATGAAACCCAGATAACGCGCCACAAGTAATGGTGAAAAACAAAATCGGAAAAATTGGCAAATTGCCTGGGTGCATGTTCGTGAAGTTGAGTTCCGGTATTTTGTAATCAGAGAATAACAGCGCAATGCCCACGCCCAGTGTCCCTATTAATAATACAGCACCGAAATAAGGATAAAATCGCCCAATAATTTTATCGATTGGCAAGATCGTTGATAAGAAATAATAAATAAAGATGACACCAATGATAATACCCGCTGCGATTTTACCATCCACCAAAATCGAAAGCAACGATGCGGGCGTCGTAACAAATACTGTTCCGACTAACAATAGCAGCAGCAACGCAAAGACGTTGACGATGTGCTTTGACGCTGCCCCAAGAAATTTTCCTGCAAGTTCTGGGATATGTGCACCTTTATTGCGTATGGAAATCATGCCGGTCAAATAATCATGAACCGCTCCAGCAAAAATCGAACCGATGACTATCCACAAAAATGCGACGGGTCCGTACAAGGCACCCATGATTGGACCGAAAATTGGACCGGTTCCAGCTATATTTAACAATTGAATCAGTGCATTTTTGTGTTTATTCATTGGGACAAAGTCGACACCATCTGCATTCGCATAAGCTGGTGTTTTCCTTGCTTCAACCGGATCAAATAGTTTTTCGATAAATTTACCATATGTAAAATAGGCTACCACTAAAATGACAATGGAAATTAAAAAAGTATACATTTGACACCCCTATCCTGTAGTGAAAACGCTTTCTTGCTATAACAAAAAAATAGCTTGATTTACTTTAACTTATGTAAAATTTCCAATGCGATTCTTTGTTTTCAATCACTTCAGATTTCTAACAAGCAGAAAACCATTAGCTATTAGCTAATATATTTTATATTAGTATTTTAATTTGGACGAGTCAATCTTTTTTTGTTCAATGGTAACAACTTACTCGGTCAAATCTTTTTACCAAATTAATGCTTGCTAGCAAAAAACAGGTCTTTTTGTTTTGAGAACGCTCTAGCCCCTTGTCTATCTGTAAAAAACCTAATCGCGATACTGTTCTAATTCATTTAATTGCCACTGTCTTTCTTCGGTAATCTTATTCATGTCAGCTTTTGAATCAAGCCCGACTGCTTTAATGGCGTAATCTGAACAAACTACTGCATGTCCCCGCATATGCCCCACACTAACAGCATGTCCAATTGCCCGAGCTGCCGCTTTTGCCGTTTCACTTTCACATCGTCTTGCTAGTTCATGTACGTTGAATCCCGCTTGTCTAACTTCCTGAACAGAAGCTTCGCCTCGTTGCCACAGTTCCCCAACTTGAATCCCATTTTGTAACTGGTCACTATGCGGAAACTCTTTTTCAACGTAACAGAGCACGCGTTTTGCCACACTCAATGCCCACGTTGCCAAATGAACGTGAGTTACCCGTTTTGTCGCTCTTGCTATCTCACTCCGCAACACCGTATTATCTACGATTTTGATTTTTGATTTATCTGTCATGGCTATCTCCTCCTTACCGCAGTAAACTGCAGTAGTTATAAACTTTTTTAAGATTTTCGTTATAAGGGTATGATAATTAAATAAACGACTTACCGTAGTAATTAACAGGATCCACAAAGTGGCCGTTTAAATCAGGTTCTTCGTTTACTCATCCTGATCCAAGTAACAAAGCTGTTGCTGTAGTTTAACGTCATTATTTTATGTTACACCTTCTAAAAGAAAGGAGTGATTATTCTGAATTTACTTTATTTACTTGTTGGCATGGCATTTATTATCCTTTGCATCGTCGATTTTATTTGGACGACTTTGTGGATTGATGGTGGTGCGGGACCCGTTACGAACCGCTTGTCTTCACTTATTTGGAGAATGGCTAGAATGATTGGAGGAAATCATTCCAAATCACTTAGCTTAGCAGGTCCGTTCGTATTGAGTGCAACGTTGTTGATGTGGATTTCTTTATTGTGGATTGGCTGGACTTTGATTTTTGCGGGACTCGGACAAGCGATTTCCCCTTCTCATGGAACTGATGCTATTTCCTGGGTCGACCGCTTTTACTTTGCCGGTTATTTAATCTTTACACTCGGCAACGGTGATTTCAGCCCAAAAGAAGGAAGTGCGCAAATTGTTTCCGTTCTTGCAACAGGTACAGGTATGCTGTTCATCACTTTTGGTGTTACGTATTTAATCTCCATTTTAAGCGCGGTTACGATGAAACGTTCTTTCGCTTCGAGCATTCATGGTCTTGGAGAAACTGCTGAAGAGCTAGTTAGTAGCGCTTGGAACGGCCATGACTTTCATAACCTCGATCTTTTACTAGCTAGCTACTCAGAGCAACTAAGTTCACTTGCTGCCCAACACGCAGCTTACCCTGTTTTACATTACTATCATGCCGTGAGTCATAAGACCGCTATGCCATCAGCAATTGCGATTTTAGATGAAGCAGTGAGTTTGATCAAATTCGCTGTTCCCGTTAGCTATCATCCGAATCAGCTGTTGTTGAAAGAAATGCGCTCTAGTATCGATCAGTATTTAGACACACTGAACAAGTCATTTTATAAGCCATCCAAACAGATTCCACCTATTCCTAATTTCAACATTTTTCAGGAAGCAGAAATTCCAATGATGCCAGAAACAGATTACCTTAACGCATTTGCAACGTTAGAAAATCGCCGCCGAAAATTATTAGGCGGACTCGAAGCAGATGGACGTTCATGGTCTTCAAGTTAACCGTCTCAACCGGATCTCATTCGTCTGCGATCCCTTTAACGTGCAACAAAACGCTGATGAGTGTTTTTTGTGATTTTGCTAAGTTGCTTGCTATAATTAGAATAGTAAATGAAAATTCAGTTAGTTAAAAAGAGGTTAACACATGATCCACTCTATTCCGCTCCAATCAAGCTTTTTCCATACTTCTTTTATTTGAAAGTTTAGACCTTTTTTAACCAGCAGAGATACCATCCGATTAGAAACAATCGACTTTCTGAAACTTATTACCGAGCATTTCGTAACGAACGAAAGGAGTGAGGTAAATGCACAAGAAAAACCAATTTATCGTTTTATGGACCCTGCTCGTTTTCATGTTGTTTCCTCTTCAAGCATTGGCTGTGGACTATTCTATTTCTAAAGTCACCATCGATGCGCAAGTAACTAGCAACGGAACGGTTGCTGTCACAGAAAATCATACGTACAAATTTCAAGATGATTTTAATGGCATTATACGGGAAATCGTTCCAAAAAAAGGAACGTCGATTCATGAGTTTACCGCTTCTGAACAGGGGAAAGAATTAAAAGTCGAACGGGATGAAGAACTATACAACATCTTCCGTTCAGGTGAAAATGAAACCATTACCATCGAATTGCGTTACGAAATTCAAGGAGCTGTCGATACATACGCGGACGGCGCTGAATTTTATTGGCCATTTTTTGATGACCGCAACGACAGTGACTATGAACAAATGACAATAACCATTACACCGCCTGCTGCTTCAGAAAAAACAGCTTTTACCGGTTACGATGGTGCTTACCAAACCGGCAGTTTACAACGTGATGGTGGGGTTCAGTTTGACATGGGCAAGGTATTAGCAGGCTCTAATGGAGACGTCCGCGTCATTTTTGACAAACATCTATTCCCGAGTCTACCTCAGAAAGACGGTTTGGTCCTCGCTGACTTAGCAGCTGACAAAGAGCAAATGGCAAACGACGCTGCAGCTTTGTTAGCTAAACAACAGGCAGGAAAATCTATTGGCAACTGGCTGATTCCAGCTGCCGGAGCAGCGTTACTGGCTTTATTCGCTTGGGCTTTTAGTCATGCGCGCAAAACCAAGCAGCAAGCAAAACCAGACACGCCTCACTTTTTCGTACCGAAGCAAAAAATGAGCATTCCGGCGACTCTCTATTTTACTAAGTCCTCCATTTTAACACCTGCTGTAACAGCAGCCGCCTTAATGGAACTGGTACGTAAACAAAAGATTGAACAGCTATCAGAAGAAAAATTCCGACTGATCGACCGCAATCCTGAATTTATTCACGAGGCTACGTTAATCGAACTGCTTTTTGATAAAGTAGGTGATGGTGAAATTTTTGAAACAAAAGAGTTGGAAAGCTACACAAAACAAGAGCTGAATCATGCTTCTTACACCGACTCTATCACTCTTTGGCAGCAAGGCATTCAAGAAGAGGTCAAACAGTATGAGCTTTACGGCAAACACCCCTTGTTACGTGGGATCGTTGGAACTAGCGGACTGGCATTTGGTGTAGCCTCCATCTTTTTCGGGCTCTTAGAATTGTTTCCAATGATGGTTGTTTCTATAATCATTGCTATTTGCTTTATTGGATTTTGTTTTTACTCTCCGATTACTTATAAAGGCCATGTGATTCGAGAAGAATGGAAACAGCTACGGACTGCGATGAAAAATCTAGAGCCAACAGCTTGGAATCATTTAACGCAAGACGAAAAGATGCGTGCTTTTAGCTACCTACTTGGGGCAGACGAGAAATCCACCAACCTTACAACACTAAGCTTCACCACTGCCTATAGCGATTCGGCATTTGCAGATTTCGGATTGTTTTATAATCCTGTTTTGTTGACTGGACTGTTTGTTGCTGCCTATTCCAGCACCAGCACTTCTGCTAGTGCTTCAGGAGCGATATCTGCGGGCGGGGGTGTTAGCGGTGGCGGTGGTGGATCTGGTGCATTTTAATCGCTTGACCAAAAGGCTGAGAAAATCTCAGCCTTTTTTTGTTTTGCCCGCTGTTTCTTAGGGAACAACAAGTAAAACGCAATTTTATACAACAGGAGGAACTTCTTATGATTACGACAAACTCAGCTTTATTAACGAAAGAAGATTTTACAACACGCACAGACTTGCCTCAATGGCTATTAGCCGAATACACTACTTTTCACAAAACTGTAACGGATAAAACTTTTCCATGCTACTTCGGCATGAACGGCGAGATGAAGGGAGAATTACGCTATGCGTATATCACACAAGAAGACTGGCGCAATTTACCTGCAGCTGTTGATGCATTCTTAACGTTATTTGATGATCCAAAGCATAAACGCCACGGGTTATTTGTCTTTGTTGAGCCTTTCAAGAAAGAAGCTTCACTTGAAACTTATCGGCAACAGTTTTGGGACATTTTGCAATACTTACATGATGAAGATGACACAGAATGGCCGAAAGAAGCCCCGCGCGATCCAGACCATTATTTATGGGATTTTACTTTTAAAGGGGAACCCATCTTTATTTTTGGCAATACACCCGCTTATAAACAGCGCAAAACTCGTGACCTCGGCAATGCGATGGTTTTAGGATTCCAGCCCCGCCGTATTTTTAAAGGATTAACAGGAACTGAAAAAGGCGGCATAATGTCACGTGATAAAGTTCGGCAACGTGTAGAAGCATGGGATCATTTGCCAACTCATCCCGACATTAGCCACTTTGGTGACCCACAACATAACGAATGGAAGCAATTTTTCATCGGTGACGACAGCGAACCTATTCAAGGGAAATGTCCATTTACCCACAAAGAAATGAAATGATCAGTAGATTTACCATTAATGAAAAATTTTTTGTAAATAAATCTGAAAGACCAAAAAGAGCCGCGCCGGTATGTTTGCCGGCACGGCTTCTTAAATTGACTAGGTGAATTTTCAGCCACTATGGCTTGTTAACGCAGAGCAGTCGTTTTCCGTTCGTAAAACTGCACATCTCTAGTCACATTAAAGGCTTCGTCTTGATTGTAAAGAAGCATATCAAATAGTCTTTTTACCGCTTCTTGACCTAAATTTTCCAGGCTATCGGACGTTCCGACAGAAGTTAAGTTCAGAGATGAATGTTGGCCAATCTCTGAATTGCCAATTCCAACGATGCTGATGTCTTGTGGAATTTGATAGCCTTCCTGTTGATAAAAATCCAGTAATTGGATGGCAATTTCATCAGTAGCAGCAACAATAGCTGTCGGCTTTTTCTTTAATGCTTGTAAATTCTTAAAAGCTTTAAATAACGAGTTTTTATCTGTCTCCGTAACCACTAACCGCTTTTTACGAACTTTGATTTTCTGTTCTTGAATAGCTTGAATAAATCCTAGAAGACGATTATTATAAGAGGGATTATTCAATGTACCTCCTACCCAAGCAATTTCTTGATGGTTCATTTCTATTAAATGATGGGCAGCTAAATACCCAGCTTCAGTGTCATTCAAGCCAATTGAATGATGACTACCTGAATAATTAGAGTTCAGCAAAATCACCGGTGTGTTCGATTCACTTATTTTATCATACTCTTCTTTATTCAGTAACACAGAAATCAAAACGATGCCTTGTGCTTTGCTAGACAATACCGCATCGAATACATCCGATTCATTTTCTTTTGCAATAAAATGACTAATTACTTCATAGCCTTGCTGCTTTGCATAATTTATAATAGCCGGGGTGGCTTCAGTAAAGATTGGATCATCTAATGATCCAACTACCAAATGAATTGTTTTCACTTGGTTCGCATTCGCAGTAAATGGAACAGTCTCCTCTACTCCACCCAATGAATAATTTAGCTCATTCACTGCAGCCATTACTTTATCGTACGTATCTTTCCTTACTTGATCTGGTTTATTCAGTACGCGTGAAACAGTCGTTTGTGATACACCTGCATGTTTTGCTACATCAGTCGTTGATACCAAATCGATCACCCTACCTTCTTTTTTCATCTAATTGAATTCACTATTCAACTTATTTTTTACCTAAATTTATTTACTCATTCATTGTATCACGTCTGCAAAAATAACTACACTTAAAAATGAATAGCATCTATAAAAAAACCATTTAAAGTAACAGGAGGAATGACTAGTCATGATGAATAAAGAAAAATACTTAGCTCGTTTTAACGCTTCTGCGATTCAAGAATATTATTTGCAAGATTTGACTGAATTGCAATCTTTGCATATGCAAAATATCCCATTCGAAAATTTAGACGTTATGCAACATGTTCCAATTTACTTAAACTTAGAGAAAATTTATGAAAAAATTGTTAATCAACGGCGAGGTGGATATTGTTACGAATTGAATGGGTTGTTTCACTGGCTTCTCAGTCAGTTAGGATATCAAGCAAAACTAATATCGGCAACCGTTCAAAGACCAAATGGCACTTGGGCGAAAGCTGATACGCATGCGGCGATTCTCGTGGAGTTTGATACGCTTTACTTAGTAGATGCCGGTTTTGGAGACTCGACGGTGAGTCCAATTCCGCTTGGTGGTGAACGCCATACTGATCACAGTGGTACTTACCGCATCGAAAAAGTGGATGACGTTTATTATGATCTGATTCGTGAAAATGAAGAGAACGAAAAAGTGCTTTATAGATTTTCAACAGATGAAAAGCAGCTGGTTGACTTTCATGAAGGATGTGTCTTTAATCAAGTATCTAAAGACTCTTCTTTTACACACAATGACTTAGTCACTCGGGCAACTCAAAACGGACGAATTACTTTGTCAGATCATCAGTTAACACGCTCAGAAAATGGACAAAAAACAAAAATCGAGCTGTCTCCAGCCGATAAGAGGAACGTATTAAAAAGGGAGTTCGGAATAGATCCAGATAGCTTGAAATAACGCTATGATTTCAGGCATGTTTTACTGCATAAAAAAACTCCTCGCTTTTAAGGCGAGGAGTTTTTGTGTTTTAGTTAAATAAATCTGGGTAAATTGTTTTAGCTACTAATTCCACAGCGTCACCAATGCGCGGTCCAGGGCGTGATGTGATATCAGAATCCAAGAAAAAGACTTGATCGTTTTGAATCGCTTCGATATCGCTCCAGCCTTCACGTGCTTTGATCTCCCCGATTGGATCTTCCGTATAAGAAACCGTTGTTGTGATAATTTCTGGATTTCGTGTAATGACTTCTTCTTCTGAAATTTTTGGCCATCCTTCGAGGTCACCAAAGATATTTTCGACATTGGCATGGTTCAGTATTTCTTGTTGGAACGTTTTTTGACCTGCTGTATAAATTTCGGGCGAAGGACTGATTTCGAAAAACACTTGTTTTTTCGCTTCTACCCCTTCTATTTTTTCTTGTACTTCTTCAATTTGCTGCTGAATTGAGCTATTTAACGTATCCCCTTTGTCTTCAAGACCCATGACGGTCGAAATTTGTTCGATGTCGCCATACACATCTTCAAAAGATTGCGCTGATTCAATAACAAATACTTGGATACCTGCAGCTTCTAACTCTTCATAACCGGTTGGCGCACCTGTAGAATAACCGATGACGACATCTGGATCCATTTCAATGATGCGTTCTGCGTTAAAAACGACTGAATCTGAAACACGTTCAACTTCAGCTGCTTCTGCTGGATAATTATCATAATCAGTCGCGCCAATCACTTTTTCTCCTGCTCCAATGCCATACAAAATTTCAGTATTACTTGGAATAAGTGAGACAACTGTTTCAGGTACTTTTTCAAACGTCAACTCGTTGTCTAAATCATCTGTAACGGTATAGTTTGCTTGCTCCTCTCCTTTATTCGTTGGTTCTGCATCTGTTTTTTCTGTTGTTTCTGATTGACAAGCACCTAGAGTTAAAACAACTGCTCCGATAGCTACGTATTTGAATGAGGAAATTTTCATTGTTGATTGGTCACTTCTTTCTTTTTAGGTCTAGTTGGATAGGACTTGCTGACGAACGGGATTTCTTCCACTCCGTGATGCTGATTAACATAAACAGCCATCGTAAACAGCACGTTGGCTAACAAATTGGCGTAATCAAAGAGAATGTTCGGTATTTCTTTTTCTAAACTCACTTTGTGCAAGGCCCTTACTGATTTTTTCGCTTCACTGCGACAAACATGCAGGACGCATGCAGCGTGTGTTCCTTGCGGCAAAACAAAATTACCGATTTTATCCTTTGTGAAGTTTACATAATAATCATACATGTTACTTAGCTCAATCAAGTCTTCCTCATGAATGGCTATTTTACCGCGAACTGAGCCGTTCAAATGATAAGCCATAGGTTGTAAAATCTGCAGATCTCGTTGTATAGCTTCTATATCTTGTGTCAATGACAGGGCTTCTCCGATTCGGGTAGTCAACGAATCAGTCCTAATTTCAAAATCCACAGTAACTGCGGATTCCCGCATAAATGGATAACAAAGATAACGCATGTCTTTTTTCATCATTCCACCTCACTTCCGTTTGGTGAAAATCACGGCATTGAACGCTCTCTAAACAGCAAAAAGCCGCCCTCAAAAGAGGACGGCGGCATAGCTATTTAGAGACATACTTCAGCAGTCAAAATAGAAACGTTGCCGTATGATTCCCTTATCTTCCGAAGAGTAAAAATACGTTCAAAAAAAGGTAGGTCTCCTGGCTTGTGCATCGCTTTACTTTAAGAACCTTCCCGTTTAGTTGGTAACACTAAACAGTGGCATTTTCTTATTTCATACGCACTTACAGTTGCGGAAACAGCCCCGGAATCTAACCGAGTTCCCTGTTATGCTGACGAATCAGCACCTTTTTTCTGCATGATTATTCACTTGTTTCTAGTGTAGCATATGTCGTACGACAAAAGACATACTTATCGAACGATTATTGTTGATTGACCAGCAGTTTCACTTTAGGCAGTTCGGCAAAAACGATTCGTTTATGCCATCTTAAATAAAGAGCATGCTCTGGCGAAACGGGTATTTTTATCCCTCTTTTTAATTGGTAGGTGGGATAATGTTCTTCTGGAATTTGACTCGAAATACGGAGACTTCCGCCTCCGGTAAATGCGATGAACCCCGCTGAATACAAAGCAGCATGGTTGGCACAAAGTAAGATGCCATTAAAAGCATCTAGCCGTTCTTCAGCTGAGCTGTCTTTCCAAGGCTTGGCATGCGTCGCTTTCAACACAGCGTCAATACCAATTCCACAAAGTGGACATTCTCCGTTCCAAAGCGGCAATAAACTTTCTCTGAATTGTTCTTTACCTCTACGCATTTTCGTTTTGATTTGTAGTTCTGCTTCTGCAATCAAGCTGATTAATGGATCATGCTCTGTTTTTTTAATCACTTCCATTGACAACTCCAATTGTTCGACTTCCAAGGTGAAAATATTTAAGGCGCTAATTAGTTCTAAAAATTTCATCGCCAGTTCTTCATTGCATGGATACAAATAACCTGAATTGCCACTAGCATCTTCTTGAAATGCCGCGTATTTTACGGGCAGTAAAGGCTCTATTTCTCTAAAAAACGCCTTAATGGATAACGGATTGTCCAATTCGCGATAAACAGCCCGTGCGATAAATGCCTCTTCAGTACTGTCCTGCTGCTCGTCTGTACTTTTAGGTTTGGTTCCATGTTTACAATCTTCTCGTACATGACTAATAGCTACTAAAAATCCTTTTACATAATGAAAAACGATATCGCCTTTTTTTAACTCCTGCATTCGTTTCCAAGAGTGTGGAATCATCCCCGATTTATCAACCCTCGGTGACCAAAGAACCTCTGCGTTGCGTTCTTCTTGATAGGTCTCTCCTTGCATAACAATAAAACTATTCATGAATATCCTCCTAATAATAACATTGCTGAAATCCAATGACTCCTATGTAATAAATCAAGTTAGATAAAGAAAAACCTTTCCTTTTATTTTAACTCAAATCCAAAGCTTTTGTTGGGATTAAGAAAAGCATAAGCGTCCGTGTAGGTCCGACAAGCGCTGGAAGTCTTACCAGTTATGATGGTTTTCAGCTACAGTAAGGCTAAGGACCTGGGCGCTGAAGCTGGACACCGAAAAGCATAAGCGCCGCAACAAAAAAAGCCACTATACGCAGTGACTGTTTCATCATTTTTTTTCGATTAAGATTTTACCAATTCACGTGCGTTTATTTCAGAATGAGCTGTCACACAATTTCTTCCATTATGCTTTGATTCATACATGGCACTATCGGCTTCACCAATCAATTCATCTAAGCTTTTGTCTCCTATACTCACGCTGACACCCATTGACACTGTTAGTTTTCCTGCAGGTTGCAACTCTTCTCCGACAAACGGATAAAGCTCTATTTGTTTTCTGACAATTTCAGCAAGCATCAAAGCTTCACGTTGGTCTTGAGGGTCCGTAATGCAAAAAATGAATTCTTCTCCTCCATAACGAGCTACATGATCTTTGCTACGCGTATTGTCTTTCATTAATTGGCCAAGTGAGCGAAGAACGGCATCTCCCTTTTGATGCCCATGTGTATCATTGTAAATTTTGAAATAATCCACATCCATCATAACAATGGCGAGTGGAATTTGTTGCACAATCAACGGCGCTAGTGTCTTTTTGAAAAAACGGATATTGGGCAACTGCGTCATCGGATCTTGATTTGAGTAATATTCCAGTTCTGTTCGCAGCAATAGTTGACGACTTTCTCCATTGGTGATTAAACCCATCGCCAATACAGCAACACCAGCAAAAAAAAACATGGCAATAATAATAGAAATAGTTGCTGGTGTAAATAAAAACATCCAGACTGATTTCAACATTTCGAAAATCAAAAAACCAGCCATCATTTTTTTGAGATTCAATAAATTGAAAAACTTATTTGATGATTTTTGATTATGAAACAAGCTGCCAATAACGACTGGCAGTACAATCGATTGCAAAATACCCAATACAACCGTCGGACCTTCGAAAGAGTACCGGAAGTATGCCGGGAATATAGCAGATAGCAGTCCAACTTTCCAACCAGCAATGTATGAAATAAAATAAAGTGGAACTTCACGCAAATCCAGTCTCATGCCCATATAAAAATACGGGTTATACATGACGGAAAAGGTTAAAAAACTTATGAAGACAACACTTAATAGATATAAGAACTTTGATTCAGTCAAGTTTGGGAATAATAATTCTTTTGCTTTTAACGCCAAATACAATAAGGCGATAATTAATGCCATGTTTTCAAGAAAGAAAAAAAGCAATGTTGCCATCTATACATCTCCTATTCATAAGATATTCTTTAATAGTCTACAGCTAATAAGTCTAAAAATATAGATTAAATACAATATTGTACAAAATTATAGTTGATTTGTGCTTTTCCTTTTCATATCCATGTATTTTTTTATAAAGACAAAAAACACTTTAGCAATCTCAGTTCAAGACTGCCTAAAGTGCATGTATTGACTAAAAAAATTCTAGAGTAATTTCGACATTAACCATTCATTCATGTAGTTACCACCAATACCAATCGACTCTCTTTTGAGTCCCTCTACTACAAAACCTCTTTTTTTATACAACGCAATGGCAGCGTGATTGTGTTCTAATACGGTCAATTCAATGCGGCGAATTTCTTTGTCTTTTGCCCACTCTTCCATGGCCACGAACAATTGACACCCTATACCTTTTCCCCGCTCTCGCCGCGAAACGCCTATTGCGATGTGAATCGAGTGTTGCTTACGTTGGATTTCTTCTCCTATCGCAAACAAATATCCCATTAATTGTTGACCTTCTTCTGCAACGAACACAATTGACTCTTGCCCCATTGAAAAAAGGCGTTGTTGTAATTGCTCAGGAGTCGTCTTTCGTTCACCAGGATCAAATAGCATCAACCCGGATTGTTCAACTTGTTTCATTAGGCTAGCCAATTGTTCGGCATCCTTTGGAACTGCTTTTCTAATCAACACAGCCATTCTCCTACCTTTTTAAACGAAATTTTCAGATGATTTCGGGTCTATTCGCTAGTTTTCTTTTGGGCTTTCTGACAAATAATCCTGTATATACAAGAAGCGTACCAATCATAAGCAACACGCCCATATAGACAGACATCATCGTTGGAATTAAAAAAGCACCAATAATAATGGTCGAGCGCGCTAAAAGATCTGCCCCACTAAATGAAATGTTAGAAAACGCCGAATACGATCCCCGTTTGTCTTCTGGTATCATATTGGCCATTTCCGCATTTCGGACAGGTGAATATACCAACTCCCCAATCGTGCCAATAAAATTAAACAAAATCAATAAATACCAGCTATTCGCTGATGTAATCGTGACATAGCCGATGCTGTAAAGCAATAATCCTGTCAATAAAACATGCTTTTTAGAAAAGCGATCCGTGAATCGATTGACAACAAAAGTAAAGCAGACAACTAGCAACATATTTTAGATATTTAGCAAACTAAGCATTCGTACACCTGCGACATCAAAGTCTGCAATTGTGAATGTCTGAAAGCTTTCCGCTAACCGGACACCAATATAGCTATTCAATGAAAATTCCGCTGAAAATATAAACATCGATCCAATGACTACTTTAACAAATGGACGGTCCTGAAAAGCCAATCGATAGTTTTGCAGTAAGTCAATCAGAACATTGTGATGCTGTTTTTTCAAGCTCACAACACGCTCATCTTTCAACCAAATGTGATAGGCAATTGGCAAGCTTGCAGATGTCACTGTCAACAACATAAATAGTTCAATTTGATGATTAAGATACAACAAACCACCAAGTGCAGCGCCAATAGCCATCGACAAATTGACCATCCAGTAATCGATGGCATAAATAGCTTTGCGATTTTCTGGAGTCGTTGAATCAATGATGATGGCATGCATCGCGGGGCGTCCTAAACTACTCGCAATTATGAAGAACACATAGGCTAATGCAAACAAGCCAATCCATCTATCCGTAGGTAGCAAGCTTACTGCCATTAGCAAGAACATACAGGCACTCAAGAAAGATGTCATGACCAATACTTTTTTTCTAGGAAAGCGGTCTGAAATGTATCCACCGATCATATTCACAAAAAAACCGATGAACACGGTGATAATCAAAAAAGACCCCGCCCAAACTTTGCTCATTTCCTGTGCAAAGAAAAGAGCCATGAATGGCATCACAGCTGAAGCCACAGCTCGATTAAAAAAAGAAGTAATTAAACGCACTTTAATATTCTGTGGATAGTCTTTCCATTTCATCTTGTCAGCCTCCTTTGTCTTATGTATATTAAACTAGACGGAAAATACTAAAAATAGACAATTTTTATAGTTATGTCCACTTTTAACAGGAGGCATTATGGAAAAAATTCTTTTAGCGTTATGGCGAACTGTCCCATCTGGCAATATTAAACAAACTCAATTAGCAAACAAACTCGGTTTAAGCACAAAACAAACGGCACGTCTTCTCCGCAAATGGTCTGATGAGGGTTGGTTTACGTTTATTTCAGGCCAAGGTAGAGGGAACGCCTCGCATCTTCAGTGGCACCTACATGTAGAAGAAGTATATGAACAACAACTTCTACAACTGATAGAAGAAAAATCAATCGAAACTGTCAGCAAATATCTTTTATTTGATTGGTCACCCGAAGTCAAACAGCGTATCTTGCATCAAATTCGTGCTAATTTCGGTTATGTTCAAAATAGTATAGGCAACACGGACAAACTGATTATCCCAAGACAATATCCGTTACTAACACTTCACCCTCTCGAAGCTGCAGATATTCAAAGTGCCAATATGGTAGCCACTATATACAACAGACTAGTATTTGTTGATGCTAGTGGTGTCGTATATCCTGAACTAGCTCATAGTTGGGATTTAACAGCTACCGACCTTCGGCTATACCTAAGAAAAGAAGTCCGCTTTCATGACGGTTCGTATTTGTCTGCAAATGATGTAATCGACTGTTTGAACCGGTTGCGCACAGATTCTTCCTATGTGGATTTGTGGCAACCCATTACAGAGATTGTAGCGATTAGTCCCTATATTATTGATATTTCTTTTCCAAGCGGCTGCAGCTATTGTTTACAGATGCTCGGCATGATTAATGCCAGTATTTACAAAGAAAATGCACAGCAACTTACCGGTTCTGGAAGTTTTTTTATCGTAGAAAATCATGAACTTAAAACGACATTGCAAGCATTTGGAGATTATTTCCAAGAACGACCTTTGATCGATATCGTAGAATTTATTCAGGTTTCTGAGGATTTCGATTTTACGTATCGCTCTACTGTGCAACATTTGGAGGAAAAAACCTTTCAAGTAGAAAGCGATTCGGGATTTGGAGTGGTAATTTTAAATGCATTTAGAAATTCCCCCATTAACCAACAAGAAGTGCGTGATTATGTTCATTATGCTATTGCTAAACACCGCCATAAAATTGAACTATTTCATACACGGGCACTAGCTAATCAGACGAGTTGTTTAATTGGTCAGCAACAACAAATTGTTTCCTTCAGCTGCCCAGTACGGCCCCAAATCGATCAGCCTTTAATCATAAAAGCGGCAAACTATACAAGCGGCGCTACATTGTGGCTGAAAGAGGCTCTAGAAAGTGAAGGAATTGCAGTCGAAATTCAGTGGATGTCTTTTCAAGATAAACTATTGGATACAACAGAAGACCAGACAGCGGACCTTTTCGTTCACGGAGAAGTATTTGAACTAGATCAAAACTTTTCCTTTTTTTACTTTTTATCAAACGGCTCATCCCCAATAGCAACGATTATGAAATCTCAACCACAGTTCGCTAATTATCTGCAGCAATATGCTCAGACACCTTTTGAAGAGTGGACGGCATTAAATGTAAAAATCGAACAACAATTGATGGCATTGTCGATTATGATTCCTCTTTATTACGAAAAGCGACAATTTCCTTTCGCAATGGATTTAATGAACATCACGCTCAGTCATTTCGGATACATCAATTTTTCTAAGTTATGGGTACGTCCAACTAGTTAGGGATAAACAAAAAAATGAGACATAACGTCACTCTACGTTATGTCTCATTTTTTTTGGTTTAACTGACTTTTGATATCGATTTAAAGGGAATTGAGGTGGGCGGTCAAAATGACATAAAGACTCAAGCTCAGCATATTGAACAGTACGAGATTGAATTTTAAATCTCCTTTTTTACCAATCAACGCTGTTACAACTCCTAGCCCACTTAGTAAATTTGGCAAATGAAGGTGAAGGTTCAGCAGAAACTCGAGCGGTCCCTCGAACCAATGAATCACTTAATGTCAGTGGCAACAAAGTCAGGAGACAGAGACTTGCTGAAATGCACGTGAAACATTTCTCATTCGTAAACACCCCCTTTTACTGTTATCGGCCTCGACGCATCAAAGATAGCTACAAAATTGAGGAGTTGTGTTTCGCTGAGATCGAGAAAAACATCTCAGTCTAAGGTTAGAGAACGAACTAGTATAAAATTAAATAGAAAAAAATTTGGCTATAAAAATTAGTAGCTTGTTCACTAGAAAGACTTCTAGACTACTAAAATTTATTTCCCAATGCATTTAAAGATCTCTTTTGTCCCTATTAGACTACAGCCGATGATACAATATGCAAACAAAAATATACTATTTCATTATTTTTATGTAATGATTTTTTGGGCTAGTTGTATAATCAAATGCAACAGCTAACTTGCTAGAAAAACAGAAAAAGCCACAGATAAACCGTGTATGATTAAGTCGACGAAACATCAATCGATACGGAGGTTTATCTATGGCTCAAACTCA
>NZ_VOBJ01000009.1:0-138372 GCF_008369335.1 Planococcus sp. ANT_H30 | reverse complement strand
GACTTAACCAACACATTGTATGCGAAAAACTTGCTTGTTTCACCTGTCGTTTATCCAGTTTTGAGTGAACAAACACTCAACCAAATAGTCCAGTGATGATGGCAAAGAGGCCACACCCGTTCCCATCTCGAACACGGCAGTTAAGCTCTTTTGCGCTGATGGTAGTTGGGGGTTTCCCCCTGTGAGAGTAAGACGTCGCTGGTCTATTTTTTTTGGTCCCGTGGTGTAGCGGTTAACATGCCTGCCTGTCACGCAGGAGATCGCCGGTTCGATCCCGGTCGGGACCGTAATTTAAAAGATGAACGCAGCGATCCCGCTGTGTTCATCTTTTTTTTTGAAATAACAACCATTTTTAAAAAATGCCGATTGTAAAATTAAGCTAGACAATTGAAAAAGCCATTCGTGGTACACGCTACATGTATTTTCTGACCAAAGAAAACAGCAGAGTGATCACCGATGAATGGGTGATGATAGAATCCTACCACCGTCAACATATACCTATGGCGATCATTGCAGAATGCCTGAACCGTTCCAGGCAGCCAACCTGCAATGTCATCAGCTTTCTGAAATTGGGGCATACAGCCCTCGATTTTTACACACAATACATGAAAAGCAAGAAACATTGCGGCCGACGAAAACGGGTCTTACCGAAGAAACAAGTTGTCTATATTCAAGATAAGATGGTGCAAGGATGGACTCGCGACGTCATTAAGGGCCACCCAGAAACGGCAATCGATTGTTCTGTGCGGATGCTCTATTGCATGTTCAAAAATCGGGTCTTTGATGTTGCCATATTGCCGATGAAAGGGAAACCTGTTCAAATTCATCACGTTTAACTGTAGGAAAGAATTCTCCAACTGGAAAACGCTGCTGGTCCGACGTCTCAATTTACTTTACGGATCCTAGCACCTTGAATGAACACTCCAACTGCCTTCTTCGAAAAGACCGCTTGGCAAAAGAAATGGACTTCAACGAGGTCGATTCGTTCATTTCCACAGTTGC
This sequence comes from Planococcus sp. ANT_H30, assembly GCF_008369335.1. Taxonomy (NCBI): domain Bacteria; kingdom Bacillati; phylum Bacillota; class Bacilli; order Caryophanales; family Caryophanaceae; genus Planococcus; species Planococcus sp. ANT_H30. Next base: position 137,370 of record NZ_VOBJ01000009.1, on the reverse strand, counting down.
TGACAAGCGGAATAACATCCCACGGAAGTCGCTGGATTACCGTACACCTCTGGAGGCATTTTTGAGTCACCTGAATGGAGTCGATCTGTCTAGCTTAAATTGACAAACGGAAAAGAAAAACAATATATTTTGATTTACAACGATTATTTCGCTAAACTATGTAAAGACTCAATAGAGGTGACATGATAATGACTAATACAATAATGCTGAATTCGCCCGAAGAAACTGAAGTTTTTGCGGCCACTCTAGCAAGAAAATTGGAACCTGGAGACCTTCTAACATTAGCGGGGGGCTTAGGGGCAGGTAAAACAACTTTCACCAAAGGCTTAGCCAAAGGACTTGGTATTCAACGGATGGTAAACAGTCCGACCTTTACGATTTTGAAACAGTACTCAGGTCGACTGGATTTGAATCATTTCGATGTCTATCGTCTTGAGAATAGCGAGGAAGATATTGGATTCGATGAATTTTTTAGTAGCGAAGCAGTATCTGTAATAGAATGGGCAATCTTTATAGAAGACTACTTGCCAAAAGAACGTCTGGAAATTACGATTAATCGGCAGTCTGAACAAGGACGCGAAATAATCCTCAAGCCGATTGGGAAGCGCTATGAAAATCTGTGCAAGGAGCTAAACCTATGATCTATCTTGGAATCGATACTTCGAACTCTCCATTAGCCATTGCGCTGATTGAAGATAACACAGTCTTAATAGAAGAAACAGCAAACTTAAAAATCAATCACTCGTTGACGGCTATGCCGGCGATAGAAGAAATGATGAAAAAAGCAAAAGTATTGCCTACTGACCTGACGCATATTGCTGTAGCAGAAGGTCCTGGGTCTTATACAGGCGTGCGCATCGGCCTGACCATTGCGAAAACCTTGGCATGGTCACTGAAAATTCCGCTCCATCTAGTTTCTAGCTTACAAGTGCTTGCGGCGAATGAACAAGGGTTTGACGGACTTGTTTGTCCGATTATGGATGCCCGCCGTGGCACAGCTTTTATTGGTTTGTATGAAGGTAGTGGTTTAGAGTCAGTGCTTGCTGATCAACATAGTGATGTGAAAGAGTTTCTACTGAAAACAAAGGAACTCAATCGTCCGGTACTGTTTACTGGAATTGATGCAGCGTTGCACGAAGCGCTAATCATGGAGATATTTGGCGAGGGGGCACACTTTAGCAGAATTCAGAATAGGTTGCCGCGTGCAACAAATCTGATTATGCTGGCCCAGGAATCAACGCAAAGTGATGTTCATCATGCTGTTCCTGAATACCGCCGAATTACGGAAGCCGAAGCAACTTACAATAAAGCGCAAGAAGGTAAAATGTTATGAACGAAACAGTCAGTTTTCGAAAAATGACACTTGAAGATCTTGACGCGGTTTATGAGATAGAAGTTTTATCTTTTACATTGCCTTGGACGAAAGATGCTTTTTATCATGAAATGGTGACGAATGAACATGCCTATTACGTGATTGCTGAAACACAAGAAGGCATCGTTGGATATTGTGGAATGTGGTTAGTGATGGATGAGGCACACGTCACAAACATTGCGATTCATCCCGATCAGCGCGGTAAAAAATTGGGTGGGGGATTGATGCAAGCTGCCATTGATACAGCAAAAGAGCAGGGTGCGGTTCTTATGACACTTGAAGCTCGTGTTAGCAATACGGTTGCTCAAAATCTTTACCGAAAACTAGGGTTTAAAAATGGTGGCATTCGTAAACGCTATTATACGGACAATTACGAAGATGCTATAGTCATGTGGGTGAACTTTAATGAATAAGGATATTTATATATTGGGAATTGAAACAAGTTGTGATGAAACCGCAGCGTCCATTGTCAAAAATGGCACTGAAATCATCTCCAATGTGGTGGCTTCACAAATCGAGAGCCATAAACGTTTTGGCGGGGTGGTGCCGGAAATCGCTTCAAGGCATCATGTGGAACAAATCACCTTGGTGATTGAAGAGGCGTTGCAACTAGCAGGCATGGAGCCGAATGAGTTGGATGCAGTAGCTGTAACAGAAGGGCCTGGACTCGTCGGGGCCTTATTAATTGGTGTGAATGCAGCAAAAGCTTTTGCCTTCGCGCATCAACTGCCTTTAATCGGAGTTCATCATATTGCGGGTCACATTTATGCGAATCGTTTGGAGCAAGAAATGGAGTTTCCTCTTTTAGCACTCGTTATTTCAGGGGGACACACAGAACTGATCTACATGAAGGAGCACGGAGACTTCACGGTTATTGGAGAAACGCGCGATGATGCAGCAGGAGAAGCTTATGATAAAGTAGCGCGGACATTGGATCTACCTTATCCAGGAGGTCCACATATTGACCGATTGGCGCATGCTAGTGACGAAGCTATTACGTTTCCTCGAATTTGGCTAGAAGAAGGCTCTTATGATTTTAGCTTTAGTGGATTGAAATCGTCGGTGCTAAACTATATGCACAATGCTGCGCAGCGTGGAGAAAAAGTAGCTCCTGAGCATGTAGCCGCTGGTTTCCAAAACAGTGTAGTGGAAGTGGTGACCGGGAAAACAGTCCGTGCAGCTAAAGAGTACAAAGTTCGCCAAGTAATTGCTGCAGGTGGAGTTGCTGCGAATAAAGGAATGCGGCATTCGTTGGAAACAACATTTAAGGAAAAAGGTATTCCGTTCTATATTCCTTCATTGCCTTTATGTACCGATAACGCAGCGATGATTGCAGCAGCAGGAACTATTATGTACGAAAAAGGATTGTTTGGCACAATGGCCATGAACGGTCGACCGGGTATGTCTTTAACCTCATGGATTTAATAAAAGCAAGTAATTTCATCATTTCAGGTACACTGAAATATGTGAAATTACTTGTTTTTTTTTACAAAAATTCTGACAATCATACAAAAGGCCTCTATTGTTCTGTCAATAGAGAACATTTGTACTTATGCACAATTTGTGAATAAACTGTTTATAACTAGAGGATAAAAGGGGGTTATTCTATATATTGTGTGGTTTGAAGTGGAAAACTATGTGTACAATATTTATTTAACCTGTGGATAATGTGCATAAGTCTGTTGACAGTTGATAAGACAAGCTGAAGAATGTGGAAAAATCTGTGGAAACAAATATTTGATGAAACCCTATTGACCTATATCTAGTAATGTAAAAACCGGCTAATAGATAGCCGGTCAAAATCAAATATTTTCAATTTTTTCCTGAAGTTCAAGCCATTGGGTCATCGTTTCTTCGTGGTTTGCTTTTAGTTCTTCTAATTGATTTTGAAGCGGCAATACTCGCTCGTGATCTTGGAAAATTTCAGGCTGGCAAAGTTGCTCTTCAATTTCAGTGATTTGCAAATCTAGTTGTTCCATCAATTTTTCAACTTCATCGGATTGCCGAACAAGCTGACGTTCCAGTTTTTTAGCTTCTTTATCGATTTGCGAAGTAGAGGCTGTAGTGATCGTTTTTGCTTCGGTAACTGAACCGGCTTCATCGAGTGCTTTTAGTTCAGCAATTTCTAATTTTTTCTCTACGTAATAATCATAGTCGCCCAAGTATTCGGACGTGCCATCTTGCGTAAGTTCAATCACTTTCGACGCGATGCGATTCATGAAATAGCGATCATGCGATACAAAAAGCAAGGTGCCCGGATAATCCAATAAAGCATTCTCCAGCACTTCTTTACTGTCCAGGTCCAAGTGGTTAGTTGGCTCATCGAGAAGTAACACGTTGGCTTTTTGCATCATCAACTTGGCGAGTGCAACGCGTGCTTTTTCGCCACCCGACAATGTTGAAACGGGCTTTAGCACATCGTCACCGGTAAACAGGAAACGTCCAAGGATGCCGCGTATGTCCTTTTCGTTAATAAGCGGATAATCATCCCATAATTCGTTTAGTACGAGCTTGTTGCCTTTTAAATTGGCTTGCTCTTGGTCGTAATAACCAAACTGAATGCCGGCGCCATAATGGATATTACCATCGAGCTGGTTTAGTTCTTTCATAATGGTTTTCAACAAAGTCGATTTGCCAACACCGTTTGGCCCAACGAGAGCTAGACTTTCTTGTCGGTATAACTTTAATGAAATATCACGAGAAACGGGTTTGTCGCCATAGCCAATTTCTAGCGATTGAACGTTTAAAACGTCGTTGCCGCTTTGTTTACTAATGGTAAAGCCGAAACTGGCTGATTTTTCGTTGCCGTCAGGAGCTTCCATCCAGTCGGTTTTTTGCAAAGTTTTTCTACGGCTTTGCGCCATTTTGGTTGTAGAAGCACGTGCCAAATTGCGCTGGACGTAATCTTCTAGCTTAGCTTTTTCGCCTTGTTGTTTTTCAAATTGCTTTTGGTCCAGTTCGTATTGCTTTGCTTTTTCGTCTAAGTAACGGCTGTAGTTGCCGGTATACTTTTTAACACGGTGGCGGGAAACTTCGTAAACAAGCGTCACGACTTGGTCAAGGAAATAACGGTCATGAGAAACAATTAATAACGCACCGGGATAGTTTTTCAAGTAATTTTCCAACCAGCTCAAGGTTTCGATATCCAAGTGGTTGGTCGGCTCATCGAGAATGAGCAGTTGTGGCTTACTGAGTAAATGCTTGGCTAACATCAATCGTGTTTTTTGGCCACCGGATAAAGAGGTTATTTTCTTGTCAAAGTCATCTTGATAAAATTTCATGCCGTGGAGAATCGCTCGTGTATCGGACTCGTATTGATAGCCACCCGCATCCTTGAAGTCATGCTGCAACAGGTCGTATTCTTTCATGACTTTATCGTTTTCTGTTGCGTTGTTGTAGACATCTGGATTGGCCATTTGTCCTTCAAGACGGCGAAGTGTGGCTTCTTGTTCACGAAAATGATGAAAAATCGTCATCATTTCATCCCAAACAGTGGCGTCGGATTCTAAATTGGTCTGTTGCTCTAAATAGCCAATCGTTAAATCCTTCGGCATGCTAATGTCGCCACTATCGTACGATATTTCACCCGCTATTATTTTCAATAAAGTCGATTTTCCTGCACCGTTGCGGCCTACTAATGCCACGCGGTCACGGTGTTGTACTTCTAATTTGACGCCTGAGAGAATCTCTTCTGCGCCAAATGATTTATGGACTTGGTTTACTTGTAAAACAATCATGTAGGTCACCTCTATTCTCTTTAAGTGTAGCTGATAGGGCAGTTGTTCGCAATTGCACAAGCCTTTACATATCAAGGCTCCTACTGTAAGATGAAAGCGATTTGACAACACCTCAGGAGGATGCGAAAGCGTATGTTACACGAGACATCTAAAATTCCGCAAGCCACAACCAAAAGGCTGCCGCTGTATTACCGTTTCCTTCAAAATTTTGCGAATGCCGGTCAAAAACGGATTTCCTCGCAGGAATTAAGCGAAGCGATGAAAATCGATTCTGCTACCATTCGACGCGATTTTTCCCATTTGGGTGCGCTTGGCAAAAAAGGCTATGGCTATGACGTTCAAGAGCTGTTGCTGTTTTTCCGTAAGACACTAGATCAAGACGAAGCTACTAATGTAGCTTTAATCGGTGTTGGAGGACTAGGCGGTGCATTTCTAAAATATAATTTCCATCGCAACCACAATACGAAAATCATTGTGGCGTTCGATTCGAACAGCCCGTTAGAAGGCGAAAAAATTAACGATATTGATACGTATCACCCGGACAAGATTGAAGAGAAAATCAAAGAGTACGGCGTGGAGCTAGTCATCTTGACGGTACCGTCAAGGTCGGCACAAGAAGTAACAGATCGCTTGGCAAAGACTGATATTAAAGGGATTTTGAACTTTACACCGGTACGAATTTCAGTGCCTGATCATATCCGTGTCCAAACCATCGATTTGTCAGTGGAATTGCAGACATTGATTTACCAAATCAAGCAACAATGACTTAAAAACTTCACATTTCTAGGCTCTTTCGAAATAGCCAAACCGGTTCGAATGATGTAAAATAGAGCCATAATACAGGAGGTGCAACGTATGCCAGGTCCAATGAGTATCATCATTATCGGTGTTGTTGCTTTACTTGTTTTCGGTCCGAAAAAGTTACCGGAACTTGGAAAAGCGTTTGGTTCGTCTTTGCGTGAGTTTAAAAATGCTACAAAAGGACTTGTAGACGATGACGACGATAAAGTAGAGTTGAAGAAGAAAGACGAGCAAAAGGAAATACGATAGGATGTTTGTCCGATGATTGAAAAAGACATGACGTTAATTGAACATATAGGAGAACTCAGAAAACGACTGACCATTCTAGTCGTTTTCTTTGTATTAGCGCTTATTATCAGTTTTTTTCTTGCCCAGCCGCTAATTCAGTATTTGCAGTATACAGAGGAAGCTAAAAATCTTACCTTGAATGCTTTCAAAATTACAGATCCATTGAAGATTTTTATGCAAGTGACGATGATCTTAGCCTTGATTATCACTTCGCCACTGATTATGTACCAGTTTTGGGCGTTTATTAGTCCTGGACTTCTCGATAAAGAGCGGAGAGCGACGTTAAGTTATATTCCGTTTTCGGTGCTGCTGTTTCTAGGGGGAATCGCTTTTGCGTATCTCATCCTATTCCCTTATGTCATTGGATTTATGCTGAGTATTTCTGATAACATGGATATTCAAGAAACGATCGGTATCAATGAATATTTTCAATTCTTGTTTCAAATCACGTTGCCGTTTGGCTTAATATTCCAGTTGCCGGTAGTGATGTTGTTTTTAACAAGGCTCGGGATTATTACGCCGATGCTCATGACAAAATACCGCAAGTATTCTTATCTTGGGTTAGTCATTATTGCCGCGTTTATTACGCCACCAGACATCGTCTCGCATATGATTGTGACATTGCCGCTAATCATACTGTATGAATTTAGTGTGCTCATTGCCAAAGTGGGTTATCGTAAATTCTTAAAAGCTGAGCAGCAGCAAGCGATTAAAGAACAACAAGAAAGCCTTCCACCGAAGTAAATCGGGGAAGGCTTTTTTTACTGCAGATTTTCCATTTGTTTTTGGAATTCTAAAATTTTATCCATATTGAGCTGGATAAGCATTACATAGCCGTTTAGACAAATGTGAGCAATGATCGGTGTGATGATGCTTTTCGTTTTTTGGTATAGAAATGCCAAGATCAAGCCGGTCGTGAAATACAGCAACAGGTGCGTAAAGTCAAAATGGATCAACGCAAATACTAGTGCACTGACAGCCGTTGCGAAAAAGAAATTGGTAGTCTGATTGAGAGAACCAAATAACACGCGGCGGAAAACCAGTTCTTCCAGAACCGGGCCAAAAAGCACAATAGAGACGATGGCGAGCGGTACGGCATCGGCAATGTTCACTAAGGACGCCGTATTTTCAGAACCGGGATCAATGCCGAGAAGCTCCATTTCAATTAAAGCAGCAACGGATTGACCGATTAGTAACAACAAGAAGCCAAGAAAGCCCCAGACAATGGACAGTAAGACAGAAGACTTTTTGCCTTTCCATATATCAAAAAAGCGTTTGTCTCGGAAAACAAAGATAAGTGTGAGGATAAACCCGATGCCCATCGTCAGGAAGATGAGCCAGCCGGACGTTGCAGCACTGGCAGCTTCACGGCCTAAGCCTTGGCCTTCAAAATAATTAAAGGTTGGCGCGATAAACAAGATTGGTGACAGCTGAGCCGCGATGAAAATTAGCAATACGTAAAGAGGCGTTTTTTTGCCTTTGTACATAGGTCGCTTATTGCTGCTTTTTTGAATTTTTGGTTTAGTGGTAGCATCTTTTTCAAAAAACGTGTCTATAAATTTCTTGCGTTTAGTGGGCATAATATAATTCCTTTCACTTTTAAACTCCTTCTATTGTAGAGCTTTCAGCAGACAACCGCAAAGAAATCAAAATCATAGTAGTTCTTACTTGCAAAAGACTGAAGATTTTATTAAACTTGGTTATGGGTTAGCACTCAAAGGTTGAGAGTGCTAATCGAGAACATTTAGATAATTTGAGGAGGGTGTTTCATTTGTTAAGACCACTAGGAGATCGAGTAATTATTGAGCTCATCGAAGCGGAAGAAAAAACGTCAAGCGGTATTGTTTTACCAGGATCGGCACAAGAAAAACCGCAGGAGGGCCATGTGATCGCTGTAGGAAATGGACTTATCCGTGAAAACGGACAGCGCACAGAACTAGACGTGCAAGCTGGCGACCGCGTTATCTTCTCGAAATACGCAGGCTCTGAATTGAAATATGAAGGCAAAGAATATTTGATTTTACGTGAAAACGATATATTAGCAGTTTTAGGCTAAAATAACCCAACGACACAGGAGGAAGCTAAACATGGCAAAAGAGATTAAGTTCAGCGAAGACGCACGCAGTTTAATGCTGAGAGGCGTAGACAAATTAGCAGATACAGTAAAAGTAACGCTTGGACCAAAAGGACGTAACGTCGTTCTTGAGAAAAAATTCGGTTCGCCGTTAATCACCAATGACGGTGTGACAATCGCAAAAGAAATCGAACTTGAAAACGCTTTTGAAAACATGGGCGCGAAACTTGTTGCGGAAGTGGCTTCTAAAACAAACGACATCGCAGGTGACGGAACAACAACAGCAACGGTTCTTGCACAAGCGATGATTCGTGAAGGCTTGAAGAACGTAACAGCTGGTGCGAACCCAGTCGGCATTCGTCGCGGAATCGAGCTCGCTGTTGAAAGTGCAATTGGCGAATTGAAAGTGATTTCAAAACCAATCGAAGGCAAAGAATCGATCGCACAAGTGGCAGCGATTTCGTCTGGTGACGAAGAAGTTGGGAAACTGATTGCTGAAGCAATGGAGCGCGTGGGTAACGACGGCGTTATTACATTAGAAGAGTCACGCGGCTTTACAACAGAACTTGATGTGGTTGAAGGAATGCAGTTTGACCGTGGCTACCAGTCGCCATACATGGTAACCGATTCAGATAAAATGGAAGCGGTATTGGACAATCCATTTATTTTAGTAACCGACAAGAAAATTGGCAACATCCAAGAAATCTTGCCAATCCTTGAGCAAGTCGTTCAGCAAAGCAAACCGTTACTGATCGTTGCTGAAGATGTTGAAGGCGAAGCACTAGCAACATTAGTTGTTAACAAATTACGCGGCACGTTTAACGCAGTAGCTGTTAAGGCTCCAGGCTTCGGTGACCGCCGTAAAGCAATGCTAGAAGACATTGCAGCATTAACGGGCGCAGAAGTGATTACAGAGGATCTAGGGCTGGAATTGAAAACAGCGAATATCGCACAGCTTGGCCGTGCATCAAAAGTGGTTGTGACAAAAGAAAACACAACGATCGTAGAAGGCGCGGGCAACCAAGAAAACATCGTTGCGCGTGTTAGTCAAATCCGCAGCCAATTAGAAGAGTCAACTTCTGAATTCGACAAAGAGAAACTACAAGAACGCCTAGCGAAATTAGCTGGCGGCGTGGCAGTCATCAAAGTCGGAGCGGCTACAGAAACCGAATTGAAAGAGCGTAAACTTCGCATTGAAGATGCCTTGAACTCAACTCGTGCAGCTGTAGAAGAAGGAATTGTTGCCGGCGGTGGTACAGCATTAGTCAACGTCTACAACAAAGTGGCTGAACTTCTTGAATCACAAGAAGGCGACGTAGCAACTGGGATCAACATCGTACTTCGTGCGCTAGAAGAGCCGGTTCGTCAAATCGCAACAAACGCAGGACTTGAAGGCTCAATCATCGTTCACCGTCTAAAAACAGAAGAAGTCGGCATCGGCTTTAACGCAGCAAACGGCGAATGGATGAACATGGTAGACGCAGGTATCGTCGATCCAACAAAAGTGACGCGTTCAGCACTTCAAAACGCAGCATCTGTTGCGGCAATGTTCTTGACAACTGAAGCAGTTGTTGCAGACTTGCCAGAACCAGCAGGACAAGGCGGCGGCATGCCTGACATGGGCGGCATGATGTAATTTAGCAACATCACAAGTATTTTATCTTAAATTGTTCATGTTTCATTAAAGAAGAATATCCGAGAGGCCTTTCACTAAGTTAGTAAACTTACTGAAAGGCCTTTTTTGTTTCCTAAAACCACTCTATAATGACCAAACTTTATAGATAGATTAGTAGTTATGGGTATAGGGTATTGGAATACTGACCTACTAACGGTATTGGAGGGTGAAAAATGAATGAGTTTATTGAATTGAGAAATCATGTTTATGCGAATGAGAGTAATTATATGTATCCTCACCGGTTTTTAGATGATTACATAACTAAGAGCAAGAAAATAGATTTCGAAGAACGACTAGTGGTAAATCAAATTCAAAAGATCAAGCAATTAGGGCGAAAAAACAAGCTGGATGAAAAAGAACTAGGTGAATTGTTCTCTTTTTTGGGAGTACATTCCTATACAGATCGATTTGTCGTAGATACGGTTTTAAAGCTATTCACTGATGAGCTCAAGCCAATCATAGAGAAAATAACAACAGATTTCCTATCACAGCGACAATATAGCAGCCAACAGCTCTATCATGTTTTGGATGTTTGCATGGAATGCGATGTCGATCTATTAAGTGATGAGGATATTTTGTTTATGCTTCAGAAGTACAAACGGGATGCAGAACTAATCTCCAACTTACTGGACTATATGGATAGTTTTAAAAGACAGGGATTTAAAGACACTATATACGAATTAGTGACCGTGGATTATCCAGATAATTTAAAGATTCAAATGATCAATCTATTAGGGAATTTAGATTCAATGGAAACTGTGGATCAATCTTTCGTCAGGGAAAATATAATAAATGAGAAAAACAAAGTTTTTTATGATAGTTACATTCGCGCACTCGCTTCAGGTAGTGAGTTTGAAAAGCAAGGTATTTCGATTATGCAGTCCATGTTTTATGGAGATTTTGAAGATAGTGGAAAAGGAAACAACGGGGGATTAGCAGTATTATTAAAAAGCTTGGGTGAAGAGATATCAAAAGACAGTAGTGTGTCTCATGTATTTACGATTACCATCACTCAAGAATTAACGAAGCCCTTTATCAGCTCCTACGGCGACGACCATGTATTTATTCGGCTGCCAATCTATTTAGACCCATCTGTATCAGATCCGTTTATTAAAAGAGAGTTGTTTATTAAACGGTTTATAGGCAATTTTTTAAAGCAAGCAAAAATAAAGCCGGATGTTTTTCATATCCGATTTCTAGATAATGCTTCTAGAGCTGTTGCTCACTTAGCTAAAGAATTAACTAAAAAACTCGTATTCACATTAACGCCAGACCCACACCGAAACATGTTTGATGGATCTGGCCAATTAAAAGAACTGGGTTTTAACGAGCTTATTGAAAAGCTAAACAAGATAAAAATAGGTGATGAGTTAATAGATACAAGCGACGGAATAGTTGGGATAGGAAATGCAGCTGTCAAAAAAGAACTTGAGATGTATTTCCCTCAACTGACAGATGGAAAGATAAATAGAAGAATGAAAATGATAGGTGAAGGAATACAACTAGATCAATCAAGTGATATAGAGGGCGTGGAGAGCTATTCAGCTCGCTTTGCGGAGTTCAATAAAGCACATAAAGAATTTTTTGAAAGACCCGTGATCTTAAATGTAGGAAGACTATCTGTTTTAAAAGGACAAATCGAACTTTTAAAAGCGTGGTCAAAGTCTAAACTTTCGGAAACTCACAACCTCTTACTAATAGGAGGGGATCTAGAGAGACCAAACAAAGAAGAAAAAAGGGTGATTGATTTTTTTGAAGACTACGTAAAAAAGCATCCTCAATTCAAAGACAGGTTCATACACAAAGGTGCCATGTCGAATTTGGATATCCGGCTGCTTGAGGAGAATATCATGAAAAGAGATTTTGACTATCCTCATATTTACCTGTGCTCAAGTGTAAAAGAAGAATTTGGTATCGCTATTTTAGAGGCTATGTCCATGGAGTTTCTAACGCTAGGTCCTATAAAAGGGGGAGTTAAAAGTTATATGAGCAATGGGGAAAATGGGTTTTTAATCGATACGAGTAATTGGAAAACGATTGCCAAAGAAACAGAGAATCATCTTTACGATTCCAAAATGAATAAAGAAGAGTTTAAACGGATTCAAGCTGCAGGTCAAAAAACTGTAAGTGAAAACTTTTCCATTAACAAAATTTCAACTGAGTTTGTGTCGTTTTATTTAGCTGTAAAAGGAGAAGAAAACAATGAAGTATAAAAAAATCTGTTTTATAAGTCCCCCTTTCTATTCGCATTTTAACCCCTTGTTAGTGCTAGCAAAAAGTTTTCAAGAACATGGTGCAGAAGTGACAGTTGGTTGCAGTATAGAGTTCAAGGAAAAAATCTTGGAAGAGCATTTGAATTTTTATGAAATCGATATAAGTTCAAATAAAAATATAGGCGAAGGTGAACACACGATACAACCAGATACGGAGAGAATAAGATTAGAAGAGTTTTTTGAGTCGACAAAAAAAGGGGCAATCGAAACACTCATCACGCAGTCTCGTCATAGAAAGGCTGACATGCTTTATAACCCACAAGAGCTGGTCGATAAGATAAAGGCAATAGATGATTCACTAGCTGCGGACCTTTATGTGGTCGACATCTTATCTTATTCGGTTACGCTTAGCTTGTATGCTTTAGGTCTGCCTTTTATCACATTTTGTCCTCCCCATCCGAACACGATTCCAAAAGAAGGAGACTATTTTAATGTGCCGAAAAGCTGGCCTACAGCTATAGCGATCGAGGAAAAAGAGTTGAGGGGACTCGAACAGGTTTCGACACAAACTCAAAAAGAGTTTACTGAAGTTTTTAATAATCTTATCACTGAAAATAAGTCTGTTAAAAAAATTAGTAATGCTTTTAGTTTGGTCTCTGATATCGCTGTTATCTACAACTATTTTGATTTTAACAATAGTGAAAAAAATGAAGAACAACCAAAGAGAATATTTATAGGGAATTCATTCAAAGCAGCTACGTTAAATGGAGAATGGCTAGAAAAAATAGATACAAAAGAAAAGATCATCATGATCACTTTAGGAACTTTTTTATCGAATAGAAAAGATGTACTGGAAAAACTAATCCTGGGAGTCAGAGAAATTCATCCGAATGTTTTATTGATTGTTTCTGCAGGGAGTCATGCGGAAGAGTTAAAAAAATATCACTCACACAATACAATCATAGAAAGTTTTATCCCTCAAATTGCCCTTATGCCTTATGTCGACACAGTTGTCTTCCATGGGGGGTGCAACACCTTAACAGAAGCTATGTACTATGGAAAAGAAATGGTGATATTGCCATTTTCTAGTGATCAGTTTAACATAGCCTATGATGTTGAAAAGAACAAATTAGGAAGCGTCTTGGATCCAAACAACTTTAGCAAAGAAGAATTAGCGAATGCGTTTAATGATAGAGAAGAAATTTCTACAGAGAGTTTGCAGTATTGGAAAAGCATATCAAGAAAAAGAGGCGCGGACTATGCAGCAAAACAAATAGTGAAGGTAGACTAGAATACAAATGGAATTGAAAAGAGGTGTTTTATGAAAACAACAGTTGGCCATAAAGTGACGAACACAAACAAATACGATGTAGACGGCAGACCGCCATTAAAAGAAGCAATACCATTAGGGCTACAGCACATTTTTGCGATGTTTCTAGGGAATATTGCCGTTCCTATCATCATCGCAGGTGTAGTGGGCATTACAGGAGCTGATTTAACAATATTGGTTCAAAGTGCCATGATCATGGCAGGAGTGGCGACGATTATCCAGTGTTACCCCATATGGAAGGTTGGTGCAGGACTCCCAGTCGTGATGGGGACGAGTTTTGGGTTTCTCCCTACGAATATAGCAATAGCGAGCTCATATGGCATATCCGGATTATTAGGTGCCAGTCTGATCGGCGGTTTATTCGGCGGCACTTTAGGGTTTTTTATCAAGAAATTAAAACGCTTTTTCCCGAAAATTGTAACAGGTACAGTCGTTCTTACGATCGGTTTGTCGCTTTTACCTACAGGTATTACATCTATGGCTGGAGGAAGTGGATCTGAGAATTTTGGGTCAGCTAAAAACTGGCTGGTGGCTTTACTGGTTTTGGTCATTGTGATCTTTCTAAATAGATATGCAAAAGGGATGGCTAAAACCTCTTCCATTTTAATCGGTATCGTTGTTGGGTATATCGTGGCTTTACCACTAGGCATGGTTGAGTTTTCAGCCATAAGAGAAGCCTCATGGTTTTCAATTCCAACCCCTTTTTATTTTCCGATGGAATTTTACTGGGGAGCGATTCTTCCTATGTTAATTATGTTTATCGTTACATCTGTTGAGACAGTTGGCGATGTGACAGCCATTACGAATGGAGGAGCAGACAGAGAACCTACGTCTGATGAACTTTCGGGTTCAGTAATAGCGAATGGGCTTACCTCTTCTCTAGCAGCAGTTTTTAACTCGTTGCCAAACACGTCTTTCAGTCAAAATGTTGGAATGATCGCATTTACAAAAATAATGAGTAAATACGTCGTAGCCGTTGGCGCTGTGTTTTTAATATTGGCTGGTCTTATTCCTAAGATTGGAGCGCTTATCTCTACCATGCCACCAGCCGTTATTGGCGGCGCCACCGTCATTATTTTTTCTCAAATCACATTAACCGGTATAGACATTTTGACGTCAGAGCCTTTAAACGAGAGAGCAAAGATTATCATTGGATTATCTTTAGTATTTGGACTCGGATTAAGTCAAGTACCCGATGCCATGAATGCATTTCCAGACATTATTCAACTATTATTTGGACAATCCGGAATAACAATCGCTTGTTTTGTTGCGATTTTGTTAAACTTAGTCATTCCAGAGGATTCAATAGAAAAAGACGCAGAGCTAGAATAAAAGAAGCCTCTTAAAAATTCATTGAATTTTTGAGAGGCTTCTTTTTATACGTTTACGCGCATCCGGTCGTCTTTGGATTTTGCAGCAAGAATATTCTCCGTATAAGGCAACTCCAAATGATCCCGAAGTGTTGTCCCTTCGTATTCCGTTCGGAAAATCCCACGCTCTTGTAGAATCGGCACCACGTGATCGACAAATGCTTCGAGTTCGCTTGGCAAATTGGCAATGATCATAAAGCCGTCTGCTGCGTGTTGGTCGTACCACGATTCGATTAAATCAGCGATGTGTTCGGGTGTTCCCATAAAAGGAGTGCGCGGTGTAGCTTCTCTTAAAGCTACTTGACGCAAGCTTAAGTTTTCCTCGCGTGCTTCAGCTTTAATGCGATCGGTATCGCTTTGGAAACTGTTTTTGCCGATAGCGCCGAGTTCCGGAAACGGTTCGTCTAGTGGGTAGTGAGAAAAGTCATGGTGTTCAAACAGCCGTCCTAAAAAGGCGAGTGCTTGTTCAATTGTTACTAAACTCGCCAGTTCTTGGTGTTTTCGTTCGGCTGCTTCGTTTGTGTCGCCAATAATTGGACTGATGCCTTGTAAGACCAGCACGTCATCCGGATGACGACCATTCAAGCGGGTTTGTTCTTTGATGTCTTGATAATACTGCTTGGCTTGTTCGACTCTAGGCATAATCACAAACACCGCGTCTGCTTGTTGTGCAGAAAAGGCAATGCCGTCTTTAGAAGAACCGGCTTGGAAAATGACGGGCTGACCTTGCGGCGAACGGCCAATATTCAACGGGCCTTGTACAGAAAAGAACTCGCCTTGATGATTCAAGGCATGCAATTTGGTCGGGTCAAAAAATTGACCCGACGCTTTATTGCGAATAAACGCATCATCGTCCCAAGAATTCCATAAGCCTTTTATGATTGTCATAAATTCAGCAGCCATCCGGTAACGCTCAGCGTGACTTGGATGATCGCTTACTTTTTTGCTGAAATTTAGCGCGGTTTTTTCCAGTCCAGACGTTACTGCATTCCACCCGGCTCGTCCTCCGCTTAACAGATCAAGTGAAGCAAACTGTCGTGCTGCTGAAAAAGGTTCGCTATACGTAGTCGATAATGTACTAACGAGTCCGATGTTCGACGTGACCGCAGCAAGTGCAGAAAGAATCGTCAGTGGTTCAAAGCGATTCAAGTAATGAGGATTTGATTTTTCGTTGATGTACAAGGCATCTGCAATAAAAACAAAATCAAACTTTCCACGTTCTGAAGTTTGGGCTTGCTGTTTATAAAAGGCAAAACTGACACTGGCATCTGACGGCATACTCGGATGACGCCAATCGGAAATCTTCTCGCCGACACCGTGAATCATCGTTCCTATTTTTAACTGCTTTCTCATATGGATTATCCCCTCAGCGGTCATATTACACACTATAACCATTCATTGTCTTTGATTATCGTATGTGTTGCGGTTTGTGTCAAGACAGGTGTCGCGTAAAGCTGTTTAGTATCTTGAATTTTTCCTTTAGGCGGAACTAGTCGAGACTTTTTTTAAAAGAGTGGAAAAGATGTGTATACTTTTAATGAAACGCTGCGTCTTATGGGTAGTTAACTAGAAGAAGTAGGTGGCCACTTGCAAACTCAAACAATTGAGGATTTGTACCGGGAAAAATCGCGTCTTATATTTCGGTACCTACTCAAAATTGGGTGCTCGAAACAAGATGCAGAAGATATTGTACAAAATTCATTTTCAAAAGCAGTAGAGCATATGATTCATATGGAGGTGGCTAATCCTTCAGCATGGTTGTTTAAGGTTTCTATAAACGATTATTATAATCTATGCCGGAAAAAGAAGCGGTATCCGAATGTGCAAATCGACGAAACCTTCTTTGAAAATATGCACAGTACCGAGGAAGCCGGTGAACAACGCCTAATAAGACATGAAAACAAACAGGAGATTGAAGCTGTATTGGAACAATTGCCTTCTGCACAATCCAATTTACTTCTTTTGAAATACGAGCTTACTTTATCATATGAGGAAATAAGTGATCTTTTAGATGTTAAAGTCGATACGATTCGAACGACGCTTTATCGCTCACGTAAGAATTTTAAACAGAAATGGAGTGAGTTTATTGAAAAAAAAGGATGAATTGGACGAGTTATTTGCTTTTGAAAACAATAAGCAAGACCTTGTTGCAGAGGCGAAAAGAAAAAGTACTGTTCGTATGACATTCATTAGCGGACTCGTCTCGCTCTTCGTCCTAATACTGATTGTATTGATCAAATTACAAGTGACGCCTTGGTTACTAGATAGAGAATTGGCCGCACAAGAAGTTTATTTTGACGTATACGGTGCGAATCTATTTATTGGACCGTGGGAAGAGTCGATTCGACTTCTAGACAGCGAGGCGACAGCACCGCAATATAAATTGGTAGACGGGCAGCCTGTATACCTAGGTGAAATCTCCAATTCTTCAAGGAATAGAGAAGTGTACCTGTCACCGAACGACTATGAAACCTACAATTACTCGGGTGAGAAGGTCATGAATTTTATCCATCCAGCAACGTCCATTACGCACGTGCCAATGGATGTTATGAAGTTGGATATGTTTAATGACCAACAAAAAATCGAAATGGGAATTTCATTTGATCAGCCCTATTCATTAAGTGAAGTCGAAGCGATGTTGCCTGAAGAAAGCGTACTTCAATGGGCATGGGTTGATGTTTATACAGATGAAGAGGTCAAAGGAAACGAACCAGCGAGAGTGTTTACAGAAAATGAAGTAATCGGGTTTTCAATGGTGGACGAAGCAGGAACCGTATTGGAAAGTCCGGTTGAAAAATTTATGGAATCTGTTGTGTATGGGAAAAACCATAGAGGACCCTATAAACAAGGGATGGAAGAAATCTACGAACAACTTAAACAAAAAGATGAGGTAGAGGAAACAACAATCAAAATTGTGGGTGCAGTAGTCGTCGGAAAAAAAGAAGAGCTTCAGCAATTTCAAAACGAACCGCGTGTTCGAGCATCGAGCATCGGCGCAGTCATCAATCAATTCAATTAAAAGGAGAAGAAAATAATGAACAAAACAATACAATGGGTTATTTGGGCAATTGTCTTAGTTGCGATTAATATACCAACAATCTCATTCGCTTCATTTTCGCTTTTTGGAACAGCAGAAGAAACCCGTATTTTTTCGATGGATTACGTAATTGCTGGACTTGTGCTAATTTTAGGCAATATTATTGTCATTCACCTATTTTTAGCGATACGCAGAAATCATTTTTTAAGCTTTATTTATGGATTACTTGTTGCCGTTGCAGAAGCAGTAGGACTTTACGTATTCATTGGTACATTTAATGCAATTTTCTTAACTATAACGGGTATCAGCATTGTTGCAGCAATTATCTTATTGATTTATGAACTCAACTTACACAAATCCCGTCAATAGGATTTCTTGTTTTTATCTTCTTAGAACCCACGCTCCTAGTTGAGGTATACTACTAGTACGAATTGACCGAGGAGCGTGAAACGATGCCGGATTTTCTAAAAGATTATTTTACTGATCTATCGGAAGGCTTATTCTCAACGTTGAATACACCAGATGCTTATTTCAATAAAATCGCGCTGACGGTTATTGTGGTTGTGCTGGCTGCACTTTTTTATTTTTTGGTAAAGAAACTGCTGACACGCAATGAAGCGGATTTTAAAAAACGACTCAAGTCTCAGAAAGTCTTAAAAAGCGGCGTGATGGTACTCGCCATTCTTTCTATCTTATTTATTTGGATTCAGGCAATCAATGCACTGATCTTAATTGCGCTGCTGATTGGTGTTTTTTTGGCCTTTATGGTGAGAGGACTTACGACAAATATTACGGCGTATTTTGTCATTAAGTATTGGAAGTATTTCGAGATTTCTAACCGAATAGAAATCAATGGCATCATTGGAGATGTCATTGATATCACCCCGATAAACCTTAAGTTGCTAGAAGTACGGGGCGGACTATCAGCTGATGCCAACACAGGAAGAGTGATCAAGTTGCCAAACAGCATTATTTTCAACGAATCTCTTGAAATTGTTGGAGGCAAAAATTCCTTCGTATGGCAAGAAATCAGCTACGTTCTTTCTTTTGATAGCGATTGGCAAGCCGCTGAGAAGATGATAACCGAAGCAGGCGAAACGTATTTCGAAGAACAAGTACAGCATCAATTGAAAAAAGATATTCTTCATTTGTCAGAACAACAAGCAGCCTTGCGTCCGGTGTTCTCAGTAGATACGAATGATGCGGGAATTGTATTAGTATTACGCTATCTCGTTGATTACCAACACGGCACGCAGGTGAAAACAGAATTACAACGCAAGATTTTGCCGCAATTAATAAGCTGTTCAGCTATCGAATTTGCGGTTTTGGAAGTGAAGGTGTTTCGTGGGTAAGTTGGCGTGAGCGCCATAAAAATAGGTACTAGACCAAATAAACTCAATGGGAGACGATAGCCCATTCCGATAAAATATAAAAATTCTCCGACGCATATGTGTGTCGGAGAATTTTTAAGTGGAGTAACCGATTCATCGATTATTGGATTGATTTCTTGTCGCGAATAGCAAAAGACAATAGTAAACCGAATGCAGCGACACTCCCTGCTACGATGAAAGCAACGTTCACACCGTGAATCGCATCAGCTACAGAGCTACCGCTTGCCGCAGTAACGGTAATGGTCACGAGTACAGCTGTTCCAATCGCTCCTGAAATTTGGCGGAAGGTGTTATTCATTGCTGTACCATGAGAAATTAGGTGAAGGGGCAATTGGTTCAAGCCAAGTGTTGTAGATGGCATCATCACCATTGCGATACCAAGCATCCGAATGGCGTTTAACGTTGCTAAATACGCAAAGGTTGTTTCTTGTGAAAGATTGGCAAAGAAAAACGTTGTAACTGTCAAAATGGCAAAACCAATACGCAATAACCATTTTGCTCCGTATTTATCAAACAACGCACCGGTTACAGGATTCATGACGCCCATAACAATCGCCCCTGGCAACAACATCAGCCCAGAATGCAAGGCGTTAAAACCAAGGAGATTTTGCATGAAAAGTGGCAAAATAACGGTTGTTGCAATCATTGAAGCAAATACGATCATACCAAGCGCTGTAGCCAGTGAGAAAATGCTGTACTTAAATACACGAAATTCAAGGATAGGTTCTTCCAGTTTTAACTGCCTCGTGATAAACAAGTACAGCGTAACCGCACCGACTAAGAGCGAAATGAGTACATTCGGGCTAAGCCAACCGACGTTCCCTGCCACACTAAAGCCGTAAAGAAGACCACCGAATCCAAATGTCGAAAGGACAATCGATAAATAATCCATTTTCGGATTGGTTTGTTCGGTTACGTTTTTTAGTAAAAAGTAAGCTGCGACAATAATAACAATCGCAATCGGTAACACGACATAAAATACACTGCGCCACGGATAATGGTCAACTAGGTAACCCGATAAACTCGGTCCGATCGCAGGTGCAAAGGCAATGATTAAACCAAACATACCCATCGCTTTGCCGCGTTGCGAAACAGGGAAGATTAAAAACAAAATGGTTTGCAAGAGTGGCATCATAATTCCGGCACCCGCACCTTGCAACATACGTCCTATTAACAAAAACGTGAAGTCAGGAGAAACGGCTGCGACGAGCGTACCTGTCGCAAATATGCCCATCGCGGTCAAAAACAAACTGCGCGTCGTAAACTTACCGATTAAAAACGCGGTGATGGGAATCATAATGCCGTTGACCAGCATGAAAATAGACTGCAACCATTGAACCGTACTTTCACTAATCTGAAGATCTTTCATAATCGGTGGTAATGCCGTAGCAAGAAGTGTTTGGTTTAGAATGGTGATAAAAGCACCTGATAGCAACACAGCTAACAGCGGAATGTATTTTTTTAAATCGAATGATTGAGACGTATCGACAGTTTGTGAATGAACCATTATTTTATGAACACCTCTCTAGTTGGGTTGTGAACCTTTGTATAAAGCTGTTGGAATCTAAAGTCGACTTGCTTTTAAAAACGAAGAACAGTTATCTATACCCTAATTTTCTCGTTTGATGCCACGAGGTGTGGATGTTTTCTACTACCGCTTTACCCGCAGTTATATAGAAGAAAATAGAAGGAAAACGAATAATTATTCATTCAACTTGATTGTAGAATTTCAGAACAATGAACCTAACTTCATACCTATTACTTCGTATTAGTTGCCTATTGAATCGGAAGATTTTAAAGCAAAAGAAGGATAAAAATAAAGTATACAGAATCATTAGAATGTATGGATAAAAAAGGAGGAATTGGTTTGGGTACTCTAATGATGGATAAGGTAGGAATTATTACCGCAGCGGGGAGTGGACTTGGAAGAGCGAGTGCACTTGCGTTTGCCGCAGAAGGTGCAAAAGTGGTCGTCTCTGATATTAATGAAGAAGGCGGTAAAGAAACAGTGCGACAAGTCGTAGAGGCAGGTGGCGATGCAATTTTCTTACGATGCAACGTTGCAGATGAGCAAGAAGTAATCGATCTTGTGAAGCAAACGGTCGAACATTATGGCCGCTTGGATTGGGCACATAATAACGCTGGCATTGGCGCGCCATCTTTGCCGATTGCCGAAACGAAAACAGCCGACTGGGACCGTTGTATACAAATTACGCAAACTAGTTTGTACTTTTCATTAAAACACCAAATTCCGGCTATGCTCGATTCTGGTGGAGGAAATATTGTAAATACCGCCTCTACATCAGGTCTGATCGGATCAGAAAACTTAGCAACGTATAGTGCTGCAAAGTGGGCGGTCAATGGACTGACGAAATCAGTCGCGCTAGAATATGCGAAAAAAGGAATTCGCGTCAATTCAATTTGTCCAGGGATGACGCTAACTCCTGCTGTAGAGTCGTGGGCAAAAGAAGTACCTGACCAAGCAAAATACGTAGAAAATGATATTCCGCTTGGTCGCATGGCCCTCCCGGATGAACAAGCACAAGCGGCGTTATGGCTTTGTTCAGATCGATCTTCATACATCACGGGTGTCAATTTAGCAGTAGACGGTGGTCAAACTGCAAAATAACCAACTAACGCAGCTCGGCTAGTGCAACTAATCTCAGTACAAAACCTAATCCTCCTATGGATTAGGTTTTTTGAATCCCTCGAATACGAGGAAATGGCTTGGAGGCTTTTTTATAGACACAAGTTACAGATTATACTATTGTTAAACCAGGAAAACTAAAAAAGTTTTTAAAGTTTTCTGAGGAGGAGAATATATTGAAAGCACGAATCATACAAGCATTTATTGAGGAAACACGTTACAACGGGATCAAATTCACGATGGATGAGCTGGCAAAGCGCCTGGGCATAAGTAAGCGCACATTATACGAAAATTTTTCATCGAAAGTGGATATTCTTGATGCCATTATTGACAGTACACTTAATGAATTTGACTATCAGACTCGGCAAATAATCGATAACACAGATTGGACGCTTGCTGAAAAGATTAAAAAAACCATTGCTGTTTTACCGAAATACAATGAATTTTACGATTTGCGCATTCTGGAGCAATTAAAACGCACCTATCCTGAACAGTGGGAGCGCGTAAATCGGGAGTTCAACCAGTGGGATGATATTAAGGGGCTTCTTGAAGAAGGTATTCGAACAGGGATTGTTAAGGATATAAACATCGACTTGTTGATCAGAGTGATTATAGAGGCTTCCAACATTACACTGGATAAACATTTCTTTTTAGTACATAGCATTACGGTAACAGAATCAGTTGAAACAATTGTGGACGTATTATTGACCGGAATTTTAACTGGAAAAAAGGGTGAATGTCCTAATTCGTGATATACCACCCCCTTTTATGTTGGTAACGTAATGCTTAGGTGAGGATTTGAATTGGTTATGGAAGAGAAACAAATAACAAATAGATTGGACATGGAATCAGTAGGAAAGTCTTTCTTGAGGTACTTAATTCCGTCGATTGTTGGAATGTTGCTGATGGCTGTTAATATTGTTGCTGACGGGATTATGGTCGGTAACAAGTTAGGACCTATCGCTTTGGCTGGTGTCGGAATTGCGGGACCCGTATTCACTATTTTTGTAGCGATGTCCTTATGGATTGGTATTGGTGCTGCGACTCGATATTCGGCAATGATGGGTGCAAAACGTCCAGATCAAGCACGGATCATTTTTTCACATGCGATCACCTCTATCTTTGTCTTAACGATCATCATTGGACTGACTGCCTTTATCTTCAGAACAGAACTTGCTTATTTACTAGGTGCGAATGTGGATACGTTTGAATATACATCCGATTACTTGAACGTTATGTTGCTGTTTGGATTCGTCTTTACCGTAGAAAACACTTTTAGTATTTTAGTGCGAAATGATGGAGGTCCTAATACAGCAATGATTGCGCTGATTTCTACGTCAGTGGTCAATATCATATTGAACTATGTGTTTTTATTTATACTAGATTTTGGCGTAAAAGGTGCAGCTTTTGCAACGATACTTGGTGGACTTGTTGGTTTAGTGATTCTCAGTACGCATTTTTTTAGAAAAAAAAGCAACTTACGTTTGGTACGTTTCAAGTTTGATCAGAAGCTTACTCTTCTTATATTAGCGGTTGGGTTTCCAAGTTTTCTTGCAGAAGTCGGAATTTCAGTTTTTACGATTTCTCATAATCTTACCTTTAAATATCTTGCTGGAACTGTGGGTGTATCAGCTTTTACCATTTTGAACTATGTTCACAGTGTGATGTTGTTGTTATTTCTCGGAATGGGTGCTGCTATCCAACCGTTGATCAGTTATTACAGCGGAGCCAAGGATGAACAAAAGATAAAGCAAACGATACGTCTGGCAATAGCTACATCTCTAGCAGCGGGTATCTTCTTTATGCTCATTGGTCAATTTGCAGCAACTCAGATTGTCAGCTTGTTTGGTGACTTCCCAGAAGAAGTGCTGGCGCTAGCGGTATCGGGCATTAAACTATTCTTTATCGCCTATCTCTTTATGGGAACAAACTTTGTCATGATGACTTATTATCAATCTATTGGACATATTCGAATGGCGACCTGGATTACTGCAGCACGCGAAATGATTGTTTTGCTAATCTTGCTGATGATTATGCCTCGACTATTTGGATTGACGGGTGTCTGGCTCGCGATTCCAACGTCCGAATTTATCGTTCTTGTGACAATTTACTACTATCATAGAAAATGGCATAGCTAAGAGTTGATTTTGATGATATTTAGATCGTGTTCGACTTTACAGTTAGCTAAAAATATATTAAAAGAGAGAAACCTTAGCGTATTTGGGTTCTCTCTTTTTTTTGCATAGTGAAAATAGGAAGTGCTGAAATCACATAAAATAGAACTGGATTACTAGTTTCTCAAATGAAGGAGCGGAAGCTTGGTATCACTCAAATAGGAGTATAGAATATAAAAAAAATTTGAACATTTCGTATTATTTTATACGAAATGATTGACAGAGTATTCAAACGGAATTATGATAAATGGAGTGATTCGGAAATGCATCCCGTTATTCGGAATTATATAAAAGTGCTGTAGGAGTAGAAAGATGGAGGATGGTTATTATGGTCAACCGAGCGATTGAAAATTGTGATGCACTTAGACCTGCATCTGAAGTAATGCAAATCCAAAGACTAGGAGTTATGCGCTCAACCAGTCTCAGTTTTTTACGAATTATGTTCCGCAAAATGATGCGCGAAGCTTGGGATATTAAACAAACATTATTCGATTTAGATAACGATGGCTACGGGGAAGCTTTATATAAAATTACAACTCCGCAAGGACATTATACGTTTGTTGCCTTGTCACGAGAAATTAGTGATGAAGTTCGAAGTGATCGTGTCATTTCAGAACGATGGGATATCACGTTCGCATTGTGTGAAGGCGAAGTTTCCGAAAAGAAATTAAAAAAAATGAAGCAAGAACTTCCAAAACAAGAAATGGGCAGAGGCGATGTAACGGATCTCGTTTGGTCAAGAGCTAATAAAAGTCAGCGTGTTTTCAAGCACGTTGTGGAAGCGCTATCAAAAGGAGAACAGCCAGACTTAAATATCCTATACGAAATTGGCTACTTGTTCAGAACGACAGCGGTTTATGGTAATGGCAAGTTTGGCATTGCGCCTTATGAAAAAGTAAAAGAACATCATACATTCAGCGGTGCATTTCAAGCGCAAATGTTCGCGGTGTATATGTTGCGTCATTTCAGCTTTGAAATGGTTGAACACATCGCGCGCAAACGGAATCCACAAGCGGCTCAACTGGGAGTAGAGGCAAAAAGATTAGTAGGCACAGGGAATGCAACGGGCCTTGGAATGGTTCCTTATGTGATTTCGCATCCAAAACTTCTTAACCAGTGGATGATGATTCGAGAAACGGCATTGGCGTGTGCAAAACAAAAAAACCCTTCACCTGAAGATTATAAGCGTTTCATTCGCAACTTAGATCGGGTTCATCACTTCTTTGAAAGTGCACCTATTCCGCACACATTGTTTTTTGAAAATCCGAGACACTTAGCTAATGAAGTCGAAGCCATTTTAACGTTAGTAAAAGATAGTAGTGAAACAGCAATTCGTTCAGGAGGCAATACTGAACAGACTTGGGTGCAACTGACGGACCGAGTAAAAGAGCAATTTACTGTCGAAGCACAAGAACTTATTAATTCTCAACTAATCGAGTTATATCCAGAAATTATTGTAGACTTGGAGCAACAAACAAATGCAGATGATCGCATTCTCCTAGTACCTGAAATGACGATTGGAGCTCTGCGTTCAATTATTAAAAAGCAGTACGAGTGGGTATTCCAATATGATTTCAGTCAACCCGAGCAAAAACATTATTTCTGGTATCGATCAGTCGAAAAAGAAGAACCTCGTCTAGGTGAACACGGAGTCGATCCCGGCGCTGAACTCGCAATGCCGATGAATATCGCCGAGCAAGTTCAACAACTCACAGCAGAACTAGCAACGTGTGAAGATGAGCAGTCAGTTGCGTTATTTTTATTTGAAAAGCCAGAATTAAGAGGAATTGTTAGAAGAATTCAATCTCTTGAAGGATTACCGTATGGCGAAGTACAAGCGAATTTAACAG
This sequence comes from Planococcus sp. ANT_H30, assembly GCF_008369335.1. Lineage (NCBI taxonomy): Bacteria > Bacillati > Bacillota > Bacilli > Caryophanales > Caryophanaceae > Planococcus > Planococcus sp. ANT_H30. The sequence goes on along the minus strand of NZ_VOBJ01000009.1, from coordinate 111,411 downwards.
GGGCTGATTTACTGCCAGTGTACTTGTTGCGATGTAAGCTAGCCATTTTTGGAGCAGAACGATTTGATCCGAAGTCGAATCGGTGGGTTCGCATTACATTATTCCAAGGTGCTCCATTAGTTGAAGAAATCGGAACCTCTGCATTTAATGATGATTGGTTCTATCCATTATTACCAAATTCGGAGGAGATCAAATGACGATTGATATAAAAGACATGATGGTTATAGACGCACTGGAACTAAGTAAATGGGACCGAGATTTTGTAGTGATGCTGCAAAAGGGTGGCGTTACGTGTGTGCATGCTTGTGTTGGATTGTGGGAGAATGCTCGTGAAACTTTGACCAAAGTGGCGGAATGGCATCGATTCTTTGCGGATCACAACGACCTAGTAATGGCTGTAAAAACAGGAGAAGATATTGCTACAGCGAAGCGTATCGGAAAACTGGGCATCATTCTTGGTGCACAAAATACATCTGCTTTAGAAGATGAACTGGGATTAGTATCGGTATTCAATCAACTTGGTGTGAAAATTATGCAATTAACATACAATAATCAAAATCTTGTCGGCAGCAGCTGTTATGAAGAAACAGATCCTGGTCTTTCAAGATACGGCAAGAACGTCATTGCCGAGATGAACCGCGTTGGAATGGTCATTGATTTGTCCCACGTGGGCAACAAAACATCATTAGACACACTGGCATTATCAAGTCGTCCAGTTGCGATTACCCATGCTAATCCAGATTGGATTTACCCAACAAAGCGTAACAAGTCAGAAGAAATTTTAACGGCATTACGTGACAATAAAGGCGTGCTTGGTGTGTGTGCTTATCCTCACTTGATCAACGGAGCAGGTACAACTTTAGAAGAGTTTTGCGATATGATTGCACGCACTGCAGATTTCATGGGCATTGATCACATCGGAATTGGAACCGATTTGACGCATAACATGTCTGTTGATTTTCTGGCATGGATGAGAATGGGAAGGTGGACGCATGAAATCGAGTATGGTGCGGGTTCAAAAGAAAATCCAGGTTGGCCGGATTGGCCAGAATGGTTCCAAACGCCACTTGATTTCCCGAATATTGTTCAAGGGTTATCTGCTCGTGGCATGACGTTTGATGAAATTTCTAAAATTATGGGTGGCAACTGGTACCGTTTCTTCGACGAAGGGTTTAAGGCGCAGAAGGAGTTGGTGACATGCGTGTCTCTCACATAGAATTATATACGCATTGCAAAAAAATCTTTCAAGCGTGTGGAGTTCCTTACGGATACGCAGAAGAAGGGGCAGAAACCGTTGCAAATGCCGAGTTTCTTGGGTTATATGGATTGCAGCAATTATCAGATGAGTTGCCAAACTTACAAAGCCAACTAGAAGAATTGAAAATAGTAAGTGAAACAGCGCAACTGACAGTGATAAATGGTGGCAAACAAAGTGGAATGTTACTCGGAAAAGCGTGCGCAGATTACGTAATTGCGCGTTTGCAAAATCAACAATCAACCGCTGTGTGCATTAAACAAACGACTCCGTCACGCGTACTGGCGCAGCAAGCTATGTATATGTCGAAAAAAGGACTGGGAAGCATCATTTTGTATAAGTTAAGAGGTCATTCGTCGCTCATTATCGCGTCACCAAGTATGGAGTTTCCGGTGATGATTCATAAGCGAAACAATGCGGACATAGTGGAAATAATCAATAAACAATTGAGGCTTACTGGAGACAAAGCGCTCGTATTGCCGGAAACCTTTACAGACTTTTTCATGTTCGGAACAAAGTCTATAGAAGCCATAGATCAATTGATTGAGCAATTCGAACAAACCATCGACCCATCTTGCATTATCACAACAACTGAGGATTTCGAACAAAAATGGATTTCTTCATGGGAAAACGGCGCAGAAATCAACAAAGAATTGTGGATGGATTTAAACGAAACGGGCAAGCGAATGTTAGTCGAATCAACAGACCAATCCCGATCGCATGGAGCGGGCTAAACCATATAACAGCTGGAGGAGATTGTAAATGATGACAGTAAAAAATGAAGTACGCGTGTTAAAGAACTTTATCAATGGTGAATGGGTAGAAACATCAGGAACAGATATGCTTGAAATTAGAAACCCTGCAAACAAAGATGAAGTTGTGGTAAACGTTCGTCAGTCTAACGAAAAAGACGCGCAAGCAGCTATTGAAGCGGCAGCAGCAGCATTCCCAGCATGGAGTAAAACACCCTCTCCTGCAAGAGGCGAATACTTATTCAAAATTGCAGCGATCATGGAAGCAGAAGCAGAAGAAATTGCTCGAATCATTGTTCAAGAAGAAGGTAAAACATACGCAGATGCATTTAAAGAAGTGAATTACGCAGCAGGCATCGTGAAGTTTTATGCAGGTGAAGGACGCCGCATGACAGGACGTATCATTGAATCGGATATGGCGGGCGTTCAAATTGAATTACACAAAGAAGCACTAGGTGTTGTATTAGTCGTAACACCATGGAACTTCCCATTGTCGATTCCAGCTTGGAAAATTGCGCCTGCTATTTTGAGCGGCAATACAGTTGTGTTAAAAGCTTCTTCTGAAACGCCATTGACGGCACAGAAATTTATGGAAATTGTTGAAAGAGCGGGTGTACCTTCAGGTGTCGTAAACCAATTAGTGGGACCGGGTCGCCTTGTAACGGAGATGATCAATCATCCTGCAGTTAAAGCCATTACATTTACAGGATCAAATCGTGTAGGAAACTTAATTTACGCAGAAGCCGCAAAAGAAATGAAACGTGTCTTGCTTGAAATGGGTGGCAAAAATCCATTGATCGTGATGGAAGATGCCGACGTGGATGCAGCAGTCGCACTTGCCGTAGCTGGTGGATACGGTCAAACGGGGCAAGCCTGTACAGCAACGAGTCGTGTAGTTATTCACAAAGACATTCGTCAAGAGTTTACGGATAAATTAGTGGCGAAGTCAAAAGAAATCAAAATAGGTAATGGCATGGATGAAGGCGTTACAATGGGCCCCCAAGTAAGTGAAGGAGAGCGTCAATCTACATTAGATCTAATTCAGAAAGCAATCGATGAAGGCGGCGAAGTATTAACGGGTGGCGGAATTCCAGAATTTGCAGGGTCAGACAAAGGATTTTTCGTTGAACCAACGGTTATCGGTAGTGTAAAATCAGCGATGACCATTGCACAAGAAGAAGTATTTGGTCCTGTTATTAGCATTATTGAAATTGACTCAATTGATGAAGCAATTGAAGTAGCAAATGACGTGGCATTTGGTTTGTCAGCTGCTATTTGCACGAAAAACTTAACATACATGAACCGTGCACTTAGCGAAATTCAAGCCGGAATTGTCAAAGTGAATATGACGACAACAGGCACATTCTTCCAAGCACCATTTGGCGGCTACAAGCAGTCAAGCACAGGCACATATAAAGAGCTAGGCAGCGAAGCCGTTGAGTTTTATTGCCAAAACAAAACACGTTACATTAACAGTAACTAAGTAAAGAGTAGCAGCAGGGAAGGATGCAGCCTTCCCTTTCTATTTTACTAATTTGCATGTAACATAATGAGTCATAATAGAGTGCAAAGGAGTATATGAATGTGAAAAAAACACCGGAAGTATCAGCAACAGTAGTACGTGCCATATCAATTATTAATTATTTGAATGAAGGATCAGGTTCAAAAGGTGTCGGGGAAATTAGTAAAGACTTAGGGCTATCAACGACAATTGTTCATCGCTTGTTAACAACATTAAAAATTGAGGGCATGGTTTTTCAAGATCCTCGCTCTAAATTATATTCTTTAGGAACTGTATTTTTAGATTACGCCAATAAAATCTTAACGGAAGTGCCAATTGCCCCTGTGGTTGAACCGTGGCTGTTGTCGCTACGCAACGAAACAGAAGAAACAGTTGGATTTTATATGCCAACAGGTCAAATGCGCATCTGTGTATTAGAGTATGAAAGTCAGCAAGAAATCAGACGTTCAGTTGGAATGGGCAAACGGTTACCGATTCATGTCGGTGCAAGCGGACGGGCGATTCTTGCATTTCAGTCAACTGAATTACAAGAGCGTGTGCTGTCAACACGCCCACCAGAAGAAAGAAGTCGAATCGAGCAATTGCTTGAAGAAACAAGAAATCAAGGATATGCAACAAATGAAGAGGAAATTACGACCAATGTAGCAGCGATATCGGCACCGGTATTTGATCCGCAACACCGCGTCATTGGTGCAATCTCTATATCCGGCCCACTTTTTAGATGGAACCGTAAAACGATGGAGCCACATATCTCGAATTTATTAGCTGCAACAAAAGAAATTGCATACTCACTTTAAAAAGGGCAAGGTGATCCAGATGAAACCAGAAGAGAAATTAAAAGAACTAGGATTAGCGTTACCTGAAAAACGTGCAAAAGGTGGGAATTACATTTCTTGTGTTCGAACAGGAAATTTACTGTTTTTATCCGGTTCACTTTCTTATGATGTAATTGGCAAAGTAGGCGATACCTTAACAATTGAAGAAGGCTATGAAGCTTCAAGACAAGCGATTTTATTTGCGTTAACGACGATTAAAGAAGAAGTTGGAGAATTATCAAAAGTGAAGAAATTCGTCAAATTACTCGGCATGATCAACACGGCTTTCGATTTTACGGGTCAGGCAAAAGTTATGAACGGCGCATCAGACTTATTGGTTGAAGTGTTTGGTGAAGAAGTTGGCACGCATGCGCGAACTGCAGTTGGCATGATGTTGCCGCGCGGAGCAGCTGTTGAAATTGATATTATCGTTGAAGTGGAGTAAAGTTTCTCCACTTTTTTTAAAAAGTAAGCGGTTACAACATATGCGGATAGAGGAGGTTTTATTTTGAACAAATATGGATCTAGAACAGACTGGCCTGTACTGCTAATTAGTGGGGGGTTACTCGTTGCTTTTGTACTTGCGGCATTTATCAATGTAGATTTTGTATCAAATATGGTCAACCAATCTTTCGCATTTGCCGTAAAATACTTCGGATCATTTTGGCAAATATTGCTGTTAGGAACGTTTTTTATTGCACTTTTCCTCGGCTTCTCAAAATACGGCAACATTCGTTTAGGAGGTCTCAAAAAGCCGGAAGTTGCTTATTTTAAATGGATTGCCATGATTATGACGACGTTACTAGCAGGTGGCGGGGTATTTTGGGCCGCTGCTGAACCGATGTACCACTTTCTTGATCCTTCCCCTAATTTTGCTGGGGCAAGTGTAGTGGGCGGTACAGAGAGCGCTGTTATTCCTGCATTTGCACAATCTTACTTGCACTGGGGCTTTCTTGCGTGGTCGATTCTCGGAACACTTGGAACGATTGTATTGATGTATGCACATTACCAAAAAGGCATGCCATTAAAGCCGCGTACTTTGCTGTACCCTTTGCTTGGTGAAAAAATCATGAAAAATAGTGCACTTGGGACGATTATTGATGCGTCTGCAGTCATTGCTGTAGCAGCAGGAACGATTGGACCAATTGGGTTTCTCGGCTTGCAAGCCGCTTACGGAATGGAAGCGTTGTTCGGGGTACCTAACATTTTATTGACACAAGTAATCATTATCATTGCTGTAGTCGTTATCGCTACGATATCAGCTGTTACAGGATTGCGTAAAGGAATCCAATTTCTCAGTAATTTAAATGTCATCATCACGCTAATCCTAATGGTTGCGATTTTGCTACTGGGTCCAGGTGGATTTATTTTTGATACATTTCTCGCGGCATCAGGCGTTCACCTTCAAGAATTCCTTGCCATGAGTACGTTCCGTGGAGATTCGGTTTGGTTAGGATCTTGGACCATTTTTTTCTGGGGCTGGTTCCTTGGCTATGGTCCAATGATGGCGATCTTTATTTCAACGATTACCCGGGGACGTACGATTCGTGAATTGATTTTGGCGGTGTCCATTATCGCACCAGTCGTTACGGCATTTTGGTTTACGGTCGTTGGAGGTACGGGGATGTTTTATGAACTAGCTCAGCCAGGCGTTATTTCGGAGGCATTGAATGCATCAGGTACACCAGCTGCCATGGTAGCGATTACACAACAATTGCCACTGAGTACATTCATAGCACCGCTATTCCTGCTAGTTACCATTTTGTTCGTTGTCACGACTGCGGACTCGATGGCTTATACCATTTCAGTTGCCATAACAGGAGACGGCCATCCGCCAAAATCGATGCGTGTGTTCTGGGCAATTATTATGGGGGCAGTAGCGATTGTGCTGTTAATGATTAGTGAAGGCGGGATCCAAGCGATTCAATCGTTTATTGTTGTTACAGCAATTCCGGTTTCCTTGTTGTTACTACCGACCTTTTGGGCTGCTCCAAAGGCAGCGAAAATCATGTATGAAGATCAGTTTGGAAAAGAAGTTAAAGAGAAGAAACCAGTGACAATAGCTGATGAACTGACTGCAAGTTCATTAGAAGACTAAGAAAGCTAGAAGTCTCAATGGATTCGCATATGTTAGTTAGCAATGTGCATTGCATCAAAAGGCCGTTCATCCAGTAGTGGATGAACGGCCTTTTGAATGTTGTATTCACTACTACTTATATTGAAGTTCGGCTACTCGTTATTGAGGTATAGTAAGAGTGTTGGTTTAAAAGTGAGTGTAACACGAGAATTTTTTTTTGGAAGGTTAGTGAAACGTTTGCCAAACTTTGTAATCACCATCTTTGACAGAGCAGTTAACGAATAGAAAGAAGGAAGTTATAGTGACCTATGCCATACGGAGTGCACAGCCAGAAGACGGTACGAAAATTGTTGAGTTTTATAATAGAGTTGGCGGAGAGACAGACTATTTGTCTTTTGGTCATGATGAGTATTCCCTGTCTGCGGAGAGCCTGACACAAGCCATTGTACAAATGAAAAAATTCAAAGGTACTTGTATGTTTCTTGTAATAGAAGGAAAAGAGATTTTGGGGATCGGCACAATTGATTCTAGTTCTAAGCCTAGGTATCGCCATGTGGGAACACTGGGTATTGTGATTAGTCAGTCACATACAGGAAATGGACTTGGCCGCGTATTGATGAATACTTTAATCGATTGGGCTAAGACAAATGGACAAACCGAAAAAATTTCACTCGTCACGCGTGCAGATAATGAGCGTGCCATCGCACTTTATAAGAAAGTAGGGTTTGAGCAAGAAGGCACTTTTTATCGAGACGTCTATGACGGCGAACGTTATTACGATAACTTGTCCATGGCACTTTATTTATGAGGATAAAAGTCTCTAGCACAAAAGCGTGTTAGAGACTTTTTGAATGTATTTACTAATAAAAGGAGCGGAAATGGTTTTAAGTAGAATTTAAAGGATAAACAAAAGAGAAACAAGCTAATGTTCAGAGATAACTACTTGGTTTTGGGCGTTTGTATGATAGAACTTCCGTAAAAAGGATGTTAACTGAATCTATCTCTTCAATTCATACTGTAAGTGATGAAAGAGTTGGTAAATTGTGTGTATATCATATACAATTGTATACTTATTGCAAAAAACCTTTCAAGTGAAAAGTTCTTTCTTTCTATGCAAAGTAAGAGTGAAAACAATTGAAACGATTACTGTTTATGGAGGTACAGCTTATCATATTTGCCAGGTCAATTGTCTAGTACACAGGATCAACAAAAGTAGATGAAAACAAAAATGGATGGTTGTTTAGACACTTGTGTACAGCAGATGCTGTCGCTTGCGGCAACTATTAAAATGGATATCATAACCAAACAACAGCTAGAAATATGTATGTAGATTTTATGCGGATAAAGGAGGTTTTATTTTGAATAAATATAGATCGAGAACAGACTGGCCTGTACTGCTAATTAGTGGGGGGTTACTCGTTGCTTTTGTACTTGCATCATTTATCAATGTAGATTTTGTATCAAATATGGTCAATCAATCTTTTGCATTTGCTGTTAAATATTTCGGAGGATTTTGGCAAGTGCTATTTTTAGGAACGTTTTTTATTGCACTTTTCCTTGGGTTCTCAAAATACGGCAACATTCGTTTAGGGGGTCTTGAAAAGCCGGAAGTTGCTTATTTTAAATGGATTGCCATGATTATGACGACGTTACTAGCAGGTGGTGGGGTATTTTGGGCCGCTGCTGAACCGATGTACCACTTTCTTGATCCTTCCCCTAATTTTGCTGGGGCAAGTGTAGTAGCTGCTACAGAGAGTGCTGTTATTCCTGCATTTGCACAATCTTACTTGCACTGGGGCTTTCTGGCATGGTCCATTCTCGGAACGCTTGGAACGATTGTGTTGATGTATGCACATTACCAAAAAGGCATGCCGTTAAAGCCGCGTACTTTGCTGTATCCTTTACTCGGTGAAAAAATCATGAAAAATAGTGCACTTGGGACGATTATTGATGCGTCTGCAGTCATTGCTGTAGCAGCAGGGACAATTGGACCGATTGGGTTTCTCGGCTTGCAAGCGGCTTACGGAATGGAAGTATTGTTTGGAATTCCGAATAACTTGTTAACGCAGGTAATTATTATTATTGGTGTAGTGATAATCGCTACAATTTCGGCTATTTCAGGTTTACGTAAAGGGATCCAATTTCTTAGTAATTTAAATATTATTATTACACTGATCTTAATGGCTGCGATTTTGATACTAGGACCAGGTGGTTTTATCCTCAATACATTCCTGGCGGCGACAGGCGTTCATCTTCAAGAATTTCTTGCCATGAGTACGTTCCGTGGAGACTCAGTGTGGTTAGGTTCTTGGACCATCTTTTTCTGGGGTTGGTTCCTTGGTTATGGTCCAATGATGGCGATCTTTATTTCAACGATTACGCGCGGACGTACGATTCGTGAATTGATTTTAGCAGTGTCTATCACAGCACCAATCGTCACGGCATTTTGGTTTACGGTTGTTGGAGGTACGGGGATGTTTTATGAGCTAGCCGAACCAGGCATTATTTCGGATGCTTTGAACACTTCGGGTATGCCAGCTGCGATGATGGCCATTACACAACAATTGCCACTCGATTCATTCATTGCACCGTTGTTCTTGTTGGTTACCATTTTGTTCGTTGTCACGACTGCGGACTCGATGGCCTATACCATTTCAGTTGCGATAACAGGAGACGGTCATCCGCCAAAATCGATGCGTATTTTCTGGGCAGTTATTATGGGGGCAGTAGCAATTGTGCTGTTGATGATTAGTGAAGGGGGAATTGAAGCGATTCAATCGTTTATTGTTGTTACAGCAATTCCGGTTTCCCTGCTTTTAGTGACAACTTTTTGGTCTGCTCCAAAAGCAGCAAAAGTTATGTATGAAGATCAATTTGGCAGAACTGCTAAATTGAAAAATAGAGCAGTAGTCAGTAAGAAAACAAAAGATAATTCACTAAAAGACTAAGTTCATGCTCATCTTGTTAACGGATGTATGTTGAAAAACACACTAGAAATAACTACTCAAACAGCCAGCAACGGATCATCCGTTGCTGGCTGTTTTTTTGTCAAGAAAAAGCAAAAGGGTAGATATGTTCAAAATATGACAGCGCTTTTAAAACTTCTCCTATATATGACAACTGTCACTAGTGCGCTCGTTGTCAGTCAGGTAAGTTATCGTTAGTAGATAGCTAGTTCCAATATGAAACTTGTATGTAGAGGGGAAGTTTTTAATGAAAAAAATAGCTTGGATTACGGATACAGCTGCACAATTAGACGACGCTTTTATCCAAAAACATGATGTATACGTACTGCCTTTAAGTGTTGTTTTTTCTGATGGGTCATTTAGAGAATCCGTCGATCTCACACAAGAGGAGTTTTACGATAGATTACGCTTATCAAAATTTTCACCTAAAACTTCACAACCAGCAATTGGAGAAATGCTTGCTTTGTATGAAAAACTAGAATTAGAAGGCTATGATTTTGCAGTTGCTGTACATCTATCAAGTGGACTTTCGGGGACAATTGACTGCGCACAGGCCGCTTCAAAAATGACCGACTTTAAAGTATATCCGATTGACTCGAAAATTGGTTCTTTTCCAATGATTAAAATGATTGAAATGGGTAGTAAACTGTTCGCAGAAGGCAAAGACGTAGAAGAAGTAGTGGCAACTATTACGAGAATGACAGATAAATCGAAGCTGTCTTTTATTCCTTCGAGCTTAAACCAATTACATAAAAGTGGGCGTGTTTCTGGAACACAAACCTTCATTAGTAATTTACTGAACATTAAAGTTGTTATCAGTTTCATAGATGGCAAACCCGTTATGACCGAAAAAGTGCGGTCAAATAAGCGGGCGAAAGATCATGTCCTGTCTTTATTGCGTGCAGATATGGCCATAGCCACGGTGCCAGAAATTGCTGTGATTCACTGTAATAACGAGGAAGACGCAACAACCTGGAAAGACGAGCTCGTGCAAGAGTTTCCTGATCTGAACGTACACGTGATGGCACTCAGTGTTTGTGTAGGTGTTCATGCGGGCGAAGGGACGACCGGATTGAGTTGGGTTACTTATTAAGTTTAAAAGACAAAAAGACCGCTGATTCCTACTAGGATCAGCGGTCTTTTCTTTTTTGTTGGAAGTAGCTTATTTATTCATATGAGCTTTGATTTCTGCTTCGTTCATAGATGAATCACATTTTACGTTTGTCGTGTCACCTTTTGTATAGATGAAACCAGGAACTGTTGGAATGTTGTATTGGTTACGGAATGCTGAAATGCCATCCATATCAGCTGCTTCTACGCTGTTCACGTAGTAGATATGCGTATTCGTTTGCTCCGAAACATCTTTTAGTTTTTTAACGAAAGTTTGGCAGAAAGGACATACAGCCTTGCCAACGTAGATGACGGCTTCGGTTTCCCCTTTTACCAATTCTTGTGCTTTCGCGGAATCAATTTTTTCAAAACCTGCTATGTTTTCTTCGTAAGTCGTCATTACCAAATCAATCTCCTCTCTCTATTATCTTCATTGTACAGGAGTGCCTGTGTAGACGAAAAAAATATGCTTGAGCGGATGTAAGGAAATAGGGAATTCGAAATGGTCAGTCTGTTTTAAGACTCAACCACTCGGATGCGGCTGCCAGGTATAAATCCAGTTTTTAAGATCGCTGACCCGTTTGGACATATTGCAAAAATTCTTCGGCGGTCATGTCGTCAATACCAAGATTTTCAAGCGTTCTTGCATGAGTCATTAAATCACGGTCAAGGACAAGTTGTGCCATCTCGATAATTACTTCCATTCGTGCTGTCGGTAATTGAAGCAACTTGCCAAGAGCGACGAAAGGCACAAGGCCCATAGGAATATCTTCTGATAAGTAACGTGTATCAAGCGTTTTTTGTCCTTTAATATCCTGATATACGCTATTATTCCGTACCGATTCTGCGAGACTATTTTCATAAACATCATACTCAACTTCAAGCTGCTGACGACACGATAATAACTCAAGACCTAAAGCGCGTCCGATTGCAAGCCGTTCCTCATCCATGCTTTCAACAAATCGTCCAATGGATGGAGTAAAGCCATCAATATAAAAATGCCATTCGCGATCGGATTCGATTGTGCCGGCATTCAGCAATGTTGTCGCTGGGTGCAAAATCGGATTGGTGTTATCAAAGCTTGTTACCAAAATGCTATCGGCGGCTTCAAACTGCGGAAATGCTGTTTGCAAAGCTGCCACAACTCTTGGCGTTTCAGTAGCGGGAAGTGCCGCAATCAAAATTCGGTTTTTCAGTCCGAACACTTGAGTTCTACCGGCTTCGATAATGCGGCAACCATACAATAACGTGTTTGTTTCTGCCAGTGTCACATTTGCTGTACAGCCTTCGTCATGGAGAGTTTTTTCAAATGCTAATGATCCGAATGTGGCTGCTGGATTTAAGACAATAATTTGCCCATCTTTCAAATGCTTTGCACATGCCTTGGCAACTAAAGTATGTGCAGTAGCAGGTACTGTGATCAGTACGATATCGGCATCTTGCAATGCTTCTTCGATATTCGTTGTGGCACAGCTAACTTTGCCGAATCCAGTTAATGCATCTTCAAGAAAGACGCCACCTTGTTTTTTAATGGCTTGAATCGTATCTTCAAAAATGTCATACAGTGTCACGTCGAATCCCATTATTCCTAAATGCCCAGCTGTTGTTTGCCCGCCGTTGCCGCCACCTAAGATTGTCCATTTTGTGCTTTTTTTCATCTTTATCTACTCCCAGTTCGCGATTTTTCTTTTACTAGTTGGAATCAAAATGGACCCCAGTCAATCCATACACCAATTGCTAAAATAATCATTGTCCAAATCGTCCATTTTAATACGAGTGGTCCTGCAAAACGAATCCATTTACCAAATGGAACAGCTGCAATGCCAAGTGCCGCCATCAGAACTGGATGTGTTGGAGTAATCATATTCCAATAACCATCTCCAGATTGAAATGCCTGAACGGCAATTTGACGGTTAATGCCAATCACATCACTAATAGAAGACATAATCGGCATCACAACAGCAGCTTGTCCTGTAGATGACGGAATAACAAAGTTAATAAGTCCTTGTGAAATGTACATGCCCCAAGCGGCAAAGACACTATGTAAGCCTGCTAGCGGCGTAGACACAGCATAAACGAAAGTATCAATAATCTGTCCTTCTTCCATGACGACAAGAATCGCACGAGAGAGGCCGATGATAAGGGCGGCAGCTGTTAATTCAGCAGCACCTTTCATAAATTCATCGGTAAATTGATTAAAGCTACCATTGAATGCAATAAGACCAACGATAATGCCCATCAGTAACATTAATGCAGAAATTTCTCCGAGGTACCAGCCGTATTTCAATACACCGAAAACGAGTGAAACAAGTGATAAGCCCAAAATAATCATAATGGCTTTGTGTTGCTTGGTCATGGTGAGATTATCCAGCAATGTAACGTCAGTTTCGACTTCGACTGTTTCTCCTGATAAGAGACTTGTTTTGGGATTCAGTTTCACTTTCTTGGCATATCTCAATGTGTGATGAATGGCGATGATCAATCCGCCAATCATTAGGATAGTACGTAAGCCGATACCTGAAAAAAGAGGCAATCCAGCGATAGCTTGTGCAATTCCAACGTTAAAAGGATTGAGAGGACCAGCAGAATATCCTGCATACACGCCGACGACCACAATCGATACTGCGACAATTCGGTCATAGCCCATCGCAATTGTTGCAGCGAGTACAATCGCAACAAAAGGCAAAGTCTCTTCGGCCATTCCGAACGTCGCACCGCCAATCGCAAATGCAGTCATGGCAATGACGATAAAAAGAGATTCTCTTCCTTTCAGGCGATGGATCAATCGAGCTAGCGCCGCATTAATGGCGCCACTTTTAACGATGACCCCAAAGACGCCACCGACAATCAAGACAAATGCGATAATCTCAGCAGCGCCAACGATGCCGTTAAACACGGATGACAATACGCCGCCAGGCCCAACAGGTGAAGATTCTGTATAAGAGAAGCTATCCGCAACGATTAATTCTCTACCGGTTTCATCATCCATTGCTCGCTCGTACTGACCTGCAGGTACGATATAAGTTAATAATGCGACAAGAACGATGATGAACATCAGTAATGCAGTTGTTGTAGGCGCTTTCAATTTCAACTTTCGTTTTTCATTTTTCCCCTTGCTGTGCTTTTCCATGTAACCCACCATCCTTCTAAATGTATAAAAAACAGGTAACTCAGCTTTAAAATCATATTAACTTAATTAAGTATAATATTATAACTTTATATAATAATAGAAACTAAAATGATACTAGTTTCTATATAAAATGATGTAGGCAACATTAGAGATCACTTTTTCTATCGATCAAGTCAGTTCTAACTCTACATAGTACTTGTCTTTGTCTTGTTTCATAACGAATTTAGAATACTCAACAGGCTCTCCGGACGTGGAGTACGTAATGCGCTCCCAAACAAAGAGCGGCGTATTTGAACGAACTCCAAGCAACTTCATTTCTTTTTCATTGGCGACTGCTGCAGAAAAGTAATTTTTCGAACGTGCTAGAGAAATTCCACATGTTTTTTTCAGAACGTCATAAACAAATGTATCTTTGTTGGGTGGCTGTTCGATAGCGGGCCAGATATTCTGAGGAATATAAGTGTACTCTAACGAAACCAATTCTCCTTCTTCATAGCCAAGTCGCTCTAAATAGACGAATTCAGTGTCTGCAGGCAAACCTAACTGCTTAGCTACCCCAGGATAGGCTTGATGAAAACCACTTGCAAGTAAATCATGAGAACTGCTAATCTCTTCATTCATCTTGATAAACTCTGATTTGTGGATATTTTTCTCTGTTGGCAGTTTGGTTACAAAAGTTCCGCGTCCGCGTTGTCGCATGAGCATTCCTTTGTCCACTAAATTCATAATGGCTCGTTTGATGGTAATGTTGCTAACATCGTGCGTTTCTGCCAATTCGTTTTCTGTTGGAATCTGAAAACCTTCGTCCCAAACTCCTGTCAGAATCTTATCCTCTAAAATAACCTCTACTTGCGAATAAAGAGGAGTTGTTGCTGCTTTATCAATTTTCATGCATCCCACCCTCTGTCTGGTGATTATAATATTATAACTATTCAGTTACTATATAAGAGAAATTATTGATTGTAAAGCTTTTTTTTATTGAGTCTTTAGGCAAAAATTATCTTTTATCAATAAAAAGTAAACACAGACTCTCCATCAATTGAACGATAAAAGAGCTTTTTTCGGGTATTGCTATTTATTTCACTAGGTGTCTGACAAGAAACGAAGCTCTTAAATGTCTTCAATAATCACTTAGTGGGTCATTCAAGAGGCGGGCAAGTTGTTTAACAACCATTCGCTGTCTATGTTAAGCTTTAGTGAGACTTATACGATTAAATGGATAGTTGGTTAACTTAAAAATACGGACATGACGATAATCGAGGTGCCTGACGATGACGATATTTCAAGAATTAGAAATGTACAAGAATTTTGATGAACTAGCTACTGACTTACTCGATCTCGCCAAAGAAATCTTGCCGGAGCAATTTATTTTTTTAAGTTCTATTAATGATACGCAGCAAGTAATATTGAAATTATCAAATGATAATACAAGCATTGATGTCACTGAAGGTACGATTGTAAATCTTAATGATACCCTTTGTCAGCACATTGATTTTGGAACAAAACAACCGTTGATTTATGAAGACGTCAGCAAAGAAAGTAGTTTAGGTGATTTTAAGAATATACTAGAAAAAGCCAACATTAAATCTTATTTGGGGATCCCTATTTCTTTTGTTAATGGAGAGAAATTCGGAACATTGTGTGCGGTGAATGATCAAGTAAGCCGTTTTGATGAGAAAAGTATTCACTTGCTTCAACGAATTGTTCGGATGTTTTCTTATTACTTGGATTTAGAGCGTTTTGCTTATAGAGATGCGTTAACCAACCTATACAATAGACGTTATCTTGCTAAATTTTTCGAAGACCATCACGATTCTGGAGGAACAGTGTTCTTTCTAGATTTGGATGGCTTTAAAGGAGTCAACGATTTGTACGGTCATGACGCTGGGGACATGGTGTTAGAAGAAGTTGCATCCAGACTTCAGAAATTTATCGATGGGTATGAGGATGTTTTTGCTGTTAGATTAGGGGGAGATGAATTCGTTATCCATTTCTCTCAACCAACTAGCGCAGAACGACTGAGTGAAATGGCGACACGTTTACTGGATAGTTTGATGACTTGGGATGATGATTTTCAACTTTCTGCAAGTCTTGGAATTGCTACGTACTCAATTAACAGCGAAATTGACTTGAAAACACTCCTTAAAAATGCGGATTTCGCTTTATTTCAAGCGAAGAAATCAGGGAAAAACGCGTATCAGTTTTTTGAAACAGAAAAGATCGTGTGATCGTTGATTTCCAAGCCAAAAGCGTCAACTCGATTATCGAGTTGACGCTTTTATGATGAAAAGTAGTACGATGACTAGCCAATCTAAAGTCAGCAAGCGATTAAACAACGTAGCATTGTCAATACAAACCTCGCCACTTTCCACAAACGGACGATTCGTGTAAACTGTATAAGGTTAAGAAAAAATGAGATGACGATACAACAAGGATTGCTAGTATAAATCGAATAATAATGTTTGGATGAAGAATCGATCTTGCATCCTTTAATGAAAGGATTGGAACTTGAATATGAAAGAGAATTTTTGGCGTGATTTACCACGACCTTTTTTTGTATTGGCGCCGATGGAAGATGTTACGAATGTAGTGTTTCGCCATGTAATAGCAAAAGCGGCAAAACCGGATGTGTTTTTTACTGAGTTTACAAATACGGAAAGTTACTGTCATCCGGAAGGAATCTTTAGTGTGCGAGGGCGTTTGACCTTTACTGAAGACGAACAACCAATGGTGGCTCATATATGGGGCAATAAGCCTGAGCATTTCCGAGAGATGAGCATCGGAATGGCGAAACAAGGCTTTAAAGGAGTCGACATCAACATGGGTTGTCCTGTGCCAAATGTTGCGGCCAAAGGAAAAGGCAGTGGCTTGATCCGGTATCCGGACAACGCAGCTGATATTATCCAGGCAGCAAAAGCAGGCGGCTTGCCTGTCAGCGTCAAAACAAGAATTGGGTATACGGACGTGGACGAGTGGAAAGGCTGGCTGACTCATCTATTTGAGCAGGATATTGCCAATTTATCGATTCATTTGCGGACCAAAAAAGAAATGAGCGCAGTGCCTGCACATTGGGAATTGATTCCAGAAATCAAGAAACTTCGTGACGAAATCGCGCCAGATACTCTTTTGACGATCAACGGAGATATTCCGGATCGTCAAACGGGTCAGGAACTTGCCGATAAATATGGGGTTGACGGCGTTATGATCGGGCGAGGTGTTTTTCACAATCCCTTTGCTTTTGAACAAGAACCGACAGAACATAGCCCGAAAGAATTGTTTGACTTGCTGAGGCTACACCTAGACCTTCACGACCACTACTCAACAGAAAGTCAGCCCATCGCATTCAAACCGTTGCGCCGCTTCTTTAAAATTTATGTTCGTGGAGTACGAGGCGTTGGTGAATTGAGAAATCAGTTGATGTATACTGAAACGACAGATGAAGTACGTGCATTGCTGAACGACTTTGAGCAGCAGGAGCAAGAGCTGACATCTGTCTAATAGAACGCAATAGAATTCTTTTGTGCAAGTGTTTTTGAAATAAAATAATGGTATCTTCATCATAAGAAACCGCCTGAGTATTCCAAAAAGTGGAATGTCTAGGCGGTTTTTTAGGACGATATGACGAAGAGAAAGTTATGGAATCGCTAGTATTTTCACAAATTGACTTCATCTGATAGAATCGGTATATTAAATGGCGAAGCAAATGATTGGAGTGAACCGTTTGACCCCGTACGTGGAATTGCAGAATTTAGAGTTGATTGATTTATTGAGCGAACGCCATATTTCAACACAGAGAATTTCAGAGCGTGCATGGAACGACACGAGTGACATCCACATTTCAAACTCTGAATGGCAGATTATGGCACGCATTTATAAAAAGCAGCCCACTATTTCGTATGTTACCAAAAATGTAGACATCTCTCGCCAGGCCATCCATAAATTCATTAAAAACTTGGTGACTAAAGAATTGGTAGAAGTACAAAATGTTGAGAACAATAAAAAAGAAAAATGCATTCGACTCACGACGTTAGGGGAAGAATACTACGAAAAAAACGAAGCATTGAAAATTCAGTTGGAACATAAAATTGCAGAAAAAATTGGTGCTGATCAAATGAAAATGCTCAAAGATCTTTTAAAGACCGATTGGGGAATATAGTTTGGATGTTAAAAAAGATCTTGTTTCATCAATTTATTGATGAAACAAGATCTTTTTTTAGTCTAGTTAACAGTCGAAGACGGTTGATCTTCTGTGATCAGGTCGTTAATCATTTGATTGATTTCTTCAAAGCTCGTGTCCATTGCGTGAGCAAGTTCTTTAAAGAGCATGATCTGTGTGTTGTTAATCAGTTTATAGTCATGCGCGTAGAAAGTTTCTTTCTGAAGCTGCGTATCAAACTTCTTGCGCATTAGCGTATTAACAATTTCCGCAATTTGCATGCGGTCTCCTGTATTAATGAGCTTAGGCTGTAACGCTTTAGCAGTTGACTGATCGGGCTCTACTCCAGGCTTTTTAAAAATTTCAATGATTTCGAGTGCTTGTTCTTTTTGGAGAAGCTTCAGCATCACGACTTTATCGTTATCGACAGGCGTAGTGATGGTCACTAACGTATTCGCTAAAGGATGCAATTTATAATATTTCTTTGTGACACCTGAAACTGTTTCATCACGGATATCGTTAATTCTACATAGGCCATGTGTGGAATAAATGATGTGATCTCCAATGGTAAACATTTTTTTCCTCCTAAAATGTATCTCAACTAATTCTAGTATAGCACACATGCTTTAAATCGTAAACTTAGTTGACAATTAAAGAAAGGGGCCTGGGGAAAAAGAGATGTATTCGTTACTTTTCCTTCTTTATTGAAGCTCGTGCAGACATAATACTGTCACAAAAAAGGGATTAAAGCATAAAGAAGTAGGGAATAAAGGGGAAAGCCTGTTCGTAGATTGTCGAAGTGGAGGTAACAAGAGATGAAGAGTATAGAAGAAGCAAAGCGTTTGATTATCGCCGAAAAACTGAAACACTATAATGAACGTCTGGCAGATATGGAGCGAGATTTGCAGTTTTTCTATGAAGAGTCGACGAACGATAAAGAATCTTTGGACATTATTCAAGATATGAAAGAGAAAGTCGAACAATTAAAAGAAGTAAAAAATAAAGAAAACCACGAGACAGTGTTCTAATCCTGTCTTTTTTGCTGTCTTCGCGTAAGTGCGATGACCCGGGGATTATGTGCTATCATTAGAATTGAATCGACTTCGGATAACGACGATAATGAGCAAGCTACAGGAGGAAGAAAAGATGGATAATAACGATTTATTGATCAGACTGCGTTATGCACTAGATATAAAAAACAGGGATATGGTCGAAATTTTCAAATTGGGTGGTATAGAACTTAGCAAAGATGAAGTATTAAAAGTGCTGACAAAAACCCCAGATAGCGAAGAGGAAGAGGAAGATCGTATTTGGATTGACCGGGAAGAAGAAGACTATATTAAAGCAGAAGACGCTCTATTTGAATCTTTTTTAAATGGATTTATCGTTTTCAAAAGAGGACGTCAAGAGCCCAAACCTGGGCAAACTGAAGTTTCTGCAGTGACCAATGAACGTTCTAACAACTTACTGCTGAAAAAAGTGAAAATTGCTTTACAGCTAACGAGTGAAGACATGTTGGAGATTTGGGATTTAGCTGGAGTTACGGTAACAAAAGGTGAACTTGGAGCGTTACTCCGAAAAGTTGGCCATAAAAATTACAAAGAATGCGGCGATCGCTATGCACGCAACTTCTTAAAAGGATTAGCAATCAGATTCAGAAAATAAAAAAAGCGTGTCTACGAGTCAGCGTTACTGATTTGTGGATAGGTTTTTTTTATTTTCGTAGACTGGATAGCTTAGAAGCAGACTTTCTTCATGGATAAAAAGAACTATCCCTTTCGTGTGAAAATGATATGATAGAAAGAAGAAATCATAGATGGGTGCAAAGGGGATAGCAGGATGAATTGGTTGCCGAAGAGAAAAAATAAAGTGGCGGCTTTTTGGGAATGGTTTGCAGACAATAAAGAGGTCTATAGTCGCTTGGATGAGTCGAGTAGAAGCAAACTATTAAATCAATTGGAAAAGAAATTGCACAAGGTTAACAAACATTTGGCGTTTGAACTTAGTGAACGTTTAATTAACGACAAACGACAATTCATCATCAGTGCGGACGGCATGGTTGAGGCATTTGATGACGTCATTGATCTAGTTGGTCAGGCTCCAGAATTTGAACCGTTTACGATTATCGCCTTTCGCCAGCGACAAGACGAAGAGGTATCGATCGAGTATGGCGATATTAAATTAGCATGGGAAGACATCTTTTGTACTTTTGAAAAAGATAACGCCAACGACGAAGTGAATTTAATTCTTTACATTAAAGGTTTTACTGAAGAAAATGAAGATGAATTTATCTCGGCTTCTTTTATTCTATTGGATACAGTTATCGGGGAATACAATGCTGGCATGCGCATTGGAGAAATTGAATTTATTAGTTACGAAGGACAAGCAGACGCTCGGCCGGTAAAGGATTTGCAAAGTCTTTTTTAAAGAAGAAGAAGACAGTATACTTATAGAAAAACCTGTCGGAAGTTTTTAATCCAGATAGGTTTTTTGAGTCGCAAGCGAGCTGATGAAGTGGCAGCGGTGTTAGGGTTTTGCCCAAGTGTCTTGGCTAAACCAAGTGCATACATAACTGGATTCTGATCGGCCAGAGAAGCCTAGAACATTTTCATAATATACATAAAGGTGCCATTGTTTTTGATCGAACATTTTCCAAGTGACTGTATGTTACTGTCCTTATGAATAAGCATGTAACTCTTCTGCTGATTTACTTACTGATCCAGTATTTACTGAAATGGTTTGTACAATAAATAAACAGATGTAGAGATGAGAAAGAATAGGGGGGGCGGCGAAAAACCGTTAACAGCTTCTAAAGAATAAAAGGATTCTGTTTTTAAAGAAACTCACAGAAAGTTCATTTTTTTCTAACAAAATATATTGACCTGACCAATAGATACCTGTACTATACTAAGAATACTAAAACTGAATAGTGAATCTTTATCGAGAGAAGTTGAGGGACTGGCCCTATGACGCTTCAGCAACCAGCCGAAAGGTCAGGTGCTAAATCCAGCAGGCAAGAGATTGCCTGACAGATGAAAAGGAACGAGTTTGATATCGTAAAGCCTTCTTTTTCATGGAGGCTTTTTTTGTATATATAGGGGGTTGAGTAGATGGGTTTATTAGATGAACTGAAGACGAAAATTTTGACGGCGGACGGTGGCATGGGAACCTTGCTGTATTCGTATGGCATTGAGTATTGCAACGAGGAATTGAATTTACAGCGCCCGGAAGTGATCGAAAAGATTCATCAAGACTATATCAGAGCTGGAGCAGATATCATTCAAACCAATACGTACGGGGCTAATGCACTCAAACTTGCTCGTTACGGATTAGATGAACAAGTTGCAGACATCAACAAAGCTGCTATTGAAATTGCGAAACGCGCAGCAGCACCGGGTGGTCAATTTGTCTTTGGAACGATTGGCGGCATTCGCGGAATTCGTAAAAGTGACGCCACCTTGCAGGAAATCATTGCGATGGTCGACCAGCAAGCGAGTCAGTTGCTTGCGGGCGATCCCGACGGCCTACTACTCGAAACTTATTACGATTTTGAAGAATTAGCAGCAACTGTTAAACATTTGAAAGGCATCACAGACACCCCATTGATTGCACAAGTATCGATGCATGACCCGGGTATTTTGCAAAACGGCATGTCATTGAATGACGCTTTGCACCAACTAGAATCACTTGGAGCAGACATTGTTGGTGTCAATTGTCGTCTAGGACCGCATCATACAATTCAAGCTTTTGAAGAAGTAACCTTACCCGAAAAAGCTTTTCTTTCTGCATACCCAAATGCTAGCCTGCTTGACGTAGAAGATGGGCGGATTGTTTACGAATCAGAAGCAGATTATTTCGGACGTGCTGCTTTATTGTTAAGACAAAAAGGCGTTCGCTTGATTGGCGGTTGCTGTGGTACAACACCAAAGCATATTGAAGCCGTGAAAAAACACCTCGGTAAGTTACCGCCGATTTTTTATAAAGAAGTAACCAAAAGAAAGCCGATTGTCATTCGAGAGGCCGAAGCGCTAGAAGTAAAGCCGCTTCACGAAAAAGCGAAAACACAACGAACGATTATTGTGGAGCTCGATACGCCACGTCATTTGGACGTCACAAAATTTCTTGAAGGCTCTGTCGCTTTACATGAAGAAGGTGTGGATGCTGTCACCATGGCCGATAATTCATTAGCGTCGCCGCGCATTAGTAATATGGCGATGGGCTCGATTCTCAAGCACACAGAAAAAATTCGGCCGCTCGCTCATATTACGTGTCGCGACCGTAACTTAATTGGTTTGCAGTCACATTTGATGGGACTCGATGCACTCGGTATGCACGACATTCTCGCTGTCACGGGCGATCCGACCAAAGTTGGAGATTTCCCAGGAGCGACAAGCGTTTATGACGTGTCCAGTATGGAATTGATTCAATTGATCAAAAAACTAAATGAAGGCATTTCGTTTTCTGGTAAACCGCTACGGAAAAAAGCTAATTTCTCTGTCGCTGCAGCGTTCAATCCGAATGTTCGCGTGCTTGACCGAGCCGTAGCAAGACTTGAGAAGAAAATTGAAAGCGGAGCGGATTATTTTATTTCGCAGCCCGTATACACAAAAGAAAAAATCGTTGAAATGTACGAAGCGACAAAGCATTTGAATACGCCCATTTTTATTGGGGTAATGCCGTTGACTAGTATTCGCAGTGCTGAATTTTTGCATCATGAAGTGCCGGGTATCAAGTTGTCAGAAGACGCACTTGAACGCATGCGTGCATGTGGAGATAACAAGGACCGTGCAACAGCGGAAGGCATTCAAATCGCTAAAGAATTGATTGACACAGCAGCAGAGCTATTCAACGGTATTTACTTGATCACACCGTTTGTCCGTTACGACATGACCGTGGAATTGATTCGGTATATTCGACAACTAGATCAACAGAAAGAGAGCGATCGCAGCCATGTCCAAACATCTTATTGAACAACAGCTTGAAAAAAGAATCTTAATTATCGACGGAGCGATGGGGACGATGATTCAAAATGCCGATCTGTCACCTGAAGAATTTGGCGGAGAAGAATTTGACGGCTGCAATGAATACTTGAACATTGTCCGACCGGATGTTATTCAAAATATCCATACGGCTTATCTTGAAGCTGGAGCCGATATTCTTTGCACCAATACATTTGGAGGTACACCGATTGTTTTGGACGAATACGGAATCGGTGACCAAGCGGCGGATATTAATAGACGCGCAGTCGAAATTGCGAAACGAGCGGCTGCTGAATTTTCCACCCCGGAATGGCCTCGTTTTGTGGCAGGTGCGATTGGACCGACAACGAAAACTTTGTCTGTAACGGGTGGCGTCACATTTGATGTCATGCTGGAAAATTTTCACGTGCAAGCCAAGGCACTTGTTGAAGGCGGAGCAGATCTCATCTTGCTCGAGACCAGTCAAGACATGTTGAATGTGAAAGCGGCGACAATTGGCATTAAACAAGCTTTTGAAGAAACGGGAATCGAATTGCCGATTATGGTGTCCGGAACGATTGAACCGATGGGAACGACACTTGCCGGTCAAAGCATTGAAGCGTTTTACATTTCCATTGAACATGTCAAGCCGCTATCCGTCGGGTTAAACTGTGCAACAGGTCCAGAATTTATGACAGACCATATTCGTTCGCTGTCAGAGCTGTCGGACGGCTATGTTAGTTGTTACCCAAATGCAGGCTTGCCAGATGAAGACGGTCATTATCACGAAACACCCGAATCACTTGCGAAAAAATTAAAAGGTTTTGCAGATAAAGGGTGGCTGAACGTCGTCGGTGGTTGTTGCGGGACCACACCGGAACATATTAAAGCAGTGCGTTTGGCTATGGACGGATTGCCACCGAGAAAACCAGACCCTGTTGAGCGCGGTCATGTCGTGTCTGGAATTGAGCCTTTGCAATACGACGAAACGATGCGTCCTTTGTTTATCGGAGAGCGGACGAATGTTATTGGTTCTCGTAAATTTAAACGATTAATAGTCGATGGCCAATTTGAAGAAGCATCTGAAATTGCTCGCGCACAGGTGAAAAACGGAGCACACGTTATTGATATTTGTTTAGCAAATCCGGATCGTGACGAAGTTGAAGACATGACAAAATTCATGAAAGAAGTCGTCAAAAAAGTAAAAGTACCGCTCGTTATCGATTCTACAGACGAAGAAGTGATTGAAGTCGCATTGAAATTTTCACAAGGAAAAGCGATTATCAACTCAATTAATCTAGAAGACGGAGAAGAGCGTTTTGATGCGGTGATGCCACTCGTGAAAAAATATGGTGCGGCAGTCGTTGTGGGTACAATCGACGAAGTTGGGATGGCGGTCACGCGTGAGCGTAAGTTGGAAATAGCCGAACGGTCATATGACTTGCTGGTCAATAAATGGGGGCTAGCACCGGAAGACATCATTTTTGATCCACTGGTATTCCCAGTCGGTACGGGCGATCAGCAATACATTGGTTCTGCAGTAGAAACGATTGAAGGTATTCGGTTAATTAAAGAAAAACTGCCACGCGCATTGACGATTTTAGGTGTTAGTAACGTTTCATTCGGCTTACCACCGGTTGGTCGTGAAGTGTTAAATGCCGTGTATTTGTACCATTGCACGCAGGCAGGTTTGGACTATGCCATCGTCAATACGGAAAAGTTAGAGCGTTATGCATCCATTCCAAAACAGGAAATCGATATGGCTAATGAATTGCTGTTTACGACAAC
The DNA here is from genome assembly GCF_008369335.1 of Planococcus sp. ANT_H30. Classification (NCBI taxonomy): domain Bacteria; kingdom Bacillati; phylum Bacillota; class Bacilli; order Caryophanales; family Caryophanaceae; genus Planococcus; species Planococcus sp. ANT_H30. The sequence continues at coordinate 86,882 of NZ_VOBJ01000009.1, read as the reverse complement.
AGATGAAACTTTAGCTGACTTTACGGCTTTTTACCGCGATAAGAAAAAAGAAAAAACAGAAGATGATATTCCGAAAACAGTACCAGATCGACTCGCTTACTATATTATAGAAGGAACAAAAGAAGGGTTGATTCCAGATTTGGAAAAAGCACTAGAGATGTATGATGAACCGCTTGATGTCATTAATGGACCGTTGATGAAAGGTATGGCGGAAGTAGGGCGCTTGTTTAATGACAACCAATTAATTGTTGCGGAAGTGCTGCAAAGTGCAGGCGTCATGAAAGCAGCCGTGTCATTTCTTGAGCAGTTTATGGAGAAAAAAGAAGACGATTCTGGAAAAGGGAAAATCGTTTTGGCTACTGTTAAAGGCGATGTTCATGACATCGGTAAAAACTTAGTGGAAATTATCTTAAGCAATAACGGCTTTAAAGTGATTGATGTTGGGATTAAAGTGACGCCGGCTACCTTGATCGAAGTAATTCGAAAAGAAAAACCAGATATGATTGGCTTGTCGGGGTTACTCGTTAAGTCGGCGAAGCAAATGGTCATCACCGCGCAAGACTTTAAAGAAGCGGGCATTGATGTACCCATTTTAGTGGGCGGGGCGGCATTGTCGAGACGCTTTACCGAAACCAAAATTTCAGCGGAATACGACGGGCCGGTCATTTACGCGAAAGATGCGATGCAAGGATTAGACCTAGCAAATCGGCTGCAAAGCGGTGCAGGAAAAGCAGAGTTGCTGCTAGAGTTGGATGCACAACAAGAAAAACGCCAAGCCTCTGAAGCAGTGCGAGCAGCAAAGCCCGCTGTTGCCGTTGCTGAAAAACCAGTGAAAACGGTACGCGAAGATGTTACGGTTTACGTGCCGAACGATTTGCGTCGTCACGTATTGAAAGAGTATTCTGTGGCTCATTTGTATCCATACGTCAATATGCGCACGTTGATTGGTCATCACCTTGGATTAAAAGGCTATAACGATAATACGTTAGCGAAAGGCGATCCGCGTGCTATTCAGCTTCATGAACTGACGACCGAGTTTTTAGGATCAGGACTGTTAAAACCATCAGGGCTGTATCAATTTTTCCCAGCTCAAAGTGACGGAGACGATGTCATCGTTTATGACCCTGCTGATGGCAAAACAGAAATCGAACGATTTACATTTCCACGCCAATCCGCGTTACCATTCTTATGCTTGTCCGATTACTTAAAATCAGTCGACAGTGGCGAAATGGATTACGTGGCCTTTATGCAAGTAACTGCAGGCTTTGGCGTACGCGAACAAGCAACACGCCTGAAAGAACAAGGCAAATTTTTGGAAAGCCATGCACTGCAAGCAACAGCACTTGAACTCGCAGAAGGTTTTGCTGAACGCATCCACCAAGAAATACGCGATCAATGGGGCTTCCCAGATACAACCGATTTCTCCATGCGCGACCGTTTTGCCGCCAAATACCAAGGCCAGCGCTTCTCATTCGGTTACCCCGCGTGCCCGAACTTAGAAGACCAAGCCAAATTATTTAACTTGATCAAACCCGAAGACATCGGCGTGCATTTAACCGAAGAATATATGATGGACCCCGAAGCATCCGTGTCCGCAATCGTATTTGCGCATCCAGATGCCAGGTATTTTGTAGTTGACTGATAGTAGAAAAGCGGAAGCGCCCGTGTAGCTCTGCCGGGCATAAGACAGACTAGCGAAGTGGCGCACTTTGCCACAGAGCTGGGTTGGCTTATGACCCAAAGAGCTGGGCGCTGGAGTCTGGACAAAGAAAAGCGGAAGCAGCCGTGTAGATTCGACGGGCATAAGACGCGCTGGCGAAGTGGCGTACTTTGCCGCACAGCCAGAGTGGCTTATGACCCTAGAATCTGGCTGCTGGAGTCTAGACAAAGAAAAGCGGAAGCAGCCGTGTAGATTCGACGGGCATAAGACGCGCTGGCGAAGCGGCGCACTTTGCCGCACAGCCAGAGTGGCTTATGACCCTAGAATCTGGCTGCTGGAGTCTAGACAAAGAAGAAAAGCGGAAGCAGCCGTGTAGCCACTGGCGATTCTATCTAAAGTGAGTATTTCTGAGTCTCATAATTCACCAGCTATAAATAGAAAAAGGGCAGTCAGCTAAATGCTGACTGCCCTTAGACTGTAGACAAAGTCTATAAAAAATGAATAGTCGTGTATAATCCAACCGGTCCGGCCACTTTGCTTTCCGCGGTCTCAAATCAGCGAGAGTACCTAACGAATCTACTTTTCATAAGCACTCTCTCAAGGATTCGGAGCGCAATGCGGTGACTCCTGCGGAAGAACGAAGTGATGAGACCCCGCAGGAGCTTGCGACGAGGAGGCTCAGCGCTTCGTCCGCGGAAAGCGTCCGCATGGAGCACAGAATCCAGTATATCCAAGATGCAGCGACTATTTATTCTTTAACTAACGTAAAAATTCTTTTGTCTACGACCTGAGGGCAGTCAGCTAAATGCTGACTGCCCTTTTGGTAGTGTAAATCAATTTACTTTATCTAACAAAAAGCCGTAGCCTTCTGCTTCCATATCTGCTTCAGGTACAAACAATAGCGCTGCACCGTTCATGCAATAGCGTAAGCCACCTTTGTCTTCAGGACCGTCAGTAAAAACATGGCCTAAATGATTATCGCCAGCACGGCTTCTGATTTCGGTTTGTTGCAGGAAGAGAAAACCGTCATCATGCTCGGTGACAACTGCCGGATCGATTGGCTTCGTGAAACTCGGCCATCCTGTTGTGGAATCGTATTTATCTGCAGAAGAGAAAAGCGGTTCTCCAGTAGTGATATCTACATAAATACCAGGCTCATAAAAGCCGTCGTATTCGCTAGAAAAAGCGCGCTCCGTATCGTCTTTTTGTGTCACATCGTATTGAATATCAGTCAATGTTGCTTTTAGTTCTTCGTCACTCGGTTTCGGGTAAAGTGCCGGGTCGATTACCGACTGTGCATCTCCTTCTACCTCTTGACCTTCTAACGTATCAAACTCAACATGACAGTAGCCATCTGGATTTTTTTCAAGGTAATCTTGATGGTATTCTTCAGCTAAATAATAATTATCCAGCGGTTCAACTTCTGTCACAATCGGCTCATCGTAGCGCTCTTTTTGGGCTGCGAAAACCTTATCGATAACAGCTCGATCGTCTTCATTTTCATAATAAATTCCTGTGCGGTATTGTTCGCCGCGATCATTGCCTTGCTGATTCAAGAGTGTTGGATCGATAATCATGAAGTAATGGCCGAGTAGCTTCTCCAAATCGACACGCTCTGGGTCGTAACGAACGTGAACGGTTTCAGCATGTCCGGTGTTTTCACGGATAACTTCTTCGTAAGTCGGATTTTCGGTATTGCCATTGGCATAACCTGACGTCACATCATAAACGCCGTAAACGCGTGCCATATAAGCTTCGACTCCCCAGAAGCAGCCGCCGGCCAAATAGATATCCTGCAATTTATCGGTATCGAACTCGAGATCCACATTCGGATTATCCGGAAATTTAGAAGTGCTTGTATTGGTTGCTTGCCCAGAAGCTGAACTGCTAGACTCGGAAGCATTCGAAGTAGAACAGCCTGAAAGCACCAATAATACTAAAACAATAAAACCTGCAAATGAGAGTTTTTTCATAGTGAAGCTCCTGCCTTTCTTGGTGGAGGGACGTGTAAGCGCTTTTCCATTTTTATTATCTTTAGTGTAATAGAATGTCAGAAAAAGGGGAACTGAAGCGATTCGGAAATAACTGTTAAATTGCGGCGGCTGTCACATAATAGATATATTAAGTTAGAAGTGTATCTGTAAGATTTGTAGGACAGCAAAGTAGAAAGGGCATCGATTTGCATGCTAAGCTTTAAGTATAATGAAAAGGAGTGCAGGCAAATGGTTCTACTGAACGTCTTGGATTATTCACCTATTGATGAAGGGCAGACAGCGTCAGTTGCGCTCAAACAAACGACTCAACTTGCACAGCTAGCAGAAAAGCTTGGATTCAAGCGTTTTTGGGTAGCTGAGCACCATAAAGTCGACTCAGTTGCTGGCAGCTCGCCCGAACTGTTGATGATGCATTTGGCGACTTCTACAAAAACCATTCGCATCGGTTCAGGTGGTGTCATGCTGCCTCATTATAGTGCTTATAAAGTTGCAGAAAACTTTCGTCTACTTGAAGCCTTGCACCCGGAGCGCATCGATCTCGGCATCGGGCGTTCGCGCAGCTACCGAATCGTTAACGAAGCATTGAATGAAAGCAAAACAAAACGGTTGCCTTATGAACAACAGTTGACGGACCTTCAAAAGTATTTTTCAGATGATACAACGAGCGAACATCGTTTTCAAGCCTTACAAGTAATGCCGACGATTGAAACAGCACCTGAATTGTGGCTTCTTGGTACAGGATTTGGCAGTGCCCGGCTTGCTGCTGAAAAAGGGATGAGTTATGCTTATGCGCATTTCGCAAAACCGTCTGAACAAGCAGTGGATGTTATAAAAACTTATCGTTCAAACTTTCAGCCTTCGGTATTTTTACAACAACCGCAAGTCATCATTGCTGTTTTTGCAGTAGTTGCCGAAACGATGGAACAAGCGGAGGCGTTGGCGACCGCTTTTGATTTGTGGTTATTGTTTATTGAGTCGGATTCACCACCGCCTTATTATCCATCGATTGAAACGGCTCGAAAACGTGGCTTTAGCGCAAGTGAGCAAGAAAAAATCGAACGCAATCGTAAGCGCATGTTGATTGGTACCGCTGAACAGGTGAAAGAGCAAATTGAAGAGATTGCTGAACACTTTGAACCAGATGAAATCACCATCATCCCGAACATTTCAGGTATAACAAATCGCATGAACGTATTGCGTTTATTGGCATCGGCATTCGATTTATCTGAAAAATGAAACCAATCCTTGCTTGCTACGTATAAAGTAAAAAAGTAGAAGGGGCGGCGTGGTAGATGGAAATCAAAACGAAGGAGAAAGAAAAGAAGAATCGCTGGTGGATTTTTGATGTGATTCTTGAAGGTCTGGAGATTTTATTTTATATCCCGCGTTTAGTTTTGCGAATCGTTTTGGAAGTGTACCGATAAGCGAGGATTTGACGATTCGGACAGTATTTCTTGAAATTGGACAGTATGTGGCTCAAAACGGACAGTATTCAAGACAAATCGGACAGTATTCCACGCATTCTCGACAGTATCGCCAATAAATGGAAAAAGCCGCCTGGTCTAGGCGGCTTTTTCATCGGTTTATAGCTTAGCAAACTCAGAATCAGCGACTTTGACCAATTGTTTGCCGAGATTGGTGCCTTTAAATAGGCCGAGAAACGCATCCGGTGTATTTTCAAAGCCTTCGACAATCGTTTCATCGTATTTCAATTTGCCTTCTTGTAGCCATTGCGTTAGTGCCACAACGCCTGTTGGTAAATCTTTGGCGTAATCACCGAGTGTGAAGCCTTTCATCATTGCGCTTGTTTTGATGAATTGACCTTGAATGCGGGGTCCAACATCCCCATCTACAGAATTGTAAGAAGAAATTGCGCCGCACACGGTAACACGCGCATGCTTGTTTAACTTATTCATGACTGCATCGGAAATGTCACCACCGACATTATCAAAGTAAACATCAACACCATCTGGAAGAGCGGCTATCAAGTCTTCTTTAAAGCTGTCTTTTTTGTAATTAACAGCTGCGTCAAAACCGAGTTCGTTGATCAAGTAATCAATTTTGTCATCAGAGCCTGCGATGCCGACAGCACGTGCACCTTTGATTTTCGCCAATTGGCCAACGATGGAACCGACTGCACCTGCTGCGCCAGAAACAACAACCGTTTCACCAGCTTGAGGTTTGGCAATGTCGAGCAATCCGAAATAAGCAGTCAGTCCAGTCAATCCAAGAACACTCAAATGTGCTGTGATAGATGCTGCAGTTGGATCAACTTTTTGAAGTTTGGTGGCATTCGCCACGTTGTACTCCGACCAGCTAAGATTGTTGCTGACAATGTCCCCTTTTTCAAATAAATCCGAACGTGATTCAACAACTTCAGCTAACACGCCACCGACTAAAGCTTCGTTTAGCTGGAATGGTGGAATGTATGATTTTATATCTCTCATTCGTCCGCGCATATACGGATCCACTGATAGGTAAAGAGTCTTCAATAGGACTTCGTTTTCGCCTGGTGTCGGAATTTCTTTCTCAACAAATTTGAAATCGTCGTTTGTCGGCATGCCCTCAGGACGATTCACTAAATGAATTTCTTTATATTTTTGAACGGTCATGGAAAATTCCTCCTTATGTATGTAGATTCGATGAAAAGCGTACCACTCGGAGTAGAAGTGGTCAAAAATAATGTACCGAAAAAAGGGAGCGAGCGCGTATTCTTGATTCCTTAAAATTCATATGCTATTTTGAAATACCGATAGCTTTCGGAGAAGATGAGCACGAAGAAAAGAGGAACTTCCATGAAGTCATTATATAAAGAGTTATTCCATGAAATTACTTTGCCAAACGGCGTAGTATTAAACGATCGTTTGGGGGTAGCGCCGATGACAACTTATTCGGGAAATAGAGACGGGACTGTTTCAGACGAAGAATTAACGTATTACAATCGTCGTGCAGGTCTAGGTAGTTTATACATCACAGCGTGCATCGCCGTTTCAGAAAATGGCATTGCGTTTCCAAACCAATTTATCGGGTTTGACGACAGCGCACTTCCACGCCTAAAACAATTGGCAAAAGAAATGAAATCAAAAGGCAGCAAAGCAATTTTGCAAATGCAACATGGCGGTCGTCAAGGACAGCCTGAATTGATAAAAGCCAATGAAACCGTAGCGCCAAGTGCTGTAGGAGAAGCGGGCAAGCCAACACCGCGCGAATTGACGGAAGAAGAAATCTACGCAATTATCGAAGATTTTGGGGCAACGACTAAAAGAGCAATCGAAGCCGGCTTTGATGGTGTGGAAATTCACGGCGCCAATACGTACTTGCTCCAGCAATTTGTATCGAAGGTTACCAATCAGCGTGAAGATCAATGGGGCGGCAGTCTAGTAAATCGCATGAGATTCCCACTTGCTGTCATGAAGAAAGTTCAAGACACGGTCGCAAAATATGCGGATGAGCAATTTATTGTCGGCTACCGTCTATCACCAGAAGAAAACAATGAAAAATCGACGGGCTATACAATAGAAGAAACGAAGATACTCGTCGAAGAATTGGTTCAACGTGGTATCCATTATATTCATGTATCGCTGTTCGAATTCAAGAAAACACCAAAAGGCGCTGAACAAGGCGATAGTATCGTTCGCATCTTAGCGGATCAAATCAATGGCCGTGCCGCTTTTGTAGCAGTCGGCAGCATTAAAACACCAGAAGATGCGGTAACGGCTTTGGCAGAAGGCGCAGATATTGTCGTCTTCGGACGTCAAGCGCTAATTGATCCTGAGTGGACGGATAAAGTAAGACAAGGAAAAGAACAAGAAATCCATCCGGCGATTACCCAACAAATGGTCGGTAAATTGGATATTCCGCAAAATATGTGGAACTTGATTACTTCGTACGGAATGATTAAAGTCGCAGATAATTGATCTGACAAGGTTTAAGCGCTCAACTGTAATTGAACATTGCTCGTTAGTTAGCAGGAAATAGAGTAAATACAAAAACGCAGCTCCAGAAATACAGGGAGCTGCGTTTTTATATCATCCAGTAAATACAGGATCGTATGGATACCGATAATTTTCTTTGCGAGGTTTCATTAAAATAAAGAAAAGCGTCAATGGTCCAATGCGACCCGTAAACATCACGAGGCTCAAAAGCACTTCGCCGATACTACTCAAGTCTCCTGTGATGCCCATAGATAAGCCGACCGTACCAAAGGCGGATACCACTTCAAAGGCGAGCGGCAAGAACGGAATTTTTTCTGACACAGTCAACAAAAATAGGAAGAGAACGACGAGCAAGACGCTGATGGTAGTAATGGCAAGTGAACGAATGACCGTTTCAAGTCGAATTGAGCGACCGAAAAGCTCAGGTTCGCGGCGTGACTTCAAGAATGAAACAGTCGCTAAAATGACGACAATAAACGTAGTGAGTTTAATGCCCGAAGCTGTCGAAGCGCTACCACCACCAATAAACATTAACAACATCGTGAACAATAAAGTCGGGTCTTCAAGTTCGCCGTAGTTCAACATATTAAATCCGGCAGTTCGCGGGGTTACCGCACTAAAATAAGAAGTCGATAATTTTTCGTATAAGGACATGTTACCAAGTGTCCCAGGATTATTATACTCCAAAATGAAAATGACAATTGTCGCGACAGCATTCAAAATCAGAGTGCCCCCAATCATCAGTTTCGTGTGCAAAGACCAACGATGAAATGATTTTTTTTGTGCGATATCCATAACGACTGTAAATCCAATGCCCCCGATAATAAACAATGAGGATAGTAAGATAGTGACTAGTGGATCTCCAGCAAAGCTGATCATATTATCAGGAAACAATGAAAATCCTGCGTTGTTGAAAGCGGAAATGACGTGAAAGACACTGTAGTTGAGTGCATCTTTAAAGCCGAATTCAGGGGTCCAGTAAATAGTCAGTAAGACAGTCGCGACAGCTTCCACGGTTAAAGCAAATGTCAAAATCGATTTGACGAGCTTAACAACGCCGCCGATTGAACTTTGAGTTAACGATTCCTGCAGGTAAATTCGGTTTTGAAGGCCAACCTTTTTACGGAACAAGATGAGAATCGCAACCGCGAAAGTCATCAAGCCGATGCCGCCGCATTGAATCAATACCAATAGAACCAATTCGCCAAATCCGGTAAGAACCGTGGCGGGGTCAAAAACGCTAAGACCTGTCACGGTCGTAGCGGATGTAGCGGTAAATAAGGCATCAGTCCAAGAAATTGGCTGTGTTGTTGCGAAAGGGAGTTTCAGCAACAATGTGCCTGTCATAATCAAAAACAGAAAACTTCCGGAAATGACTAAAGGAGGAGAAATCGACATCCGCTTTTTTTTCCAGGACTGCATACCAGACACTTCCTCATCCTATAGAAATAAAATATGAGCCTACTCTATGCTTGTTTCAAGAAACTGTCAACAAAAAAATAGCTGACTACTAAAAAAATCGTGTATGCTATATAAGATGAACAAAAGAGTTTAAGATAATAGATTCAGCATATACAAACAGAATTACAGGAGGTTCAAAATGACTTCTTTAAGACAGAAAATCGAACAAGCGCTTTTGGAATTATCGGAAGCAGAGCGTCGCATTGGAGAGTATGTTCTTGGGAATTCTGAAGCGGTTCCTCATATGACGACAAAAGAACTTTCAAAAAAAGCAGCTGTGAGTGAAGCGACCATTATTCGTTTTTGTAAGTCCATCGGTATTGGAAGTTATAAATCTTTTAAGCTTGCTTTGATGAAAGACTTAAGCTTAACAGATACAAGTTTAACGGATTTTTCAGTATTAAATAAAAAAGACTCGCCCTATGACCTTTTTCATAAAGTAATTCATGTCAACAAGTCAGCAATTGAATCTTGTGCTGATTCACTAGATCGCAAAGAGTTAACCAAAGCGGTAGATGCAATTCGCGATGCACGAAAAATCGTGTTTTTTGGCGTTGGCGGTTCTTCAACAGCTGCAGTCGATGCGCAATATAAATTCACGAAACTTGGGTATCACTCGATTACTTCATTGGATTTCCATCATATGCTTTCTGTGATTCCGCATTTGACTGAAAAGGATGTTTTTGTTGCGATTAGTACATCCGGTAAAACAAAAGATGTGCTAGAGCTTACTCGATTCGCTCAAAGAAAAGGCGCGACTGTTATTGCTATCACCACACTTAGCAAATCTCCTTTATACAAAGAAGCGGATGTTCACTTATGTACACCAAACGTCGAACAAGATTTTCGCATTGGCAGTCTTGCTTCTCGTATGACGCAATTGACTGTGATCGATACCTTGTATTTGAGTATTTTCCATCATGTTGGAGAAAAAGTATTGCAGCAATATTATGATGCACGCGGTGAAATGGAACGCTTGAGAAGATGAGAGTCGATGATTCGGCTCTTTTTTTATAGAGTTTCATGAAATTAAAATTCATTATTTATTTAAAATATATTGACATTAAATTTCTTAAGGATAGAATGAAGACAACAAATAAATGTAAAGAAGGGGTGAGCTGATGCTGGAAAACTTGTCCACAGAAAAGCGTAACAACAACACCATGAAAATGGATGAAATGTCAGTGCTAGAAATATTGAAAACGATGAACCAAGAAGACAAAAGTGTTCCAGGAATCATTGAAAAAGAATTGGCGAGCATTGAAGAAGCGGTTGAAAAAGTAATCCATTCCTTTAAGGCGAAGGGCAGATTGATCTATATTGGCGCTGGAACGAGTGGGCGTTTAGGAATTTTGGATGCAGTTGAATGTGTGCCGACTTTTGGTGTCTCACCAAATCAAGTCGTTGGAATTATTGCAGGTGGTGCAGAAGCGATAAAGACAGCGATTGAAGGTGTGGAAGATAGTCGTCAATTCGGGATGGATGATTTGAAAGCGGTTTCTTTAACGAAAAATGATACAGTTGTCGGCATTGCAGCAAGTGGTCGTACACCCTATGTTATTGGCGCACTTCAATATGCTAAACAAATGGGTGCGGGGACAGTCGCCGTTTCCTGCAATACACAATCGGAAATCAGTGAATTTGCCGATACCGCAATCGAGATCGAAACAGGTGCAGAAGTATTAACGGGTTCTACACGTCTAAAAGCCGGAACTGCTCAAAAGCTCGTACTCAATATGATTTCAACAGCTGCGATGATTGGCGTAGGGAAAGTTTATGGGAATTTGATGGTTGATGTCCAAGCGACGAACGCAAAACTGATTGAGCGGTCCAAACGGATTATTATGGATGCAACGCAAGTCGATTACGATGCTGCAGAGCGTTTTTATGAAAAAGCGGATGGTCACGTGAAGACAGCAATTGTGATGAGTTTACTAGATTGTACAAAAGAACAAGCAATTGAAAAACTGGAAATAGCAGGTGGATTTGTTCGCAAAGCTTTATAACAGTTAGGGGAGCGGAGGGGTTGTATGAAAAAAGAACAACAAATGGCGAAGGATATTCTCGAGAAAATTGGTGGGAAAGAGAATGTTCAGCAAGTCGCGCATTGTATGACACGATTGAGATTATCACTTAAAGATGACAGCAAAGTAAATCTTAATGAACTCAAGCGTGTAGACGGGGTAATGGGTGTTGTCGAAGACGATACGCTTCAAATTGTTATAGGCCCGGGTACGGTTAATAAAGTAGCAGCTGAAATGAGCAACGAAACGGGACTGTCTATTGGGGAAATGGCCGATATTAATGAAGATAACATGAGTTTCGAAGAAAAAGCCGTGATGAAAAAAGCAAAATTAAAAGAAAAAAACAAAACACCTTTCAAATTGTTTTTGCGTAGTGTGGGAAATATCTTTATTCCATTGATTCCTGGATTAGTCGCTTCAGGACTGATTAACGGAGCAGCTAACTTTGCAATAAATGGTGGTGCTGATCGAACGGAAACATGGATGCAGATTTTATTATTGCTCGGCAGCACGGTATTTGCCTACTTAGCGATTTTAGTTGGTTGGAACACAGCAAAAGAATTTGGAGGAACACCGGTACTAGGCGCGATTGCCGGCGGAATTTTGTTTAATCCAATGCTTGCGGATATCGTGATTTACGGAGAACCATTAATTGTGGGCAGAGGCGGATTGTTTGGTGTCATCTTTGCTGCTTGGTTGATGACGTTTGTTGAGAAAAATGTTCGTAAAGTGATGCATAGTTCGGTGGATATTTTATTTACACCACTCTTTACGCTATTAATCGTCGGATTCTTCGCTCTTTATGCGATTGTGCCAGTCGCCGGTGTTTTATCAGATGGCATCATGACCGTATTAACTTCTGTACTTGATGTTGGTGGCGCTGTAGCGGGTGCGATTCTGGCAGGGTTCTTCTTGCCGCTTGTTATGCTTGGATTGCACCATGGACTGACACCGATTCACTTAGAGTTGATGAACACTGTAGGTGCGACAGCGTTACTGCCGATCTTAGCAATGGCTGGAGCAGGTCAAGTTGGTGCAACGATTGCGGTATTTGTGAAAACAAAAAATCAGCGTTTAAAGAATATTATTAAAGGCGCATTGCCTGTAGGTTTTCTTGGTATCGGAGAACCTTTGCTTTACGGTGTGACATTACCACTGGGTCGACCGTTTATTACAGCTTGTATGGGAGCTGCATTTGGAGGCGCGTTCCAAGCAGTTATGCAGACCGCCGCTCTTGGAATCGGAGTATCCGGTATTTCATTGATTCCTTTAATTGCTGAAAATAAATATGTTTGGTACTTTGTTGGATTGGTTGTTTCGTATGTTTTTGGATTCATCTTTACATATCTGTTTGGGTTCAAAGAAGAGATGGCAGAAGGTATTTAAAAAAGGGAGAGAAATCTCTCTTTTTTCTATTCAGAGGAGCTGACAAAATGCTTGGTATTTCGGTGTATTTGGGCGACGAGTCTTTCACACACTTAAAACCTTATATTGAACGGTTGAGCAAAAACGGATTTGCCGCTATTTTTACTTCACTCCATATACCAGAGGACAATCCGCGCCTCTACAAAGAACGATTGCAGCAACTAGGAAACTGGGCGCAGCAATTTGATATGGAGTTAGTAGCGGATATTGCGCCGCAATCTTTGGCTCACCTTGGCTTTGATTGGCACAATGCAGAAGGTTTGTTGGACTGGGGCGTCACTGGTTTACGAATTGATTATGGAGTCGATGACCAAATAATTGCTGCATTGTCGCACAAGATGAAAATTGCATTAAACGCCAGCACATTAACAAAAGAGGGACTTGCTGCATTAGTGGAATCTGGGATGCAGAAAGAAACTGTAGAAATGTGGCATAATTTTTATCCGCGACCAGAAACTGGGTTAGATGCCATGGAGTTTGTGAAAACAAATCTATGGTTGAAAAGCGAGGGCTTGACGGTAATGGCGTTTATCCCGGGAGACGAAACTCTTCGAGGCCCTTTGTACAAAGGGTTACCAACTTTAGAAGAACATCGGGGAATGGCTCCTTTTGAAGCGTATCTACATTTAAAAGAAAATGGGGCAGTGGATAAAGTACTGATTGGTGATATCACGCTCAGCGAGAAAAGCTTGCAGCAATTTGAGATGTTTGGGCAAGGTGTAATTTCTCTAAGAGCAAAGAATTTTGTGCAACTAGATGAGATGCCGGCTCAAACCAATCGGTGGGATGCTGCTCGTGATTGCATTCGGTCAATGGAATCTCGTCAATATGGCTTGATCGGCACTCATTTACTAAAGCCCGAAAACACTATTTTTCGAAGTAAAGGAAGCATCACCGTGGATAATGAACAGTACGGACGCTATAGAGGTGAGCTGCAAATTACAAAAAGGGATTTGCCAGCTGATGATAAAGTGAATGTGATTGGCAAAGTGATAGAAGAAGATCTTGCTTTACTAGCATTCATAAAAGGCGGAGTTAAATTTCAAATAAAGTGGATTTGAAGAAAAATTAACTTTTCAAACTGCAACTAACTCGATTAGTTCGAGTTAGCTGCAGTTTTTTTGCGGAAAAAATCTCGTTGGGTGTTGAGTGGGAGATGGCTATGCACGCTCCTGGAAAAATACGCACGCTCGGAAGCTGGATACGCACGCTCCAGGAAAAATACGCACGCTCGGAAGCTGGATACGCACGCTCCAGGAAAAATACGCACGTTCGGAAGCTGGCTATGCACGCTCCTGAAAATACGCGCGTTCAGAAGCTAGATACGCACGCTCCTGGAAAAATACGCGCGTTCAGAAGCTAGATACGCACGCTCCTGGAAAAATACGCACGTTCGGAAGCTAGATACGCACGCTCTTGAGAAATACGTGCGTTCAGAAGCTGGATACGCACGCTCCTGGAAAAATACGCGCGTTCGGAAGCTGGCTATGCACGCTCCTGAAAATACGCGCGTTCAGAAGCTAGATACGCACGCTCCTGGAAAAATACGCACGTTCGGAAGCTGGCTATGCACGTTCCTGAAAAATACGCACGCTCGGAAGCTGGATATGCACGCTCCAGGAAAAATACGCACGCTCGGAAGAGGGATACGCACGCTCCTGGAAAAATACGCACGTTCCCCGTAATCCCCCAATTACACAAAAAAGCACGGCAGAAAAACATGCCGTGCGCTAAGAGCCAATCTCAAGACGCCCTAATTTTCTCGCTATCCGTGCCGTCCAAGTTCCGCTATATAAAAAAACGCCAAAGTTTTTCTGCATTCATAAGAAAACGCTTACTTTATTTTCATTAATTCTCAAATTGGTATAGACAACTATACCGATTGTAGCTATAGTGAAAATTAAGAATACATTAAAGGGGTGGAAATTTATGTTCAGTTTTCTACAGAAAATAGGGAAATCGTTGATGTTCCCGATTGCTACATTGCCAGCTGCTGCATTGCTGCTGCGTTTTGGACAAGAAGATATGCTTGGCATTCCGTTTATGTCGGCTGCCGGTGCTGGAATTATCGATAACTTGGCCATCATTTTTGCCATTGGTATTGCCATGGGCCTTGCTCATGATGGCAATGGTGGAGCGGCTTTAGCCGGTGCGGTTGCTTATCTCGTACTAACTTCATCGATCGTAACGATTAACGAAACGATTAACATGGGCGTTTTTGCTGGGATTTTATCCGGTATCGTCGGAGGTCTTCTATATAATAAATTCTACAATGTGAAATTCCCGCAATGGCTTGCGTTTTTCGGGGGACGGCGATTTGTGCCAATAATCACCGCTGCGACCATGACCATTTTAGCTGGGTTACTGGGTTACGCTTGGCCTCCAATTCAAGAAGGAATCGACAGTGCGGGGGAGTGGATTTTAAATGCAGGCATGTTTGGTGTAGGTGCTTATGGTTTCTTGAACCGTTTATTGCTACCAACTGGTTTGCATCACGTCATCAACACGGTTGTCTGGTTTGATTTCGGAACATTTACCGATGCTTCTGGAGAAGTTGTGCGCGGAGAAATTAACCGTTTCCTAAAAGGTGACCCAACAGCAGGTCCATTTCTATCTGGTTTCTTCCCGATTATGATGTTTGGTCTGCCTGCAGCGTGTCTCGCTATGTATGCAACTGCTAAAAAAGAACGCAAAGCGATCGTTGGGGGTATGTTGTTCAGTATCGCTTTTACATCGTTTTTAACAGGAATTACAGAACCAATTGAGTTCTCATTCATGTTCTTATCTCCAATTTTATATGTTGTCCATGCATTGTTAACCGGTGGTTCGATGATGGTTGCTTATGCATTGGATATCCATCACGGTTTCGGTTTCTCTGCCGGAGCGATTGACTTTGTCTTGAACTATGGCTTAGCCAAAAATCCATTGCTGCTGCTGGTCATGGGGTTAGTGGTCGGCGTTATTTACTTCTTTATCTTCTACTTCTTGATTCTTAAATTGGATTTGAAAACGCCTGGTCGTGAAGATGAGGACGAAGAGGGTGCAGAAAATGCAAGCTCAAGCAATACAGCAGTTGATGTAAGAGCCTACCACACAATTGAAGGACTTGGCGGTGTCGATAATATTACTGCAGTCGGTTATTGTACGACACGCCTACGCATGACTGTTAAAGATTCTGATTTGGTCAATGAAAAAGAATTGAAACGTCATGGTGCTATGGGCGTTATGAAAATCAATAAAACAAACGTACAAGTCGTAATCGGCACAGCTGTTGAATTTCTAGGAGATGCCATGAAGCCGCGCTTAGCAAATGGCAATCCAGCTCCAGCTGCTAGTTCTGAAGCTGCTGGTACGAAAAACGAAACAACAGAAGAACCTGCAATGAAACAAATTATTGCTAAAGATTTTGAAATGCCGATTCAAGGAGAAATTATTCCACTATCAGAAGTGCCAGATGATGTATTTGCACAAGGCATGATGGGGCAAGGCTTTGCGATTATGCCGACCGGCAACGTTCTCCATTCGCCAGTTGATGGTCGTATTGTTAGCGTATTCCCAACAAAACATGCCATTGGGATCGAAACAGATACCGGAATTGAATTATTGATTCATGTTGGTTTGGATACTGTAAAACTTAAAGGTGAAGGTTTTGAGACTTTGGTAGAACAAGGTCAACTTGTTCAACGCGGAGATGCCTTGCTGAAACTAGATTTAACATTCTTAAAAGCCAATGCGCCGTCTATTGCGACGCCTGTGATTTTCACAAACTTAACAGAACAAAAAGTAACGATGTTAAAAAATGGTTTCCAAGAACAAGGAACAGCTTCGATTTTGAAAGTCGAATAATACGAGCCGGAAAACCAGGGACATCCACCGCGATTTTCCTGGTTTTTCGCAAGGAGTGGTCTACATGAAGAACAGTATATTAATTTCAGGCATTACCATTGCAGATGCTATTAACCAAAGCTTCGTTGGGGATATCCTCATTGAAGACGGAAAAATAAGTCGAGTTGCTGAAAAAATCGATGCCCAAGCAGATAGCTATGTAGACGCAATCGGCAAAAATTGGACAGCGTTTCCTGGATTTATTGACATTCATATTCACGGAGCTGCAGGACACGATACGATGGATGCAACACCGGAAGCGTTAGCAGGATTAGCCGGGGCATTGCCAAAAGAAGGCACAACGAGTTTTCTGGCAACGACGATGACTCAAACAGACAGCGCAATTTCAGCGGCTTTGCAAAACATCGAGAAGTTTCAAGCACAGGATGGACAAGCCGAAATGCTGGGTGTCCATTTAGAAGGACCGTTCATTTCCGATAAACGAGCCGGAGCACAGCCAATTGAACATATTATCGAGCCGTCTTTAACACAATTCCAAAACTGGCAAAAACTTAGCGGCAACCAAATTCGTTTGCTGACAATTGCTCCAGAAACGACAAATGGATTGGCTGTGATTAAAAGTTTGACGGATGAGGGCATCATTGCATCGATTGGCCATTCAGATGCTACATTTGAGGAAGTGCAAGCAGCGGTTCGTTCAGGTGCCAGTCACGTGACGCATCTGTACAACCAAATGAGTCCATTTCATCACCGCAATCCTGGGGTAGTCGGTGCGGCGTTAGTAGAAGAAAGCTTAACCGTAGAAGTAATTGCTGATTTTATTCACAGTCATGCCTCTTCTGTTGAACTAGCTTTCCGCCAAAAAGGAGCAAAACGACTGATCCTTATCACCGATGCCATGCGCGCCAAAGGTCTGCCACCGGGTGTTTATGACTTGGGTGGACAAGATGTACAAGTTACTGACAAAGATGCACGGCTTGCCGATGGGACGTTGGCCGGCAGCATTCTGACGATGGAAAAAGCTGTTCAAAATGTCCAGTCACTCACAGGCTGTAGCTTAAACG
Source organism: Planococcus sp. ANT_H30 (assembly GCF_008369335.1). Lineage (NCBI taxonomy): Bacteria > Bacillati > Bacillota > Bacilli > Caryophanales > Caryophanaceae > Planococcus > Planococcus sp. ANT_H30. The sequence goes on along the minus strand of NZ_VOBJ01000009.1, from coordinate 69,473 downwards.
AGCTGGTGGCAATGACTTCAGCCAACGCAGCAAAAGATCTCAAGCTTTCGAATAAAGGCAAAATACAAGTTGATCTGGACGCCGATATAGCGATACTAGACAACAGCTTCACGGTCCAAATGACCATTTGCAAAGGAACTATCGCTTACCAGAAGGAGTGTCAAAAATGAAACTGATCTGCGTCGAAAACTACGAAGAGATGAGCAGCAAGGCGGCACAATTAGTCGAACAACAAATCCAAAGAAATGACCATTCGGTGCTGGGGCTTGCAACAGGCTCGACTCCACTTGGTCTTTATGAAAAATTGATTCAAGGGGGCAAAGAACGGAACATTTCTTACAAGCATATCCGGACCGTCAATTTGGACGAGTACCGTGGATTGTCAGGAGACCACCCGAATAGTTACCGCTATTTTATGAATGAAAAATTATTTCAACATATCGATATTATGTTTGAAAACACCTATGTTCCAAATGGCAAAGCGGTTCCAGTAGAAGCGGAATGCCAACGTTATGAGGAGTTAATCGACAAAATCGGACCACCCGATTTACAAATTCTCGGCATGGGAATGAACGGTCATATCGGCTTTAATGAACCCGGTACACCTGAAACGAGTGTGACTCATTGTGTTCAACTTGAGGCATCAACACGCAATAGCAATGCACGATTTTTCAGTGATCGTGACGAAGTACCAACTCATGCCATTACGATGGGCATCCAATCTATTTTAAAAAGTGAACAAATTGTCGTTCTGGCTTCTGGTAAAAACAAAGCACAGGCAGTAAAACGATTTTTAGAAGGCCGCATCAGCACCGATTTTCCGGCTTCATTTTTATGGGAACACAATCACGTCACACTGATTGTAGACAAAGATGCTTATAGCTTAGTGACGGCAAAAGAGGAGTGATCGCTGTGCTGGACAAACAATCGCCGATTCCGATTTACAGTCAGATAGAAGAACAGTTGAAGCAACAAATTCAGCAAGGCGACTTTCCTATCGGCACAGCAATTCCCTCTGAACGAGAACTGACCGAGCGTTTCGGCGTCAGCCGGATGACGGTACGTCAATCTATCACAAATTTAGTCAATGACGGTTTGTTGTACCGAGAAAAAGGACGTGGCACATTTGTGGCTTCTCCGAAAGTGGAGCAGCCATTAAATGGTTTGACGAGCTTTACGGAAGATATGAAGGCGCGTGGCATGGTACCGAGCAATAAAATAATTAGGTTTGAAATATTGGTCCCGGATATCGATATAGCGGCTGACTTGCGATTGGCTGCTGACGATCAAGTATATTTTATTGAACGTATTCGCTTTGCCGATGACAAAACGATGGCAATCGAACGAACGTATTTGCCAGTCGACCGATTTCCTGGACTGCAGCCAGATTTGCTGCAAGGGTCACTGTATGCGATGATTGAAAATAACCAGCACCTGAAAATTAGTCATGCTACCCAACGAATGGAAGCGGGACTGGTGAAAAAAGAAGATGCTGAGCTGTTGCAAATCAAATCACCTGCAGCTATTTTAATGATTGAACGCATCAGTTATTTAGCTGGTGATGTTCCATTCGAAGTGGTTCGTAGTACATATCGTGCAGATCGTTATAAATTTACAACAGACATTCAAAGATAATCAAAAGGAGAAATGAACATGATTGAAAAAACGTACACCATTACTAGCGACGAGGGACTTCACGCTCGTCCAGCATCCAAATTAGTCGGCGCAGTATCGCCATTTTCTGCAGACGTAAAAATGCTTTATAAAGAAAGAGAAGTCAATTTGAAATCAATTATGGGTGTGATGTCACTAGGTGTTTCAAAAGGCAACACGGTCAAAATTACGGCTGACGGCAGCGATGAAGAATCACTAATGGCTAAAGTTGACGAATTGATTGTGGCTGAAGGACTAGGAGAAGCATAAGTAAGTGTGCTGGAGGTAAATTACTATGTTGACTCGTTATTTCAAGCAAGTACAAGAACGTCTCGAGACTGTGGAAAAAAATGAAAAACCAGCAATGCTAGCGGCTGCCAAAAAAGTAGCGACCGCGATTCAAGCTGGGGGCATCATTCATTTGTTCGGTTGCGGTCATTCGCATGTTTTAACGGAAGAAGTGTTCTATCGTGCAGGAGGACTCGTGCCAATCAAACCGATTTTCGTCGAGCCGCTCATGCTTCACGAAGGGGCGGTTCAATCTTCCCTACTGGAACGTCAACATGATTACGCAGCAAGCTTCTTGCAAGATCAGGACTTTCGTCCAGGTGACATCGTCTTTGTTATTTCGACTTCAGGGCGTAACCCTGTGCCAATAGACGTAGCATTAGCTGCTCGAGAAAAAGGCGCGTTTGTTGTCGGCCTCACTTCACTCGAATATTCCAGAAGCCAGTCTTCACGGCACGAAACAGGCAAACACCTGTTTAATACGGTGGATCTGGTGATTGATAATCATTCGGTTTTGGGTGATGCGGTCTTAGCGTACGAAGGCGTTGAAATTCCATTTGGCCCTACGTCCACTGTCGTTGGAGCAACTATCCTGAATGCCATTTTCGCCGAAGCCATTAAAGAAATGGCGGACGCAGGCTTTGCCCCACCTATCTTCTTAAGTGGCAATATCGACGGAGCAGACGAGCATAATAGCAAATTGATCGAGACGTATAGTGAGCGTATTTCGCTGCTGTCCTGAAGGTCTGAGCGCACGGCAGGATTTTCCTGCCGTGCTTTTTTTGAACGAGCGTAAGTGTTGTGGAACGTGCATATTTCGCGCTGAGCGTGCGCAAGTGTTGTGGAACGTGCATATTTCGCGCTGAGCGAGCGTAAGTGTTGTGGAACGTGCATATTTCGCGTTGAACGAGCGTAAGTGTTGTGGAACGTGCATATTTCGCGTTGAACGTGTGTAAGTGTTGTGGAACGTGCATATTTCGCGTTGAACGTGTGTAAGTGTTGTGGAACGTGCATATTTCCGCGTTGAACGAGCGTAAGTTATGTGGAACGTGCATATTTCCGCGTTGAACGAGCGTAAGTGTTGTGGAACGTGCATATTTCGCGCTGAGCGTGCGTAAGTGTTGTGGAACGTGCATATTTCGCGTTGAACGAGCGTAAGTGTTGTGGAACGTGTATATTCCGCGCTGAGCGAGCGTAACCAAACGTCAGCGCACAACCAAGCGCATTAAAAAATCCCCTACGCAAAAAGCAGGGGATTTTTGATTTATTTAGCGGATAATTCGCTTTGGGTTACCCATTTATGATTGGTCACTTTCTCGCCACTGTCGGTAGTCGTAAAGTTGACCATGTAAACGGTGGTTTCTTCGGCAGAGTCGATTGTCGCTTCGGCACCATCCATGCCTTCCATGTGATCCGCGGCAATAACAGCTTTGTCATCCGCTGCTAGTGGCGTGTCGCCCGCATCTTTTAACTCTTCGTGAATGACCCATTTGTGATTTTCAATAGGCTCACCACCAGTAGTAGGTGTAAAGCTCAACGCATAAACCGTTGTGTCGTAAGCGCCGACGATGGTCGCCTCAGCACCATCCATCCCCGCCATGTGGTCAGCACTTATGCTAGCTTGGCTGCCAACTTCGAATGTGGGATTGGCAGATTCCATCAGTCCTTCGGGCACTTCGCCAGAACTCGAATGACTCATGTCGCCATGACCCATATCTTCTTCTGTATCTTTATCCATTTCTTCATTCATCTCGTTTTGATTATCAGGGTCGGCTGGATTCATTTCAGTTTCTTCTGTATCACCACAAGCTGCTAACGTAATGGCCGTTAAAGTTGACATGGTTACTAACAAAAACTTGTTTTTCATCATCTAAATCCCTCTTTCATTATATGAATTATTTTACTTTACCCAGAAATTATGCAAATACTGTGCAGAATCTGCACCGAAACTCAAAACTTTTCCTCTATAATAAAAAAAAATCAAGTGATGAAAGGTTGAGTGTAATGAATAAGAATGGGGTATGGCTTTTTTTACTGACAAGTTTGTTGCTTGCGGGTTGTGGAGAAACGGAGACGTCTACTGCCAAAGTCGACAAAAATACGGAGGAATTTGAAGTAGCATTCGACGGCCAGATGGATCATGTTCATGGGATGAATTATATTGAAAATGAAGACGGCTTGTATTTTGCATCACACGAAGGCTTGAAAATTTACCGTGATGGGGAGTGGTTTGAGACGAGTGATAATACGCATGATTACATGGGATTTAATGCGGTGGATGATGGCTTTTATACATCAGGACACCCAGGATCCGGTTCAATGATGCAAAATCCGATGGGCATCCAGCGCAGCGATGACGGCGGTCGCTCGTTAAATCATATGGGTTTTGAAGGTGAAACCGATTTTCATGGCATGGCAGTTGGTTACCAAAGTCATCACATGTTTGTGATGAATCCACAGCAAAATTCAATGATGGGACCTGGGTATTTCCGCAGCGAAGATAAAGGAAAAGATTGGAGCCAAGTCGATGGATCTGGGTTACAAGGGGACATTTCTTCTTTTGCCATGCACCCAAGCGATTCTCAATTGATTGCTGCAGCGACGACGGCAGGAATTTTCTTATCGGAAGATGGCGGGGACACCTTCACATTGTTGACAGAAGAGGGCCTCACCGGAACTGCTGTGTTTTTCAGTGAAGACACTTTGTATTTTGCAACTTTCAGTACACAAGCAGAGCTCATCCAGTATACTTGGGGAAATGGTGAGCAGCAGATGCTCGAATTGCCTGACCTGCCAGAAGACGGAGTTTTGTACATCGCGCAAAATCCGTCTGACGCAAAAGAACGGGTCATTTATACAGCAGCTGGCCACGCCTTTGTTTTTGAAAATGATAAGTGGCAGCAAATTCTGAAAGCTGGACAAGTGGAGTAATGAAGAGAGATGCTTCATAACGATGGAGGTTGCTATGTTCAATAAATTATCGTTGAAAATCGGGTTGTTGTTTTTTGTTTTTATTTTAATTATTGAAGCATTTTTGTTTTCAACGCTGTATTTTACGTTAGTTGATGAACGCGTTGAAGAAGTGATGGAAAATCTATTAGCGCGTGGTGACACACATAGTGAAGTATTAGAAGACAGTTTTGAAGAAATGACGCTAGAACACGTAGGCATGATGGAAGCAGCAACTGACTTTATTGCGGTCATTACTGACGAAACGGGCGAAATTTTAGTCAATTCGGATGACCTAGAACCAGAGATGCTAACAGTATTAAAACATACTGATTTTGCAGAAATGCCAATTTACGGTAAAATAGTTGAAAAAGATTGGCAAAAAAAGCGCTATATCGCAACAGACAGTCCAATTACGATTCACGACGAGCATGCGGGTCATGTCTTTATGTTCGCACCTACTAAAGATATCAAGCGCATTGTCGATCATTTGAAAAACCAATTTTTATTAGTCGGGATTATTACAGTTTTCTTAACGATTGTTACAATTTTGCTGTTGTCGCGGATCATTACACTGCCGCTAATCCGCATGAAAGAAGCGACTGAGCAATTGAGTCAAGGAGACAATCAAGTGAATTTGACGAGTGATCGAAACGATGAGCTTGGCGAATTAGCAAATGCCATCACCAAATTATCGACCGATCTTGATCGATTGAAAAATGCCCGCAATGAATTCCTATCGAGTATTTCACATGAACTGCGAACGCCACTGACTTATATCAAAGGCTATGCTGATATTCTGGACCGGTCAGATACGACAGAACGTGAACGTGAGGAATACATGGGCATCATCCGTGAAGAAGCCGCTCATTTGACCGTGTTGGTCGGAAATTTGTTTGAACTGGCGAAGCTCGACCGCAATCAATTCACGATTCAAAAACAAGACGTTTCCATTGTGGAATTATTGACCTCGGTCGCAGTGTTGGTTAAGCCTGCATTTGATGACCAAGAAATCGAACTGTCAGTCAACTGCGAGGAAGATGTTCCGGCATCAATTGACCCGGAACGCATTCAACAAGTACTGTTGAACATTTTAGACAATGCTCGCAAACATTCTTTCGCCGGAGGACGCGTAACAATAGAATGCAGGCAAGAAGCAGGGGATATCACTATTTGCATTACCGATGAAGGTCAGGGAATACCTGAAGAAGAATTGCCGTTTGTTTTTGATCGGTTATACCGTGTGGAAAAATCGAGATCGCGTGAACGTGGCGGATCGGGACTTGGACTAGCAATTGCCAAAGAAATTGTGGAATCGCATGGTGGACAAATTTGGATGGACAGTCAATTTGGAGAAGGTACAGCTGTTACTGTCCAATTGAAAAGGGGTGTGGACCATTCATAAAGTATTGTTAATAGACGATGAAAAACGGATGCTTGATTTAGTGGCGCTGTACTTGAAGCCACATGATTATATTTGCTCAAAAGCGGATAGCGGCAAGCAGGCGCTGGATTTACTGGAAAGCCAGGTGTTCGATTTGGTACTGTTAGACATCATGATGCCTGATATGGATGGCTTTGAAGTCTGTCGAAATATTCGTGAATTTTCTAATGTACCAATCATTATGCTGACAGCGCGCGAACAACAAGAAGATATTGTGAAAGGACTGCGCCTTGGTGCGGACGATTACATGACCAAACCTTTCGGTGAAGAAGAATTGCTAGCACGTATGGAAGCTTTACTGCGCCGAACGATTCCTGCAAAACGAATCGAGTTAAAAGGATTGGTATGGGAAGAAGATCGTTTCGAGTTGAGCTATAATCACCAACTGATCCGTCTGACGCCGAAAGAGTTTTCAATGCTGGGACTGTTAATGAAAAATCCAAACAAAGTATTCGAACGTGACCGTCTTTTGGAATTGGTTTGGGGCTTCGACTCAGAAACAGAAGGACGGACGGTCGATTCACATGTTCGCAACGTCCGTGAAAAAGTGCGCCAAGCTGGCTTTCCTGTGGACGAACACTTCCAGACGGTGTGGGGAATCGGTTATAAATGGATCAATTAGAAAATGCCTGCAGAGTTTTCTGCAGGCATTTTTTTTATAGCAAGCGTTTGCCAGAAACCGAGCGTGCAGCGTGAATGCCGCTAGCCGCTGCGCCGATTGTTCCACCGCCTGGAAAAATGTGATCGCCGCAGACATACAGATTCGGCAATCCAGAACGATGCGAAATCGAATGAAACAAAGCTGCATCCAAAGTTTGAGGAAATCCCCCGACTAACCCATTGGTCCGACCTGCAAACCGTTCCCAGGCTTTTGGTGCACCACTTTCCATATGAACAATAGAAGCGCGGAATTCTGGAATAAGCTTCTCAATGGCTTGCAGCATACGCTCTGTCAAAACCGTTCGACTCGACTCGTATTTTTCTTGTGTGTTCCAGTCCTCAATGCGCGAATGTGTAGAAATCGTCACGGTCTGAAAGCCTTCGGGCGCACGTAATTCGTCACCGGGAACAGAAGAAGACATGAAAAAATGACCACCTGCGTCAAGCCCATCCCCCGTAGAAATTTGACGGAACGGTGGTAAGGCCTCTTGAAGTTTTGTCGAATCGATTGCTAAATACAGCGTCATCGTCGTCCACGTTTCACCCGCAATGCCATCGCGTAGCGGAAATTTCAATTTTGCTACCAACTCGGGTGCCAAAATTTGGGGCAATTGCTGAATCGGTACATTGAGGATAACGTCGGTTGCTTCGTAGACATTGCCACGATGATCAGTCGCAATCCATTGTTCGCCTTGTCGTTCCAACTTTTCAAGGGTACGGCGTTTTTTGAGTACACCGCCGTTGTCTTTCAGGCTGTCGCCCATTAATTCAGCAAAACGATACAAGCCACCAGGAACGTAGTATGCACCTTCGTGATAAATATCGAGTGCCACCGCAGCCAATAAATACGCCACATTTTCACTACCGGTTTGCATGCTATCAATTAACAACCCATCAAGCATTTGGCGAAATTCTTTTAAGTCAGCAAGTCCATGTTTTTTTAGCCGCTGATCCAAGGTTTGATTGAAAAAAGGCAATAGCTTTAGGTGTTTTGGACGCATAGATGTTGTCAAAAACGCCCATTCTTTAACTGTTGTGGGAGGCAACACTGGGAGCGGGTCCATCAAGGTACGAACGATGGTCGCAGTATGAAAAATTTCTTTGTAGAATGCGTGGATTTGGTCGTTATGTTGAGGAAAGTGCGCTGCGACTTCATCGACGTGGCGCACGCGATTTTTATGAAAAACAAAAGTCGCTTCGGGATGGACCATTTCCATCACACGTTCCAGCGGCTCAATCGTCAGCGGTTTGCCGAGGTAGCGAAAAACACGGTCGTGGATACCACCGGATTCAAGCCCCATGCCGAGCGTTGCACCGACAGGGAATAAATAGTGATTGCGTTTGAATTTGCTAGCGCAGCCGCCAAGTTCAGAAGAAGCTTCCAACAGCGTTACCGGCCAACCTACTTTTGCGAGTAGCGAACCAGCCGTTAATCCGCCAATACCAGCTCCTACTACTAATACCGTTCGTGCCATCCAGATCCACTCCTTTTTCTTCATTATGGCGAAAGATAATCATTCCTGCCAACACAAAAGCCCAGTGGCTAGAAATCATACTAGCCACCGGGCTTTAAATGAAGAAATTAGGCTACATTTTTACAGGCTTCTGCGCATTTTGCACACGCTTCTGCACATTTCTGGCAGTGATCATGTTCGTGTTTCGAACATTCTGCTGCGCATGCTTCACAAATTGTTGCGCACGCTTGTGCAAGTTCTGCCACAAATGGCGAATTGCGAGTAATCGCATGCTCTAGATATGCACACATATCCGCACATTCTCGGTCTAGACGAATACATCCCGCCATCATTTTTACGTCATCTTCTTGTAAGCACGCATCAAAACAATGGTTGCACGCCGCTGCGCAATCGTGCAAGGTCTGGATCAGTTCTGCATGTTGTTCATGTGCCATCAATAAAACCTCCAGTTTCAGTTTGTTGTTTCTCTTACTCACTTTCCCTTTTAATTGTCAATTAAACAGAAAGAGAGAAACTCCACAAAAACTGCACATTCAGTTCTTGGTTGGATTTTGCAAGTTCCGCAATTGCTCATCGTATTGCTCTTTCGTTATGTCACCGTTAACATAGCTCTGTCGCAACAAGTCGGCTGCTTTAGTTGTTTCATTTGGTTCGGTACTAGCTGCTTTTGTGCGTGCTTTGATTAGCGCAAACCAAAGCGCTGTTCCAATTGCAGTTAACAAAACCACAAATCCAACAGCAATGCTAATACCAAGTACTGGATTACCAGCTGTGAAAAATTCTCCCATTGTCTTCAACATCCCTTCCATAGTAAGCTTTCTAGCGTCTAGTCGAGCGGTTTTTCAACTGCTTGATGCGGTGCTGAAATTCTTCTTCATTCATGTCTCCATTTTCATACTGTTGTTCCAGAAATTTTACTTGTTTACCGTGCGGAGGCAGAATTTTACGGCTCGTGTAAACAATTAGCCCAATAAACGCCATCACCAAAAACACTAAGAATAGCAGCATCCACAGGTATAGCGGAATTACGAGATTTACGGAATTCACATCAGCTTCCATGCTTTTCACGCTCCTCCTCGAAATCAATCTACGCATTTAGTATAATGTCCATTTTACACGTTTCGGCCAGCAAGTATTAGCGCATTTGAAAAATCACTAAAGTAAAATATTTTGGATGGAAAATTCTGATAATTATGTTACGATATGACGATAGAGAAAAAGGAGGGATTTTCATGTTTGTCCACAAAATCGATGAAGAACTATCACTGAAGCTTCAAGAACTACGTGATGCAGAACGGATTTTTGCATTGACTGATGCATCAAGAGATTATTTAAGAGAATGGCTACCTTGGCTCGATTTTACAACCGAGTTGCAAGACACGAAAGACTTTATTAAATCCGGCAGCCGTAATTTTGTTGAAGGAAAAAGCTTGGGGGCCGTCATTATTTACAAAGGGGAAATCGTCGGCATTGGCGGCTTCAACAACATCAATCATGCCAATAAAACCGCTTATATTGGCTACTGGCTCGGACAAGAATATCAAGGCAACGGCATCATGACGCGTGTCGCTAAAGCATTAACTGACTATGCACTGACCGAACTCAAGCTCAACAAAGTCGAAATTCGCGTAGCTGCTGAAAACCATAAGAGCCGCAGCATTCCGGAACGACTGGGTTATACACAAGAAGGTACCATTCGCCAAGCCGAATGGTTATACGATCATTATGTCGACCACGTCGTATATGGCATGCTTTCAGACGCGCATAACGGAACTTCAACAAAGTAGCAGAAATGCTACTTTGTTTTTTATGAAATGAGCGTACAATACAAAGTAACACGAAGCTTTTAATCGATTGGAGGAAATGTCCATGGACACGAGTATCTCCATCAGTAAGCTCAGCAAAATATACAAGAAGACGACGGTATTAAAAAACGTAGATTTAACAGTTGCACGTGGTGAAATTTTTGGTTTGATTGGACCATCCGGGTCAGGTAAAACGACTTTGGTCAAGCTGATTGTTGGGATCGAATCGGCTAGCAGTGGAACAGTAGAAGTACTCGGAAAACAGATACCCAATTTGACCTTGCTCGAGAACATTGGTTATATGGCACAATCGGATGCCTTATATCCAGAATTGACGGGCAAAGAAAATTTGGCTTTTTTCGCTTCGCTGTACACCATGAAAAAAGCAGTATTGAAAGAACGAATTGCTTATGCAGCAGATTTAGTTCAACTGACTGACGAATTGAGTAAGAAGGTGTCAGCTTATTCAGGTGGCATGAAGCGGCGATTGTCTTTGGCAATTGCCTTAGTTCACGATCCGCAAATTTTGATTTTAGATGAGCCAACCGTCGGCATCGATCCGGAACTTCGCTTATCGATTTGGCGCGAATTGATGTTATTGAAAAGCGAGCAAGGCAAGACCATCATCGTAACGACGCATGTCATGGACGAAGCAGAAAAATGCGACCGTATTGCGATGGTTCGTGAAGGCGGAATTCTGGTCAGTGGAACACCGGGCGAATTGAAAGAGGCTTATGGTGCGGCAAATTTAGAAGAGGTCTTTTTGCAAGCAGGGAGGGCTGCACGATGAGAACTTTGGCATTGATCAAACGGATTATGTTGCAGCTGCTACGTGACAAAAGAACAATGGCATTGTTATTTTTTGCGCCTCTAATTGTTCTGACCTTGATGTACTTTTTCTTTAACGGAGACTCTCAAAATCCGAAACTTGCTGTTGTCGGAGGAAATGAATCTTTGATTGCAGCAATGGAAGAGGTGTCGATTGAGGCGATTTCTTACGACACTGCTGACAATCAAACCATTATTACCGATGAATTAGCTGGACTGCTAAAAATAACAGAAGGCCATTTTCAGGTGGTTCTAGAAAATAATAATCCAACTACGTCTCGGATACTGCTAATGCGGATTACGCAAGTGGCATCGATGCAAGCTGGAAACAGTACTCCTACTCGTATTGCCACAGAATATATTTACGGAGACGCGGGAACGGCGTTTTTTGATGTACTGGGTCCACTACTTGTTGGCTTTTTCGTTTTCTTTTTCGTCTTTTTGATTTCTGGCATCGGTTTGTTGAAAGAACGAGTATCGGGAACTTTGGAACGGTTACTGGCGACACCGATTCGCCGCTGGGAAATTGTTCTGGCGTACTTAACGGGCTTTGGTATTTTTGCTGTAATCCAGACGATCATTGTGGTGTTTTACTCTATACAAGTATTGGATATGGTCATGGTCGGTCAGGTGTGGCACGTGATTGTTGTTAACTTGCTACTCGCTTTAGTGGCGCTGACGCTCGGCATTTTGCTGTCGACTTTCGCGTCGTCGGAATTTCAAATGGTTCAGTTTATTCCGATTGTCGTCATTCCACAAATCTTCTTTGCGGGTATTATTCCACTGGAAGGAATGGCTGATTGGCTGCAAAATCTCAGTCGCATCATGCCTTTGTATTACGCGGCTGATGCGTTAAAAGCCATTATGTACAGAGGTGAAGGATTGGCTGATGTGGCTAGTAACCTGCTGGCGCTCGCTGTCTTTGCGGTAGTTTTCATCTTCCTGAACATTTTTGCTTTAAAGCGTTACCGAAAATTATAAAATCAACAAGAGCTGTCTGTTTTCGTGGACAGGATTTTTGTGTAGAAACAGCTGGCTCATGTAACAAGCATAAAAGTTCATGTAGAAATCGTGATGCGTGTAGAAAGTAGAAAAATACGTCTAACAGGTTCAAAAGTACGTGTAAAGAATCAGAACGCGCATGTCGCAACTCATGCGTCAGCAAACTCACAGACTGAAAACAAATTTTCCGCGCTCCGACTACCTCTATCGTGTGACATTTGATAAAATCAATGTGTAGGTGAGTGTAAGTCAAACACAGCATCTGAAGGAGAGAACATAATGAAATACTTTTTAATTGGAACAGTCATTGCCTTGGTTGGCGTGCTGGTTGCTTATGCAACGATGGATTGGTCACTAGTTTCGATTATTAGCGGCATCGCTGCCGGCATTGCGTTGATTTGGGGCGTCTTGGCGCTAGGAGCTGGCAAAAATAAATCAACAAGAACAACAAGTTCTGAAAAACGTCGAGAAAAACAACAGCGCGTAACGAAAATGAAAAATGCAGTTATGATTGCTGTGCCGAATATGGTTGCAGTTATCGTTAACTTAATCATGATTTCATAATGCAGATGGGGTGAAGCGGTGTTAGGGTATTACAGCAGTTTGTCAGCGGAAGTTTACGATCTCGATAAGCCAATCGGCAGTTCGTTTGGAGACATTGAGTATTACTTAGAGCGGCTCGCTTCATGTAAAGGCCGCATACTAGAACCGGCAGTTGGTACAGGACGCATGCTTGTGCCGTTGTTGGAAAATGGATTTCAGGTTGATGGTTTTGACGTGTCTGAAGAAATGCTGCAAGTGTGTCGTGCCAATTGCAAAGAACGTGGATTATCGCCGGAGTTGTTCAATGCAAAAATGGAGTCGTTTTCAATTGATGCAAAATATGCGGCAATTGTTATACCGACAGGGACGTTCTTATTGCTCTATGAACGTGAAAAATCGCTGCAAGCTTTGCAGAATTTTTACAGCCATTTAGAAACAGGGGGCAGGTTGATTGTCGATCTACATGTGCCATCGGGCATTGAACTCGAGAAAACTTCCACACGTAAGTGGCAAGCTACTAATGGCGACACGTTGACAGTAGAAAGTAAGAAGGTCGAAGTAGACTGGATTCAACAACATTTCGTCTCGCAAGGACGCTATGAACGCTGGCATGAGGGACGCTTGGTTGAGACGGAGCTCGAACGCTATCCTATGCGTTGGTACGGGGTTGAAGAATTCACAGCGATTCTCGAAGCGATTGGTTTTACTGACGTTACAATTACAACAGACTATCAGTTTGGCAACTATCCAAAAAATGCAGACGCTATCATCACTTTTGAAGCGACGAAATAAGAAAACCGAGGCAGAAGTTCTGTCTCGGTTTTTTAATGGATAAGCCCAATGATTTTTGCGCTTTTGTCATCTCCTATTTAACTCTACTGCATCCCAAATCAGCAGCTTCAACTCATCAGCTCGAATGTCATCGGTTCGGTTTAGTCGCACATGGCGCATTTTATTGCCGTCACCTTGCAATAGATTGGATTCGTCACGAAGCTCGGCACCGCGGTAAAATCCGAAATTAACGTGGCCTTTGGCAGTTTGCATATAGCAGACGAGGCCTTCTTTCGCGTAACTGGGATTAGACCATTTAAAGCCTTCATCCATTTCAGGGTAGGCTTCGAACACCAATGTGCGAAGCTCTGAGACGATTTCTTGTTCTGGATTTTCCAGTCTGTCGATAAATTCATCTACTTGCGGATCTTTGATTGGATGCATAGACGGATTCCCCTTAATTCGTTTTGGATGATACTAGTAAAAATCGCACATCTTGATCTGTTAAGTTGAACCAGTAATGCTTTTTGCGCGCATCAAACAAGATCGATTGATGCTCAGTTAACTCGGTGCGTGCGTCGTCCACTTCGACGGTCAGCACGCCTTCCACGACAAACAAAAATTCATAGCCGCTATGGGCAAATGGATTGCCTTCTGATTCAGCGGGCTTCATCGTCACGAGCATCGGTACTAAATTCGTTGCTTGAACACCATGAGACAAATCTTGGTAATGAAATCCTTCAAGACGCGTCGCCCAACCGGTTTTTTCGGTTTCATTTGCGAAAAAAAGACTGGGATCGACATTTAAAGCATCTGCTATTTTCCGCAAAGATTCCAGTGTCACACTCGATTTTCCACGCTCGACTTGCGACAAGAAACTAATGGAGACAGCGGTTTGCTCCGCTAGCTCTTTCAACGTCATGTTTCGCTCTTTGCGAAGGTTTTTTAAGGTAACCCCAATTGTTCCATGTGACATGTAGAAACCTCACTTTACTAAATGTTCTGTTCTCATCATAACGTACATCGAATGAAAATAAAATTTATATAGGGCATTGACAGAATATTGCTAACTGACTAAACTGTTGGAAAGGGTAATTAAAGTGTCACTTCAATTTATTTCGAGGGGGAAATAAGATGGATAAAAAGCAAACACGCAAAGTATTAACCGCAAGTCTTGTCGGCAGTTCGATTGAATGGTTTGATTATTTTTTATACGGCACGATGGCAGCATTGGTTTTCAATCAAATCTTTTTCGTCAATGAAGACCCAACTGTTGGACTCATGCTCGCATATGCATCGTTCGCATTATCATTTTTTATTCGTCCATTTGGCGGCATCATCTTTAGTCATATTGGTGACCGCATTGGCCGCAAAAAAACATTGGTCATCACATTAAGTATGATGGGCTTTGCGACATTCGCCATGGGCTTATTGCCAACCTATCAAGCAATTGGCGTGGCAGCACCAATTTTGTTAATCACATTACGATTGATTCAAGGACTTGGCATCGGCGGCGAATGGGGCGGAGCATTATTACTGGCAACCGAATATGCACCACCTGAAAAGCGCGGATTTTTTGGCAGTATCCCGCAAATGGGCGTAACCATCGGAATGATGATGGGAACGTTGGCTTTGTATATTATGACGTTATTGCCAGAAGCGGCGTTTATGAGTTGGGGCTGGCGCGTACCGTTCATTTTAAGTGCATTTCTTGTGGTGTTTGGCTTGTGGATTCGTAAAGGAATCGACGAAACGCCAGAATTTAAAGCAGTTCAAGCATCGGGAGAAATTCCGAAATTGCCGATTGTTGAGACGTTGAAATACCACTGGCGCGAAGTATTGATCGCCATTGGAGCAAAAGTTGTGGAAACAGCACCCTTTTACATTTTCGGAACGTTCGTCGTATCTTACGCAACCACAAATCTTGAGTTTTCAAGAACTGCTACACTCGCAGCAGTTATGATTGCAACGGTTATCACAACGATTTTAATCCCGATTATGGGAGCGTCATCTGACCGTGTTGGACGTAAGAAAATGTATGTGACGGGGGCAGTAGCGATGGGCTTGTTCGCTTTTCCCTATTTCTGGATGTTGCAGCAAGGCTCTGTTATTTTATTGATTGTCGCAACAATCATCGGGCTCGGTGTTATTTGGGCGCCAATCACAGCGGTTCTTGGCACTATGTTCTCTGAGATTTTCGATGCGAAAGTACGTTATACAGGCGTTACATTAGGTTACCAAATTGGTGCAGCATTAGCAGGAGGAACAGCGCCTTTAGTCGCAACTTTCTTGCTCGCAACATTTGATAACTCATACGTACCGGTGGCACTTTACATCATGTTAACAGCAGTCATTTCATTGTTGTCCATTTGGGCA
Source organism: Planococcus sp. ANT_H30 (assembly GCF_008369335.1). Lineage (NCBI taxonomy): Bacteria > Bacillati > Bacillota > Bacilli > Caryophanales > Caryophanaceae > Planococcus > Planococcus sp. ANT_H30. The sequence continues at coordinate 53,679 of NZ_VOBJ01000009.1, read as the reverse complement.
GTAAAAGATTTAAGCGGTACACAAAATCAAGCAAAAGCAGCAGCGTTAGTAGCAAAGGAAAGTCGCGCTTAGGCGCATATTTTTAGGAGGGACTTCATGCTTATCATCAACGAACAGCAGATTCAGCAACAATACGGAATGCGTGAGGCGATCCGTGACGTAACGGCCATGCTTCAAGCAAAAGAACGAGGCCAGATCAATAACCCGCATCGCACCGTTCTTGGATTTCCAGAACGACAAGCGTCCGCGTTGTATATGCCAAGTGCGGACATGGTCAATAAAGTTTCAAGCGTGAAAGTGGTGACGATATTCCCGGAAAACCCAGCGCAAGGAAAGCCGACGACACAAGGTGTTATTTTATTGTCAGACGGCGATAATGGCGAGCATGTGGCGATGATGACGGCTTCGTATTTAACGCGGTTGCGCACAGGTGCACTCAGTGGCATTGCGACGGATCTGCTGGCGCGACAAGAAAGCCGCGTACTGACCGTAATCGGTACAGGCGGCATGGCGTTCGAGCAAGTGCTTGGCGTAGTAGCAGTGAGACCCATTGAAAAAATAATTTTAGTAAACCGCACACCAGAAAAAGCACAGCGTTTTGGTGAACGGCTTGCGGCATTCGGTATTGATATTCCGTATACGGTCGAAACGAATGTGTCATCAGCAGTTCAGCAAGCTGATATCATTTGCTGCGCAACGCGTTCAACCGATCCGGTGTTTGACGGCGTTGATTTAAAACCAGGTACGCACATTAACGGCGTCGGTTCGTATTTGCCAAGCATGCGCGAAGTCGATGAAACGACGATTTTGCGCGCTGATAAAATTGTCGCTGACGACTTGCCAGGCGTTAAAGACGAAGCTGGCGAACTAATTCACACCGTTGAAACAGGCGCGTGGTCATTCGACCAACTTCATGCGGAACTAGGGCAAGTGGTTGTCGGAGAAGCGGCAGGACGGGAAGCAGAATCAGAAATCACGTTCTTCAAGTGTGTCGGCGCCGCGTATTTTGATCTAGCTGTTGCCAAAGGTGTTTACAGCAAAATCAAAGAAAACGGAACAGGTATGGAAGTCGAATTGTAAATGAAAAGAGTCCCACAAGTGGCAAGTTGTCGCTTGTGGGACTTTTTATTGGGTATGAAGCAATGTGTCGCGTTACCTAAAGTTTTGGAGTTTTGTCAGAGACTATCGAGGTTTATACAAGGACTAGTAGAGTTTATATCGGGAGATTCAAGCTTCTTACAGGGATAGCCAGTTTCACATGAACTCCCAGCGTCTTGAGAAAAATCCCAGAAAAGAATTCTCTCTTCTTAATGATAATTGTCTAGTGATCGAAAGTAAAAAAGCAACACGCTGAAGCGCATTGCTCTTTATTCCTCAATCTGCTTGATGACTCTAGCAGGGTTACCACCAACGACTGAATTGGCAGGCACATCATGAGTGACGACGGCGCCGGACGCGATGGTGGCATTGTCGCCGATTGTGATGCCCGGATTGATGATGGCGCGACCACCGATCCAGACATTATGGCCAATGGTAACCGGTTTGCCGAATTCTTCACCAGAAGTTCGAGAAGCTGCTTCAAGTGGGTGAGTCGCTGTGTAAATATGAACACCCGGTGAAATCATACAGTTATTGCCAATCCGAATTTCGCAAACATCCAGAAACACACAGTCGAAATTAGCATAGAAATTAGTACCAACGTGCATATTGAATCCGTAATCACAGCGAATGTTCGGTTCAATATGGATGTTGTCACCCGTTGAACCAAATAGCTTTTTCAATAAGGCGGTCCGGTCTTGACCGTCCATTTCTGTCGTTTCGTTAAACAATCGACTAAGTCTACGAGCATTCATGCGGTTCTGGCGCAGTTCAGCATCTTGCGGGTCGTACATTTCGCCAGCTAACATTTTGTCTTTTTCGCTCTTCATTCGTTAACCTCCTCTAAAGAATCTTAGTAAATCGATTGTATCATAGCTAATTTGGAAAATATTTAGTAAACTTATAGAATATTCTTTATAATAGAGAGAGACAGGAGTGGAATTTATGAAAGCAATCAACAACAAAGTCATAGGCTACAAAGGAATCGAGGTTCCTTACACGGTCATGCTAACGGAGGATTACACAAAAAAATTGGCTATTTTTTTACCAGGTGCGGGATATACGACAAAAAGTCCACTTTTCCATTTCGCAGAAGAAATTTTCTTGAATGAAAACTATGATGTGCTGCGTATCAATTATCAATACACAGACAAAGCATACGATGAATTCACGATGAAAGAATTGAGCGAAGCGATCGTTCATGACGTTCGTTTGGTGATTAGTCAAGTGCTCAAAGGCAGAAACTATCAGGACTTTTATTTGGTCGGAAAATCACTTGGTACGATTGCGATGGCAACTGAAATGCTGCGTCCTGAATTCAGTGAAGCCAAAGCTGTATGGGTTACGCCGTTACTAAACCAAGAACAAGTTTTGAACACGATGGTCAACAGCAAAAATGCTGCGCTATGCTATATCGGCGACAAAGACCGTTATTACTCACCGGGTGCATTTGAGTTGCTAAAAGCAAACGCGAATTTAGAGTCGACGCTCTTGCCAGACATCAATCACCGGTTGGATTGTGAAACCGACCCACTTAAATCCATTGATGCCTTAAAACAAATCATCGCTGGAATCAAAAACTTTTAATGCATAGCTGCCATTTATGTAGGCAGCTTTTTTTGATGGGGTTTTGGTAGGGGTGCAGTGTGCTCTTTATCACTTATTCAGTAAAAAGAAAAAGCTGCTGAGGATTTCTCAGCAGCTTTTATTAACGTATACGTAATTCTGATTCGCTATCGAAAAAGTGCGCTTTATTCATATCGAAGGCCATGTCGATCGTCGATTCTGCTTCAACATTAAAACGTGAATCGACACGTGCAACAAAATCTTGGTTATCGACTTTCGAGTAAAGGATAATTTCTGCGCCCATCAATTCTGCAACGTCAATGTACGCTGTCAGTTTGGTATGAGGGGAGTGCTCTAAAAAGAGCGGCTCGTCGTGAATATCTTCAGGACGTATGCCAAGAACAAGTTCTTTGTTGTCATAGCCACCGTCTTTCAAGGCAGCCAGTTTGCCGTCAGGGATAAGAATGTGAATGTCGCCCATGACGAAATGGCTGCCCACTAATTTGCCGCGCAAGAAGTTCATAGACGGCGAGCCGATAAATCCACCGACGAACATATTGTCCGGCAAATCATAAACTTCTTTTGGCGTACCCACTTGCTGAATAAAGCCGTCTTTCATAACGACTAAACGTGTCGCCATCGTCATCGCTTCTGTTTGGTCGTGCGTTACATAAACAGTCGTCGTCTGCAAGCGACGGTGCAATTTTTGGATTTCTGCGCGCATTTGCACACGTAATTTCGCATCTAAATTTGATAAAGGCTCATCCATCAAGAAAACTTTCGCGTCACGAACGATGGCACGTCCTAGAGCGACACGCTGACGTTGTCCACCCGATAGCGCTTTTGGTTTACGGTTTAAATAATCATCCAGCCCCAAGATTTTAGACGCATTGGCAACGCGTGCTTTGATTTCGTCTTTTTTCATTTTGCGCAGTTTCAAACTAAACGCCATATTTTCATAGACGGTCATATGCGGGTACAATGCGTAGTTTTGGAAAACCATCGCGATGTCACGATCTTTTGGTGACACGTCGTTTACGCGTTTGTCGCCGATAAACAAATCGCCATCTGTAATATCCTCAAGCCCTGCGATCATACGAAGTGTTGTGGATTTCCCGCAACCGGAAGGTCCAACTAGTACTAAAAACTCTTTATCGCGAATTTCTAAGTTAAAGTCTTGTACCGAAACTACACCTTTTTCGTATTCTTTTTTGATATTAACTAATGTTAAGCCCGTCATTTGGTTTCCCCCAATAATCTCTTTGTCATTGGTAACAGCTTAACCGAAAGACGATTTTGAATAAATATCAAAATTGCCTAAAAAATCAAATCATTTTTTGTGCACATTTACTTTTGGATCAAAATCGCTAGATATACTGCCATGGCCTCACGGAATTTTCGCACGTCAATGCCGGTATTTTCATAAAAACGATCGAAACGATATTGCAAACTATTGCGATGCATATGTAAGGCTTTAGCCGTTTCTGAAATATTTAAGTTATTTCGCACAAATACTTCAATCATTTTCATCGTTTCTTCATCACCTTGATAAACTTGCAAAACGGATTGTTTTATTTCATTCCGGAATGGTTCTGATGTTTGATCGAGCAATAAATACGGAATCGCATCGGTATAACTGATAACGGTTTTTTTCGAATACAGGCTAACGATTTTAGCACCATCCACCATTGCGCGGTAGTGAGTGACAGCTCCTTGCAAACTTGCACGAAGTGGTCCAACAAAAAAGTGGATGTTGATATACAAATCACTCATCAACACATCGATAATTTCATCGTAAGAAATCGGTCCGTCTTCTTTTGTTACGTATTCGACTAAAACACCTTGATGGTCGTTTTGCCACAAAATCGGCACGTGCTGCGCATAAAAATCTTGAACCGCTTGTTTAAACGCTGCAGGACTAATTTGTTTTTCTTGAATAGAAAAATGGACAAAGCGATAGGAAGAATTTAATGGAAACATCTTACTGTCATCGGAAAGCGCAGGATCAACCGCAGCCGCCCACTTTTTTTCTTCGTCCGTCAGCATCGGGAATTTTGGATTATAAGGCGTCAAAAATGTCGCGAGTAAAGACAAATCTCTTGGAGCAAGTTCCCTTTCGTGAATGCCGATAGTCACGCCATCAGGACATGAAAACCATGTATAGGCTGAATCTGAAGCGAGCGTGTCTTGGTCGAGTAATTGAAGCGAAGGGTAGAGTTTTTTTAATTGATTGATCATTGAATACCTCTTTTCGCAATTTTAACATTTTGAAGAGTTAGATAACTTATTCATTATACAATAAAATCACAGGTTAAATTAAGTAGTTGGCAAAACAGCGGATTCATGTATGATGGTTGAATAGTATTCACTTTATCAAGAAAGAGGGGATTTTATGGCCGACTGGTGGAAAAAATCGACTGTGTATCAAATTTATCCGCGAAGTTTTATGGATTCAAACGGCGATGGCATCGGGGATATTCGGGGCATTATCCAAAAACTCGATTACTTGCATGAACTCGGTGTAGATATTCTTTGGCTATCACCCGTGTATGATTCACCGAACGACGATAACGGCTATGACATTCGTGATTATTACAAAATCATGAACGAGTTCGGCACGATGGCAGATTTTGATGAGCTACTTGAAAAAGTACACGCGCGTGACATGAAATTGGTTATGGATCTCGTTGTCAATCATACGTCTGATGAGCATGCGTGGTTTAAAGACCATCCCAATTTTTACATATGGCGCGATCAGCCAACCAATTGGCGCTCGTTTTTTGGTGGAACGACGTGGGAGTATCAAAAAGAACGCAATCAGTACTACTTGCACTTGTTTTCCAAAAAGCAGCCAGACCTGAACTGGGAAAATCCAGAACTGCGAAACGCTGTTTACGAAATGATGCGTTGGTGGTTAGATAAAGGTGTAGATGGTTTCCGAATGGACGTTATTAACATGATTTCAAAAAATCCGGATATGAAAGACGCACCAAATGGCGATGGCAGTAGTCAATTTATGAACGGATCAAACGTCCATACTTACCTAAAAGAAATGAACAAGCACGTGCTGTCTCAATACAATATTGTTACAGTTGGAGAATCGCCAGGCACAACGCCAAAAGAAGCGCGTGACTATACCGCCGCACAAAATCAAGAACTCAATATGATTTTCACATTCGAGCATATGGACCTCGACCAAGCATCGGGGGAGAAATGGGATTTAAAGCCGCTCGATTTGATCGATTTAAAAGAGAATCTGGAAAAATGGCAACACGGTTTACACAACGAAGGTTGGAATAGCCTATACTGGAACAACCACGATCAGCCACGTATTGTGTCGCGGTTTGGAGATGATCAGGATTGGCGCGTCGAGTCCGCGAAAATGCTCGCTACGTGTCTGCATTTTATGCAAGGCACGCCTTATATTTACCAAGGCGAGGAACTCGGCATGACCAATGTACGTTTTGATTTGATTGAGGATTATCAAGACATTGAGACGGTGAACATGTATCAAGAAAAACGAGAAGCGGGTGTTTCGCACGACGACATCATGACGAAAATTTATGCGAAAGGTCGTGACAACGCGCGTACGCCGATGCAATGGTCCGCCGAACCGAACGGTGGCTTTACAACGGGCACGCCGTGGTTAAAAGTCAATCCGAACTACAAGGACATCAATGCCTTGCAGTATAAAGATTCAGATTCGATTTACCAATACTATAAAAAACTAATTGGTTTGCGTAAGAACATGGACATCATTACGCATGGCGATTTTGAATTACTCCACCGGGAGGATCCAGATGTATTCGCCTATACACGCACATGGAACGATGAAAAACTAACGGTGTACTGCAATTTTTCCAGCCAACCGAAATCTGTGACACTGCCAGAAGGAAAAATACTGATTGGCAATTACGCACCGAATAACAGTAAAGGATTGCTTCAACCTTACGAAGCAATCGTTTATTATAAACAATAAAACGAACACTACGAGGAGGCACTATGGAAAACGTATTAGGAGTCGACATTGGCGGCACAAAAATCCACCTAGGTATCATTAATGCTAGCGGTCAGATTTTATACGAAGAGAAAATTCCGACACAGATTCCACTTTATCCATATCTTGAGGAGAACATTTTGCGCATTTTAGCTGATCAACCTGATGTCAGCGCAATTGGAGTCGGCACGCACGGTTTTGTCGATCCGAAGCAAGGAAAAGTCATCTATTCTGCAGAAACTTTGCCAGGCTGGTCGAACACGCCGGTTAAAGAATGGCTGGAAAAAGCGACGGGTAAACGTGTTGAAGTAGAAAATGATGCCAATGTGGTCGCACTTGCGGAAGCAAAGTTTGGTGCGGCGCAAGGACTTAGTCGTGTGGTCGTTTTAACACTTGGTACCGGTCTTGGTGGCGGTGTTTTATGGGACGGCAAGTTGTTGAGCGGAGGTCCTTATGGCGGTGCGGCAGAATTTGGCCATATGATTCTTTATCCAAATGGCATAAAATGTGCTTGCGGTCGGTTAGGCTGTAGCGAAATGTACGTGTCCGGAACAGCGCTGCGCAATCGAATCGAAACGGCAGGCCTCACATTCACGCCCCCTGAGCTTTTTGAACATGCACAGAGCGATCCAAAAGCTAAGAAAGTCGTGGAAGAATTCACCGGCGATTTAGCGCTTGTTATTAGCAGTTTACAGGCAGCGTTCGATATGGAAATGGTCATTATTGGCGGGGGTGTTTCAGAAGCAGCAGATCTTTGGATGGAGTCGCTGCAACAGCAACTCCAACCGATGCTACTAAATCCGCTGGACATTGAAGTAGCACGTTTCGAAAACGACGCGGGTATTTTAGGAGCTGCATTATTGGTATTGGAAACTGAATAAATGAGTTTGAATAGGAGTGGCTGAGCGAGCTGCTCTTATTTTTTTATTTACTCCCAATTTGAAACTATATAAGTGGAATGAAGAAACCGACTTTTTTAAACCACTTCAGTTGCCCAGACCGTGGACGTGCCGGCGCTAAGCAACTGGTTGCGTAAGAAGGGAGTGTCTAGTTTGCTGTTATTACCTAGAAAATATGGGGAAAAGGAGACTCCGAGGGGGAAGTGCAGAACGAACTTGTGCGTCTATCTCAAGTTCATTTTGCGCAAGCCCTTGGCAACTGGCGCTACGAGTTTCTTACGGGTCAGTTGCGTGACCACACCCTGTGGACCCGAGAGCACAGCTGTTTTGCCGAAGATCAACAAATAGAATCATTCGTTCAACCTATCATTAGTTAAAAAAAGAATTTTTAAAAAATTCCATCTTGTGCAAACGTTTTCATGATGTTATGATACAGATAATTAATTTTCGGGAACACTCTCCAGTCCGTTTCCGCTTTTTATTTGTTCGTTTGTGCAAACGATTTCACAACAACTCAAAGGGGGATTTACTGATGAAGGAAGTAAGGTTTAGCAAAGGACTTGTAGCATCATTGATGTTGTCAGCTGCAGTATTGGCAGGATGTAGTAGCGACGGGGAAAAGGACGGATCGAGCGCAGAAGGTGAAGAAGTAACGGTAGACATTTTCCAATTTAAAGTGGAATTCAAAGACCAGTTTGAAGACGTTGTGGCACTTTACGAAAAAGAAAACCCGAACGTGAACATTGAAATCACAACGGTTGGTGGCGGAGAAGATTACGGCGCAGCACTTCGTTCACGCTTTGCATCTGGTAACGAACCGGCAATCTTTAATATCGGTGGACCTCAAGATGTAGCGGACTGGAAAGACAATCTATCAGACTTAACGGACACAGCAGCTGCAGGAGCGGCACTTGACGGCACGCTTGACGGTGTAACCGTAGAATCTGAAGTGCTTGGACTTCCTTATAACCAAGAAGGTTACGGCTTTATCTACAATACGCGTCTATTTGAAGAAGCAGGAATCGATCCGGCATCCATCACGGATTTTGCATCACTCGAAAAAGCTGTGAAAACCTTGGATTCGAAAAAAGACGAGCTTGGTCTTGAATCAGTCTTCGCTTTCCCAGGAAAAGAAACGTGGGTAACAGGACTTCACTTATCAAACACCTTTCTTGCTCCAGAGTTCGACAACAACGTATTAACAGCATTTGATGCGAAAACAGTCGATTTTAAATACGCTGACGGTTTTAAGAAAATCGTTGATTTGCAAAATGAATACTCGAAACAACCAACTGTTAGTCTTGATTACTCTCAGCAAGTCGAAGAATTATTTTCACTTGAACGTGTAGCAATTATTCAACAAGGAAACTGGGCGTACGGTTCAATCGCGGGTATCGATCCAGAACTTGCAGACAATGGCATTGGTCTTATGCCAATTCCTGTTGAAGGCGTAGAAAACACAGGCTTACCAGTGGGCGTACCGATGTATTGGGGCGTAAACAAAAAAGCGGACGAAGCAGTTGTTAAAGAATCAAAAGAATTTTTGGATTGGTTGTACACATCTGATGTAGGTAAAACAGCTGTGGTAGAAGACTTCAAATTCATCCCGGCTTACGAAGGTTACGACACATCGAAAATCTCTGATCCCATGTCGAAAGCCATTTATGATGCATCTGAGTCAGGCAATACAATCGGCTGGGTCTTCATGGGCTATCCAACTGGATGGGGTGAAGATGTACTTGGTTCGAACATCCAGAAATACCTAAGCGATGAAGCAAGCTGGGACGAAGTGATCGATTCAGCAAAAGAAGCTTGGGAAGCAGATAGAGCTAAGTAATACAATTTCAAGCAAACTTTCACGATGAGCGTGTTAAACAAAGTAGCCTCTGTGCTACTTTGTTTTGTTGCTGGGGTAAATGACAGGGCTTCGCACTTATAAACCGCACCGGTCGCTTAGGGCATGGCTCACACAATAAGCCGAGAAGAACACTCGTCTTATTGCTCCGCCTAGCCCGTGGACGCGCCGGTGCTAAGAGACTTGCTAGCTACAACGTGAGAGCAGCTGTTTTGTTGCTGGGGTAAATGACAAGGGCTTCACTCTTATAAACCGCACCGGTCGCTTAGGGCATGGCTCACACAATAAGCCGAGAAGAGCATTCGTCTTATTGCTCCGCCTAGCCCGTGGACGCGCCGGTGCTAAGAGATTTGCTAGCTACAACGTGAGAGTTGTTGGTATTGCTAGTCGAAAAATAAAAGATAGGCAGCAAAATAGCGGAGACGCCCGCGGCAAGCGTAGCTGTTTTGCGGACTATCGCTAACCCAATCTAAACTTAACCGACCAAATCAAGAAAGGAATGATGCCTGTATGCGTACAAAAGATTTATCTTATTGGTTGTTTCTAGCCCCTGTCTTATTGGCACTTACGCTAGTTGTCATTGTTCCGATGCTACTCGGCGTCTATTACTCCTTCACCACCTGGAACGGCATCGACACAGGAGAATTCGTCGGTTTCCAAAACTACATCGACTTGTTCAAAGATCAGCGTTTTCTTGATTCGCTCTGGTTCACAACAAAATTCTCAATTGTTTCGGTTATTTTAATTAACGTCATTGGCTTATCACTAGCACTGCTCGTTACGGGACGTGTTCGCTCAAGCAAATTACTGCGTACGACGTTCTTCATGCCGAATTTGATAGGTGGATTGATCTTAGGATTTATCTGGCAGTTTATTTTCATCAAAGTGTTTGCAAGTGTTGGTGAAATTATTGGGATGGAAAGCTTACAAGGCTGGTTGTCTACAACGGACACGGGATTCTGGGGCTTGGTTATTTTGATGAGCTGGCAGATGGCCGGATACATTATGGTTATCTATATCGCTTATTTAGAAGGCATGCCAAAAGAGTTGCTAGAAGCCTCTGAAATTGACGGAGCTTCTTCGTTTCAACGTTTCCGTTATGTGGTTTTTCCACTTGTGGCACCGGCGTTTACTGTTAGTATGTTCCTGACACTTTCAAATACGTTCAAGCTGTACGACCAAAACTTGTCGCTAACCGCTGGTGGACCTTATAACTCTACTGAAATGGTCGCAATGGAAATTTTCAAAACAGCGTTTACGCAAAATGCTTTTGCGTATGCGCAGGCAAAAGCTGTTATTTTCTTCGTTATCGTCGCAATCATTGCCCTTGTCCAAGTGTATTTGAACAAACGCAAGGAGGTTGAAATGTAATGAAGAAAAAATGGAATTTGAAATTAGAAATTCTTGGCTTGGTGTTAGCACTTTTGTGGTTGGCTCCGTTTTACTTAATGTTCGTCAACTCATTCAAATCAAAAAAAGAAATTTTCATGGACACTATCAGTCCTCCCGAAAATTGGAGCTTTGATAATTACATTACGGCTTTTGAAGAACTGGATTTTTTGCAGACATTATTTAATTCGCTATTAATTACAGTTGTCAGCGTTGTGTTGATCATTGTTTTCTCAGCGATGGCGGCATATGCCTTATCGCGCGCGAAAAGTAAGCTCAGCACGGTATTGTTTTTCACTTTCGTTGCAGCCATGCTCATCCCGTTTCAGTCGGTAATGATTCCGCTCGTTACGGTATTCGGTAAGTTTGAACTGTTAAACCGGGGGGGCTTAATTTTTATGTATATTGGCTTTGGTGCGAGTCTTTCTATTTTCTTGTATCACGGTGCACTAAACAATATCCCACGTTCACTGGATGAAGCGGCGACAATTGATGGAGCCAACCGCTGGCAAGTGTTTTGGCATATTATTTTCCCAATCTTAAAACCAATTACAGTAACAGTAGCCATTTTAAACATCATTTGGATTTGGAACGATTATTTATTGCCATCCCTGGTGATCAATACACCAGGAAGTGAAACGATTCCGTTGAAGATGTTCTTCTTCTTTGGTGAATACACGAAGCAGTGGCATTTGGCACTTGCGGGGTTAACACTCGCGATCGTTCCAGTCATCATCTTTTATTTCTTCGCACAACGCGAAATTATTAAAGGGGTATCGGATGGGGCAGTGAAATAGGAGGACGGTAAAATGGCAGTCACAATCAAAGACGTTGCGAAACAGGCAAATGTGTCGCCGGCCACTGTATCACGAGTGATCGCCGACAATCCACGAATCAGCGTCAAGACAAAAGTGAAAGTGCGGGAAGTCATGAAAGAACTGGGGTACTACCCAAATTTTCAAGCACGTAATTTAGTAGCGAAAAACAGTCGGACACTCGGTGTCATCATGGAAAATTCAGCCGCATTGGCCTTTCAAAATCCCTTTTTCCCTGAAGTGCTACGCGGCATTTCAACTAGGGCACATGAAAGTCAATACGGACTGTATTTGTCGACCGGTGCTACGCAAGAAGAAATTTACGAAGAAGTTATTGAAATGGTGCAAGGTCGACGAGTTGATGGGATTGTTCTTCTTTACTCAAAAATTGGAGATCCTGTTATGGAATACTTGTGCCAAAGCGGTTTGCCGTTTGCTGTAGTCGGCCGGCCGTACAAAAATCCGTGTTCGGTAACCTATGTCGATAACGACAATATCAATACCGCCAAGGAAACAGTGGAATACTTGATTGGACTGGGTCACAGGCAGATTGCATTTGTCGGAGGTGCGACAGATTTTGTCGTATCGCTCGACCGGTTAGAAGGCTATAAGCAAGCGTTGAATAAACATGGCATTCTGTTTGATGTGGCTTATACAGTCAATCAAGAGTTTATGCAAGGCGATAAAAGTGAGGCAATTCGCCGATTAATGGCACTCGAATTACCGCCAACGGCCATTGTTACGCATGATGACATGGTTGCTTACGAAGTCATCGGCTACCTGGAAGACTTAAAAATCCAAGTACCAGAAGACGTTTCCATTATCGGTTTTAACAATCACATGATTTCGAAACATTTAAAACCGCCACTCAGCACAGTCGACATTTCAATTTATGACCTTGGTTTGCATGCAGCAGAGTTGGTAGTAGAGAAAATAACGGACGAGTCAGTGCCTCCCAAACAAGTCGTAGTGCCTTCTCGACTAATAGAAAGAGGTTCCTGCCGACGTCTTTGAGAGGGATCGGATATGAATAAAAAATGGTGGAAAGAAGCAGTCGTCTACCAAGTTTATCCGCGCAGTTTCATGGATTCTGACGGAAATGGTCTTGGTGATATTAATGGCATTACGAGCAAATTGGATTATTTAAAAGGCCTCGGCATTGACGTAATCTGGGTATGTCCGATGTACAAGTCACCCAATGATGATAACGGCTACGATATTAGCGATTACCAGGAAATTTTAGAGGATTTCGGCACGATGGAAGATTTCGATTTGCTGATGGAACAAGTCCATGCGCGCGACATGAAGTTGATCATTGATTTAGTCATTAACCATACGAGCGACGAGCATCCTTGGTTTTTGGAATCCAGCTCATCACGCGATCATCCGAAACGAGATTGGTATGTCTGGCGCGACGAACCGCTAAATTGGGAAAGTATATTTGGAGGACCAGCCTGGGAATACGATGAAAAGACCAAGCAATATTTTTTACATATCTTTTCAAAAAAGCAGCCCGATCTAAATTGGGAAAATCCCGAAGTCCGTAAAGAACTTTATAAAATGATCAATTGGTGGATTGCGAGAGGAATCGATGGGTTTCGCGTCGATGCCATCAGCCATATTAAAAAAGATTACACGAACACGGCCGATGCGGAAGGGCATGTATTCGTCCCTTCGTGGGAAAAAATAATGAACGTCGATGGTATTCAGCCGATGTTGCAAGAATTATACGATGAGACGTTTGGCAAACACGACATTATGACTGTTGGTGAAGCGAACGGCGTTTCCGCAGACGAAATTGACGAATGGGTAAGTGAAAAGACCGGGAAATTCAATATGATTTTCCAATTCGAAGACATCGATTTGTGGAATATTGAAGTGCGCAACGGCGTAAACGTACCAGAACTAAAACACGTACTTAGCAAATGGCAAAACAAAGTAAACGGTGTCGGCTGGAATGCGCTATTTATTGAAAATCACGACAGACCACGCGTCGTTTCCACTTGGGGAAATGATCAACAGTACTGGCGTGAAAGCGCAACGGCATTAGCGTGCATGTATTTCTTTATGCAAGGAACACCGTTCATTTACCAAGGCCAAGAAATCGGTATGACCAATGCGCCGTTTGAAGAGTTGGATCATTTTGATGATGTCCATACGCATAACTTATATTTTCATAAAAAAGAAACCGGCATGCAACACGAGGCCATTATGACTTTGCTGCGGGCGACGAGTCGTGATCATTCACGAACGCCGATGCAATGGGACAATACGTTACATGCTGGATTTTCAGATGCATCCCCTTGGATGGGCATTAACCCCAATTACCAGTGGCTGAACGTCAAAGCGCAAGAAAACGATCCGCATTCGGTACTAGCCTTCTACAAACAGATGATCTGGCTCCGGAAGAATATGGACGTATTTGTTTACGGAGAGTATACGCTAATCGAAATGGGTCACGAAGCCGTATTTGCGTACACGCGAGAATACGGCGATGACAAAGTGTTTATCGTCACAAACCTTGCACAGCACGCATGTATGTGTGGCGTCAATCCTGAAAATTCAACGCTGTTGTTGGGAAATTACAGCAACAACGATTCAGCACAATTGCTGCCATATGAAGCACGTGTGTACAAAGTTCCAAAAGACGCAACTTTTGAATAAGCGACCGATATCGAAAACCCCGGAGAAAGCATACGCCTTCTCTGGGGCTTTTAGGGGTACAAACGTTCTGTTTCGTGTATAATGAGGACAGCAAGTAGTGCAAGGAGGGAGCCCTAATGACAGAGCATAAAATCTACAAAATGACTGCCGCCAAAATTTACGATTGCTACGTCGCCAAAGCCGAGCGAAAAAATCGCACTAAAGCAGAAGTTGATGAAATCATTCGGTGGTTTACCGGATACAGCCAAGAACAACTAGAAGCCCAACTCGCACAACAAACCGCATTTGCTCCTTTCCTGCTAGAAGCACCGATGTTAAACCCTTCGCGCGAGTTAATTAAAGGGGTGGTTTGTGGCGTCCGCGTTGAAAACGTGGAAGAACCTACAATGCGAGAAATTCGCTATTTGGACAAGTTGATCGACGAGCTAGCCAAGGGCAAGTCAATGGACAAAATTTTACGGCAGTAAACAAGCTGAGCTGATTCCACGGAATCAGCTTTTTCTTATACTGAGCGAAATGGATTTTTTTCTTAACCCGGGTGTTCGCAGTGTATATCCATCCCCCTCCAATTTTGCTCTCAAAAAGATTATACAGCCTAATCTGGGGTATATTCTTAACAAAGTAGATGCGCAAAGGAGCGGATAACGATGGCGTTTGATTATGAGTTGGATTATGAAAATTTGGATTTACGCAAACATCCCGAGCTATACCGTGTTGGCAGAGGTGAGCAGGGCGTATTGATGGTGGAGCCGTATAAAGGAGAGATTTTGCCACATTGGCGATTTAAGACACCAGACATTGCACAAGAGTCGTGCGATAAGATTTCAGAGATGTTCGAGGAGTATCGCAAACAAGATGATTTTGTCGGGATGGACATGGCACGTAAATTTATTCAAATGGGCTATACGCGCGCACGCCGTTATACCAATTACAAAGGCGGCCGCAAATACAATGAAGACGGCAACATCAAAGAACGTGATATTGATCCGGTAAAAGCCGAGTCGGCGGCCATTTTCAAAAAGCGCTGGGACGAAATTAGAGAAGACGAAGATTACTTGAAACGCAAAAAAAAGCACCAAAAAGAATTCGGTTAATCCGTATCTTTTACGCGGTTAGGACGTCAAGTAGGATAAGAATATACAGAAAATAGGTGGCGAAATGAAAAAGATTGTATTGGCTGGAGGTACTGGATTTGTTGGGCAGTATTTAGAAAAGAAGTTTACAGAGCAAGGTTACCAAGTCATCATTATTTCACGACAACCCAGTCATTTGAATTGGACCAATCATACAGGGATCGTTAGCGCACTAGAAGGCGCGGAGATGGTCGTCAACTTGGCTGGGAAATCGGTGAATTGCCGGTATACCGAAGCCAATAAACGAGAAATTTTTGATTCGCGGATGGAAACGACAGAAGCGCTAGGCACAGCCATTTTAAGCTGTGATAACCCACCACCGCTATGGGTCAATTCCAGCACGTCGACGATATACCGCCATGCGGAAGATCGACCCATGACAGAAGCGAACGGAGAATTCGGCAAAGGCTTTTCAGTGGAAGTGGGCAAGGCGTGGGAACAAGCACTATTTAGCTTTAACTTACCGAATACGCGACGAGTAGCGCTGCGTCTATCCATTGTCCTTGGCAAAGATGGCGGTGTCATGACCCCTTATGAAAACATGGTTCGCTTTGGACTTGGCGGCAAACAAGGCAATGGCAAACAAATGTTTAGCTGGATTCATGTAGAAGACGTTTACCGCATTATTCTTTTCGTGCGTGACCACGATCACCTAAGCGGCGTTATCAACACCACATCCGCAGAACCTGTAACAAATCGTGAACTGATGAAGCAGTTGCGCATAGCAATGGACAAAAGGCTGGGTTTGCCGGCTACCAAGTGGATGTTGAATATTGGAGCAGTTGTGATTGGAACAGAACCTGAACTAATTTTAAAAAGTCGCTGGATTTTACCTGAGCGTTTGCAACAGGAAGGATTTCACTTTGCTTATCCAACACTGGACAAAGCGTTAAAAAATATCCTTCATAAGACATTATAATAGTTCTATAGCATCAGAAAACTCTCCAAAAGGAAGTTTTTTTCTGATGTTTTTTTATTTTTTGAATTAATTGCCTTTATTTCGAGATATTTTGGTTTGAGATAATCAGATAAAGGAAATGCCTAAAGAGAGGGGGTGACAAATTGTCCATAGACGAAAAATTGATGATTGGTATCCACAATCGGGAAGAACAGGCATTAGTTGATTTGTACGACCGTTATCATCGAATCATATGGAATATTGCCCGACAGACCAATCCTGATCAATCTGTTTGTGAGCAATTTGTTACCCATGTATTCCGCACTGTCTGGACCAAGCCACAAGATTTTACGAAAAACCGGAAATTGCTTATGTTGTTAATAGACTGCTGTCGAGCTTACAGCGTTACAATGACCCAAAAAACTAAATCATAAACGACTTCCGTCAGAACACCGACAGAAGTCGTTTTTTAATGCCGCCAAAAATCCAATCTTTGAAAGTTGACGAATAGTCATAATCGGAGTAGCTTGAGAGCCATAGATTCAATAGTTCCGTTTGGAACGGTTCATAAAGGAAGGATGGTGTGGAAATGAACACTAAAATAGAAATGGACACGTATAGGCAATTGCTGCTGTCATTTGCGGATGTGCAAAAAAACATGGCGCGCTTTATTCAAAAGTCAGCAATGGAAAACGGCTTATCAGTGCCACAGTATTCCATTTTGATGACCATTATTTGTTGCCATGAAATGACGCAGAAGAATATCGGTGAGAAAACCTTTTTACCCAAAAGTACCTTGAGTCAGGCAGTAGATGGGTTAGTTAAAGAAGGTTATCTCAATCGTCGACAAGTAGAATGCAACCGGCGTGAAACCTTGCTGTCGCTCAGTGAAAA
The DNA here is from genome assembly GCF_008369335.1 of Planococcus sp. ANT_H30. Classification (NCBI taxonomy): domain Bacteria; kingdom Bacillati; phylum Bacillota; class Bacilli; order Caryophanales; family Caryophanaceae; genus Planococcus; species Planococcus sp. ANT_H30. The sequence goes on along the minus strand of NZ_VOBJ01000009.1, from coordinate 36,471 downwards.
AGGGCAAGCATTAGTGAACCGTCTCTATTTCCAAGAAGATGGATTGCATCAAGTGTTCAAGGCGGCTAGTGAACAACTTACGGAGCGACAAATAGAAGAATTGATCGACTCACACCAAAAAATTTCAACGTATTTAACCGAAACTAAACGAGAGGTGACGACAAAATGATTAAGATTTTAAAAAATCTCAGTCCTTACAAATGGATTGTGCTAGGCGTAGTCGCTTTAGTTTTTGGTCAATCGATGGCAGAGCTGTTTTTGCCGACATTAATGGCTGACATCATCGATAATGGCGTTGTCAAAGGGAATATTCCATACATCTGGCAAATCGGTGGCTGGATGTTACTCGTATCCGCAGTCGGGGCAGTGGCCGCCGTTTTTGCCAGCTTTTACTCTTCTAAAGCAGCGATGGGAATGGGGCGCGACTTGCGGCAAAAAGTATTCAAGCATGTCGGCCAATTTTCGCTTCAAGAATTTGATGAAGTCGGCACCGCATCGTTGATTACGCGTACGACAAACGACATTACACAAGTGCAACAAGTCGTCATTATGATGCTGCGCATGGTAATTAGTGCACCGATTATGCTAGTTGGTGGGATTATTTTGGCGGTGTCAAAAGATGCAAAATTGTCGCTCGTTATTATTGGCGCGATGCCTGTACTGGTCGTTGCAATCTTACTAATATTGAAATACGGTATGCCTCTTTTCCAACAAGTTCAAAAGCGGATAGATAACCTGAATTTGGTCGTGCGCGAAAACTTGACGGGCATCCGCGTGATCCGTGCTTTTAATAGAGAAACAGAAGAAAAAGCACGTCTTCAAAAAGCCAATCGTGACTTGACCGACGTGTCGATTCAAGTCAACAAAGTCATGGCTTTCTTAATGCCAGTGATGATGCTCGTGATGAACCTAACTGTCGTGGCTGTTATTTGGTTTGGTGGCATCCGCATTGGTAACGGCGCTATGCAAATCGGTGACTTGATGGCATTTATTCAATACGTCATGATGATCATGTTTGCACTGGTTATGGCATCTTTTATGTTCGTCATGATTCCGCGTGCTGCAGTATCTGCTAAACGAATCAACGAAGTATTGGAAATGAAACCGGCCTTCACAGACGATGGTACTGCTAAAGCCGACCGCGTACGCGGAACGCTAGCGTTTGAAAATGTTTCTTTCTACTATCCAGGAGCGGAAGAACCGGCGTTGTCGAACATTAGCTTTAGCGCAAAGTCCGGTGAAATCACAGCATTGATCGGCGGGACGGGTTCTGGTAAGTCGACGCTTGTTAACTTAATACCACGTTTTTACGATGTGACAAGTGGGACGATTCGTGTTAACGGCGTCGATATTCGTGAGGCCTCTCAACAAGAAGTTCGTTCAAAAATTGGTTTTGTGCCACAAAAAACGATGCTGTTCACCGGTACCATTGCGGACAATATTCGCTTTGGTAAACAAGATGCAAGTTATCAAGAAATGAAGCAAGCGGCGAGTACGGCACAAGCAACAGAGTTTATCGATCAAATCGAAGGTGGCTTTGCGGCTGAAATCGAGCAAGGCGGCTCTAATTTATCAGGCGGTCAAAAACAGCGCTTGTCCATTGCGCGTGCTTTGATTCGTAAGCCGGATTTGTATATCTTTGATGATAGCTTCTCAGCACTGGATTTTAAAACCGATGCAAAGTTGCGTAAAGCACTAAAAGATGAAACGAAAAATGCTACGGTGCTACTAGTTGCACAACGCGTAAGTACAGTTGTTGACGCTGACCGCATCATCGTTCTAGAAAAAGGCAAAATAGTGGGCATGGGAACACATAAAGAACTGTTAGAAACCAACGAAGTTTACCATGAAATTGCCTTATCCCAGTTGTCAGAGGAGGAAATTGCATGAGCCAGATGGGACCTCCTCGTGGCGGTGGGAATATGCCGCCAGAAAAAGCCAAAGATTTCAAAGGCACATTTAGACGTCTAGTGGCGTATTTAAAACCACGCCGAAAAAAACTAGCGGCGGTCTTTTTCGTCGCGATTCTCAGTACGGTGTTTTCCATCGTCGGACCAAAAATCATGGGGATGGCGATCACGGAATTGTTCGAAGGCGCGTACGGTCAGTTAAAAGGTGTGCCAGGTGGGGGGATTGACTTTGGCGTTATTGGTCAGATTCTCGCCATTCTTGCCGGCTTGTATTTGTTTAGTAGTGTGTTTAGTTACATCCAGCAATACATGATGTCGACCGTGGCACAAGACACGGTTTACGATTTGCGCCAAGACGTCAATAAAAAACTAGAAAAATTGCCGCTCAAATATTTTGACGGACGGGCAAATGGCGAAACCTTAAGCCGTATGACCAATGACATCGACACGATCGGCAGCACCTTACAGCAAAGCTTGACGCAGTTTATTACGTCAATTGTTACGCTCGTCGGGATTATGATTATGATGCTGACCATCAGTCCATTGCTGACGCTAATCGCGGTTGTTTCTTTGCCGCTATCGTTGTTCGTTATCGGACCCATTTTGAAAAAATCGCAGAAGTATTTTAAGAGCCAGCAAAAAAATCTGGGACGTTTGAATGGTCACGTAGAAGAAATGTACACCGGCCATCAAGTCGTCAAAGCGTTTGGGCACGAAGCAAAATCCAATGAACAATTCGATGCCGTTAATGAAGAGCTATATGATGCAGGACGCAAAGCGCAGTTTATTTCCGGGATTATCATGCCGATGATGACGTTGATCGGCAACTTGAGCTATGTGTTGATTAGTGTCGTTGGGGGTATTTTGGTCACGCAGCGTGCAATTTCGATTGGGGACATTCAAGCGTTTATTACGTATTCCAAACAGTTTACACAACCAATCACGCAGACGGCGAACATCGCCAACATTGTTCAGTCGACAATTGCTGCGGCTGAACGAGTTTTCGAATTGCTGGATGAGGAAGAAGAAGTGAAAGAAGTAACGACTGCTGTTCTTGAACGTGCAAAAGGCGCAGTTGCTTTTGAAGACGTCGATTTTGGTTACGGTGAAAAACGATTAATCGACAAGATGAACATTGATGTTTTACCAGGTCAAACAGTCGCGATTGTCGGGCCAACGGGTGCTGGTAAAACGACTTTGATCAATTTATTGATGCGTTTTTACGAACTGGATGGCGGCCGGATTACCATTGATGGCCTGGATTCACGAGAGATGTCAAGACACGAATTGCGTCAGAACTTTGGAATGGTGTTGCAAGATACCTGGCTCTTTAACGGCACCATTCGTGACAATATTGGCTACGGCAAAACCGGAGCTACGGAAGAAGAAATTCGTGCGGCTGCAGAAGCGGCACACGCCGACCACTTTATCCGCACGCTGCCGGACGGTTATGACACCATTTTGAACCAAGAAGTATCAAATATTTCACAAGGACAAAAGCAATTATTGACCATTGCACGTGCCATTCTTGCCGATCCGCCAATGATGATCTTAGACGAAGCGACATCGAGCGTTGATACACGGACGGAAATTTTTATCCAAAAAGCGATGAGTCAATTGATGGCTGGACGTACAAGTTTTGTGATAGCGCATCGGTTGTCTACGATTAAAGACGCTAGCTTGATCTTAGTTATGGACCAAGGAAAAGTTATCGAACAAGGCACACATCAGCAATTGCTCGATAGAGACGGCTTTTATGCCGAACTATACCGCAGCCAATTTACCGCGAAAGTGGCTGTGTGAAACACAAAAGGTCTACCGCACAAGAGTTGTGCAGTGGACCTTTTGTGATTCTACGATACAAGTAAAAATCACTAGTTCAACCGGTATAGCTTACACGCGTGCGGGCGCAGGAAGTTTCAGTAACGGTTATTTTTCGACAGTGAGATGGAAACACGTTATGCTTACATTAGTTTACTTGACCGTCTTGGCGGCAGGACAAACGGGAGGATGATTCAAATGGCATTTCTAGACAAACTCAACCAATTCAAAGACAAGTCGATTGAAAAAGGCAAAACCCATTGGGAAGAAAACAAAGACGATTACAAAGAAAAAGCTGCTACCTATAAAGACAAAGCGATGGTCATGAAAGACGACGTGGCGAACAAAATCAAAGAAAAGACGAAAAAATAAGTGTTGGTGGAGTCAAGCGGATTGCGCTTGGCTCTTTTTTTATGAAATTTTAGCGTTTTGCACTAGTGAACGAGTGTGAAATAGCGGCAGAGTGAATTTGTTTGCAGGAATGAGTAGTTTGTTTGCGCAACTCGCTATGTTGTTTGCAGGAGCGAGCGTGTTGTTTGCGCTATTTATTGTGTTGTTTGCGGGATAGGCTGATTTGTTTGCAAATCGCCCAAAAAACGAGACTGTTCCAAGTGAATCAAGTGAATCAAGTGAATCAAATGGAACAAACGTATGCAGCCCGTCACACAAAGCGATAGCCAGTTAGTCACTAGTCACAGCCACAGTTCCAAATCATGTCGATATCATGTCGCTTACTCAAAAAGATGTCTATTTCTGTCCAAAACCAGAACGTTAGACTGTATGCTTTTTATCGAAATGTGCTATTATTTTTTATTACTAAGAGAAATTGCTTTCGTGCAATGGATCAGATCGGAAGTTAACCACGTTAGGTTAATGTGAGTCAAATAAGGGGGTGTCTGCATTGGGAAGGACTTAATGAAAATCGGAGAGATTGCAAAATTGAGTGGGGTATCAACGAGAACCATCGATTATTATACGGTATCGGGATTGCTACAAAGTCAGCGAACTAAAACCAATTACCGGCTTTATCCGGCGTCTAGCCTGCAGACGCTCAAACGTATACAAGTTTTGAAAAAACAGCGCCTGTCGATTTCGGAAATTAAAGACGTGCTTGCTACACAAGAGACTTCAGAAACAACACTTCTTGTCGATGAAGTATATGAAGAATTCGAATGCCTGCAACGAAAAATCACGCGCTTGGAGGAGCAATTAAAAGATGCCCCAAGCCCCGTGAAGCTACACATCAGCAAAGCGCTTGAGCACCAGTTAGCAGCTATAACTGCTTTGATCGCGTTGCTGTAATTTACTTGGAGGTGAATCCCTTTTACAGGGAAGACACGTGGACATAGTAACCTTATTGAATTTAGTTTTATTAGTACTATTAATTGCCTTGACGGCATTTTTCGTTGGCTCGGAATTCGCGATTGTTAAAATTCGCATGTCGCGGCTCGATCAACTGATTGCAGAAGGCAATAAAAAAGCGGTAACTGCGAAAAAAGTAGCGAGCGACTTGGATTATTATTTATCTGCCTGTCAGCTCGGAATTACCGTCACAGCACTTGGACTGGGAGCGCTCGGGAAACCGACCATTGAACGATTAATGTACCCAATCTTTGAATTTTTTGCTGTGTCAGACGCAGTGGCCTCAACGGCTTCCTACGCCATCGCGTTTTTACTTGTGACTTATTTGCACGTCGTTGTCGGTGAAATGGCGCCAAAAACTTTGGCCATTCAATTTGCGGAAAAGATGTCGTTATTATTGGCACCCCCGCTTTATTGGTTCGGAAAGGTTATGAAACCTTTTATCTGGGCATTGAACGGGGCGGCTCGCGTGTTGCTGAGAATCTTCGGTGTTAAACCCGCAGGTCACGATCAAGCGTATTCAGAAGAAGAGTTGAAAATTGTTATGGTTCAGAGCTTTGAAGGCGGAGCGATCAATGAAACCGAACTTTCGTATATGGAAAATGTGTTTTCGTTTGATGAACGTGTAGCTAAAGACATTATGGTGCCGCGTACCGAACTCGTCACGCTAGATAAAGACATGCCGCTTGCTGAAATTATCGAGATTTTAGATGAAAACAATTACACACGTTACCCTGTAACCGAAGATGGCGACAAAGACAAAATTCTTGGATTTGTTAGTGCCAAGAAAATGCTGCCGCATATTGTCGCAGGACGCGAATGGCAGCTCGAGGATTTTGTCCTGGAACTGCCGACTGTGTTTGAAGCGACAGGCTTGCAAAACGCGTTATTGATTATGCAAAATGCGCGCGTTCATATTGCCCTCGTTGCGGACGAATACGGGGGGACGGCCGGTATGATTACTATGGAAGATATTTTAGAAGAAATCGTCGGTGAAATTCGAGATGAATTTGATGCGGACGAAGTGGCCGACATTAACAAAGTCAGCGACAATCAATACGTGATCAATGGTCGCGTGTTATTGAAAGACCTGGAAGAGCGTTTTGGTATAACCTTTGATGAAAGCGACGACATCGATACGATTGGTGGCTGGATTCATTTCAAGAGCCCGGGAGATGTCAAAACCGGCGCTACTTCTACAGAGTCAACAAATTCGTGGACCATCGTAGAAATGGATCACCAGCAAATCAAGCAAGTGATGTTCCACAGTCATTCGAAAAAGTTGAATACGTAAGTTCCACTTAACAATTAATGGAGGTGAATCCCTCATTTGAGGGATACCAATTGGACGGACAAATAGGCATTAGCTTACTACTCATCGCGATGCTAATTATCGCAACTGCATTTTTCGTCGGTGCCGAATTCGCTATTTTAAAAGTGCGAATGTCGAGAATCGACCAATTAATCGCCGAAGGCAATAAAAAAGCCGTACTGGCAAAAAAAGTAGCCAATAACTTGGATTATTATTTATCAGCCTGTCAGCTAGGAATTACCGTTACCGCTTTAGCCCTTGGTGCACTTGGAGAGCCTACCGTCGAACGGATGCTTCATCCGCTATTCGTTGCGTTTGATGTGCCATCCGCGTTATCGACCGTGTTGTCCTACGCTATTGCTCTTAGCATCGTGACATTTTTACACGTAGTTATCGGCGAATTAGCGCCAAAAACCTTAGCCATTCAATACGCTGAAAAAGTAACCTTGTTACTAGCGCCCCCGCTATACTGGTTTGGTAAAGTGATGAACCCATTCATCTGGATGATGAATGGGTCGGCGCGTTTGCTCCTGCGTTTATTCAACGTAAAACCAGCCGGTCACGAAGAAGCTCACTCGGAAGAAGAGTTAAAGCTGATCATGGCGGAAAGTTTCCAAAGCGGCGAAATCAACCAAACCGAGTTAACGTACTTAAAGAATATTTTCGCGTTTGATGACCGCATTGTTCGGAACATCATGATTCCAAAAGCAGAAATCGTGTCAGTCGATAGCCGTTTTACACAGGCAGAACTTTTTGCCGTGTTGGATAACCACCAATACACGCGTTACCCAGTTGCCGATCACAGCAAAGATGGCAAGTTGATTGGGTTTATCAACACGAAAGAGCTGTTGACCAGTATGGCAGCAGGAAGAAAGCAACATCCGGAGTCGTTTATCCACGAGATGTCGCGTTTTCCAGAAACGACACCAATTCAAAAAGTGTTGACTAAAATGCAACAAAATCGCACGCATATGGCCATCATCACCACAGCAGCTGGTGACATGTCCGGACTCGTAACAATGGAAGACATTTTAGAAGAAATCGTCGGTGAAATTAGCGACGATTCGTTCGAAACACAACCCATTTAATGTGCATGAAAGAAGAGAAGCCTCCAGGTTTCTCTTCTTTTTTTGGTAAATTATTGGTAAGGTGAACAGAACAGTTACAAGGAGGAGAGAGGTTTATGCAAGAGAGCCTAGTAAAAAATACGAAAGAATTCATTTTGTTTTTTGGTGCACTCATCTTTTTCGTCGTCGCGACATTTTTTAGTTTGTACGAAGGTAGTCGGTTAGACAACATCCCTTGGGAATGGCCATACTCTGCTATCTTTACTAATTGGCTAAGCGGCGGTGCTGAAACAGCAACTGATATTTTGACAATCGACTACTTAGTTTATGCCGCAAAATTCGCGCCGTTGTTTCCGATCATCATGTTTGTTGCTGCTTTCGTTTTGTTGTTGCAACTGGCTGCGTGGATTTTTAAGAGGAGTAAAATTGTGTTGAGTCTGTTTCACATAGCGTGTGCCGCCGGACTTTTCGTCATGAGTACGCTACTCATGTCATCGCCAACACTGGGACTCGAACTTTTTTCGCGGCTTTTCTTCATTATGGGCTTTGTTTTGGTGATTTCAGGTGTGACTTCTTTGATTAAAGCAAAGAAACAGTAGCGATGAAGGCGTTGTTTGCAGCGACGCGTGGTTTGTTTGCGGGACACCGCCCGTTGTTTGCGTTATCGACAAGTTTGTTTGCATTACGCCCAAAACCAAGACCGATTTACCCAAAACCAGAAATCCCCGCTCAAAGCGCGTACGCTTTGAGCGGGGATTTCGATGAAAAGAGGAGAAGGCTAGGTATTTGGAAAGTTGGTTGTGTAATCGACAAATTTGTTCGCAAAAGCTTAATTTCTCTTATTAAGACGAAGCTAATTTGCTAGCTCCGGTGTGAATTCACTAGTTAAAGCTCGTTGTTTGCAGAAACGCGTAGTTTATTTGCGGGATCCGCCGCTTTGTTTGCAGCGACGAGTGGTTTGTTTGCGCAACACCGCCTGTTGTTTGCGTTATCGATAAGTTTGTTTGCATCACGCCCAAAACCACCCCCAAGCCCAAATTACTCAAAACAAGAAAAATGCGGATCAAGCGCTACTCGCTTGGTCCGCATTTTTCGATTCAATCAGTCGTCAGCTTTTCTCGTTGTGTATGCTCTAAAGAAACTTTGTCTCGCTGTAATTGAATATCGGCTAGCTTGATCGCGGATTTTCGGTAAATATCGAAAGCAGCGAGAAGGGTCAATCCGACAAAAACAATCGCAATCATTAAGTTGAAACCTATTTCCAAAATTATCACTCCTTTTATCCGTTCAAAATTTGTTCTGCAAAGTGTTTGTCTTTGATTTCTACATACAAATCATATTGTGCAGTATTCGTCATGGCGTCGCGCATATGTGAAGAACCCATATGACCTTCAGTGCCGTGAACATTGGCATTTACTCGTAACACAGTGTCATAGTCGATACCTTGTACGCGAAGTTTATCCACCGCTTGATAATACATAGCATCACCAAAAGCAGTATAAGCTAGATGCTTCTTCTTAAAAAATATCCACCGAATCAGTCCCATATCGCAACACCTCCCATGTATTATACGCATAACCAGTCGAAATGTTTCATTCTAGAAAAAATGGAACCTAATTTCCAAAAGAGCGTATACTTAAGAAACACTTGGAACGAAGAGAGGAGCATTGCCATGCAAAGCTACACTTTGTTATTTTTCGTGGTCGGATTGATTGTCTTGGTTGCGATGATTGCCCCTTACTTTAAGTGGTGGATGAAAAGCATCATTGTCATTTATTACGGCAGCTTGTCTTTTGTATTTATCTACAAGCACACTTCTATCAATAGAACATACAAAGGCATCACACCGGTCCCCGCTCCATACTGGGAAGAAAATTCGCAATGGGTGTGGACTATATCGAATCTGATTTTTTGGCCGTTTGGCATCATGTTGTTGTATCTTTTCTTTCGACTGTTTCAACGCACTACATTGTTGTCGGCTAAAATTTTCATCGCTATTAGTTTGGTGCTAGCTATTATGCTCATACTTTTCTTAGATTTCGTTTTTAATTTTGAGTATGGTTATCTTCCTTGAAAAAAAAATTACTTTTTTTGAAACATTTAGTTAATTTATTCGTAATACTATTATAGGCGCAATTCCATCGTTCATTCAATAGGATGCGCCAATCAGCAAAAGGGAGTGGAGAAAACATGCAATCATTAGGAATTATTACAGTTATTATTGCGTTAGTCATCATCGCGGCAATTGCCGGCATCGGGTATTTCTTCTGGATGAAGATCCGTTACCGCACCGCGAAATCCAATGAGGCGCTAATTATTACGGGACCCAAAATTGGAGATCCAGCAAAAGATACGAATATTTTTACAGATGACGAAGGTCGCTCGATGAAAATCATTCGGGGCGGCGGCTATCTGTTAAGACGTTTCCAAACGTCAACGCCGGTTAGCTTGACGTCATTTCAACTGAAACTTGCCACACCGCGTGTTTATACAAACGCTGGGGTGCCGATTGTTGCCGACGCTGTGGCCATGGTCAAAGTCGCCGACACGTTGAATGGCATTGCTAATTACGCCGAGCAGTTTCTTGGCAAAAAACAAGAAGAAATTGAGACGGAAATTATCGAAGTGCTTGGTAGTAATTTGCGTGCGATTCTTTCAAAAATGACAGTAGAAGACATCAATAGCGACCGCGAGAAATTCAATACGGATGTTCAAGATGTCGCTCAAAAACAACTAGATTTGATGGGCTTTAAAATCACATCACTCGGCTTGACCGATTTGCGTGATGCTGATGAGAATAATGGCTACTTAGAAAACTTGGGTCGACCGCGTATCGCAGAAGTGCGCAAGCTTGCTGAAATTGCAGAAGCCAATACGGAGCGCGAAACACGCATTCACCGCGCGCAAACCGACCAAGAGGCAAAAGAAGAAGAATACAAACGCCAAATTTCTACCGCCGAATCGAAAAAAGAAAAAGACATAAAAGACGCAGCATTCAAAGAAGAAACTGAACGTGCGCGTGCCAAATCCGAGCAGTCTTATGAGCTGGAAAAAGCGAAGCTTGCGATGGAAATCCAGGACGAAGAACTCAATATGCAATTCGCAGCACGTGAACGCGCAGTTAAACTCGAAGAAGAAGAAAGCAAAGTGCGTAAAACAAAAGCCGATGCGACGTATTACGAAACAACACGTTCTGCAGAGGCCGATGCGCGCCGTGCGGTAATTGATGGGGAAGCAAAAGCCAAGATCAAACGTGATGAAGGTGCCGCAGAAGCAGAAGTTATTCGCGAGCGCGGTAAAGCAGAAGCCGAGTCTCGTAAACTACTCGCTGAAGCCATGGAAGAACACGGCGACGTCATCATCACCGAAAAACTGATCGACATGTTGCCCGTATTTGCAGAGAAAGTGGCCTTGCCACTGAGCAATATCGAATCGGTGAAAATCATTGATTCCGGCAACGGCCAAGGCATCCCGTCTTTCGGCAGAAGCGTGACGAAAACCATGGTCGACATGCAGGCGCCGCTGAAAGAAATGACCGGCATCGATATCGGAGAGTTGCTGAAATCTTACGTCAATCGCAACAATCAACCAGCAGCCCAAGCACCGGTTGCGACGATGCCGGTATTACAAAAAGAAAAAATTGAGGATACAAATCAAAGCGATGAAGAATTGTAAGAGAATCATGTAAAGAATAAACTCAAGAACTTTTGCCAAAGAGGCAAACGGTTCTTGGGTTTTTATAATGTCTGAGAACATTCTGTTTTTTTATGAGCAGTATTTTTATTCTAATGAAAAATATTCATTTCATATGTTAAGTTATTTGATAAATAATCATGAATTAGTAAGAGGTGGTAGGATGTGTTTAGAACAGCAGAGAGTGAGAAATTGCCAAGCTCCATGAATTTAACGTATGATTTTATCTAATAGAAAGCAACAGCATCGGAAGTTTTGTATGAAGCAAGTAGCAAGGGGGAGATATTGTGAGAGAGAGATGCAAAGTTCTTATAGTAGATGACGAGATGTTAATCCGACAAGGAATTCTGAATTACATTGACTGGAAACAGGCGGGATTTGAAATTGTGGGAGAAGCTTCAAATGGAAAAGAAGCGATGGAGATGATTAACGTATTTTCTCCAGATATCGTTATTACCGATATTGTCATGCCCATTATGGATGGAATCGATTTGGTAAGAGAAGCCAAAAAAGCATTTCCAAACATTGAAATTATTATTTTAAGCAGCTTTGAAAACTTTGATTACGTGCGATCAACCTTTCAAAATGGTGTGGCTGATTATATTTTAAAGCCGAAGTTGAATGGACAAGAATTATTAACCGTATTAAACAGGGTTGCAGATCGTATTCCGCATATACAAAATGCTTCTTCTCCGATAAAGACAGTTCGCACTCCCGAAGAAATACTTGAAAGTATGATTCTTGGATATGATATTTCTACAAATTTTGTGGATGCGTCATCTGTCTTCATCAATAATAAGTTTGGGTTGATTGGAATTCATGGGGAAAATCTTAATGCAGTAGCGGCAGCAACAATAGTTAAGCAAGCTGTTCTCGAAGAGTTGCCCGTATTTCTATTAAACGCCAGCAAAACAGAAGCGACTCTTTTATTCAATTTTAATTCTCACCAATTACGGTACATTAAAGAGGCGATATACCAAGAAAAAAACGAAGTATCGGATGAAACGTGGGCAATTTACGAACCATTCGATGCGATTGAAGATATTAAAAGAGTGCACGATGAAGGCTATTCGCAGATGAAAAAGTACTTGTTTTACTTGCCGGACATACATGTGTTTAGTTACGATGAATTGCCAAAAGAGAACGAAAAACAGGCACATTTTGACTTGAATCATTTTATTGAAATGTTTAAAGATCGTTTGTTTAACGTAGCATTTACCTATCTAGAAAATCACGTTGATTATTTGAAAGGGCGATACCACAACGACAGCTTTGAGTTCAAAACCTTTTTAGGGAATATCGTTTTCAATATAATTGTGCTACTAGAAACGATGAAATACGACGTCCAAGCTATTGAACAAAAAAAGTACACTTACTTTTCGGTTATTAACGAAGCCGATCATGTTCATGGGGCATTAGACAAATTCAATGAATTTTTAGATGAAGTACGTGGCATTATTCTTTTAGATGACAAAGCCAATGATCAATCCAGAAACCTCAATAAAATCTTATCTTATATTGAGCAGCATTATACCGAACCACTTCGCTTGTCTGAAATAGCTGCTCACTTTCACTTTAATACTTCTTATTTGTCTTCTTATTTCAGTACACACCACAAGGAGGGCTTTAGTGAATATTTAAATCGGGTGCGCATTAAAAAATCGATGGAACTATTGGAAAACAGCCAAGTCTCCATTTCGAACATTAGTGGGATGGTTGGCTACTCTGAGCATAGCTATTTTTGCAAAGTCTTCAAGCGGATAACGGGTATGTCTCCAGGAAAATACCGAAAGGAGTTTCATGCTAATCATGACAATGAAAAAAAGGGCCTTTCGAATCTTAAGAAATAACAGCCTGTTTGTAAAAATGTTTTTGATTATGGTCATTAGTATCGTAGCGGTTTCTTTACTCATTACAGTTAGTTCAATTCGAATGTCTTCTAATTTATTCATGGAAACCTTTAGTATTTCAAATACAAAATCATTAGAACAAATTGAAAAACAATTCGAAGCGTATAGTTTCGCTGTCGTCAGCGCGATGAATGATGTGCAAAATAATGGAACGATCAAAAAAGTACTGACACAAAAAAATCAGAATACGATTGAAACGTCAAAATCCTATTTTGATATTGGTAAGCAAATGGAACGCATTTATCCAACTATAGAATCGTATGAAGCCAATATGATTGTTCTTGGAAATAACGAGCGGCTATACAATATGAATTATTCAAATTGGCCAGTTTCATGGCAAGGACTGCGCAATCATCAAATTACGCAAAACTCATTTAATCGACCAAGTACTTTGCTTTATCAATTTATCCCTTCCACTCTTTTTACTGATGAACCGATGATCGTAGCCACAAAAGCACTCGTTGAGAGATCGACTGGTGAAATTTACGGCGTTTTGTATTTTCCAATTCGAGAATCTCAATTGAAAGATTTTTATGAAGGATATACAAGCACGGAAAACCAAGTTTTACTGATCAATGATAAAGGAAAAGTGGTTTCTAGTAACAATGAAGAACTGATTGGTGATGAGTCAATTGACGTCCTAACATTGGCTAAAGAAGTAGAGTCAGAAGAAATCGAATTCAAAAATGTTCATGTCTTTGATAAGGACTATATGTTCATGTCGCAATACTTGCCAACTTACAATATGTATTTAGTGAATCTAGTAGACAAAAATGCAGTTCTCAATAACTTGGTCAACACAAAAGAAATCCTTTTGATCAGTTTGGGCATCGTCTTACTTGCTGTAATTGTGGTATTTATCATTTCCCGTCGAATGACCAATTCAATTAGTAAGCTGGTGAAAGAAATTTCAACAATGGCCAAACATGAGTTCACAAAGCCAGTTCCTGAAACGGGTGGCTACGAGACAAAGAAAATTGCCCATGCTTTTAATTTTATGCTCAATGAATTGCAAGAATATGTGGAACTTGTCGTACAAGCTCAACAAAAGCAACGGGGAGCAGAATTGTCAGCATTGCAGCATCAAATCAATCCACATTTTCTTTACAATACGCTCGCCTCAGTGAAGTTCATGATCCAACAAGGCAACAAAGAAAAAGCAACTGACATGATACATGCGTTAATTTCATTACTGCAAAATGCATTGAGCAACGTCGACCAGACCATTACCGTTGAGCAGGAAGTAATAGATTTGAAAAATTATGTTTTAATCAATCAAGCGCGTTATGGAGACGGGATTAAAGTGAACTTTTTCATCTCTCCAGATTGTTTGGATTGCCAGTTGCCCAAGTTGATTCTTCAACCATTTATCGAAAATGCTTTTTTTCATGCATTTAATGAAAAAAAAGAAGGATTTGTTCAAATTTTAGTATCTCAAAAAGGATCAAACCTCTTATGTGAGATTGTTGATAATGGAGATGGCATGGAAATAAAAGGCGATTACACGAAAGAAGATTTTAAAGAAAAGCGTCATTTGTTTAGTGGCATTGGTATTCGTAATGTTCATGAACGTATTCAGTTACTCTACGGAGAAGAATATGGTGTCGAAATTACAAGTGAAAAAACGCTGGGCACAAAAGTGAAAGTGGAACTGCCGCTTCAAAAAAACAAAAAAGAACTAAAACCAAATGAAATTACAAGTTTCTACTAATAATACAAATTTATTTGACAGAAAATTAGAACATCTAAAAATTTTCAAACTAACACCTAAAGATTGTCCTAACAATCTTTTTTTTTGTGTCGTTATACTGTATGTAAGGCGAAAGGTTAAGCGCTTACAAAAAGGGGGATTTTTGATGAAGAAATTTTATCTTATGTTATTGCTGGTAGTCGGCATGGTAGTATTGGCAGCTTGTTCTTCAGGGGATGAAGAAGCAAACGGGGGAAGTGATTCAGAAGGATCATCAGACGTAGATACGATTACGGCTTGGGCTTGGGATCCGGCATTCAACATTGCAGCTCTTGAAAATGCCAAAGAAGCTTACGACGGTGATGGCGACTTTGAAGTAGACATCATTGAAAATGCACAAGACGATATTATTCAAAAATTAAACACCGGACTCAGCTCGGGTACAACGAACGGAATGCCAAACATTGTTTTGATTGAAGATTACCGTGCGCAAAGCTTCCTGCAAGCTTATCCGGATGCATTCCATCCATTAACGGACGTTATCAATTCAGACGATTTTGCAGAATATAAAATTGCGACAACAAGTTTTGAAGATGAGCAATACGGATTGCCATTCGATTCTGGCGTAGCGGCATTGTACGTACGCACAGATTATCTTGAAGAAGCAGGATACACAGTAGAAGATGTAACAAATATTACATGGGATGAATACATTGAAATTGGTAAAGATGTGAAAAAAGCAACTGGCAAAAACATGTTGACCTTGGATCCGAACGATTTGGCTCAGGTTCGTATGATGATTCAGACAAACGGTTCATGGTATGTGGATGAAGATGGTTCAACACCAAATCTTGCAGGCAACGAAACACTTGAAAACGCTTTTGAAACATATAAAGAAATGATGGATGCGGACATCGCAAAAATCGTTTCTGACTGGAGCCAGTTTGTTGGTGCCTTCAACAGCGGCGACGTTGCCAGTGTTCCAACAGGAAACTGGATTACACCAAGCGTTAAGCAAGCCGCAGATCAATCAGGTAATTGGGCAGTCGTGCCAATGCCGCGTTTGGATATGGAAGGCGCAGTAAACGCTTCTAACTTGGGCGGCAGTTCATGGTACGTCTTAAACGTAGATGGCAAAGAACAAGCAGCGGAATTCATGTTGAACACATTTGGTTCAAACGCTGATTTGTACCAAACACTTGTAGAAGAGATTGGTGCTCTTGGAACGTACTCACCAGCAGCTGAAGGAGATGCGTATGCAGTTGAAGATGAATTCTTCGGTGGACAGCAACTTCTGACAGACCTTTCTACATGGACTGATGAAATTCCAGCCGTCAACTATGGCTTACACACGTATGCAATTGAAGATATTTTAGTAACAGGGATGCAAGACTATTTGGGTGGAGCAGAGCTCACGACCGTACTTGAAAATGTTCAAGGACAAGCTGAAGCACAACTCAAATAATAGATTGTAAATAAATGAAGCCTTGAGTTGCCGTCCGATAACTGGTAGAAGTGCTTTATCACTTACCATTTGGACACAGCTCAAGTTTTTTTTATAGGAGGAATGAGAAATATGGGGCAGCAATCAACAAAAAAAGGCGAAATAGATCTTCCCGTGCGCTTGGGCTATAAAGAAACCAAACGTGACAAAACCGGTGTGTACTTTAAGAAAAAAGTTGGTTGGCTGTTTATCATTATCTCAGTCATCGCAATTACCATCTTTAACTTTTATCCAATGATCCAAGCTTTTCTGTTGTCGTTCCAATCTGGAATGGGCGGGAATTTGGAGTTTACAGGCTTATCCAATTGGCAGCGTTTGTTCGGTGATCCGACATTTATCGCAGCATTAACCAATACATCGATTTACTTACTGATTCAAGTACCATTAATGATCATATTGGCATTATTCTTTTCCGTCTTGTTAAATGACCCTAACTTGAAATTTAGAAGTTTTTTCAGAATCGCAATTTTCTTACCGTGTGTAACGTCATTAGTTGCTTACTCGGTCATTTTTAAATACTTATTTGGAATTGATGGCATCATCAACCAGTTTTTGCTTAACTTTGGTTTTATTTCTGAAACCATCAATTTTTTAGCAGATCCCGTATGGGCGAAAGTGGTCATCATTCTTGCAATTACTTGGAGATGGACTGGCTACAATATGATTTTCTATCTAGCAGCTTTGCAAAATGTCGACAAGTCGATTTACGAAGCAGCACGAATTGATGGAGCGAACTCGATCCAGCAGTTTTTCCAAATTACCGTGCCCATGCTCAAGCCCATTATTTTGTTCACATCCATTACGTCAACGATCGGTACATTACAAATCTTTGATGAAATCGTTAACATTACTAATGGAGGACCGGGAAACGCAACAATCTCAATTTCACAATATATTTATAATCTTTCCTTTGAATACACGCCTGACTTTGGTTACGCATCAACCGTGTCTTACGTCATCGTAATTTTAGTAGTCGTTCTTTCAATTATTCAATTCAGAGTGGCAGGTGAGAAAAAATGAAAAACGTAAAAAAAATCTTCATTTATACATTTCTAAGTCTCGCTGCCATCGTTTCCATTTTTCCTTTCTTATGGATGCTTGTCAGCATCACCAACAAATCGGTGGATGTTACGCAAGGGCGCTTGCTGCCAGGAACTCACTTGATTGAAAACATGAAAACCTTGTTTACCACGATAGACATCGTCCCAGCTCTAATCAACTCGACTATTATTGCCGTTATCACAACCGTTTTGACACTGCTATTAGCATCACTCGCCGGTTACGGCTTTGAAATCCATCGCAGCAAAGGAAAAGACATTGTCTTTAACATCTTACTGCTATCGATGATGATACCATTTGCAGCGATTATGATTCCCTTGTACCGCATGTTCGGCAGTATCAGCGAAACGGCACCGTTAATTGGTATTGATTCGCTGGGCGCTGTCATTTTGCCGACAGCGACGACTGCGTTCTTCATCTTTTTCTTCCGACAAAATACGAAGATGTTCCCAAGAGATTTGGTGGAAGCAGGAAGAATTGACGGCTTGAGTGAACTTGGCGTATTTTTCCGTATTTATATGCCAACAATGAAAACCACATATGCTGCAGCTGCGATTATTTCGTTTATGAATAGCTGGAATAACTATTTGTGGCCATTGGTCATTTTGCAATCACCTGAAAAAAGAACGATTCCTTTGTTGATTTCCAATTTAGGATCAAGTTATTCACCAGACTATGGCGTCATCATGGCGGCTATCGTCATTGCCACATTGCCAACAGCACTTGTCTTCTTCTTGATGCAGAAACACTTTGTTGCTGGCATGATGGGATCGGTTAAAGGATAAGATTTGTTTGGATTTATATGAATATTATTATAGGAAACTGTGATGTGTTCTAATACCGCTTCGGCCGCTCCGGGCATGGCTCCCGCAAGAAGCCAGAAAAATCGTCTGTCTTCTTGCTTCGCCTAGCCCCTGGACGCGCCTAAGCTAAATGAATTGGTAAATAGTTTTAGAGACAAATGCTAGATATGAAGTAAAAAAGCGGAGACTCCCGCGGGATAGCGAAGTGTAGAAATCCACTCGGGCCAAGAGCCCGAGTTAGTTCGGCGCAAGCCCGCAGGAAAGCGTAGCTTTTTTACGGAATATCGATACAAGAAACACAACTTCTGTATTTTAACTAGGAGGTAAATTGTGCCGATTTTATATAACGACTCTACACGGGAGTTTCACCTGCAAACAGAAAAGACCAGTTACATAATAAAAATTTTAGAAAACAATCAGCTGGGGCAGCTGTATTATGGTAAAAAACTGCAGCATCGGGAGTCTTTTCAACGCTTGTTTCATGTAGAAGCGACACCAAACGCAGCTTGTGTCAACGAAGGCGATCTTGTTTTTTCACTGGATTTGATTAAACAAGAATACCCCGCATATGGCACAACAGATTTCCGATCACCTGCTTATCAGTTGCTGCAAGAAGATGGGAGCCGGATTACTAATTTTGTGTATCAAGACCATCAAATTTTTTCAGGCAAAAAGAAATTAATGGGATTGCCGGCAACTTATGCTGAGTCTGAAGACGAAGCCACGACATTGGAAGTTTCGCTTTACGATGAGGTGATTGATGTTGAAATTCGACTTTCTTATACCGTATTTGAAAAGCTAAACGCCATTACGCGGTCTGCTCAGTTTATCAATCACGGACAAGCAGCAGTCAATTTGACGATGGCGTTGAGTGCCAGTATCGATTTGCCGGATGCTGATTTTGAAATGGTGCAATTGTCAGGTTCGTGGGCAAGAGAGCGACATATTAAATCGCGTAAATTAGTACCAGGGATTCAAAGCATCGCCAGTACAAGAGGGACCAGTAGCGCTCAACAAAATCCATTTCTTGCGCTGAAACGTCCATCAACAACTGAGCACCAAGGAGAAGTGTATGGTGTGAGTTTGGTTTATAGCGGCAATTTCTTAGCGCAGGTTGAAGTGGATCATTACAATGTGACGCGCTTGATGACTGGCATCAATCCGTTTGATTTTAATTGGCTATTGGAAAATGGAGACAGTTTCCAGACACCAGAAGTGGTGATGGTGTATTCGGCTGAAGGCTTGAATGATATGAGCCAAACCTTTCACAGACTGTACCGCACGCGATTGGCACGCGGATACTGGCGCGACCGAGAACGTCCGGTGTTGATCAATAATTGGGAAGCGACCTATTTTGATTTTGATGAACAGAAAATTTTTGAGCTTGCCCAGTCGTCTAAGGCATTGGGTGTTGAATTGTTTGTGTTGGACGATGGCTGGTTCGGCAAACGTGATGATGACACAACTTCCTTAGGTGATTGGTTCGAGGATAAGCGTAAATTGCCAAGTGGCATTACGCAACTGGCCAAAGATATTACAGACTTAGGGATGGAATTTGGGTTATGGTTTGAACCGGAAATGGTCTCGAAAGTGAGTGACTTGTATAAAACGCATCCCGATTGGGTAATTCATGTTTCCAATCGTCAAATGTCACATGGTAGAAATCAATTGGTACTTGATTTTTCGAGACAAGACGTAGTGGATTACATTTATAACTTAATAGCGGAGGTTTTGCGGGATGCACCGATTTCTTATGTGAAATGGGACATGAATCGGTATATGACGGAAGTGGGATCTTTAGAGCTACCGGCTAACCGGCAACGTGAAGTGGCGCACCGCTATATTTTGGGTGTCTATTCTTTGTATGAACGATTGACGACTGAATTTCCACATGTATTGTTTGAGTCTTGTGCAGGCGGCGGCAGTCGATTTGATCCCGGTTTGTTGCACTATGCGCCACAAGGGTGGACCAGTGACGATACCGATGCTGTAGAGCGCTTGAAGATTCAATACGGCACTTCACTAGTTTATCCACTTAGCTCAATGGGTGCCCACGTATCGGCTGTGCCTAATCATCAAGTAGGCAGGAAAACAAGTTTAGAAACACGGGCAAACGTCGCTTATTTTGGAGCATTTGGTTATGAGCTAGATGTCACGATGATGACGGATGCAGAAAAAGAAGAAGTGAAAACGCAAATTGCTTTTTATAAAGAAAACCGGTCGCTGATTCAGCAAGGGCAGTTTTACCGAATCACCAGCCCGTTTGCAGAAGATGGCAATATCACCAGTTGGACGGTTGTATCAGACGACCAGGCAGAAGCGATAATCGGTTATTACCAAGTGTTGTCGCAACCAAATCCAGGACTTATACGAATATTCTTTAAAGGACTTAATCCCGAATTCGAATATGCAATTGATGGAATCGATGAGACGTTTTACGGTGATGAGTTGATGAGTGCTGGACTGCAAGTCAACCGTTACCGTATCAATGAGCACCCAGCGGACTTTTCTTCTGCTGTTTATAAAGTAACGCGTGTGTAAGTGAATGGTTGACCAAAGTTGAAATGAAGGGATGGAATAAAATGATTAATGATAAATTGCCAAAAATTTGGCACGGTGGAGACTATAATCCGGAACAATGGGAGTCAAACGAAATTTGGGATGAAGACGTTCGCATGTTTAAACTTGCAGGAATCGACGTGGCTACATTAAACGTCTTTTCTTGGGCTTTAAATCAACCGGACGAAGACACATATAACTTTGATTGGTTGGACGACAAAATTAACCGTCTTTACGAAAATGGTATTTACACATGCCTGGCGACAAGCACAGCAGCGCACCCAGCATGGATGGCGAAAAAGTATCCGGATGTGTTGCGCGTCGACTTTTACGGCAGAAAACGTAAGTTCGGTAGCCGACACAATTCATGTCCAAATAGTCCAACTTATCGTAAATACTCAGAGAAAATTGCTGAAACACTAGCCGAGCGATACAAAGATCATCCAGCTGTTTTGATTTGGCATGTGGCCAATGAATACGGCGGCTACTGCTATTGCGACAATTGCCAAGATGCTTTCCGCAATTGGTTGAGCGATAAATACGGAACGATAGAAAAGTTGAACAAAGCATGGAATACGGGATTTTGGGGCCATACGTTTTACGACTGGGACGAAATCGTTGCACCGAATATGCTGAGTGAAGAACGTGAAGACAATGTCTCGGATTTCCAAGGCATTTCACTCGATTATCGCCGTTTCCAATCCGATAGCTTACTGGACTGCTACAAGCTAGAGTATCAAGCAATTAAGAAGCACACACCTCATCTACCGGTTACTACAAATTTAATGGGGACGTATCCAATGTTGGATTATTTCAAATGGGCAAAAGAACTGGACGTGGTGTCGTGGGACAACTACCCAGCAATCGATACGCCGTTTAGTTATACGGCCATGACGCATGACTTGATGCGTGGATTGAAAAACGGTCAACCGTTTATGCTAATGGAACAAACGCCGAGTCAGCAAAACTGGCAGCCGTATAATTCATTGAAACGTCCAGGCGTGATGCGTTTATGGAGCTATCAGGCAATTGGTCGCGGTGCAGATACCATTTTATACTTCCAGCTGAGACGTTCGGTTGGTGCTTGTGAGAAATATCACGGAGCAGTCATTGAGCATGTAGGACACGAAAACACGCGGGTATTCAATGAAGTCGCACAGCTTGGTAAAGAGCTAAACCAATTATCGGATACCTTACTTGATGCGCGCGTAAACGCCAAAGTGGCGATCGTCTTTGACTGGGAAAATCGCTGGGCGACAGAATTATCAAGCGGACCTTCTGTGTCGCTCGACTATGTCAACGAAGTGCATAAGTATTACGACGCGTTGTACAAGCTGAATATTCAAGTGGACATGATCGGTGTCGAAGAAGACTTGGGCCAATACGATGTGGTCATTGCGCCAGTTCTGTATATGGTGAAAGAAGGCTACGCCGCGAAAGTAGAGCAATTTGTTCAAGACGGCGGAACATTCTTGACGACGTTCTTTAGCGGCATCGTCAACGAAACCGATATTGTGACACTCGGTGGCTACCCAGGTGAACTACGCAATGTTCTTGGCATTTGGGCTGAAGAAATCGATGCGCTTCATCCAGACGAAACCAACCAAATCGTCATGAAAGATTCTCGTGGCAGTATGAGCGGCAGTTATTCATGCAATTTGCTGTTTGACTTGATCCACACAGAAGGAGCACAAGCTGTCGCAGAATACGGTTCTGATTTTTATAAAGGCATGCCCGTGTTGACAGTTAACCAGTTCGGAAAAGGAAAAGCGTGGTACGTAGCTTCGAGTCCTGATGAAGCGTTCCTCGTCGACTTTATGAAAACCGTTTGCGAAGAAGCAGGCGTTGAACCGTTACTTACTGTTCCGCAAGGTGTGGAAACAACAGAGCGTGTAAAAGAAGGACAAACGTACTTGTTCGTGTTGAATCATAACGATGAAGAAGTAACGATCGAGTTACAAGACATTCAGTACCAAGAAGTGCTTACTGACGCACAAATGAGTGGCACTATCGTCTTGAAAGAAAAAGGCGTGCTGATCTTAGCGAAGCTATAAATTGGTGGAAATAGAATAGACGAAACGAGCCCATGTTCTGTTGAGAACTGGGCTTTTTTCTTGGTTATAATCTGTGTACAGCAATAAAACCGCGCTGGTCGCTTTGGGGATGACTCCCGCAAGAAGCCAGGAAAACCATCTGTCTTCTTGCTTCGTCTACCCCGTGGACGCGCCACCGCTAGTGTCCGTGTTAAATGTGTAGAGTAAAGGGTATCAAGATTACTTTTCGCAAGGAAAAAGACAAAAGAGACATGGGGAACGAACTTGTTCCCCTGTCTCTTTTGTCGAACGCTTCCCCAAATACGTAGATGACTTCGTATGAATAATAGCAATTGGTCCTTGTCAGCTGCTTTCTCAATATAGCTCTATTGGTTATCCAAGACATCGATAAATCGCTCAAATGCTGCACGGTCCTTTAACACACCAGCATCTTCTAACACGCGTACGAATTTTTTTCCGAGTTCTTCTTGTAACGCGTTTTCGGCCTCTTCCGGTGTAGCGAAAATGCCGTATTGCGCTTTTAACTGCGCAGCCCATTCGAGGTGGAAAGGTGCCACTTGGTGTGGGTTGCCGAGTAGAAGCGCTTGAATTTCAGCGAGTTCTTCTTTTAAACGCGGTGGCAAAACGGCAAGTCCCATCACTTCGATTAAACCAATATTTTCTTTTTTAATGTGGTGAACATCTTCATGCGGGTGGAAAATACCTGAAGGAAACGCTTCTGTTGTGCGGTTGTTGCGTAACACCAAATCGATTTCAAACAAGCCATTACGCTTTCTGGCGATTGGCGTAAGGGTGTTATGCGGTGTGTCACCAGTAAAAGCGACAACATTAGCTGACTTGTCAGCATAAGTTCTCCACGTCTGCAAAATATCGTCCGCTGCATCTACTAAGCTACTGATTGCGGTGCCTTTCAACCGAATGACCGACATCGGCCAATGAATGACAGAAGCCGTGATTTCGGGGTAGGCAGTTAAAGCAAATCCAAAAGCATCTTCTGCTCGCGTCATAGCAAACTCATAGCGTCCGGCTTGGTAATGATCATGACTTAAAATAGAGCCACCGACAATTGGCAAGTCGGCGTTGGAACCGATAAAGTAATGCGGAAAGCGTTCGGTAAATGTAAGTAGGCGTTCAAAACTGCTTCGATCAATTTTCATATCGCGATGTTCTTCAGAAAGTAAAATGCTGTGCTCGTCGTAGTAAACATACGGTGAATACTGCAAATACCAGTTCTCACCAGTAAGTGGAACGTTGACGACACGGTGATTGGCTCGTGCCGGGTAGCCAGTGCGCCCTGCGTAACCTTCATTTTCTTTGCACAACAAACATTTCGGGTAATGGAGCGTTTGTTTGTTTTCACGCTCTCTTTTAATTTGCTCAGGATCTTTTTCTGGTTTTGATAAGTTAATGGTAATATCCATTTTTCCGTACGGTGTGTCTGTTTGATAGGAAATGTTTTTGCGGATCCGATTCATTTGGATGTAGTTGCTGTTTTTACTTAACTCGTAAAAAAAGTCGGTTGCAGCAATGGGGGATTCCGCGTATTTTTCGTTAAACAAAGCATTAATAGCAGAAGGTCGTGCGACAAAGCAATTCATCATGTTAGCCGACAGCATTTCCTTATCGTCAAAAACATCCGCAATGACGCCTTGTTCGACAGCATAAGCAACAAGCTGCTCCAATAAATTCGGAATCGTATCATGTGTAGGTTCAATTCGTTCATCCGGATAAGATTCAAGCCCCAACAAATGCATCACTTGGTTTCGGACATAGTCGACATCTGTCTTGTCAATCAAGTCGCATTGGAGAGCTTGGTAAACGAGTCCTGCAAGATGTTGAACAATCATATCGCAACCTCCTTTTTGTAGCCACTTGAATGAGAAGAGAGTTCCGCGAGTGGAATGTCTGAAAATCCTGCTCCACCTAAAACTAAAATCGCCATCGTCAAAACTCCTCTGTTAATTCTTTGGCACCATCCGAAATTTTCGCTTCGTAAAAAGAAGGAGAATATCCAAACGCTTCGGTATAACTTTTCGTGAGTTCCTTTTTAAAATGTTCAATTTGTGCACGGTCGACCAGGGCAATGGCACAGCCACCAAATCCAGCACCCGTCATTCGTGCACCAATGACACCGGGTAAATTCCAAGCTGTTTCAGCAATATGATCCAACTCAGCACCCGTCACTTCATAATCATCGCGAAGTGAACTGTGAGAAGCATTCATCAATTGACCAAAAGCCCGAATATTCCCCCGTTTAAGTTCCTCGAGTGCCAGCAAAGTTCGTTCGTTTTCATAAACGGCATGCTTGGCTCGTTTACGGTTTATATCGTCTTTGATCAACTGTTTGTGTTGTTCAAAGGTCTCGGAAGAAAGTTCGCCTAGGCTATCGATATCCAGTTTGGTACAGAGATCAGCTAATGCGCTTTCACATTGCGCCCGGCGCTCATTGTATTTAGAACCAGCCAACGTCCGTTGTTTATTGGAGTTGATAATCACAATGTCGTGATCTTCCAAATCGACCGGTGCGTAGGTAAATTGCAAAGTTTGGCAATCCAGTAACAGGGCAAAATCCTTTTTGCCTTTGCCGATTGCAAATTGATCCATAATGCCACTATTGACGCCAATATACTGGTTTTCAACTTTTTGACCAAGTTGAATCATCAGCAATCGATCGATGTCCAAATCGAACAAGCCTTCCAGTACAACCCCTGTCGCCATCTCAATAGAAGCAGAAGAAGACAAGCCAGCGCCGTTTGGAATATCGCCGTAAAACAGAAGATCCATGCCGGTAGGAATCGAAAAGCCGCTGCGAATAAAAAACTCGATCATGCCTTTTGGAAAGTTCGCCCAGTCATGATTTGCGTGATAAGACAAGTCGGCAAGGTCACATTCAATAATTCCTTGCTCTGGAAAATTGATCGAATAAAACCGCAGTTGTTGATCGGTACGCGGTCGCACAACGGCATAAGTGCCAAAGGAAATAGCGGCCGGAAACACATGACCGCCATTATAATCCGTATGTTCACCAATCAAATTGATGCGCCCAGGCGCAAAAAAGAAGCGGGGAAGTTCTTCGGTTTTAAAAGTTTCGTTGAATGTTTGGGACAACTCTCTGCGGTTCATCTAATTCCTCCAATACTTTGTAAATTAATTTAATTAACATAAGTATAGAGGATTTTGGTAAACTATACAATAACGAAACTGCACATAAAAAAAGCGGTTAACAATACAAAAAAACGGAGGAGAAACAGATGCGTCAAGGCACCTTTAAATGGATGAAATCAATGAACAAATCAATCATCCTCAACAAAATCAGAAAAGATGGACCGATATCGAGAGCACAAATTGCACGCGACACCAAGTTAACGCCGCCGACAGTTAGCAGCAATGTAAAAGAATTGCTCGAACAAAGTATCGTTGAAGAACAGGAGTTGGGCGAGTCACTCGGTGGACGGAAACCGACCATGTTGGTGATCAATAACGAGGCGTTTACGATTATTGGCGTTGATGCTGGACCGGAAAGCATTGAATGCATCAGAGCAAATCTTGCCGGTAAAGTATTGAAAAGATCTAAAACGAAATTGCAGCTGCCGATAGACAACGACCAATTTATCGCGGCCTTGAAAAGCTGTATTGCAAGCTGTCTGGATTCCACAGATCAAGTGATCGGCATTGGCGTAGCTATGCACGGCGTGGTGGACAGAGCGACGGGAACGTCTTTGTATGCACCCAACTTAGGGTTAGCTAATATCCCGATTAAAGAACAGCTGGAAAAAGAATTCGGCTTAGAAGTCAAAGTGGAAAACGATGCGCGAGCGATGGCATTGGGTGAATATTGGTTTGGCAATCACGGCGAACTAGCGAGCATGCTAGCGGTGAACATCGGAAGCGGTGTTGGTGCCGGGGTCATTATTGACGGCAAACTGTACCACGGAGCCACCGACATTGCCGGAGAAGTTGGCCACATGACCATTGATTTACACGGCGAGATATGTGAATGCGGCAACCAAGGCTGCTTGCAAACATTTGTCAGCGGACCAGCGATTGCTAGAAAAGCAACAGGACAGAATCTTACAGCTGAACAAGTATTTGAACAAGCTGTCGCGGGCGACGAGTCGTCTATTGCCAACTTCAAGGCAGCAGGAAAAGCGCTCGGCGTGGGATTAACAAACCTCATCCATATCGTCAATCCGGAGAAAATTGTCTTAGGTGGCGGCGTGTCCAAAGCACAGCAATTTATCTTGCCGGAAGTTCGTCAAACCATCCAAGCATCAGCCTTGACGCCTGCAGCGAGTGCGACGCTAGTAGAAATCTCCAAGCTAGGAGACGATGCGACAGTAATCGGCGCCGTCACTTTACTGTTAGTGGACGTTTTTGAACTAACATAAAAGAGAGGATGAACAGAACATGGAGATTAGTCAAAAGCTGTTTGGTCATAAAAACAATCAACCGGTCACGTTGTATACCTTAAAAAACGATAGAGGCTTTCAAGTGTCTTGTATCGATTACGGTTGCGTCATTACGGAAATCATCACACCAGACCGCAACGGCAAATTAGAAAATGTCGTGCTGGGCTTTGATACGTTTGAAGAATATGAAAATAATCCTCATTTTTTCGGTGCATTGGTGGGTCGCTTTGCAGGTCGGATAAAAGACGGCGAGTTTACACTGGATGGAACGTCTTACCAAGTCGCTCAAAATGCCAATGGCCATCATTTGCATGGCGGCGTTAAAGGCTTACATGCAGTACTGTGGGAGTCTAGTGTCATCACAACTGACCAAGAAGCTATCGTTGAATTTACGTATGTCAGCCCAGACGGTGAAGAAGGTTTTCCAGGAAACTTGTCCATGACGGTCCGGTACAGCTTGAAGAACGACCGCAATCAACTGGTTATTTCTTACCGAGCAACTTCCGATAAGACAACATTGTTGAACGTGACCAATCATTCGTATTTTAATTTGAGCGGCAATCTCAAAAAGACCGTGTTGGACCATGAACTGACAATGGCCAGTGATTATTATTTAGACGTTGACGAAGAACTGCTACCGACTGGCAATTTGGTTTCGGTAACAGAAGATTCGTTATTCGATTTTCGAAGAGGCAAAACCATCAGACAAGCGACAACCGCTGAACACCCGCAAACGAAACTAGCAGGAAATGGATACGATCATCCGTTTTTATTGAATCGTGCAAAACAACCCGCCGTCCAACTAACAGATGCAGAAAGTGGTCGTACATTAATGATCGAAACAACTGAACCGGCAGTGGTGTTTTATACCGGAAATCATATCGGAGGTCCTTACACAATTAGGGGGACAGCAGCCCAAAACCAGCTCGGTATGTGCTTTGAAACACAAGGTCCACCAGATTCGGCGCGTCACGCGCATTTTCCTTCTTCTATACTACGTGCAGATGAGGAGTTCAAATCTGAAACAACGTATACATTCTCTCGAATAAAACGGTAAGTAAAAAAACCCCATGAATCTGAAGCGGATTACGCAACAGACTCGTGGGGTTTTTACACAAGCAATCGTACAGGTGATGCTGTTAAACAGACTGGATTCATCAGTCGCTTTGCTATCTAATAGAACAAGAAAGCAGACAGGGTATTTGTCTCAACCTAACTAAACATATTAATCGTCGTCAAAATAATCGGCATCGCAAACACATCAATCAAGAACGCACCAACAATCGGAACAACCAAGTACGCTTTTTGTGAATGTCCGTATCTTGAAGTGATGGCGTCCATATTGGCCATGGCGTTTGGTGTAGCACCGAGACCGTGACCCGTGAAACCACCGACCATCACGGCAGCGTCGTAGTTTTTGCCGAGTAGGCGGAACAAGACAAACGTACCAAACAAAGCGATAAATGCGACTTGAACGAAGATGATCAAGAACAACGGAAGCGCAAGATCAGCGATTTCCCATAGCTTGATGCTCATCAACGCCATCGACAAGAAAATACTCAACGTAATGTCCCCGATAATGCCGATGGTTTTCATTTCAATGATTGAGTCGTTGAATTTGTCTAAGACGTTTCGGACGATCACAGCAACAAACATCGCGCTGACGTAGTTCGGTAAAGCAAAGTCTGTCACACCGGTAAACCATTCACCGAGGTACGAGCCGACTGCCATACAGAAACCAAGGACGAACAATTGCATCATAAAGACGCGAGACGTAATCGGTGCGGCAACGTGTGAGAAAGAATTTGTCGATTTGGAATCTGCCAACTCCAGCTCTTCATCGGATTTGAGGTTGTTTTTATTGATCAAGTATTTAACGATCGGCCCACCAATCAACCCACCCGCGACGAGTCCTGCAGTTGCTGCAGCTAAACCGATAGATAAAGCACCTTCAACACCCATTGCTTCAATCGTGGTTCCGAATGCCGTAGCGGCTCCGTGGCCACCTTCCATGGACACAGCACCCATCATGACACCGATTAATGGATCCAAGTTTAACAAAGAAGCGAGCGAAATACCGATCGCACTTTGAACAAGTGCAAGAAATCCACAAGCTAGCCAATAAATCACGAGCAACCGGCCACCAATTTTGATAAGCCCAAAGCTCGCGCCGAGTCCCACTGTAGTGAAGAACACCAACATGAACAAGCTTTGAAGAGAGGTGTCGAGTGTGACATTGACAACGTCAAAGCCTCTCAAAGTGGTTAAGATAAACGCCAGCAACAATCCACCGACGACTGGCGCAGGAATGCAGTATTTATCCAAAATTTTAATTTTTGAATTCAAATAAGAGCCGATTACAAATACCGCAATTGCTAGAAAAATTGTCGTTACTTGGTTGAGTTCCAAAGTCATCGTCTCACTCCTCTTCTCTATGCTTCATCGTAAAGCCGTCCATCACTTCAGCTACTAAGTAAGCCGCAAGTTTCACCGTTCGTTGTTGTTCATCTAATGACGGATTAACTTCCGAAATATCAAAGCTTTTCACGTTCTTCTTCGACATGATATACCGAAGCAGTTTGCAAACCATCAATGGATCTAAACCGAGTGGGGACGGAGCACTGACACCAGGTGCTGCAGCTGCATTGATCGAGTCTGTACAAAGTGTTGCCAGCACGACATCGTATTGCGCACAAAATTCATCAATTGCCTTAGCGGCATTCGGCATATCAGACAAGGTCAGTTCGTCCGCCATCATGTATTTGCAACCTAGTAGCTCAGCCGTTTTAAACAAAGCAGGGGTATTGCCAAAAGTTTGCACGCCGAGACATAAGTAACCGGCATTGGTATCGCTTTCAAGAATTTGCCGAAACATCGTGCCAGACGAGGGGTGTTCCGCTTGGCGAAGATCAAAATGCGCATCAATATTAATCAACCCAATTTTAGCATCTTTTCCCGCAAATTCTCGAACCCCTAAATAATGGCCATACAAGGTTTCGTGTCCACCACCGAGAATAATTGGCGTAGCTGCTTGTTCGAGAAGCTTACAAACGGCAGTTCCTAATTCTTGTTGTGCGTGTTCTAACGCTGGGCCTTCACAAACAACATTGCCGACGTCAAAGGTTTTTTGGCAACTATCAAAATTATACGGGAGACTCGCAAGCTTGCTGCGAATTTGATCGGGTGCTGCGGCAGCGCCGAGACGTCCTTTGTTGCGTCGAACTCCTTCTTCGCATTCAAAACCAACAATCGCAAAAGCCTCTGGTTCAGCCGGCAAGCTAGTTAATGCTTGTGTTTGAACAGCTTGGTGAAAACGAAAGCTGTCTGGGTCCGTGCTGCTATCAATCCGTCCTTGCCAGTGTTCGCTAGTAGGTAATTTATACATATGGGCACTCCTTTATGAAAAAGATTATTATTTCAGAAATAACGGTATTCATATTGTAAGGACATTACTCTATAATTACTAATATCAATAATCTATATTTTCATAGTTTTTAACTATAGGAAGGGGGAGGCACAATGGACATACGCTTGCTTCGGTACTTTATCGCCATTGCAGAAAGCTCAACATTTACGAAAGCTGCAGCAAATCTGCACATCGCACAGCCATCACTCAGTATTGCCATTAAAAAATTGGAAACGGACATGGGGCTGATCTTGCTAGACCGCAGCATGCGGGAAATTGCCTTGACGAAAGAAGGACAAATTTTATACGAAGAAGCTAAAAAACTGGTGACGCATTTTGAATACGTCGAAAAAGAGTTGAAGCGACTAAAAGCACAAGGACCGATGGAGCTGTCAATCGGCATGATCGAGTCCGCCAAGTTCTGGATTCCGAAAGTATTAAAAAGCATCAAACAAGAGTTTCCAGAAGTTCACATCGAAATTATTGAAGTGCTAGGGCTAGAAGACATCAACCGTGCATTAAACAAATTCGACATCCATTTTGCCATCACCAATCAGCTGATTTCAAAAAGAGAAGTAAAAACCTTGCCGATCTACCGGGAGAAATTTGTCGTGCTATTGCCACCGGGACATCCGCTAGAAGCACAGCCACAAATTAGCATCACCGATTTAAACGGCGAAGCCTTTATCATCTTCAAAGAAGGCTTCCAAACACGCGTGGATATTCTGAATGCGTTCCGGCAAGCTGGTACAAAACCCAACATCCAATTCGAAGTCGAGCGCTTTGAAACCGCCTGCAGTTTTGTCGAAGAAGGGCTAGGCGTTACGTTCGTTCCGGAAAATTATTTAAAAGTCTCTGCCACTTCCCGCTATGCGATCAAGCCGTTAAAAGACCCCATCGCACCGCGTACCGTTTACTTGGCTTTTGACACAAGTCGGTATTTGCCGCCGCTCGTGATGCGGTCGATGGAATTGATTCAGGAGTTTTTTGAGCGTGTGGAGGGTCTGGGGGAGTGAGCGAGAAAAGCGGTGTATGTAAAGTCCTATTATATATATCCGCCTAGCCCATGGGAGATGTTGAATAGAAATTAACTAAGCATCATCTAGAATCTCTTACGGATTCTGGATGATGCTTAGTTTGTCTGCTTTCATAGCCGACTGAAAGAATGTCCACTGTCCCAATAGAATTTGTATGGAGTTGTTCGACAAGTGCTGCTGCCTCATTTTCTGTAAGAGTAAGATCATTAGGAGAACAACTACTCAATAGGAAAAGACATATAAGTAAGATGCTGAGACTACTTGTTTTCATCGTATTCACCTCTTGGTAGGTAGACGAACAGGGAAGAAGCAAAGTTACATAGAAATTTTGAACCAACAGAAAAATAGATTTTAAAGAGAATTTTAATAAAATTGTAAAAATATTTTGTTTATTCACCTGGTAACAGTTAAATAATGTTAATATATTTGTATCGAATATCCTTATTTAGAGAGGAGCACCTCCATGATTATCTACAACGAAAGCTCTTCAAAATTTATTGACCACGTATTAGAAGACCGCATCGAATCGGTGCTTCTGAAAAAAGTACAAGAGAAGATGAATCATTCAGTATCTGCCAGCGAAATTCGTTCGTGGACAAACTCGTTACCGCAAATGGCTAAGATTTTGCGGGATGCTGATTTAAAAGAAGGAACGCACGTGCTTTTAGAATACAAGCTGCCTTCAACCGAAAAGCGTATTGATTTTCTGATTACCGGAGAAGACAAAAGTGGCCAGCAAAACGCAGTTATTGTGGAGTTAAAGCAATGGCAGAAATCACAGCTCGCAGAAGGAGACGGCATCGTTAGGACGTTCTTGGGTGGTCGTGAACGCGAAACTGTTCATCCATCTTATCAGTCGCTGTCCTATAAACGCTATCTCGAAAACTTCAATGAAGCGTTATACGAAGATACGTCAATCAGTTTAAGTTCTTGTGCGTATTTACATAATTATATCCCGAATAAACTAGCAGAGCCCTTGCTCAATGAACGCTATACAAGCTATGTTGAGCAATCACCCATCTATTTTCAATTTGACGATTTATTGCTGCGAAAGCGAATCAATGCCGCTGTATCTGAAGGCAAAGGTACAGAAATTGCTCGGAAAATCGAAGAAGGGCGTATTCGACCTTCTAAAAAACTAGTCGAAGCTGTGAACTCCTTATTTGAAGGAAATGAAGAGTTTATTCTACTTGATGAACAAAAAGTCGCTTATGAAAAAGTACTGTCGATTTACAACAGTATGAATTTAGAGACAGATCAAAAACACACGATTCTTATCAAAGGTGGACCAGGAACTGGAAAGTCAGTGATTGGGTTGAACTTGATGAACTTCTTGTTAAGTGATGAAGCGACCATCGAATACATCACACCCAACCAATCGTTCCGTGAAATTTTACGTAAGAAACTAATAGGGCGGAGCGGTTTTGTGGAAATTCGGAGCCTTTTTAAAGGTTCCGCGTCGTATGTGGAAACACCCACAAATTACTACGACGTCCTGGTCTGTGACGAAGCGCATCGTCTAAAAAACCAAGGCCATATGAAACGCAAAATCGAAGGCGAAAACCAAGCCACTCAAATCATTCGCGCCAGTAGAGTCAGCGTATTCTTTATTGATGACGAGCAAGTGATATCCAATAAAGACATCGGTCGCTTTAAACTACTTCAAGAAGAAGCAGAAAAGCAAAACTCCAAGGTCCATGTCGTAGAACTCGATTCGCAATTTCGCTGTGCCGGTTCAGGAAATTATCTAGAGTGGCTCGACAATGTTTTATACGACCGTAAGCAAGACATTCAGTTAGATGGAGACTTCGACTTCAAAGTCGTCGATTCACCACACGAGTTATATGAGAAGGTCGTCAAAGAAAAAGGTGGCAGGCTGCTTGCGGGTTATGCCTGGGAATGGAACACGAAAAGGTTAGATGGCGAGTTACCGAAAGACGTTATCATCGAAGAACACGATTTCGCCATGCCATGGAACGACCCTGCGCGTATCGACTGGGCTATTCATCCAGAAGGATCAGAGCAAATCGGCTGCATTCACACTGTTCAAGGATTAGAGATGAAATATATAGGTGTCATTATAGGTAATGATTTGACTTATAATCCTGAAACGCAATCTATTGAAGTAAAGCGCGAGAACTTTAAGGATAAAGGTGCACGACCAGCGAAACCTAAGGGTACGTATAATGTTGATCCTCTTGATCAACTGGTGAAAAATACGTATAAGACTTTGATGACTCGGGGGATGAAGGGTTGTTATGTTTATTGTGTTAACTCTGAAATGAATTATCTATTAAGGAAAGAAAAAACTGCAAATAGATAAAAGTCTTTTGATACCGTATCATTAATGAATAGTAATAAGTTATTTTTAATAATATTCCTTAATAGTGAGAGGAGAAAAATGATAAATGCAATATCTAGTATTTAAGTTAAATCTTCAACCAGCAAAACTAATTGAGTATAAAAATGAAAAAGATTATTTAATTAATATACTAATCCCCAGCATGTTGGAAAATGTTGTTTCTCTAACTAAAATACCTAATAAGAACGTTTATAAAATTGATTTAGAAGCTGCAGATATTAATGATTTTGGTTTAATTTATAATAATCTATTATTAGAAACAGAAAAACTAGTAAGTTATTACAAGGATATTTTAGAGCAGTATAAAGAGAAGAAGGAAATTTTTTATTCTAAGGAGTTTTTAAATTTAAATTCAAACTGTAGTACTAAAAGGCGCAAGTTAGAGAAAAAATATCCGGTATTACAAGAAGCACTTGATAAATATTCAGATTTATTAATTGATCAAGAAATCGATGTGAATTTAGAGAGTAAAATCGGCACAGGGATTGTTCACCTCCGAAAATTCTACAAAATCAAAAAGTATATAAACGAAGCTGAAATACAACTTGACGAACCGTTGGACATTTCAGCATATTATAGACCAAAGGATGAGAGAATCTTAATCGAAATAAATTCTGATAAGGTGGAAAATCCTATTAGACAAGCTCAATTTTATATTTCGTATATAGAAAGCTTTATAAACAACAGCGATAAAGTAGTTAGTAAATTAGGGAAAGTTAATATTAATCCAGTCTATGAATCTATAGTTTTAAGTGATGATTCTTATACAGAGATAAGTTTTTCATTAGTTTATCCCAATGGAAACCCTTCTCTTGATAGACATAATATTCTTAAAGCATCTGATGCTAAAGAAGCTCAATTCACCATCTACGGTACAGATGATCAACCCTTAAAAAAAGAAGCAATCGAAGATATTGTGAATGCAGAAGCAAAAAAAGGATATTTAAAAAATATTTTTTCTAAGAAAGGGAAAAAAATTACTGCAACTATCAAGAGAGTTGATACTTTATAAAGGGAAGGAGTAGAGTAATGAAAGAGAACTTTTATAAAAATCCCTTTATTATTATATGGCATTCTAAAAACAATTTAATGCCTCTCTATTTGGTTTCATCTTGGTTTATGCTTCTATTAATATCTATATTTGGTACTTTTCAATTTGATTATTTTAATTTTTCCAACTTGAGTTTAAGCTCGCATTTTTCGATTAGTTCTACAGGATTAACTCTAACATTAGCGCTTTTTGTTGCAGGAAAGGCTGCTTTCAATGATACAGAATTAAAGATATTAGCTCAGCATAAACCAAAAAAAGATTTGCAAGGGCAAGCATTAATTAATTTTTTAGGACCATTTGTATTTACTTCAATGATATTTTTTTTAACTGGAATAGTGTCACTATATGCTCCTTATTTAGATTTGAATCTTACTCTTACTGTTATAACGGTATTTAAAATTATGTATTTAAACTTGCTTAGTCTAGGATTTTTTAGTTTGTTTAATTTGGTAATAACTATGTTAAATGATGTATATTTAAAAGCTTTTAGAACGGATAAAAGTGAATGATAAATGAAGTTTCCACTTCTAATAGGATTGAATTCGATACCATACAAGGAAAAGCAGGTGTTATCTTATGTTATTAAGTAATAATGATATTAAAAGAGAATTAATTAAGGCTAAAAATATTAGTATTCATCCTTTAATTGTAGAAAATATTAAGGGGAGCTCCATTAACCTCACGGCAAGCGCTCATGCATGGGATGTAGAGACAAAGAAAACAGTAATTCTAGATAACAAAAAAATTGTAATAAAAGGAAATTCAACGGTAGCTATATTTACAGAAGAGGCAGTATGGGTGTCTAGAAGAGTTGGAGGAACGTACCATCCTAGAGTATCATTAGTAGCTAAAGGATTAAGTAACATTTCAACTACTCTAGATCCTCAATGGTATGGACTTTCTTTGGTGACAGTAAGCAACTCCTCTTCTAAAGATATAGTTTTAAGAGTAGGTGAAGCTTTTGTTTCTATTATGCTATATTACTTAAATTCTCCTGCAACTAAAGGAATTATAGATAATCAAGCCAGCAGACCTGACTTATATAGCAAGTTTGACTTAACGGATGGGGATGAAGAGTTTTTGAGTCAACAATGGCATAGAAATTATCATGGAATTCTACAGAAAATGAAAAACTCAGATAGTTATAAATATTTAGTGAAAGACAAAACGAAATTTAGAAGAGATATATCAACATTTTTAGCACATCCATTAGTATCTGGTATTCTAGGCGGTATAGTAGTTGCAGGTATCATTTTTCTTCTGAATCTGAATTGATTTTTAAATTAACTTTTAAGCTATGTAAGTGCACTGGAACTGTCATATATAAAATCGCGTCCCTACTATATGAAATAGATAGATAACGGCGCAAAGAACCATTGTTTTCTGGGTATACAAGAAGTACCAATCACAGAACTTCCGAAATACCCACCCAAAAGGAGCTGAAAACAATGGTTCTGTCTAC
>NZ_VOBJ01000008.1:0-144478 GCF_008369335.1 Planococcus sp. ANT_H30 | reverse complement strand
GCTTCGAAAATTTCCGTTTACGGGACGGCCTCGGTTGAAGAATTGGAGAAAGCCGGTGCATTTGAAAATTTGAAGGTCGCTCCTGAAATCACAGGCCGGCCAGCCGGTCCGAAAACGGAAACCGATAAAACGACGACTGCAAAGGAGAAGAAAGTGCCGTTCTACCAAAAGTACAACGTCTTGCTCTACTCCACCCTGTTGATCGTCTTCGGGTACATTTCCCAGTTCGTCAACGGGGAAGAAAACCTGATGACATCCCTCCTGTTCGTGGCAGCCATCGTCATTGGCGGATACTCGCTCTTTAAAGTCGGCTTCCAGAACTTGATACGCCTGGATTTCGATATGAAGACACTCATGACGGTTGCTGTCATCGGGGCCGCTTTTATCGGCGAATGGGCGGAAGCGTCCATCGTGGTGATTCTCTTCGCCATCAGTGAAGCATTGGAACGCTATTCCATGGACCGGGCCCGACAATCCATCCGTTCGTTGATGGACATTGCCCCGAAAGAGGCACTGGTTCGTCGAAATGGACAAGAACAGTTGATTTCGGTGGACGACATTGCCGTCGGGGATATCATGATCGTCAAACCCGGGCAAAAGATTGCGATGGACGGTATGGTGGTCAACGGCTACTCGGCAGTCAATCAGGCAACGATTACCGGTGAATCCGTGCCCGTCGCCAAAACGGTGGATGATGAAGTCTTCGCCGGCACGCTGAATGAAGAAGGTCTGCTGGAAGTTAAAATCACCAAACTGGTCGAAGACACGACCATTGCGAAAATCATTCACCTGGTCGAGGAAGCGCAAGGCGAACGCGCGCCTTCACAGGCGTTTGTCGATAAATTCGCCAAATATTATACACCGATCATCATGGCCGTTGCCGCACTCGTGGCCATTGTCCCTCCCCTCTTGTTTGACGCCAGCTGGGAAACCTGGGTCTACCAAGGGCTGGCTGTGCTAGTCGTAGGTTGTCCGTGTGCATTGGTCATTTCGACTCCAATTTCGATTGTATCCGCGATTGGCAACGCAGCGAAAAAAGGCGTTCTGGTAAAAGGCGGCGTGTACCTGGAAGAAATGGGCGCCATCAAAGCGATTGCGTTTGACAAGACCGGCACCCTGACCAAAGGGGTTCCCGTCGTCACGGACTTTGAGGTATTGAACAAGGATCTCAATGAAAAAGAACTGCTTTCCATCGTCACAGCGCTGGAGTATCGCTCACAGCACCCTCTTGCTTCGGCCATTATGAAAAAAGCGGACGCAGAAAACATTTCTTATTCTTCGGTCTTGGTCGAGGACTTCTCATCCATTACCGGCAAAGGGATTAAAGGGACCGTAGAAGGGATCACGTACTACATCGGCAGCCCGATTCTCTTCAATGAGCTGGGCGCCGCAAGTGCCGATAAGAACTTGGAACAAAACGTCACAGCTCTTCAAAATCAGGGCAAGACGGCGATGATCATCGGAACGGAACAGAATATCCTGGCGGTCATTGCCGTGGCAGATGAAGTCCGTGAATCCAGCAAGGAAGTCATCGCTAAATTGCATGAAATGGGCATCAAGAAGACGATCATGCTGACAGGTGACAACAAAGGAACCGGTCAGGCCATTGGCCAGCAGATCGGTGTCACCGAAATTCAGGCCGAGCTGATGCCGGAGGACAAACTGAATGTCATCAAACGCTTACGAGCCGAATACGGCAACGTCGCGATGATTGGAGACGGCGTGAACGATGCTCCGGCACTCGCTGCTTCTACTGTCGGAATTGCCATGGGTGGTGCCGGAACCGATACCGCGATGGAGACCGCTGATGTGGTCTTGATGGGCGATGATTTGAGCAAACTGCCATTCACGGTGAAATTGAGCCGGAAATCCCTGAACATCATCAAAGCGAACATCACGTTTGCAATCGGCATCAAAGTGATCGCGTTGCTGCTGGTCATCCCGGGCTGGCTGACCCTGTGGATTGCCATCATGTCCGATATGGGCGCTACCCTCTTGGTCGCGCTGAACAGTTTACGGCTGATGCGCGTAAAAGAGTAACGAAAAGAGCTTTCCAGCCTAATGGAAAGCTCTTTTCTGAAATACATACTATTGCTCAACCAGTCTAAAGCATAATTTTATTTAATTCTCGAGATAAAGGGTATGGAGTTTTAGAAGAGGCTTACCTGTCACGAAGCAGCATGTTGTTACTGCAGGCTCTCCTCTTGTGTAATAAAAAGAAGTAGAATCATCGTTTTATTCAATAACCAAATGCTGAAGGAGGAAACAGAAATGACTGAAGAAGCAAAAAAGGATATTGATCTATTGGTGATTGGAGCCGGATCGGGCGGCTATGTGGCGGCCATTCGTGCTGCACAGCTAGGGAAAAAAGTGGTGTTAGTGGATAAGGCCGAATTAGGCGGCGTTTGCCTGAACCGGGGGTGTATCCCTTCCAAGGCGCTGATCAGTGCTTCTGAACGAGTAAAACACATCCAACATGCCGGCTCCATGGGCATCAAGGTTTCGGGCGAAGTGGTCGTGGACATGCCGGAAGTTGTGAAATGGAAGGATGGCATCGTGAACAAATTGACGAGTGGAGTCCAGACCTTGCTGAAAGGCAATGGCGTGGAAGTCATTAGCGGGGTAGCTTATTTGACAGAATCCCATCAGGTAAAAATCAAAACCGTAGACGGAGAACAGCTTTATACGTACAAAGATCTGATTCTGGCAATCGGTTCCCTGCCGACCGAACTGAAAAGCCTGCCGTTCGATCAAGAACGGATTCTCTCATCAACAGAAGCTTTGACGCTCCAGGAAGTGCCGAAACATCTCGTGGTGGTCGGCGGCGGGTATATCGGATTGGAACTCGGAACAGCCTATGCCAAATTCGGGGCGAAAGTGACCATCCTGGAAGGAACGGATACCATTCTTCCGGGAACGGACTCAGCACTGACAAATGTGGTTAAACGTCACTTAAAAGATATGGGCATCACCGTCATCACCAATGCCATGGTCCAAGGCGGTGAAAATACAGGTGAAGAAGTCAATGTCCGGGTTCAAGTGGATGGCAAAGACGAGGTCATTAATGGCGATTACTGCTTGGTTTCCATCGGGAGAAAACCGAACACAGGAAACATCGGCTTAGAAAATATTGGTGTGGGACTTGATCAACGCGGGTTTATCAAGATAAATAACCAATGTCGAACCACGGTTGACCATGTGTACGCGATCGGTGATTGTGCAGGCGGTGACCTTCTGGCCCACAAAGCGAGTTATGAAGGCAAAATTGCGGCAGAGGTGGCAAGCGGCCAAAAAAGCGTCATTGATTTTCAAGCGATGCCGTTTGTTATCTTCAGCGATCCGGAAGTTGCGTATACCGGATTGACCGAAAAAGCGGCAAAAGAACAGGGTTATGATACAGTTTCCAGTCGTTTTCCGTTCCAAGCGAACGGTCGCGCTTTATCCATTTCCGATGCCGATGGTTTTGTACAGATTGTGGCTGAAAAAGAGACCAAAAGAGTGTTGGGCGTCCAGATGGTTGGACCGGAAGTATCGTCCCTTATTGCCGAAGCGGTCTTTGCCATTGAGACCGGAGCGACTGCCGAAGACCTCAGCCTAACGATTCACGCCCACCCTACGTTACCGGAGCCACTGATGGAAGCTGCGGAAGGAATCATGGGACACCCAATTCATATGCTAAACAGAAAATAACTTATAGCGAAAACACATCGAGGCCGGTCTGCACATTCATAAGCGCAGGCCGGTTTGTTTTTATACGAGTATCTATGACATTCTGAAGTGATGATAAATCGAATAGATTAGCGAGTTCTCTCTTTTTTCAAAACGGAATTATTCGGAACAAAAAATCCACTTAATTGAAAGGATGCGAACTTCATGAAGATAGATAAGAACAATGCGTATATACCGGCACTCAAATACCGCTGGATGACCCGGTTCTACGATCCGTTAATTCAATGGGGGATGCAGGAAAAAAAGCTTAAAATGCATTTGGTCAATCAAGCAGCCCTTCAACCTGAGGAAGTGGTGATGGATCTAGCTTGCGGCACAGGAACCTTGGCGCTCTTAATACGGCAATCACATTCTCACGTTCAAGTGATTGGAGTCGATGCGGACCCGAAAATAGTAGCAATTGCGAAAGAAAAAATCAACAGAAATCAAACTAATGGAATTAGCTTCAAGGAAGGATTTTCTGACCGGCTTCCCTTTTCTAATAATCTGTTTCATCATGTCTTTACCAGTTTATTTATTCATCATCTGACGCTAGAGAAGAAGAAGGAAACTTTTGAGGAAGTTCGCCGGACACTCAAACCGGGCGGCCAATTCCATATTATTGATTTTGAGAAGCCGCAAAACGGTTTGATGCGTGTTGCATTCTTACCCGTCCAGTTGTTAGACGGGTTCGA
The DNA here is from genome assembly GCF_008369335.1 of Planococcus sp. ANT_H30. Classification (NCBI taxonomy): domain Bacteria; kingdom Bacillati; phylum Bacillota; class Bacilli; order Caryophanales; family Caryophanaceae; genus Planococcus; species Planococcus sp. ANT_H30. Next base: position 140,075 of record NZ_VOBJ01000008.1, on the reverse strand, counting down.
GACCACTTCCCCTCATGTCAAAGGCATTATTCCGAATCTCTTGAAAGAAACCGGATTTGCTGCAATTGAAGAGACGGGGCAATTTTCAACCGTGGTCGGCACGTTACGGGCATACAGAGCTTTTAAGGCATAAAATTTTGATACTCAGCTACTTTCTTTCACCTTACGTACTTGCATTTTCTATATATCTATTTTCATTCAATTCACTTTGTAGTCATAAGGAACAAAACTTAAAAAGGGTATTAGAAAAGCGTTAGTAAAAGTACTTTAACAAATTAATAGGGAGAGAAGATGTGCTTGTAGCAACCTCTTCTCCTCCTTTGTATTCAGCAACTTCTGATAACTACTGATATGTAAACCGACTATACCTGAATCTTCTCTTGTGAATTCGATAGAATTCACAAGTTAAACGTGATTTACTTTTTCAGAAACCATTTAAAATTCTTGTTTCCAGAAGAATGAGAAAATGAATTAATTGAGTATGTCTCTTCTTCTTTTCTATAAAATAACTTCAATTTTAATAACCTTTAATTAACCAAGTGAAAGGATTTCAAACCGCTTGACCCTGTAGTTAGGTTTAGGGTTTATACTGTATTCAAAGGGAGGGAGAGAAGAAATGAAAATTGGTGAAGTAGCCAAGGCGGCCAACGTGAATATCGAAACCATTCGCTATTATGAGAAATACGGGTTAATTTCGGAATCTCCCCGAACCGATTCCGGTTACAGAATTTTCTTCGCTGAAGTCATTGAAGACATCCGGTTTATCAAGAGAGCACAAGGCTTAGGATTTAGCCTCGAAGAAATCAAAAAACTTTTATCAGTCTCGAGAGAACATGAATTTCATGCAGAAGAAATGCATCATTTTATGATGAACAAAGCAGAAGAAGTAGAAGTTAAGATTCAAGAGTTAAAAAGTATGAAAAATTTATTGGAAGACCTGGCAGGAAAGTGCCCTCGTTCGAAGGTCGCTAAAGACGAATGTCCCATCATTCAAAAACTTGAAGGAGTGAATTAAGAATGGCTAAAAGACGAGTTGAAATATTTACAGCAGGGTGTTATTTATGTGATGACACGGTACAGCAAGTCAACGACCTGGCTTGCGATAATTGTGAAGTTACTGTTTACGATTTGAATAAAGGCTGTGAAACGAATGAATGCCGGGAGAAAGCAAAAGCTTACGGTGTTCAAACGGTGCCGGCCGTTGCAGTTAATGGCGAATTAGTAGACTGCTGCAAGGACACAGGAATTGATATGGATTCCTTGAAGAAGGCCGGAGTTGGAAAATCCGATTCGTAAATTTAAATCAAGCGTCAATTTTTAAAAAAGCATCCAATCTACAGTATTGTAGATTGGATGCTTTTTAGCTAAGTAAATATTAAAAAATACAGATTTTTCTACTTAACAACCAGCCGGTGCACCGACCATGACCAGACCCGATTGTTCCCCTTGTTTTTCAAAATCTAATGTTAAGCTGTCTGATGCATCTTTTGCTTCAACAGCAATTGCCATCCGGATGCCGTTGATGTCCAGTACTTCATCTGTTGCTTCTGGTGCATCCAGCGACAGGCCGATTTGCGGTCCACAGCACCCAGCTACTGCGTGAATCCGCATGCCTTCGGCTTTCTGCTCTTCCAGAATCGATTGGATGTATTGTTTGGCTTCATTTGTGATCATCATAGGTTGTACCTCTCCTTTTGGATTCATTTTCGGTTTTAATTCTATCATTCATTAGGCTTCTGGGAAAATCCGCTGAAGGGATTCCTTCAACGGCGGTTTCACATTGATTTTCTCGCGAACGGATTTCGCCTGCGCTTCCGCTTCTTCGATACTATTGGCTTTGCCGATGGATAATAGCGTACCGATGGCCACCGTGCCGGTCCGGTTGCTGCCGCCTGCACAGTGGAAATAGATTTTCTTGCCGTCGTTATAGGCGTCCACCACTTGATCGATCGCTTTCTTGACCGATTCATCCTGCTGGTCGTCGGAATCATCCACGATCGGGCTGTGGACCCGGAGGTATTCGTACTCGCCTTCGGTCACTTCTGCCCGCAAATCCACCACAAGGTCAACCTGTTCCGTGTTGACTGCATCCTTGGCATCCGCTGCGCCGCCAATGAAAATGCGGTCCTTTACCAGTTCCTGATAATTTTTGCTCATTGTGCTTCCGCCTTTTCTGATAACGTTTGGCTCCAGTCGATGATTTCCTGGCCTTCGAGGTGACGTTCGGTGTCCATTGCCGCCATGCACCCGGATCCGGCTGCGGTAATCGCTTGGCGATACCGTTTGTCCTGAACATCGCCGCAGGCAAAGATGCCTGGAATGTTTGTTTCCGTTGTGCCTGGCACGACCTGAATATAGCCTGTTTCATCGGTGTTAATTTGCCCGTTCAGGAAAGCCGTGTTCGGCGTGTGGCCGATGGCGACAAAGATGCCGTCCGTTTCAATAACCTCTTCGGCCTCTGTCTCGCCGTTCAATACTTTCAACCCGGTCACTTTCGTTCCGTTGCTGATGACTTCAACCGGTGTGTTGTTCAATTTCCACGAAATCTTTTTGTTCTGTCTGGCACGGTCCTGCATGATTTTGGACGCCCGCAATTCATTGCGGCGATGGACGATGACCACTTCATCTGCAAACTTCGTCAAGAAGCTCGCTTCTTCCATGGCCGAATCGCCTCCGCCTACGACGATGATCTTTTTCCCGCGATAGAAAAAACCGTCACAGGTCGCGCAGGTGCTGACGCCTGAACCAATGTTCTCGGTCTCCCCAGGAATCTGCAGGAGTTTAGCCGAAGCACCGGTTGATAGAATCAGCGCTTCCGTCACCACTTCACCTAAGCCGCTGACCTGTAATTTAAACGGCTGCTGGGAGGCATCCACTGCCGTCACCCAACCGCTTTTGAATACGGCACCGAAACGTTCCGCTTGTTTGCGCATGTTGTCCATCAATTCCGGGCCCATGACCCCATCGACAAAGCCGGGGAAGTTCTCAACTTCGGTTGTCAGCGTCAATTGTCCGCCCGGCTGATCGCCTTCAATAATAAGAGGATTCATGTTGGCTCTTGCTAAATAAATCGCTGCCGTCAATCCGGCAGGTCCTGTTCCTAGAATGACTACTTTATGCATATTGATTCCCTCCAACGGGTTATAGGATGAATTCTTTCAACTGGGTGTAGCCGACTTTTTCTTCCTGCAGCCAGGGGATCACAGCGCATTTTGGCGCCAGTTCTTCGTCCACTTTTTTGATCCATTTCTTCTCGGAACGTGCCCGGCCGCGTAAAATCGGGTCTGTCGTTTCCGTGGCGTACAAGCTTTGGTTGATGACCCACCATTTGGGCTCGATCTGGGCGCGCTTCAAGTCCTCTTGCAGCCGTGCCGCTTCGAGTACGGGCGTCGCTTCCGCCAGCGTCACGATAACGACGCCGGTTTCTTGCGGATTGCGCAAACGCGGCAACAGCTTCTTCACGTTTTCCGGCACGTCCCCGGTCGAACGGCTCATCTCTTTGTGGTAAGCTTCCGTCGAATCCAGCAACAACAATGTATGGCCGGTCGGGGCCGTATCAATCACAACAATTTCGTTCTCCGATTTCTCGACGACCGCCGCAAATGCCTGGAATAACGCGATTTCTTCCGTACAAGGCGACTCCAGATCTTCTTGCAGATAAGCCAATTCTTCTTCGCTCAGTCCGGTTCCGGCATTGGCAAGAACCGTCTGTTTGTAGCGTGCGACTTCGATTTCCGGGTTGATGCTGCTAATGGACAGGTTGTCGCGTGTTTCACTGCCTGCAAACGTATAGTCCAAATGGGCAGCTGGGTCTGTCGTGGTCAAATGGACGCGGTGTCCTCTTTCAGACAATCCGACTGCAATGGCTGACGCAATCGACGTTTTGCCTACGCCGCCTTTGCCCATTGTGAAAATAACACGGGTATTTTTTTCTGCGAAATCCTCAATCACTTGGTTCAACCCCGGAAGAGCTAACGCTTCTTCGTCTGTCTCTTCCAGTTCAACTGTTGTGATGGCATACGAACTGAATAGGTGCCGAAGATTTTCTATACCCGTCAACGAATACGATACGAATGGCAGCGAGAAGGTCATCACTTGCTTTAACGCTTCCGGTGTTTCCTGTAAAGCTAAGCGCTGTCGGCTATAGAATGCGGTCGATACGGCATCTTCCGGCTGGTGCGTCTGCAGCAGGCCGTTAACAATCAGCAACTGGTTCAGGATGCCGATTTCCTTCAGTTCCGCAGAAGCCCGATCCGCTTCAAGCAACGACGAGTTGTCCGGACGCGCAATCAATAGCAGCGTCGTCTTTTCCCGGTCGGAGAGGGAGGCAACCGCTTTGGCATACATCTCTTTCTTTCCTTCTAACCCGGCCAGCGGCCCCAAGCAAGAAGCCCCATGTGTGCTTTCATTCAGGAACCCACTCCATGCCGTCGGCAGCTGCAACAGCCGCAGTGTATGGCCTGTCGGTGCGGTATCAAACAAGACATGATCGTATTGCGTCAAGATGGTTTCGTCCGCCAACAGGTGGGAGAATTCATCAAAAGCCGCAATTTCTACGGTGCAAGCGCCGGACAACTGCTCTTCCATAGTCGCCAATACCGCATCCGGCAGTTTTCCACGATAAGGGCCAACCACGTTTTCCTTGTAAACCCGTGCCGACTCTTCCGGATCGATGTTGCACGCCGATAGGTTGGGAACGTTTGGAATGGCCATCGGCTCATTCGTCAATGCCACATCCAATACGTCTTGTAGATTGGATGCGGGGTCCGTGCTGACCAGCAGCACGTTCTTCCCTTGATCGGCAAGTGCCACGGCCGTGGCGCAAGCTGTCGACGTTTTGCCGACACCGCCTTTTCCGGTAAAGAACAAGAACGGCGTCAAGGGCATCTTTTTTGGATTGAACAGTGAATACATGTGCTTCTCTCCTTTAGTTGCCAAAATTAACGGACACGCGAACCCGTGGATTTTCCTGCAATTCGGCTGGTGCGGTTCCGGACCATTCAGCCAGCTCTTCGTTTGTCGGATACTCCGCCACTTTGACGACTTCCCCGTCTACCAGCACTAGCGGAAGTGATTCCGGCCCTTTCTCAACCAACACTTGGTTGACGACCTGATTCTCTACAAATGCACTTGGATCGTTCGTCAAATTGTAACGGGTAATTTCAAAGCCCTTTTTCTCGAGCGAATAAACCGCAGAAGCGATGCGCGTTAAATCTGGGTCTACAACGGGACCGCAGACGCCTGTCGAACAGCACATGGCCGGGTCAAAGATTTCAATTTTTTTCATGACAGATTCCTCCATTACGATAGTAGAATATGCTAATGTTCTATTGAGAAAGAAAGCCGGACACAAGGTCACGGCTCTTTTTTTACTTCCCTGTTTCGGCGAATTGTCGGATGCGTTCGCCCATTTCATCACGGACGCTTTGGAACACGGCCCATTTTTCTTCTTCTGTTCCTTCTGCTTTTGCCGGATCCACAAAGCCCCAGTGATCGCGCTTTACATGAGGAGGCGTCATTGGACACTTGTCTGCAGCATCGCCACAAAGCGTGACGACAAAGTCCGCATTGTTCAGGATGTCCGTGTCGATGATATCCGATGTTTGATTGGAGATGTCGATGTCCACTTCGTTCATCGCCTTCACCGCGTTCGGGTTCAAGCCATGCGCTTCAATCCCAGCGCTCAATACTTGCCACTCGTCTCCAAGAATTTCTTTCCCCCAGCCTTCCGCCATTTGGCTACGGCAAGAGTTACCTGTGCAGAGGAAATACAATGTTTTTTTCGTCATGATAAAAACTCCTTTTTGAATTCTATATTTTTTCTAGAGAATCAATAACCATAGATACAGCCCGATGAGTGTTGACAGAAGCACCGGAACCGTCAGGATAATCCCGACCTTGAAATACGTTCCCCAGGAGATTTTTACGCCTTTGAGCGACAACACATGGAGCCACAGCAACGTGGCAAGTGATCCGATCGGCGTGATTTTTGGTCCCAGATCCGATCCGATGATGTTCGCATAAATGAGTGCTTCGCGAATGGTTCCGGACGTTTGCGTTTCGGAAATGGCGAGCGCGTTGATCATTACGGTTGGCATATTGTTCATCACCGATGACAGGATGGCAGCGATAAAGCCCATCGAAATCGTGGCGACGAACAAGCCTTGCTCTGCTGCCACTTGGATGACGTCCGCAAGCACACTCGTCAAGCCGACATTGCGGAGCCCGTAAACCACAACGTACATGCCGAGTGAGAAGAAGACGATGTTCCACGGCGCGCCGCGTAAAATGATCCGTGTCCGGACCGCCGGACTTTTCTGCGCCATCAGTAAAAAGAAGATGGCGATGATGCCCGCCACAATCGAAACCGGAACGCCGATGAATTCGCTGGAGAAATACCCGACAAGCAGGATCACCAGAACAAACCAGGACAGACGGAACATCTTATGGTCTTTGATGGCCTCATTCGGTTTTTTCAAGTTTGTGACATCGTAATTTTTCGGAATATCCTTACGGAAGAACAAATACAGCACCAAGATACTGGACACTAAGGCGAATAGGTTCGGCACGATCATACGGGACGCGTATTCCACAAACCCGATGCCGAAAAAGTCAGCCGAGACAATGTTCACCAGGTTACTGACGACCAACGGCAAGGATGTCGTATCGGCAATGAATCCACTGGCCATGATAAACGGAAAAATCATTTTTTCCGAGAAATTCAAGTTTCGGACCATCGCCAGAACGATCGGCGTCAAAATCAGGGCTGCCCCGTCGTTCGCAAACAAGGCCGCCACAAAAGCACCAAGGATGCTGACGAAGACAAACATGCGCACGCCGTTCCCTTTTGCAATTTGCGCCATGTGAAGCGCTGACCATTCGAAGAGGCCGATTTCATCCAAAATCAACGAAATGATGATGATGGCGATAAAAGCAAGTGTGGCATTCCACACAATTCCAAATACATCTTGTACATCTTGAAAATCAACGACTCCAACCAGCAAAGCAAGTACTGCCCCCCCAATAGCTGACCACCCAATCGAAAGATTCCGTGGCTGCCAGATGACGAGTACCAGTGTGAGGAGGAAGATCACGGATGCTAAAATTCCTTGTACCATTTACTTCCCTCCACTATTCACAACTGATTCTTAGTCCTTGTTTTTCCAATTCACGAATTCTCTCATCCTGACTAGGAATGAATTCCATGATGTTAAGAACCATTTCATACATGTCGCTTTCTTTATTCAGCGAGTAGAAAATCCACTGGCCTTTCCGATTTTCCTTCACCAACCCGACATCCCGGAGTTTCCTTAGATGCTGGCTAATGGCTGACTGGCTGATGCCGAAGATCTCCACAAATTCACATACGCAGCATTCGTTCTGTTCCAACAGTTTCATCATTGAAAGCCTGGTTTTATCCCCTAAGAGCTTTAAGACCATGCTGGCTTTTTCGATTTCAATTTCCTTCGCTTTTACTTCCATCTGTTTTTCACCTCTTCACTTTACTGACAATATGTCATCTCTTTGATTCATTTATTATATTATTTCTAAAACCAATAACAGCATATCAGCATATACTTATATGTTCAAGTGCTTTTTCTTATTTTTTTATAAAATTCGCCGCACAAAGTATATATAAAATAAAAAAAGAAGGACAGATTGCCAGGCAATCCGTCTTCCCATTTATTTTCCTTCTATAATAAGTACTGTGTGTTCAGTTAATACTTCCGGTAACATCATGATATATAAACTTAAAATAATTATTTTCTAATCACTATCTGCTTCCGGCAAATTACTAATTGAGATTTTTCGGTGGACTGGTTTTTCTTAATGAGAGCAATACTTGAGAAGCGATTGCTAACACGGGCAATTCAATAAGCGGACCAATCACTAACGCTAACGCAATCAAGGGTTGATCTGGAAAAGCGATGACCGCAATCGCTAACGAAACGGGCGAATTGCGTGCAATGATGGTAAGACTTAGGCTCACTGTATCTTCGTACGAAAACTTCATGGCTTTCCCTACTGTTTGTGCAAGCACGAAATTAATAACGAAGAAAAGTAACACCGGTATGATTAATACAGAAATGACCTCAAGATTATTGATTAAATAATTTCCTTGTGAAGCAAACATGGCCATAATTGCTAGGGATAAAAAGATGATTTGTGCAGTAGCAAAAAAGGGAACCAACTTCTTATTTAAGAAGACTTCTTTCTTACTCAAGGCATAACGGGTCAAATGGGCAAGAGCGAAAGGAATCACCAGTACCAGTAGAATGCTTTCTCCAATGGTCGATAACGGAATGGATTCAATCGTGCCGGCGAAAATGAACAGGTAAACCGGCAAAAGCACGACCTGCAGAATCAAGTTAATCGGCAAAACGGAAGTGGATAAGGGGACATTTCCTTTGGCAATGGAAGTGAACATCAAGTACCAATCTGTACATGGAGTCACCATCAGCATGATAAAACCAATCCATAGGGCTGGATGATCAGCAAGGAAGATAGCTCCCAGCCCCCACGCTACTAAAGGCGTCCAGACAAAATTGATAATGGTATTGGCACTTAGAAATTTCCTGTTTTTAAAGGCATCTTTTAGATGCTGCAAGGGAATGGTTAGAAATAATCCATAGAGCATCAGCAGTAAAAATGGAACGATAAAAGACTCTGCGTAAGTTTCAAAAAAAACAAACTGTCCCAGTAAAAGTCCGATACCTACTGCCGATAAAATGATAACAGTTTGAAACTTTTCAAATACGTTCATGATGGCACTCCTTTATGGAAAGAAAAAACTAAATATATGAGCGACTCCCTATTTAGATTAACTAAGTCAAAAATTTTCAGCCAGCACTTTTGCACACAAAAAAGAGAGAAGATAAGCTTCGATGAGCCTATTGGTTCCCATAACATGATAGAGATTCTAATTAAGCAAGTACTTGCTCCAATCCAGTCAAATAATCGAACGGCTGTCGCAATGTGATTGATCTATTCTTCTGCTTCCTAATTGTTCAAATGGGCTCCCAATCAACAGCTTGAATCTTCAACAATGGGCATTTTTATCCGGCACAACATGACAACTGAGAAACATCGTTGTCGAACGTTAGCGCAGCCAGTTTCACACCTTCGGCCATGGTTAGATACGGCGCGAGGGTTTCGCTAAGATTTTCGATGGTCAAACCGAATTTCACAGCAAGTGTCACCGCATAGATGACATCCCCAGCATTTTCCGCTACGATATGCCCGCCCAGCAGCTGGCGTGTTGTCGCATCCGCCACCAACTTGAATACTCCGGTTGTTTCCCGGTTCACTTGCGCTCGCGGAACAGCCTCCAACGGCAGGACGGAAGTGATGACATCATAGCCGTTTTCTTTTGCCTGTTTCTCTGTCAAGCCGACCGTGGCAATCGCCGGAGCTGTAAACGTTACCCCCGGTACAATGGCCAAATCCAGTTTTTCATTCTGCCCGCCGACCGCATTTCCTGCTGCCACTCTTCCTTGATATGCCGCGACATAAACAAATTGAGGACCGAGCGTCACATCACCTGCTGCATAAATCCGTTCATTGGTGGTTTTGGCATAATCATCAATCCGAATTTCTCCAAGGCCCCCTGTTTCAACACCCGCCGCCTGCAGATTCAAGTTTTCCGTATTGGGCGTTCGGCCGGCTGCAATCAGCAATTGATCAGATTCGATGATCCGCTTCTGACCATCCACCTCGACATAAACTTTTTTCACCTCTCCGACCTGTTCAATTCGCTCGTACGTGGCACCGGTCACTAACCGAATGCCTTGTTCGGTCAAAGCTTTCGTTAGGGCTTCCGAGATTTCCGGATCATATTCCTTGAACAAACGCGAACTTCTTTGCATCAGTGTGACTTCTGAACCGAGATGGTGAAATAGCTGGCCCAATTCCACACCAATATAGCCGGAACCGATGACTGTCAGGCGTTTCGGCACTTTCTTTAGCTCCAACAAGGTCGTGCTGGTCAAGTAATCCACTTCTTCCAATCCGGAAATGGCTGGCACAGCCGGAGCCGCCCCCGTCGCAATCAGAAACCGTTTGGCAGATAGCTTCAGGCCGTCCACTTCAATGGTGTGTTCATCTATAAACCTGGCTTCCCCTTTGATCAACTCAAAACCGTAGTCTTCAATCAAATCGACATATTTCTTGTTCCGGAGATCCGTCACCAGTTCGTCTTTCTGTTTGACCAGCGGAGCCAAATCCACTTCATTCGCAGAGGTGTGCAGTCCGATAAACGGGTTGTTCCTGGCCAAGTGATTGATTTCTCCCGCCCGTAATAAGGTTTTGGAAGGAACACAGCCAATGTTCACACAGGTACCGCCTACCGTTCCCCGTTCAATCATCGCCACTTTCGCCCCATATTTTACAGCTTCGATGGCGGAAGAAAAGGCAGCGCCCCCGGAACCGATGATGATGTAGTCATACTCGCCTTCTTCATCCGGTTGCATCGCTTTTGGTTTTTGAACTTCTTCTGCTTTTCCCGGCTGATACTTGGCATCAGCAATTGCTTTTTTTGCCTTTTCAACCTCCATGTCTTCCGGCAGTTTAAATACAGCTTCACCTTTTCGGAAATCGGCTTGGATCTCTTTTGCGCCAATCGCTTCAAGCGCGACTGCAATGTGTTCTTCGCATCCTGTGCAGGTCATCCCTTGGACATCCACTCGGTATTTGTTCATGTTCTACTCCTCCTCCATCAAAACATCAATAATCGGGCATTCATGCAACTCTTTTTCATTTGGACACCGCTCTTTCAACTCACTCAGCATCCGTTCCGCCCGCTTTAGATCCTCAATCTGCTTTCGGACTTCCACTTCTTTTCTGGACACAAAATCGAACATATCTTCACAGCGCACATTGTCTTTGTCCACAACACCCAATAATTTATAAATTTCATTCAATGAAAATCCCAACTCCTGCAGCCGCCGGATAAATCCTACCCGTTTGACCGTTTCCTTTGAATAAATACGATACCCCGAATTATTCCTGACAGGTTCTTGCAATAGCTCTTTTCGTTCATAGTACCGGATGGTTTCCTTATTCACTTCACATAGAGTTGCAAGTTCACTGATTCGATAGCTCAATTTTCTTCACCTCAGAAAAAGTATAAACCATGTACTTAGGTACATGGTCAAACATCTACACTTCAATACTTTCTATATATAAAATTTCAAGTTACTAAAACGAGATTTAAAATAGTCGTTTATTAAAAATAAAGCGTTCGTAAAAGTACACTTTTACGAACGCTTTGAAAAGGGCAAAAAACGGCCGAAAAGAGCGTTCGTAAACGTGTCAAACGACTTTACGAACGTTCGCTAAATTGCACACACTTTTACGAACGGTTTTCAGGTATAATGAGAGGAAAAGAATTGTTTATAGAGGTGAATTATGGAACATCGCAAATTTGGTTACATACGCGTCAGCAGCAAAGACCAAAATGAAGGCCGACAATTGGAAGCCATGAAAAAAATGGGTATCACTGATCGGGACATTTATTTGGACAAGCAAAGCGGAAAAAACTTCGAACGTGCAAACTATCAATTACTGAAACGGATTATTCGGAAAGGCGATATTTTGTATATCCACTCTCTGGATCGGTTTGGCCGGAACAAAGAAGAGATCCTCCTGGAATGGAATGACCTCACAAAAAACATCGAAGCTGATATTGTGGTGCTGGATATGCCATTACTCGATACCACCCAATATAAAGACAGCATGGGGACATTCATAGCGGACTTGGTTTTGCAGATTCTATCGTGGATGGCTGAAGAGGAACGGGAACGCATCCGGAAACGTCAGCGAGAAGGAATCGAGCTAGCATTGCAAAATGGCATTCAGTTTGGCAGACCGACCGTTTTTGTTTCAGAGGAATTCAAAGAGGTTTATAGAAAATGGAAAGCTGGAGAATTTACAGCAGTGCAGGCCATGCAAGAATTAGGAATTAAGAAAACAACTTTCTATAAATTGGTGAGAAATTTTGAATCTGAAGTAAAATAATGCTTTCTAAGTAAGTGACTATTATATAGAAGAAACTCAAATAAAAAGAGGATTTCAATTTAATAAAATCCTCTTTTTGCTTAGGTATAATTCAATTAAGTAGGTATTATTAATGCTTACTGTCTTGATGATTTTTCAAAGTTTTGGCTGCTTCACTCTTTTGTTTTTTAGTTGAAGATTTTTTTCCTAGAGTTTTACCTGCTTTGCCAACTTTACCACCCGAATGTTTAGGCATATATTTTCCTCCTCTATTTTTTCAACGATACTTCTTTTAGGTAATTACTTAATTATGAACAGATTTTTGTCTCTTAACTTTTATAGTATTCAGGATTTTCTTCAACCACAGGGTTTCCATGATCAATTCCCCCACCTAACCATTCACCAGTTACCACCCATAACTCATAGTAGGTTAGCCACAGGCTTACCCACGGTATCGTGGTCTTGTAAATCCACATACTGCGCTTCCACTCTTTTGCTTTGGGATAGAAAAGACAAAGGGTATCTTGGCCATACATATGTGGAATAGGTTGATTTTTATAAGATTTCAATGGCGGACTCAACACCCATACACTGGGAGGTCCTTGCATTTCATATTCAATCTTAATGGTATATTCGGGACTGAGAGGCTGGGGCTGTAATGTGCCTATCCACGTCACTTTCTGTTCTGATAAAGACTCTTGAAACTGGGGAAATCGATTAACCAATGAATAAGATTGCTCCCCTAAAGAAAGATTTTTTTCTTTAATTTTTCCATTCTTTCTTTTCGGCTTTTGATTATATTTATCATCCACCATAAAATGTATTCCGTTTTACAGTAGTAATTTCTTCAGCTGCTACAACGGGTGTAAAGCTCATTACACCTGCAGCCGTGATTCCTAACTTACCCGCTTGTCTATATGCTTCATTAACTTTAGCCTGTTTGTTCATTCCTTTGTTTATTGGTTCTTCCCCAAACATTTCTTTCAAAAGAGAAGCTACTTCTATATATCCTTCTTCTTTCGCATCGCTAATTTCTGTCCATTTTTCTCTAAAATCACGAATAAAGAGAAGGAAGGAATCATACAGCTCTGGTTTCTCGTTCCAACGCTCACTTAATACCTCCAATTTATTCTGTGGATTATAAACTGTAATTTTGCCTGATTGAGCAGCATTTAAAATTCCGTCCAGTATACCTTCGATTGCATCATGAACGGAAGATTGGTTGCCATAAAATTCACCCGCTAACGTGGTAAGTACAATACTGATAGGAGCTTTTTTAGGATTTTCTTCAAAATAAATATCACGGTGTCGCTTCATTAATTGAACGGCCCTTTTCAAAGGTGGTTTGATTTGTATCGGTTCTACCCCTGGCATCTTCTCAATTTCCGCACTTTTTTCCATTAGAATTTGATTATTGAAAGAAACATCATAATCCTTAGCCGTCTCTTCAAACCAATTGGCATAGCCCTTTGGATTGCTGTCCTTCCAATCGGCTAACTTTCTGTCCGGAACTTTCACACACCCATTCGAATCTTCCTTGACCGGGCAGGCAGGCAAAATATCCATGTGAAAGTTCCGTTTGTAATTCAATCGAATGCACCTATTTTTCCGTTCGACCATAGGGGCATAAACCTCATGTTCACGAAGCCTTTCTTCAATCAAATCAAGTATTTCAATAGGGTTCTCATATTTTTTCCAATCTAGATTTAATTCACAAACAAAATCTAAATCAAACTCTTGATTGAACATTGGATGCACAGTGGTGCCGATTTTAAGAGAACCTTGAGGGTAGATATCGATATCAATATCTGGGAAACGTTCCTCATCTTCTGATAACCAGTTAGCTACAGCATTATAAGAAGTCTCAGATTGGTCATATTGGCTTTTACTTATTTGTAGAGCTTCACCAATACTTTGAAGCAATTCATCTAACTGATGGTCCTTTGAATATGTCTTCAGCATAAAATACCCCCTTTAATATTCTTAGCAAATTTTTTCTCTGAAAGCCAAACCCTTTAGATTCCGCTTTTTGAATCATTATTTTTAGTCTATTGTCAAAGCTTTGATAAATATTCTTTCATGGTTGTTTTGGTCATAGATAACCCATGGCATTTCTGCTTTAGGCATTCTAGCTCTGCCCATTTCTACTGCACAAGAAACTGCCATTGCCGGAAAAATGCTTAAGGAAGTAGAAAACCCGTGTTTTTCTTTTATATCCCTCATTAGTTGTCTAACTACCGTCCGCATCATAACCAACTGTGCTTTTGATCGAATGATATCGTTACCTACCAAGCCATCTTTCACAGTTAATTCCCAGATGGATACCTCTTTCCCTAAGATACTGTGAATCCTGTCATGTGAAACTTTGTCGCTTAATGAAATGACAAGTACAGGAGGATGATTACAAGTAACTGGTTTCTTAATTAAAAATTCGAAGCCTTCCGGAAAATCCTGCCACATCCAAGTCTTTGGTTCTCTAATGGGTTGATAGACATCAACATCAACTTTATCAGTAAATAATGTTCCTAACTGAATTAGCAAAGGCATCGGCGCTAAAGAAAATAATGAAAAATGAGCTCCATTTTTATTTCGTATCCTTTTTTCAACCTCGCTTTTAAACTCGAATTTCAGGTTTACAGATTCGGCCGTCCAAAATTCTGGCGAATGATCTTGTTGAGCCCAAGCCATGGAAATAGCAACTGGATTTTCTTCGGCAGGATATCGATTCGGGAATATAGCTTCAATTGCTTCCTCTTTATTTAATGGAGAAAATTGTGCTCCTATGTTGCTTCCATAAAAAACAATATGAGACTTTTTATCGGAGGCTATTCCCGTTACAATAGCAATTCGCTTCTCTTGTTCGCGTTTCCACTGTTGAAGCAAAGATCCAGAATACTTTTCTCCATCTTTATCAGCATCAATCAGTTTATGGCAACCGGGACACATTAAAGTTAAGTTCTCAATGCTATTTAAAGATGAGAGTCGTGTTTTAAAAGGTCCCCAACCTCGTGGTCCAGACTCTGAAAACGAATAAATATGGGCTTTTTCTGAAATGTTTACTGATTCTTGGGTTACTGGTGATTTATAGAGTAATCGATTGCACCCTGGAAATTGGCAGCGGCCCGCGGCTCTTGCCCAAAGCTCTCTTTCTACTTTTGGATCAATACGGCGAGTAAGTTTAATTTCTGTCGTGATACAAATTCCTCCTTTATGGATTATTTTTTATAATCTATTTCTATTGTGTAAACATATGGTATCACGGAAACCGAACTTAATCAACATGTAGTACGAACATATTTTCTATAACACATCATATTGTGTCCCTTACTATTCCCTTCAATGATAGAAGTCAAATCACTGTCTTCTTTTAAGCTGAAATGTAGAGAAGATTTTTGGACCCTTGAATTTACCACTGTTTTTCTTAACTACCATCCCCATAGATTTAAGATATATAGTTTGTGAAATAAGTTTTGATAAAATAGAAATAAAAAAGAAGATGACTTTTGTCATCTTCTTGCATCTATCAATAACCATCGTTTTTGAGAGGTGTAGTAAAGTTAGTACATTGATTATTTTTTAAAATTCTTTGTTTGAAATGGTAAAATAAGCTTAATGTAGGGGAGGAATAATATGGATATAAATTTACTAAGAGAACTGATTAATCAATCAGAAAGTGAATTTCTAGATTTCAAAAAAGGATTGTACGTTAAAACGAATTACGAGGACTTGCTAAAAGATGTAATAGCTATGGCAAATGCTAAAGTAAATGGATCTCGCTATATCATATTCGGAGTAAAAGAAAAAGCTGGACAAGAAAAGGAACTTTTTGATGTTAAAGAACCAATTGATGCAGCTACCTACCAAGAATTAATATTTGAAAACATCGAGCCTCACTTGACTTGTCATTTGAATTACCTTACTTACAATAATCGTTTATTAGCGGTACTTGAAATTGTAGAACCAAAAGCGCAACCTTATTTACTTAAGAAAAAGTATGGTAATTCGCATAAAGGACTATGTTATATTCGTCGAGGAAGCAAAAATGATTTCGCCTTGCGTGCAGATTTTGATTATTTCTACAAGCAAGGACAGTTCGAGATCCATATACTTGATCGTTTTTTGAGCGCAACAGATACTAAAAGTGGATGCGCAACATTAGAGTGTTCCTTTAGAAACTGCACAGACTTTCCAATTACTATTTACAAAGGTTACTTAGAAGTATGGGATTCACAAAAAATGCGCTCACAGCATCGGTTGTTTGGATATTCTCGTCATATCCCTGGCGCGGATTTCCGTCTACCTATATCCCCTAAAGAAGAAGTAACCAATTATTTCGCGTTTGGCTTTGAATCAAGTGACTGTTTACGATTAGAAATGGATGAATTCGGACATTCTAATTTAAATTTCAATTTTAAATTATATTTAATTGATACGATAGGGAATGAATATTTAGGGACAGCAGAGAATGGTATTGTGTTTGCTAAGGGCGATTTTTTATGGAAAGTTAAAATGAAGAGTTAATAAGTATGTAGTGTAGTAGCAGCTCAAAAAGAAGACTTCAATAGATTAATTAACCCCTTCAGTGACAGCGAGACGAAAAAACTTAAAACAACATATATTATTGCAGAAGACACATGTTAAACTTAACTGATTTAAAATTACTAATAATATTAAAATTTTCAGGTTTTAGATTATTGGTATTCATACGAAATCAAATAAAAGATAAAGGGGTAATTTTTTTGGAAAATATAACATTAAAAAGTTTTGTGGTTGCGATTGCTCGAACTAATCCATCTGGAGTTTCAGTATTAGGAACTGGTTTCTTTATCGGGAATGGTTTAATTGCTACCACAAAGCATGTAACAAATGGTGATGATCATAATCTATGTATTATCTTACCTAAATATTCTATTGATGAATATCAAGATACTTCAGATTCAGGAGTAAATTTAATGAGTGCTAGAATAAGAGAAATTAATCCAATTAGAGATATTTGCATTCTTGAGGTGGACGGTCATATAACTCCGCCTTATACCCTGCAAAGTACTGATAACATCAGTGTTGGCAATCCTGTTATTGTCTATGGATATCCTCACGCTGACCATGGACGCTTTGTATTAACGCAACAAAACACCCAAGTAGGTGCTAAAATTTTCATAGAATCTCATGGAATCAAGTCTAAGCATATAGTTTTAAATACACAAGCTCGACCCGGGCAGTCTGGAGGTCCAATTTTAAATTCACAAAATAACTCTGTAATAGGAATGCTTATAGGGTCCTATGCTCCAGGTGGAGGCGGTGGAATATCTTTGGGGGGTGTTGATCCTCTTACACTACACCAAACTACTCATGTAATTTCTGCTGAATATATCAGGGAGATGATTTAAAATGCAATATTTTTTAGAAGGATCAGAAGGAAAAATTAATCTTATTAATGTATTACCTGTGTACCAACGAAAAATTATCCAAGAGCTTCTTGAACAAGGAAAATCTAACGAAGAAATCGCTGAAATATGGTTAGAAGCAAACGGACCTGCTAACACCTTCCCTTTTGGAACCGAAAACAAGAAAAATGCTTTTTTTGAAAAACTCAAAATTGAAGTTGAAGATTTTATTTGCAATGATGAAAAATATATTGAAGAAAGAAAACAGGTAATAGAAAAATATAAATCTAGCGAATTAGTCGGTGTTACCACTTTAACTGCGTGCATCGCTCCGGTAATCGGTACAGCACCATCGCTAATTCTACCTGTAGTAGTATTGATACTAGATACAGTACTTAAAATGGGTGTAAATGCTTGGTGTGCTCTTCGAATTGAGCAGCGAGAGTAACTAAAAGAATTTAAATATATTTAAACTAGAAAAAATTTAAAAACGAAAGAAACCCTGACTATGAAAACAGTCAGGGTTCTTTCACGGTTTTTTTTAAGTGTAAAACCGTCTAAAACACATATTTAACAGATTTTCAATTAAATTCCGAGTTCTATTTTATAGAATCTCGAGGTAAGCTATTACCTTGGATTAATCATATCATTAATTGATAAAAAAAACAATTTATATATTGTATTTTTCAAAATCGTCCTTATAGTATCTAGTTGAGTTTTCAAAGAATACTTCTCTAAACTTATTAACCAGCAACAAATTAGGGCCATCTGTTCTCAAGTCTAATTCCTTTATTAAATATGGAGGATCAATTTTCTTAAACGGCAAGAATCCTAGGAATTTTAACTTTGTACTTTCCAAAATATTGATAGGTTCTTTAAATGGGATGTTTTGAGAATAGAAAAAGTTCCTATCATTATTTCTTTTAGCTTTTAAAAAATCATTTTTGAATTTAATACTTTCGTCATTTTGCGTAAACAACTTACAAATGACATAACTATTTTGGTCAGCTAGGGACATCCCATTTGTCTGAAAATGTTGACTACTTTTTAATTTATAAATTGGCATCTTACTTTTATCAAATTTAAAATCATGGAGATCTCCAAAAAAGTTAGAAGAAATCATTTCAATTCCCATCCCTAGACCTCTTTCACTGTAAAAAGCATTATAGAATAATAAAACAGCTATTTCATCAGGTATTTGAGCACGCAATAATCCAATATGTTGTCTATGTTCTTCTATATCATTACTAAAGTGCTGATTAATTAATTTAATCGTTCGGTGTGTAGTTCTAAAAAAATGACCAAGCTTCGGATATTGCCCATCAAATGTGCTATCACAAACTCTATAAACATCGTCATATGTGATAAAAGAATCATTAAAATCCTGCTTGGAATTTTCTTGTATTAATTCAGTAAGAATATTTCTATTTCTATTTAAAATTGTTTTGGAATAAAAATAGTGTCTCTTTAATCCTCGTCCTATCCAATCAGCATTTAACTTATATACATGTGTCTCATTTAAAATACCGTAATTTATAGACGGCTTTCCTGATAAATGATTTATAGTGATCCAAAGTGAACGCATATCTTTAATCTCATTGCTTTTAATTAATTGTATTAATCCATTCTTTTCTTTATCAAGTTCACTGCCCTCATCAAAAGAAAGATTTTTTTCAAGTTTTTCTAAAATTTCATTTCTGTTTTCCTCATTATTTCTAGTTAAATAATCAAAAACAAATCCAGCTCCCCTATTAACTAACATATCTACCTTAGTGCTAGAAGAAGCAAGGTTTTTTTCTAAATTAGCAATTAATGTGTTGCTTTCTTTCATTATTTCATGATCGTTGATGATATCAGTTGTAAATTTAATAAGTTCTAAAATACCTTGTCTTTTACTACTTTCCTCATTATTAGCAGTGTTTTTACTTGCTATGACTAAGGAAAATGCTGTAATTAAACTACCTAGTAAAGGTATAGAAATTCTTAAAATGTCGTCTAATCTACTACTGTCTTTGCCCACTTCTGGATTATAATTTAGCAGAACCATTACAAAATAAGACAAAGCTCCACCAAATAATAAACCTGAGGTTATTAATCCCATAAAGACAAAACGTGGGACCTTTTTAAAAGACAAAATTTTAAGTATGAAAATTCCAGATACCAGTATGATTGATAATAAAATAAAATTCAATTCCATAGATCCCCTCTTAATCTCCTCGTCTTTACCTGAGAAATATTTTGATATCTAAATATAATTTATTATTAAAAATCATCTTTTTGATAATCATAGTATATCCACCTATTGGATATATTTGAATCATATTAAAAGTGATGTAGTCAGTTTCATTTCTACAAAACTCTCTCCATTTATTAGATAGACATAAGTTTTTTCAATAATACTGTTCAAATCTTCGAGGTGTTCTTCACTTAATGTAAAATCACGGTTATTTACAAGAATAATAAATCGTTCTTCCCCGTTAAATCTTTCGCTATAGAAATCAACTAACCCTAAATTACCGTATGCCTTTAATAGTTTACGACCATTATTTCTTTCATGGGTTTCGATCAATTGCGTATAATCTGTTGCGATCAAACGATAGGAAAGACCGTTTGGAATTAGCTCAAATTGTGCAACTTTCTTTGGAGGCTGTAGCGTGATGGTGCGCTGCTTATTAATGACCCCAAGTCTTTTAGTTTTTTGTTCTTCGATATCAATTAATTGAGCGTTCATTTGATTGATTAATGCAGAATTTTTATTGTCCTGATTATCGGTCTGATAGTGTATTAAGCGATCTAATACTTCATTATACTGTTGCTGGAATGTATAGACTAAATAATCATGCATTTTATTTAATTGAAATGTGCGTTTTTTCTCAAGTGTATTTCTTTCCTCAATTGCTAGCTGCAAAACTTTTTGTTGCAAAACGGGTTGTTCATTAAAAGGAAGTTCTGTAACAGTAGGAGAAAATTTATCCATTGATAACCAATATGGCGTTAATTGAACAACTGAACCATCCATACGCTTCGCAATGAAAAATAAATGATTTTTCAATTCTTTGCCGATACCATCTTTGTAAATAAGACGATAAGCATCGACTTCCAAATGTTCAGGCACACTATAAGTCATTAAATAGCGCTTAAAGATAAATTGATCCCGTGTTTTTAATAACAATTTATTAGCCAGTGCGTATAAAGGATGCAATTTTGTTATATAAGATATTTCATCGCTGCTATGCTCAATATAACCTGTGTATCGATAAGGATCTGTAAAGCTTGTTTCTTTTGCGAATTGATCGCGAATAAGTTTAGGAAACCGATCTATACGCTTTACATGGTTTTCATGACTATCGAATACTTTTACATTCGATCTAGTAAAGGCATGATCCATCAATTCTACGTACATTCGATTAGGAACTTTGTTAATTTCAATATCGACTTGAGACTGCTTCATTGCAGAAACATCCATGGCATCAGAGTCAAACTGCATTTTTTTCATCGTTTGAATCAATTCTTTATGTTCGTCACTAAGGCCCTTGTCCATTTTCTTTATGACATCATCTAAGTTCTCACGCGTTAAAATAGCTTCTTTCATTAACTCGGCCAGATTAATTTCGCCATCTAATAAATCTCCCATAATGTTATAGACTAGATCGGTACCAAGATCTTCTTTCATCGAATCCAGCTTTGTCAACAACCGGGACAAGACATAACCTTCTCGTGTATTCGCAGCTACCAGGTTAAAAATAAACACTTCATTTTTCTGTCCAATTCGATGAATTCGTCCCATACGTTGTTCTAATCTATTGGGATTCCAAGGGATATCATAATTAATCATTTGATTACAAAATTGAAGGTTAATGGACTCTCCGCCAGCGTCTGTAGCCAACATAATTTGGGCGTGGTGACGGAACGATTCTACTTGCTTACGCCGTTCATCCATGGAGTAGCTACCCATAATTTTTGCAATTAGATTGACTCTAGTGCTTAATTTCTCCGCTAAATATTTTAAGGTGTCTACGGATTCTGTGAAAATCAATATTTTCTCTCCCGTATAAATTAAGCCGTCTACTCCAAATAACATCGTTTCTAATTCTAAGTATTTTTTCTCTATCTCATGCTTTTTCAAAGAAGTTGTCATGTACAATAATTTTTCAAGCTCGAAAATCTCTTCCTCTAGAAGGTGAATATCGATAGTATCTATAGAAAGTTCAAATTCCTGCTCAAGTAAGTCCTGGGACTCCACTACGTCTTCTTCTAAATTACTTTCATATAACTTTTCAAGCTTTTGTGCGTATTCTTTTCTTTCCAATTCGGTATTAGCTAAAATAGCTTGTACTTTTTTATACCGACGCTCAAGAGATTTATGTATGGCCTCAATTGATGAACTTAATCGACGCTGTAAAAGCATCATTGCAAAGGCCGTACTATTATGACCAGTATTTAATGCTCGATTAAAATGAGTCTGTACATACTCTGTTACAGCATAATATAATTCCAATTCCGGTTCTGTTAAATTATATTGAATCGTTTTGGTCGTCCGTTTCGGAAAAATAGGGGTACCATCAAAGTTGACCATGGACTCTTTCAATCTACGAATAATAAAGGGATTGGTCTTGTCTTGAAGTGTCTGATTTGTTGAGACATGCTGAAATATATCCGGTTCTATCAGCTTCATTAATAACCGGAAATTTTCAGCATCTCCTTTATGAGGAGTAGCTGTTAACAATAAACAATGTTCTGTTTTAGCTAGCAACTTTTCACCAAGCTGGTAAAGTCTTGTTTTAGATGTTTTCTTTTTAATTTTTCCATAAGAATATGCTGCCATCTTATGCGCTTCATCTACGATGACTAAATCGAATTGGGCTTCTAAAATCAATTCTTTAATTTCATCTCGCGAAGACCAGTAAATAGAAGCTAGACAATGGTCGTTTTCCATAAAAGGATTCAAGCTACCATATTCATTCAAAACGGCTCTATTAATAATTTTAAAAGACTCCTGGAACTTTTCATCCATCTCTTCTTGCCATTGACGGAGCACTAGCGGTGGAACTAGAACTAAAATACGTTTGACGCTTTCACGAGCCTTCAATTCTTTAATTAACATGCCGGACGTAATTGTTTTACCTGCGCCAGGATCGTCTGCTAATAAGTACCGAATGTTCGAAGATGGCAACATACGACTATAAACAGCTTCGATTTGATGGGGCAA
Organism: Planococcus sp. ANT_H30; assembly: GCF_008369335.1. Taxonomy (NCBI): domain Bacteria; kingdom Bacillati; phylum Bacillota; class Bacilli; order Caryophanales; family Caryophanaceae; genus Planococcus; species Planococcus sp. ANT_H30. Next base: position 117,488 of record NZ_VOBJ01000008.1, on the reverse strand, counting down.
TGGAATAACTTCTTGATTTCCAAGTGCACGTGTTTTAGAGAACCTATCTTCTAATTCAAGTATTAAATATAATAATCTTTGTTGGATTGTTTCTCCTGACAGATCAATGCTCAAATCTCTAGACGTACTAACGACTGCTAATTTCTCAATATCATGTGACGTTAATAATTGCTCATAATATTGATTTGATTGACGTCCGATACCTTCTAACAAATGATAGTCTTCTCCAAACGCTTCTAGTTTCTTAATTTCAATTGTCTCCGGAAAAAAGGGTCCATTTATAATATCTCCAATGTTCATACTCTACCTCCCAAAAAATCCCTCACTCAAAAGAGCAAGGGATTGTAATATTTCTTTCTATTATCGTGTCTCGAATGGTTTTGATGATTGTAAACCGTTCCCGGTCTAAATCCCCTATACGTACATGGTAATTGAATGGGAAGAAGATTGCACTAGTATTTATTACTTCAAGCGAAATCGTGTTCGTTTCATGGTGCGCCATTAAAACTTCTAGCAATAACGACGGTATTATGGAATTCTCCAGTGGTAGTTTTAGCTGGTTTTTTTCATAGACACCCGATTTAACCGTATTTAATATACCCCACTCTTTTATCGAAGAAAAAACTGCACTAGTTGCTACTTCCACACGCCTGCGATCCCCATACAGATTTTTCATTTGAGACAAGATTGTTCGGCTATAGACTTCATCTGCCATTTTTAAGTTCTTTCCCACATATTGCATTTGTTCCCTAAAATAAGGGTAGGCAATGCTAACTAAACAATAATGAACAAACTTCTTTTCTGTCGCATTTAAATATGGATACTCTACAACCAATTTTTCACGGATGTCTTGAATAGAGGGCTCTACTAAACTCCAGGTTTTCATTAACATGGTAATGGCATTTTTTCTGGATTTTCCGCCTTTTATAGAGCCAAGTAATTCTGCATCCAACTGTGTGTACATGTCTTTTCTATCTGTATAATGTCGCAGGAGATTCGCCGTAGTATCTAGATGTGCGAGTTGAATTTTTTGGTCAAAACCTACTGCTTTCATGATACCTACCTACTTTCTATCTGCTTATTTTGATGAATGGAACAATCATTTCTTCAATATGTATCCCACCATGCGTCACGATTTTTTGATACTTAGGAACGAAAGCGCCATTTTCATCTGCTAATAAGACATGATAATCACTCGGTAAGCTAGTATCATCCCAGATGATTGTATCTTGTTGATCTTTGCACGTATGATTTCTTATATTGAGAGAACCGTATATTCGCGCACGTTCACCTTTAGATTCGACAGTGACTCCTTGTGAAATACGCCCTCTCCCCATACACTCAACGTTTCCATGGTCTGAAGTGAGGTAAATTTCGAAACCAGAGTTCATCAAATCCTCTATAAATACTGTTAGATAATTTGAATTTAGCCAAGTGTTCAATTCGGACTGAACGGACTGGAGACCCTGTGCCGCCCCGTGCATAAATTGATCAACCACATCAATGACAGCACCATATATACGGATGGCAGGTGACAATTGGTAAGCTAAATTCTTTTGATTATAGGCAGACAAACCTAAAGACTTTTCAAACGCAATATTTTGTTTTGAAAATCCTTGTTCTTTCCAAAATGCTGTCCATAATGACTTTTCTTTATACGTACTCGCAATGGTATCGGCAAAGAATCGAGGTTCTTTGCCAGAAAATAGTGCTTGTCTAGAAACAGCAGTTACACTCGGAACCCAAGCAAACACGGCATCTTCTTCAAATTTCCAGGCAGTAGTATTTAGATGCTCCTTAATCATATGCCACTGAGTAAAGCTCATACCATCCAACACAATAAGAGCAATTTTCTTATCAGCTTTCCGTGCTAAATAATGAGGGATTTGATGAACCATTTTAGGTTTGGGCAAGACAGGTAAAGATCGAAGCTGCTGAAAGTTTTCTAACATCCATTTTTTAAATGCTATGTTTGCATCTGCTACGTCAGTTTGGAAACTTTCATAGTACTTCCCCTTAGTTATGTGTTGCTGTTGAAGCTCTCCAAGCTCATTAGCGAAACGCAGCCATTCATTTCGTTCAAACTCTGTATACGTTTCCTTGAATGGAGAATATTCAATGGACGACTTTTTTTCTTGTATGAGTAGTCCAGGCAACATCCATTGGTGAAATTGAATATCGCTCGGTACCTCAATGGGATTAATGTATGTTTCAATATACTGCTGTACAAAAGAGTCTTGGAATAAATTATCGGCATAGGATTCATGACTTTCTGCAACTTGCTTTTTCGTCTGTTGAATAAAATGATGGATGTATTGTTGCCACTTTTCATTGAAAAAATGAATGAACTTTTCTTTGGACTGAAAAAGCATTACACTGTCGGCAGAAAATTGTTTTGGTGGCATTGTGAGCAAGTTCTTCAGATGCTTCGATAAAAAAATTGGCAACTCTTCATGAAACCTATCGTAATAGAGCAAGCCCGCTTTCACTAAATCCGTTAAATTATAAATTCTTGATGCATGAATATCACAGACGGCATTGAGCAAGAAATTTATGGTTTCACGACTATTTAATCTTTGGCCTTTTGAATGCTGAGCTTTATATATAGGTTCGTGCATCCAAGTGGGGCACTGCCTTATAATAGAAGGCTCTAAATTTGGAAACAACTTATCAAGAGACAATGTTACACAAACGGCTTGTGCATATACATCATAAGGAACTTGGTTGAATTGGCTGTCTGGAATAACAAGCAGCAAGCTTGAACGTTCAGCTCGATTTACATGCCGAAAATTGAGCTCATAATACTCACGGAATACAACGGGGTCTTCATAAAAATGAAGTATACAATTTTGTTGAGTAAAAATATCTTGTATTGTTGATTGATCAAGAAAATCATGTTCATCGGACACAACATACAGAAGCCCATTTCCTGTAAAGTAAGACGCTATTTTTTCAGACCAATTCAACCTCATCACCCACTTTTCTCCTTACATATCTAAACGAATTTGTGCATTGTCATAATACATTAACAGCTTATCATCTTCCTGGATGACAGTTTCAGGTAAACGATCACCAACTGTAACAATTTTTGTGTAATCTTTATCGCTCCAAGCTTTTTTGAATCCTGCTCGGATTGCTTCTGTACGGAATTGTTTTAACTTCTTTTTATGTGTAAGCAATTCCTCTATATAACTGTCAAATTCACGTAAAAGCGACTTCTCACGTAGTTTTTCAAGATCGGCTTGCTTGTTTGGATCAGGGACATACCAACGATTCAATGCTTTATTTTTCATCTTTGTGGCACTATTCTCTAACCCACGTAAATCATGATAATTTCGACGTAAGTAGCTCGCTATTTGATCTGGAACGACCTCATTTCCTTCATAGCGTAAGAAGCTTTGCAACAGTAAAGCGTTCATTTCGGGTAATTGCTCATGCTTCGCAATATGCTGAATTTCTTTCATAAACTGCGGGTGTAAGTCTTGACTTGTTTGTGGCTTCTTCATCAATTGTTGACGAAGCCACTCTATCGCACTATTCTCATCGGAAATAAATAAACTTAGTTGGGAAAACTCTTTCACAAGGATGCGTTTTTTATCGTATTCGGCTACTTGAGATTCTAAAAATATCATACCATCGCGTATTGGAAAACTTTGTATCACCCCTGATTGGAATTCGGCTGAAGAGATAGGTACAGGTAAATTATTTTGAACGTGATATGCTATCATGCGGTCATAAAGGATGCGTGGTGTCCGCTCAGCAATAATAGATGCTTCACCTTTCGAGCCTAAAAATATAGGTAGTTTTTCTAAATGTTGGCTAATAAATGTCCATGCAGCATCTGGCGTGTTTGTTTGTTCACGTATTTTTATAATATCTTTTTCAGACGGTTTATAGGCAGAAATAACTAAGTCTTGTTTTACCGCTGTTGTTCCAATCATAGAATGTAAGCCACCACGTTTTTTATTTAAGGCATCAACACTAGCTATAACAAATCCTACTTCTTGTAGACTTCGTTGAATTACGTTCCATATTTTTGCTTGAGTATTTGAAAATTCAATTGTAATCCATCTACCAGATTTAAGGATTCTATATGCCTCTCTAAAACAATCCGTCATTAGATTCTGATAATCAGATAACGATTTTGATATAGATTTATTTTCAATAGCTTCTTTTTCACTATTCGTAATCACATTTATCCATGATTCTCTTATGAAATTTAATTCAGAATACATAATGTTCGCTCCAAATGGTGGATCTAAAAATATATAATCAATTGAATTATCTTTAATATTTGTTTTGGATGATGATTGAGTAGATATTATATTCCCTGAATACGTAGAAAAGGCTTTAATAATCTTTTTTTGTTGAAATTCAAGTTGAGATAAAGCATTGTTTTCAATAGAAACAGGTGGTAAATATAGTGTATTAGCCATTGGTCCAACCAAAGCTCTACTCCCATGCTGAGGCATAAATCTGTTAAATTTTGTTAATTTCGGCAAGACACTACCGTGTAAAAATAAGTTTTGAATGGAGTTATTATTTTGGTTAATAAAATCACCTAAAATTAATAAAGTTCTGTCTGTATAAAAGTGATGAACATGTGTATGCCCGCTTGAATCATTTCTTCTTGTTTCTCCACCATACATCATTCTATTACTTGGTAACTTATACGGTATGTTATAGTCTTTCAATAATTTTATTAATTTCAAATCAAATATATCTGGCTTTTTATTGAACCTCTTTTTATTTATAGTGAAATTTATTAACACCGGAAGACGTTTAGCTATTTGTATAGTTTCACCAAGTAAATTGTCATATTTAATGTCAAATGAATAATCTAATTTATTTTTTGAAACCTCAGCGCTACAGTAGGGACATTTATATACTTGCTCTAGCCTTTTTGTTTCTTTATTTAATGCGGCATCATAATATATAATTTCATTAGAACAATTTGAACATAAATGAACTTCACTCCAAACAATATAATTTATTTTCCCCATCTTATCTTCATAACGCTTATAAATATCCTTTAAATCTTCAAGTGTAGTAATATCTTTTATATTTTCTAAAAGACCACTTTCATTTAAATCAAAGTTTTCACTTAAGGTAGAATACATCCATTCATAATTATTTTTTAAATCATTTAATAAACGACTACTTTCTTTTTCAAATTTAGATGAATCAATTGCGGCATTATAATTTTGTGAAATTAATGTTGCAGCAGGTGATATATCCATTAAGATAGCATGCCTAGAACCTATTTTGGAAAACTCTATGGTGTTTTCTGTACTACCATTTTCTTGCAACTTATCTAGAATTGTGCCATTCTCACTAACTTCATAATCTAATTGCTCTATTTCTGAAACACTTCCACAAAGTTGTGAAGCTACACCTGTCATTCCAGTGCCAGAAAAACCATCAAATACAATATCACCGGGATCAGTATAGTTTAAAATATACCTCATGATAGCTTTATGAGGTGTTTTTGTATGATAACTATGGGCGTTATAGATAGCATCATTTTTTCCTTCTGTGACGTCAGAAGAAAATGGGAATCTATGATATGTTTCAAGTAATTTCCCGCTATGTTTTATAAGTTTTTCTTTCTCCCATTCCTCTATAAAATCATTAATCCAAGGATTAGGACATGCCATGTAGTACGGGGGATCGGATAAGGCTATGATGTCCTCATCTTCTCCAATCGGGAATCCTTCAATATTTTTTAGTTCGGGAAGCTTTTTACGCAGCTCTTCCCTAAAATATTCTCTTCTTGCTTCTTCACTTTCAAATTTCATACCTAAGCAGACAACTGGTGTATTTTCTGCGGCAGATTGTTTATCTAAAAAAGAAAGCTGATTGTCTTGGCGTGACATGTTCGTCTCCTCATTTCTTTAGCATGATGCGTACTCGGTTTGTTGATGTGGCACCAACCTTTTTTGTAAGGAGATCCTCAAATCGTTTCCGCAACTCATCGACGGCTAACGGGTGTCCATTGGCCATCATTTCTTCGATATCTGAGATGGATACTTCGACTTTATGGATTCCTTTTAATAAGTCATTGATTGCCTGAATTAAGCGAATGTCTAACGGTAAAGTGAATGCTTGGTTTGCAATGAGTGCATCCACGAATTGTTGTTGTTCAGGTTTTAGTAGTGAAATATTTTCTTTTACAGATGGGTCATTGAAGTTCGCAAGTAATGTTTCTGTCCAGTTTGTCAGCATATCAGGAAGCTCTTCTTGCATTTTCTTCAATGTGGATTTTTCATTCGTCGCGACTTCTGTAGGACGGAACTTACACTCCGAGCATATAGGAGTATGTTCTAGCTTCTCTTTCGTTACGTGATAGCAAGTCTTTAATTGCGATAATGTTCGTTCCCAATTAAACAGCTCCTCTTTAGGCAAAATGGGAATATGAGCAGCTAATTCTTTTAATGCCTTTGTCTGAGCATCGTTTAATAATGCGTTTTTTAACATGTTTTCTGAAGCATTTAAACGGGATTGATCATGTGCTTCAATATATAACTGGATATATTCTTTTTTCAATGTATCAAGAGCAGTAAGCTCTTTAGTAGTATCTTGGTGTTGTTTTAAAGCGCACTGTAATTCATCCAATGCATCATCTACACGCGAAGACCATTCAGACTGGCTGCCGACGTTTGGCTGCGCAATTTGCAAGTAACTGACGCGCTGTTGAATTTCTTTAATTTGCTGTTCCAACTTTTTAAACGAACCGAGTTTATTAATTGCTTCTTTTTGCTTTTCAATTGTCTTAAGATCATACTTTAAATTACGCATTTTTGCAGGCGTATCATATCGTTTCAGGCCTTCACAAAAGTCTTTGTATTCCTCGAGTATAGATACATTCTCTTGAATTTCGGCAGGATTTAGCAATGGACCATCCCATGTAGGAAAGCCTTTTTTCACGATTTGAATGGTGTTTAATGCGTCAAGAATTGCATTGTTTGCCTTGCCTGCAATCGTCGTGATGGTGCGCTTTAACATTTCATCTTCATAGTTAGCGATGCGCTCGTCAAAGAGGTCAGCCACAGCATTTAATTCCGCAATAGGAAGACCAGTCGGCTTTTTGATATGGCTGAATTGAGCGAGCTTCGGCAAAGGAAGTTGAATGTACTCTTGTAAATTAGAAGCATTATATGTCTTCCCTTCAACTGTCACTTCGACTGTCCCTGTATAAATCATTGCGCCAAATAGAACGACCAATAGCTCAGGTTCTAGGTAAAACTGTTTTGTATATTGAAGGTCTTCAACCCCACGAATAAATACGGTTTCAATAAGTTCATTATGATTAACAACCTGGCCATGTCCTTTTTGTTCTAACAAGTCTACTACCCATGCAGCATATCCAGATTGTTTAATTGATACTTTACCGGCTGGATCAAGTAGAACTAAGCCATCTAAGATAGATTCCCCTTGCTTCGTTTCTTTTCCATTCAAATAGTAGAGTGCATCACGCACATAAGTTTCTAAGTTATTTTTGGATAAATAAGAACCTTGAATTTTTCTGAATGAAGGATAGTCTTCATATTTTTGCGCAAACCAATCAGTTAAAATACCCTCGGAAATGATATTAATTATTTCTTGAATGGTAACGTTTGCGGGTAAAAACATTCCGAATTCGAGCACACTTCCCTTTTTTCCTTTATAAGTGATTTCAAATGAGTGTACAAAGTTATCATTTAACCATTTATTGATTTCTTTAAAGTAACTTTCTATTTTCCTTGTGTATAAATTCCTTGTTGCAGATGCAGATTCTGCTTTCAAATCGTTGGCAGCTGCGTATAAGCGTAACAACTGTGTAAAACGTTCATCTTTTTGATTGAGTTCAAAAAAGAGCTCATCAGGCTTTTGTTCGTCTTTAAAAGGTGTTTCCAGATAAGGTCGTAGCATGTAGATATAAAAATCGCGTTCAGGCTGCGCAGTTGAACGTTCGTTTGGTGCACCAAAAAACAAGTACCCTTGCCGAGTAATACGACGTGCATCCCAAGGAAGATTGTGCCGCCAGATTTTATATCCGGATACATACGTATTGTCATCGAGCGTAATCGCTTGTTTTAAAATATCGTAATAGAAGCGATCTAATTTATCATCCTCAATTTTTTCGGCTTTTTGTTGAATTAAGCTATCAATATCAATATCTTTTTTCAGATCCAAATAATATTGTCCATTTGACTCGTTTGCAGATAGATACTGGTAACTTACTGTTTTTTGGATTTCTCTAACTGCTGCATCGACATTAGTTTTTAAGAAGTCTGACGCATCCTCTAAATCCCTTAAAAGATCCATTCCTCCTGGAGGAGTTAATAGAAGTTCATCTCTTAATTCTTCAGCAGTTAAGCCGACTTTGTCATAGATATCGGATGTAGATAGACGATATAATGACAATGCATTAATGATTCTTAAAGACATCGGTTTATAAGCACGCTTCTCCAGGGCATTCTGCACGCGGTCTTTCAATATCTTTGCTTTATCCATGACTTCTTTAACATCTGGATTTGATTTGTACGAAGGATCTTCCTCAATGAATTTCCAGTAGCTATCATACGAAATAAGCCCTGGCTCTTCTTCAGGTAGTTCCTTGTCAAGAATGCTATTCATCTCAATGCTTATTGTCTTTAGTGCTACACGTTTTTCAATACCATTTACTTTTTCAAATGCACTCAAGTAAGCAGGATGGATTGGGAAAAGATTTACGTACGCTTCCATATCTTCATTTAATCGTCCGTATAGCGTTGTAAATTTTGATAAATGTTCTCGAATTAACGCTTTTTGCTCTTCGTTCTTTTTTAATAGTCGCTCTGATACGACATGGGCGATATCTTCTCGGACGATACGAACTTGCTCAAAGCGTTCCTTTACACGACGTAATGGTTCAGCTACGAAACTGAAACTAGGATTATCGAAGAGCATTTCCTGAATACCAGCTATGAAGCGAAGACGCGTTTTACTACAAATCTCTCCTAATTCACGTAAGAAGCCTAAATCCAGTGTGATTTCTTGTTCTTTTCTACCGCGCAAATAATCGAGTAACTCATCTACTACGATGAGTAGGCCGTGTTTAGGATATTTTTCATTGAATAGCCCCATCATTTCTTCGAGCGCATCTTTGTTATTTGTAATTTTATCGAATGAAGGGAAGGTAAAATTGACATCCATTTCAGCAAGTCCATCTTCAATATTGGATACTAAAATATCACGTAAAGATGTACCGACGCTTCCGATTTCCAAGCGAATTACTTTGAATTTCCCTTCGATATCTTTAGATTTCTCTGCAACAGAAGGATTTGAAATATGAGCACTGGCCCCTTCGCGTTCTGCAATCGTAGAAATGACGCTCATTAAGTGGGATTTACCTGTACCGTAGTTACCGACAATGAGTAATCCTTTATTATCAATAGATCGATCAAATTGAAGTTGGTTGATGATCATATCATTTAATTGTTCAGCCATACGGTCAGAGATTACATATGTATCTAGTAATTGAAACGCGCGATCTTTGTTATTAGCATCTTTTAATTGAATAACTGATTCGATTGGTTCGAATTGTAATAGATCCTTATATTGCAAAATATTCACTCCTTCTATTTGATAACAATTGCATCTTTTGTGGAGTACTTAGTGTACTCTGGGTGGCCAGGTTCAGCGTGAATAAAATAATCACCTTCAATCCTGCCTCGCCAAGTAATAATTAACGTTTTGTTTCTACTTAGATTGGTAAAAAGATCAAATGGATTAACTCCTAAAGATGGTTCAAATAACATTTCATAATAATTTATACAGACAATTTCAGAATCTACATTATTAATAAATTCATGTAAAATTCCTGCTACTTTATAAGGCCTTCTATTCCGAGCTACTGTTTTTAATCTTTCAGATAATAATAAATTTATATTCATTAAGGGATAATGATTAGCCCGACTAAAATACTCTACGCTATTACCTCGTTCAAATTCATATACATAAACTTGTTTATAATAAAGTTGAGAAATATTCTGCAGCCTAACACTAAGGTTGTTTAATACAGATATATTCAATTTAGTAAAACCCCCAAGTGAATTTTTTTGATGATGATAAACGATTAAACTTTTAGATGATTTCTTAAAGCTTCTTCCACTATCTCTAACATCGTCTTGTCCTGTTCAACTGCAGCAGTTTTCAAACGTTTATGCAAATCTGTAGGCAACATAAAAGTTGCTTTTTTCGTTTCTTTTTTTTGAGAGACTTCGTCAACTTTCTGATTAGAAAAACCATAGTCCCCTTCTAAATTGTTACTGTAATTATTTTTAGTTGGCATATTTTAGCATCCCCTAAATAAATTAAATTATTAAATATTCCTAACTTCCAAAAGAGATCTTGTTCGAATCTAGAATACTTATAAAATTGTACCAAGAAACTTAATGGACATAAAGCTGTATTTACAGAAAAACAGCTTTGTATTGGATAAGTGAGAATCAAAGTAATTTAGTAAGTGGGCGTGAGGACAAGAAAGGATGTCATTTAAAATGACATCCTTTCGATTCTTTCACTTATCAAACTCTTGCTTGGCGATTAGAATGTGTTCTTTGAGCTTTTTTTATTTCTTTCTTTTTCTTCTTGTAATTGTATTTAAAAGTATAATGAAGGACCAACATTAAGAAAATATATCCCAAAACTAGAGGTATCATTTGTTTCCAAAAACCAATTATTAATACTGATTCGGCACCATAAAAAGCTTGACGATCATATAAATATGCTAAATCGCTCACCAATGCTGCACCTAAAAGTAAGGAAACAAGCGTTAATAATATTTGTAGAACCACCCCAATCATATAAAGATTTCTTAAATGTCCGATACTTAAAAATCTATTTGCCATTAACCAATCTACTCCTATCATCTTTTACTCTATTTATCGGCATATTGAGCTTATTTATTAACTAGAGGAGATGACTACTAATTACATAAGTCTTATATATTTAATATAAGACTCAATTCATTTGAGGGAAGTCTAAGTTGAACTTAGGAATACTCTTGCAACTTTAATTACAGTTGAAAAGTTCCTCCACCTATTTATCTTGTTTCACCAAATTGCTAAGCGAAAGGTTTCCTCAAAAATGAGGAAATTTTTTTATTTAATTTCTCTCAAGATGCGAAGAAAGTTAGGATATAAATTAGTTGAAATAATCCTCTATTATTCATACGGATACTTATATATGGATAGAACCTATAAAGATACTATTTACATGAAGAGGTTTAGGTCAATCATTTTACAAACAAGATAATTTGTAATACAATGTATTACAAAGAACTGAAGGAGGTTTATCCATGGCCACCATTTCCTTGCGTGTGGATGATCGCGACAGCAAACTCATCCGCGATTACGCCAAACTAAAAAAGACATCTGTTTCTGATTTAATGAGAAATGCCATCATTGAAAAGATTGAGGATGAAATCGATGTAGAGAATTTTAATCGGGTCCTTGCCAATATAGAAAAAACCCATTCCTTGGATGACGTCAAAAAAGAATTGGGTTTATAACAGACGATGTATGCTGTTCATTTTTCAGATGTCGCGTTGAAGAAATTAAAAAAGATGGACCGGTACCAGGCCTCTCTCCTGATTGGTTGGATCGAAAAGAACTTGCAGGATGCCAGCGATCCCCGAATACATGGAAAGGCTTTGGTCGCGAACCACAAAGGCAAGTGGCGTTATCGTGTCGGTGATTACCGCATCCTGGCGTTAATCGAAGACGAAAAAATCATTATTACCATTATCGATGTCGGGCATCGAAAAGATATTTATGAATAATAAAACAGATACAGCCCCTGTATTGAACTGAGCCCCAAATGGGTCACTTTTTAAAGTGTCTACCATTTGGGGCTCAATTCATAATTGGCTTCTTTTTTTACTTTACGGAGTTATAGGCTGCTTCTAACGTTTGTTCAAACACACTGCGGTAAGCGTCTCTTTCTTCTTCAGAAAGCATACCTAATTCACCGCTCATTAGACCCATAATCTTTTTCAACTCGGATATTTGTCCGCTCATACCCAATGCTTCTTGTTGATTCTTATCAATCGATTTAATAGCAATAAAAGTTAGGTTCTTTTCATAATCTTGATTGGCAAATCCGCCACCGTTAGTCCAATGCTTCCATGCAGTTTTTATATTCTCTGCTCCTTTGAATGCTTCGGCATCTTCTTTAGAATAATCTTCTGGAATTCCACCTTCTACAGTAGCAAGGTTAACCCAAGCGATTGAAATTGCCAATGAAATAAGAACCACAAAAGGTGCGGCAAAAATAAATTTCTTCATTGCTTAATTCTCTCCTCTTTCATTAATTAAATCTTTCATTTTTTGAAGCTCGTTATAGCCCTCTTTAAGAAGAGCTTGTCTTTCATCTCCTGAATCCAAGTTCTGAGCTTCATCAAGAAGACTGGCTGTTTCTTGAGACCATTCTTTTAACGGTTCAAAATCAGTAAGCTCGCTAATTTGATTAAGTCTAGAAATAGGGTGTGACATTTGTTCGTTATAATTCGTTACTGTCATATCTTCAAAATCTCCTAACTCTGCAGCATCAACCAGGAACCCCATGATGACCCCAGTCTTCTGATCTTCAGTAGGTTCATTAACAGTCTCATCCTCGTTCCATTCTCTGCCAATCATGAATTTTGTTTCTTTATCAAAGGTATAGCCATTTTCATAAGAGACGAGTCTGCCATCTGCTTTTCCAACATCTGGAAGTTCATAGTTTTCAAAGTGCTCTTTAATTTCTTTGTAAGGCGATTCTAAAATAACTTCTTCTTCAGCTTCTGAGGCAGTAGCAACCTCAGTTGAAATTTGTTCTCCTTGAGCTTCGCTTTCAGGATTCTCAACTTTCGCTTCTTCCGAAGTTCCACATGCTGCCAATAACAATGCTGCTGAAATTTTTCCATCTGTTTGCTCTAATATCATTCCTCTTTCTCTCTAAATAAAAATCTCAGAATCTTTCAATATGATTTTCTATGAAGTTTGTCATTAGGGTTGATTTAACTTCTGATAATTGATTTTATATTAATTTGTATCTTTCGTTTTAAAAGTTTCTTTTACTAGTTACGAGAAAGGGTAGTTAAAAAGAGAGAGAGTTCAAGTAGAGGAGAGCAAATTATGGAACGCATCATAATACTAGTATTGATTGTGGGAACGACGATAATAGCGTACCTGTTACATTCTTATCAGAAAAAAAGAGAGGAAAAAAGACACGTTGGAAAGTCACTCTTTATGGGAACTTTTATTGTTTCACTGGTTGTATTTCCCGTTAGCTTTCTAATGAAGGAGCCATTCGCTTATTACATGGGCGTATCAGCTATTTTTCTCTTTTTCCTTTCGATTAATGGTTTTGCCATAACTAAAATCCTTGAAATGTCAGAGGCAAGACAGCAACAGAATCTTTGATTTGCCTATCAGGATTTATCAAAATTACATAAACGAAAAAAGAGAAAGAGCACAAGTATTTTTTAAAAGTAAGTGAATCGGTTTACATATCACAAGTTACCGGAAGTTAGAGGCTAAAAAAATGATAAGGGAGGAATTTCTTTGAATTCCGATCAATATGGTTCGGGTATAATAACCCTACTCTTGGGGGTTGCTTGTTTAGTAGTAAGAATAGTCTCCATAAAGAAAAAAAGATTTCTTGAGACAAATGATTTTAGCGGATTTCAAAATACACTATTCCTTCCACCAATCGTAAATTTCTGGCTGTTAAAATTGTTTTTAATCATAAGCGGTTCGCTTTTTATATCATTCGGTATCTATTTAATCGTAATCGGTGTATTTTGAATAAAATTTCTGCGACAGGCTATCAGAAGTAGCAGTAATTCTAATAACCAAATAGGATGGCCTCCTAAAGTTAAACGACGTTCTAAATAAACTTAATGAGAAAAAGGACATAGCCTGAAATTGCAGTTCCGTATTTGTAATTCGAATTTTTTACGAATTACAAATTATAAGAGCCATTAAGGAGAGAAAGAAGATGCTAAACCAATAGCCCATTCTTTCTCTTTTCAAATTTCCGACAGATAATAGGACTGTTAAGTAAGGAATCATCTATAAAAAAAATAAGATTACGATTCATTTACTTAACAGTCCTATATTTCATTATAACGTTCAAAAACGAGTTTTAAGGCGGATGTAAGCGACGTTGGCGTAATTCCTAGTAATTCCACCATTTCATCAAAAGACTTCCCCTGAACCTTATACAAGTCGTAAATATAGGCAATCCGAACTTCTTCCGTCTTAAATGGTTTCGGTAATAGCAAAGTTAAGCCAGAATAAATATCCTTCATGTTGTTCCTTACATAATCCGGTCCGTATTTCTTATCCGACGAGACCAAATAATCATGCTCCCGAAAAACCGCGCGTTCCATTGCCTGAACAATTACCGCTACGTCTGTCGGATCCTCAAAAACCAACTGCCAGAAAACATCTTGTGACGTCACAAAGTTCATTTCCACTCGGTCCCCTAAATCACGAAAATGCCTGCTTCGTAACCGTTCAATTTCCCTCATCCGGAACCCGGCCATCGCGAACAGGAAATAAAGCTTCGCATTCAACATCAAAGTCGGATGCTGCAGCACCTTTTTCTTTTCCTGCATAAATTCCATATACTCAAGTTGCGCCATCGGTTTCTCTATGATCAATTGATATTCAAATTTAGGCATGAAATCAACCGGTACCTTCCCCACCTTCCACAAGTAATGGAAATACTGGCGGATATGGGACAGCTTACGTTTGACAGTACCAGGCTTTAATCCTTTAGCCTTCTCCTGATCCAAGAATGCCCTGACATCTGCAGGTTTGATTTCATACGGCTCCAGCTGCTTCTCATTCCGCAGGTTCACAAAACGAACAAATGACTTCAGCAGTTCCAATTCCGTCACCAGCGTACCAGGAGAAATCCCTTCTTTTAATCGATACTCCTCATAGCCATACAGCATCCTCATTCCCCTGCCCTTCTTAACATTTAGTTTAACAGGTCGACAGAAAATCCCCAAAATCAATTTCTTAAACTACAAAAGAAGCTGTAAGTAGAATACGGATCTCGAAACAGAACACGTATACAGATATGTATTGGCAGATTGGACAATTAAGAAGAATTGAATTTTTTTCCAGTTAAAGGGCGGTTTTCAGGGAAGCGGGTCAGCAACGCCAATTGGTTTTCTAGCTCCCACAAGGCGCTTGCGTTCTCACGTGAGCCGTTCATTAACGAGATTGCTTCATAGTACAGAGCGCGATGCTGCTGGTTGAATTCAAGGGCACACTGAAGAAGCACCGCCACAGAGGTTAACCCGGTCTGCGCACCGCGCCCTTTTCCGATTCGTTTAATGAGAATTTTTTTGGATTTTCGGATGACTTCGTTGAATGTGCTACGTGGAATGCCCACGGCTTCACATAATGCGCTTTGGGTTGTCCATTTGATTGGCTGAACCGTACTGGTCTCCGATTGGATATAGGCAAGCAGATCCTCTTCCCACTCGTCGTAGTGGCTGCGGACGCGATCCTTCCGTTCCTTCTTGAATTTGTACCAGCCTCCGAGGTGATTTGTGACCGGAATATCCTTTCCTGGCAACCAGGCTTCTAATAGCTCCTGAATATAAATCTGACTTGCACCTTTGAAACGGCCCTTATAGGCGCTCTTGACGATTTTCTGAACCTCACTGTGTCGCACAGGCGCTTCGAGAGAGGAATTGTATTCGTCTAGCAGATCCAGCGTCTCCCCCTGTCCTTTTCCGGCGCTGTAACAAGCCAAGGCGAGCGTGTACATCAAGTTGTCCCGGCCAATCTGTCCGTCGCTTCCTTTTACGTGACGGGTAGCCAATAATTCCCGGAACCATTCGGCGTGTGTCGGATCAAGCCCCTCCCCTTTCGATTCCACGACGAATAATCCACGGTTTTGGTCATCGTCTTGCCGTTTCGACCACGAAATCAGGTTGTGCAGGGAAAAGACCATCTTGTCAGAGAACCAGCGGACATTGTCTTCTGAAGGCATGCGGAAAAAGCCAAAGTCATTACAAGAGAGATCCACTCCCTGCAAAACCTTGGCCAAGCTGCGCCGGATATTCTCGGAAATGCGTTTCGCGACCTTCAAGCCGCGGTAATCATTCTGGTTGCTGATGAACAGCGGCGTTTCCAGCACGAAATAGACCTGAAACCCTTTCGGCGTCTCCAGGACCATCGTTGGAATTCCCACGCTGTAATCGAGCGCAGCGGTCAGAATTTCCGTATACGGCTGTTTCTTCGTGTCGATGTCGACGACGAACGTATTGATTTGCTGCAGGTTCTTTTCGGTGTGTCCCTTGAGATGCCGCTTTTCTTTATCGACGTACCCTAAGTAATTGTGTACATTGGGGGTCCAATGAGAAAGTTCAACAGAATCCTCCAAGAGAGTCTCTTTCGACGTAATCACGTACCCTTTGACACCACCAGGTGTCGATAGATCTTCCTTGGAACGCGTAACGCCAATCGCACCTTTTTTATGTTTCTTTGTTTGTTTCTGATCTTCGATTAAGTGAGGAAGAGGGGTAGATGAGTTTTTTTTCTTGTAACTATGGATTCCTTCATGGAGAAGTATTTCAAAAACATTAGTCATCATTAACACAAAGCAGCCCCCTTCCCTATCCAATAATAACTCTACAGATTTCCTTCTACCTCATAACCTAAAGCAACGAATAGAGTCTGTAAATAGCGTTATATCAGGGTTTCTAAGGGCACAAAAGTAGATATTTCCACTTTTCTACTTTTGTTAGAATAAAATTCTTTTTCGCATAAGTAGATATTTCTACTTTTCTACTTATGTTATAAACGAGAGCATTCTAGCATAAGTAGATATTTCCACTTTTCTACTTTAGTGAGAATATATCATTATTATTGCACAAGTAGATATTTCTACTTTTCTACTTGTGTTAGAATATTTTTCATTCTCACAAAAGTAGATATTTCTACTTTTCTACCTACGTAATATTTAGTATGAACTTCGCACAAGTAGATATTTCTACTTTTCTACTTATGTAGTTAGCGTGATAATTTACGAGCACTTTATATTGTCTACAAACATTGTCTTCTAAGGGTTTAAAATAAAATTTCTTCTAATTACTTTATAACAGAAGTAGATATTTCTACTTCTGTTATAAAGTAATTCATTTTAACGCAAGTAGATATTTCTACTTTTCTACTTATGTTAATAATAAATCTATTCTCACATAAGTAGATATTTCCACTTTTCTACTTATAGCTAATTAAGCTCAGTTTATAAATGAAGTAGATATTTCCACTTTTCTACCTATGTTAGAACTATCTCTATTCTCACAAAAGTAGATATTTCCACTTATCTACTTACGTTAATAACAAGTTTATCCTCACACAAGTAGATATTTCTACTTTTCTACTTATGGTTAGATCTTTCATCAAATATTACAGTTGTATTACATTTAACTTTATATTCTCACGAACTTCCACTTGTGTTATTATCAGATATATACAGAAGTAGAAGTTTGTTAGGTAGAAGTTTGTTTAGAAGATAAAAATTAGGAGGAATAGCGATGGTAGCCAAAACAATAGTTGTAGGTAATTTTAAAGGTGGAGTAGGAAAAACCAAAGTCTCGGTAATGACGAGCTGGGAGTATGCAAAAGTACATAATAAAAAGGTATTGCTTGTTGATATGGACCCCCAGGGAAATGCGAGTACCTTGATTGCTCGATCAGCAGGAATTGAAGAGATTAATCAAACTATATTTGATGGCTTCAAGAATGGTAATCTCCGAGATGTGGTTGTCAAAGTTACAGAAAATCTTGATTTGATTCCTGCAGCTGTTTCTTTCAAAAACTTTTCAAAATTTTTATATCAAAACTATCAAAATGATTTAGATCAAATTACTTTATTAAAAACACTACTAGAACCATTAAAAGCAGATTATGACTATATTTTCATTGATGTACCACCGACTATCAGTGATTACTCTGACAATGCCATGATGGCTTCTGATTATGTCCTTATTATATTGCAAGCCCAAGAACTATCTTTGGAAGGTGCCGAAACTTATGTATCGTATCTGCAATTTATGGCAGACGAATATGAAGCAGATATACAAGTTCTTGGTGTATTGCCAGTTCTTCTTAGAGCAGGGGGCCGAGTTGATCAAAGTACAGTTGAACGTGCCACTGAACTTTTTGGAGAGGATAATGTCTTCAAAAATGTTATAAAGCATTTAGAACGCTTAAAGGCTTGGGATGTAACCGGAATTAAAAACGAGGATCATCATGATCGTAAAGCACATCAAACCTTTTTAGATGTAGTGGATGAAATCGAGGAAAAACTTGCAAGATTTGAGGAGGAAAATACCCATGTCTGAAAACTCAAAGAAAGGACCTTTAATTAAGAAAAAAACAAAAACTAATACTCTTGAGAGACCAAAACCTGTAGTAATAAGTAGCCAAAACGATTTTAAGTTTAATAATGAGCAATCAAATCGACTACAACTTACAAGTAATGAGCCTATCAATAAAGAAAAGGCTGTCTCAATTCCTCCAGTAGAGAAAAAAACTGCAATTCCAGTTTCTGAACTAAAGACAAAACCTGCTCGCAAAACTAAGTCGGTAGTGGGTAAAAATAATAATGTCAAATCTATTAAAGTTCCTCATGATCTTCATACTCAAATTGGAGTCCTTGGAAAATTCATGGACGAAAATAAAACCTATGCTATCATTTCAGAACTTGTAGAATATTACACAAAAAATGAATTGACTGACAGACAACAAAAGCAATTTGAGTATATGACAGAATTCTTTAATGAAAATGAAGAATAATCATATTGAGTTCTTATTATTCTTTCCTTAAAAACCATCCACCTAACAAAAGTAGATATTTCTACTTGTGTTAGGTGGATATTTCTACTTTTGCGAGGTAGATTTTTCTACCTTTGTTAGGTAGATAATTAAACAGATTTTATTTTAGAAGATTTAGTCAGATGTATGCTTGCATACGTGTATACGCCAAGCATGCCAGTATCTGATAACAATTAAAAATGCTGAGGGTTTCATGTTTTACAAAAGAAAATATAGAATGATTGTAAATCATATCTGATTGGCTACTAGTTTCATATAGAAGTGATAGAGGATAAAGATTGCAAATGATTTGAGCTCCGTGTGTAAAATTTTGTGCCAGTCAATGAGGAATGAAGAACCAGTAAATAAAACTATTATTGAAGTGCTAAAATGAAAAAGAAAATCAACTATTTAATTGTACTTTTAACGACCATCTTTATGTTAGGCTGGACCGAATCAGAAAAAATCCGCAAGAGATTGTTACCCTTGAAACAGATGTTCAAGAAGGAACCTAGCTGAAACAAATAAAAGGAAGGAAAAGAAGAAATGACCCCTGCGGTGTTAATGAACCAGTAGTAGAGAACACACCTACACAAGCCAATAATGAATAGTTCGAAGGATACGAACTTATTGAAATGGATAGTGGTGATTTGTCTAGATATCGTGAACTCAACACTATCGTTGTAAGTGTACCGGACTCAACAGTTGATAAGTTTTTATAAAAGAAGGAGGGAATAGCGATGGAAATTGCGAGAGTAAAAGAGAAGTTCATGAATGCGGATATTAAATTGAAGGGGCTTTTTTTTCTGGGGATCATCTTATTTGTAGCAACACTTCCCAAAGGCTTATTTTTACCGTTGGGCGTGTTGGTAGTTTTGGCCATGTTTTCTGAAAGCCTTTGGAGCGGACTGGTTTACATCTTTAAAACAATCCTTCGGTTCGCTATCGGGATTGCTACGCTGCTCCTTGCATTTTACCTAATCATGCTGATCGTAACGTATTTCTTTACTTGATAGCTTCTTAATCCTCGAACATTTTGTGATCGAAAAATTCGGACAGCGTCATGCCGAATCCATGAGCAATATTCTTAATCGTGTTGATCCGCGGATACTTGGATCTGCCAGACATTATTTCGGCCATGGTGGATTGTTTGACGCCCGAGCGTCTGATCAACTCGTTTGCAGTCCATCCTCTTTCCTTCAATAGCTGCTGAATTCGAGTAGTCACTGCCTCATCAATTTGCATACAATACCTCTTTTCATTTACATTCTGGTTTATGCCATGTACCGCTTGTACTCACCAGATCATTTATAAATCTTTAATACAAGATATTTTACCTCAAACTATAATCCCTAACAATGGCAATAGATTTCCTACAAAATTCAGATAAAATCAAAATGATACATAAGTCATCGTGTCGGGTGTGTATATGCCCACGTTTCGTGTTCCTTTATCCCGAACTGCAAAAACCCTCCTACAATACCCACCTATATTCGACACCATTCGACTTAAAAACTAAAAACGCCGCTCTTACAAAAAACCCTAGAAATAGGGCTTTATCGGCCTAAAGTATCGGTATACTGTTTTATTTATCGGTATACCGTTGTAATATTATCGGTATACTGATACACTCAAATCACTAAATTGTTCTGTTTTTAGAACCGATGATGGGAGGGGATTTACATTGCCTGTATGGTTTGGCGATTGGATCAAGGAACAACGAATGGCGCTTAACATTTCTCAGTCTGAGTTATCCGACAGGACCGGCAAACAGATTCCGCAAAGCACCATCAGTATGTGGGAGCAACGAAAAAACGGAAACCCGACCGCTCAGAATGTGAGATTGCTGGTCGAGTCACTGGGGATTTCCATGAATAACTTCCCATGGGAACACATCTTATTTAAAGACAAGTACACGGAAGCGAGGTGCAATCAGATGGCAGAGCGGTTTTATCTATACGACTTGGCGTCGGCGTCCAGCTTGAAAACATTTGAGGGCAAGGTCTACGAATTGAAAGGGGCTGTTGGCGTGGAGAAAGAGTCTGGTGAAGTTCGGCACATCACGGATCTTTACTATCGAACGCGCTCGGTGATTTCGAACAAACGGCTGTTGGCCAAACGGAAGAATGCGCACGACGAATTGTTGAAAGTGAGTGGCATAAAAAAAGTAAAATGAGCCATCAGTAGCATGCCCTTAAGAACAGTAAGCAACAAAAAGGACAACTTCATAGTGCGTGTCTGTCGCGGATGGCAACCTGCGGTATAGATATACGTCGAGATGGTTTGGCCAGAGTCTCCTAAAACTGGCTGTTGTCCCGTTGCCAGATTGTAGTTCTGGGTTACCTAAAAACCCTGTACGTTGCAGCTATACGCTGCATAGAGTTAGCGAATGAACCGGCTATAAATTCGCCTCTCCTTACTGTTCTTAATGGTGTGCTACTACCAACCAAAAACGAAAGGCGGTTTTAGGAATGGCAGCAACAAAGGAACAAAAGGAACTGAAGACGAATGCGGAGGATCTCTTGGCCTTTAACGGCAAAGATTACGATGACTGGTTAGAAGAAAAGCATCGCGAAGTGGTTTCTGAAAACATTCCGTTGTTGATGAACCTCTTGAAGAAAGAACGCAAAGCCGCTAACACCGGAACAGCTTTACAGAATTCCTAAAATAAAAGGAGGGGTTTTAAATGGATGGAGCAATGAGCACTGGTGTCGCCGTATTGGAATGGGCGCAAAGATTCGGCATACTTTCTTCAGCTATCGCGATTTGTATAGGAGGGTACTACCTTATATGGGGCGGAGATCGTGGGCGTCCAAAAGCGATTGGCTTTTTCATTGGGGCGGTAGTCGGTTTGGTCATTGTAATGGGAGCCTACAACATGGCCGAAAGCATCAACGACAACATCAAATTTTAATAGCCACACAAGAAGAAGCCACTCCGGAATGAGTGGCTTTTTTCTATTAACCGGATAAAGGAGAATCTTAATATGTTAAAAATACTCTTTGTGGGCGCACCGGCTGACGCGATACCGAATCATGAGAAGCTCGAATTTAGCCAAGCGGTGGCACTCACACACGAATTGGAGTTGGCTTACCGCGATGAACAACGGGGAGCGGCTGCGGAGTTCTTTGTGATCGGCAAAGATGGCCTTGATCTATATAAGGGAGTCTTTAATTTCGGTTCCTATGATTACCCGAACATTTATCACCAGATCAAAGACAAAGCAACAAAGATCCGCGTCGATAAAGAAAAACAGGCCGACAAGCTCTTTTTGCTGGAACAGATTGAACAGCTGACACCGGAAGAATTCAAGAAAGAGGAAACGATTGACCGGTCGTTGGTCAACGTCGACAAAGACCGGATCTCCCGACTGAAGAAGTGGCAGCGGGTCACGATTTATTCTCTGGCTGCCGTATTAGGAGCGGGACTGGTGTTCCTTGGGGCTTTGTTCTTCCTGCAGAAAGTGCAGTATGAGCAAGCTTTGGAGGAAGGACGAAGCATTGTCGACCAGCAGAAACAAACGATTGAAACCTATGAATACGGCTTATTGGGAGAAGAGGAAGAGTTCTTGGAATCCCTCGAAGCCCAGGATACGTTGAGCGAAAGCCAAAAACGGATACTGGCCGCTCTTTATCTCGAAAAAAGTGAATTTGAGAAGGCTGTCCAGATCATGGAGGATACCGTCTACGTGGAAACGCTCATCCTGAAGAATCCCCAATTGGACAAGGAGGAGAAGATCAAGCAAATCAATGAGTTCAATCAGCTGTATCCGACAAACGAAGCCCGATTCGATTTGGCTTACTTTGAAGGAGACTACGAATTGATGATGAATCTCCCTTCCATCAACATGACGGTCGAACGTTCAGAAATGAAAACGTATGGCCTGCTGAAGCTCGGAAAGCTTGAAGAAGCCAAAGCAGAGCTGAACAACAACAACAGCGAGGAATTGGAGCAGAAGATCGATTTGCACGAGGTCCTGACAGCGGAAATCAAAACACTTGAGGACAAGTTAGCAGATGCTAAAAAAGCTTCTAAAAAGGACGACAAGGCCATTAAAGGCATCACGGATGAATTGAAGAAGAAACAAGACGAATTGGCGATGCTCTAAAGGAGGAAGAGATGGATGTTCAATGAAAGTTTTATTTATTACCTGAAGAAGATCGGGATTCCATTGCTGCTACTGGCGATGTCATTCTCGGTCTTCTTTCTTACACTGAATGCCTTGTTGAATGCAATCGTTGAAGTATTCCAGAAGACATTCAATACCGGAAGCCTACTTGAACTGGAGCCGATTAATCTGACAACGGAAATGTTTTATACTTTCCCCTTCTTAGAAACAGCAAGCCTTGTCTATGCTGTGCTGTTCTTGCTCGCGTTTGTGCCGGCTGTTGTACTTACATTCAAATACATCACCAACTTCGGCCAAATCAAGAAAGAGCAGAAAGGCAGTGCCCGCTTCACCACATTCAAGGAAATCCAGCAACAGTACCGAGATGTCCCCGAAAAAGGGGAGAAGTTCAAAGGCAGCGGCGGGGTGCCGGTAGCCCGGCATAAGAAGCGGATCTTCATCGACGACAGTCCCGTGAATAACATGGTCATCGGTACCACACGAAGCGGAAAGGGGGAAACATTCGTCTTCTCGGCCATCGACATCTACAGCCGTGCCGAGAAGCAAGCCAGCATGATTCTGAACGATCCAAAAGGCGAACTGTACGCAGCTTCCAAAGATACGCTCGAAGGGCTGGGGTATCACGTCGAAGTCCTGAATCTGATGAATCCCATCCAGAGCATGTCCTACAATCTGCTGCAGCTCACCATCGATGCGTTTATGGAAGGCAACTATTCCTTATCTCAACAATACGCCCGCTCTGTGGCCTTCATGCTTTACCACGATCCGAAAGCAAAGGATCCCTTCTGGGCGAACTCGGCAACAGATTTATGTACCGCGCTTATCTTAGCTTTGTGCGAACAATGCAAACTGGAGCGGGAGAAAATCAACATGTACAACGTCGCGTTGATGCTCTCGGATTTAGGGACGCGCACCGTGATGAATGAAGACGAAGAGGAAGTAAGTGCCCTGGACGATTTCTTTTCCAAGTTCCCTGAGAATCATCCGGCCAAGATGCAGTATGCAACGATCAACTTCTCCAGCGGTCAAACGCGAGCCAGTATCTTAGCCAACGCCAATGCCAAACTCGGTGTCTTCACGCTGGACGGCACGGCAAAGCTGACATCTCGGAATTCATTCGATATGTCGAAAATCGGCTTTTCCCGCTGGATCAAAGGGAAGACCGCTCCAGATACACGCATTCATGTCACTTTTTCTAGTAATGAAACGGCCACGATCCGGACGGACGCAGACGGCATGTTCACGCTGTTCCACAAGCACCCGCTACAGGTTGGCGATTCCTTCACTATAAGGGCCGGCAAAGAGGAAACTGTGGTGAGTGTCACTGGATTGATTGAACGGGAGCGGAAAGATGGCGTGATGATTCACGAAGGGCTTCTGGAACACGAAGTGATGAGTGGTAACGTGGAAATACAAGCCATCATGGAATTCGATAAGCCGACCGCGGTGTTTATGATTGTGCCGGATTACGATGCCACACTGAATGTCATCGGGTCGCTTTACGTCAAGCAAGTCTATACAAACTTAGCCCACATCGCCTCGAACTCGGAAGGCGGCAAGTGTCATCGTGAAGTCATTTTTATCCTGGATGAATTTGGGAACATGCCGGCGATTGAAGGGATGGCCAATATCGTCACGGTTTGCCTAGGCCGAAACATCCGCTTCAATTTGGTCATCCAAGCCTATGCGCAGCTTGAAAACCTGTATGGCGACGACTGGAAGACCATTGACGGCAACTGCGGGAACACGCTGTATCTATTGACCGCAGACGAATCGACGGCTGAATTGATTTCCAAGAAACTGGGTGATGAAACGATCCTCACGAAGTCCCGCTCCGGCCAGACATTGTCCATGAGCAAGTCGAAGACAGAGAGTGTGGATTCGAGGAGACTGATGACGGCCACCGAAGTCATGGGGCTGAAAGAAGGGGAGATGATTGTGATCCGCATCATCAAACGCCAAGACAAGGACCGGAAGCGCATCAAGTCGTATCCGATTTTCTTGACCGGCAAAACCGCGCTCAAATATCGCTGGGAGTACCTGTCGGCGTATTACAATACCGATAATTCCATTAACGACATCGACATCCCATGCGAGCATTCCATGACGGACTTGAACCAGCTTCGGGCTTCCTTTACTACGAATAACTTTGCGGATAACTTAATCAAACAGTTGCCAGAAAAGGAGGGTGCTGAAAAATCGGCAGCCGTCGCTTCGGTCAAACAGAAGAAAGCCGCTGCACGGCACGAGAAACGAAGAGCGGAGATGCAGAAAGAAATCGACTTCAATCAGTTCGTGAATGATCACTACAAAGTTCAGCAGCTCTTCAACAGCACCTTCCTTAAAAATGTGGATGCTGAAAACCCAGAGAAATACATGGAGATGGGCATCGTCGACTTCCGGGAATTCATCTTGGCCAACGATCACCAAATCGAAGACAAGTTCTGCTCCGTCATCTTAACGAAGATAAACGGCACATTGACGAAAATTAAAGAAGAAGAGGAGCGTGTAACTGGATGAACGATAAGATAGAGCAGCTGGACCGCTATTTGCTGTCGCGCGAAGACCGGCTCGAGGCTGGAGACATCTTGACCGTTAAACTAACGGACGGCATGCTGACGGTGTATAAAGAAGAGAATCCGGATGGCGAAAAGAAAGTTGTCACGTTGATTGAACAGTTTGACGACCAATTGGATCTAGCGGTACACGATTTACTAGCACAGCACCCGACTAAAGGAGGTCACCTAAAATGAATTACGCAGTTTCGTTTCTCTACCAGAGCGATGAATTCGAAATATCGGTCGGTACCAACCATGTCTTTGAAGCACAGAATAGGGAAGAAGCGATGAAGAAGGCCGCAACCCTGCAAAAACTGTCAGATTATTTCTCGCCCTATTACACCAAAACGGAAGGCGATATTGTATTTGATGTGATGGAAAACAACTATTTTGATCAGGTATTTGTATTCGAGTATACCTTTTATGATGAAACCAAAGGCGATTATCTAACCGTGGATGTAGGTGACGGAAAGGTCCTATCCCCTGTAATGAACCCAGCTTGTTATGTTAAGTTAGACAGAAGTGCATTTCTTCAATGCTTCAAAGAACATTACCCAGACAAAGAGGTAGTGACTTTCGGCTCCTTAAGTTACGGAGTGGAGGAAACCAGCGCGAAACGAAGGTAATGGTAATGAAGCATTGTCATAACTAATAATTAGGAGTGATTTTATGAAAAGAATCGTCGCTTTGGTAGGCATCGTTTTTCTATTAGCCGCTTGCAGTGAAAAGGAATACTTCAAACAGATTTACATCGGAGACATGAAAGAGTACATGGAAGAAGATAAAGATGGCTTTTTGTTAATCGTGAATGAAAACGACCAAGACTTTCAGGCGTATGTGAAAGAGGTAGCGGAGAACGAAAAGGTTGAAATCGGCATGTACAATTCGTATCTATCGGAAGAAGGAGCGGAAGAAAGCAATCCCGTCTTGCCGTTCGATGGCTTTGACCGGTACAACGAGCTTTATTATGTTGAGGACAATGAGGTGAAAGGGAATTTGGATGTGGAAAGTTACGAAGACATGGAGTTGACGCAAGAACTTGAGCATTTTGTAAATCTCCATAAATGATTTCCTGCGGTTTGATAAGGAGTGAGGTTGTATGAAAGACGCGGAAATTGTAGAAAAGATTGAGGAATTTAGCGAGTTTTTAAGCGTCGGTACTCCTATTAGCGACATGGTGCGCTGGTTGGGTTGGGTGTTTATCAAAGGGCTTGCCTTTATAGTAGATGGACTCGAAAGCGTGACAGACGACGTGTTGCTCGTCAAACAATTCTTTCAGAATCCAGAAATTGCGGCGTTCGTTGACACGATACGCCCTTTTTTGTACATTCTTTTAGCGTTCAGCCTGCTCTACGCCGGTTATATGCTGATATTCCAGAAGAAATTCGACCGAGAAGGCATGGCCATGAACTTGTTTATCGCCCTGATCATCGTCGTCGCCCTGTCCCAAGGAATGGGCAAAGCCAATGAATTTACCGATGAGGCCATCAATGCCATCAATACAACCGAGCTGTACGATGAAGGAAAAGGTTCTTTATCGGACAACATTGTTTCGAGGCAGCTCACGGATTTAATGGAGTTTGATAAAGGCGGATGGGAAACAACCGATATCGATCCATCCAATACGCTGCCACTTTCCATGATTGGGCATCTTTCCGTTACAGAAAAGCTGGATAAAAAGCGGACAGAATTGGAACTGACACCGGACGGGAGAGAAATACTCGCGCATAAATTAACATGGTCTGTGAGTGAAAAAGAATTGGTAGAATTGGAAGACAGTAAACTGATGCCCTGGACGAATGAACGGTATTATCGCTACGACGTGAATTGGCTGACATTGCTGACGACATTGGCTGTCATGGCGTTCACGCTTTTCTCAATCGCATACAAACTGGCCAGGCTGTCTTTTGAATTAACGTTCAACTACATCCTGGCCTTACTTGTGGCACCGGCCGATATCCACGATGGCCAAAAGACCAAAAAAATCATGCAATCGATTCTGAATACATTTCTCGTCATCATCCTGATCTTCCTCTCCATGAAAATTTACATGATTGGCACCGCTTATGTGGCTGCTGAACTGGATGGTTTGGCGTATTTGATTGCATTGATTGCGTTCTCGGTTGCCGTAATCGACGGACCGAACATCGTAGAACGGTTATTCGGCATTGATGCCGGCCTGAAAAACGGCTGGGGCGTCTTAGCAGGCGCGTATGCCGGCGGTAAACTGATTTCGGGTGCCGGAGGCGCTGTCATGAATACCATGAGTCGTGCCAAGGGTCCCCGTGGTTCCGGTGATTCAGAAGAAGACGATGAAGAGGGCAAGAGCGGAACGGCAACTGGCGGACGTACCAAGAATGGTTCCGCTACCGAAAGTGCCGCGTCACCGAATGCCAGTGAAGATGCAGGTGGGGCACACGGTGCAGGGGGTACAGCCGCTGGAATTGCTGTTAGCGGAATGGCCGGCAACAAAGGAATCAACACTGGATTGGCTGAGAAGAATGAGGATGTTAAAAACGAACAGGCGCCATCGCCGAATGACGGCATTGAACTTTCGAAAGGCAAAACGGAAACAACCGGAACATCCGGAAACGGCAACAACTCTCCTGGAAACGCCAATTCAGCTAAAGGAAATCTACCTAGTGACGAAAAAGGCCCTCAGGAGCCCTCGCAAGGCACGGGAGCATCCGGAGGACATACACCTTCACCAAACGATGTAGAACGCGTCGATTCCAGTGCTTCTGGAGGCGGTTTAAGGCAAGTAAGTTCGGCTGGTTCTGCGCCATCACCAAACGATGCAGATCGTTCGAATGGCGGGTCGTCAGCGGCATCAACTGCCGAAAGTGTCCGAAATGAACGCATGGAGCAACGGACAACAGGCCGGACGGATTACGAGGTCGAAAGCATCAATGAACAGGCAGACGGACATACAAAGGGTCGTGATAACTCAGCCGGAAGTTCCGGTTCGGGTCCAAGTGCTGCAGCCAGTCCGAATACAAGCAGCTCTGCTCCTTCTTCAACAACTGCACAAAGTCGCACAGAAAACAGCAGCGGCTCTTCTGGACGGCAGCAAACGACCACCACTATCAATCGCTCGGCCAGCGACCAAACAATTGATGAAAACGTTGTGGTAACTGAATCGCAAGGCAATACCACGCAGGGTTCCCGAAACGTAACCGAGAATACGAGTCGTGGTTCGGGTGCAGGCGGCTTTAATTCTGAAGCACCAGCTGCTTCGGGAGGTTCAGCGACATCGAGGAGCGGAAGCAGCCGCACAATCAACCAAGACAGTTCTTCCCACGAGAACATCGTGAATGAAACGACAGTCAATCAGAATCAGCACCAGGACACGCAACAGACCGATAGAACGAATGTGAATGAGAGCCGCCGACCGCGCATGCATAACTTGAATCAACAAGAGTCAAACACACTGGACCGCATCAAGAATTACAGAAGAAATAGATAACCAATGAGGACGGCGCAAAACTGCGCTGTCCTTTTTTCATAAAGGAGCTGACAACGATGAGGATCTACCAAATCCCGAATGAAATTACGACGGAGCTGAAAATCAACAAGGCGCTATACCTGTTCGACCTTTTTCTAATAATCGGGTTGATCTTGCTGCGGATGATTGTCTTGCCTTTTGTTCATTCGTCACTGGTCTGGCCGTTTACAGGCTTCATTGTGCTGTTCGGGCTGTTCTTAATTATCCGCCCTGCCACGAACCCGCAGAAACGAATGAACCAAGCCATACTCTACGCAATGGTCCGAAAAAAAGACACGTACAGTGCCATTGATTACGAAGAGGGGGAATAAAAATGGCTTTATTTGAAGAAACAAAGAAACGGTCGACATCCAAAAGCCGACCCGCCTTGCTGGATGAGCAGGACATCGCGGCCGAGCGGAAAGCGCGCAGCACGAAAAAGAAAGTCCTGTCCTCTTTCGCGGACATCGCGCCCATCGTCGACATCACCGATTCCGAATTCTTTGAAATGCGGAACGGCGAATTCATGGAAATCCTTCAAGTCACCAGCAAGGACATCTATTCATTGAATGAGACGGATAAAGACAACGATATCTATTCACTGGCCCACTTTTTCCAGGCCTATCTGCCCTCGGTTAAAGTGGTCCCGCTCAATACGCCCGTCAATCTGGAGATTCCGAAACGGCATGTCCTGCGCGACATTCGGCGGAATCAGAATCCCTATTACCTGCCGCACTTGGAAAAGAAATTGAAAGACCTGGAGTTTCTAGAAAACAACCGCACAGACCGCGAATTCTTCCTGTTCCTCTACAGCAATGATGAGAAAGCCATGCTGGAGAACAAGGTTCATGCCCGAAAGTTAATGGCACGCAGCAACCCGCTCGTTGAACTGCCGCTAGATAAAAAGCTGAGTATCTTGTACCAGCTAGCGAATTTAAACTCTAAACCACTATCCGAAGTATAGGAGGACGCGACATGCTGAATGTTTTAAGTGCACTACTGAAACCCAAAAATGACGACGAAGTGAAAGCGGAGAAAGGGTTCAATCCTTATCTGCTCTCGAAGATTCAACCACAGGGCGGCATCAAATTCGAAAGCGGCTACGTGAAGACAGGGGACGGCTACATCTCCTGCATTCATGTCTATAAGTACCAATCCTTGGTCAGTGACTTCTGGCTGGAGGAATTGATGCGGATTGAACATGCAGTTGTCACACTGGATGTGGCCACAGCCGACAAGAAAGAAATCATCGAGTCCATCAACAAATCCATGGCGGAACAGAATACCCGCTACCAGACAGCGAAAGATAACGTCGATCGCATCGATGCCAGAGCCAGTTACGAAGAGCTAGATGGCGTCTACAAGCAGATCACCAAAGGTGAAATCATGAAACGCATCCACCTCCGGGCTTATGTGAAATCCAAGACCTTCGAGGAGCTGGAACAGCGCGTACGCCAGGTCTTGGATGAACTGGAAAGCCTGAATTTTAGAGGTTCGGTTTTATTGAATGAGCAGGATTATTTGTGGTCCGGCATCTTTGCCAGCTACGACAACCAGCTGCAGTTCATCAACAAACGGAAAGGCAAGGAGATCCAAGCCTTGTCTGTTGCCGGCGGCTATCCCTTTCATTACACCAGCCTGACGGACGAGCACGGCACCTATTACGGCACCACCGAGACCAACGGCAGCGTCGTCTTTGATCTGTTCCATAAAGACAAAAACCGCAAGTCCTATAACGCGTTGATGGTCGGGAAGATGGGCTCCGGGAAATCCACGCTGCTAAAGAAGACGGTGATGGATCAAGCCAGCAAAGGCAACAAAGTCCGCATCCTGGACGTGACCGGCGAATTCAGAAGCCTGGTCGAAAAGATGGGCGGCAAAGAGATTGCGCTGGATGGATCCCGCGGCCTCATCAACCCGCTCCAGGTATTCAAGACGGTGACGAATGAGGAAGACGGCTCCACCAACGAGACGCAATCCTTTACGCAGCACCTATCCAAAATGAGTGTGTTCTACAACTTCATCAATCCGCAGGCCAATGCGACCGAAAGTACCGAATTTGAAATTCTGCTTCGCAAACTCTATGTGGAACGGAAATTATGGTCAAGAGATCCGGATGAAATCATTCCGATTACCCAATTCCAAGCGAACGAATACCCGACGTTCTCAGACCTTCTTTCTTTAGTAAGAACGGAACTGTACCACGACTTTGAGCAGCAAATCCGCCATGAAAACTTAGCCCAGGAGCGGGAGCTACGGCTGTCGAATATCGAGTTGTCCCTGACGAACCTAGTCGACAACTACGGCAGCATCTTCGATGGCACGTCTTCCATTGAACGCTTTGATGACGAAGGCATTGTGTCGTTTCCACTCCGGAATTTGACCAACTTGAAGTCGGAAATTTATCAGGCGCAGATCTTCAGCATCCTGAACATGTTGTGGGACAGCATGATTTCAGAAGGGGCGCCGCAGTTCAATGCCTACAACAAAGGAAAGCTCGCCTTTGAAGACGCATCGAAGTTCCTGGTCCTGATTGATGAAGGCCATCACCTCATCAACACGCGGGAAGTTTCCCAGCCGGCGGTGCTGTATTTGAACAAGTTCATGCGGGAAGCGCGGAAGTATTTCGGCGGGCTGTTCTTCGCCTCGCACCTCATTTCCGATTTTGTGCCGGACGGTTCCAATAACGAGTACGCGGAAAACGTCAAAGCCTTGTTCGACTTGACGCAATACAAATTCATCGGCCAACAGGACGCCCAATCCTTATCGGCCATCCAGAATGTGTTCACAGGGCAGCTGACCGATTCGGAGACACGCGTCATCCCGCACCTCGAAACCGGAAAGGTCGTGCTCTCAATTTCCGGAGACAAGAACATTGTCTTCTCTGTCGATGTATCGAAACGGGAGCTGGCGATGTTCGGTGGAGGTGCGTAAAATGCCCCAGCCCCGTTCAAAGGCGCAACTGGCCAAGACCGCGCTGAAATTGGCGCTGTTGAAATACAATCCCATTGGCCTGCAAGCCAAACTGATCATCGCCGGTTCCGTTCTGGCCATCGTGATTGTCTTGATTTTCACAGCAGGCATCTTCTCTATGTTCTCCAGTCCGGATGATGGTTCTTCGGGAGATGGCATCGGTGCCGGCGTCGGTCCGGCATCCGTTTCGCCGGAGGTTGCTCAATACCGAGATGCCATCTCGAGTGAACTTGCCAAGTACGATATGGAAGGACAGACCGAGTTGCTACTGGCGTTGATGATGCAGGAATCCGGAGGGAAAGGAAACGATCCGATGCAAGCCAGTGAATCGAAATGCGGTTCGATTGGCTGCATCACCGATCCAGACGAAAGTATATCCTACGGCGTAGAGCATTTCGTTTCTGTCTTCAAAAGTGCCAAGAAAGATGTGAAATTGACTTTGCAAAGCTACAACTTTGGGAGCGGTTTTATCGATTATGTATTGAAGAATGGCGGCTCCTATACAAAGGAACTGGCCATTTCCTTCTCGCAATTGCAGTACCAGAAATTGAAGCACACCGGCATCTATAAATGCAATCGGCCGGAAGCGATTCAGCACAGTGCGTGTTATGGAGACATCGGTTATGTGGAAGCGGTACTGAAGTATCTACCCTCTGCCAGCACAGGGAACTCAGCAATGATTGCAGGAGACTTGGCCGCTCCTGTCCGCAACACAATGCGCGTGACCTCTAACTATGGATGGCGGAACATCGGAGCGGGACCAGAGCACCATGACGGCATCGACTTGGGCTGCAGCGAGGCTGATTCCATCCACTCAGTGAAAGATGGCACTATCGTTTTTGCCGGCATGTATGGCGGTTACGGAAATGTTGTCACCGTTCAACATGCAGCCAATTCATTCACCACCTACGCACATTTAAGTCGCATCAGTGTCCAGGTAAACCAAAAAGTCGAGGGCGGCAATAAAGTCGGTATGTGCGGCAATACCGGACGTTCTTTCGGTTCGCATTTACACTTTGAAATCAAAACCCAGATGTGGGGCGGCTATATGGATCCCGCTCCTTTCTTATTTAAGGAGGCATAACGCATGCAATTCACAAATAAATCATTGCTCATTCTCCTCTCGTTTCTTCTAGTAATATCACTGGCAGTTAATATTTACAGCTTCACTTCAGAGTACTCCGTAGACCGCGGAGACCTTGATGAACAGAAGAAGGCGGAAGCGCAATACGAAAGTGAGTTAGTAGAAAAAGAGGATACGATTGCATCACTTCAAAAAGAATTGGATGCGAATGAAGTTACCGCTCCGGTTGAGGTAGAAGAGGCAGAACAAGCAGCTCCAGAGACCGGAGCGGAACCGGATGAACTCATCAACACTGCGCAACGGTTTATTGAATACGCGTTCGAAAGTGATCCTGAGTCGTATGCCACACGAAAGAAATTGGCGCTTAATTACATGACGGAGAGCCTGTATGAAACGTTATATCCTGCTGACGGAATGGATCAAGAACAGCAGAAAATATCTATTGAAATCAATGAGGTGAACGTTTTTGCTGATGGCCAGAACGAAAACGAAGCTATCGTGCATTACACCTACAGTGAAGAAATCCTTTCTTCCGGATACGAAGAAGAAAAGGAAATGTACGCAAAATTATTGTTCACAGTAGAAGAAAATCTCTTGAAAGTGGCTGAAATCAAGCCGCTCGAAAACGAGTACGGAGGGATCTAGATGGCGAAAAAGAAAAAGAAAAACCTAAAGCTCAACATGTCGACGCTGTATATCACATTGGCTTTTATGTTCATTCTCGGCTTCGGATTTTTCGGAACATCGAAGCTCTTCATGGCAGAAGATATTCCGCTCAATCAAACCGAATTGAATGAAGAATTTGATTTAAAGGCAAACGGAAATTTCACTATAAAGGAATGGGCATACGATAAAGAACAGAACATGATGGAGGTCACACTGATTACGAATGGCATTGAGGACTACATGACGAAGTTGGATTTCACTGCAGTCAGTCGAGAAAGATTATCGGATGAACTTCCCACAGAAATTGTTTATGACGAGAGCGATATTTACATTATTCACATCAAGGATGTCCCAAAAGATTTCAATCAGATTGCGCTCCGATTCAATAAAGGTAAAAAGAGTTATGATGATTTGTTCGCCGAAGGAGAAGCAGAGGAAGGTAAAGAGAAAGTCATTTCCACTGTCTACACAGATCAGCGAGTGGTCAAAGAAGAAGCAATACCTGATCGGAACTTTACGGAATACGCGCTGGAAATTACCGGCGAATTGATTACAAAAGCAGAGCAAGACATCAATGAATTGGAAGATAAGAGCGGCATGACAGACGATGTAATTGCTGAGATTCTGAAAGAGATTGAGCAGCTCCAAGTGGACCTTCTTTATCAAACGGTAGACGAACAAGTCGAAACAAACAATGACGTTTTCCAACTGGAGAAGAGCATAGAAGGCTACGAAAAAGAGAAAGAAATTATGGCCGACGACATCAAAAATATTCGTGCAAAAGTGGAGCGCTTGAAACAAAAACAATACGATTTGAATATTTAACGGTCAATTTTAAGGGCTTCCATATGGAGGCAAATGGCTTTTTAAAGGGCTTCCATATGGAAGCCTTAAGCTGTTTTTAGTGATATCACCTCAAACCCAGGCTCCGCCTGGTCTAGCACTGAAAGTGATAGCAGATTTCCCTTATGCTCTTCTCTTCCCTACACCAGGTATCAGACTATATCGGTATTCTGATATACACTTAACGAAGGAGGTTTTGACATGGATCTTATCATTCGGGATGTTGATCCCCACGCGGTCAAAAAGATTGATGAATGGGCCAAGAAAAAGAATGTATCCCGTCAAGTTTACCTAAAAGAATTTATTGAAAAGGCAACGATGTTGGAAATGATTTCGAATGCGGACGACAGTTTCGAGAAGCAGCTTCAAGTCAATACGCTGTTCATGGAGAAGACGGCAGACAGTCTTGATCAGTTGGTCGGTGTTCTTCGGGAGTTGATGGCCGATGACGAGTAAACCGGCTGTTGTCATCAAGTCGAAATTTATTGCCGGCAGCGATGGAGGAACGTCGTTTAACGATTACTTGAATTACATGGACCGGGCAGAAACGCACGACAAAGTAAATGCTTTTGAAAAATATCAGGACTACATGAGCAACGAAGAGAAGTCGACCGGGCTCTTCACGTTAAGCAAGGACAGCCTTAACGATAAAGACAAGGAATACTTCAAGGAAGAATTTAAAACGGCGCAGGAGAGCGGCAGCATCTTGTGGCAGGACGTCATCTCTTTTGATAACGACTGGCTGAAAGAAAGCGGCGTGCTGGAAGGCAAGAACATCGATAACAAACAAATCCAAGACGCAACCCGCTCCGCTGTCCAAGACATGTTGAAGAAGGAAGGCATGATCGATTCGGCCATCTGGACAGGCGCCATCCATTACAACACGGATAACATTCATGTCCATGTCGCCATCGTGCAGACGAAGAATCTTAAAGAGCGGGGCAAACGAAAACAAGCTTCCATTGATTCGATGAAATCAAAAGTGGCCAACAAGATAACCGACCGCTCCAAGCACAACGAAAAGCTCAATGAATTTATCCGAGAGCGGGTCATCACTTCCAAGCGCAACGACCCGCTTACAAGCTTAAAGAACCAAGTCATGAACCGCGAGTTGCTCCGGCAGTTTAAGAAGATCCATAAGCAGCTGCCGGATGACAAACGGATGTGGCGCTATAACATGAACGCCATTCAAGAAGTCCGTCCGGAGATAGACAAGCTCACTACTCTATACATCGAAAAGAATTTCAAAGAAGAATTCAAAGACTTCCAGAAGCAGCTGGACAAAGAAGTGGACGTTCATAAACGGATGTATGGCAACTCGGTCAATTCAGAGCGGTACCGCGAAACAAAGATGACGGATTTGTATACACGCATGGGCAACGCCATCCTCAAAGAAGTAAGCGAATACGA
Organism: Planococcus sp. ANT_H30; assembly: GCF_008369335.1. NCBI lineage: Bacteria > Bacillati > Bacillota > Bacilli > Caryophanales > Caryophanaceae > Planococcus > Planococcus sp. ANT_H30. The sequence goes on along the minus strand of NZ_VOBJ01000008.1, from coordinate 81,487 downwards.
TTGGAAACAAAAAGAGTTTTCTAGAAAAAACGGCAAAAAGCCGAGCAGGTTTATTGTTCAGCGCGATCTCAACAAGGCCGTCTATTTGGCCAATTGTTTTGCCAAAGATGATTTGGAAACAAGCAAAAACCAAAAGGCTTACGAAGAATTGCAGCAGGAGAAGGAATACGAAAGGTGATTTTCAGTTGGGACCAATTTGGTCGGTACTTTCAGTGCTAACCAACTTGGTTAGTGCTCCCAGCTGTCGTCAAGTTGCGGACAACTCGAAGTTGATACCAATTTGGTACTAACTGAAAAAAGAAAGAAGGCGACGTCATGGATGAACAATATGAGCACTCGAAAAGGCAACATCGTTACCGCATTGATGAAGATGTACATGAGTACTTAAAGGATTACGCCATTAAAAACGAGCTGCCGCGAGAGAGCAGTTCCCGGGCTTTAGAATTGGTTATCCGAGAGCACAAGCAGCTGACCTCTGAAAAGGTCAATACGAATATGCTGGCACAAATCGTTTCGCAAAACGTGACGGATTCTGTCAGTGAATTGATTGAGGCGGGTGTTGCAAAAGAAGTAAATAAGATTCGTTTAGGCACCAACAACACAGATCGCAACACGCAGAAACTCATTGAATTGGTCCAAGGACTTCTGCAGCTCCAGAACATCGATCACATCATGACGACGGATATGAACGCCCCTCCGTTCTTGAAACAGGTGGATGAGTTGATTGAGTCGCGGATCACTGAACAGAAGCAGCGGAAAGACAATCAATAGAAAAGGGAGCGGATGACAATGGCCGTATTCAGCCACAATTACACACTGGGTTTGATCAAGGAAGTCGGAGAAGAGGATGTATTGGTTTCGGTGAATGGAGAAGACATTGAAATTGAATTGAAGGAATCGGATCGTGAAGTGCTGCTCAATATGGTGACAGAGAACGTCTTCTTAGTTCCAGTAGATTCGGACACAAACGAACTCATTTTAAACATCGAAGAGTCAGTCATACAGGAAGAGTTTCCGGAAATGGATTTAACAGAATTGATTGGAGCGGCTGAAGAATTCGATGAAGAATAAATCCTGAAGAAAATCTTTTTTCTAGTAATCAAAAGGAGTGATTGGGGTGGGTGATCGCGTGGACAGAGAAGAAGTTCGAAAAGCCAATGAAGTTCATGTACTGGATTATTTGCACGCAAAAGGCGAGAGCTTGGAGCGGCAGGGACATTATTACCGGCATCCGGAACACGATTCACTGGTAATTAAAGACAGCGGGCATTGGTACTGGAACAGTCGAAGCAAGGGCGGCTATGGTGCCATCAGCTTTGCCCGTGAGTATAACGACATGACATTCCAGGATGCAGTTCGGGATGTGAATGCGCAAGATTCTTCCAAGACTTTTTCTAGGGAATCGGAGCGGCGCGCGTCAAAAGAATTCGAATACCCGAACCATCAAGAAGTTCCGAAACAGGAAAACATATCGAAGTATTTAATTGATGAGCGGAAGCTGGATCCAAAAATTGTTGCCGCTCTAGTTCGTAATGATTTGCTGGCTGAAGATAAATTAAAGAACGGTATTTTTAAATGGAAAGATTCTGCCGGCAAGATTGTCGGCGGTGATCGGCAAGGCACTGTGAAGATGGATAACAAGCGCGGTTCCTTTAAACAGATCTTGGCGAATAGTAAAGAAGATGGTGGATTTAGGCTGGATATAGGTACGCCAAACAAGATTGCGTTATTCGAAAGCCCGATTGATGCGCTCAGTTATTTTGAATTGAAACGGCCCGAAAACATCCGTCTGCTGTCCATGTCCGGCCTTAAAGACCAATCCGCTACTGCTGGTATTCGGGACTTGATCAAGGACTGCAAGGAGCGAGGAGCGGTTGTGGAACAGGTCATCTTTGCCGTCGACAATGATGCAGCCGGTGAACAGTTTGTAGATCGCTGGTCTAATTATCTAACTAATTTTGAAGTTGACAAGCCGAAGAATAAAGACTGGAACATTGATTTAGTTGAAACGAAAACATTCACAAAAGAGAAAGTAGTTGAAATAGAAAGGTGATGGTCTGAATGGCGTTCAAAGGCAAAAAGAAAACCCCGGAAGAGAAGATGAAGGAAATCGAAGAATTGACTGCTGGCATGGATCAGCAGATTGAATCATATTTCGTTTCTGAAAAAGCGATGAGGGAGCACCTGGCCTTCATGGCCAACTTCCACAACTACTCGCAGCGCAATATGGTATTAATCGATAAGCAATTCATGGGAGCCCAAGCTGTGGGCTCCTTTAATTTTTGGAAGAGCAAAGGGGCAGCTGTGCAAAAAGGGGAGAAGGGTATCAAGATCCTCGTCCCCACGCCGGTCCAGTTTTTCAAGAAGAACGGAATTGATGTGCCAGTCTCTTCTGCCAGCAAGCAAGAACGTGATTTGATCGATAAGAAGCAGCTGGAGACATCCAAAAAAACGTTCTTTAAAATTGGCCATGTCTTCGAATACACGCAGACCAATGCCCGGGAATTGAATCTGTCGGTCTCAGAGATATTCGGAAAATACCACCGGGACGGAAGCCTTGAAAGCAGCAAAGAAATGATGGTTGCACTGGATAAAGTTGCTACAAAATTAGATTTTACTATTGTTGACGAGGCACCATTCGAACTCGGGACAGCCAAAGGAGCAGCCGCTCCGAACGAAAAGATTATTGCTTTGAATCCGCGCAATACGGAATTCGAGAATGTTTCGGTGTTAATCCACGAACTGGCACACGCGAAAATGCACACGCCGGAGAGAGCCAAAGAGTTATCGACGAACGAAAAGGAATTCCAGGCCGAAATGGTTTCGTATGTGGTAGCCAATCGCTACGGCATCGATACAGAAGACTTCACGCTTTCCTACCTGGCCAACTGGACGAAGGGTAGCGAATTGAAGGACAAGGAGCGGCTGCTGAAGGAAGTCCAAAGCACAGCCAGCGAGTTTATCGACGAAATCGACTCGCATTTTGAGCAAGTAAAAGAGAAGGAGCTACTACAAAGCAAGGCGGATGATATCGCCTACAATCTCACGGACCAAGCACTGAAGGTCCACGCGTCTCATTCTGGACAGGAATTGAATCATAAAGATCCCGCTATGTTTATCCATGGCATCAGCAGTGAGTTTCAGCCTTTTGGGGAAGTGAATAACTTAGACTTCGATCAATACAGGCAAGAGCGAACAGCCTATACCGTGGCCATTCCACAAGACACCGGCCTTACGCTCGTCATCAGTTCTCAATATGAAAAGGGGGAATACATTCACCCGCTCCACCAATTGGATAAGGAGCAGCTGGTGGACAAGCAGACGTACACCACATTAGAAAACGGGTATCATGATGTCCTGCTGAAACAAGACGAGGGCTACATCCAATCGTTCGCCGCTCGGTTAAGGACGGAAATCTATCAAGAAAAGGGTCCTGCAGCCGATAAGAAAAAACAGAATCCCAAAACAAACACAGTCGAAATCGAAAGGTGAGATCAATCACACAAGAAAGCAGTTGTCGGATCCACCAGTAGGATAAGTGATCAATCAAACTGAAATATAAAAACTTAACGAGAAGAAACTTTTTTGAACCCATACAGAAAAACACCTCCAGTTTGTCGTTAGTAACTACATACGACGTTGGGGGTGTTTTTCCTTGTCTCATTTTATTGGGTTACTCTAGTTTCCGGTGGTGGCCTTTTGAAATTATTATTAAAAGCTTCTGAAGCTGTGGAATTTAGGTCCCCAGTACGAATTGTTCAAGCTGACAACTTCAGCTTTCGATCCGCCAGAGTGAACGAACTGGTTGTTGCCGATGTAAATTCCGGCATGCGAAATTCCTGGACGGTACGTGTTCGCAAAGAAGACCAAGTCTCCCGGCTGTGGAGATGATACTTGTTTTGTTTCTGAGAATATAGAAAGGGTTGTGCGTGAAATTGATTGGCCAGCTTTATTGTATACGTATTGGAGAAAACCACTGCAGTCGAATCCAGCTGGTGTTGTACCGCCCCACTTGTATGGTGTTCCTTGAAGGGATAATCCAATAGAAACGACTTTAGAGTCGATTGATGAAGAACTAGAAACTGTTTTAACTGATGAATACTTAGAAACTAAAGAACTCAGTACCCATCCGGTATTTGTGCTGGTTTTAATTTTAAACCAAGTTTTGCCGTTTACTGTTTTCTTGTGAGTAGCAGTAGTAATAGCGCCTTTTTTAGCGACGGTGACAACTTTATATTGGGTACCCGCATCTTGGCGGACATTAGTAGCATAGTTGAATTTGTATGTTCCAGACATTGCAACTGCTTTGCTTGTTGAAACTTGCTCGACGTTTTGACTGTTTGTAGTTTCATATGCAACCGCTGTATTAGCCTTTGATGTAGAGTTAATCATCGCTTCGGCATCCATAGCTGAGTTAGATAAGATTAATGAACCTGCAGTTAAAATTGAAAAGACTAGTTTTTTCATTGTTTTCCCCTAACGTTTTTTATTATCCAAAGATAAGGATTCAATGTTTCTTACTCTGTAACTTACTATAGGGGGAGAAAGTAAGGAATACAACGTTAGTTAGATTGCAGTAATATTACAATTGTATTACAATAGTATTTTTTTGCTAAAAAAGCTGATGTGCCAACGTTTCTAATTAATTAAAAATAACAAAAAAATGTTTAGAATCAAATAAAAGAGAAATTTCAACTTAAAACGTAAATTTTTTTTTACAAATTTATAAAATTAATTACAATATTTTCTTTTATTAAATTTAATTATATCAATTATTTGATTTAATATAGGAGAAATAGTCTTGTTTTTTTCTTATGAATTATTCAACTACCGCAAAAAACTTAATTATATTTTATTTCCTTTTGTAGAAAAATTTTAAATAAGACTTTATGTATCAAGCTGATTTGGAAAACTCTAAAAAATCTAATTAAAGTTTGTTATAGATTAAATAATTAATAGAACGAAAGTTTGTTCAAACTATAATATTTCTATGACATTTTTTTTTGAAAAAACTACAATTAATAAATATTGAAAGAAAAAAATTATTTTGATATTTTAAAAAACAAAATATATTTTGTATAGCAAATTTTTAATGATGCATCTCCTTTTTTCATAATGTTTAACTATAAAGAAGTTAATATAGAAAAAGAGCTACGGCAGTATGGTACTGACCTATTAATTTGAAATAAAAACAACTTTTATTGAAAAATAGGTATGGAAAATTCGAAGAAAACTGTATTTACCTAAATATTAATAGGAGTTAGAAGAAAAATGCTCCTCATGAAAAAACTTCTTTCAGTCCCGGTCATAGCAAACCGATTCTTCCTGGAAGTAGAATGGACCGAATACTTAAAAGCACTGATATAACTCATTCCTCACAAGCATTTCGGGATGCCTGGCAGCATTCAAAAGCATACGTTAGTCTACACGATTGTATTGGCTATGATTCTCACTATCTTTTTTGACCTGAGCCGAATCGCCTCGGTGGGCGCAATTCTATACCTGTTTATGGACATGATTATCCATTGGGGTGTATTCAAGCATTCGCGAGGGAAAGTAGGGGCGAACCCTTTCGTCGTCTTGACCGCCTTCACCTTAGATGGCATTGTACTCGCGGCCTTTGTTTGGGTAAAGGTGAACTCTGACTTGTTCGTTGTCGCCGTATCGGTTGTGTTTATCATTGCAATTTTTGCGGTGGAACGTTTCTTTATAAAACGTGCAGCCTAAAGTTTTTGCGAAAGATATGTGAAGATCAGTTATGGCATCGCCATTTAACTTCCGCTCTCATCTGCTAAAATAGAATTGACTTCAAGCAAAAGATTTATTCTTTATAAACCACAAAAGACCTTTTATCAGATATATAACTGACAAAAGGTCTTTTGTATTGATTTTTTACCTTTTTTAAAATATTTTCCATACATTCCTTAGGTTCAATGGGTAGCCTATATCAGAAACTCGTCTGAAGTTAGAAGTAAGGTTTTAACTTCATACTTTCTACAAACTTTTCCCTTAATATGAAGAAGTCAAAAATGCGATTAAGTTGGTGAGTTCTGTTGTATGAATTTATTAGTCAGATGAGCAATACCATGATGCAGCCTTTTATCACTCTTTCAAATAGTTTTATGAGTACCCCTCTTCTCTTTGCTTTTTTGCTCGGGATCGTAGGAGCCATGGCTCCTTGTCAGTTCACGGGAAATATTGGTGCCATTACCCTGTATGGGAATAAGTCGCTTCAAAAAGAAACAGCCTGGGCTGAAGTTATCTTTTTTGCACTAGGAAAGATCACTGTGTTTACCGGGCTGGGACTGCTGGTATGGATGTTAGGGAATGAATTTGAGTCCCGGCTCACACTGTACTTCCCCTGGTTCAGAAAAGTAGTGGGGCCATTATTTATCGTTGTTGGTATTTTTATGCTGGGAATTTTTAAGCTGAAAGGGACTTTAACATTCCTGGAAGTGCCAAAGAAGTTTTTTAAAAAGGGGAAAATGGGATCCTTTTTCCTCGGTGTCAGCTTTTCGTTTGGGTTTTGTCCGACGATGTTTGTCCTATTCTTTGTGACATTAATGCCTGTTGTTCTTTCCACTTCCTACGGGGTGGTGTTGCCTAGCTTGTTCGCCATCGGAACTTCCGTGCCGTTGTTCATTGCCATTTTTCTGATTTGGTATTTCGGAGCTGGTGGAGCTGTGATGAAAAAGGGTAGAAAACTCGGATGGTATATGCAAAAAGGGTCCGGAGTAATTTTAATTATGTTAGGTGTACTGGACACCATTACTTACTGGAGTATCTGAGTCTTATAGAATTTTGTTAAATCTAAAGAAAAAAGTAAGTAGGATGATTTAACGGATTAGAAAGGGGTAGCATATGCATCAGATTTTAGCGACAATAGACCCCATTGCGTTTTCACTGGGACCAATCGATGTTCGCTGGTACGGCGTCATTATCGCCACAGGAATTATCATTGCTTTTTTGGTCGGGCAGCGAGAGATGGTCAAAAGAGGGCTCCATCCTGATTTTTTGACAGACCTGCTGATTTGGGCAGTGCCATTGGCAATCATTGGAGCGCGTATTTATTACGTGGCGTTTGAGTGGGAGCAGTACAAAGACAATCCGGCAGACATTATAGCTATTTGGAATGGCGGAATCGCCATTCATGGAGCATTGATCGCTTCTGTCATCGTCGCTTATGTCTTTACCAAAAAGCGCAATACGTCATTTCTCAAAGTGGCGGATATTTTGGCCCCGAGCATTTTAATCGGCCAGGCAATTGGACGCTGGGGTAATTTCATTAATCAGGAGGCGCATGGCGGAGAAGTGTCCCATGCGTTTCTGGAAAGCTTGTTCCTTCCCGATTGGATCGTTAACCAGATGTACATAGACGGCGCTTATTATCATCCGACGTTTTTGTATGAATCACTGTGGAGCTTGGCGGGCATTGTTATTTTGTTGCTGCTTCGAAAAGTCAATTTAGTTCGCGGGGAGCTGTTCTTTTTCTATATTATTTGGTATTCCTTTGGTCGATTTTTCATTGAAGCCATGCGGACAGACAGCCTGTATGTAATCGGCGAACTCCGGGCAGCGCAGCTGGTTTCCGTGATGGCGATTATACTAGCGTTCGGATTACTTATTTATAGACGTGTCGTACTTAAAAAACCAGCACATTATGAGGACAAGTAGAAAGAAGTGAGAAAGACAGTGAAAGTAATTGGGATATTGTTTAGCGTTCTACTAGTGTTGTTTTTGAATCCGGCAGAAAGCGGCTTGGCGCATAATGGCGTTGATGAAGCAACCGAAGCAGCTAATTTGTTTTCACACTGGAACCTTTGGATGGCGGTGGTTTTGGTCATCATCTTAGGGGTCTATGTTTATCAATTCAAAACGGAAGAAGATTTTTTCAAGAATTTCGGTTTTTTCTTTTCGGCTTTAGTGGTGCTGTATGTAACACTAGGAAGCCCGTTGCATGTACTTGGTGATCATTATTTATTCAGCGCTCATATGCTGGAGCAATCGTTAATATACACCCTTTTGCCGCCCTTATTGTTGCTGGGTCTTCCGAAACGATTTGTTGAACCTATAATCCGAATCGGTTTGCGGACTAAAATATTAAGTTTCTTGAAACGTCCGCTGTTTCCATTGCTTTTGTTTAATGTATTGTTTTCATTTTATCATCTTCCCCTCATATTTAACTTAGTTGTAGGAAATAGTATGCTGCATAATTTAATGCATTTTATTCTAACGGTGACAGCTTTCTTTATGTGGATTCCGCTTATCCCTATGGTAAAAGAATTGGATAAGTTGTCCGAAATCCATAAAATCGGATACATTTTTGCGGCAGGAATGCTGCTGACACCGGCCTGCGCCCTTATCATTTTTTCAGACCAATCGTTTTATACGGTATACTCAGATGCTCCACAGCTGTTTGCTTCTCTTCCGCCGCTGGAAGATCAGAGAACCGGTGGTATTGTCATGAAAGTTGTCCAGGAGATTGTATACAGTACAGTGATCGGTTATATTTTCTTTAAATGGGCACGGAAAGAAAAAGTGGATGAAATTGATGCATTGCCGAGTAAATTTACTGTTGGGGAGTGAATCAATGAGAAAAATTAAAGAAGCATTAGCGAAAGAAGGAGTCAACGATCATCTGAGAGAACCTATTCAGATTAAGCGTGCTGGGGCAGAGAAGGTTCGCGTATTTCAGCGTTTGGATGAAGAACTATGAAAGGGAACAGCATTGTAGTTAAATTAGGTTCCAGCATATTGCTGCTCGTGTTGGTAATTTTATTGCCGCTTGGTTTTGTAGTGAACCAAATTTTCTCCGGCTTTTATTTTAGCAAGGTACAAGAAGAAGTAGAAGAAGCATCGGACCGCTATGCAAATTCAATCGACTCACTTGATGAACAGCAGCTGGAATTGTTCGAGTTGCTTGCCTCAGTAACAGAACAAGAAATTATTATTGTTGATGAACAAGGAATAGTCGTTGCGAATTCAGGTATTCCAAGTTTGCCGGTAGGAGAAGGTATCCGTTCTGAAGACCTTGCTGTGATGGCAAATAATGCTGATATTCGAAGTGAATATTATGATGATATTAACAATAGACGTTATCTTCAAGTTGGAAAGCCTATTTACTCGGACGATGAGCAGCTAATCGGTGGAATTTTTGTTTTGTCTTCTGTCGAAGACTTGTATCAGTCGCTGGAGTTAGTTAAAAGAGCAATAATCCTAGCGGGAATAGGGGCAGTTTTCTTGGCGGTCGGTTTTACCTTCATTTTATCGCGTAAATTATCCAGTCCTCTTCTAGAAATGGAGCAAGCAACTCGGAAAATAGCTGCAGGCGATTTGAATACAAGAGTTTCGCGCAGTTCAATGGATGAAATTGGTACGCTGGCCGCAGCTATAAATGATCTGGCGATCGAACTTCATCGATATCGTTCCAATCGACGGGAATTTTTAGCCAATATATCGCATGAGTTGCAAACGCCAATTACGTATTTGGAAGGTTATACAAGCGCATTAAGGAATCACCTTTATGAAACAGAAGAAGAAAAAGAACAGTATCTGCAGATCATCCAACTGGAAGCTGTAAGGATGTCGAATCTGGTCTCAGATTTATTTGAGCTATCAAAAATGGAAGATGGAAAGATAGCGTTGGTCTTCGAAGAAGTGGATTTGGTGGAAGTGATAGAAAATGCGCTTCTCAAGACGAAAATGAACGCACAAGCGAAAGGGCTTCAATTGGAGTTTAACCAACCATATGACTTCCCGAGTATAAATGCTGATGGATTAAGAATGGAACAAATCATCAGCAATTTACTTGAAAATGCCATCCGCTATACTGAAAGTGGTTTCGTAAAAGTTAAACTTTTCAGTGACATCACTACTGTAAAAGTACTCGTTGAAGACACGGGCATTGGAATTCCACAAGAAGATATCCCGTTTTTGTTTGAACGTTTTTATCGGGTAGAAAAATCAAGGTCGAGGGAGTTCGGAGGAACAGGACTTGGATTGGCGATTGTCAAACAGCTGGTCGAATTGCAGGGAGGAGCCATTACAGTGGAAAGCCAGATTGAAAAGGGCACATGTTTTGAACTTGCTTTCCCAATCATAAGGAGGGAATCTCCATGAGAAGGATTGAGGTTTTTTTAGCCATTTTGTTGGTTGTTATTGGAATACTCTGCTTAACGATGTCTGGAACATTGATGCTGGAAACCGGATTGACGGTTTTCTTAACAACATTTGTCCAAGTATGTTTATGGATGGGCATTCCGCTGATATTGACAGGAGTAATTTATTGGCAGTATACAAAAAAGAGGAGGTAACAAAATGAAGAATTTTACATTTGCGCTCCTGATAGCGCTATTGGCGGGTAGTATCGCGGCATGCTCAAGTGAAGAAGAAGCTATGGATAATGCAGCAATTGAAGAAGTGGCTGAAGACCAGTCCGCGAATGAGGAAGCAAACGAAGAAGAAACTGGTGAAGAAGGCGAAGCAGGGACGACAACTGCCGAAGAAAACACACCAGAAGTGAGCGATATTGAAATGATGCACGTACACGGGCTTGGTTTCTCAGGAGACGGAGCCAGATTATATGTCCCTTCCCATGATGGATTGAAAGTGTTCGAAAATGGCGTCTGGAGCGAAGCAGCAGCTGAGCCGCATGATTACATGGGCTTTGTCATGGTTGATGATGGATTTTACAGCAGTGGTCATCCAGGTCCAGGTTCTTCACTGAAAAATCCATTTGGTGTGGTTAAAACAACTGATATGGGGCAAAACTTGGAAATGTTGGATCTGTATCAGGAAGTGGATTTTCATGGAATGGCAGTCGGATATAATTCACATGCCATTTATGTGATCAATCCGCAGACAAATTCAAGAATGGATGACATTGGTTTATATTATTCCACAGACGAAACAGAGACTTGGACGAAAAGTGAGATGACGGGTTTGCAAGGCCCGATATTTTCAATAGCCGTTCACCCGACAGATGAAGCAACTGTTGCTCTAGGGACAAGCGAAGGAGTCTTTCTGTCAAACGATTTTGGACAGACCTTTGATCCAGTATCAGACTCTCCCACTACAGCAGTCACTTTCTCTCCAGCAGGTAACTTGGTTGCAGGAAGTGTTTCTGGGGAAGTGACTTTAACAATATTCGATAGCGAAACAAATGAGCCGCAACTCATTTCAATCCCTGAATTGAGTGAAGAAAACACAATCGGCTATATCGCGGGCAATCCGCAGGACGAAAACCAAATCACATTTACAACGGTTGAAAAAGATATGTACATGACCAAAGATTTTGGCGGGAACTGGAGCCAGATAGCTGAAAAAGGGACAGGCATTAACTTAGAAGCAGGTACAAAACAGTAATTTTTCTTAGCTACTGTGAAGTAGCAAATTTCAAGGTTGATCAAAATCCGCAGGAAATGGTAACCGCAAACAGGTTACCATTTTTTTCTGGAACTGTTCCAGTGTATTAACTTCAAACTTTAGGAGTGTCAGGATTTGAGTGATAAAAAACGATCCATTATAAAAACAAGTCTCTTAGTCGGGTTTGCCGCCGTTATAATCTACGTGCTTTTCACCAATCTCTCAGACATCAAAAAGAATGGAGAAGCCCTTTCCGTTGGAGATGAAGCTCCTGACTTTCAACTTACTACGCTTGAAGGAGAAACTGTAAAGTTGAGCGATTATAGAGGAAAAGGTGTATTTTTGAATTTTTGGGCCACTTATTGTCCCCCCTGTAAAAAGGAAATGCCATTCATGCAAAATCAGTATGAACTGTTTAAAGAAAAAGGGGTTACAATTTTAGCGATAGATGTGGCAGAGCCACAACCAGTAGTCGAAAAGTTTGCGGTGAAATACGGATTGACTTTTCCTATCTTGCTTGATCTGAACCAAGAAACGATGAATTTGTATGATGTAGCGGCAATTCCCGTCAGCTTTCTGATAGACGAAAACGGAAAAGTGGTAGACCGAATCACTGCCGGTTTAACGGAATCCCAAATAGCTGACTATATGAAACAGATAATGCCGGAATCTGAAATTGATAAAACGTCTATTACGCACTAATTTCAAAGCTGTAAGGAGGTGATTATTATGAAGTTTGTCCATAAATTTTTTGCTTTATTCGTCACTTTGCTTTTGATGCACGCTGTTTTTCCGGAAATCCATGGTCTTGCTCATTCTACTTTGGAAGAAACCAATCCATCAGAAGGAGAAAGGCTAACTGAAAGTCCTTCAATGCTCGAATTTTGGTTTCAGGACCCTGTTGTTCTGCACGCTGAATCTATTCAGTTAAAGAGTCAATCTGGAACTAGAATTGAATTAGAGGATACACGAGTTGATCCTGACGATAAGACGCATATTATCAGTAACTTGAATGATGAATTACCGCCCGGCAGTTACGTGGCCATGATAAGTGTCATCGCTTTGGATGGCGACATAATGGAAGAGAATCTGAATTTCCAAGTAGTTAAAAAAGAAAAAACACAGCAACAGACGGATTTTGAAATTATTCAAAATTATCCCGAAGATGGAGAAATTACAGATGGTTCTCCCCGAAAAATGAATCTTTGGTTCAATCAGCCTGCTGACATAACCGCTATTGGGGTTTTTGATGACAGGCAACAATCGATCAGTATCAAGGAACCTGTTATGAATCCTGATGATCCAAATCATGTAATTATTGAGTTCAATGAAGAACTGCCGAAAGGATCCTACCAAGTTACCTGGTACGCCCGGCCCGCGGCCTCAGAAGATATTAGCCTACCAGATACCATAGGCGTGTTTTATTTTGCTGTCGATGAATTTACTGCGATTCAACAGCCAAGTGAAGGAGAGCCAGTCGGATCTGCCTGGTTTGCCAGTATAGGATTAAAACAAACGGGATACTGGTTGTTTTTCATCGGCATGATGGCTTTATTTGGCTTAGCGTTTTTTCATACGGTCATACATAAAGAAGCCGCTTCGCTGAAACGGAATCCACTTTCTTTTTTCCTGCTGTTTTTTGTATTCACTGGCGTGGTTCTCGTTCTTGTGGCTCAAAAAAGCGAACTTGAAAGCCTGTCATTCATTCAGTTTCTTTCGCTGAAATTTGTTTGGATTCCGTTGTTGCAGATTGGTTTATTGCTGCTTGGCGTCTTCTTAACAAAAGTGAGACTGCTGTTTTTTGCAGCTGCGCTGTTGCTGATTCCCTTTATAACCGGGCATGCGGCATATCCTCGATATGGCGGCTACTTTTCAATGTTTATGAATGCGCTGCATCTAATGGCGTCTTCCATTTGGATTGGCGGTTTACTGGGATTACTGACGTTTCCCAAGAAAGAGGAGATGAAAAAAATTTTACGAAGCACGCTGCCGGCTTTTTCGAATTGGGCATTCGTCAGTTTATCGGTCATTATTGTAACCGGGTTATATATGACAATGAAATATGTCCCTTCTTATACAATTGAGAGCTTTTGGAAAAGTGAATGGGGGAAAACAATTGTTTTAAAAATGGCGTTAACCCTCGCTGTTTTGGTGATTGGATTTTTCCAAAGAAGATTAATCAAAAAATTGACTGAGAAGGCTGTGTCTAAAGTGGCAAAACGGGTGCGGGTCGAGATAATTTATGCGGCTTTGTTTTTACTGTTTGCATCTGTTTTGGTTGTTTCAACACCCGGTTCAGCTGAACAAGGCGTTTACCCTGCCATCATAGAAAAAGAGGACGTTGAATTGGATGTCCGTTTCTCTCCTTTGAAGTTGGGGTTAAACGTTTTAACCATGGATTTCGAAGGTGAACCGATTGAGGAAGTGGAAGTAACGTTATCCATGCCGCCGAATTACCAGGTGAACTATAAAGCATTCCAAGTTGAAGAAGGTGTGTTTAAACTTACGGGAAACCTTCTTCATGCTGCTGGCACAATGAATATGACGGTGACGGCGGAAAAATCGAACGGAGAAGAAGTGGAATTTGCTTTTCGAGTCGTTATACCGGGGGAAATGCGGTTTAATGAGTAGCGGTTCTAAATGTGCATAAAAAAATCCAAAAAACTAATTTAGAAAGGGCGGGATGGGAATGGAAGATGTAAATTTATTATTAGCTTTCGCTGCTGGGGTGTTATCTTTTGTATCCCCCTGCTGCCTGCCGCTATATCCAGCATTTTTGTCGTATATAACCGGAATGTCTGTGGATGAATTACAGAATGGCAAAGGGATACTGAGAAAACGGGCATTGCTGCATACCACGTTCTTTCTGCTTGGATTTTCCCTCATTTTTATTGCTCTTGGATTCTCCACCTCCTTGTTCGGCAACTTATTCAGCTATTATGGAGATCTGATCCGGCAGATCGGGGCAATCTTAATCGTCTTGCTGGGTCTGGTCATACTGGGAGTGTTTAAACCCCAATTCCTGATGCAGGAAAAAAGAATGACGTTTAAAGACCGGCCAAGCGGCTATCTGGGTTCAAGTGTCATTGGCATTGCCTTCGCCGCCGGATGGACACCATGTACCGGCCCTATTTTAGCAGGTGTTATTGCGCTGGGAGTTTCAAATCCGAACCAGGCGTTGGTTTATATGATTGCCTATATCCTCGGTTTCTCAATTCCTTTTTTCTTTATGTCATTTTTTATCGGAAGGATGAAGTGGGTAAAGACATATAGCGGACTTATTATGAAGGTAGGCGGAGTTACTATGATCATCATGGGGGTATTCCTCTATTTTGATTGGATGACTAAGATAATTTCATTTTTGTCTAACAATTTCTTTAACGGTTTTACGGGATTATGAGCAACTGAGTCACAGAATTTTCGGCTGCCTTCAGTGAAATGAAAAGAACGGAAATCGGAAAACTTCACAGTAACTACAAACTTGAAGGCTATAGTTAGGTTAAGCAATCAAAAAGTGAGGGCTTAAAATGAAAAACAAAATTTTAGTGGTCGATGATGAATGGAATATGAGAAACCTTGTGAAAATTTATTTATCAAAAGAGCACTATCAGGTAGACGAAGCCCGAGGGGGGCATGAAGCCATACAGATGGCCAGGCAAAACTCTTACGATTTACTGGTATTGGATATCATGTTGCCGGATATTGATGGATGGGAAGTTTGCTCTGCCATACGTCAGACTACACAAGTGCCGATTCTAATGCTGACCGCTCGAAATGACGTTCAGGACCGCGTTCGGGGCTTAAATATTGGAGCTGATGATTATCTGGTTAAACCATTTGCCCCCGAAGAATTGGTGGCCCGTGTCAATGCGCTACTTCGCCGGGAAAAGGTTAAAAAAGAGGGGGCTCAAGGCGTTTTGGTAACTTTTGAAGATTTGCTTATCGATAGTGAAAGCAGAGAAGTAAAGGTGAAGAGCGTTTCCGTCGAGTTGACGCCGAAAGAGTTCGACATTCTTTATATGGCCGCAAGCCAGCCCAAAAGAGTTTTCACCCGGGACATTTTATTGGATACCATTTGGGAGCCGGAAGACTTTCGCGACTTGCGAACGATTGATACCCATGTAAAAAACGTACGGGAAAAGCTTCGGAAAGCCGGATTATCTTACAACCCCATCAAAACAGTGTGGGGTGTCGGATATAAATTTAATACGCAGGATTGAACTGAGTGGAATTTTTGAAAACAAGTTGATTGAGAATATATTCCATGATAATTGGAGGTTATAAAAATGATGTCGATGATGGGTGGAGGCATGATTCTGACTATGATTTTTTGGGTTATTGCAGTGGGTTTAATTATCTATGGAATCGTATTATTTACTATGAAACTGGCTACAAAGAAAGGAGATTCTGAAGAAGTTGAAAATCGGGAAGATTCTTCAATGGAAATCCTCCGGGAAAGATTTGCGCGCGGAGAAATAGATGAACAAGATTTTGAAGAAAGAAAAGCGTTTTTACAAAATAAACAATAAGACTTTCGCATCTTCACAAATTCAACAAACTTAGTGTCTATACTTTAATTGTACAGTCATAAAAGAAGGAGAGGAAGAAATGCAAATGAAAAAAACGCCTTTTATCTTGTCGTTTGCTTTGTCGACCCTGCTAGTAGTAGGAACAACCGCATTTGCCAGTGGATCAGATAGCGGTAGCGCTGGTAAAATGATGAATGCTAATGAAAACGGAATGACGAACATGATGGAGAATGGCAATATGTCGAATATGATGAATGCAATGAATTCGCCTAAAGGACAGGAAATGATGGATACCTGTGCAAGTTTTATGGGAGCCGCTGGTGATGCAAAAGAAGCTGAATAATATCACTCTCGAATAAGGTCTCTAGATGAGACCTTATTTTATTCTTTAAAAAATTAAGGAGCTAAGATAAGATGGCCACGAAAAAGAAGAACCGACTATTGATGAGGACAACCATTTTGCTGGTCATGATGGGGGCTGTTGCGTTTACCATCTACAATGGTGTAACGAAGGAAAAAAGTGAATTGCTGCAGGTCGGAGATACGGCACCTGATTTTGCGCTGACTGACTTGAACGGGGAACGGCATCAGCTGTCTGATTACAAGGGGCAAGGGGTGTTCGTAAACTTTTGGGGGACCTGGTGCAAACCGTGCGAGAAAGAGTTTCCACTGATGGAAAAGCAATATCAAGTATATAAGGACCAAGGTGTACAGATACTGGCTGTTAATATTGCCCAGTCGGATTATGAAGTGGAACAATATGCTGAACGGAAAAGTTTAACTTTCCCGATTGTCATCGACAAAAGCAAAAGTGTTATGGAAGCTTACACCATTCGACCACTGCCGACGACCATCCTGGTAAATCCGGATGGAGAAATCGAGAAAATCATTACAGGTGAAATGTCCGAGGAGGACATTCGAAGTTACATGGAACTGATTAAGCCGGCATAGTTTAAAAAGATAGTCTGATACCGATGGGCGGTCTATCATTATACGGCGTCTAAGAGATAAACTCGTTTGACGCTTATTTTGTTTGAAAACGTCTTATTGTTAAACTTAGAGTCTCGTATTTAAAGTTAACATATGACCGATTATTGGAAGTAAAAGAACACATCATCAAAGTTCTTCTCTTTTAATAAAAAGTTTATCAAAGTATAATTCAACTTATCTATTAATATCCTTCAGAATAATAATTACTCTTTTTGATAAATTGTGATACTTCATTGCTTCTAAGTATGTAAGACTATCGTTCGAAAGATGGCCGTGCGCAGCCTTATTACGTAAATCTCTCAATTCATTTAAGGAATTAAGAGTATCAAGATCAATCTTTCCGTTATCTTTAAGAAGTTGAATATTTTTTAGTGGCGATTTATAGGCTGGGTAGTCTGGAGATATTGCAATTCTTTTTATAGTATTCATTATCTCTTTTTCAACCATTGACCAAGACATAGTAATTGAAGCAGCAGGAGAGATTTGAGCGATTGTCATTATTTCTTTGTCTTTATTATTGAGCTGGCTATTATTTTCTGGCAATTGTGTGTCTTCTAATGATGTTTCAATTTCTTCTAATTTATTGGTGAAATCCATTTCCAGGTTGTTGTAAGTGAGTCTATTTAAGTTGGAAAGAATTTTAATCAACGGTTTTTTTAAAAAATGAATTACAACAATAAGAGCAATAGGCCAAGCAATAGAGTTGATAATTGATGAAATAAACTCAAGTTTGTTCAATTTATGTTCTCCTTTAAATTCGAATTAAAACATCTCTTTCAAGAATAAATTTTGTGCTTTTTCACTAATTTCACTTTAAAGTTTTTCACTTGATTTCAATTCAAAATTATTCTTACTTTTTCTAATAATAATTATACTTATCCAAATCTAACCGCTTTAATCGATTTTCTCCCATGCGTGTCAATACCTGTTCATTATCCTTGTTGGAAAGATTCGTATAAAGGGATGTGGTTTCAATATTGCTGTGGCCCAACTGATCCCGCAGGAGAACAATGTTTCCCCCATTGCGAATAAAGTCTGCCGCAAAACTATGCCGGAGCTTATGCGGGCTCATACCTTCTCCCTGTGCGAAGGCAGCGGTGTATTTGGTCACCAGATTCTCGATGGCACGACGGGAGAGAGGACGGACAGTCCCTCCGTAAAGCGTGACAAACAGAAAAGGCACTTCTTTCGATCCGGTATACCGAGCTTCCCGAATCTCTATGTAATCTTTTAAGTGTTGAATCGCTTGGTCCATCACCCGGACGGTATCTTCTTTCGCGCCTTTCCGCTTGATATCAATCAATTGCTTCTTGATGTTCACTTTCTTGACGAGAATGCGGGCCATTTCCCCAAGACGGATGCCGCTTCCAAGGAATAGGGAGAGAATCGCCAAATCCCGCTCTTTGTCTCGGTTAAACCGCTGACGTGCTAGTCCACTCGTCAACGTAGTTTCATAATTTAGGTCAATGAACTGGAGGAAATCATGGATTTCATGTTCATTCAGGATGACCGAGCTGATCTTTTGCGCGCGGCGACTGGCCGTCTCTTTTTTCGTGTGCAGCACAATCTTGCTCATGACATTCCGGTAGAAATACGATTCCCCGGCCTCGTTTTCCGTCTCTTTAGTCAGGTAGTTGAAGAGCGATTTTAACGCATTGACGGAGAGCGTGACGACGGCGTTGCCGCGCTTTTTCACAGTGTTGTTCTCATGGGTGAGGGATTCTTCCTTCAGGAATTCAATGTAGTGCTCCACGTCCTGCTTCTTCAGTTCCGCCAATACGGAATAGGGAATAGAAGCGGTATCCGCAGCTTCTGCCAGGCTTTCTCGAAGCAACCATTGGAAAAAGTGCTGATAGCGGTAGAGATACTGCAGCAACGTATCCGCTGAAAGTCCGGCACGTTTTTTGGAACGGACATACTCGACGACATAGAACGGCATGTCTTTCAGCTGTTTTTCAATCCGTTGAAGGACTTGCAGTTCTTCGGGTGTCAGTGCCATAATCAGCTACTCCTTTCTTATTTCTATTTATATGTTCGCAAAATGTAATTTAAGCGAACATATAGGGGTAGTAAGTACTTTTTCTAGAAAATCGCTAAGTGAATGAACTAATTGCTATAGAATCGCTTTTAAATAAGTAGTTAAACTTTCTTCCACACATTGCGCAATCAACTCGACGAAAGGCTGCGTATTACCTTGTACGCTCGCTGTTTCCAGCACTTTGTAATAGGTTAAGCGCTGTGCGTCTTCCGCTTTAACGATAGCAGGAGGGAAGCCATGCCCCATCAGAATCAAGTTCATCAGTAGCCTCGCGGTCCGGCCATTGCCATCTGCGAATGGATGAATATAAACGAATTTAAAATGAAACAATGCGGCCAGCTCCACCGGATGCAGCCGATCTTTTTCATGCTCGTACCAGGCGAAAAGCTCGTGCATTTCATTCGCCACCTGCAGAAAATGCGGTGGTTCGTGCTGGCTACCGGAGATTCGCACGTTGATGGAACGATATCTACCTGCATTTTCATCGTCGATATTCTTTAAGATCAAGTGATGAATCGTTTTTAGCGTGCGCTCATCCAACGGTTCGGTTTGAGTGACCTGCTCCTCAATAAAGCTAATGGCCTCGGCGTGGTTGATGACTTCAAAATGTTCCTGCAGCCGTTTACCACCAATCGTTAAGCCATCTTCCATGACTACTTTCGTTTCAATCAGCGATAAAGTATTGCCTTCGATGGCATTCGAATTGTACGTCCATTCCACACGATACACGTCGCGGAGGTTCTTCACAGCCGCAGCCGGAAGTGGTCTGTATTGATCTAATTGCTTTTTTAATTCGTCGACGCGAGTAAATGAGCTCATTTCGGAACACCTGCTTTTCAGAAGATTAAAGGAAAAATTGCTTGATTTAAGTAGATTTGATGCTAAATGCCTTGATACTCTTCATTTTATCATATGCCTTTTCTATTTGTTCGTTAAATTAGTATTTTGCGAACATATAAAATGGAAGAAAGGAAGATAACCCATGCTGATGAGTTATCTCCTTCTTAGGTATGCTTCAATCTAAATTTACTTTATCTCAACCAAATTCAAGCAGTTGTAATTGCATTTACCGCTAAAATGGCATCTGCAATTTGTTCCGGTGTAAGTTCCGGGTTCATGTTATGCGATGTTTCTCCTGCCACGGTAGCCAGTTCGCCAATTTTAAGTAAGTCTTCGTATGACGCATTTTCTAAATGAAGGTCTTTCAGAGTTGTCGGCAACTCAATTTCTTTAAAGAAGTCGGCATAACGCAGAATGTCAGATTCTGCGTAACCTTCCAATACTAACTGAGTCAAGACACCGTAGGCTACCTTTTGGCCATGAGTCAACTTGTGAATTTCTCCTTCAAGTGCAGTAAAGCCATTGTGGATAGCGTGCGCTGAAGCCAATCCGCCATTTTCGAATCCTAATCCTGATAATAAGGTGTTTGCTTCGATAATCGCTTCAACTTGCGGAGTGACCAGCCCTTGTTTTGCAGCTTTGTATGCAGCAATACCTTGATCGAAAAGTACTTCTTCAGCTTTTTCAGCAATTGCCTGTCCAGCAAGAGTAGCCTTTCCACCCGCCATGGTATTTGAATTTCGTTTCAATGAAGCTCGGGTTTCAACAAATGTGGCCATAGCATCTCCCATGCCCGAAGCCAAGAGAAACACTGGTGCATTGACGATCACTTTTGAATCGACCAAAACTAAATCCGGATTTTTGGTATAGAACTTATAGCCCTCAAATACCCCATCGTCGGAATAAATCACGGAAAGTGCGCTTGTCGGAGCATCTGTAGATGCAGTTGTAGGAGCAACCACGACAGCAATTCCCAGGGCATCCCCAACGGCTTTCGCGGTGTCTATAGTTTTTCCTCCGCCTAACCCGATCACAACGTCAGCTTTTTTATCTTTCCCTACTTTAGAAAGACGATCAATTTCCGTATTAGAAGCTTCTCCCGTAAACTCTTCATAAATATATGAAGTATTCGAAGCTTTGAAACTTTCCTCAACTGTGTTTCCTGTGATTCCCCAAACCGTGCTGTCGGATAAAATAAACGGCGTTTCCCCGATTTTAGCAACTTCTTCGCCAAGCTGACTTAGAACACCAGCACCTTGAATATATTTTTTGGGGGAAATAAAAATTTTCTTTTGCATTATGAATTGCTCCCTTCTCATGAAAAAATCGTTTTTACTTTGAATAGTGATGTATTGGATTCTTTTCCTGCAATGTTTAAATTCCAAGTATCTTCCAGCTAAACTTAACGCTTTCCACGACTGGTTGTCAACGAAGCCGGCTTTTGCTATTTTAATAGATGCTTTTATAAGATATAGAATCGTTATGCCATTTTTACATTTTGACTCACAAAATCTATCGAAAAGAATTCTCTTGTTTACCAAAATTTAAAAAGGTAATTTAAAATAGAATAGCACTGTAGCAGTCTTTTTAGAACTTGTGAAAATATCTTTCGGTTCTAGTTAATTCCCGGCTTGTGTATATAAACAACTTGCCATACTCTGATTAATAACCATAAAAAATGATACTTTATCAAGCAAAAGAAAAGAAAAAGGAGGGTATAATCCTGTCCTTCTTCCGATAATTCCTCATATGTTAACTCAAGATCCGATTTACTTTTTTTCATGCCAATAATAATCGCTTAACACTGCGGCCAATGCTTCTACTGTACGGTGAAGTTCTTCTACCGTATTATCGACTCCCCCAATTTCAACAATGACTGAGTTGGGAGACAGATTCTGATTGTAGACGCCGTTCCCTTGACTGCTGTCTTTTTCAAGTATTCCTTTGGACAATCCCGGATATTCAATTTCAAGCTGTTGATGTAAATCTTCCGTGAATGTCAGATTCTTTTCGAATTCCTTGTGACCTGTTCCGACTACGAATAACAGCTTTGCATAATCCTCTTCATTCAGTTCGATAGTGGTAGAATCTTTACGCAATGAATCCCGATGGATATCTAGAAAGATTTCCAAGTCACTGTTTTCTTTTTGAGCAGACCTCACATGTTCTCCCGAAACAGCGTAAGAACTGCCATAATCTAATTCTCTTGAATCCAATTCTTGAACGATATCAGTAGAATTGACTGTTGTCCCTAAACCCCTTCGTTCCAAGGCTTTTCCCAACATCTCACCAACCAACGTAATGTTGGCTTTTGAATGATAGGCTTCTTCTGGTTGATCTGTCTTTTTTAAATAAGGTAAAAAAGCTTCTCTGCTGTGGGAGTGATAAATGTAAATGACCTCTCTACCGAAAGTCGAGTGCCCTGTGTTTAGTTTATCTGAGGAACTTATATTTCCAAATATATCTTCGACATTCTCTGGAGAAAGATCCCTGTCTTTAAACAGATCTTTCATGGCAGGTTGAAATTCATCTCTTGTTAATTGCTCCGCATGTAATGTGGTACCCTCTTCCGAATTGAGAATGCCGTTTGAAGAACCAGTGGTTCCATCTGGCGGCTTAAGGAGTTGAAAGTGAAAACTTGATGAAGTCGAATCGGATGTTCCTTGAGATTTTAGATCATTCGACTCAAAATTTTCACGGTCATTTCCTTCTATATTGAAGTAGATATACGCCAAAGCAACGACCAGTAGAGAAGTAGAGAGAAAAAGTGCCAAATAGTATAAACCAGTTAATGCCGACATTTTCTTCTTACCTTTTTTAATAGTTTTTTGAGTTCTTGGCAATATGATTTGACCTCGCTTCCATTAAGATTGTATAGAAGAAAAAACAATCGGCATAGTAGAAAATGCCGATTGTTTACAGGATCACCTAATATACTGGGCTGGATTTACAGCATTCGAACGTGCACCGTTCCAAGGCCCTACGTGAACTTCAAAGTGCAGATGGGTTCCTGTAGAACGTCCCGTATTCCCCATGCCTCCGACTTGTTGCCCTTGTGAAACAGACTGACCGACCGAGACGTTGATGGAATTCATATGTGCGTATACTGTCGCGTGAGTCTGTCCATTAATTGAATGAGTAACAATCACGACATTTCCATATCCCCCCATTACACCCGCATAGGATACAATACCTTCTGCAGCTGCCACGATAGGTGTGTCCGTTACATTAGCAATATCGTAGCCTAAATGCGTTTCAGCCCCATCCCCGATATCCCGGCCGCCAAATCCGGATGTATGCCGGCCTGCTGCCGGTCTGATAAACGGAGAGCTTGTTGAAGCAGCAGGTGCGGTATAACTGGATGCCGGCTTTTCTGCCGGTCTTGATGTACTTGAAGCACTCGTATTGTCAGTCTTTTTTGAGGCAATTGTCGCTTTGCGGTCTGTCGCCGCACGTTCTGCCTCCGCTTCCTTTTTAGCGGTTGCTTGGCGCTGTTTTTCGGCTTCAGCCGCTGCTTGACGCTGACGTTCTTCTTCGGCGGCTAATTTCCGTTGGCGTTCTTCTTCCGCTTTCCTTGCCAATTCAGCGAGACGCGTTTGCTCAGCCACGATTTGTTGTTCCAAATCAACACTGATTTCTATTTCTTCTTCAAACCGATCTTCCAGTTCGGATTTTGCACTGGCTAATCGGTTCTGTTCCGCTGTCAGCTCTTTCACTAGCCCATTTTGCTCGCTTTTTTGAGAGGCAAGTGAATTTTGAAGCTCTTGAAGCTCTGTTTGGCGTTCTCTTTGTGCTGTGAGCTTCGTTTCCACTTCGGCTTTCTGTTCAGCTAACAGCTCTTTGTCTTGCGCTTGTTGCAGCATAATTTCTCGATCTGCTTCAATTAATGTATTCACGGCAGAGAACCGGTCGATAAAATCAATAAAGCTATTAGCACCAAGCAAGACATCTATGTAATCCACCGATCCACCACTCATTTGAATGGCACGGGCACGCTCCTTAAGCAACTCTGTTCGCTCGTTAATTTTCTCTTCGAGTTCTTCAATTGATTTTTTCAACTCATCAATTTCACTTTTCGTTTGATCGATTTCTTCTTGAACTGCAGTAATTTTGAATTCAGTTTCTTTGATTTTATTATCCAGTTCCGTGATTTTCGTCATGATTCCGGTTAACTTCGTTTGATTTTCGCTGATGGCATTTGATTTTTCGTTGATTCTAGCATCTAACTCACCTTTTTTTTGTTCTGTTTCCTGCTGCTTTTTTTCAAGTTCGCTTAACGTATTTGCATTTGTTGTTGGCAAGTACATGGTGAGGGCTAATACAGTTGAAACACCCGTCACCATCCATTTTGATTTCACATTCACTTTCATATTCCCCTTCCGTATGTCCATTCTTTAGTTGCTACCCATTAAAAATCAGGATTTTTCTGACCGTCAAGAATCACTACTCTATATTTGGTAACTCATCATTTTTTCTTCAAGGTTCTCGTTGCTATTTATTAATACACACCAGCTTAAAAGTAGCTTCAATTTTTCACCTGGTTAACTTACCTTCCTAAAAAAGTGCAATCTAACATGCAAGAAATAATAGCATCTCAAAACTCTTCTTATAATAAGCGAAACTTATGGAGAAACTATCGAGACTGAGTTAAATAGGTAAATGTACGTACTTTGTGTTGGTTAAGAATAGCTGCCTCCACTATGACTGTTTCTTAAAAGAACCTTCCACCTGTCCTGATAATTGCCATAACCACATATTATAATCTTCTTTTATTTGCTTTAACACAGCTATCTGTACGTTGTCAGAAGTGGTGCTTGCGAGCATCATCCATGCTTCCACTTATGAAAAAGAGCATCTTCAGCTATGTATTAGCTGAAGATGCTCTTTAATGTCGAACTCTGAAAGAACTTTTGATAAAACTTGATAACTCATCTGTATGGTGTATTTTAATCGATTCTTATACTTCATTTAAAATCCAATAAGATCGAGTAATTGAAAGTCATTTAAGGTAATCCGATCTCCGCATCCCCTGCAGGTGAAACTCAATTCGAAATCGACGGTTTCAGCAAACGTATTTTCCGTTATCTCTTCCTCCAAGATTTCTTTTCGTTCCTCATTGGAAGTGGCTTTGCCCAATTTGTCGATGAAATCTTCTTGAAAGTTCTCAATAACCTCGTTCTTCCAGCTCACGCCTACGAGAAATTTCTGATTTACTGTTCGGATACCCACGTCTGCATCTTTGCTGCGAGGGAGAAGTTCCGCAATTGTACTGCAGTTCTCACATATGATTTGAATTTTCATTTCATCCCTCCTCAAGTTAACTAGTATCTTGAATGCAATTTCCGTCAAATTCTAATTCTCTTACACGCAAAATTTTATGCTTTTAAAAGTTTCGCATTGATGGCGACAATGATGGTGCTTAAACTCATAAATACGGCGCCAATCGCAGGACTGACCACAATTCCCCAGGGAGCCAAGACACCTGCAGCCAGCGGAATCGCGAAAATATTGTATCCGGTGGCCCACCATAAATTCTGCACCATTTTCCGATAGGTCTTTTTCGATAAATCCATCAATGCAACCACATCGTTCGGATTGCTTCGGACTAGTATTACATCCGCCGTTTCCATGGCGACATCAGTCCCAGCCCCGATGGCGATTCCGAGATCGGCTGTTGCGAGTGCCGGTGCATCATTTACACCATCTCCGGTCATCGCCACTTTCCAGCCTTTTTCTTTGATTTTCTTGATTTGATTGGCTTTGTCATCCGGCAATACTTCTGCATAGACTTCGTCGATGCCCACTTGTCTTGCTACCCAGTCTGCCACTTTCTTGTTGTCGCCTGTCAGCATGATGGAATGAATGCCTTGTTCCTTCAATGCCGTAACGGCTTCTTTGGCCGTTTCACGAACCATATCGGCAAGGGCAACCATTCCAGCAAGTTTATCTTCCACCAAAACAAATACGACCGTTTTCCCTTCTTCCGATAGTTCAGTGAACTGTTGCTGATTGTAGCTTAGCTTGTTGCTGTTCATATAACCGGGGCTGACAACGTTAACTTTCCGACCATCTACTTGCCCTTGAATGCCTTTTCCGGTAATCGATTCAAAATCGATGACTCTCCCAAATGTAATCCCTTTTTCTTTTGCGGAATTCACAATGCCCGCCGCAATTGGGTGTTCCGAATTCTGTTCAATAGTGGCAGCAAACCGTAAAACGTCTTCTTTTGTATACTCGCCGTTTGGCACAATGTTAGTGACGCCGAATTCCCCTTTTGTTAAGGTTCCTGTTTTATCAAAGACGACAGCATTCAAATTCCGGGCATCTTCGAAGCCGGTCCGATTCCGGATCAATAAACCTTTTTTTGCCGATATGGAAGTTGAAACTGCCATGACAAGTGGCGCCGCTAACCCCAATGCATGTGGGCATGTAATGACCATGACCGTCACCATGCGTTCAACCGCTATATCCAATGAGTAGCCAAGCAGCAGCCAAGCAGCAAATGTTGCAAGACCAGCGACTATTGCCAGATAAAACAGCCATTTGGCTGCACGATTGGTCAAGTCCTGTGTTCTGGATTTGGATTCCTGCGCTTCTTTGACCATCTTGATCACTTGCGATAAGTAGGACTCTTGCCCGGTTTTCTCCACTTCCACAGTCAGGGAACCTTCCTTGTTCACCGAACCGCCGATGACATCATCGCCTTCTGTTTTGTCGATGGGCATGGATTCTCCGGTTAGCATGGATTCATCCACTGTGGATTTCCCTTCCACAATTAAGCCATCTACCGGAATCTTTTCACCCGGTTTAACCAGCAACCGATCTTTATTTTTGATTTCGGATAGCGGCACATCCTGGACTTGGTTATTGTCGTCCAATTTATGTGCTTCGTTTGGCATCAACTGAATCAGCTGTTCAAGTGCATTGGAAGCCCCCATGATCGAACGCATTTCAATCCAATGTCCGAGCAACATGATGACGACCAGCGTGGCCAGTTCCCAGAACAGCTGATTGCCGTCCCAGCCGAAGACCACCATGGTGCTATAACCATAAGCAATCGTAATGGCCAGAGCGATTAAGGTCATCATTCCAGGATTTCTGTCTTTCAACTCCCTGATGCCACCGGTTAGAAACGGCCATCCCCCATAAAAGAAAACAATAGTCGATAGGCCAAATAACAGGTACATATCATTGTCAAAGCGCCAATCAACTCCCATGAAATGCTGGATCATCGGGGATAATGCCAGAATCGGAAGCGTCAGAATCAATGAAATAAAGAACCGTTTTTTGAAATCTTCCACCATATCGCCATGTCCGTGATGTCCGTGATGGTCATGGCCCCCAGATTTCCCATCCGCATTCTCTTCCTGGATCGTGGGTTCGTCGTGATGATGTTCTGAATGATGATGATCCTGTTCAGTTGAATCTAAATGTTCATGAGAACTGTGTTGATTTTGATTTTCCTTCATTAATATCTCTCCTCATATCGTATGATCAATATCCTTCTAAACCAACCTTATCTTCTCTATATTGATAGCCAAATTACCGGCTTGGCATGGATATTTCGAGGTAGTTACAGCTAACGACTCTAAACCAGCTGTGGCAATTCTTTGATTTTCAGTTTATACAATCTTTTTCGAGAAACTGTGGAGAAACTACAGAAAAATAGCCCAAACTCCAGTTAATTTAATTAGAACCAGGGTTTGGGTTATCTTATTTCAGTAAATTTGTTCGTTGTAGGCGCAAGGCATTCAAAACAACTGATACTGAACTGAACGCCATTGCAGCTCCTGCTACCCAAGGAGCAAGAAGGCCAATTGCTGCAATAGGAATACCGATGGTGTTATAAATAAACGCGAAAAATAGATTCTGTTTAATGTTGCGCATCGTTTTTCGGCTCATGATAATTGCATCCGCTGCGCTATTCAGATCGCCGCGCATGAGCGTAATATCAGCCGCTTCAATCGCAATATCCGTGCCTGTTCCGACAGCCATCCCAATATCCGCAGTAGCCAGTGCCGGTGCGTCATTAATCCCATCACCAACCATTGCCACTTTTTTGCCCTGCGCCTGCAGTTTCTTAATCTCATCACTCTTCTCTTCCGGAAGGACTTCCGAAATGACGTTTGTAATGCCCACCTGTTTTGCCACGGCTTGTGCAGTGCGGCTATTATCGCCTGTCAGCATAATCACGTCGATTCCTAGCTTCTGCAATCGGCTGACCGCTTCTTTCGATGTCTCTTTGACCGTATCTGCCACTGCCACAACACCGACTGCTCGTTTATTCACTGCGACAAGCATCGCGGTTTTCCCTTCACTTTCCAGCTGTTCCATAAGTGTTTCTACTTCCGTAAACGCAACTTCATGCTGAGTCAACAGTTTCCGTGTACCTGCAAGCAGTTCTTTGCCATCCACGACTGCATGAATGCCGTATCCTGGCAATGCTTCAAATTCAGTGGGATTCGAAAGCTCATAGCCTGCTTCTTTTGCACCGTTGACTATGGCTTGTGCCAGCGGATGTTCCGAAGCACTTTCTGCTGAACCAATCAACTGAAGCAGTTCAGCTTCGGGGAAACCGCCTGTAACCACAACATCCGTTAGTGCTGGCTCTCCTTTTGTTACGGTTCCGGTTTTATCCAACACGATGGTGTCAATGGATTGTGTATTTTCCAGGTGTTCTCCACCTTTAAACAGCAAACCCATTTCTGCAGCCCGACCGGAGCCAGCCATAATCGACGTCGGTGTTGCCAGACCGAGAGCACATGGACAAGCAATGACAAGGATAGAGATGGTTGGGATAAGTGCTGCGCGGAAATCGCCAGGTGACACGACAAAATACCAGATCAGGAACGTAACAGCCGCAATTCCGACAACGATCGGCACAAAGATACCAGAAATTTTATCTGCTAAACGCTGGATATCAGCTTTAGAACCCTGTGCATCTTCAACCACTTTTACAATTTGAGCGAGTGCAGTATCTTTGCCAACTTTCACAGCCTGCAATTTCAGCGAGCCATTTTTGTTGATGGTTGCTCCGATGACTGTATCCCCACTTATTTTATCGACCGGCATGCTTTCCCCGGTTAGCATCGATTCGTCCACTGCCGATTGTCCTTCCAGCACTTTTGCATCAACCGGTATTTTTTCGCCTGGCTTCACAAGTAAAATGTCACCTGCTGTCACTTGCTCAATCGGCACCTCAACTTCTATGCCATCTTGCAATAGGCGTGCTGTTTTTGCCTGCAGTCCCAGCAGCTTCTGGATGGCTTGGCTTGTTTTTCCTTTTGCCCGTGCCTCAAATAGCTTGCCGAGTACAATCAAAGTAATGATTACAGCAGAAGCTTCATAGTATAGTTCTGCCATTCCTGTACTTCCTGCCAAGGTCCACTCAATCGTCAAGAAGAAACTATAGAAAAATGCGGCACTTGTTCCAAGGGCAACAAGCACATCCATATTCGCACTTCTGTTTCTCAGTGCATTAAATGCCCCCTTATAGAACTGTGCCCCGACAATGAATTGCACCGGGGCTGCAAATGCTAACTGAACCCAAGGGTTCATAAGAAACATTGGCAAATATAAAAAAGACAAAAATTCGAAATGGCTAATCATTGTCCAAGCCAACGGAAGCGTTAGTACCAGTGACAGTAAAAATTTTCTCGTCTGAGAACGAATTTCCTGTTCTTTATGATCCAGCTTATTTTTGCTGTCCTGCTTTGGGATAAGTTCATACCCAAGCTTTTTGACTGTTTCCATCATGTCCGAAGGCGTGACTTGATTTGCGTCATAGCTCACCGAAATTTTCTCCAAAGCAAAATTGACGTTCGCACTTGAAATACCGTCCATTTTATTGACCTTTTTTTCAATCCGGTTCGCACATGCTGCGCAAGTCATCCCTGAAACATCAAAATCTACTTTCTCTTCGACCACATTATAGCCAAGCTTTCCGACTTTCTCTTTGAACTCCTGGATATTCGTTTTATCCGGATCGTAGACAATTGTGGAGCGTTCCAATGCAAAATTGACATTTGCTTTTTCAACGCCGTCGATTTTTGAAAGGCCTTTTTCAATCCGGTTCGCACATGCAGCACAAGTCATGCCGCTGATCTGCAATGTTTTTTCTTTGGTCTTCATCTTTATCCCTCCCATACTATGCCGGGGTATATCTTATTGAAAAAGAAAGGTCACACGCGGGGTATGACCTTATCTTCTAATTACTAGATAGCTAAAAAAGTTAGGCAACGGAATAGCCTTGCTCCTCAATTGCCTCTTGAATTTCATTCAATGACGTTTTGGTTTCATCATATGCAACTGCCACTTCGCCCTTGTCAAGGTCCACTTTTACACTCGAGACACCTTGGATTTCACCGACGCTTGTTTCAACTGCATTCACGCAGTGGCCACAAGACATCCCTTGTACTTTCAATGTTTCAGTCATATTTTTCACCTCCACGAGTAATATTAGTCAAACCTTACCATACCCCTCAAGGGTATATCAACTAGTATTTCTACTATTTTATTTTGTCATGGTTTTCATAACATCCATCAGCTCGCTAATTGCTTCTTCGCCTTTGTTTTCTTTGATGGCTTTTGTTACACAGTGATGCGTATGATCTTCCAGTAAAGCGAGTGATACTCTATTCATGGCGGATTGGATGGCGCTTACTTGGTGTAGAATGTCTACACAGTAACGATCGTTTTCCACCATTTGATGAACACCGCGAACTTGTCCTTCAATCCGTTTCAACCGATTCAGTAGTTGTTCTTTATTGGGTTGTACTGTTGTCTTTAGCGTTTTTTCCATTGGTTCAATCCTCCTTGAATATACCCTATACCCGTATTATACGTTGTTTAAGAGTTTTCGTCAAAGTAACGGATTCTTCCAATATATCACTCTAAAGCAGCAGTTCTTTCGTTACTTTAATTTACAGTAGAGATCTTTCTTTTACTATTTTCAATTGATAAGTAGAAAAATTTAAGAATTTAGATGGTTAACCGTTTTAATCAACAACGCGTCTACATCGGTGGAACTTGAAGTTGTGCAGTTTCTATGGAGTTTCTAAATTATCGTTTAATTATAAAACCAACGGGAACTCTAATTAGGAAGCACAAATACAAAAATGGAGGTTTTAGGAATGGCACATGAACAACATCAAGAACTTATTCAGGCATTGCACGATTGCGCAGCGGAATGTAATCACTGTTTTGACGCTTGTCTGCAGGAAGAAGATGTCAAGATGATGGCACAGTGTATTCGATTAGACCGGGAATGCGCCGATATTTGCGCATTTCTAGAACATGCAATCACTAGAAACTCGCCGTTTGTCTCACAATTGGCACAAGTATGCGCAGAAATATGTGAAGCTTGCGGCAACGAATGCGACAAGCACGCAGATCATCACGAACATTGTAAGCGTTGCGCCGAAGCGTGCCACAGATGCGCCGAAGCGTGCAGAAATATTGCGTAACATTTTAACAAAGCCCACGTACAAAAGATTCTTTTGTACGTGGGCTTTTTTTTGTTACAACTAGTTATGGCATATTGATCCACTTATATCCAATACCCCAGACTGTAAGAAAATGCTCATCAATCGGAAAACCGGTTTGCCGAATTTTTTCTCTTACGTTCCGAACATGCGAATCGATGGTTCTCCCTTCTGTTTTTGAATCAAACCCCCAGATCAAATCAATCAATTGTTCCCTCGGAAAAACCTTGTTCGGATTTCCCATTAAGAGCCCTATCATGGCGAATTCTTTCGGGGTTAACTTGATTGGCTCCTTCTTGAATGAAAGTTCGAACCGATCTCCTTCCCAAAGCAATTCGTTTACTTCAATGAACTTCACCGGGGTTCTTCTCCGCAACAGAGCTTCCATGCGCGCGAGTAGCTCTTCCTCATCAAAAGGTTTGGTAATGTAATCGTCCGCCCCCAGTTTTAACCCTTTGATAATATCCTCTTGTTGCTCTCGCGCAGTCAACATAATAATTGGGACATCTGAAAATTTCCTGATTTCTCGGCAAAGCGACCATCCATCCATTTCGGGCATCATGACATCTAATAAAACGATGTCAACTTTTTCTTTTTTCAAATAGGAGAGAGCTTCGGATGCTCCGAGCGCTTTTTTGCAATGAAAATTATGCGGCCTCAGGTACAGCGCAACTAAATCCAGCATCCGTTGTTCATCGTCCACTAATAACACTTTATAAATGAGAATTCCCCCTCTCTAATTCAATTAGGACCGTCGTCCCTTGCCCACGTTCACTTTTGATGGAAATATATCCCCCGTGTGACTCAACGATCTCTTTGGCAATCGCTAATCCCAAACCACTTCCCCCGCTTTGTCTAGACCTTGATTTTTCCACCCGGTACAACCGTTCAAACACGAAAGGCAGATCTTCTGACGGTATACCTTCTCCTTCATCACTCACACTGATGCTAATCGTTTGTTCATTTTGCTCCCCTCGAAGGGTTACCTGCGTTTCTTTACCGGAATGCTTTCTAGCATTATCCAATATATTCAGAAGAACTTGCTGGAAACGTTCTGGATCGATAGCTGCAACAATTTCCCGATCGCAGCTGACCAACAACGAAATATTTTTTTCATCAAAGGCTGGCCGAACCAGACTGCTGACACTGTTAAAGAGCATGGCCAGTGAGAAGTTCTCTTTTTTAATCAAGAACTGGTTGTGATCCATCTTAGCTAATTCAAACAATTGCTGGATTAACCCGGTTAAGTGTGTCGTCTCTTCCCGGATAATACCGATATATTCCTTTTGTTCTTGCGGGGAAGTGGTTGATCGGCTCACAATATCAGCATACCCTTTGATATAGGTAAGCGGTGTCCGCAGTTCATGCGAAATACTGGCTAAAAACTCATTCCGCGCCGTTTTTAAACGGTCCAGATCGTCTGATAAGGTAGTAATAGCATTTGCCAACTCACCCAATTCGTCCTTCCGTTCCATATTGAGTTTGACGTGGTTGTTTCCTATACTCAGTTGCTCAGTCGCTTCCTTCATGCGAATCAACGGCAGTGTAATCAATCGGGACAATACCAGAATGGTGATGATTGTCAGACAGATGGCAACCAGTCCTATTACTAAGAACTGTTCTGTTAAATGATCCACAATCTGTTTAATATGGCTTGTTTCCGCAAACATAAAGACATGTCCTTGGTGTTCTCCGTTGATGGTAATCGGACTGTCCGTGGCAATGTACTTTTTCTCCTTCCATTGCTCTTCCACGATTCTTCCATCTGTCGGAATTTCATCAAAGTCCGTATGGTTGAGCACTTCGGCCATTTCAGATTCAATCAAGTCAGAATTCACTAGCCGGTTTCCTTCTACATCCGTAATAATTACAGTGAAATCAGATGCTGATTCCATCATGCCGACATGGTTCAATGTGGTTTGTTCGAAACTGTCTTCCAAAACTTCACTATGGGTATTTCCTCTGGCTAATAAATTCTCCATCACTTCATCCACCCGGTCATTTACAAAGGTGAAATACAAAGTCAGGAACAAAATCGATTCAATGATGACGATAAAGACAAAAAACAGCAAACCGATTTTCAATGACAGTTTATTAAACATCACAACCTCCTTCTGACCAAATCGGTTAATTGATTTGCAAACCACTGAAAAAACTAGTCAAATAAAAATGTTTCACCAGGATGTTCCATTCGCCCATATCACCCTATTATTAGACATTTCCTTCTTCAAGCAGTGGAAGCCAGGTCTTTGTAGCATCTTCTGATAAAAAGGCTTGTCCTTGCAAAGTATAAAGTGCAAGTTCTTCGTTGTTATTTGGATTTTGGAAGATAAAAACTATTCCGTCTCCTGTGAGCTCCGGTAAGTTTAGCATCTCTTCTTCTTGAGTTTCCACCGTATATTTCATCAATGACGGGCCAGTACCATAGCTTGCAAAAAACAGCGAATCTTCATCGAAGAAAACAGCTGTCCCCCGCTCGCTTTCCTGAGTCACGAGTTCAAAGTTTTCTCCTCCATCTTCCGATACATAGATCCCAGTAGAAGTAGCTGCGGCAACTAAGCTGGAATCGGTTGGATGAAGAGCCAACGCAGAAACTTCACCCTCCAATCCTGCAGCATTCACTGCCTCCCAAGTTTTTCCTTCGTCCGTGCTTTTATGGAAACCCGTTTCCAATTGGGAATTTTTCGCTGGATTCAACAGAAAAATGTCATGGCTATTATATCCGACGGCCATGGCATGATAATCGGTTTCTCCTTCAAACGCGATACGCTCCAAGGATCTTCCTCCATCCAAACTGCGCTGAATTCCAAGTGGATTGGGCAAATCAGAATCAGCACTTGGATGTCCCGAAGTATAAAACCCTTCGTCTACTGCATTAAATCCCATGTAATCATGGAAATTATCCGATGTTTCAAACCAATCACCTTCCCGATAAATCTTTAGGCCGCTGTGAGAGGCAAAATACAGCCCATTATCATTTCCAGCGTAGCCTATTCCATGAACATGGCTCAATTCACCCTCAAACGGAACTTCAAACGCTTCATCGCCACTATTGGTGCATCCCGTTATAAAGAATCCAGCCATTACCGTAATCAACGCAAATTTCTTTTTAATCATTTTTTATTTCCTCCACTTTCTTGCTCAATTTATTTTATCCTATTCCAATCGATTATCTTTAAGTTTACCTAAAAAGTTTCGACTTTCTGTGCAGATTCTTCTAACCTTTTTAGCTATTTAACTCTTTATACAACTAAATGTCATCATTCCTGCACTGGATTTGCATACTTATTGGGTAAAGTAAAAAGAGATTATAAAAGAAAGAGGGATAAACGATGATAAAAAAGAAGTTTATGATGGGAACGATGTCGCTCTTAGCTGCATTTACGCTAGCTGCTTGCAATAGTAACGACGAAGGAATGAATCCGGCTGAAAACGACGAACAAATGGAAATGGATTCTAGTGAAGACATGAATATGGATTCTGATGAAGATATGGATATGGGAGGGATGAACCACTCCAGCTCAGGTGAAGTTCCTGAGGATCTAGCAGAGGCAGAAAATCCAACTTATGAAGTCGGAAGTCAGGCCATCATTGAAACGGATCATATGGAAGGAATGAAAGGGGCCGAAGCCACGATTGTCGGCGCTTATGATACAACGGCTTATGCTTTGACCTATACGCCGACTACCGGCGGGGAACCAGTTGAAAACCACAAATGGGTGATTCACGAGGAACTTGAAAATCCGGGAGACCTAACCTTGAAACCGGGCGATGAAGCAACAATAGCCGCTGATCACATGGAGGGCATGGACGGCGCAACGGCTACCATTGATTCAATCGAGGACACAACCGTCTATATGGTCGATTTCACACCTACGACTGGCGGGGAACCGGTTACCAATCACAAATGGGTAACCGAAAGTGAATTGTCAGGTAAATAAAAGCGATAAAGCCTGAGATCTTGTCTACAAGATCTCGGGTTTTTTATTGAAATGAGGAAGTAGGTTTTTATTTCCACTGAAACTCGATGAGTTTCAGTTTTGTTACAAGAAAATTAAGTTTTTCTTGTTAAGCTTATCGGTTCGAATTCTGCACATTTTCTCAACATCCATCATATAGAATGAATCGAATTTAAATTGTTTGAGAGAGGTTACCCAATCAATGAAAACAAGTCAACTTTTGCATGAACTCGATCTGGTCACCCGATTAGATTCCAGAACTTTAGAATTAGACATCCAAGGTATTGCCGACAACTCCAAGGTAGTGGAAGAAGGGTTTGCATTTATCGCCATTGAAGGTTTTGAAAGTGATGGCCATCTGTATATTGAACAGGCAGTTGAAAAAGGGGCTGTAATTGTCATCGGGGAACAGGCTATCACCGGTTTATCCGTCCCTTATCTCCAAGTTGCAAATAGCCGCAAAACCCTTGGCAGGATGGCGAGGAACTTCTATGGCCACCCATCTAACCAGAAAGTGATGATTGGCATTACAGGAACCAACGGGAAAACGACCACAAGCTATATGCTGCAGCACTTTTTAGAAAGCAACGGGATATCTTGTTCCGTTATCGGAACCATCCAAAACATAATCAATGGAAAAAAAATAAAAACTGCCAACACCACGCCAAATTCACTAGCTCTGCATCAACTGTTATCTATCAGTGAGGATGATGTCATTATTATGGAAGTTTCTTCTCACGGATTAGCCCAATACCGTTTGGAAGGGATTGAATTTGATTACGGCCTGTTTACTAATCTTCATCATGAACACTTGGATTATCACGGTTCCATGGAGGAGTACTTCCAGACGAAGTTATTGATGTTCAATCAGTTGAAAGAACGTGGAACCGCAGTGGTGAATGGGGACAATGCG
The DNA here is from genome assembly GCF_008369335.1 of Planococcus sp. ANT_H30. Taxonomy (NCBI): domain Bacteria; kingdom Bacillati; phylum Bacillota; class Bacilli; order Caryophanales; family Caryophanaceae; genus Planococcus; species Planococcus sp. ANT_H30. The sequence goes on along the minus strand of NZ_VOBJ01000008.1, from coordinate 45,371 downwards.
TGGGGGCGAAAGCTCTTGGAGATCCTGCGAAGGGATGGGAAATCGGTGTATGTGATAGGCAAATCCGCTGATTACAGTTTAAGCGTTGTCCAATTCAATTCACTGACCAATTCTATTATTGTGAAAGAACAGAACGAAACGTATCAAATAAACTCCGCGATAGATGGAATACACAATATGTACAATACTATAATGGCATATGGAACTTCAAGACTGTTGGGTATTCCTAAAGAAAAGCTCTTGAATTCCATTCCGCTTTTTCAGGGGGTGGAAGGCCGATTTGAAATCACCAGACTAGCCAATGGCTCGATTGTTGTTGTGGACTATGCCCATACCCCGGATGCCATTTCTTACTGCTTGAAGACTGCGAAACTGCAGGGCGCCCAAAGAATCATCCATATTTTCGGCTTTCGAGGTGATCGAGACCCCAGCAAGCGAAGCGCCATGGTGTCTTTAGCCGCTGAATTGAGTGACCAGTACATTTTGACGTTGGATGACCTGAATACGGTTTCTCAAAGCACTATGGTGAAAGCCTTAAATCAATTAAATGAGGGCTACGGCAATCTTAAAGGAAACATCATTCCAGACCGTACACTCGCCATTCAGAAAGCGATCGATGAAAGCAGAGAAGGTGATTGGATTGTGATCACCGGCAAAGGACATGAGAAATATCAGCAATCCTACCAATTGCCGACAACCACTGACCGAGAAACGGTTGATTTGGTAATCGAATTCGAATAAACCCACCTAAAAAGAGGAGGCGACTTCCATGAAGATGCCCCAAAAGAAAGCCTATATACCGGCACTCAAATATCATTGGCTGACTCGCTTCTATGATCCGTTAATTGAATGGGGCATGCAAGAAAAAAAGATGAAAATGAAGCTGGTCAACCAAGCTTCCCTTCAACCTGGTGAACAAGTAATGGATTTGGCTTGCGGCACTGGGACGCTTGCCCTTTTACTTCAGCAATCCCAACCGGGTATACAAGTGATTGGTGTCGATGCCGATCCGGAAATCCTAGCCATCGCGAATAGTAAAATGAAAGAAAACCGGGCTAATTCAATCCTTTTTGAGGAAGGTTTTTCGGATCAGCTCCCCTTTTCGACTAACCTGTTTCATCATGTCTTTACCAGTTTGTTCATCCACCATCTGACACTGGAGAAGAAGAAGGAAACGTTTGAAGAAGTTCGTCGGGTACTCAAATCGGGCGGCCAGTTCCATCTTCTTGATTTTGAGAAACCGCAAAATGGGATGATGCGCGCTGCCTTTCTTCCTGTCCAAATCTTGGATGGATTTAAAACCACTTCACCACATGTCAAAGGCATCATTCCGGATTTGTTGAAAGAAACCGAATTTGCGGCAATTGAAGAAACAGGGCAATTTTCAACCATTCTTGGAACGTTGAGGACATACAGAGCTTTTAAACCGTGAATTGTTGCGATATTTGCGAACTTTCTTTTAATTGAATAACATGTAAAGTAGTGTAATTGTAGTTTCTAATTACCTGAATAAACAGTTTATAAAAGTTGAAAAATTAGATACTAAAGTTAGTCTTACTAATAGTTTTTCCTTTACCGTTTTGCGTATGAGATTACTGTTAAACTCTAAAAACTTTATTGAAGAAGTTGAAAAACCAATATTATGTTCTGTAAATTTTCTTCTTTTCTCAGCTTTCAGTGTTGAATACCGTTAACTCATTAGCATTCAGAACCGGTTACTTACATGAACTTCATAAAGATATATGCTTCAACAAGAGATTAAAGTTTCTCAGAATAAAAATGAAACGACAGGAAAGATTCCAAGTCGCCTCATTTCTAAACAGTTTTTGATTATTTTAAAAAACGATTTTTATGGTGAACAATGATCTTAACTTCACCATGAATAAAAAAATGCCTACTAATATTATTCCCTTTTACATGGAGTCCTTTTTCTTCATCGAATGTATTACGTAAATAGGCTCCTGTTACTAATAAATCGTATATAAAATAAGATTTCACCTGTAACTGACACTATCCAAGGTTTTAGTAATTCAGAGAGTTTTAAGAGAAGGCAATGTAGCGGTAAGAAATTTTACCACTGCCATATTGATTAACAAAACAGTCCTAACCATTTTGTTCCTTTTTATTTCTAGAAAAAAATTTTCTTACGCGTACGAATGCAATCCCGCAATAATCAGATTAACGACAATTAAGTTAAACATAATAATCGCAAAGCCAATTACACCCAGCCATGCTGATTTTTCTCCTTGCCAGCCTTTTCCAAGTCGCAAGTGAAGATAAGCCGCATAGAAGAGCCACGTAATCAATGCCCATACTTCTTTCGGATCCCAGCCCCAGAAACGGGACCAGGTAATTTGGGCCCATATCATAGCGAAAACGAGTGCCCCTAACGTGAATAGCGGAAAGCCGATGATAACGGCTCGGTAATTGATTTCGTCCATCAATTGGGTGCTGACATTTCTCATCATGGGCTGAAGGAGCTGGGAAATCCACCGACGGGTAACCACGCGTATCAACACATATAAAACAGTTCCAACCAACAACGACCAGGTGATCGTCGTCAGTTTTCTGGCGTCAATCAGCGGCGGGGTTTCCATGAACGGGGTTAGGGTTTCCTCTGTCGCGGGAACGGACTCATTCATGCCGAAAACCGGCGGCATATTATACGTGACGGAAGCTTCTTGTCCGTCTTTGTTAACATACTGAAAATTGGCTTCATAGTTCGTCAAGGCAAAATAGGAACTAGAAATGATAAAACCAAGAACCAGCACTAGTGTATACAGAATGGTCTCCAGCCAAAACCGTTGCTTTGATTTTTTAGTCAAGTCTACAACTTTTAACAAGTAAATTAATCCGGCTGCTGCACTTATGGCCAATATCCCTTCCGCAATTACGACTGTGCTGACATGAATCGTCAGCCAGTTCGTTTGAAGTGCGGGAATCAGTGGACTGATTTCTTTCGGAAACATACTGGCATACGCAATAATCAGTAAGGCGACTGGCAGGACGACCATCCCCAACACTGCTGTCTTATAGAGGAAGTAGATAAGGATAAATCCTCCGACCAGCGTCATGCCAAACGCTGTCGTGAATTCAAACATATTACTCAGCGGTGCATGCCCGGATACTGTCCATCGGGTGAAAAAATAACCTAGATTTGCAAGGAAACCAAAAATAGTAATGGCAATTGCGGCTTTCCCCCACCGCTGTTCCGAGTCGAATGTTCCTTTTTTGTTCCCTTTGACGGCCCCTCCAAACACGAATGTGGCAATTAGATACGCAATGAACGCCGTGTACAGTAAATTTGAGCTGATAGCGGTTAATGTCATGATTGCGGTTTACCTTCCTTTTCCATGTCTTCCTGCTGGTCTGTAAAAGCAGGAAGTAATGCATATTCAGAAACTTGATCGAGATCTTTCTTCAAACTGTACCAGTTTTTGTTGGTATGTCCCGCAAGCAGGATGTCACCGTTGTCGGTTTGCTGCAACCAAAAAAGACGGTGGTTAAAGTACATCCCTTGCGCCACCCCTATCATAAAAATAAATCCTCCAAGACCCAGGATTGGTAAGGTTCGGTCTTTTCGGACAGTCAGACCGGATACATTGCGTGTTTCAGCGCTTTGAAAGGTCAATTTATATTGATTGTCGCCGAAAGGCTCGATAGTATTTTGAATTGTAATGAAACTGGTTTCCCCTTTCGGTGTTGTCGGTGTGGTCATCTCAACAAGAAAACCCGGATTGTCTGGGAGTGGGCTTGCCGTTTGTGGTTCTCCATTTTCAAAACCGGAGAAATTCGGGTAATAGCCCAGCAACTCCACTGTCGACCCGTTCTTCAATTCATACCTTTCATCGGGATTAATCAAATCAATGGTCAATTCTCCCAGCGATTCCTCTGTTTGTTGGTCTGTCAACGCGAACGTCATTGTTTTAAGTTCATCCAATTTGTAATCCATCTGATACATGGCATAACCATCAAACTTTAATGGCTGATTCACACGCAATGGATACTCTTTTACAAATTCCAAGTTCTCCGTTGCTCCTGGTAAGCTGCCTTCAGGCTGCTGATACAGCACAACATCAGTCTGGTAATTTTTTACGACTGTTCCTACACGATCAATTGCTTCACTGAATCTTGCATCTTCTCCTTCGCCGTTATAAGTTTCTACCTTAAATTTCAAATTTTCCAAGGAATAGCCTGGGGCTTCGGGAATAGCCCTCGTCTCGCCTTCACGAAGCCACAGTGTTTCATCAACATAAAACCCGGGAATCATCCTTAACATGACACCAGAGAGGAAAATAATCAAACCGATATGATTGACATACGGTCCCCATCTGGAGAATCGTCCTTTTTCCGCCAAAAGCCCGTTTTTATCCATTCGGACTTTGTACTTTAATTCCTTCAATTTGGCTTCGGCTTTATGCAACGTATCGTCAGCTCCAGGACCCTGCCCATAGATGCGCTGCTTATTCATAAAGCTGGGATGACGCAGTACCCGCTGGCTTTTCAATGATCGGTAAAGGGGCACAAAGCGATCCAGGCTGGCAATAATCAACGAAATCGCAAGCATGCCGACCAAAACGATAAACCAAACTGAACTGTACATGTCATGGAATCCTAAAAAGTGATAAACACGGCCGATGCTGCCATACACATCTGAGTAATAAGCTTTAATGGCGGTTTCGCCAGTTGCCGGTACATACATGTGCTGGGGCAGGATTGTGCCTATCGCTGCCGCTATCAAAATTACTACGATTAGCCCAACTCCGACTTTGACACTGGAAAAGAAGTTCCAAACTTTATCAATAATTGATTTATTATATGTCTGTGATCGTCTTGCTACCCCTTCATATCGCATGTCGGCAAGTAGTTTATTTTGTTCTTTCTCAGTTAATGACCGCCCACAGGTTTCACAAAGGTTGGTTCCTGGCGGGTTCACATACCCGCATTTACATTGTGTTTTCTCCATCAATAAATCTCCTTACACTGGTTTGATTTGTTCCATGTAGCTTTTGATGTCTTCCTCCGACATTTCGCCAGTGATGATTTTAACGATGTTGCCCTCGGCGTTCACCAGCAGGGTTGTCGGCAGCGGGATGATGTTATAAGCTTCCATGACGCTCTTGGTTTTATCAATGACAATCGGGAACGTCAAATCGCGTTGTTCCGCATATTGCCTCACTTCGTAATCCGACTGGGCGATATTGACTGCCAAAATTTGGACTCCTTGGTCCTTATAAACCTGATACTGTCTTTCCATCAGTGGAAATTCCTTTTCGCACGGTTTGCACCAAGTCCCCCAGAAGTTGACAAATACCCCTTGTCCCTTGTAGTCAGACAGTTGATGCTCTTCTCCGTTCAAATCTGTTAATTTAAAGTCCGGTGCTGGATCTCCAACTTGGAGCATTTCCCTGTTCTCCTTATTTGCGTTGTTATAGAGTGTAAAAACAACTGCTCCGACGAGGACTAGTAAAATGGCTGTCCTCACGAAAAACCGGTTCTTCTTCTTTCTTGCCATGCCACATTCATTCCTTTCTTTTTCATCTAATCAAGCTATACCGTCAGAATCCGGTAAATCCACCAGTAAACTGCGAGAGAAACGCGATAATGTCTGTCATCATGTCGAAGTACAGCATGAGGCCCATAAGCACCATCAAGCCCCCACCCACTGACATGAACTGGGCACTCCGCTTCTTCAGGAAGGTCATTTTCTCAATGAAGAACGACATCAGTAAAAACGGAATGGCAAAGCCCAGGACGTAGAACAGCATATACAAGAGCCCGCGGCTTGGATCGGCTATTCCCATCGCCATAACGCCGGCCAGAATCGGTCCTGTACAAGGCGTCCATCCAGCTGCAAAACCTAGCCCGATTACCACGGAACCGGTATAGCCCGACGGCCGTTTCTGAAAGTGAACTTTTTTATCTGAAAGCAGGAAGTCGAATTTCAAGACGCCTGTCAGCACTAAGCCGAAAAACACCATCAAGATGGCTCCCAGCTGACGCAGCAGGTCTGCGTTCTCAAAAAAGAGCGCGCCGATGAACGAGGTCGACAACCCTAGCGCCAGAAAGATGATGGAAAACCCGACCAAAAACAGGATCGTATGAATCAGGGCACTCTTTTTCATTGCCCCTTTTCCCGTTTTCAGCTCATTGACGGATACACCGGTAACATAGGACAGAAAAGCCGGATATAACGGAAGCGCACAAGGCGAGAGGAACGATAACAGCCCGGCACCGAACGCCAGCAATAAACTTACTTCTGCCATAAAAAAATCTCCTTTTTGATGAATTTACTTTTTCACGCCTAACCCATTGCATCTTCCTCTTCTTTGAAAAAAGAGAACAGCAGACTATAGGCAGGTGATATGTATTAACTTGCTACTTTCTCCATAAAAACTAACTAATGTAGAATCAGATATGTATCTTCAACTTTTAAATTCTGCCCTCCACAATCTCTTTGTAGACAGTAAAAAATAAAAGCACCTACAAGAACTAGCAAATTGAAACTTCTCAAAAGGAGATGCTTCTTCTTTTTATTAGTCATTGTGGTCTTAGAGCCTTTCTGTTTATCCTTTTATTATATTAGGGATGCATTTGAGAATTCCTAGGGGTTATTATTATGGATACTCGCGGTGATAATATTCAATCCTCCTTGTAGTAAGAAACCCACTTTAATTTCTCGCCTTAAACCCTGACTACAACAAATGAATATACCTTAAACATTTGAAGAAAATGTGCAGTTATTACTATTAGTAAAAATTCCTGTTTGAAATTTGTCTAAAGTTTCACAAATGAATTTTTTATTTTTTCAAACAATTAATAGTTCATCATCAATCGATTCTTAAGCCGTTTCTACTGGATTATCCCTTCAAGGAACACCGTACAAGTGGAGCAGTATGACACTAGTTGGATTCGACTGCAGTGGTTTTCTCCAGTGCGTATACAATAAAACTGGCCAATCAATTTCACGCACAACCCTTCCTATATTCTCAGAAACAAAACAATTATCATCCCAAAGCCAGGAGACTTGATCTTCTTTACGAACACGTGCCGTCCAAGAATTTCGGATGCTGGAATCTACATCGGCAACAACCAGTTCGTCCACTCTGGTGAATCGAAAGCTGAAATTGTCGGTTTGAACAATTCATAATGGAAATCTAAATTCCACAGCTTCAGAAGCTTCTAATAATAATTTCAAAAGGCCAACACCGGAAACAACGGCGTTGGCCTTTTTTGTGTGCTCTCTTTTTCTAAGGAATGCACGATTGCAGCCGTTTCCCGCTGATTTCTTTTGCCAGGCTGTCATTTTCAACAAGCACCTTCCAACGGATTATAGAATTCAGCAGTTACTCCGACTACTATCGCCAGTGGTTAAATAGTATAGGCCAACCTCATGCTAGCCAATTAACTACATAAATAAACCTCGAACTTTAAGGGGCCACTACCGATACCCTTCTTTTCAATAAGTGGCGATATGCAAACCGAGCATTTACAGGAATTTCTCTATTTATTTACATAAGTTATTTTATGCTCTTTTTCAAACACCTCGAATTGATAAGCAACGTGAATCGTGGTAAAACTAAAGTGATTACAGAAATCAGAAAGACATAGCTACAATTTGATCTTCACGAGATGAAAAATTTTAGTATAGAGCCGAGTCAACGGATAAATTTGATGATTTCCCATCTAAACATTTTAAGTAAGAATATCTTTACCTTTTACTAAAATATACGAATGAGGAGGTCGAAAGCATGTGCATTTCCAATAATGAAATTGAACGTCAAGCTTATATCATGAGTGAAAAAATCAGAAACAATTCTATCTACAAGTCTATCGGAATGGAATTTGTTGGAACAGAAAATCTAGTGTTCCAGAATCAACCTTTAGAAGACATTTTGGCCAAAAAAGACCTTCCTTTAGTTAGCAAAGTAATCTTAGAAGACAGCAAAGGCATGCGCTTCGCTATTGAACCAAATGAAATTGGATTAAGTTATGCTAAAGGAGAAATCACTTATAAGGAATACAAACAGATGCAGAATAAAGAGAGCAAATTGTTTATAGGATACCTCGTAGCCCTATCAAGTGGGTTCTTTTTAGTAAGCTGGGCAGCTCTAAGATTGTTTTTTATGTAGATACCAACTCAGCAACTGCATCTTCTATTAATCGAAACGGAATTACATTCGCTTTTCGGTAAACAGAATGTCCAATAGACATAACTAGGTCATAAAATCTATCACTGGAGTTATAAAAGCAGAAGTAGCGTCCCAATCGTTACTTCTGTTTTCTTTGATAAACTCGGATAAAGCTTCTCTCTTTATAAACGATTGACTATACAGCTTAGACAGGCGAAGAAGTGAACAATCAAATATGGTAATGGAAACCGGAAATTCTACTGAGTAGTGAGAAACCCTTAAGTAGACATTGCTCAAATGTTTGGAGCTAAAACAACAACAAAAATATCTATGGCAATGGATAATTCCCATTCTACTTTAAGCCGAAAGGGAAATAAGATTTCACTATTTCCACCTCATATAACTTGAATGAATATTGATTTTAATCAATAAGTTTGCCGAATCTTTGAATATAGCAGAAAAAAAGAACAGTTATGAAAAACTGTTCTTAGGGTCTGATTTAGAAGTAGATTTTATGGCATTATACTGATACCATTCGGCTTTTTACCTACTTTTATTGTTTTTATCGTTTTATTTTGTTCATTGTCAATCACACTGACTGTATCCTCAAACAGATTTGTAACATATGTGAATTTACTGTCAGTACTTGTTACGATTCCATGTGAACCTTCACCTGTATCGATTGTCGCACTAATCTTTTTCGATTTCAAATCAACTTTTGTTACAGAATTATCGGGATTATCCTCCGTTCCTTGGTTGGCAACGTAAGCGAATTGATTGTTAGGCTCTATGTAAACCTGTACCGGACCATTTCCGACGTCTACTTTATTGATTTCGCCCGATTTCAAATCAATAATAGCAAGTGCATTATCTTTGTTTATGGTAGCTATCAACGTATTTCCATCAGAAGTAACTCCGGTTGTAGCTGGAGCCGTACCCACTTGAATTTTTTCCTTCTCTTTGAAGCTTTGAAGGTCTATTACGCTAACGCTATCTTCTCCCATGTTTGCTACATAAGCAATTTTACTATCGTAGAAATTCGGAAACCGTGTGGACCCTTTCCAGTTGAAATGGTTTCAATAATTGAATAGTCTTTCGCATCAATGACCGAAACCGTATTGTCCTCATTATTTGTCACTAATACATATTTCCCATCTTCTGTAAATACTATATGAGCAGGGTGATTACCCACTTCCACTTCTTCTATCATCTCATTAGTTTCAGGATTAAAAAAGATTGCTTTTCCCTTCATTTCCATTAACTCGCCATGTCCATCACTCATATCCGGAACGACCACTGCTCCAACGACTTTTCCATCAGGTGACACTTGAATATTATGGACAGCCCCGTCTATCTCGAATGTTTCGACTAATTTTTGCTGTTCGACACTTATTTTAGAAATACTTCCTCCTTCATTTGCTGTGAAAATAAAGCGATCATCCTCACTTGCTGCGGAATCAGTCACATCATCAGTCTCGTCCTTCACTGTTTTTGAACCTTCTTCTTTTGTATTACTGCATCCTGCGATAACGAATATAAGTAACAAAATAATGGATAATAGTAACCCGGAATATTTTTTCATTTCTTTATTCCTCCTAATTCCTAAGATATATATTACTTCCGTATAGATATAACTCTACCAAGTAAATAACCAGAAACTGCGGACTTTTTTATTATCACCAAATATATTAGACTGGACTAAATATTGTTTTGTAATTTTAAAACCCACTCCTATTAGAAATAGCCTGACACCAGATATAATCATAAATTCATGGAAAATCGACCTTTAATTAGCTGGTTTTCTGAAATTAAAAAGCATTTTAATACTCTTTATCTGCATATTTGAACTTAAATTCGGAGTACCGTAAAGGAAATATGTGCGATTACAGAGGTCAGTCAAGCAGCATTTTATCGTAAGCAAAGGGAACTGGAAAAAGATAATGTACCTCATGAAAGCCGGATTCTATAGCCAGTGGATTCTGGCTTTTTCACATTAAATTCCCCTAACATTGTAACTCTACATTTTTCTGGCAAGATTCCAAAAAGAAGAGTAAAAGCAACGTTATTTGAAGCATTCGTAACAAACAAAAAGGAAGTTAAAAAGCTCTAGTTTAACTTCTTCTCTTCCCTCCTGCTTGAGTTATTTTATAGTTGCTCAATAAGCGATCATATCGAAATAATTTTGCCTATTTTTCCATCGCCTCATGATTTTGTATATAATACTCATACTTTTTTGAATATCATTCTTGATGCTTTCTCGATTGATAAATATATTCTCCCCACTCATTTCTCCATACTTTTTGCACAACTTGCGCGTATAGTACATTAGTAAACTCATAGAATGGAGGATGAGCAATAAAACTTTAAATCTCTCACCCGATTATCGAACAAAAAATGTTGAGAGAGTCAAGATTTACGTGAAAATAGATAAATCCTTTTTTGTATGTATCGTATCTACTAACTTCGTTGAACATCTCAGTCAGCTCTGCGCGAGCTTGGTTGAATCCTAAATGGCAGCAGTATCCGTACATGAGCCTGACAAGTGAAAGAAAGTAATTTATTTGAAGTCCTCTACAAGAAACGCAGAGGACTTCAACTGACGGGCTTCCTGCAAACAAATTTTGAAGACTCAATTAAAAAAAGTTGCAATGAAAGGAAATTACAGAAATGAGAAAAATTATTTTAGGTTCATTCGCCCTCAGTTTCATCTTAATCGGCTGCAGCGCCAATGAAAGTTCTAAACAATCACAGGAGTCACCGATGAACAATGGAAATATGGATGGTCAGAGCATGGGCGGCATGAATCAAGAAGGTGCGATGGACCATGGCAATGTTCCGTCCCTCGAATCCTCTGAGGGAATAAACGAGCTGCCTATTCCCCCTGTGTTGGAAAAGAAGCAAGGTCAAGAATTCGATTATGAAGTCACCGCCCAAGAAGGTGCCACTGAATTTTTCGAGGGCGTCTCGACTGACACCTATGGGTATAACGGCAATCTGCTTGGTCCCACGCTTAGGTTGGAAGAAGGCGAACGTGTAAATGTCAAAATCACAAATGAATTGGATGAGCCGACAACATTCCATTGGCACGGTCTTGAAGTTCCTGGTGAAATAGATGGCGGTCCACGCGGTGAAATTCAGCCCGGTGACAGCCAAATCATCACTTTAGAAGCGGATCAGCCGGCCGCCACCCTTTGGTACCATCCTCATGTTCATGGCTCGACAGCCGAACAAGTTTTCAAAGGCCTTTCCGGGATGCTGCTCATTGATGAGGCCTCTGGCTCTGAGTCAGAGCTTCCTAATGAGTACGGAGTTGATGATATCCCCCTCATTTTCCAGGACCGCTTGTTTGATGAAAACAAGCAATTGAACTACGACAGTCTTATGGACGTTGACGGAACCTTAGGCGATACCTCCATCGTCAATGGAACCGTTAATCCCAAACTGACTGTCACCAAACCCGTCATGCGCTTTCGGCTTTTGAACGGAGCTAATGCGCGAAATTACACATTCCGCTTGAGCAACGGCGCCAGCTTCACTCAAATCGCTTCTGATGGGAGCTTGCTGGATGAACCTGTTGAAATCGAAACGTTGACACTAGCAGCTTCGGAGCGCGCTGAAATTCTTATCGACTTTTCATCAATGACTGATGAGGAGTCCCTCGCCATTATCAATGATGAAGGCGCAGAATTACTACCGTTTGATGTAGCTCTCGATGGTTCTCCCGTTGATTCAACCGAAAAGTGGACAGCTGATGAGCCATTCCTGAGCGAACAGGAAAAAGCGATGCCTGTCACGAAGGAAATTGAGTTGTTTGGAATGATGGATATGGTGACGATCAACGGGAAGAAATTTGATCCGGACCGCATTGATTTGCGCCAGGAAAAAGGCGTTACAGAAGTATGGGAAATTTATAATAAACCTGATATGATGGGCGGAATGATCCACCCCTTCCATATTCACGGCACTCAATTCAAAATTATTTCCCGTGATGGCAAGGAAACGCAACCGAATGAACAAGGGTTAAAAGATAGCGTGTTGGTCGAGCCTGGTGAAAGGGTGAAATTACTTGTCACATTCCCTGAAGAAGGTATTTTCGTTTTTCATTGCCATATCTTGGAACATGAAGATAATGGCATGATGGGGCAAGTTGAAGTGTACTAGCAAAGAAAAAGAAGCTGAAATCGCCCCTTTATGCACTCCTGATGAGCAGCAAAAGTGCTGGAATATTTCAAGCACCTTAGGAATGAATAGTCGACTTTAAGTTTACAGTTTTAAATCACCTCTACAGCAGTGAAACAAGAATTGTTGTGATGAAAGTAAAAAAATCACTTTCTATAAAAGGTTTCCAACTTACTTCATTCTGAAAAGGTTTTGTAAGCTGTAACACGACATCTTAGAATTCTTAACGCTTGGAACATAGCACACTTTACGTGTGCTTTTGTTTTGTAAGCAGGAGTTCCGGGAAGGAGAAAATCGATGAAAGAGCAGTTGCTGACCCACCAACCTCTTCAACCTAAGACAGACAGAGAACGACTGAAGATAATTGCCATTTTAGCTATACCCGCTGTAATAGAGAACTTCTTTCAAACATTGCTGGGTTTCGTAGATACGTACTTTGTTTCTCACCTTAGTTTGGCAGCCGTGTCAGCAGTCGGAATCACGAATGCGGTCCTTGCGGTTTACTTCGCCCTTTTTATGGCAATCGGTGTTGCAGCCAATGTTCGAATTGCTAACTTTCTGGGTGCGAACCAACCAGAAAAAGCCAGGCACATTTCCCAGCAGTCCATTATTCTAGCTGTTCTTTTTGGAATTCTCACCGGTCTCGCTACGTGGTTCTTTGCAGAGCCGCTGCTTCGGCTCATGGGCATTGAAGATGAAGTCCTGGAGTTGGGGGCGCAGTATTTCCGGATTGTCGGAATCCCTTCTGTCATCATGTCTTTAATGTTTGTAATGAGTGCAATTCTGCGTGGAGCCGGTGATACTAAAACGCCTATGAAGATCAGTATAGTTATTAACGGCATCAATGCTTTGCTTGATTATGTGTTGATATTCGGTTTCTTGTTCATTCCGGAACTCGGAATTGCCGGGGCTGCCATAGCTACGGTAATTTCCCGTTTGATTGGCACTTTAGCCCTTTTCTATTACATCAACAAAGAAAAAGTGCTGGCATTCAGAAAAGAATATTGGAAGCCAGACAAACAACATCTAATGGAACTCTCTACTCTTGGCGCTCCTGCAGCAGGTGAACGATTGGTCATGCGGGCCGGACAGATTGTCTATTTCGGCTTCGTCGTCGCACTTGGAACCAATGCCTTTGCGGCTCATCAAATTGCCGGAAATGTTGAAGTATTCTCTTACATGATCGGATATGGCTTTGCTACCGCGGCAACGATTTTGGTTGGCCAGCAGATTGGTGCCGGCAATCTGGAAGAAGCCAAAAAGTATGCGAAGCTTTCCACTCAGTTCACGGTAGTATGTATGACGTTATTGGGGGGAGTCTTGTTCTTCTTTGGAGAATGGGCCGCCACTTTCTTTACAGAAGACCCCGAAGTGATCAATGATATCGGAACAGCTTTAAAAATATCGGGTGTTTTTCAACCATTTCTTGCAGTACTCATGGTCTTGACCGGGGCATTTCAAGGGGCGAACAACACAAAATTTCCTATGTATCTGACCGCTTTTGGTATGTGGGCCATCCGCACACTGCTTGTATACCTGTTAGGAATACAGTTGGGCTGGGGTTTGGCTGGCGTGTGGATGGCGATAGGCATTGATATTGCTTTTCGTGCAGTAGTGTTAGTGATTCAATTCAGTCGCGGGAGATGGATGGCACTGGAGAAAGCACCAGAACCTGAGGCACAATGCCATCCACAAACAACTAAAGAAAACATGTCTACAAATGCAAACAACTACTAATGGAGAAAAAAGGAGGAGTTTCTTTTGGAACATGAACATCACAATGAACATCACAAAAATCGTAAATATCATGATATGGATGAAAAACTTCCCGAAGTCCAAATAAATATCACTTATAACTACGGGATAGTGACGATTAAAGTTCGTGATAAAGAAAACAATGCTGTAGCTTTAACTGAAACTCACGAAAAAAGAATGCACCTGGTTATTACCAGTGCAGATTTAGAAACTTTTTTACATGTCCACCCCATCGAAAATGCTTCTGGAGATTTCGAAGTGGTGTTGGAACTGCCTCCGGGAAGTTACCTTGCTTTCGCGGATATCAATCCTGTAAGAATGACTTATGTTATCGAGCCAATTACGATAACAGTCGGCAAGGTTACTGACACCCCAAGCATCGATTGGGAGATGCTTGCGGAAAGGGATAGTGCTACAAAAGATGTCGAGGGTAAAACCGTTACGTTTCACCATCCAAAGCTGACTGCCGGAAAATCAGCTGCTCTATCTTTTGATTTAAACGGCGAAACTCCTTTGCCTTACTTAGGGGCATTAGGCCATGTAGTTGTGCTGGATGAACAAGGAGAAAAATTTATCCACGTCCATCCAGTATCAGAAGACAAACCCGTATTTGAAGCTCAGTTCCCTTCACCTGGTTTTTATAAACTATGGGTTGAATTCAAATTCTCAGACGCGGGCGTTCTCGCTTTTCCATTTGTCATGAAAGTCGCTGATAGAAATTAACTTGCAAGAAAGAGCATAAATTAATTCGGTATCACTTTGGACATTAACCTAAAAACATAAACTAAAAAACGCCTTGCATTGAAAAAAGGTATGAAAATACCAAAATTCTATGCAAGGCGTTTTTCTGTATGGCTTCAAAAAGGGGGCAAAAAAGGGTACTGAAACAACTCTATCCTGAGAAAGAAATCCAATGTCATCCAGATGAAGCGCAACGGCAACTATACAAATGCGGAAATTATGGAAATTTACCAAATCACAAATAGATTGCAAATCGAAACCTAAATGTCACGGAACTAGGCAGGCGAAACGTACCGGATAGTGAGGTCTCTTTTGCTAACCGGCATACCAGATGGTGATGTTTGGATGGCGTCCACCTCAAATAAGCAAATTTCAAAAAAACCGAGCTTTCAATATAGGAAACTCACTTATATCATCTATTTTTATGCTACGTCATAGCCTTGTTCCTCA
This sequence comes from Planococcus sp. ANT_H30, assembly GCF_008369335.1. Taxonomy (NCBI): domain Bacteria; kingdom Bacillati; phylum Bacillota; class Bacilli; order Caryophanales; family Caryophanaceae; genus Planococcus; species Planococcus sp. ANT_H30. Next base: position 30,114 of record NZ_VOBJ01000008.1, on the reverse strand, counting down.
ACAGCTTCTTTCATATTCTCTGAGGAAACTTTTGATTCGTCATAGGTAACTTCCACTTTACCAGAGTTTAGATCTACCTCTGCAGCAGATACTCCTTCTAAACCTTTTAGCGCGCCTTCTACTGATATTTTGCAGTGGCCACAAGTCATTCCCCTAACATCTAAAGTTTTGGTTTGCATGTTTTCTCACCTCCCTTTTTGAAGATTTAAAACCGGCTATTTCAATTGACATTTATTTAATGACTTGAGCAAAATGTTCAGTCAAACGAACCAGATTAGATACAAATCCATATTCGCTGTCGTACCAAGAAACAGTTTTAACAAGCTGCTTATCCCCATTTTCAACGATATCAGTTAATGTGGCATCAAAAATACCTCCGGCTGAGGTTCCAACAACGTCTGAGGACACAATTAGCTTTTCAGAGTATTCAAACGAGGGACTCGCAGCTTCTTTCATGGCTTCATTCACTTCTTCAATTGTTACTTTTCTTTCTAAGTTTGTATAAAACTCCACTATTGCCCCACCTAAAAGTGGTACTCTCACTGCCGTTCCGTCAATAATTCCGGTTAATTCAGGAATGACTCTTCCGACAGCTTTTGCTGCTCCAGTAGAAGTCGGAATTGCATTCATCGCCCCTGCCCGTCCGCGTCTCATATCCTTATTAGGGCTATCATGTAATTTTTGCGAAGGTGTATAGGCTTTAATTGTAGTCATATAACCAGTTACAATTCCAAAGTTATCATGTAATACTTTCGCAACTGGAGCTAAATCATTAGTTGTACAAGAAGCTGAAGAAATGATCATGTCGTCTTTTGTAACAATGCCCTCATTAACACCGTAAACGATCATCTTCGTTTCCTGATCTGCTGGAGCAGTTATAATTACTCTTTTAGCACCTGCGTCAAGATGTGCCTGAGCCTTATCAGCCGTTTTATAAATACCGGTTGCTTCTAACACGATATCAATTTGCAACTCATTCCATGGGAGATCCTTTGCATCAGCTTCTTGGTAGAATTTAACTTCCTTCTCACCAACAACCAAGACATTTTCATGTACCTGAACATCCTGCTTTAATCGCCCATAAGTTGTATCAAATTCTAATAAATAAGCTAAGTTTTCAATATTAGCTAAATCATTCACAGCAACTAGTTCCAGATCTGAATTTGTATCTAATAATCTTCTTAATGTTGTTCTTCCTACACGTCCAAACCCATTAATAGCTAATCTTGTAGTCATTTATTTTCCTCCTCTAATATAGAAACTTAGTTATTTTCAGACAATTTTAACTCGAATAAACAGGCAGCACAAGTCGTTTCCGTTATAACGAATGTTGTACATTTTTCATTTGTTATCTTTCTATCCCTACTTCGAAAACTCCTTTATTCCATACATTAATTCCTCAATCGTTTTATTATCTATCTTTGATTGAATAGCGTTACTTATCCACCCAGCGCTTGATAGGGCGTTCTATTGTCGAAAACCCTACATTTTTTAGTCCAGCTTGAATAGCATTAATTTGAATTAATATATTCACATAATTACAATCTTCATCAAACATTCTTTGGATATCATGGGCTTGACCTTCTACTCATTTTAAAGGATTAAGGATTTATTGCTTTTCACTTTTTGTTCTAAGTATACTTGGCTGATTACATAAGAATTTATCCAGATGATTCACTAACGTATATAATATTCTTATACCATACCCTTAGTGTGATTTGGTCATAAGTATAACTTCTATTTTTATAAAAGACTAAGATAAAGTTTCTGTCTTGTCTTCTTCAACTGAATCTCTCTTTTAAAATATCTTTGGATATAATTATTATATACACTGAAGCATTCGTAAAAGTACACTTAAACGAAAAAAAGGAAGGAAAGAAGCTAATTCTATCGCTTCTATCCTTCCGATAATCCCTCATATGTAAAGTTTACAAATAAACTGTAAAAAAGAGATTCCCGCCAGCTTAGATAAAAAATTAAGAGGTTACTTCAGTTCTACCCAGCCATTCTTTAAAGCTGTTACAACAGCTTGTGTTCGATCATGAAGCTCCATCTTTCGTAAAATAGCAGAAACAGAATTCTTAACCGTCTTTTCGCTGATTTCCAACACTCCGCCTAAGGATCGATTGCTGTGACCATCTGCCAGCAGCTGCAAAATCGCTGATTCCCGGGCCGTGAGTAAATGATACGGACGCCCCTGACCTCTGTTTGAAGTAAAGTACCTAGGTTCTCCTTTATGACCAGCTTATTAAACTCAGCGAAAAAGTCCTTTGTGACCTTTGGGTGCAAGTAAAAGCCGCCATTGACAACCGTTTTAATGGCACTGGCTATTGAAGCAGAATCCATTTCCTTCAGCAGATAACCCGAGGCTCTTCCCTTGATCGCTTGAGAAACGCACGAAAAATCATCAACGATTGAAAAAATGAGCACTTTTGAAAACGGAAATTGCTGAAGAAGTTCCTGCATGGCCTCAATTCCGTTTTTACGTGGAAGATTTACCTCGATTAGTACAGCATCAGACCGATACTGCTTATATAACGGAAGAAGTTCCATCCCATTCTTTCCTTCAGCTACAATTCGTAAATCCATATCCATTTCCAAAACTCGCTTTAGGCCTTCACAAAAAAAGGGGAGAATCAACGATTAATAGACCAATTTTTTGAAGATTATTATAGAAAGAAATAAAAAGAAGGAATCAAAGCATTACTTATAAAAACAGGTCTCCGCTGGAAACGTCATGATTCGTTCATTGATATACCGTTGTTTCCGCTTTATAATGAGGATACTTGAGGAAAAGGAGGTATGTTTGGCATGCCAATCAGTATTTTCGGATTTCAGGCTTTATGGAGTCCGTCTTACTTAGGAGTCCTTATCTTGATCACGGTCTTTTATTTTTTCATCACAATCAAATGGCGGGGGAAATTTAAAGACAGTGAACCTTTACATCAGAAAGAAGCTCTGCTGTTCGTTTCAGGGATGGTTTTGTTATATGTTATAAAAGGCTCACCGATTGATCTGCTCGGCCACATCATGTTCACGATGCACATGGTTCAGATGGCGCTGTTACTGCTTCTGGTACCCCCCCTATTGATTATGGGGATTCCAACGTGGCTGTGGAGATGGTTTATCGATTTGCCGATTATCAAACCGCTATTTCTGTTCTTCACAAAACCGATGCTCGCGTTATTATTGTTCGGGATTTTCTTTTCGGTATACCATTTGCCCCTGGTATTCGATTTTGTAAAACAGGACATATTGCTCCATTCGTTAATGAACGGGACACTTTTCATACTGGCGATTTTCTATTGGTGGCCGTTGGTCAACAAATTGGAAGGCATGCACAAATTCCATGGACTGAAAAAACTCGGCTTCCTTTTCGGCTTAAGCGTTTTGATGACACCGGCGTGTGCATTGATCATCTTCAGTGATTCACCATTTTATGCAACATACAGCGATGCAGATTTATGGCTGCAGGCAATGACTTTATGCGTACCAATCGGTACTTTATCCCAGTTGAATTTGTCTGGTCCCGAGTTGTTTTCTTCTATGTCCTTAATTGAAGATCAGCGGACCGGTGGCATTACGATGAAGATTATACAAGAGTTGGTTTTTACCGTGTTTATATGGCTGGCATTTTATGAATGGCTGCGCAATGAAAACGAAAATGCCGATGAAATTACCGCCCAAGTTTTAAAGGACCGAAAAGAGATGGCTTATCACCGACATAATGGTTGAAGCAAGAAAAAGGGATTAAAGAGAATGAATTTACCGCTATAGCCTACTAAATTAACACAAAAAAATGGGGCAATATAAAACACCTTCGAAATGGTACACTTATCATGAACTGATTTCCATTTAAGGGCAGTTTATAAAAAAGTACCCTGCAGTTAGGCTTACCATAAGATGACTCCGGTATTCTACGAGGTCACTGAAAAACCCTCCTTTGAAATCAATAGGAGACACAAAAAGAGGCAGAATGGCAGACTTTTCTGCCTCCTGCCTCCTTTTTTGTTCGATTATTGCTCTGCTGCTTCCCCGCGCTCACCCAGTAACCGAAGGATTTGTTTCAAGTTCACCGTAAAAATCAACATGGCTCCTTGCACTGCCATGCCGCTGAATCCAGCTCCGGATGCCCCATGATTATCCATGCCGATTCTTCAGTTCGCTGTTCTTGGCTTCGATTTTATATCGCTCCTTGGCGGTCTGCTTGAAGAACTCACTTTATTGGAAGACAAACTGGTTTGTATGTTCTATGGATTAACTGGTCATCGAATAGGTCTTGCTTTTGGCTCCTTCCTTTTAACAGTCTTCTCTTAGCGGACAGCGTTCACAAAATTCCTTTGACTAAGCCCCTCTCTTTTTTCCCTGCCGAGCTTTCCGGATGACCATATGATCTACTTTACAAACGTACATGTCAACGTCTTTATTGAAATGGGGTTCAGCTTGGAGATAAGACAGATGTGGTTCTTCTCCGCGTATTGGAGATTCTCTTTTGAAATGAATATCTCATGTCTAAATTCGTTATCACATAACAGAATCCATCGGTAAATAACTGTATTCTTCAAATGAATATTGTTTTTTAGGTGCCTTTAGACTCTGTTGGAGTTCGTCCTCTCTAACTTTCAACCAAGTCTGTATAAATGACCAACCGTTCCTCGTACTCACCTGTACTTTCATCAAAAACGCCTGTACAAGTGATTAGGTTTAAATGTGATTCTGAACTGTCGCCAAATATCATCTCCCGGTTCTAATTTTTTCAAATCATAAAAAGTTCCAGGCTGGGAAAAGCCATCTACATGACCAGCCAAAACGGCATTGCCATTATCGCCTGGTCTTATTCCAGGCTCATACCACCCAATTTCATAGATGCTTTTCGGTGCTTACATTCTGCCGTCTGCAGTTTGGCCGACCGGAATCACTGTTGCACGTGCATCGATTGCCGGTATTTCAATGAGTGCTGGCATGACGCCAGGTTGTTTTTCCTCTGTATCTTCTCTTGCAGGCTGGAACGAATGAACGGAAAAGTCTTTTTTCAAAATTTCTTCTTCAAATGCAGTTTCCCGCTGAACAGTTTTTTCGGAAATTTGTTCTTTCATTTGCTGGAAAGCCAGTTCCCCTTCTGAGGGTGAAGAGTCGGTCTCCAGAATCGGGCTGCCGCTGAGAGTTGTGAAAAGAAACAAGATATAAATAAGGAAAGCCTTTTTAATAAATGAGTTTATTATTTCCACTCCTCCCTCTTTATATTTTACTCCATACCGCTTCCTACCCGTTAAAAACCGGATATAACATTATCACTCAAATTTTCTATATAGGTTTGAAGAATTCTTAAGAAGAATGAACCGTATCTTACTCAATAGATAAATTGGTTTTAATTCCAAATTTTTTTACCAAAGCAGAATGCAAGTTAATACTTCGCTTTTTCGAAACATTTGAAATAACACCAAGTTATAAAATGTAGAAGATCACCTGTGTCAATGAAATTATGCAGAGGTATCAACGGTTCTCTTGTTTCAACAGGCGATTCGAATACTTTTTCTTTATATCGTATATGAGAGGCATATTCCATTTGGATGTTATGACCGTCAGTTTTGAAACAGGCTCACCCCTTTATTGCTTAGTCATTTATAAAAGTATATTAACAATAAAAACCCATCTGGCTAAGAACCTGCTGGAAACGATTTTTCGTTGTATTTATGTTACGCTAAATACAATTTATTAAATACGGGTGTTATCTCGAGTTACTAGTCTGGCGCAAAATGCCTGCCAGAAGTCTCAAGACTTTCATCATTACCTGGAAAGCGAGAAACTCTTTCCAGGCAGAATTACAAAGGAGAATTTACATGCTGAAAAAAGAATGGCCGAAGTACTCAATCTTGGCAATTGCCCTCATTGCAACTTGGCTCAAAACTTATACAGTCTATAAAACCAGTTTTTCAATTACAATCGATAATCCTCTTCAGGAACTCATCCTTTTTTTGAGTCCTTTAAGTTTATTGTTATTTTTTTATGGACTTTCCCTATTTTTTAAAAGCGTGAAAAATCAAAACCGTTATTTATTCATTGCAACTCTTTTTACTTCCGTTGTTTTGTATGCAAATGTCGTGTTCTATCGATTTTTTACTGACTTTATCACATTGCCTGTGCTCTTTCAGACAGACAACTTCGGGGATCTTGGTGCAAGCACAGTAGCCAGCATTTATATGACGGATGTATTATATTTCACCGATGTCATTGTATTGTGGCTGGCCATCAAATTTATTCGAGTAAAAACCCATGCGTCAGAATCCCCTATGGTTCAGCGCAAGGTCTATTTCATCTTATCTGCCGCTGTCCTGTTCTTGAACTTGGGTCTGGCTGAAACGGAAAGGCCCCAACTTCTGACACGCAGTTTTGACCGGGAAATGCTGGTAAAGAATTTAGGTATGTATAATTATCATCTTTACGATCTTTTTATCCAGTCCCGTTCCCAGGTACAGCGAACATTTGCTGAGAGTTCAGATCTGGTAGAGGTGAATAATTATATACGCAGCAATCAAATAGATCCGTCGGCTGAAATGTCTGGAATAGCTGAAGGAAAAAACCTGATTATAGTAGCCTTGGAATCCATGCAGTCGTTTCCGATTAATAATGAAATGAACGGACAAACCATCACACCTTTCTTGAATGAATTGACCGAAGATGAAGACACTATTTATTTCCCAAACTTCTATCATCAAACTGGGCTTGGGAAAACCTCAGATTCCGAATTTCTGCTGGAAACGTCCTTGTATCCTCGAAGCGGTGGTGCCGTATTCTTCACTCATAGTGGAAATACGTTTAATTCCATGGCTGAAAAGCTTGGAAACAAAGGTTATTCCACGAGTGTGCAACACGCGAATACGAAAAGTTTCTGGAATCGTGACATGATGTATGACTCACTGAGCATCGACGAATTTTTAGATTTGGACAGCTTTACGGTAGAAGAAGGCCAAGCCGTCAACTGGGGCTTGAAGGATATTCCTTTCTTTGAACAGTCTGTTGCGAATATGACTGAAATGCAGGAGCCTTTCTACAGCCGTTTAATTACCTTGACTAACCATTACCCATTTACGCTGGACGAACAAGATAAGATGATTGATGAGTTTGACTCGAATTCAGGGACGTTGAACCGCTATTTCCAAACAGTCCGTTACTTGGATGAGGCTGTTAAGTCCTTGTTCGAAGAGTTGAAAGAAAAAGGACTTTATGAAAATTCCATCATTGTAATGTATGGTGACCATTATGGGATTTCAGAAAATCATAACGAAGCCATGGCCCAATATTTGGGCAAGGAAATTACACCTTATGAATCTGCCAAGCTGCAACGGGTACCATTTTTCGTCCACATTCCCGGTTCAGGAAAAGGCGGTGTCAATGAAGAAATTGGCGGTCAAATCGATATGCGTCCGACAATCCTTAACTTGATGGGCATCGATACTTCGACAGATTTGCAATTCGGCAATGATTTGTTTTCAGAAGAGCGAGAGGAGTTTGTTATCTTTCGCGATGGACGCTTTGTAACCGATCAATATGTCTTTGCAGAAAATATTTGTTATGAGAATGGCACTGGCGAAGAAGTTGATAAACAGCTATGTGCGCCTTACATCGAACAGGCTCTTACTGAACTGCAGTACTCGGAATCGATTATTACCGGGGATTTGCTGCGGTTCTACGATAAAAAAACCGGTGAACTACTGCTTGCCGATTAATATTAGCAATACAAAAAGGACAAACGGCTGGTTGCAGCCCATTTGTCCTTTTTGTATTGGCCTATATTTAACATAATCGTAAAGCCGTTTATTCTTTTTGATACTATTCTTCGTATTTGTTGTAATAGAATAGTACGTCCTCCACATACTCTTCGCTATGGTTGTAAGTGGAAATTGCCTGCTCGAGATTCCCTTGTGAAGCACCGCTTTGGGATAAATAGTTTGCTGCGCTGTATAAGGCATCTTTTAAATTATATGGGTCCGCCACACCGTCTTTATTGCCATCCACACCGTATCCTCCATACTTTTGAATCGCAATGGGGTCCGTTTTTTCACTATCGTCAATATCGCCTTTGCCAAGACCCGTACAGGTCGGGTGGCTCCAGCCAACAAATGTGCACGGCATAAATTGCAAATGGCCTTCCGCACCTGCTGGTGACAGAAGAGGATCCATCGTAGAGAATTTTGTTTCAACGCGATGATGTGCAGCCAATAAGGTCCATGGGATATCGTAAGCGTTCGCAGCTTCTTGATATAAAGGAATATAGTCCTCTGGCACTTCCGGTTCAAACATATGTTGAGCAAACTTCTTCAGAGGACTATCGTCCGCTTTTCCGGAAACTAGCATCAATGCAAAGATTACCAATATAGATAAGATAGCAATAACCGACCAAAAAGCAACGAATTGCCTATTTGCACCGTTTCGCTTTCTTTTCCTGATTTTCGTTTTCATATTTTTCACACCTGACATCACTATTTCTGTTAACCTATTCCATCCTCAAGAAAAATATTTTTTCCCGTTTTTCCCTTTGCATCAATTCTTCAAAAGCCCGAACCCCATAATGTTTTTAGGAATTCCCCTTGGATCAGCCCGGTTTTATCTGCTCCATGTAGCTTGCAATATCCTGCTCGGACATTTCACCTGTAATGATTTTTACGATTTTCCCCTCTGGATTGGCCAAGATCGTGATAGGAAGGGGGCGAATGTTGTAAACTTCCATCACGCTTTTATCCTTATCGATGACAATGGGAAACGTCAGATTACGCTGTTCGGCATATTGCCTCACTTCATAATCCGATTGGGCAATGTTGACAGCCAGTATCTGCACACCTTGGTCCTTGTATACTTGATACTGTTTGTCCATAGCAGTTTAGTTTTCTCACCTGCTGTCACATATATATTAATTGAACCAATTTCATAATTCCGAGCCCTTGCGGCTCTAAGGAGTTACAGGAATTCGATAGACTTCATAGCGAACAGGAATTGATTGCTGGCATTGGCTGTTCAATTCATCAATACATAATCGTTTTCTGAATTCAACATCATGGATTCAAAGAACAGCGAAGGGAAGTTTTCATTCCATTCGATGAAACTTACGTTTGCTGTCTGGTCGGTTGTATAGCCATAAGCCAGTTGTGTACGAGGATCATCGGTCAACTGCAGTTTGACCAATGGCCCTTCAGGCGTCAGCCAGTTTAACTGGGCTAGACGGTTTTCAAGCGAAAAAGTGATCCACCCATCTTCTGCTTCTTCCGTTTCGAACAATGGTTCTTGCCCGATCATCATCCAGGTTTGGCTCTGATGTTTTGGCGGCAGCCAGTAATTTTTAGCTAAAACACCTTCCTCTAAAGTAAATTCAGGGATTTCGTGGCGAAGCTCTTGTACCCAGTCCCCATTGCCCAGCTGCAGGTTACGTGAAACGAAGACATTCCCCTGCAAAATTTCTGTATTTCCTCTAGTGAAGACTCCATACGGATTGGTTGTCGGGTCTGGACCGTAGATTTCCTCGTCCAGGCTTGCCGCAGCTTCCGGGTTCCAAGATTTGAATTCGGACTCAGCTAGATTTTTGACATTCAAGGATAGTGCATAGGGAATCCATCCGGTATTTTCAATTTCTTCGAAAATGAGCGATGTCCCGTTTTCCAGTGTCCGTTCGACCAATGTGTAAGTTCCGACATTCAAGCCAAGCAAAGACATGTCATAGACAACTGTCCTATCGCTGCCTTTTTCAGTGGTTACCGATTCACTTAAGTTGATGAACATAGGCTTTTCAATCGCCAACGTCACTTCTTTATCCGAATAGACCTCGACTTCATTTTTCAAAAACATGATAGCTGTAAAAATAATCAGCACCATGAAAAATACGACGAATAATAAAATCACTAATTTCCTGAACATATTTTCCACCTCAGTTTTCTGTATTGTGGCTAGTTTTGGTTAGAGTTTCTGATACAAAAGAAAAAATCGCTCAATTGAGCAGCGAATGAACAGAAAATGAAGATGTTTTGACAAGTTGCCCGTAAGCCAACAAAACTTGGTTGAGTCGTGTCCAGAGGCGTTCATAAATTAAGTCGACAGGAAAAAAAGCGCTCTAGAGGCGCTTTTTTTACGCGTATGAATGCAGTCCCGCAATGATTAAGTTGACAACTATTAAATTGAACATGATAATCGCAAAACCGATTACACCCAACCAGGCTGATTTTTCACCGTGCCAACCTTTGCCGAGACGTAAATGCAAATAGGCCGCATAAAATAACCAAGTAACCAACGCCCAGACTTCTTTCGGATCCCAGCCCCAGAAACGGGACCAGGTGATTTGAGCCCAAATCATGGCAAAGACCAGCGCGCCCAGAGTAAATAATGGAAAGCCGATAATCACTGCACGGTAATTAATTTCATCCATCAGTTGAAGATTGACATTTTTCATTAGTGGTTGAATAAGTTGCGATATTCTCCGGCGGGTAATCAATCTAATTAGGACATATAGAACAGTTCCAACTAACAAAGACCACGTGACAGTCGTCAGTTTACTAGCATCTACTAACGCTGGGGTTTCGACTAGTGGTGTCATGGCATCCTCTGTTACTGGAACCGATTCATTCATACCGAAAATAGGGGGCATGTTATAAATAATCGTGGCTTCCTGATCATCTTTGTTCACATACTGAAAGGTGTTTTCATAATTTGTTAGGGTGAAGTAAGAACTTGAAATAACAAAACCTACGACTAGCACCAAAAAATACAGAATTCCTTCCAGCCAAAATCGCTGCTTTGACTTTTTTGACAAATCCACCACTTTGAGCAAGTAAATCAACCCCGCTGCCGCACTCATGGCCAAGATCCCTTCCGCAATGACAACCGTGCTGACGTGAATCGCCAACCAGTTTGTTTGAAGCGCCGGGATAAGCGGGCTGACTTCACTCGGGAACATGCTTGCATACGCAATAATCAACAAGGCCACCGGCAATACAACCATTCCTAAAACGGGTGTTTTATAGAGGAAATAAAGAATGATGAATCCTCCTACAAGCGTCATGCCGAACGCTGTCGTAAATTCAAACATATTGCTGAGAGGTGCATGTCCCGATACGATCCACCGGGTGAAGAAATAGCCGAGGTTTGCAAGAAAGCCAATCACGGTGATCGTAATCGCTACTTTTCCCCAGCGTTGTTCCGAGTTGAACGTTCCTTTCTTATTGCCTTTAACAGCTCCACCAAAAACGAAAGTGGCAATCAGGTAAGCAAAGAACGCAGCGTACAGTAAATTCGAGCTAATCTCGGTTAATGTCATGACGAAGACTCACCTTCCTTTTCCGCTTTCTCTTTTTTATCGATTTCATCCTGCTGATCTGTGTAAGCAGGCAATTTAGCAGAGTCAACCACTCGATCCAGGTCTTTCTTCAAGCCGAACCAGTTTTTATTGGTATGGCCAGCAAGCAGGATCGTGCCATCAGCCTTCTGCTGAATCCAGAAACGGCGGTGGTTAAAGTACATCCCCTGCGCGACACCAATCATGAAGATCAAACCGCCAAGGCCAAGAATCGGCAAGGTGCTGTCTTTGCGAACCGTTAAACCGGAGACATTACGCGTATCCGCATTCTGAAAGGTTAATTTGTATTGATTTTCACCGAGTGGTTCCACCGTATTCTGGATGGTGATAAAGCTTGTTTCCCCTTCCGGTGTTTCTGGGGTAGTCAGTTCCACCAGGAAACCGGGATTGTTTGGCAAAGGGGTCGCAGTTTGCGGTTCTCCATCTTCAAAACCAGAGAAATCTGGGTAATAACCAAGCAGTTCTACTGTTGATCCAGTCTCCAATTCGTACAGTGCATCCGGATTAATCAAGTCGATTGTCAATTCCCCCAATGATTCTTCCGTTTCTTTGTTCGTCAACGCGAATGTCATTGCCTTTAATTCATTCAGTTTATAATCCATTTGATACACGGCATAGCCATCAAATTTCAACGGCTGGTTGACACGGATCGGGTATTCTTGAACGACTTCCAAGTTATCGGTTGCACCGGGCAGGCTATCTTCCGGCTCTTGATAAAGAACGATATCTGTTTGGTAGTTCTTCACGACCGTTCCCACCCGATCGATTGCTTCCCCGAACTTCGCGTCTTCTCCTTCGCCCGTATACGTTTCCAATTTAAAGTTTTTGTTTTCCAGGTAATAGCCCGGCACTTCAGGAATCGCTCTGGTTTCGCCTTCGCGCAGCCAAAGCGTTTCATCGACATAAAATCCGGGCATCATCCGCAGCATGACGCCGAAAAGGAAAATAATCAGACCGATGTGATTGACGTAGGGGCCCCATCGGGAAAAACGGCCTTTTTCAGCCAATAGTCCATTTTTTTCTGTCCGGACAGTGTATTTCAACTCTTTTAATTTCGTTTCTGCTTTTTCCAGTGCATCTTCAGCCCCAGGGCCGCTGCCATAAATGCGCTGCTTGTCCATAAAGCTTGGATGGCGCAAAACCCGTTGGTTCTTTAACGACTTATAAAGCGGGACGAAACGGTCCAAGCTGGCAATTACCAACGAAATGGCCAACATCCCGACCAATGCGATAAACCAATAGGAGCTGTATAAGTCATGGAACCCAAGCGCATGATAGACGCGTCCAACACTGCCGTACGTATCGGCATAATAAGCTTGGATCGTTGCTTCGGTACTCGCTGGAACAAAAGCTTGCTGGGGCAGGATCGTGCCAATGGCTGCAGCTACCAACAGGACGACAATAATGCTGACTCCTACTTTGACACTTGAAAAGAAGTTCCAAATTTTATCGATGATGGATTTATTATAGGTTTGGGAACGTCTGGCTGTGCCCTCATAACGCATATCCACTAGCTTGCTGTTTTGATCTTTTTCAGTCAAAGAGCGCCCGCACGACTCACAAAGCTTCGTGCCAGGAGGATTCGTATGGCCACATTGGCATTGTACGTTTTCCATCTAAAAAATCTCCTTATTCGGGTTTGATTTCTTCCATGTAGCTGGCAATGTCCTCTTCAGACATCTCCCCGGTAATGATTTTCGTGATCTTCCCTTCAGGATTGACCAGCAGTGTAGTCGGCAAGGGACGAATGTTGTAAGCTTCCATTACACTTTTGGTTTTATCAATCACAATCGGAAAGGTTAAATCCCGTTGTTCCGCAAATTGTCTCACTTCATAATCGGACTGAGCAATATTGACGGCTAAGATTTGAACGCCTTGGTCCTTGTACACTTGATATTGTTTTTCCATCAGCGGAAATTCTTTCTCACACGGTTTGCACCAAGTCCCCCAGAAGTTCACAAACACGCCTTGACCTTGGTAATCCGATAATTGATGTTCTTTACCTTCAAGATCCACTAAGGCAAAGTCCGGAGCTTCATCTCCCACTTGCAATAGTTCACTTTTTTCACCTGCAAAGCTGTTGTAAATCGTAAAAACGATGGCTCCTGCCATCACCAGTAAGATAGCCGCCCGTACATAAGACCGCTTTTTCTTTTTAACTGTCATGTAAAAACCCTCATTTCTATCTAATCAGTTAGAATCCTGTAAATCCTCCTGTGAATTGAGAAAGGAAAGCAATAATTTCTGTCATCATATCAAAATACAATAAAACACCCATCAGAATCATCAATGCGCCGCCAATTGACATGAAAAGCGCACTCTTTTTCTTTAGAAAGCTCATTTTCTCAATGAACAGGGACATCAAAAGGAAGGGAATCGCAAAGCCTAACACATAAAACAGCATATAGAGGAGCCCTCTATCCGGATCGGCTACGCCAAGTGCAATGACCCCTGCCAAAATCGGTCCCGTACAAGGCGTCCACCCTGCCGCAAATCCAATACCAATCAAAACAGAACCGGCATATCCAGAGGGTCTTTTTTGGAAATGGACTTTTTTATCTGACAACAAAAAATCAAACTTCAAAATACCTGTAAGTACCAAACCGAAAAATACCATCAAAATCGCACCTAATTGCCGTAAAAGAGCTTGGTTTTCCAAGAAGAACGATCCGATAAATGAAGTGGATAATCCTAATGCCAAAAAAATGATGGAAAAGCCGATTAAAAAGAGAATGGTGTGAATCAACGCATTGCGCCTCATCACGCCTTTTTCGGTTTTCAAGTCATTCACTGAAACACCGGTAATGTACGAGAGAAAAGCTGGATACAGCGGCAGGGAGCAGGGAGAAAGAAATGATAACAGTCCTGCACCAAACGCTAGAAGTAAACTGACTTCTGCCACATGGTCATCTCCTTATAAAAATTTACAGCATGAACCAGTCATACCTGCTTATGATTTAAACGGACTTCTTGCGGAATCGATAGGTAACGCTGAAAAATCGAAGGTCAATCCTTCTTGTTTTTGACCACTAAGACCACCATGGCTACTGAAATCAAGATGAAGGCAATCAGCGCGAGGAAAGGAATTGTCACAAATCCAAACCAGTTGATATACTCAGAGCTGCAGGGAACACCACTAACACAGGGTTTAATCCCCCCGAAGCCAGGTACTTTTTGTTCCAGGTAATGGAGAATCGAAATACTTCCTCCCAAAAGCGATAAAGGCAAGACGTAAATAAATACCTTTGCATCGTTCCGGAATGTGGCAATTCCTAAAATCAAGACCAGTGGATACATCGCGATTCGTTGATACCAACAAAGTTCACAAGGAATGAATCCTTTGATTTCACTGAAGTACAGACTGCCAAGTGTCGCAATCAATGCCACAAACCAGGCACCGTATAACAAAATCGCATTTTGGCTGGATTGTATTCTTTCTTTCTCCATTACTCCTCACCCATCAATTCTTGTTCAATCAGCTCTTTAATCGCTTCATAGTCAAACGGATCTTCTAATGTCTGCCCATTGATAACAATCGTCGGTGTTTGGGCAACTCCAGCTTCTTCCACTAACGCTGTGTCAACTTCCACAGCATCCATTGTGGCTTGCTTTTCCATATCTTCTTTCAATTTCGTTTGATCGATTGATGGATAAACTGCTGCCACTTCCAGAACTTTTTCAGGAGTGATCCAGGCCCCGTCATGGTTTACTTCTGGCTGTGCCGCAAATAGAGCTTTGTGGAAATCCCAATAAACTTCCGGACTTTGCTGATAAACGGATTCTGCCGCTAGAGAAGCTAACGTAGATTCCTCTCCATGGAAAAGAACGTTGATATAGGAAAACTTCGCCTCTCCTGTGTCCACGTAATCCTGAACGAGTTGCGGATAAACCGTTTCTCCCCACGCTTTGCAAGAAGGACATTTGAAGTCTCCAAATTCGACGACTGTAACTGGAGCTTCTTCTTCGCCTAAAATCGGCTGTCCGCTGAGATCGATTTGTGCCGTTTCCACTGCTGGCGCTTCTTGTTGATTAGTCAAAACCACAATCGCAACCAAAATCACAACTGCTAAAGATGTTAAGAGAACCGCAAACTTCAAGCCGGATGGCTTAGCTTTTTTCTGATTGTTATTCATAATCTTCCTCTTTTCTGTATAGGTTTATTTAAGAAATACTCATCATCAATCCTACATACAATGCCAACACACTAAATAGGCTCATTAATAAGGAAACGAATGAAGGTGCCTTCTGCTTAAAGCAGTAGAGAACAAGAAAACCAAAAATGACAGCTACCCCAAAGAACAACGAGCCCAGAAGAGTGAAATCAACTTGCAGGTGCATCGCGGGATCGATCTGCCCCGAATAAAAGTAACGGAAGAGATCGGAGGCACCACTTCCCTTCAAGTAGGCTTCAATGGAATGAGGAGGCTCTTGCTGGCCCAATACGGCAGTTGCCGCAAAAATCAACAGCAAGACGACGCTTTCTGCCCTTGACCAAGGAACCGGATTTATGTCTTCTCCACGTTGGAGTTTTCTTCTCATCCAGACCCCATTAATCCAAGCGAACAACAAAACAGGGAGTACCAGTAAATGCTTCAGCAAGATTGCCTGGCCGTAGGGCATCATCCAAGCATCTTGATATTCCGTTACATCCACCGCCAATGTCATGATAAAAATTCCTGAACCGACGACAATCGCCAAACAACTGAGGGCTACCGGTGTATACCATTTTAAAAAGGACAGCCAGTTTTGTGCAGTAGTCGAAAACCAACTCACCACCAACAACAAGCCTACCCAAACCGCGACAGCTGTAAAATGCAGCGTATGAACAACAAAGCCACTCCAGTCGGTCAGGGAAGCTGCATGGCTTGCCCATCCCACCGCCAAAAGCAGAATAAAGGAAAAAACAAGCGCAATGCCTATAAATGCTTTTCTTTTAAAGACTGGAACAAGCGACACAAAAAGGTAGAAAAATACCGAAATAAAAACAGTTACGGTCCAGGCTTGCCCAACTTCGAATTCTCCTATGACATTTTGAGTTGTTACTAAAAGACCGATATCTTCATAGAGAAACAGAATTAATCGAATGACCGGTGCCGCAGACAAGAAGGCGATTCCCAGAATGGCCACTTGCAACACACGTTTGTTGATTTTCAAGTGGGGCTTTAGGTGAGACGGAACCAGTTGAATCACCAATGTACCGATCAACAGGGAAAAGCATAGATACAGCAGAGTCTCTGTTACATAAATCCAAATCATTTATTTCCCCTTTTATTCGACACCCACATCAACGTGCCAACAGCAATCACTGCCAGTATCATCAACACAATCACCATCACATAAGGTGCATTAGTCGTTTCCTGAGGAGCCGCTAGATTTTCATTTAGAGGTTCTTCCGTTTCCCCTTGGTCTGCCAGTTCGTCCTCAGTGGACGGCGTAGCTTCTTCTGTTATCCCTGAAGAGATTAAGTCCTCACTGACTTTTAGGGTAAAGGCATAAGTTCCTTCAATGGGATGGCCATCAGCTCCGATGATCTTCCAGTTGACCGTATAGGTGCCGTTTGCTATTGCCGCCCCTAACGTCCCTGTCATGGACTGTCCACCAATTTCAACACCTATTGGAACTTCCTGTCCTCTTTCATCTTCCACCGTAAAAGAGCTTCCTTGTTCCAAGTCGGTATTGAATTCCAATACCATTTCTTGCAATTCCTCGGTGACTACATCTCCCTCTGCAGGGTTAGCACTTTCCAATGCGGTGTGCGCAAAGACGGCTGATGATGTTAGAGATAAGAAAAATAATAGGAATAAGACCACTTTTTTCACTAGACTTCACCTCTTTACTCGTAACTTTTTTCTTGTAAAACTGATGCTTTTACAGCACTTTTTCTTTTTATTCCCCATTCATTCTAACAGGCGAACAACAACATTTAAACAATCGTTTGAATATAAGATTGACAAAGTTTCGAATTTTTCCTACACTGGACATAATCAAACGAACATTTGAATGAGGTGGAACCATGGATGAAATAAAAATCAAAGTTAAAGTTGGAACAAAACAAGATACTTGCCAAACCTTTTGCTATGACGAAGAAGTGATTGAGCGAATTCAGCCCAAGCTCGTTGGAATCAGTGGAGTTGAATTGCTTTTCAAAGCACTTTCGGATGCAACGCGCTTAAAGATCACCTATGCGTTAACGCTGGAAAAGGAACTATGTGTATGTGATGTCGCCAATATTCTCGAGACTACAACGGCCACAGCCTCTCATCATCTTCGCTATTTACGAAATATGGGCTTAGCGAAATATGAAAAAAGAGGGAAATTGGTCTTTTACTCACTGACAGATGATCACGTAAAGCAACTGGTACGCATTGCGTTGGAGCACGCCAAAGAGGATCGATACAAATGAGCAAAGAAACGAATGGTTATCAAATGCGTAATCTGTACGGCAAAATTCGAGAAAAACATTCGGAACATTCTTTCTGTTCAAGATGTTCAGTTGAATTGCGGCGCTTCGAAAATCTCAGTTGCCGGTGAAGCCTCTATATGAACAGTTGGAAAAAGTGAGAAAATCATTTGACCCTTTTTTTCGAAACGGTGCCTTTGCACTAGGATTGAAAATACTGGCGTTGCTTTTAATCATCCCAGGGTTGCTCACTCTTTGGATGGCTATCTTCGCTGACATGAGCACCACATTAATTGTCGTATTGAACTCTCTTCGACTGATGAAGAATAAATATTAAGAAGATAACTTAAAGAGAAAATGAAATAAAGAAACAGCCGACATCTCTTGGGATGTCGGCTGTTTTTGTTAAGATCCAATATAATTTCGTGGATCAACTGCATTGGAACTTGAACCGTTCCAGATGCCGATATGTGTTTCGAAATGTAGATGTGGTCCGGTCGAACGCCCGGTATTCCCCATGCCACCAATTCGTTGTCCCTGAGATACTGCCTGACCAGTAGAAACGTCAATCGAGTTCAAATGGCCATATACCGTCGTCATCGTTTGCCCATTGACTGAATGTGTAATGACAACGGCATTACCTAGTCCGCCCATCGTACCAGCACTTGAAACGTAGCCGTTGGCTGCTGCCATTACCTGTGTACCTGGAACATTAGCAATGTCCATGCCTGCGGTAAATTCAGGTCCATCTCCAATATCACGCCATCCAAAATTAGAGGTGTTTCTGCCTGCTGCTGGTCGGATAAACGGAGACCCCGAAGCTGCTGCAGGAGCTTCATACTCACTGGCTGGTGCATTCGCTTCTACGGATTTTTCCACGCTCGGTGTTTTTACAGCTGCTGATTTTGTACTGCTCTCAGCCGCAGCTTTTCGTTCTTCTTCAGCTTGTCTCGCGGCAGCTGCTTCTTCAGCTGCTTGTTGTTCAGCCGCCGCCTGTTCAGCCGCAGCTTTTCGTTCTGCTGCCAACTTGCGCTGACGTTCTTCTTCAGCTTTTCTTGCCACTTCTGCAAGACGCTTCTGTTCATTCACAATTTGTGTTTCCAGTTCCGCACTGATGTCCAGAGCTTCAGCACGCTGACCCTCTAAATTGGATTTCTCACTTGCTAAACGTTCTTGTTCAGCTTGTAATTCTCTCCCAAGACCTGCTTGCTCCGCTTTTTGCCCATCAAGTGAAGATTTAAGAGTTTCTAACTCTGCGCGACGTTCTTCTTGCTCAGCAAGTTTTGTTTCAACTTGTGCTTTTTGCTCAGCCAGCAATTCTTTGTCTGCCGCCTGTTCACGCATGATGTTACGGTCTGCTTCGATTAACGTATTCACGGCTGAAAAACGGTCGATGAAATCAACAAAGCTGTTTGCGCCAAGTAATACATCTATGTAATCCACCGAGCCTCCACTTAATTGGATGGCACGTGCCCGTTCTTGTAGTAATTCCGTACGTTCAGCAATTTTTTGCTCAAGTTCAACAATTGAAGCCTTTAATTCTTCAATTTCCTCTTTTGTTTGTGCAATAGTGCCTTCAACGCTAGCGATTTTCGCTCCAGTTTCTTGAATTTTAGCATCAAGTACCTGAATTTGTGCCATGATTTCTTCCAATATGGACTTATTTTTAGATATTTCATTCGACTTTTCGTTGATTCCAGAGTTTAATTCGCCTTGCCTCTGTTCAACTTGCTGTTTCTTTTGCTCTAGTTCACTTAGTGTATCAGCACTTGCTGTTGGTACCAGCAGTGATAAAGCCAATACAGAAGTCAAACCAGTCAACATCCATTTCGATATCATGTTTCGTTTCCCCTTTCAAATCCCAATTCATTTCTCTCTATATCGTTCTATTTAGAAAAACTTAAAATATGCGTGTACATCCGTTAAAGTCATTCAGGAAGTAGCTATCAGTTAACTTCATGAGTTTAAAAACCCAGTTTAGTTTAACTATTTTTAGTTCCCTACAAATTCCGGCTCTGTTATTGTAACACCCTATACGGTTTGCTTTGTTACAGTCACATTTCATTTTGGTATAAAATAATAACAATTTAACATTTTTACTTGAAAATATTAGGGGATAGAAAAATCCAACTCATAAATATAAGTCGGATTGCTTACTTGTATGCTTATTTACTATCATTACTCTTATAACAAATTTTGGGCGTTGACATGTGAAATTCGCTTTACCCATGGTTAGGCTTTGGGAATTCTTCAACATCACTATTCTTTGATTTATTTGCTTTAGCTAAGTTCCGTTTCCGTCCTCTACGCCAAGCCAACACAAGAAAACTTATAAACAACGTATAAAGAAGAATTAAGGCAGCAATATAGGCTTTATTAAATCCCTTTCGTTCGATGACATTGAAGGCTTCCCCTAACTCACGATCCAATGTAATTTGGTAATCACCGTCATCATTCTGACGAACCACGTCATTTTCAAATAATCCCCGCATTTCTTTGTCGTCACCAATCACTTCGGCTGGTATCGTCAAACTCTTTGTTGAGGAGGAATTATTAATAGCGATAATCCATGACTCTTCCTTATTAGACCGTTTATAGACAAGCCATCCATCCTTTTCATGCAAGACTTCCGTTTCTCCTGTCCGAAGTGCTTCCGACTGATTTCGAAGCGAAGTCAAACTTGTAATGTGGTCAATCAGTTCTTCGTCTACCCCCATATTTAGAATAGAGTGAGATTCAGGGGGGGCACTTCCGTTCATAGCAATCTCGGAGCCGTATTGAACAATCGGGATTCCGGGCATGGTCAATAACTGAAACATCAATAAGTTCCATCTCGTTGGGGGAAACCCTCTCACTGCCACGATGTCAGATGTAAAGCGATTGCTTAAAAGAGAATCCACTCGAGTTAATTGGCCCTCAGCCGTCTCTTCAAAGTCCGGAGAAGTTGTTGAAAGGGGATCGAAATTTTTATAACTGCTTCGCAAATCCTCTTCTATACCAGGCTTTACAACCGCATCCAGTCCGGATTGAGGTCCCATTTCTAAGTCGCTTATGATATAGACACCCCGAATACTTTTCATGGTTTCTGAAAATTGACTAATAAAATCTTCATCCAATTGATCTGCGGTTTGTAGGCGAATTCCATCTATTTCATATTCTTCGACAAATTCACTGAACCAATCAATTAATTTTCTTTGAGCTTCCGGATTTGTTGTATCCAGTGCCATCGTTCCATCTTCATTTTCAGAGAACCACTCCGTATTCTCTTTGTTCCATACGTGTTCTTTGCTGACCCGTTGAGTCGGAAGATCGATCATGACTTTCATATCCAATTCATGGATGCTATCAATGGCCTCTTGAAATTCTTCCTTTGTACCAAAATGGCGTTCAAACTGTTGATAGTCGATTACTTCTTTCCCATCATAAGTAGCAGTGGAAAATACCGGACCAATCGATACCATTGTAAAGCCCATGTCTTTGATGTACTGCATTTCGCTGGCCAACCCTTTAAAATCGCCACCATTGAATGCGGTTAAATCCCGCGAGTCCACTTCGTAATCATTCTGTATAACTTTGTTGAAGTAACGATCGACTAACAAATCGTATATAATTTCATCTTGCAATGAGTTCTTTTCATTTGCTGCTGCTGGAGTTACTAAGCTCACTAATAAAATTCCAGTTATAATTGCTAAAAACCACTTTGCTTTCAATCCAACTTCCTCCTTCGGTAAAACTCATCGATTTCCTTACGTCCGGTCTAGTTTATCAAACAGCAGGCATCGCTACTATGCAATATTGTCAAAAATCAAGTATCTTTAGCTTAGTTTCGTCGAAACTGTGAAGAAAGATGTTTGCTTCATGGTTGATTCCCCATCCAGTTCAGTACCAATGCACATATCTTTTTTCATGGAATTGCCTTATTACTTAGTTGATTAATCGCCTAAATCCATTAGAGTTAGAGTTACCTGACGGGATAAGTTCAGTTAGTAAAAATACCTAAACAGAAGAAGTGAGGGAGGAAAAAGATGACAGCAACGAAAAAAGAGAACAAAAGAAAACAAAAAAAAGAGAGATCCTCAACATACGGATTCCTCTTTTATAGTGTGGCCCTCTTTGTTTGGTCCCTTTATGATTTTGTTTTGAATGATAAAACGGGATGGCAAATGCCCATTTTGCTTATTGGACTGGCTATTTACCTGTGGTCAAAAGTGTTTTACCACCAACAACTAGTTAAACAACTTGCTGAAACTAAAAACAGTTTTAAAAAAACTTAATGACAGAATTTCTTTCGAATCCGAACAGGACAAACGGTAAATTCATATAAAACTCATCCTTCTCCATTTAAAAAGAGTTGGCGAAAAATGCTAAAAATTATTCAAATACAAGATATTCAATCTTTTCCTTCATTACAGAAGCAGTACATAAAAATAGTTGTAGCTCAATGCAGCTTTTTGCTGAGCGAAGCTCCAGCTTTTTTGTAGTACGGCAACACATCAGTTCGTTTTTCGTAATGGTAAAAATAGTCCAGTGTACCGAGAAATAACGCTTTCCCCATTCTTTGACGCTCCAACTCCGATTTTATAAATTGAAGATCCTTCGAATTATCGATAAATCCTATTTCAGTTAGGGAGGCAGGAACTGTGTTTTCACGCAGCACGGCTAAATTCCCTACTTTAACTTGACGATTGGTCAACTTCCACGCTTCTTGCATGCGTGCCTGCAGATAAATGGAAAGCGCACGTGACTCTTGGACGTTCGGATTTGTCGCTGTTGTTTTCGCATAGTAAAAGGTTTCTTGTCCGTTTACTTCGCCATTAAATTTATTGGTATGAATGCTAACAAAAACATCTCCATCATTTTTTGCTGCTGCCTTAGCACGGTCACTTAACTCAATGAAAACGTCGGTACTGCGTGTCATTGTAGTAGCAATCGGTGTTTGATCAAAATAATTTTTCATGTGTTTTCCGACATTTAGAGTAATCATCTTTTCTTGAAAACCATTAGCGACGGATCCCGGATCTGTCCCTCCATGACCGGGATCTATAATAACTTTCAAATCACTCGTTCCTAGGGAAGTGGAAACTGGCGCTGGAACAGTTGGCTTTAAAGCTACAAGATAATTTGTACTGACGTAACCAATAACACCATTCACCTGAACATGTGACCAGCCATTTTTTGATGAAGCGACATTAACGGTTGTTCCATGTTTCAAACTGCTTATTACTTTATCCGAAGTGCTGGGACCAGAACGCATATTTAAAGCATCAGCACCTGTATTAACATACATTGTCTTGCTAAATGAAACACCCTCCGGTTTAACTCTGAAATTTTCATTTAAGCTTCTTGCCAAAAAAATTGCAAAGTCTGCTCGAATGATGGTCTCGTCCGTTCGAAAACTGCCATCAGGAAAGCCTTGTGCAATTCCTTTTCGCATTAAGTTGTCCACCGAAGTAGAGATACTGATTCCACCCAAATTAAAACTCCTATTTATCAGAAGAGCCATCTCTCCACGAGATAGAACTTTATATGGTTGAAACGAGCCATCGGGATAACCTGATATTATCCCTTTCCGAACTAATTCATCCACATACCCTGAAGCGAAGTTGCCTACTCTTACGTCAGAGAATTTGGTATTTCTTTTAACTCCACTTAACCCTAGTGCTCTGCCGAGCATAGCGGCTGCTTCACCTCGGGTTACCTGTCGGTTAGGCACAAAAGTTGTTGCCGTTACCCCGTGGACAAAACCACGAGTCACGAGATACGAGATTTCAGCTTGAGCTCGATGATTAGCTACGTCTACGAAAGTGAGATTTGTATTTGCATAACTTTTTGGCGTGTATATCGAGACTAGCAAAATCATTACAAGCATTATTATCCATTTTTTCAACTCATAATACCTCCTATTTTATACCTACAATATACTTTAAACTGTTTCTACTTGAATACACATCTGACATTATATTTAATTTTTATTTTATTTTGTCATTTTAATCGGAACACCTGGGCAGAAAGATACATTTCGTTATAGAGATTTGGCTTTTCCAATGAGATTCAGCTGGTTATACGGGTGCAATTCGATAATTTTAAGCTAAAAAGAATACTCTGGGAATATACTTGACAATTAATAAAAGAAAACCTTATAATCAATATATGAACATATTCTCATATATTGATTATAAGGTTAAAATATATCTTTGGAGGTCTTTAGAAGATGAGTATGGATTTTGAAAAAAAAGAAGTTTCCGTCACGAGTAGCCGGTTAGATGAAGAAACCCTCTTTGTCGTCTCCCAAACATTTAAAGCATTAAGTGACCCTACTCGAATTCGCATTTTGAATCTGCTGTGTTCCGGTGAATACTCCGTCAATGACCTGGCAGAAAAGTTGAATTTGGGGCAATCCACGGTGTCGCATCAACTGCGTTTTCTGAAACAGTTGCGATTAGTGAAATATCGTAGAGCTGGAACCACACTCTACTATTCGGAAGACGATAATCATGTCATGAATCTTTTAAAGCAGGCCATTGAACACGCGATCCATCATTGAAAAACGTTTAATTACAAGATTCACAGCTGGACATCCTATGCGTTGAAAGGAGTAAAAAAAATGGCACATGATCATAACCGATTACAAAAAGATGCTTCCAATCTCCTGCATTCAATGGGATTAAGTTATACACGACCGACTTATACACTTCAAAAATCGGATCCCAAAAAGCCAGACACTTTAGTTTAAGAGACCTTTCCAACATTTAAAAAAATTGATAGACGGTGAGATTGATCACCTGTATTTGAAGATGATTCGTGATTACCAAGACCGGTACCTGGTTCCTCAAAGGAAAACAGCGACTCATTCCCACCTATGGCCAGCATAAGGGCGTGAAGCTGATTGGTACGGCGGATTATGAGACCGGTGCAATTTTCTGCATCGAAGAAGAATAGTATAATGCCCATGCTTTTCTACGTTTCCTCTCGAGAATCTGAGCGATTTAATCAACGGGTAAAATTGTCATGATTCTAGACAACGCTAGGATTCACCACGCCAAATTGATTCAGCCATTCTTGGAAGAAAATCGATGTCGCCCTCAAATGGTCTTTTTGCCTCCGTGTAGTCCCATATTGAACATAATGTTAATGTAAGGTGTCTGGAAATAGTTAAAGGAAACAGTCATTAACAATGTATTCTTTGGCAACGTCCAGAAAATTATTCTGGCTATCAGTGCGTTTCTTCAGGACGTCATGCGCCGAAAAAAGAAACGATTGATCGGTTGTGCGTTAGATTAGTAAACATTAATTCAACTTATATAGATGATATTACACGCCACTTTTTTTAGTTTAGAGGGAATAAGTCCACAAAATTTATGGACACAAACAATAAGTGTACGAAAACCAAAGAGACTACATTTAAAGAGGTGATAGAAATGGAGACAGTTAAAGAACAACAATCTCATGAAACACATAACCATGACCATGATCACGGAAAGATGCCCATTATTTGGTACTTCATTGGTTTAGCCCTAGCGCTTATTGCTTTATTTTTAAATGGAGAGTATACAATTACTAAGAACATTTTATTTTCAATTGCAACAATTAGTGCGGGCTATCATGTCATTCTTCTTGAAGGAATTGGAGAAACAGTTGAAAATACAAAAGCCAAAAATAAATTTACACCTAATTCCCACATTTTAATGGGATTAGCTGCACTTGGTGCTTCACTGATAGGGAATTTTTGGGAAGGAACGTTGCTGATTCTCATATTTTCTGGTGCGCATTTTTTAGAAGATTATGCTGAAGGTAGAAGCAAACGAGAAATCACAAAATTACTTAAACTGAATCCAACGACTGCCAGATTGATCATTTCTGATGGCAATACAAAGATTGTTGATGTTAATGAATTAAAAGTGGGAGATCGGCTCCAAGTATTGAATGGAGATCAAGTACCCATTGACGGAGTCATTTTATCTGGAAATACCTCCATTGATGAATCTTCTATCAATGGAGAAAGTATCCCTAAAGAAAAATCAAAAGGAGACGTGGTTTTTGGGAGTACGATTAATGGAACAGGAACTTTCACAATGGAAGTCTCAAAAGAAAATAAAGATACTGTCTTTTCAAAAATCTTACAACTAGTCAATCAAAATCAAAATAATCAAACAAAAGCCGCCAGTATTATCCAGAAATTTGAACCGAAATACGTTACAGTTGTTTTAATGGCAATACCGCTCTTCATTATACTCACTCCTATGATTTTGGATTGGACTTGGTCACAAAGTACTTATAGAGGATTAGTTCTTCTAGTCGCAGCTTCACCGTGTGCTCTAGCTGCAGCTACCGTATCCGTAACTTTGTCAGCCACTTCAAACCTAGCTAAAAGAGGCGTACTTTCAAAAGGAAGTTCATATTTGTCTCAATTAGCCGGGATTCAAGCAATTGCCTTTGATAAAACGGGAACCTTAACGAAAGGAAAACCTGAAGTAACCAATTATTATTTTACTAATTCTGTAAACGAAGAAAATATTATTGATATCGTAGTGGCTCTTGAAAAGGAATCCAACCACCCCTTAGCAGATGCTATTCTAAGAAAGTTTGAACAAAAAAATAAACTAGCTATTGAAGTAGAAAATCAGATTGGTAGAGGATTGACAGGAGATTACAAAGGTAAAAATTATCGAATAGGAAAGCCGACTTCTTTTGACGGTGTTTCAGATGAATATATTCATTTAAATAGTGAATGGGCGTCAGAAGGTAAGACAGTCGTATATGTAGCAGAAGATGAAGAAGTGATTGGTCTGATTGGGCTAATGGATATTCCAAGTGAACATGCGAAAGAAACTATTGAGTATTTTAAAAAACTAGGTATACACACTACTTTAATTACTGGTGATTCTGAAATGACCGGGAAGGCGGTTGCTGAACAGTTAGGACTGGATGAAGTTATCGCTAATGTTATGCCGGAAGACAAATCTAATATTATAGATCAACAAAAAGAAAACTATGGCATAACCGCTATGGTGGGCGATGGTGTAAATGACGCACCTGCTCTTGTGAAAGCAGATGTCGGAATTGCTATGGGAGATGGTACGGATGTTGCAGTAGATGTATCTGATCTAGTTTTAATGAAAAACGATTTATCCAAATTAGTAAAAGCTCATCAGATTTCCTTAAAAATGAATCGTGTTATTTGGCAAAATATTATTTTCTCAATGACAGTTGTAGCATTTCTAATTATCGTTACCTTATTAGGATTAACGGATATAGCAATCAGCGTCATTATTCATGAAGGAAGTACATTGGTTGTAATTCTCAATGGGCTTCGTTTGTTAAGATCTAGATAATCTGGTCCAGACTTTTTTAAAATAGGATTACTATAAAGTGTTTGTAAAAGTACTTTTTTACAAACTTATACAGACCAAAAGAGAGAAAAGAGGCTTTTAAATTTGCCCTTTTCTCTCTTTTACTTAAGCAACTCCTAGAAAGCTATTGAAAGTTCCCTTAGAAATCATACGCACTAAAAGGAAGGTTATTAGCGGTCTTTCCATTCCAATTCAATGGCGGAATGGACAATCCTCAGGTCGGAAGTAGCCTTTCTTACTTTTTCTTTTATAGCGGCTGAATCCGCAAGGTTATCTCCCTCAACAGAAAGATGTAGATTCAGTGCATTCTCTTCTCCGTCGATCGACCAAATATTTAAATCCCCGACAGACAATACCCCTGGAATTTTCTCGATTTTCGCCTGTATTTCTTCTATATCAATTCCTTCGGGCACGCCTTCTAACAGAATTTTCATGGTTTTAGTAAGATTGCGCACAACGTTCACTAAAATAAACAGGGCAATTGCCAGGGATAAAATCGGGTCGAGGATATGAATATCCTTGAACAGCAGAACAATGCCGACAATCAGTACTGCCACCCATCCTAAAACATCTTCGAGCATATGCCAGGACAGGACTCCTTCATTTACTGATTTTCCTTTATGTAACTTGAAAGCTGCATAACCATTTAAAAGAACGCCTACAATGGCAAACCAAATCATCCCTTGGGCATTGGAATGTTCCGGATTAAACAGCAAAGGGATAGCCTGAGTAAAAATATAAATAGAGCCAGCAATCAAAACAGCTGCATTGATTAATGCGCCCAAAAGGGAAAAACGTTTATAGCCGAACGAAAACTTCTCATCCCCTTCTTTATTTGAAAAGTTTTGTAGAAACCAAGAAATCCCTAAAGCAATAGCGTCTCCTAGATCATGAATAGCATCAGACATGATTGCGACACTGTTAATTAAAAAGCCGCCAATGAGTTCTCCTATTGAAAATAGAAGGTTGATCATGAAAGCCAACTTGATATTCTTGGTGGATTTATGAGCTTTTGCCATGATACGTCCCCTTTCCCTGACTCCTGTTTTAGTTTCGATTTTAGAAAAATTACGTGGATTCTAAATGCACAGCAGAATCATCTGTCCTTTAGTCATCTATTCCCCGGAAACATCAAAATATGCATAACATTAATAAGTGGCCAATCGTTCATGTGGTCGTGCTTACTCAATGGCTAAATTAATATTCAACTTGTTTTCCTATCACTACTGATTTGCCATAGATTACAGGTGTTTTTTAAAATTCGTCACTTATTCATAATCGCAAAATCTATTACTTCGTTCATTCTAACAAGCATACTCAAATATTAAAACAATCATTTGAATGTATCATTGACAATCTAGCGAAATCTTTGTACACTTGCATTAATCAAACGTTCGTTTGAATGTTTAACTATTAGAAGGATATTAGTTGGTTCTAGTATTCACAAAGGAGTTGGTGGTGCTGATTACGACAATTTTTTCCGCTGTTGCAGCTTATATTGCGACAAGTATTGATTACGTCATCATTTTATTGATTCTGTTTTCACAGACCAAAAAATCCGGCCAATTAAAATCCATTGTCGTCGGTCAGTATTTGGGGACAGCCCTATTGGTTGGCGTCAGTCTATTGGCTGCATCCGGTCTTACCTTCGTTCCGGAACATTGGGTCGGGCTGCTCGGACTGATTCCAATTTATCTGGGAATCAAAGTGTGGTTTAAAGAGGAAGAGGAAGAGGAGAACGACGAAGAGGATATCCTGTCCCGCTTGTCTTCCGGAAAATCCAATCGTTTTTTTGTAACCGTCACAGTCATTACACTGGCGGCTGGCGGTGACAACATCGGTGTCTACATACCCTATTTTTCAACCTTAAATTTGAGTGAGACCGTTGTGATGCTTGTTGTCTTTGCCATTATGACAGCTGTTTTGTGTTACCTCAGCTACCGTTTGGCCTCCGTTAAATCAATCTCGGAAACAATCGAGAAATGGGAACGCTGGATTGTGCCGGTCGTCTTTATCGGACTGGGCATCTTGATCATGGTGGAGAACGGGACATTCCGTTTCCTTTGGAGTTTAGTGAGCTGATATGGTTTTCGAGTTTTGTTTTCTATAGAAAAGAAAGACTGCTGTAAAACAGCGAGTCAGAAAAAGGAGTGAAAGAAATTGGCAAAAGAGATTTGTGATGTGGTCTGTATAGATGAAGAAAAGGTGGAACGAGTCCAGCAACAGCTGGCAGAACAGAATCCATTGGAAGTGGCGAAGATCTTCAAGGCGTTGTCGGATGATACGCGTATCAAGATCGCCTATGCCTTATCGCTGGAGGACAAACTTTGTGTGTGCGACGTTGCGAATATCATCGGCTCTTCCACCGCAACCGCCTCCTACCACCTGCGCCTGTTAAAAAATATGGGGTTGGCGAAATACCGCAAAGAAGGCAAATTGGTCTATTATTCGTTGGATGACGCGCATGTGAAACACTTGGTGCAAGTGGCCTTCCTCCATCAGAAGGAGGTTGTTGAAGTTGGTTGAAAAAACAAAGGAAACAGAAGACAAAACGGTTTACCGGGTGGAAGGCTTTACGTGTGCCAACTGTGCCGGGAAATTTGAGAAGAATGTTAAGCAGATTTCCGGTGTCCAGGATGCGAAAGTGAATTTCGGGGCTTCGAAAATTTCCGTTTACGGGACGGCCTCGGTTGAAGAATTGGAAAAAGCCGGTGCATTTGAAAACTTGAAAGTGGCACCGGAAAAACCGAAACGCCAGACGGCTCCCGAAGTGAACGTGGCAGTCGAAGAAAAAAATGTCTTCCGGGTGGAAGGCTTTACGTGCGCCAACTGTGCCGGGAAGTTTGAGAACAACGTCAAGCAGATTCCCGGTGTCCAGGATGCGAAAGTGAATTTCGGCGCTTCGAAAATTTCCGTTTACGGGACGGCCTCGGTTGAAGAATTGGAGAAAGCCGGTGCATTTGAAAATTTGAAGGTCGCTCCTGAAATCACAGGCCGGCCAGCCGGTCCGAAAACGGAAACCGATA
>NZ_VOBJ01000007.1:0-155510 GCF_008369335.1 Planococcus sp. ANT_H30 | reverse complement strand
TGTATTAGGCACGCCGCCAGCGTTCGTCCTGAGCCAGGATCAAACTCTCCATTATAGAGTAGTGTTGATTGCTCAATACTGCTGGCGTATCGCCGTCCGAAGACGCACGATTCGCTTTGATCTGCGTGATGCTGATCAGTAAGTTTTGCGCGGGCCGTTTTGCGCGGCCGTTGCTATTTGTTGACGTTTTGCTGTTCAGTTTTCAAGGTTCAAGTTGTTGTGTTTTTGTTTGCCGCGCTCATTGGCGACTCAACTAATATACCATGCTGTTATATAAGAGTCAACAGTTTATGCAAAAAAACTTTAACTTTATGAAATACACTACTTTGAAACGAAATCCTTGTCCCAATTTTTCTAATCTAAAAGAGCAACTTTTGCTTACCATGTTGTTGTATTCTAGCTGTAATAGGTTTTGTTTTGTTATACATCTGGTTTATTTCTTTAGGTAATGAAAAGCTCTTCCAACTAGTCACACCCTGTTATATGAAGAGAACGCCCTAGTAATGGGTTCACTTCCAGATATAACATAGCTTCACACCTCCGGAATCACCACCTTGCATCACTAGAAAAATAATCCTCTCTTTAAGTTAGGACAATGCTTGAAAATTCTATCCAAACAAAAAATCAGAGATGCTATTTTGAGTTACTTAAACAAGATTTCTACCATCTATTTCGTCAAATAGAATTTTAGATATTGTTTTGAAACTGTTGAAACAATAATATTAAAATGAATAACCAGCAGCGTTAACATTTTCAAAAAATATTGAAAGCGTTGTGGTTCACTCACTGCTCCAACTTCAGCAAGCTCCAGAAAGATTCTCTAAGTCAGAACGAACTGGACGTTATCCGTTGAAAATCTAGCAAACTTTCATGCAGTCTGTTGCTTTGTAAAATTTCCTCGCCACTTCGGGCAGCTTCAATAGTAGTACGTCTTAAATCTTCGCACAAAAAAACCCCGCTGAATTTGATCAGCGAGCTTTTTATTACTTCTTATCCTTCGTCTTCTTCTGGAGTTTCTTCTATAACATCAATCTTTTCATCAGCAACGACATCGTCTGCTTCATAGACATCTGCTTCAGCACTTTCTTCGATCAAGGTTTCATCAACATCTCCATTGATTTCTTCCAGATCTTCAGGTAACTCAATATCTTTTTTAACTTTAGCTACAGTAGCAACAATTTCATCTTCGCCCAATCGAATCAAACGGACGCCTTGCGTACTTCTACCTGTAGTCGAAATATCTTCAACATCCATACGGATCAAAACACCGTTAACAGTGATTAACATAATGTCTTCTGTGCCATTAACAGTTCGCACCGCAACAAGTGGCCCATTTTTATCTGTAATCTGGCACGTCTTGATGCCCATACCACCACGAGATTGGACGCGGTACTCAGATTCTTTTGTCTGTTTCCCGTATCCTTTCTCCGTGATAACCAATACATTGTCGTTAGGATCCAAAATCTCCATGCCGACCACTGCATCGCCTTCACGAAGACGAATGCCACGAACTCCACTAGCTGTTCGACCCATGCTGCGGATATCTGTTTCTGGGAATCGAATCAAAGCACCGTTTCGAGTACCGATGATTATTTCTTTCGTACCATCTGTCAATTTCACAGAAATTAACTCATCTTCTTCACGAAGACTAATAGCAATCAAGCCGTTTTGTCGAATATTAGCGTAATTCGTGACAGGTGTCCGTTTACTAACACCTTCACGTGTTGTAAAGAAGAAGAACGCATCTTCTTTGAATTCATCGACGCGTATAACAGCTGTTACTTTTTCTTCCTTGCTAATTTCAAGAAGGTTGACTAAAGGTAAGCCTTTGGCAGTTCTGCCGTATTCAGGAATCTGGTACCCTTTTTTACGATAAACTTTGCCTTTGTTTGTAAAGAACAGAATCGTATCGTGTGTCGACGTATACAGTAAATGTTCCACAAAATCATCTTCATTCGTGCCCATTCCTTGTACGCCGCGCCCACCACGTTTTTGGCTGCGGTACGTGTTAGCAGGTAAACGTTTGATATAGCCGTTATGAGTCAGTGTCAACACTGTTGCTTCCACTGGAATCAAATCTTCATCTTCAAACATTTCTGCTCCGCCAGTTGTGATTTCCGTTCTACGCTTATCACTAAAGCGTTCTTTAATTTCAAGCATTTCTTCCTTAATAATTTCAAGAATACGATAATCATTCGCAAGAATATCTCTCAATTCTTCGATTAGTTTCACCAATGCTTGATACTCTTCTTCGATTTTATCTCTTTCCAACCCAGTTAAACGTTGCAAACGCATATCTAAAATCGCTTGAGATTGACGCTCAGTTAAATTGAAATCAGTCATTAAGCCGTTGCGTGCTTGTTCTGCTGTTTGTGAGCCACGAATCAATGCAATAATCGCATCAATATGATCTAACGCAATGCGCAAACCTTCTAGAATATGAGCGCGATCTTCTGCTTTTGTCAATTCGAATTGCGTACGACGACGAATGATTACTTTCTGGTGCTCAAGGTAATGGAAAAGAATTTCTTTTAAGCTAAGAACTTTTGGGTGACCGTCCACAAGTGCTAGCATATTAAGACCGAAGCTGGTTTGCATCGCTGTTTGTTTGTACAAATTATTCAAGAGAACACTGGCGCTAGCATCTCGACGTACTTCAATCACGATGCGCATACCGTTACGGTCAGATTCGTCTCGGAGATCCGTAATTCCATCGATTTTTTTATCACGGACAAGTTCCGCGATTTTTTCAATCAATCGCGCTTTGTTTACTTGGAAAGGAATTTCGTTGACAATGATAACTTCTTTGCCATTCGCTTTTGTTTCGATATCAACAACCGAACGAATTAACACAGAACCTTTGCCTGTTTCATAGGCGCGACGAATTCCGCTCCGACCAAGGATAATACCACCAGTCGGGAAATCAGGTCCTTCAATATGCTCCATTAATTCTTCGGTTGTAATTGCAGGATTATCAGCGAGTGCTAAAACAGCATCGATTGTTTCACCCAAATGGTGCGGTGGAATATTGGTAGCCATACCAACCGCAATCCCTGACGTACCGTTTACTAAAAGGTTTGGAAAACGACTTGGCAACACAATTGGTTCTTTTTCTTGTCCATCATAGTTATCGCGGTAATCAACCGTATTTTTATTTAAATCGCGTAATAATTCCATCGAAATCTTCGACATTTTGGATTCTGTATAACGCATTGCCGCAGCTGAGTCCCCATCGACAGACCCGAAGTTTCCGTGCCCGTCTACAAGCATATAGCGGTAACTAAAATCTTGCGCCATACGAACCATGGTTTCATAAACAGCTGAGTCACCGTGCGGATGGTATTTACCAATAACATCCCCAACGATACGCGCTGATTTTTTATACCCTTTATCTGCCGTAATCCCCAAATCATGCATTGCATAAAGAATACGGCGATGGACAGGCTTTAATCCATCACGCACATCAGGTAAGGCACGCGACACAATAACGCTCATCGCATAATCTAAAAATGAAGTCCGCATTTCCGTACTTATATTTATTTCTTCAACACCACTGCTCGGCCGTTCAGCCATATCCGCAGCCTCCTCTCAACTCTATACCTGTTAAACGTCTAAGTTTCTAACGTATTTCGCATTTTCTTCGATAAAGTTACGGCGTGGTTCAACGTCGTCTCCCATCAAAATATGAAAAGTTTCGTCTGCTACCATGGCATCGTTTAATGTAACCTGCAGCAAAGTCCGCACATCCGGATCCATTGTTGTGTCCCACAGCTGTGTCGCATTCATCTCTCCTAACCCTTTATACCGCTGAATATTCGGTTTTGGCGTTGGAGACAATTTTTCAAGTGCTAATTTTAATTGTTCATCTGAGTAAACATAATCCACATGCTTGCCTTGTTTGATTTGGAACAACGGCGGCTGGGCAATGTAAATGTAACCAGCTTCAAGCAATGGACGCATGTAACGGAAAAGGAAAGTTAATAACAGCGTACGAATATGAGCGCCGTCAACATCCGCATCGGTCATAATAACAACTTTATGATAACGTGCTTTTTCAAGATTAAACTCTTCACCAATACCGGTACCTAGTGCTGTAATAATATTGCGAATTTCCTCGTTCGTGAGAATTCGGTCAAGACGAGCTTTCTCAACGTTCAAGATCTTTCCGCGCAATGGTAAAATCGCTTGAAAATGACGATCTCGGCCTGATTTTGCAGATCCACCAGCTGAATCACCCTCAACGATATAAATTTCACTAATTTTAGGATCACGAGATGAACAATCGGCCAGTTTACCTGGCAGACTTGATACTTCAAGAACTGATTTACGACGCGTAAACTCACGAGCTTTTTTAGCCGCCATACGTGCATGGGAAGCCATAATCCCTTTTTCAACAATTTTCTTTGCAACGGTAGGATTCTCTAACAAGAATCGATCAAACCCGCCAGAAAATAAATTATTAACGATAGTACTGACTTCCGTATTGCCAAGTTTAGTTTTTGTTTGGCCTTCAAACTGTGGATCTGGGTGTTTGATGGAAATGATTGCAGTCAATCCTTCGCGCACGTCATCTCCGGTTAAATTTAGATCTTGTTCTTTCAACATGCTCTTTTTACGAGCATAGTCATTAACCACGCGTGTCAAAGCAGTTTTAAAGCCGGATTCGTGTGTTCCGCCTTCATGGGTATTGATATTGTTAGCAAAAGAGAAAATATTGGCTGCGTAGCCAGCATTGTATTGCATCGCTACTTCAACAGTAATGCCTTCTTTTTCAGCCTCAACAAAAATAGCCTCGTCGTGGAGTGGATCTTTGGATTTATTTAAATGTTCGACATACGACTTAATGCCGCCTTCAAAATGATAAACTTTCTCTTTTTCTTCGCCTTCGCGCTCATCTTTCATGACAATTCTTAAGCCACGATTCAAATAAGCTAGTTCACGTAAGCGATGATCTAGAAGATCGAATTCATATACAGTCGTTTCTGTAAAAATTTCTGGATCCGCTTTAAAACGGATTGTCGTGCCTGTGTGTTCTGAATCTCCAATTACTTTTAGTTCTTCTGTTACCGCACCACGTTCAAATTTAATATAATGTCTTTTTTCATCGCGATTAACGAATACTTCTGTCGTTTCTGACAAAGCATTTACTACAGAAGCACCTACGCCGTGAAGACCACCAGATACTTTGTAACCTCCGCCGCCAAATTTACCTCCTGCGTGCAAAACAGTCATAATAACTTCTACTGCTGGACGTCCCATTTTTTTCTGCATACCAACAGGAATTCCACGTCCGTTATCTTCTACGCGAATCCAATTATCGGGTTCAATGGAAACTTTAATTTCGGTACAATGACCCGCTAGTGCCTCATCAATACTATTATCTACGATTTCCCAAACTAAATGGTGTAGACCTCTTGAACCTGTAGAACCAATATACATACCTGGTCTTTTACGAACAGCTTCTAATCCTTCTAATACCTGAATTTGACTCGCTTCATATGATTCTTGCAAACCTTTTTCTTCCATAGCCATTCCATTCACCTGCTCTTTCTTACGCATTTCATAATCCGGAATTCCATTTATCAACATAACCTGTGGACGATATTTCACAATAATTTAGACATTCACAGGTGTAAGTACCTAAAAACCTATAATTTTCAGCTGTAAAAATACCAATAGCATTATGCTTTAACTTTTCCATTGGAAACTTCGAAAAGACGTGCACTTTGGATGGTTTCATGTTGGATTCCTTCAACACTTGTCGTCGTAACAAAAGTTTGAACAGACCCTTTAATTGTATTCAGTAAGTGAGATTGTCTGTAATCATCCAATTCAGAGAGCACATCATCAAGTAATAACACAGGCGCTTCTCCAACTTCCTGTTTAATCAGTTCGATTTCAGCGAGTTTTAACGATAAAGCTGTGGTGCGCTGTTGCCCCTGCGAACCGTAAGTTTGAACATCGTAGCCATTAACAAAAAATTGAAGTTCGTCACGGTGAGGACCGACAAGCGTCACTCCCCTTTCAATTTCTCGTTTTCGCACTTCTATCAGTTTCTGCTCTAAAAAAGACGCCATTTCTTCCGGCGTCCATTCAGGCTTTAAACCGCTGATCGGTTGATAGCGGATTTGAAGTTGTTCCAATCCACGAGAAATACCGTGATGGATTGGTTCAGCCCATTTTTGCAAAAGCTCCATGAACTGATATCGCTTACGAATGATTTTGACAGCCGCTTCTATGAATTGTTCTGTATAGACATCGAACATAACGTCATTAATCGTTTGTTTTCCGTAATGCTGTTTCAATATATGATTTCTTTGTTTGAGGAGTTTTTGGTAAGTTACTAAATCATGCAAATAAACTGGAGAAATTTGTCCGATTTCCATGTCAATGAAACGCCTGCGCACTTGTGGACTTCCTTTTACAAGGTGTAAGTCTTCTGGAGCAAACATAACAACATTTAATTGGCCAATATAATCACTCAGTCTACGTTGTTCTAAATGATTGACTTTTGCTTTCTTACCTTTTTTTGACAAGGTGATTTCGAGGGGCAGTTTACCATATTTACGGTAAACATCAGCTTTAATTTTACCATATTCGGCTTCCCAGCGTATCAGTTCCTTGTCATTTGACGTGCGATGCGATTTAGCCATGGATAAAACGTAAAGTGATTCCATGATATTCGTTTTGCCTTGTGCATTTTCTCCTATAAAGACGTTAATCTCTGGAGAAAAATTTAGTTCTAGTGATTCGTAGTTTCGATAATTGACAAGCTCGAGGCGGTCAATCCGCATCGAAGCTCATGCCTTCAGCAGTCACGATACGAAATTCTCCAAACCCTGGAATATTGATAAGGTCACTCGGACGTAATTTACGTCCTCTACGGCTTTCAGCTTCACCGTTTACAAAAACTTCGTGTTCCCCTAAAAACCATTTAGCCATTCCACCTGAACTTATTGTATCCGTCATTTTCAATAATTGTCCCAGTGTTATATATTCAGTCTCAATCCCGATTTCTCTCAAAATGCACTCATCCTTCGATTCATAGTCTATCCCTCTATTTTACCCTATTTTAGCTAAAAAGTAAAAAGGATAGCCTATATGGCTATCCTGAGGGTGTGATTTAATTTTAATATGTTCGGACAGGAAGAATTAGCTGCAAAATCGAATCATCTAAAGCTGATTTTAAAATGAAAGGACGCATTGCCCCAGTAAACTGAATAATAACATCTTGTCCATCAATTGCTTTTAGCGCATCCATCATAAATTTCGCGCTGAAAGAGATTTTTAATTCTTCTCCTTCGATGCTTTGTGCTTGTAGCTGTTCTTCTACTTTACCTACTTCTGGTGAATTAGAAGAAACTTCTACTTCATTTCCTGCTTTCGCAGAGAAACGCACGACATTATTGCGTTCTTCTCTTGCTAACAAAGACGCACGATCGATTGCTTGTAAAAGGGAACGTCCGTTAACAGTTACAGTCGTTTTGTATTCTGCTGGGATTAAGCGAGTAGTGTCAGGATAATTTCCTTCTAATAGACGAGAGAAGAAAAGAATGTGTTTTGATTTAAATAAAACTTGTTGATTTGTCATGACGATTTCTACTGCTTCAGAAGTGTCATCAAGAATTTTATTTAATTCAGTCAAACTTTTTCCAGGGATAACAACGCTATACTCCCCTTCTGGTAGTGTTTCTAACTTTGTTTTTCGACGTGCCAGACGATGGCTGTCGGTTGCCACACAAATAAGTTCGCCATCTTTTACTTCCCAATGAACACCAGTGAGTACAGGTCGTGTTTCTGAACTTGATACAGCAAAGACTGTTTCACGGTTGATTGTTTTTAGTAAATCGGCTGGAATTGTAAACAAACGATCGTCTTGAATGTCTGGTAATTGTGGATAATCCATTGCGTCCAAGCCGATTAAATGAAATTCAGATTTTCCTGAACGAATATGCGTTTGGAAATTTCCTGTGATTTCAATTTCAACTTCGTTAGTTGGCAATTTACGAATGATTTCTCCGAAAACCTTCGCTTGAAGAACAATGCTTCCTCCTTCAGTTACCTGAATGATTTGCTCTCCATCTTCTTCTGCTGGAATAAATGTTTGGATCGTGATATCAGAGTCACTACCAGTTAATCTCATTCCTTCTGAAGATACATCCATTTTAATTCCTGTTAAGATCGGAATCGTTGTTTTTGAACTTACTGCTTTCATTACATCGTTTAATCCTTCAACTAATCGTTCACGTTTTATCTCGAATTTCATTCTCGAACCTCGCTTATATATATATTTTATTTAAAGGCTTTTAAAGTAATAGTAGTAGTAGGGGCTGTGAATATGTGGATAAGCCTTAAAAAGTCAACAAAAGCAGTTTATCCACATGTAGATAAACTGTGCATAAACTGCTTGCTAATTTATCGGGTTATCCACAAGGTATTTACTTGCCCAATGCGCTTTTGATGTCCTTAACATCTTGTTGAAGTTGCTGATTGTCTTTTAACATTTTTGAAATTTTATCGTGAGCGTGAATAACGGTTGTATGATCACGTCCACCAAATTCTTCTCCAATTTTAGGCAAAGAGAAATCAGTCATCTCACGTGACAAATACATCGCAACTTGACGCGGATATGCGATATCTTTTGTGCGACGTTTTGTTTTAAAATCTTCTAATTTAACGTTGAATTGATCACCAACAGCATGTTGAATGTCTAAAATTGTAATAACTTTTGGCTTTGAGTTTGGCATGATATCTTTTAAAGCTTCAGCAGCGAGCTCAGCGCTCATATCACGATTAATCAAAGAAGAGTAAGCCACAACGCGGATTAATGCTCCTTCAAGCTCACGAATATTCGAATCTATAGAATTCGCAATATACGTCATGACGTCATTTGGAATATCCAGTCCATCCGCTTTTGCTTTTTTGCGCAAAATAGCGATACGGGTTTCCAAATCAGGTGGTGTAATGTCTGTAATCAATCCCCATTCAAAACGAGAACGCAATCGATCTTCTAGTGTAGGAATCTCTTTTGGCGGTCGGTCACTTGAGATAATTATTTGCTTGGACTCTTCGTGCAGCGTGTTAAACGTATGGAAAAACTCTTCCTGTGTTTGTTCTTTCCCCGCTAAAAACTGAATATCGTCAATTAAAAGAATGTCGACACCTCTGTATTTATCGCGGAACTCGCCCGTTTTATTGTCACGTATTGAGTTAATAAATTCGTTTGTAAATTTTTCCGAAGACAAAT
The DNA here is from genome assembly GCF_008369335.1 of Planococcus sp. ANT_H30. Classification (NCBI taxonomy): domain Bacteria; kingdom Bacillati; phylum Bacillota; class Bacilli; order Caryophanales; family Caryophanaceae; genus Planococcus; species Planococcus sp. ANT_H30. Next base: position 146,263 of record NZ_VOBJ01000007.1, on the reverse strand, counting down.
AAACCACTTTCGCATTCGGATTGTGTTCGAGGACGTAATGTCCAATAGCATGCATTAAATGTGTCTTACCAAGTCCAACTCCCCCATAGATAAACAGCGGGTTATAAGCTTTTGCGGGTGCTTCGGCCACGGCCAAAGAGGCGGCATGCGCAAAGCGGTTGCCTGAACCAATTACAAACGTATCGAAAGTATATTTAGGATTCAGCATGCCAGGCAAAAACTCTTGCTGCTGGTCTTGACCCGGTTTAACGCGAGGCGCAGGGAGTTGAAAATCATCCATATCCTGATCTTTGGGCACAACAAACTTAATCATCATATCATCGCCAGTGGAATCTGATAAAATTCCGGTGATCAAGTGTACATAATGGTTTTCCAACCAATCACGTGCAAAAGAATTGGGCGCTGAAATGGTGACTGTATCATCCTGATAGGATAAAAGTTTTGTTGATTTTAACCACGTTTCAAAACTTGGTTTGGAGATTTTAGTTTCAACTTGGGCTAAGACACTCGACCAAAGTTCGTCTAAGTGTTCCAATAGCTCTTCTCCTTTATATTTAAACTATATTTTAAAGTATATCATACACAAAATCACAGCTTGTGGATAACATTCATAAACAAGGTGGGGAATAACTGTCCACACCTTACCCACAATTTGTGGATAACTTATTTAGAGTGAAAACTATTAACAAGTGAAAACAAGTTAATGTTACCAAAAAAGAATAGACAATACAAGAAGTTCTTTAAGTTATCCACATAACTTTTTTTCTGCACATATAAACTATCCACAAGGGGTTCGTATGTTAAAAAACTGTAGATAAGGCTTGTGGATAATTATTTTCATCGTAAAAATAGTAAACAGGAGGCTAAGAGATACAGTTACAAATTGTGTATAACTTAATCAATAAGGAAGAAGAGGTTTTTGAGTTGTTTTTTAATGAGACATTGACATTTATAGCCTTGCGCCTTTATAATAGTCGAGACTGTCTTTAGATAAATAGTTAACTCTCAATATAGGAGGTGTCATATATGACATTACGCACATACCAACCAAATACACGTAAGCATAGCAAAGTACACGGCTTTAGAGCACGTATGAGCACGAAGAACGGACGTCGCATTATCGCAGCTCGTCGCCGTAAAGGAAGAAAAGTATTATCAGCTTAAGTCCACTGACCGCATCAGTGGTCTTTTTTTTCTTTTCTGCTTGATTTTGGCGAAAAGGTATTAAAATAAGCAGGTGAAAGAATGAACAAGGATCAACGGATCAAGAAGAATAAAGAATTTCAGCAAATCTTTAAAAAAGGAAAATCCTTTGCGAATCGGCAGTTTATTGTTTATGTGCTAAAGAGTGAGCAGCCAGAGTTTCGCATAGGACTATCCGTCAGTAAAAAAGTAGGAAATGCGGTAGTACGTAACCGGGTGAAACGTTATATCCGGCAAACTTTCTTGGAATTGAAAGACGAACTATTGCCGAATGCAGACTACATTATCATCGCCCGACCACAGGCGGCCACATTGGATTTTCATGAAAGCAAGAAAAGTCTCGAACATGTATTGAAGATTGCCCGTACATTGCCGAAGAAGTAGAAGACTAGTCAGAATAGATGTTATTATAGAAGTAATTGAAATTAGTTTGGGGGAAGAAGGGTGAATAAGAAATTAGTTCTGCTTATTTCATTGATCGCGGTAGCCTTGCTGCTTTCGGGTTGTACAGAGTTCGATCAGCCGATTAGTGATCAAAGTGAAGGATTTTGGAATGAATTTATTGTCTGGCCACTGGTATCAACTATTAAATTCTTTAAAGGTTTACTAGGAACTTACGGCTTCGGGATTATTGCTGTTACGATCATCATTCGATTGGTCATGCTGCCATTAATGATCAAACAGACGAAGAGTTCGAAACGTATGCAAGAAGTACAGCCTGAACTTGTTAAGTTAAAAGAAAAATACAAGTCAAAAGATGCTGTCACACAACAGAAATATCAAAAAGAAATGATGGCTTTGTTCCAAGAAAGAGGCGTCAATCCAATGGCGGGTTGTTTGCCTGTTTTGATTCAAATGCCGGTACTGATCGGTTTTTATCACGCAATTAGTCGTATGAATAATACGCCTGAAATCGATTTAGGATCATTCCTTATTTTTCCATTAGCAGAACCGAGTATTATTTTAGCGGTAATTGCTGGATTGATGCAATTTGTCGTATTGCGTACTGGACCAGCAATGGATAATCCTCAAATGAAAATTATGATGTATTTCATGCCGGTAATGATTATCGGATTTGGTATCGTGTTGCCATCTGCATTGACATTGTACTGGGTAATTGGGAATGTTATTTCCCTTATTCAAAACTTGGTTATTTATCGTCCATGGGAGAAAAAAGAGACACAACAGCCTGTTAAAACGAAAGCAGGAGGGGCTAAAAAGTGAAACAGATTACGCAAACGGGTTTAACTGTTGAAAACGCGATATCTGAAGCATTAGAAACACTCCAAGTTCCACGTGAAGAAGTTACAATCCAGGTCATTCAGCAAGAAAAGAAAGGGTTTTTCGGTTTTGGTGCTAAAAAAGCAGAAGTTGAAGTTACCGTAATTGAAAAAACAGCTGCTCCTGAAAATAGTGACACACTCGAACAAACGACTGAAATTTTTGAAATACCTGGAGAATTGCTTGAAAAAGAAGGAGAAAAGGAAGAAGTTCCTGCGCTCTCTAACGAACAAGCCATTGAAGAAACAAAAAACTATATTCAATCGATTGCTAAAGGCATGAAAATTGAAGATTTATCGATTACACATGAACAGCGTGGCAAAAAAGTCAGTTTTTATCTTGAAAGTGAAAAAGTAGCGATGCTGATCGGCAAACGAGGACAAACCTTAAATTCCCTTCAGCAACTAGCTCAATTGGTTGCCAATAAATATTCAAATCAATTTATGATGATTCAACTAGATGCTGAGAATTATCGTGAACGTCGCCAAGAGACGCTAGAACAATTAGCAGATCGAATGGCAGACAAGGCAATTCGGACCGGTGGGCGTGTTCAGTTTGAACCAATGCCATCCTCTGAACGAAAAGTCATCCATCAGACATTATCAAGACGTTTAGACATCGATACGCATTCGGAAGGCAAAGATCCAAACCGCTACCTAGTCATCAAACCTCATAAATAATAAAAAGCCCGCCAATTTGGTGGGCTTTTTTATGCCAAATTGACGAAATTTATCAAAATGGAGCTCTGTGTCTTTTGATTTGGAGTGGTTTATGCTAATGTAATATGTTAGAAAGCCACGTTCATTTACTGGTTGTCCACATGTGGACAACTTTTTTTAAGCGAAAATAAAGCTGTGAATATATATTTTGATCATTAAGCTGCCTCGCTGTTCTGTTTTTATCCACAGAACGAGCGATGCTGTTTTTCAACTGTCAAGCTATATCGGTCTGCAAAACGGCCGCTGTCGCTTTTCTTAAGAGGAGGAAGCATCATGGAATTCGATACAATCGCTGCCATATCGACACCGAGTGGAGAGGGAGCAATCGCAATTGTCCGCTTGAGTGGTCCTGAAGCTGTTGCAATTGCGGACAAGCTGTTTCGGGCTCCAAGCAAAAGAGCGCTAGCTTCCCAAGTAACGCATACAATCCATTACGGACACCTTGAAGATCCAACAACAGGAGAAGTAGCGGAAGAAGTCATGGTATCGCTCATGAAAGCACCAAAAACCTTTACCCGTGAAGATGTTGTAGAAATTAACTGCCACGGCGGAATTGTGTCGGTCAATCGTGTGCTTGAATTGGTACTACGTGCAGGAGCAAGACTTGCCGAACCAGGTGAGTTTACGAAACGAGCATTTTTAAATGGCCGAATCGATTTATCTCAAGCAGAAGCAGTGATGGACTTGATTCGTGCAAAAACGGATCGTGCCATGGATGTTGCACTTAACCAAATGGAAGGCAAGTTATCAAAACTAATTGGCACATTGCGCCAAGCTTTACTTGAATCGATTGCTCAAATGGAAGTCAATATCGATTATCCAGAATATGACGACGTAGAAGAAATGACACGTCCAATTATGCTAGAAAAATCGAAGTGGGTCCGTTCGGAAATTGATAAACTGTTGCAGACCTCATCACAAGGAAAAATCTTGAGAGAAGGACTTTCAACTGTTATTTTGGGGCGCCCCAATGTTGGGAAATCTTCGCTATTAAATAGCCTTGTTCAAGAGAATAAAGCCATTGTCACCGAAATAGCGGGAACAACCCGTGATATAATAGAGGAATACGTAAATGTCCGTGGTGTTCCATTGCGTTTAGTTGATACAGCTGGGATTCGCGAAACGGAAGATATTGTCGAACGGATTGGTGTTGAGCGCTCAAGAAAAGTACTAAAGGAAGCAGATTTGATTCTTTACGTGCTGAATTACGCAGAAGCACTGACTCCAGAAGATGAATTGTTGTTTGAAACAGTTAAAGACATGGACTATATCGTTGTTATCAACAAAACCGATTTGCCGCAGAAAATAGATTTAGGTCAAGTACAGAAGCTTGCAGGCGATAAATTGCTTGTAACGACTTCGTTAATCGAAGAAGAAGGCATCGACCAACTTGAAGAAGCGATAGCTGCTCTATTTTTCCAGGGAGAAATAGAGGCCGGGGACATGACTTATGTGTCCAATGTGCGCCACATTGCATTGCTGCACCAGGCGCACAAAACCATTTCAGACGCTATAGAGGCCGCTGAAATGGAAGTTCCCGTAGACATGATTCAAATTGACGTTACTCGAACATGGGAAATTCTTGGGGAAATTATTGGAGACACCGCAGATGATGGCCTCCTTAACCAATTATTTTCTCAGTTCTGTCTAGGGAAATAAAACTCGAAGGGAATGAACGAACATGCCACAATATGAAGCAGGTACGTTCGATGTCATCGTTGTAGGAGCAGGACATGCAGGAGCGGAAGCTGCTCTTGCCTCTGCACGAATGGGCGCTAAAACGCTTGTTTTGACGATGAATTTGGATATGATCGCATTTATGCCTTGTAACCCATCAATTGGTGGGCCGGCGAAAGGTATTGTTGTACGTGAAATTGATGCACTTGGCGGAGCCATGGGACGCGTGATCGATAAAACACACATTCAAATGAGAATGTTGAATACCGCTAAAGGACCAGCTGTACGCGCACTACGCGCACAAGCTGATAAAGTGCTCTACCAGCAGGAAATGAAGCGTCTGATGGAAGAAGCCCCAAATTTAACCTTGCATCAAGGGATAGCTGAGGAACTAATTGTTGAAGACGGTAAAATTCAAGGGTTGATCACACAAGTAGGAGGCATTTATCGTGCCAAATCAGTCGTTATCACGACTGGAACATTTCTGCGTGGTGAAATTATCATTGGCGATTTGCGTTACTCAAGTGGGCCAAATAATCAGCAACCTTCCATTAAATTGGCAGAAAATCTAGAAAAACTTGGATTTGAAACAGTCCGCTTTAAAACGGGAACACCTCCGCGCGTTAACAGTAACAGCATTGATTACAGCAAAACTGAAATTCAACCTGGAGACGATGTACCTCGCGCTTTCAGTTATGAAACGACAGAATATATCACGGATCAACTGCCATGCTGGTTAACTTATACAAATGAGCAAACGCATCAAGTAATTGATGATAATTTACACCTATCACCGATGTATTCTGGAATGATCAAAGGAACGGGTCCGCGTTATTGTCCTTCAATTGAAGACAAAGTCGTTCGTTTTAATGACAAACCACGTCACCAGATCTTCTTAGAACCTGAAGGGCGTAATACGCGCGAGGTTTACGTACAAGGTCTTTCAACAAGTTTGCCTGAACATGTCCAACGGAAGCTGTTAGAATCGATTCCAGGGCTTGAGAAGGCTGAAATGATGCGTGCAGGTTATGCCATCGAGTATGATGCCATCGTTCCGACGCAATTATGGCCAACATTAGAGTCAAAACAAATTGAAAATCTTTATACGGCTGGTCAAATTAACGGAACGTCTGGCTACGAAGAAGCAGCTGGTCAAGGACTAATGGCGGGAATCAATGCAGCAGCGAAAGTTCTCGGCAAAGAAGAAGTTATTTTGAGTCGTTCTGACGCGTATATCGGTGTCTTAATTGATGATTTGGTAACAAAGGGGACAAACGAACCTTATCGTTTGTTAACATCTCGTGCAGAATATCGCTTATTGCTTCGTCATGACAATGCAGATATGCGTTTAACGGAACTGGCTTATGCAATCGGCATGGTTAAAGAAGAACGCTATGTGAAATTCCTTGCGAAAAAAGAGCGTATTGAAGAAGAAATTAAGCGTTTGAGAGGCATTATGATAAAGCCAAACGAAACGACTCAGCAAGTGATTCGTGACGCAGGCGGCAGTGAATTGAAAGACGGTATTCGCGGAGCGGATTTATTGAAACGTCCGGAAATGACTTATGACATGATTTCACAACTGACAGCTTCAACGATAGAATTGGAAGCTGAAGTAAAAGAACAAGTCGAAATCCATATTAAATATGAAGGCTATATCGAGAAGTCGTTGCAACAAGTCGATAAACTTAAAAAAATGGAGAACAAAAAAATTCCTGATAATATTGATTATCATGCGATTTCCGGAATTGCGACTGAAGCTCGAGGTAAACTTGCAGAAGTTCGTCCGCTGTCTATCGCACAAGCTACTCGCATCTCAGGTGTGAATCCGGCTGACATATCCATCTTATTGGTGTATATTGAACAAGGAAAGATTGCGAAAATCTCAGTATGACAGTAAAGCCATAAGCTAGACAACAGAATGGGCTGGCTCACACCAGCTCATTTCTTTTTTACATAAAAAACTTGCAAGAAGGGGGAAGTCAGTTTGAACGAACAACAGTTTAAAGATGCTCTCAGTGAAAAAGGAATCTTCTTGACTGAACAACAACTAGAGCAATTTCGTATTTATCATAAGGCATTGGTCGAATGGAACGAAAAAATGAATCTTACAGCCATAACCGAACAACCCGCTGTCTATTTAAAGCATTTTTACGATTCGATTACAGCAGCATTTTATTTAGATTTCACAAAATCAATGAAAATTTGTGACGTGGGTGCCGGAGCCGGATTTCCCAGTATCCCATTAAAAATTTGTTTTCCACATATCGAAATTACAATCGTTGATTCTTTAAACAAACGAATTCAGTTTTTAGAGCATTTAAGTAAAGAGCTTGAATTGACCAAAGTACAATTTATTCATTCAAGAGCAGAAGATTTCGGACAGTCTATTCACCGCGAAAAATACGATGTCGTAACGGCTCGTGCTGTAGCTCGTTTGTCAGTGTTAGCCGAGTTATGTGTGCCTTTAGTTAAAAAGGGCGGAGTTTTTGCAGCAATGAAAGCTGCTTCAGCGGCGGATGAATTGGAAGATGCGGAAAAAGCATTGCAGAAACTTGGCGTAAAACTAGAAGCTGTTCACTCTTTCTTGTTGCCTATAGAGGAAAGCGAACGGTACATTCAAGTCTTTAAAAAGTTCAAAGACACACCAAAGAAATATCCGCGAAAAGCTGGAATTCCAAACAAATCACCTATCTCTTAATGTTTCACGTGAAACATTTAAAATAACAGTGATCAAGATTTAACAGCTAAGTGAGCTTGTAAAAGGTGGTGCTTGAAGGTGAAAAGTCCTTTTTCACGTTTCTTCGGAGGCGGCGATAAAGCAAATGAGACAGCAAAAAAAGAAGCGGTAGAACACAAGTCTTCAGAAGAAGTACTCAAATTACCGCTCGACAAAATACATGCAAATAAATTTCAGCCAAGAACAATTTTTGATCAAGAAAAAATTGAAGAACTTGCACGGACAATTCATGTTCATGGAGTGATTCAACCAATCGTAGTTAGGAAGTCTGAAGTTGAAGGAGAGTATGAAATCATTGCAGGAGAACGTCGTTTTCGTGCAATGAAATCACTCGAATGGACAGAAGTGCCAGCCATCATCCGGAATTTGAGTGACAAAGAAACTGCGTCTATAGCTTTGATTGAAAATCTTCAGCGTGAAGAGCTTACCTCGATAGAAGAGGCACATGCTTATCGTAATTTACTTGATATACAAGAAATTACGCAGGAAGCTTTGGCGCAGCGTCTAGGTAAAGGACAGTCGACAGTTGCCAACAAGCTACGGTTACTAAAGTTGCCTGAAGAAATTCAAACGGCATTGTTAAAGCGATTACTAACAGAACGACATGCTAGAGCATTGTTACAAGTAAAAGATGCAGAGCAGCAAAAAAAGCTGTTTGATGAAACGATTGAAGAAAGTTTAAATGTAAAGCAATTAGAGATAAAAGTCAGTAAGTTGCTTTCAAATGAGCCAAAAAAACCAAAGGCCCGAAGAAAAGCAATTAGCAGAGATATGCGAATTGCAATGAACACGATTAAAGAATCACTGAGTATGGTTACTAAAAGCGGCATTGATTTAACAACAGAAGAAGAAGAATACGAAGAATATTATCAAATCACAGTAAAAATTCCGAAAAAAAAATCATGAGAAGCTCTTTCCTGTATGGAAAGAGTTTTTTTAATGGCTCCATCGTCGTATTGTTGAAAAATTTTGATACAATAGAAAAATGGAAGCTAGTATAAGTCAAAGTTATGATTTTTGTCTATAATTATTCCTTGAAAATGCTGTGCTTTATAAGTAATAAAATAGCTAAAACAAAGATTCCGCAGTAAAATAAAGAAAGTAATAGAGAAAGTTGGTGCAAGTGTGGGTAGAACTATTGCGATCGCCAATCAAAAGGGCGGCGTAGGAAAAACAACGTCTTCAGTAAATTTAAGTGCCTGCCTTGCATATTTAGGCAAAAAAGTTCTTTTAATAGATGTAGATCCTCAAGGAAATGCGACCAGTGGGGTAGGAGTCAACAAAGGCGACGTGGATAAATGCATTTACGAAGTGTTAATTGACGATATAGATGTGAAAAGCACAATAATGGAAACAAAAGTGGAGAATCTACATGTAGTTCCGGCGACAATTTCTCTTGCTGGAGCTGAAATTGAATTAGTTTCTACCATTTCAAGAGAAGCTCGCTTGAAAAATGCACTGGAAGAAGTCAAAGATATGTACGATTACATAATCATCGATTGTCCACCTTCATTGGGATTACTAACTTTAAACTCTTTAACAGCATCTGATGCAATTATTATTCCGGTACAGTGTGAATACTATGCATTAGAAGGGTTGAGCCAATTATTGAGCACAATTCGCTTAGTGCAAAAACATTTAAATCACGATTTGATGATTGATGGTGTCTTATTGACCATGTACGATGCACGAACAAACCTAGGGATGCAAGTAATTGATGAAGTGAAAAAATACTTCCAAGATAAAGTTTATAAAACTATTATTCCTAGAAACGTAAGATTGAGTGAAGCACCGAGCCACGGAGAGCCAATTATTATCTATGATCCAAAATCCAGAGGCGCAGAAGTGTATTTAGAATTGGCGAAGGAAGTGATTGATAATGGCTAAAGGTTTAGGGAAAGGCATCAATGCGTTGTTTCCAGGAGAGGCAAGCAATGATGCAGACAAAGTAAATCAACTTAATACAAGTGAAGTTCAAGCAAATCCGTATCAACCACGAAAAATTTTCGATCAAGCAGCTTTGGAGGAGTTGGCAGAATCTATTAAAGAACATGGGATTTTGCAGCCGATTGTTGTAAGAAAAGTGGGAGAAAAATATGAATTGGTTGTTGGTGAACGTCGTTTCCGGGCAGCAAAATTGATTAAGTTGAAAAAAGTTCCGGCGATTGTTAAAGAGTTGACGGACCAACAAATGATGGAACTTGCTATATTGGAAAACCTTCAACGAGAAGATTTAACGCCAATTGAAGAAGCAGAAGCTTACCAGAAACTAATGGAAGCATTAAACTTAACGCAAGAACAACTTGCTTTTCGCTTAGGTAAAAGTCGTCCGCATATTGCCAATCATATTCGGCTTTTAGCGTTGCCTGATACGGTACGTAAACTTATCTCTGACAAGGAATTGTCAATGGGGCACGGGCGTACACTTCTTGGCTTGAGAAACAAAAAAATCATTTTAGAAACAGCCACAAAAGTGGTTAAAGAAAACTTGAACGTTCGTCAGCTAGAGAATTTGGTACAGCGTTTAAATGAAGATGTTCCACGTGAAACAATTGAAAAAAAGAGAGATATTTTTATAGAAGAAAAACAATCTGAACTAAGAGATCGTTTTGGCACAAAAGTCCAGATTAAAAAAAATAAGAATAAAGGAAAAATAGAAATTGAATTTTTCTCTGAAGATGACCTGGAGCGAATTTTGGAATTGTTAAGCTGACAAGTGCCTATTCCTTAGAAAGGGAATAGGTTCTGTTTTTGATAAGTGAGAAACCAAATAGAACGTTGAAAAGAGGGAGAAGATTGTCTTGCAGTAGACGAGGAAACTTGTAGAGGAGGAGAAATGTAGTGGTTCTCTTAGGGACGTTAATAAACGCTGTTTTAATTGTAGTGGGAACCATTCTTGGAAGAGCTCTTCGCAATATTTCTGACAACATGAAAGAAACGGTCATGTATGTTATTGGCTTAGCAGTAATTGTGCTTGGTCTACAAATGGGATTGGGAAGTCAAAACTTTATAATTGTTATTATTAGTTTAGTGTTGGGCGCAGTTATTGGAGAATGGGCAAACTTAGAAGGTAAGTTGAACGATTTTGGTCATTGGATTGAACGCATGCTTGGAGCTAAAGAAAGTAATGGCAGCCTTGCTCAAGGATTTGTAACAGCTACTTTAATATTTGTAATTGGAGCAATGGGAATCATCGGAGCAATGGAAAGTGGCTTGAGTAATGAGCATGGCGTATTAATTTCAAAAGGGATAATTGATGGATTTACTTCCATCGTTTTAGCTTCTACACTTGGCTTTGGTGTTATGCTTGCAGCGATTCCAGTATTTGTTTATCAAGGATTAATCGCCTTGTTTGCAACTCAAATTAGCTTAGCAATTCCTGATGTAGCACTCGATATGTTCATATTGGAAATGAGTGCAACAGGTGGAGTGATGATCTTTGCAATTGGTCTGAATATGATGGGTGTAACAAAAATTAGAGTAGCGAATTTATTGCCAGGTATAGTTGTTGTTGGAGTGGTCGTTACAATTATTTATAAATTTAATTTGATGTAAGTGTGGGAAGGTGAAAGAGTGAGCGTTGAGAAAATGATGCAACGAATTTTTAATGTTCTCGCGGACGAAGCAATGTGGATAGGTCTAATCATTGTTTTATTAAAAGTCGTGTTGATTACTGTAGCTGCGGTTGTACTGGTGAAAGTATTACGTGTATTGATTCGAAAAACTTTTTCTGTACGTATTAAAGGTCCGCTACTTTATAACGAGCGAAGACAGCAAACTTTATCAAAATTATTATCAAACGTCGTGGCGTATGTCGTGTATTTCATAGCGGCAGTTTCCATTTTGTCAACTTTCACGATTGATATTACCGGTTTGATTGCAGGTGCTGGTGTGTTAGGTTTAGCAGTCGGATTTGGTGCTCAGAACTTAGTACGAGATGTGATTACGGGTTTCTTTATTATTTTTGAAGACCAATTTTCTGTAGGTGATTATGTTCGAATCGGTGCTGCCGAAGGAACCGTGGAAGAAATCGGGTTACGTACGACCAAAGTAAAAGCATGGACGGGTGAACTGTTTATCTTCCCGAATGGCAACATAATGGACGTTGTAAACTTTTCAATTCACAATTCTATCGCAGTGGTCGATGTCAACATCTCTTATGAATCGGATATTACGCGCGTTGAAAAGCTCATAATGGAATTTTTGAATGGTTTGCAAGATCGTTATGAACAGATTATTAAGCCAGCGGAGCTATTAGGTGTTCAAAATTTAACGACAACTGAAATTGTTATGCGGATTACAGCAGAAACTTTACCAATGCAGCATTTTGCTGTCGCGAGAGGAATGCGTCGCGATTTGAAGGACTTTTTGGACCAACGTGGAGTTGAAATTCCTTATCCGCGTATGGTAATGATGCAGCGATCTCCAGAAGAAGTGACCACAGCAAGAAATGTTAAAACGTAAAAGGGAGGCAGACTCATGGAAATGAAGGAGTTTGGGCTGAACGATATAGTTGAAATGAAAAAAGGCCATCCTTGTGGAGCCAATGCCTGGAAAATTATTCGCATGGGAGCGGATGTTCGCATTAAGTGTGAGGGGTGTCAACATAGCGTCATGTTGCCGCGTATGGAGTTTAATAAAAAGATGAAAAAGATTCTAATTAAGTCCGAAACAGAATGAAAAATGGACAATTCCAGGTTTCGTTCTTATAATGAAATGGTTGTGTAAAAAATAATTCGTTTTATATAGAGGAAAGGTTGTGCATCCTATGGCATTAACTGCAGGGATTGTAGGATTACCAAACGTGGGGAAATCCACATTATTTAATGCAATAACTAAAGCGGGTGCCGAAGCGGCAAACTACCCGTTCTGTACAATAGATCCAAACGTTGGGATTGTTGAAGTTCCAGATGAGCGTCTTAACAAATTGACGGAATTAGTAGATCCGAAAAAAACTGTACCGACGGCTTTTGAATTTACTGATATTGCAGGAATTGTAGAAGGTGCTAGTAAAGGTGAGGGATTAGGAAATAAATTCTTGTCTCATATCCGTGAAGTAGATGCAATTTGCCAAGTGGTCCGTTGTTTTGCTGATGATAACATCACGCACGTAACCGGAAAAGTAGACCCGATTTCTGATATTGAAGTGATTAACTTGGAATTGATCTTGGCAGATATGGAAAGCATCGAAAAACGCATTGCCCGCGCAGCGAAGTTAGTAAAACAAAAAGACAAAGACGCTGTTGCAGAAGAGCCAGTCCTGATGAAATTACGCGAAGCTTTTGAAAATGGCCAATTGGCACGTTCAATCGAATTTACGGATGATGAGCTGTTAATTGCAAAAGGTTTGAATTTATTGACAATCAAACCGATGCTTTATGTGGCAAACGTTTCAGAAGATGAAATTGCAGATGCTGACAGTAACGAATACGTTCAACAAGTTCGTGATTTTGCTGCAAAAGACAATGCAGACGTCATCGTTATTTGTGCGAAAATCGAAGAAGAAATGGCTGAACTTGAAGACGAGGAAAAAGAAATGTTCCTTGAAGAGTTGGGCATTAAAGAGTCTGGGTTGGACCAATTGGTCAAAGCTTCATACAGCTTGCTCGGATTAGCAACTTATTTTACCGCGGGCGTTCAAGAAGTGCGTGCATGGACATTCAAAAAAGGCATGAAAGCTCCACAATGTGCCGGCGTTATTCACTCTGACTTCGAACGCGGATTTATCCGTGCCGAAACAGTTGCCTACGATGACTTGGTCGAAATCGGATCAATGGCAGCAGCAAAAGAAGCAGGGAAAGTACGTCAAGAAGGCAAAGAATACATCGTCAAAGACGGCGACGTCATGCTATTTAGATTTAACGTCTAAAAGCGGAAACGACCGTTATGCTCCGACAGGCGTAAGACGATCTGGCGAAGCGGCGTTCTTTGCCGCACAGCCAGAGTGGCTTATGACCCGAGGAGCAGGTCGTTGCAGCTGGATAAATCTAAAAGCGGAGGCGCCTGTTCAGTCCCGACAAGCGCTGGAGACCTTGCAGGTAATGGCGTACTTTGCCATTGCAGGCAGGGTCGAAGCGACTCGAGGGACTAGGCGCCGCAGCTGGATAAGACTAAAAGCGAGGATGGCCGTTAAGATTCGACAGGCATAAGGCGAACCAGCAAAGTGGCGCTTTTTGCCACGTAGCTGGGTTGACTTATGACCCGAGAATCTGGCTACCGGAGCTGGATAAGACTAAAAGCGAGGATGGCCGTTAAGATTCGACAGGCATAAGGCGAACCAGCAAAGTGGCGCTTTTTGCCATGTAGCTGGGTTGACTTATGACCCGAGAATCTGGCTACCGCAGCTAGATAAGTCCAAAAGCTGCAATGATTGTTATCTATCGAAGCATCTAGTTTCAAAGCACGACAAAACTAAAAAAGCAACCGGGTGCCTTGCCGCATCCGGTTTTTGTATGGAGGAATAGGAAATGTTGTTATTTGCATACGGAACGCTTAAGCGCGGCGGGAAGTATCATTGTTATTTGGAAGAAGCTGAATTGGTGGAGGAACAAGCGGTAACAAAAGGAACTTTGTACGACACGGGAATGGGTTATCCGGCAATGGTGTTATCGGGTGCTGGTCAAATTGAAGGGGAGATTTACGACATCCCGGATGTTTTATGGCCAGCTTTAGACTATCTTGAGGATTATTCTGGAAATCCTGAAACAGATTTATACGATAAGGTAACGATTGAAGTAGAGGCGGGCAACAAATCTTTCGAAACAATTGTTTATATAGCAAAAGACGAAAAGTTAGTAAAAAAACAAATTTTGACTGGGAAATGGGAAGTTACTCATCTGGTTAGATAAGAAAAGAAAAGCACCGATTAATCGGTGCTGTCGTTTTTGGGATACTGATTGTAAATATGGAGGCGCGGCAGTGAAGGGTCATCAACGACCCATGCCGCGCTTTTTTCTTTGCGCAATTCACGATACATGATAAAGTCGCCAAAAGCTCCTGCAGTAAGCATAGCGCCTAATAAAACGAGAACCTGGCTATCAAACAAAAATCCTATCATCGTAGGAAGAAAAGCAGTCGTCCAAAAAGGAAGCAGTAATGCTTTCTTCATGGCATGGTTTTGAACGGGTTTAGTCGTAGTAGCGTAAGCAATACCCAGTTTCAAATTGACACCATAATTCAACGAAGAAATTGGAACTTTTCCAAACAGTACAAAACCAATCAAATGAAAAAGCTCATGCACGACAATTAAAACCACATAGCCGAGTAGAAATGACAAAATGGCAGTCAATGAAAAACGAAACGATAAAGATTCATTGAAGAAATGATAAGCAGCTGCAAATGCAAACAACAAGATTACATTGAATCCAAGTGCTTTTGGCGCGATCTCGTCCATTTTCAATTCGATAATATGGCTAGGGGGCATCGTTTCACATCCTTTAACAGTCTATGCAGAAAAGTATAGATGATTTCAAATGGAAAATCATGCTTGCGGGAGCTTTGTAGTTATGATACAATACTGTGATGTGAGTAATATTTATGAATTGCTTGCTCCTTGCCCGCTGGATACAGCAGGGCCCAAGTCCATGAGGAGGTGACAACACGATGAGAGAATATGAATTAATGTATATCATTCAGCCTGCAATTGAAGAGGAAGCGAAAAAAGCTCTAGTTGAGCGTTTTAACGACATCCTTACTTCTAACGGCGCTGAAATCATCGAGTCGAAAGAGTGGGGTAAACGTCGTTTAGCTTATGAAATCAACGATTTGCGTGAAGGTTTCTACCAGATCGTTAAAATCAATTCTGGTTCTGAAGCTATCAACGAATACACACGTCTTGCGAACATTAACGAAGACATTATTCGTCATATCGCTGTACGCAAAGACGCGTAAACAGGATACTGGCACTGAAATTTTTTTGACTTGAAGGAGGTTGAATTCTGATGATTAACCGAGTTGTTTTAGTCGGAAGACTGACAAAAGATCCAGACCTTCGTTACACACCAAGCGGCGCGGCAGTTGCTCGTTTTACACTTGCTGTAAATCGGACTTTCTCCAACGCTCAAGGTGAACGCGAAACTGATTTCATTAATTGTACTGTTTGGCGCAAACAAGCTGAAAATACAGCGAACTTCCTGAAAAAAGGGAGCTTGGCTGGTGTTGAAGGCCGCATCCAGACTGGTAGCTACGAGGGACAAGACGGGAAACGCGTCTATACAACAGAAGTAGTAGCGGACAGTGTTCAATTCCTTGAACCGAAAAGCGCTAATACGGATCGTTCACAAGGGCAGCAGCCTTCCTATCAACAGAACCAATCACCGAGCCCAAGTCAGCAAAACCATACTCGTGTAGATGAAGATCCATTCTCAAGCGGTAGCGGTCCGATCGAAGTATCGGATGACGATTTACCGTTCTAAGATGGACTGGAACTGACGATTAACTATTAAGTAAAGGAGGTAATTCGATATGGCACCACGTCGCGGAGGAAAAAAACGGAAAAAGGTTTGTTACTTTACTTCCAACAACATCACGCACATTGACTATAAAGATACTGATCTTTTGAAGAAATTCATTTCTGAAAGAGGGAAAATCTTGCCACGTCGTGTTACAGGCACTAGCGCTAAATGGCAACGTAAGTTGACAATCGCTATTAAACGCTCACGTATCATGGCACTTCTACCGTTTGTTGCGGAAGAAAGATAATTATGATTCTGAAAAGACCGGGAAACCGGTCTTTTTTTTGTGTGCTGAAATAGACAGCATTAGTCGTAGAAGAGTGTTTTAGTGTCTTCATCGGATTCAAAGTAGCTATGGCTTTCTATGGTACTGCTCGTTTTGTTCAGGTTCTTGAATCATGGTACAATTACAAGGATGAAATCTACCCGAAAGAAGGGGAAAAACAGTCATATGCAAAATCAACAAACACGACAACTTACAAACGGGGCAATGATGGCAGCAGTGTTTACAGTCTTGCTAGCAATCTCGGTATATGTGCCCGTTTTGAGTATAGTCAGTACGTTAATTCTCGCATTGCCCGTCGCTTGGTACAGCGCGAAGTATCCGTGGAAAGCTTCTGCTCTTTTTGCGTTGGTCTGTCTGGTGCTATCGTTTATCATTGGTGGTCTTTTATCAGTACCACTAGCGTTAATTCATGTACCACTCGGCTTAGCAATTGGTCTTTCAATTTATTATAAGAAAAGTAAATTATTCATGTTCATGGGTGCCAGTATCGTTCTTTTAGCATCATTGATGATTCAATATGTGGCTTCGATTGTACTATTTGGTATCAATGTATTAGAAGAATTTATGGTGATGTTCGATGAATCTTATGAGCAGACAGGTTCAATGATGAAAAGTTTAGGAGCTTCCGAAGCTTCGATAAAAGAATACAACGAACTGGTTGTTCAATTGCAGCAGTCGTTCGAAACTTTAGTGCCTGTGTTATTGGTATTGGGTGTTTTCATGTCGGTATGGGTGTTGCTATTAATTGTGTTGCCTATATTAAAACGTGTTGGCATTACAGCTCCTAAGTTTCCACCTTTTCGAAATATGCGATTACCAAAATCTGTTTTATGGTATTATTTAATCGTGTTGCTGGTGTCATTATTATCGGACTTTGAACCCGGAACAATGGCATATATGGTTTTCATTAATGCATCCGTGCTGCTCCAATTCCTATTATTCCTGCAAGGTGTCTCTTTTTATCATTTTTACATCCATCAGGAAAATTGGCCGAAATGGGTAACCGTACTGGTGACATTGTTGGCATTTCCATTGCAGTCATTCACGAGTATTGTCGGAATCGTAGACCTTGGATTTGATATCCGTGGGTGGGTCAAGCGAGCGCACGAATTTAAAGGAAAATAAGGAGCTGAAGAATAATGTCGGCTTTTTTCAGAAAAAGAAAACTTCGATATCCACTTATCGCCTTGCTAGTTCTTGGTATGGCCGCATCCATTCTAATTTCACTTTGGTCGGAATGGGCAGCTGGCATCTTTATACTGCTTTTTGTGCTAGTGTTTACCATAACTTGGGTAACAGAAAAAAGAGTCTATGAGGCTACTGAAAAACACATTGAAGCATTGTCTTACCGAATGAAGAAAGTCGGCGAGGAAGCATTGCTCGAGATGCCAATCGGAATTTTGCTAGTCAATGAACATTATCATATTGAGTGGGCAAATCCCTATATGACTTCGACCCTTAAGTACGATTCATTAATTGGAGAGTCACTTTATACACTTTCTGATGATTTTCATCCATTAGTAAAATCTGAAGAAACGACAGAAATGACGATCGCGTTAGGAGATCGGAAATACCGTGTCTATTATAAAGCGGACGATCGCTTGTTTTATCTTTTTGATATTACGGAGCAGGTAGAGATTGAGACGCTTTATTACGCGGATCGTACCGTTATCGGTATTTTATTCATTGATAATTACGATGAACTTGCACAAGGAATGGACGACCAGACGCGGAGTAATTTAAGTAGTTTAGTAACGTCGCTCGTCAATCAATGGGGCGCAAAGCATGGCATTTTCGTGAAACGCATTTCTTCTGAGCGTTTTATGGCTGTTTTCAATGAATCGATTTTAAAAGAGCTGGAGTTGTCGAAATTCGCTATTTTGGATGATATTCGTGAAGTCACATCTAAAGATAATTTAGCGCTGACGTTGAGTATCGGTGTAGGTGCTGGTTCTGCGTCGCTAGTTGAGCTTGGTGGACTGGCTCAGTCAGGACTTGACTTAGTTCTCGGACGTGGTGGAGACCAAGTCGCTATTAAACATCCGAGTGGAAAAGTGAAATTTTATGGTGGCAAGACCAATCCGGTTGAAAAACGAACACGTGTCAGGGCGCGCGTTATTTCGCATGCGCTGCGTGATTTGATTCAAGAAAGTGATCAAGTGTTTATCATGGGCCATAAAATGCCGGATATGGATTCGATTGGTGCTGCAGTGGGTGTAGCAAAAATGGCGGCCATGAATAAAGTCAAAGGACGAATTATTCTTGATTTTGATGAATACGATCGTAGCGTCATGAGGTTGATGGAAGCCATTGAAGGGGACCCTGAACTGTTTGCGCAGTTTATCACGCCTGAAGAAGCGTTAGCAAATATGACCGAGCATTCACTGCTTGTGGTCGTAGATACGCATAAACCATCGATGGTCATCGATGAACGTGTGCTGCAACGGATGGAACGCGTTGTTTTAATTGACCATCACCGAAGAGGCGAGGAATTTATTACCAATACAATGCTTGTTTATATGGAGCCCTATGCGTCATCAACAGCTGAATTGGTGACTGAACTCATCGAATATCAGCCAAAGCATGAAAAGTTATCAATGCTTGAAGCGACAGCGATGTTGGCTGGTATTATAGTAGACACGAAGAGCTTCACACTGAGAACAGGAGCTCGAACATTCGAAGCTGCGTCTTACTTGCGTTCGAACGGAGCTGATACGGTGCTCGTCCAACGCATTCTAAAAGAAGATTTGGAAACGTATGTGGAACGTGCGAAAATCGTTCAGACAGTAGAATTTGCCGGTGAAGGCATTGCTATTGCAAGAGGTGAGTCTGACCGCGTTTACAGTCCTGTTCTGATTGCTCAAACAGCAGATATCCTGCTGACGATGAAAGATGTTAATGCATCCTTTGTGGTCGCTGAGCGTACAGAAGGTGGCATTGGCATCAGTGCACGGTCACTAGGTGAAGTCAACGTTCAAATTATTATGGAAAATCTCGGTGGGGGCGGTCATTTAACCAATGCGGCCACTCAAATGCCGAATACCACAATCGAACAAGCCGTTGAACAATTAAAAGCGGTAATTTTAGAAGATACTGAAGGAGGAACAAACGAATGAAAGTGATATTTTTGAAAGACGTAAAAGGTAAAGGTAAAAAAGGTGAAATTAAAAACGTAGCGGATGGTTATGCGCATAACTTCTTATTGAAAAACAATTGGGCGATTGAAGCAAACCAAGCAACCATTAGCAAATTGGACGGACAAAAGAAAAAAGAGCAAAAAGAAGCTGACCTAGAGCGTCAAGAAGCAGAACAGTTGAAGGAAAAACTAGAAAGCTTAACAATCGAATTGACTGCTAAATCTGGAGAAGGCGGACGTATTTTCGGATCAATTACGACGAAACAAGTAGCGACAGCTCTTGAGAAGAAAAATGGTATCAAATTAGACAAACGTAAAATGGAATTAGACGATGCCATTCGCGCGCTTGGCTATACGAATATTCCTGTAAAATTGCATCAGGATGTGACCGCTACACTTCGAGTTCACGTTACCGAAGAAGCGTAAGGTGAGACACCGATGAACGAAACGATAGATCGTGTCCCCCCGCACAACCATGAAGCTGAGCAATCGGTGATTGGTGCCATCTTTTTAGAACCACCTTCTCTGATCACGGTTGCTGAAATCGTCATGGCAGAAGATTTTTACCGGATTGCCCATCAAAAGATTTTCCAGACGATGCTGAATTTAGCGGATCACGGAAAAGCAATTGATGTTGTGACTGTGACAGAAGAGCTTTCTGTCAAAAAAGAATTAGAGGACGTTGGCGGTTTATCTTATTTAACGGAAATCGCTAACGCCGTACCAACGGCAGCAAACGTTGCGCATTACGCTCATATTGTGGAAGAGAAAGCGATATTGCGCCGCCTCATTCGAGTAGCGACAACGATTGTAGAGGATGGGTTTACACGTGAAGACGAAGTAGAAGCCTTGCTTGCTGAAGCTGAAAAAAAAATGATGGAAGTGTCGAATCGTAAGAATGCCGGCGATTTTATTCACATCAAAGACGTTTTAGTTAAGACCTATGATAATATCGAATTGCTGCATACCCGCAAAGGAGACGTTACAGGGATCCCTACAGGCTTCCGTGACCTTGATAAGGTAACAGCAGGATTTCAGCGAAACGACTTGATTATCGTGGCTGCACGGCCTTCTGTTGGTAAGACCGCTTTCGCTTTAAACGTGGCACAAAATGTTGCAACGAAAACAGACGAAAACGTCGCGATTTTCAGTTTGGAGATGGGTGCTGAACAGCTCGTCATGCGTATGCTATGTGCGGAAGGTAATATCGATGCACAGGTATTACGGACAGGGGCACTTCAAAACGAAGATTGGCGCAAGTTGACAATGGCTATGGGTAGTTTATCAAATGCTGGAATTTTCATCGATGATACGCCCGGAATTCGAGTGAACGATATTCGTGCCAAATGTCGTCGACTCAAACAGGAATATGGACTTGGCATGATTATGATTGATTATCTTCAGCTAATTCAAGGACCTGGACGTTCAGGAGAAAACCGTCAGCAAGAAGTATCGGATATTTCCCGTTCGTTGAAAGGCTTAGCTCGTGAGTTAGAGGTACCGGTTATTGCGTTGTCTCAGTTATCTCGTGGAGTCGAGCAAAGGCAAGACAAGCGGCCGATGATGTCGGATTTACGTGAATCAGGAAGTATTGAGCAGGATGCTGATATTGTATCCTTCTTGTACCGTGAAGATTATTATGACAAAGAAACCGAAGATCAGAACATGATCGAAATCATCATCGCCAAACAACGTAATGGTCCAACGGGTACGGTAAAACTGGCATTTGTGAAAGAATATAATAAATTCGTTACCATCGATTGGAGTCAACATGAATCAGGTGGAGACTTTTAAACACGAACATTAAATGTGGTAACACATTTATATGTTCGTGTTTTCTTCTGTTGCGTATTGACGATTTCCCGTTTAATTGGTACAATAAAAACTGTTTGAGATAGGGCATATGCCTAACGGAGGTGCGGATTATGACATCAGTCGTAGTAGTAGGAACGCAATGGGGAGACGAAGGAAAAGGGAAAATCACAGATTTTCTATCTGAACATGCAGAAGTAATTGCACGTTACCAAGGCGGAAACAACGCTGGACATACCATTATTTTTGGTGGAGAAACGTACAAACTGCATTTGATTCCTTCAGGGATTTTCT
This sequence comes from Planococcus sp. ANT_H30, assembly GCF_008369335.1. Taxonomy (NCBI): domain Bacteria; kingdom Bacillati; phylum Bacillota; class Bacilli; order Caryophanales; family Caryophanaceae; genus Planococcus; species Planococcus sp. ANT_H30. The sequence goes on along the minus strand of NZ_VOBJ01000007.1, from coordinate 124,662 downwards.
ATAAAGATAAGACATCTGTAATCGGTAACGGCATGGTCGTAGATCCGAAAGCACTTGTGAAAGAGTTAAAAGGTCTTCATGACCGTGGCGTAACAACGGAGAACTTGCGTATTTCTAACCGCGCACACGTTTTATTGCCATACCACATCAAGCAAGATGAAGTGGAAGAAGCACGCCGCGGAGCAAATAAAATCGGAACAACGGGCAAAGGCATCGGCCCTGCTTATATGGACAAAGCAGCACGTGTCGGAATTCGCATGGCGGATTTATTGGATCACGTTGTGTTCGAGGAAAAACTGCGCATGAACTTAAAAGAGAAAAATCGTCTGTTTGAGAAATTCTATGAAACAGAAGGTTTTACTGCAGAAGAAATTATGGAAGAATATTATGCATATGGTCAAGAAATCGCTAAATACGTAACAGATACATCAAAAGTGTTGAACGATGCAATCGACGATGGTCGCCGTGTATTGTTTGAAGGCGCTCAAGGTGTGATGCTCGACATCGACCAAGGAACTTATCCGTATGTGACATCTTCGAACCCTGTAGCGGGTGGAGTGACAATCGGTGCAGGCGTTGGTCCCACAACAATTCAGCATGTTATTGGAGTTTGTAAAGCTTATACTTCACGTGTCGGAGACGGCCCGTTCCCAACAGAATTGTTTGACGAAGTGGGTCAACAAATCCGCGAAGTTGGTAAAGAATACGGAACTACGACTGGACGCCCACGCCGCATTGGTTGGTTTGATAGTGTAGTTGTCCGCCATGCAAGACGTGTTAGTGGTTTGACAGATCTAACAGTTAACTCAATCGATGTATTAACAGGTCTTGAAACCGTGAAAATTTGTACAGCTTATCGTCATAACGGAGAGCTAATTACAGAATATCCAGCAAACTTGCGTATGCTTGCTGAATGCGAGCCTGTTTATGAAGAACTTCCAGGTTGGTCGGAAGACGTAACGAGCTGCAAATCGTTAGACGAGCTTCCTGATAATGCACGTCATTATTTGGAGCGCATTGCACAATTGACAGGCGTTCAAATTTCGATTTTCTCTGTCGGTCCTGACCGTAACCAAACAAACATTGTGACAAGTGTTTGGAGATAATGTTATTAAATTGCTGCAGATAAATGCTTTTCGTGTTTTCTTCTAACGAGCTTTTCAATTTTTACCCTTGACTCAACTTATATCGTTTTTACCAAGCAGTCGCCTATGAGCGGCTGCTTTTTGATGTTTTGAGAGAGACAATTAATTTTTAGGCAGTTGAATGGGCACGGTGTTTAGCTACAGATAGATGCGGATTAGTCTGAACAATGATAAAGTATAGGGTAGTAAAGAATGTGCAACGGTAAGAAAAAGGGTGTCAAGTTGAAAGAAAAAGGGGAGAAAAATGATGAGTAAAACAATTCTAGTTGTAGACGATGAGAAACCAATTGCAGATATTTTGCAATTCAACTTAAAAAAAGAAGGTTTTAACGTCGTATGTGCATATGACGGGGACGAAGCGATCAAAATTGCAGAAGAAATTCAGCCGGATTTAATGTTGCTGGATATCATGTTACCAAACCGTGACGGCATGGAAGTATGCCGTGAGATTCGTAAGAAATTTGATTTTCCCATCATTATGTTAACGGCAAAAGACTCAGAAATCGATAAAGTTTTGGGCTTAGAACTAGGTGCCGATGATTATGTTACAAAGCCATTTTCAACACGTGAATTGATTGCCCGTGTCAAAGCGAATTTACGTCGTCAAAACATTGCACCAGCTGAAGAAGAAGGACCCAATTCAAATGATATTCAAGTTGGTTCTTTGACGATTCAGCCAGATGCGTATCTAGTCTTAAAGCGTGACGAGACGATCGAACTGACTCACCGTGAATTTGAGTTGCTTCACTATCTTGGCAAGCATATTGGACAAGTTATGACACGTGAGCATTTGTTGCAAACTGTGTGGGGCTACGATTATTTTGGAGATGTCCGGACAGTAGACGTTACAGTGCGTCGTTTACGCGAAAAAATCGAGGACAATCCAAGCCATCCTGCATGGATCGTGACAAGACGTGGCGTAGGGTATTATTTACGAAATCCTGAACAGGAGTAGTTAAATGTCAAAATTTAATTTTTTAAAATCGATACATGTGAAATTTGTTTTGATTTATATTCTGCTGATTTTACTAGCGATGCAGATCATAGGACTGTACTTCGCTCAACAGCTTGAAGAAACGCTAAAAGGTAATTTCGAAAATTCAATTGAAGATCGTATGGAAATTATCGAATTTAGTGTGCGGGAAGAAATGATTAAAGAACGTACAGAAGAAAGTTTGACGCTCGAGCAAACTTTGCGGACGGTATTGTATGGTTTTAAATCGGATGATATTAGTGAAATCCGTGTTGTTAACACGCGGTACAGTATTCTGGCGTCTTCGGTAATCGAAAACCAAGCGCTGATCGGTCAACGTTCAACAAATGATTTAGTGCGGCAATCCATTATCGGAGAAATCGGACTTGAGCAGACATATGTTGATCCTGACAGTGAAGAGCGTATTTGGGTCCGTACCTTGCCAATTGTTGCCGCCGGTGGAGAGTTCCTCGGAACTTTATACGTCGTGGCAGAAATTGAAAATGTATATGACCAAATGGACGACATTAACTCGATACTCGCTGTTGGTACGGCCATATCGCTAGTAATTACGGCAATTTTAGGTATTCTAGTTGCCCAAACGATTTCGCGACCAATTGCCGACATGCGTAGACAGGCGCAGGCTATGGCAAAAGGGAATTTTTCACGCAAAGTTAGGGTTTATAGCGATGACGAAATTGGCCAGCTTGCTCGTGCTTTTAACCATTTAACAAATAGGCTGCAGGAATCCCAACAGTCTACTGAAAGTGAACGACGTAAATTGGCTTCGGTTCTTTCGAATATGACAGACGGTGTATTATCAACTGATCGACGAGGTCGAATTATTTTAATTAATGATCCGGCATTGCAATTGCTTAATGTTTCACGTGAAACGGTGATAAATCGTCCTGTAACAAGCATACTAGGTCTCGATGAAGAATATACTTTTGAAGATTTGATAGATATGAAAGAAGCTATAACGCTCGATTTTAGTTCTTATGATCAAAGCACTTTGCTTCGGACAACATTCTCTGTTATCCAAAAGGAAACAGGTTTTGTTAATGGATTAATTGCTGTATTGCATGACAATACGGAGCAGGAAAAAATTGATATGGAACGCCGCGAATTTGTCGCCAACGTATCACATGAATTGCGGACGCCATTAACGACGATGCGCAGTTATTTAGAAGCCTTAGCGGACGGTGCGTGGCAAGATCCAGACTTGGCACCAAACTTTTTAAATGTCACACAAACAGAAACAGAACGAATGATTCGACTTGTTAATGATTTGTTGAAATTATCGAAAATGGATTCTAGTGAGACGGAATTGAGCAAGGAAATGGTTGAATTTAATGTCTTTTTCAATCGTATTATTGATCGTTTTGAAATGTCGAAATCACACAAAGTGGATTTTGAACGTCATTTACCAAAAGAGCAGTATTTTGTCGAAATTGATCCCGATAAATTAACGCAAGTAATCGATAATATTATTTCCAACGCCTTGAAGTACTCTCCAAAAGGTGGCAAAGTCCGTTTTGATATGACTGTAGAAGAAGGATCTTTGTTGATTCAAATTAGTGATCAAGGCATGGGGATTCCGAAAGAAAATGTCGATCGGATTTTTGATCGTTTTTACCGTGTCGACCGCGCGAGATCTCGCGAAATGGGCGGAACCGGCTTAGGGTTGGCCATTTCTAAAGAAATGATTAATGCGCATGGTGGTGTCATCTGGGCAGAGAGCAAGTTCGGAAAAGGGACCAATATATTCTTTACGCTGCCATTCGAGATGGATGATGGAGGTGAGTGGGATTGAAATATGTAGAGCTAATTAAGTCAGTTGCCTTATTTTTGCTGATTCTACTTAGTCTGGCATTGACCTTTACGATCTGGACTTTCACTCCAACGCACAAAACCATTGAACCATCGACGACAGTAGAAACACCGATAGCAGAAACTAAGAATATTGAAGAAATTGTTCGTCCGGTAAAACTGCTGTTTCATGATGAGGAGTTAGTGACTGGAACAGTCGATCAAACCAATATCGAAGTGCTGGTCGATTCATTGCAGCAATGGGAAATAAAGAATATAAGATTGGTACAAGAAGAAGCACCTCCTGCAACGTTAACGTCTTATATGCATAGTTCTAAGCGAACAGTTCTTTACTATCCAGGATTGGTTCCACTCCCTGTATTTGATTCGATTAACAATATCGTGGATGCAACAATTCCAGAATCTTCGTTTGACAGGCTTATCATCGAATGGGAAACACTGGCGAATGGTCAACCGACCTTGTACTTTATCAATACGTTGTCTGGAAGAATCTACAAAGCAGATATTCGTCCAGAAGATCTGGATCAATTTCAAACGGAAATTGGAGATCAAGCTGCCAACTACGAAACTTACGTAACAGATGAAACAATTGGCACTTTGCCGATTTATGTACAAAAAGGCCAAGTTGAGAAAGAAAGTGTGGATTATGTACTAGAGGAAACGCCGAATGCAAAATTTGCTGAAGCTTTGCTCGACAGTCCTTCACTTGGATTATCTGCGGACTTAATGACACAAGAGTATACAGACGATTCTGGAGCATTAATGAGAGAAAACTTAACGACTAAAAGTATTAGCTATATCCAGCCAAAAGCTGAAACATCTGATCCAGCTATTCCCTCTGACTTGTTATTCGATTCTCTCAGCTACGTTAATGCGCATGGTGGTTGGACGGATAAGTATTTATTCGCAGGAATGAATTCAGTAAATCAGCAAATTAAGTATCAATTATACGTAGGCGATTTACCGGTCTTTAGCACTTCCACAACGACTGATTTGGATATTAAGTGGGGGATAGATGAAGGCGAAGAACAAGTTTATAGTTATGTTCGCCCGACCTATCAGTTAGAAACTGAAGCAGAAAAAGAGCCCAGAGTGTTAATGTCGGGAGAAGAAGTGCTGAAAGCTTTAAGCCAAGGGGATAAAAAAGAACTAGCCACTATAACCGATATTACACTTGCCTATACATTAACAAGAAGAGAAGGAGATTCTGTCGTCACTGTAGCTGTTTTTGAGCCCGCATGGTATTTTAAAGCGAATGGTAGTTGGACAGAGCTGACGAGTGAATTGACGGGAGGACGCGAACTTGGATTGGAATAAAACCAAAACCATTTTTATTATTGTCTTTTCTATTTTGAATGTCTTTTTGTATTCGCTGTATTTAAATCGCTATACAGAGGCAAAAAACGTAGAAGTCCTTTCGGAATCATCAGTGGATGAAAAATTAGCTGCAGATAAAATTACGTATTCAAATCTTCCTGAAAACTTGGAAGGCATGCCTTATATTCGCGGTGAGACGAAAATCTTCACTTCTAAAGATGCACCAAAAGACAACGTTCAAGTTAATATTCAAGATGGAAAACAGCTGCAGGTGTCCTTTGAAAAAGCGGTTTCTCCAACTGGAGAAGCAGAGAGCGTAGAAGCCTTGAATGCATTCATGGAACAAACTGTTTACGAAGGCACTTCTTATGAATTGTGGGAAATTGATAAAGAACAAAACAGAGCCGTTTTTTTCCAAACCTTTGGTGGTGAAATTCTTTATTTTAGTGAGAGTGGAAAAGTAACGGTTTATTGGAACGACCAAGGGGATATCGTCCGCTACGATCAAACGATGTTCACAGATGTTATCGAAAATCAGGAATCCAAAGAATTAGTAACAGCTGTAACAGCTATTCATACGCTGTATCAAAAAAACAAGTTGAAGCCTGGATTGAAAATCGTTAAAACAGAACTTGGCTATTCCGTACATGTACAAGTATCAAAAAACCGGCAAATGTTTGTGCCGACTTGGCATGTTGAAGCAGAACTCAAGGATGGTAGTCGAGAGGATTATTTCGTAAATGCTGTAAAAGATGGCGTGATCGAATTGAACAAACAAGAAGAAATAGAGTAGGGAGATTTTTGCTATGCAATTCAGTGTATTAGCCAGCGGTTCAACCGGCAATGCTACTTACATCGAAAACGGCGAACATTCTTTTTTAGTCGATGCGGGACTCAGCGGTCGTAAGATGGAAGAGTTGTTTGCTGCAATCGGTAAAAAAATGAGCGATTTAGATGGAATATTGGTGACACATGAACACAGTGATCATATTAAAGGACTCGGCATTGTGGCACGTAAACACAAAGTGCCGATTTATGCCAATGCGAAAACGTGGACTGCGATGGACGGGTTAATCGGAGCGGTTCCAGTAGAGCAGCGCTTCCATTTTGATATGGATACGATAAAAACTTTTGGTTCGATGGACATTGAATCGTTCGCGGTGTCGCACGATGCGGCAGACCCCATGTTTTATGTCTTTCATGCAAACGGCCGGAAGCTGTCGTTGATTACAGACACAGGTTATGTCAGCGACCGGATGAAAGGTGTTATTCAAGCGTCGGATTCGTATGTGTTTGAAAGCAATCACGATGTTGGAATGTTGCAGATGGGGCGTTATCCATGGTCGATTAAGCGTCGAATTTTAAGCGATGTCGGTCACGTGTCCAATGAAGATGCAGCGGTCGCGATGAGCGAAGTACTTGCTGAAAAACCGACGCGTATTTATCTTTCGCATTTGAGTAAGGATAATAATATGAAGGATTTGGCGCGCATGAGTGTTGAACAAACTTTGCAGTCGAAAGGGATTATTACGGGCGAATACGTGAATTTGTTTGATACCGATGCCAATATACCGACTAAGTTGATTGTTGTGTAAGAGAAGAGCTGTTCAAAAGTCATGAAAGTGACTTTTGGATGGCTTTTTTTGTTGTACATTGAAATTTGTAAGCAAGCTTTCCGTTCCAGCGCTCGCTTTCCGCGGGTGCAGCCTCTGCCGCTTCCCTCGCTTTGCTCAGTCCAGTGGCTCCGGCTAGCACTATTCCCGCAGGAGTCGAGCGCTTACACTCCAAGCAGCTAGAGGATGTTCTATAAACGATGAGTAGGGAGGAACCAAGTTTTCCGACTTGCTTTGGTCACGTGAAATTTTTAAACTGAAATGATAAAGGTCTTATAAATGGTTCAAGCGGGGTAAACAGATAGAGAAGATAGAGGAAGGATGAGTGCGGTGGGTTATTACAATCAAACACCGAACGGTAGGCAGAGACCTAGTCGTTTAGGTGCGTTTGCTGCAGGTTTAGGCGGAGTGGTAGTAGGTGCATTACTGGTATGGTTATTGTTTTATTCGATGCCGGAATTGAGACCGGATAGTAGTAGTGAGACACAGATTGTTCAGCAGGAAGCGGAAGGGCGTTCAGAAGCGGTTTCGGTTGATATTACGACTGATGTGACAGAAGCGGTTGAGATAGCAGCGGATGCGGTAGTGGGCGTTACCAATTTGCAATCGGCTGGAGATTTTTGGTCTCAAGCACCTCAACAAGAGCAAGCTGTTGGAACAGGCTCTGGTGTCATTTATAAAAATGATAACGGCAAAGCATATGTTGTGACGAACCATCATGTAATCGATGGTGCGACGGGAGTAGAAGTCACTTTGTCAGACGGTTCTAAAGTCGAGGCGACAGTAGTGGGTAGCGATATTTGGACGGACCTTGCTGTTCTGGAAATGGATGGAGCGAAGGTACAGGCGGTTGCTCAATTTGGAGATTCGGATGCGTTGAAACAAGGCGAGGCGGTTATCGCGATTGGTAATCCATTAGGACTCGATTTTTCAGGATCGGTGACAACAGGTGTCGTTTCAGGAAAAGATCGTGCGGTTCCAGTGGATTTGAACGGTGATGGTCAAGAAGACTGGCAGGCAGAAGTACTTCAAACAGACGCTGCGATTAATCCGGGGAATAGCGGCGGTGCGTTGGTTAATCTGGCTGGACAGTTGATCGGCATCAATTCAATGAAAATCGCAACATCATCAGTAGAAGGAATCGGCTTTTCCATTCCAATCAATTCAGCGATACCGGTTATTAATTCGCTCGAAGAGAAAGGCGAGATGATTCGGCCATCAATGGGTGTTACGTTGCTTGATTTAGCTCAAGTGCCTCAAGTCTATCGTCAAGAGACATTAAAGCTTCCTGAAGACGTCACAGAGGGCGTTGTGGTGAATTCTGTAGTAGAAGGCTCTGCAGCAGAAGCTGCCGGCATGGAACAGTTTGATGTCATTGTGGAGATGGACGGAGTTGCCATAGCAGATATCATTGAGCTGCGTCAGCATTTGTATAATGAAAAGAAAATCGGAGATCTATTGAAAGTTAGCGCTTATCGCAACGGAGAACTGATGGAATTTGAATTAGAGCTTGTGGATAATTCAGCATTGTAAAATAGAAAACCTGCATAGAAGCTTCTATGCAGGTTTTTTGTGGAAATCTATCGCTCCGGAGTAGGCGCCTTCTCTAGTGAAAGGTTCTTTTTAAGATAGGAAAATTGTTTTTTTTTGCACCCTGAATTTTTTTATTTTAAGGAATAGCCACCGTCTACGACTATTTCCGCACCGTTTATATAAGATGCTTTGTCTGAAGCTAAGAACAAAACAACTTCTGCAATCTCACTGGGTTTCCCGTAACTTCCTCTAGGGTGTCCTTTAGATTGCTTTTCATAATTCTCTTTTCCACCATATGCGTTAATGGATAAATCGGTTTCTGTAGGGCCAGGAGATATGCAATTGACGCGGATTCCCAGATTAGCAAAGCGAAGTGCCGTGCTTTGAGTCATCGCGACAACGGCTGCTTTTGTTCCACTATAAGCGGGTAGCATCGGATTAACCTTGTCGTTTCCAAGAATCGCGGCATTGTTAATAATGACTCCATTACGCTTCTTACTCATCACAAGTAAAGAATATTTCATGTAGAGGAAGATAGCCGTTTGATTGACAGCGATTAAGTAATTCCAGTCATCTAGCTTTACTCGAGACAAAGGCCCCATTCCTGTAGATAGAATGCCCGCATTGTTGAATAGAATATCAATAGGGTGTTCGTTAGTTTCAAGTGTTTTAAAAAAGTTTTCGATTTCTTCTACGTTTTCGTTATGCACTTGGTAAAAATGAGCGTTTCCGTTGCAGTCACTCTCTACTTGAGAGCCTTTGTCGCGATCTCTTCCAGTAAAATGAACAGTAGCCCCTTCTTTACAAAAGAAATAGACGACTTCCTTACCAATTCCGTCGGTTCCACCATTAACAATTACTACTTTGTTTTCGAACATCATGAGATCTCCTCCAAATGTAATAGTAAAGTGATAGATATGTGAGATCAGTATATAACATTCGTATAGGCAAAGGAAATCTGAGTATAAGCTATTTAAGGAAGACATGAACTTCATCTTGATTGGAAAGGATTTAATCTATGAATGTTTTTTTATTGTCTTGAACAAATACTATTCAAATATCAAGATTTTAGAATGTAAGAAGCGGAAGAGAAGTTAGAATAATATGTGGATAACTTTTTACTTGTTAAATTATTATTAACAATCCACAGGCCAACAAAAGCTTCGCTATCCGTAACTCTTTGCTTCTGTTAAAATAGATTGTGGATAAAAGGAACAAAATGTGTATAACTGTGTGGAATATTCGGAATTTAAAAGGAGTGAAAAAAATGGAGATTAAATGCTGTAAAACCCATGTAGAGCATGCCTTAGACAAGTTTGTAGCTGAAGTGAAAAGCTACCCCATACTTACAGAATTATCAGAAATAGAAAAGTTATCCACAGTATGCGATTACTGTGAAGAGGCTGCAACGTATCTTGTGGCGAACGAATGATCTGGCACAAGATGTAGAAAAGCTTGTGGATATGTGCATAACATATGTGCATAACTTGTTTGTAAATTTAATGTAAAGGGGGATAAGATGTGAATATCTCAATTATCAGTGTAGGAAAGTTGAAAGAAAAATATTTGAAATCAGGCATTGAAGAGTATATAAAAAGACTGGGAAGCTATTCAAAAATAAATGAAATCGAAGTAGCAGACGAAAAAGCACCAGAGCAGTTGAGCGATGCGGACATGGAAATCGTCAAAAAGAAAGAAGCCGACCGAATTTTGGCGAAAATTTCCGCTGACGCGTACGTCATTGCCTTAGCGATCGACGGCAAAATGAAAACCTCAGAGCAGCTCGCAAAAGATATCGAATCGTTGATGACTTACGGCCGCAGCAAAATTGTCTTTGTGATTGGCGGATCACTTGGGTTACATGATGAGGTGTTAAAGCGGGCGGATGAAAAGTTGTCATTTTCAAAGATGACGTTTCCTCATCAATTGATGAAGCTGATTTTGGTGGAGCAGGTTTATCGGGCGTTTCGGATTATGAAGGGGGAGCCGTACCATAAGTAAGTAAGGTTTCTACCATTACCAAACGCTAAAAACAATTCAGTTATTCAAAACCATCAAAAGGAAATAAGCTTTTGGCTATTTGGATTTGCTAAATACGGGTCCAGATTTCGTTATTTTGTTTGACTGCATTGACGATAAGTTATGACTGCGCTTATTAAAATCACTCAATCATCGAACGGATCGAGGCGATTTTCCTTTCTCTTTTTTTAAAAAGCTATATAATGATAAAAGATGAATTTTAGCTGGGATTTTCACTTAAGGCGTTTTTATCTATTGCGTTAAGAGAAAGCTTGAAGCAAAGAAAGCGGGACCAAAATTAATGAAAAAACTTGGATTTGATTCGGAGAAATATTTGCAAGAACAATCAGCCTACATTCTAGAACGGGTGCAGCAGTACGATAAACTTTACTTGGAGTTTGGCGGAAAATTGATAGGCGACAAACATGCCAAGCGTGTCTTGCCTGGGTTTGATGAAGATGCCAAAATCAAACTATTGCATACACTGAAAGAAAAGGCGGAAATCATCATCTGTGTCTACGCTGGAGACATCGAACGAAACAAAGTCCGTGAAGATTACGGCATCACTTACGACCAAGATGTCTTGCGCTTAATTGATGAATATCGAGCATATGGTATTTCTGTCAACAGTGTCTTAATCACTCGTTATCAAGGGCAACCAACGGTCAAAGTATTTATGACTAAGCTTGAGAGAAGCGGAATTAGCGTCTGTATTCACCGTGAAATCGAAGGTTATCCGACAAACGTGGACGCGGTCCTTGGGGAAGAGGGATTTGCGACAAACCCTTATATTAAAACGACAAAGCCGATCGTGGTAGTGACGGGCCCTGGCCCAGGTAGCGGAAAGCTTGCCACCTGCCTTAACCAAATGTACCATGAGAATAAACTTGGAAATGAAGTCGGCTATGCCAAGTTTGAGACGTTTCCGGTTTGGAACTTGCCGTTAAAGCACCCGGTAAACATCGCTTATGAAGCGGCTACCGTCGATTTGAAAGACGTAAATATGATTGATAATTATCACTATGAAGCATATGAAAAAGTAGCGATCAATTACAATCGTGATATTGAGACGTTTCCTGTCATCAAACGGATTATCGAAAGGATTACCGGTAAAGTGTCTATTTACAGCTCACCGACTGATATGGGGGTCAATCGCCTGAAATCGGGCATCACCGACGATCGGGTTGTCCAGGAAGCTGCCAAGCAGGAAATCATTCGGCGCAGTTTCGTCGTAGAGAATGACTATAAAAAAGGACTTGCCGATGAAGACAGTGTAAGCCACATGCAAGTGATTCTGGAAGAGACCGATTTAAAGAAAGAGGATCGGATACCTGTATTGCCGGCCCGTAATTATGCGAAAGCAATCCAAGAGCAAATTGACAGCACGAATCTACAAGCCGTAATTGCGATAGAACTGCCGAATGGCGAGATAATCACCGGTCGAACGACAACTTTGATGGATGCTTCGGCAGCCGCGATTTTGAATGGGTTGAAGAAATTGACCAATATTTCCGATGAAATTAATTTGTTGTCGCCGATGATTTTACAGACGATTCAACGGTTGAAAACGGATGACTTGAACAGCCGTGTCCCAACATTAAGCGCCAATGAAGTGCTCATTGCACTGGCAATCAGTGCGGTCACCAATCCTACTTCTGAGCTGGCTTATAAGCAATTGCCAAATTTAAAAGACACCCAAGCTCATTCTACGGTCATATTGAATAGAGAAAACGAACAGACTTTTAAAAAGCTTGGAATCGACATCACCAATGATCCGATCTATCCAACTGAGAACTTGTATTACAATTAGATTTTAGAAAACACCTGCCTTTTTCTTCTTATATAGAAGTCTGAGGCAGGTGTTTTTCATGTATACAGTTATGATTATTTTGAACTTGCGGTGTCTTTGGTCGGCTTAAAATTGAATTAAGCAAGGACAGATTAGTTCTGTAAAGAGCTAGTAGACTTTTTAGTAACACAACTTCACAAAAGCGCTAGGATTATCATCCTAGCGCTTTTTTATATTAAAATATTAATGCTTGGTTCTGGTGAATCTACTAGCCAAACACGCATCATTCAAAAGGAAATGAACCTCCCTGTTTTTCCATAAGCACAGGAGCAAGCAACTTACTTTTTAAAATGCCCATGAGGATCAATAACAAACTTCTTGGAAGCGCCTTGGTCAAATTCAGCGTATGCCTCTGGTGATTGGTCTAACGTAATGACCGTTGCGTTTACCGCTTTGGCAATTTGTGCTTTGCCGCTTAAAATCGACTTCATCAAGTCACGATGGTACCTCATAACCGGAGTTTGGCCCGTTACAAACGTATGAGCTTTTGCCCAGCCAAGTCCTAAGCGCACCTTCAAGGTTCCATTTTGAGCGTCTTGGTCGGCAGCGCCTGGATCACCGGTTACATAGAGTCCAGGTATACCAAGACGTCCGCCTGCACGCGTAACTTCCATAATGGAATTTAATACAGTAGCCGGTGCTTCACCAGCTCCCTCGCCATGTCCACTAGCTTCAAAACCTACACAATCAATCGCGCAATCCACTTCTGGGACGCCTAGAATTTGAGCAATTTGTTCCGCAAGGTTTGCGTGTTCACGAAGATTGACCGTTTCACAGCCGAAACTATGGGCCTGTGCAAGGCGTTCTTTGTTTAAGTCCCCTACGATAACAACAGATGCACCCAGTAGCTGGGCAGAGTGGGCAGCGGCTAAACCGACAGGACCAGCCCCGGCAACATAGACAGTAGCTCCTGGTTTCACACCCGCACTCACAGCGCCGTGGTAGCCCGTCGGGAAAATATCGGAAAGCATCGTTAAATCAAGTATTTTATCCATCGCTTGATCTTTATCCGGGAATTTCAGCAACTGAAAATCTGCATAAGGGACCATCACGTATTCCGATTGCCCGCCGACCCATCCACCCATGTCTACATAGCCATAAGCAGAACCGGGACGATCTGGGTTGACGTTCTCACAAATATGAGTGTCTTGCTCTTTACAGCTGCGGCAGCGGCCACAAGCAATATTAAATGGTACCGACACCAGGTCACCTTTTTTGATAAATTCCACATCACGACCGACTTCAATGACTTCTCCTGTAATTTCATGACCGAGTACAAGGCCTTCAGGAGCTGTTGTCCGGCCACGCACCATGTGTTGATCACTTCCGCAAATATTGGTGGTAACGACTTTTACCACCACTCCATGTTCACATTTACGCCCGACATTCAATGGATTTACCCCGGGACCATCTCTAATGATTAATTCAGGGTAGCTTATATCTTCAACTGTTACCGTTCCAGTACCTCTGTATACAACCGCTCTGTTTCCTGCCATTTCTGTCAGCTCCTATCTAATTTTGTACAGATAAAGATCACATTTTTACACCAGGGCAGCATCGAAGAAGGGACAAAATTTCACTATTTATATTAAGTATTCTCTATATTCTAAATTATAATTCTTTTTAATGGAAGAACGCACTTTTTTGTGAGAAGGTTACCTAAAGGATACTTTCAGAAGGAAATGGAAGAAGGGGGCAGTTTCATGAGTGATCTGCGGTCAGCAATAAAAAGGGAAATTGAGAGTGGCGAATTTAATTGTGAAAAGGAACTGACCTTATCGATTATTAGCGGCAAGTGGAAAATTATTATTATTTACTATTTAGGAACAGAGGGTGTCTTGCGCTTTAGTGAGATTAACCGCCTGCTTCCTAAAATTTCGCATAAGGTACTGACTACTCAAATTAGAGAGTTGGAGGAGGACGGGGTCGTTCACCGGGAAGTATTTGCTGAAGTTCCGTCAAAAGTAGAATATTCACTAACCACTTTAGGAGAAAGCCTCATTCCAATCGTTTTAATGATGGATGAATGGGGAAAGAAAAACATCAAACACTTTCCTATTGCGAAAAATGTGTGAGGAATCCCATCTGAATCTCCAAGAAAAAAGGCAATAATCCATCGCATGAGGAGTATTGCCTTTTTTCTATAATCAGCACAAAACATAACTTATTTCTCAGGAAACGGAGCAGTGGTGTGAAATGCAAGCAGATGCATCATTTCAACTCAGCTACCCAACCGCCAACTTGATAAGCAGAGTAAAAGTTAACAATGTTTTGAAAACCGGCCTCTTCGAGTAATTCTTGTATCCGTTCTTCGGAGATGAGAGGCATGTTAAGAATTCTTTGTACATCCTCGCTCTTTTCAGGATTTATCCCATGACTTCGAAAACGTTCTTTCCACGCAGTAAAATTTTTTTCGAATTCAATCGATTGCTTGTTCCCATATATGCTCACAAGAATAAAGGGATCCCCGTGTTCCAATCGATTAGCCACGCTCGTTAACAAATTGAGCTTTGCCTGGTCATCCGGTAGAAATTGAAGAACCAGAATACAGGTAGCCATGTCGAATTTGGGGGCGGTTGGCAATTCATGAAGAAACCCTTGATGCAAGGTAACGCGATTTTCGGTACCTGCTTGCTGAATTTTATACGAAGCAATTTTTAGCATTTGTTCGGATGGATCAACTCCGGTTAGAAACCAATTAGGGTGAGTTTGACTAAAGTAAAGCAGCTCGGCCCCTCCTCCGGCTCCAACGACCAGCAGATGTGGAGAAGGTTTTTTCGATAGGGAGAAAAAAGAGTCCGCCATCGAAAACAATTGGTCATAAGCAGGCACTGCTATACGAATAAAAGAATCATAATGCTGAGCAAAATCAGAATTAAAATCGGGCTGGCTGTTATTCATGATTACCCTCCTAAGATTTTAAATTTCTTTTAAGATATGCGAGAAAACTTATACATTTCCCTTGAAAAGAAGTGGGGTACGCTCTTATTCAGCCTAAGATTTTTTGTGAAATCATCCACCTTTCAAAAAAATTATACAAGGAGCGGAAATTCCATGTTCCAATTTGTCGGAGGAGGTAAAGGTTTTGAACTAGATGATGGAAGAAGGCAATAGCGGTTTTGGAACTAACGAGTGAGGTAAATGATGATAGGAACTAATTCAATAAAAGATAACAAATCCCTTTCAAATTAACCTATTTAAAACGGCTTGCAGAATTTTATTTTAGAATACCCTGGATTGATACAATGGGTTTAATGACGTAGGAAGCATTGAGGCGATTCTACTCAAAAGGAACTCGCCTTTAAACGTGCGTTAATTCAGAACTAAATAAATGATGTATAGCGGCACTAAAACAATCGCCATGTACTTTAGCAGATACAGCGAACTCGTAAATAGGCATTTGGCTTTCGCGATTAACGCTTCTTTCAAATCATTGACCATTTCGGACATTGTGTCTGCCCCCTTCAGTAAGTATGATTAGTATAAAGCAGAGACTACTTGAATGGTACTTTGCTGTTTTCTAATAGGGTATCGCGTAAGGGAGGTTTTGCATGAACCGTTTTATAGGCCTTGTCGCAAGCATGTTCTTGCTAATCACGGGATGTAGTCAGGAAGGGGAAAGCAATGTGGAGCAATACTCAGGTGGACTGATTCAAGCAGTCGAAGACAACGAGGTAAAAAAGGTGCAAGAAATTTTACAGGATCCGTCGTATCCACTAAATGAAACGAATACGAAAAAAGAAACGCCATTGTTAATTGCGACGCATAGCAATTACATTGAAATCGCGAAACTGTTAATTGATGCGGGAGCAGACATCAATCAACAAGATAATATTCAAGATAGTGCCTACCTATATGCAGGTGCACAAGGAAAAACAGAAATTTTAGCTTATATGATGGAGCATGCCGAGCCCAATCAAACAATTGTGAATCGCTATGGTGGCAATACATTAATACCGGCTGCTGAAAAAGGCCATTTAGACAATGTTAAGCTACTGTTAGAAGACGGTAGCGTAAATATCGATCATCAAAATAATTTTGGCTATACCGCATTGATTGAAGCAGTCGCTCTGACGGATGGTTCAGAAATCTATCAGCAAATTGTACAGGAATTGATCACATTTCATGCCAATAAAGAACTTCGAGACAACTCGGGTAAAACAGCACTCGATTACGCGAAAGAAAAAGGCTATACCGCAATGGTCGAACTGTTAGAAGACTGAGGCAGAGAAGGACATGAAAAATTTGATACCGAAAAGACGATTCCGTTCAAAAGGGAATCGTCTTTTTTAACGTTACTGAATTTAACTAGACGATTCGCTTAACCCCAAAATCACGTGTTTTTTACAAGAGTGTAAACCATAAAAAACTTCTCTATGCCAAAAAATTGCACGATATCTTGAAATAAAATAATTATGTTGTAATATATATAGGCTGCTGATAATATTTAGATGTCAAATATTTAGATATCTAAGTATTATGCAAGGAAATGATGCATTATTATGAAATTAGCAGGAGAAATTGGGATTACTATCGGTGGCGCTTCAGGGATTGGCAAAATCATTGCGCTTGCAATAGCAAAAGAAGGAGCACGATTTGCACTTGTCGGTATCAATGAAAAAAAGTCAAGAAACTGTAGCCGAAATCAATCAGTACACTAAAGGCGCTCTATTCAGTAGAGATATATCTGCAAAAGAAAATGTGCAACAAATGGTGAGTGCTGCAAACACACAAATAATGTACGAAGCCATGATGAACACTATTCTACTTGGTCGCGTTGGCGATTCGGAACAGCAGCCGTTTTCTTGGCCAGTAAAGATGTGGTTAGTAGTACCGGTTAAACATGGCTGGTTGATGGCAGTAGCATGAAACTACGTTAATTTTGAAGAGGAGGAAAAGGAATGGCTAGAGTAGAAAACAAAGTAGCATTAGTAACAGGTGGTGCTTCTGGAATTGGGCTTTCATCTGCAAGTTTATTAGCTAAAGAAGGCGCAAAAGTCGTCATTGCAGACTTTAATCTAGAAGGCGCGCAAGAAGCAGCAAAACAGATTAACGAACAAGGCGGTAATGCGCTAGGTATCTTCCTGGATGCAAGTAAAGAAAGTTCGATTCAAGAAGCTGTAGAGTATACGGTCGAACAGTACGGAAAAATCAATGTCTTGGTGAATAATGTTGGTGGAACCAACTTGAGAAAAGATATCGATGTGGTCAACTTGGATCTTGAAGAATGGGACCGCTTAATGGACTTGAATTTGAAGAGCGTGCTTCTAGGAAGCCGATTTGCGATTCCGCATATGATCAAAGATGGCGGCGGCGCAATTATTAATACCACGTCTATGGCAGGATTTGCAGGCGACTCTGTTCGTACAGCATACGGAGCATCAAAGGCGGGCGTCATTAACTTAACAAAATACATTGCCACTCAATACGGCAAGCAAAATATTCGGTGTAACGCAGTTGCGCCTGGACTGATTTTAACGCCAGCTGCTAAAAATAGTTTGTCTCCAGAACTGTTGGATACCTTTATGAGATACAACCAGTTACCTTACCACGGTGAGCCAGACGATATTGGAAATACGGTATTATTCCTAGCATCAGATGAATCGAAATTTATTACCGGTCAAACGATTAAAGTGGAAGGCGGACATTATTTAAGCAATCCGACCATTCCCGATTTTAAGGAGCAGATGAATGGTTAATACAACGGTCAAGCCAGAAGAAAAAGTAAAAGCAAGTAAAAGTAAAATTCATGCAGCTTGGTTGGTGCTGATTGGTCTTTGTATCATCGTCGCGTTTGGTAAAGGGGTAGTCAATAACTCGTCCGGTCTGTTCTTAACACCTGTTTCAAAAGAGTTGGGTATTGGTATTGGTGATTTAACCTTGTACATGAGTATATCTGCAGTTGTTACGATTATATTACTACCTGTTGCGGGTAAGTTAATGGCGAAATACGATATTCGTTTATTGTTGATTGTCGCGATTATTTTACAAGGTGGTTCGTTTGCGGCGTTCGGACTGATGAATTCAGTATGGGGCTGGTATATTTTGGCTGTTCCATTAGCGTTTGGTGCTATTTTTATTAACGTTATAGCAGGACCGGTTTTAATCAACCAATGGTTTAGAAAAAATAACGGATTGGCACTGGGCATTTTGACAGCAACTGGCGGGTTAATCGGTGCATTTGCACAGCCTGTTATTGGTTCAGTAATCGTCAACCAAGGCTGGAGATACGGGTATATGGCAGTAGGGATTACAGCAATCATTGTCGTGATTCCCGTTACGCTCCTTCTTATTAAAAAATTATCTCAAAACAAAGGCTTGTATCCTTACGGCATGACGGACACGGAAATCGCCGACCAAGGATCTTCAAGTGAAACACAAAACGAAGGAATTGCGATGAGCGATGCGAAAAAATCGTCTTCGTTTTATGCATTGATGCTGTTTTTCTTCCTTATTACTTCCGTTGCGAGCTTTATGATGCACATTCCATCGTATATTGTCGATAAAGGCTTTACACAAGAATTTGCAGGAACCGCAATGGGTGTTTATATGTTAGGTGTGGTATTGGGTGCGATTATTATCGGAATGTTAAACGATAAAATTGGATCTCGAAACACGACCATTATGACGATGGGCTTAGGATTGATTTCGATTTCACTGTTATTGTTTGTGACTTCAAGCGCTACCGTTATTTTTGTTGCACTTGTGTTGTTTGCTTTTGTAACAAGTGGCATTGGAACGCTGACGCCATCATTGACACAAAGTTTGTTTGGCAATAAAGACTACAGCCAAATTTACTCTACTGCTTCACTAGGATTGGCGATTGCTGCAATCGTTGCCTTACCTGCTTACGGATACATCTTCCAATTTACAGGCAGCTACTCAGGTGGATTGTATACCATTCTTGTCATGTTAGTGCTCGCGATTGTAGCAGTTCTATACGCTTTCAAAGGAAAAGAAAAACTACTAGCAGCCGGTGCTTGGAAAAAATAAATAAGTGGAGAGGATATGGAATATTTTTTCCGGATAGGTCTTCTCTTTGTGGTATGCTTGTTTCAAGTTGCGCCTAAAATATGTATAATAAGAGCCCCTAGCCAATAGGGGCTCTTATTTAGTAGAAAGCAGGGATTCATTAGCATGAGTGAACAAACTATTTTCGAAATTATACACAATATGGATAAAGTAACCGATAACTTAATTGTTCAGTGGAACAAATCATTTAATGAAGACTTGGGGGTTTCTCACATTTTGGTGCTCGCTCATTTGATGGTACACGGAAAAAGCTCTCCTTCGGATATTGCCAAAGAAGTAGGCTTAACTCCTCCAACGATTACCCATTTGGCAGAAAAGTTGATCAGTAAAAAGTTAGCCGTCCGAACAACGTCTGAATCCGATCGTCGAATGATTATTTTATCCATTACAGATAAAGGGGTAGAGATGGTCAAAAGAGCTAACAAAGAAGGTGTTACTTTGCGAAAAAAATTATTTGAAACCCTAACCACTGAAGAACGAGATCAGTTACTAAAAATTTACCGCAAATTAAGTAACTAAAGCGTTCCTGCAAGCAACGATACTTAAAAATGTAAAGGTGGCTCACTCTATGACAAGATTACCAATCATCATCGATACAGACCCAGGAATCGACGACGCAATGATGCTAACTTTAGCATTTGCTAATCGTGAAACACTGGACGTACGACTTGTTACCACGTGTTCAGGAAATATCTCTCAAGACAAGACAAATTACAACGCTCGTTCTTTTTTAAGTTATATCGGAGCCGACGTTGAAATTGCACGTGGATTGGAGCAGCCGATGTTCCGTGAACTCGAAGTAGCAGAAGACATTCACGGGGAAAGCGGCTTTGGCAATGTGCAGTTTCCAGCACCGACTTTACCAGTTAGTAAACGACCAGCTGTCACAGCCATGCTGGAAACGATTATGGCGAGTGATGAGAAAATCACCATTGTTGCAACAGGACCCCTAACCAATGTGGCGGCGTTATTGCTTGCGCACCCTGAAGTAAAACCAAAAATTGAGCGGATTTCCTGGATGGGTGGAGCGGCAGTAGGAGGTAATATGTCACCTACTGCGGAGTTTAATGCGTACGTCGATCCACACGCAGTAGAGATTGTGTTCCGTTCGGGTGTACCGGTTGTCATGAGTGGATTAGACGTCACTCATAAAGCGTTTGTCACAATCGACGAAGCAAAAAGCATTTTAAACATTGGTACGGAGTTTGCGGAGAAAGCTTATCATCTGGTGACGTATTATTTGGATGTCATCAAGAGAACCTCTTTCCATGAAGAAAATTACGATCAAGTGCTGCATTTCCATGATGTTTGCGCCGTTATGTATTTATTGAAACCGGAGTTTTTCGAAGGTCAGGACTGCTTTGTAGAAGTCGCTTTAGAAGGACTAGCAGCAGGTGCGACAGTCGTTGACTATACGAATCGTTCAGGGAAAACGCCAAATGTGCATGTTCTTCACAGCGTTAACCGCAAAGCATTCGTTGCAGAGTTTGTGAAGGCAGTAAAGGTTATTTCAGAACGACTTCAGTAAGTGTAGTTGACGTTATTTTTTAAGGTCATGTCTTTTTAGTTAAGGATCTGTCCCATACGCCGCTAAAATAAAGCAGACGGAGAAAAAGATGTTCTTTTTCTCCGTCTGTTTTTTGAATCGTGGGCGAGAATGTATAAAGGACTTGGCGATACGAGCTACTTTTAAAAGCTTGTGAGCCGGTGTCAGAATCCTGAACGCGGTGTGCATTTTTTTAGACAGTTAAGATAGATTGATTTTTAAATGAAAAAAGGGTATACCAATCATAAGAAAGTAGGGTGAAACGCAATGAACATTATCGTATTCGGTGCTACGGGTGGCGTAGGTCAATCGGTTGTCAAGCAAGCAGTAGAAAGTGGATTTGAGGTTACGGCATTTGTCCGAACACCAACGAAGTTACAAGTAACACACGAGAATTTAACTGTTGTCCAAGGAGATGCCTTTAACACAGCAGAAGTTTCAGCAGCCATTGCAGGGCATGATGCAGTTGTATCGTGCTTAGGCTCTAGTCAAGGAATGAAGCAGTCAACAGAACTTCAAGAGATGACAAAAAACATTGTCATGGGCATGGAGGACCACGGTGTGAAGCGCATTGTCTACACGGCATCTGCGGGTGTTCATAATGAACTCACAGGTGTCAGTGGAAAGCTAATCATGAAGATGCTGAAGAACCCGCTAATCGATCACCGAGCAGCTACAGATTTGATTCAAGAACACGGACTGACCTTTACCATTGTTCGACCGATGGGATTAACAAATGGCGCGTTTACAGGGCAGTACAAAGAAGCTACGACAGGTGTGCCGGATAAGTCGAAATCAATTCCTCGTGCGGATGTTGCGCATTTTATCGTCAAAGCCTTAAGCGATGCACAGTACGAAAACGCGTCGGTTGGAATTTCTAGTTAACGTGTTACGAACAAAAAGGGGGAGTAAAGATGATTACCGAAAAGGATTTAACGTATTTGCGACGTTGTGTAGAGTTGGCGGAAACCGCCCTTGAAAAAGGAGATGAGCCGTATGGGTCTATTCTTGTTTCGGTGGAGGGAGCCGTTCTTTTTGAAGACCATAACCACGTAGCAGGCGGCGATCATACCCAGCATCCGGAGTTTGCGATTGCACGCTGGGCCGCGAATCACTTGTCGCCGGAAGAACGGAGCACAGCGACGGTTTATACGTCAGGCGAACATTGTCCGATGTGTGCAGCAGCTCACGGATTGGTAGGTTTAGGAAGAATCGTCTATGCAAGCTCGTCACAGCAATCAGCTGAGTGGTTGAGTGAAATGGGTGCGACCGCTTCATCGCGTGTTCGAAGGTTAGCTATTGAAGAAGTTATTAAAGACACAGTTGTCGACGGTCCTGCTTCTGAACTGACAGAGCAGATGCGTGGACTTCATCAGAGAGCATTTGAAATGAAACGTTAAAACAAATAGTTGAGGTTAATGTAGGCATTTCTTTTTCACTTTTTGTTACTGTCTAATCATTGTTATAATAAGGGAGTATCAAAAGCGAACCTATCGCTTTGATGCTCTTTTGTCATGACATGGAGTTTATTAGTTAGGGAGTTGGAAATAGCAATGAATAAAAAAGAGATAGCCGATATCCGCAAACGATTTAAGTTAGATACAGATTTACTGAAAATCGGTGAAATTTATAATGTCTACATCCAACAAGAAAGCAGTGAAATCTATCACGAAGAGAGCCGCTCATTTTCTTTGTTAGACCGGGAACAACAAGAATTGTTTCTGGCCAATTTCAAAAAAGTTTTAGGCGGAAAGCTTGATGAAAAGCTGTTTGAAGTTAAATTTCAACCGCAAGAAGAAGGACAAGTAGATCATACACAACGACTCTTATATGAAGGACTTCAAGCAGACGAAGTTAGTGACTGGAAAACAAACATGCAGCGTATCGCCTTAAAAATGGTTGAAGACCACCCGTACGAAAAGGATATGGTCGTTACGTTTATTCGTGGCAACTATTTTAAGACGACCAAACGCAAGACGGACGAATCGGACATGGATTTCCGAGATGAAATGTACACCACTTCATTTATTCTTAGTAGCATGAACCAAACGGAACTGCCGAAAAGCTCCTTAGTGTTTGACTTTGCGGAGAAAGAATTTAAGTCCAATGTGCTAATGGATCCTGTTATTAAGCTATCTGCACCAATCGGGGGGTTCTTGTTCCCAAGTTTTACAGATAATGCGGCAGACATTAACCGTATTTTGTATGCTGCTGGTAAAACAAACAAACCGGATTATCAATTTATCGAAAATGTTCTAAATGGCGATGAAATTCTCACAGCTGAAGAAGAAAAGACCGTGTTTGAAGAAATTGTGAAAGCGGTCATTGGTGACGAAGTCAATTCGAGAACGCTTGCGGGTTTATATGATGAAATCAATCAAATGCTAGTCATCGAAGCAGAAAGTGATGACGAAGATGAGCAACCGCCTACTTTGGATGTCACAGAAGTTACGCGTGTACTAAAAGCAAGCGGTGTAAAAGATGTGAGCACGGAAAAGGTAGAAAGAGCGTTCCAAAGCGTAGTGGAAGACAAAACCTATGAAATGAAAGCAAGTCATATCGTGCCAAGTTATGCATCCAAATCCATCAAAATTAGCACCAAAGTAGCGGATATCGCCATCAGCCCTCAAGACTTACGTTACGTCAAACAAGTTAATTACGATGGCAAACGCTGTATCTTGATCGAGGTAGAAGAAGATACGATGATTGAGGGCTTTAAACTGATTTCAGAAGAGTTGTTGGAGTAAAAAAGTGCATGACTAACATGAACGAAATGCAAGTTAACAAAAGCAAAGATATCTACTTTTGTTAAATTTGGAATTTTTGATTTAATTTAAGGAGGCTATGAAACATTGGTTCTCTTGTTAGACGCTTATTACTGTTCAGTTTCCTTCTAGTTTAGTATAATTCTAATGTAAGAATTAATCTTCACTCAATCAATACACGTACGACTAGGTTTCATTATTCAATAGGAGGTTTTAAAAGATGGAAAACAATGAAGAAAAGCGCCACACTGCAGCAGGAGAAGGTCAATGCCCAGTAACAGGTGGCCATAAAGATAGTGCAATCACGACTTCAAACAAGCCAGGAAAAACACAAAACAAAGACTGGTGGCCAAACATGCTGAATGTCAACATTCTCCATCAGCATGACACTAAAACAAATCCTCTAGGAGAGGCATTTGATTACAAAGCAGAATTCGAGAAATTGGATTATGAGGCATTAAAGCAAGATTTGCACAAAGTCATGACAGATAGCCAAGACTGGTGGCCAGCGGATTATGGTCATTACGGCGGGTTATTCATCCGTATGTCATGGCACGATGCAGGTACTTACCGAACTGCAGACGGTCGCGGAGGCGGTTCTACTGGAAACCAACGTTTTGCGCCATTAAATAGCTGGCCAGATAACGTAAACTTGGACAAAGCACGTCGTTTGTTATGGCCAATCAAGCAAAAATACGGCAGCAAAATTTCTTGGGCCGATTTATTGCTATTGACGGGTAACGTAGCACTTGAGTCGATGGGCTTTAAAACCTTTGGATTTGGAGCAGGACGTGAAGACATTTGGGCACCAGAAGAAGATGTTTATTGGGGTAACGAAAAAGAGTGGTTAGAAGATAATCGTTATTCAGGTGAACGCGATTTGGAAAACCCTCTCGCTGCGGTACAGATGGGCTTAATTTATGTAAACCCAGAGGGACCAAACGGCAAACCGGATCCTCTTGCTAGTGCTGTTGATATTCGTGAAACCTTTGCACGTATGGGAATGAACGATGAAGAAACAGTTGCGCTAATCGCAGGTGGCCATACGTTTGGTAAAGCACACGGAGCGGGAGACCCTGCTGAAGTAGGAGACGATCCAGAAGCAGCCGTAATGGAAAATATGGGAATTGGCTGGAAGAGCACGCACGGTTCTGGTAAAGGCCGTGATACAATTTCAAGTGGTATTGAAGGCGCTTGGACGGCTAACCCAACAAAATGGGACAATGGCTATTACGAGCAATTGTTTGAATACGAATGGGAGTTAACAAAATCTCCTGCTGGCGCGTACCAGTGGACAGCAAAAGATTTGTCAGAACACCAAATGGCACCTGACGCAGAAGATGCTTCTATTAAAGTGAAAACAATGATGACAACAGCAGATATGGCACTTCGCATGGATCCGGCATACGAAAAAATTTCTCGTCGCTATTATGAGAACATGGATGAGTTTGCAGATGCATTTGCGCGTGCTTGGTTCAAACTTCTTCATCGTGACATGGGACCTACAGCACGTTATTGGGGACCAGAAGTTCCAGAAGAAGTATTGATTTGGCAAGATCCAGTACCAGCAGCAACACATACATTAACGACTGAAGAGTTGGATGAGCTAAAAGAGAAAATCTTGGCGAGTGAGTTAACTTCGCAACAGCTCGTTAAAACAGCTTGGGCTTCTGCTAGCACATACCGAAATTCAGATAAACGTGGCGGTGCCAACGGAGCACGTATTCGCTTTGCTCCACAACGCGACTGGGCAGCAAATGAGCCAGCAGAATTAGCTAAAGTGCTCGCTGTTTACGAAAACCTTAAAGCTTCGACTGGCAATAAAGTAAGCATGGCTGATTTGATTGTACTTGGAGGAAATGTAGCCCTTGAACAAGCTGTCAAAGCAGCTGGGTTCGATTTAGCTGTTCCATTTACGCAAGGTCGTGGAGATGCTCTTGAAGAACAAACAGATGCAGAAAGCTTTGATGTGTTAGAGCCAGTTTCAGATGGTTTCAGAAACTACCAGAAGAAAGAATACACAGTAAGCCCGGAAGAAATGTTGCTTGATAAAGCACAACTACTTGGCTTAACAGCGCCAGAAATGACCGCATTAATTGGCGGTATGCGTGCATTAGATGCAAATTATCAAGGCGCAAAAGAAGGAACTTTTGCTACTAATAGCGGCGCGTTAACAAATGATTTCTTCGTTAAGCTATTGGATATGAACATCGACTGGACGCCAGTAGAATTCAATAAATACGAAGGTAAAAACAATGCAACTGGTGAAGTAGTCGGTACAGCTACACGTTTTGACTTAGTATTTGGTTCAAACTCAATTCTGCGTGCTATTTCAGAAGTATATGCACAAGATGATAGCAAAGAGAAATTCGCTCGTGATTTCATCAAAGCTTGGAACAAAGTGATGAATGCCGATCGTTTTGATCTACAAAACTAAGTAAAGAAAATCCCAATCAGCAGCGAATGCTGCTGATTGGGATTTTTTGTGCATTAATGCGGATAAATCATAATTTTTTCACCGTTTTCATCTACTTCTTCCGTAAAACCAAACCCTAGTTTTTGATAAAGTCGAATGGCTACTTTGTTTTGTTCAAAGACACTTAAATAGATAGGTTTTTTAGGATAGAGTTCAGTTAAATAGTCAACAAGTACGCAGAAAAAATAACGTCCCAGTCCTTGTTGTTGAAAACGCTCGTCAACTAAAAAACGATCCAACCAAATCTGCTCATCAAATTTTCCGTACATCGAAAATCCGATAATTTTATTCTCTTTGTATAAAGCCAAAGGGACGTAACGTGTGTCTTGTTCAGCCTCTAGTAAACACTGACTGACCGATTCGATAAATCCTCGTTGTTGCGCTGCCACTTTTAAATTTAAAACTTCTTGTTTGTTCGAGTCTGTAATCGCTCGAATTCCAGTAAACATCATGTCAAAACCTTTCTTTCTTGTGTATAGATAAAATTTAAGGTATATAGTAACTAGGTAGTCAAGAAAGGAGCCTCCATGTGACTGAAAAATATTTGACAACAGGAGATTTTTCAAAATTATGTAAAGTTAATAAGCAAACAATTATTTACTATGACCAAATCGGCTTGTTAACACCAGCTTATCGCAATCAAAAAGGTTACCGCTTTTATTCGTTTCGGCAGCTGGAGGTGTTCAATGTCATTTATCTACTAAAAGAACTCGGGATGTCATTAGAAGAAATTAAAAGCTATATGGAACAGAAGTCACCTGAATTGTTTCACTCTTTGATGATTGAGCAAAAAGAAAAAGTGCGGACGAAAAAAAGAATGTTGGATCATTTGGAAATGATGATGGATGTAAAAATCAACTTGCTAGAAGAGGCTGAAGAAATAGACTTCCATCAAGTTAGCTTTCTCTACTTGTCCGAAAGTTTTTTGTATCTGAGTCCAAATATAACCGATATAAACGACGACGATTTTGCAAAGGTAGTCACGCAATTCATCAATACATTAAATGAACAGAATTTAGATACAGGCTTTCAAATTGGTGGAATGACTTTGCACGAACAAGTAGTAAAAGGCGAGTATACGAATTATAGTTATCTCTACATGAAGCAGCTAGAGCAAAGAAAAAGTCAGCCATTTTTTAAAATCGCAGCAGGAATGTATGCAGTTGGCTATCATTTAGGAAAAGAAGACACGATCCATGTCACATATGAACGGCTATTTTCAGAAATTCGCAGGAATCACTATGAAATTGGCGATTATATCATGGAAGAGTATATATACGATGGGTTAGTAAAAAGTGGCGAGGATCATTACATTACGAAGATTCTTGTTCAGTTAAAATGAAAAATTAAAGCTCAAGTTATGAAGTTAACTCCTCTAACAGATGCAGAGGAGTTAAATTCAAATTCAGTGTGAGGTTGTTTAGTTATCAATACGCTCCTGAAGAATAAGTGATTTCGTAGCTGTGACTGTAAATCTCAAATATGATGCCAAACGGATCTTCTACATAACACATTCTGTAAGGCTTATCATCTGGATAGTATTCTCTAATTGGCATCCGTTGTTTGCCACCATGTTCAACTATTTTTTGAACCAATCCTTCTACGTCTGGATCTTGAACGCAAAAATGGAAGACGCCTGACTTCCAGTACTCAAAATTATTTTCGGGTTTTTCGCTATTCGGAAATTCGAAGATTTCGATTCCAGTCCCGTCAGAAGTTGCCATGTGTGCGATGCGGAACGTTCCCCATCCGGCGCCGAACACATCGATACACATTTGCCCGATGGGTGTGTCACTTTCTTCTTTTACTTCTGCCGGCTCCATAATTACATACCAGCCCATAACTTCTTTATAGAATGTGACGGCTCTGTCTAAATCTGTGACCGATAATCCGATGTGTGAAAATGCTCTTGGGTAGGCCATATTGATCGCTCCTATCTGTTTTTTATATAGTATGACGATTGATCTTTATTATCCTGGACATCTTCATCATACAAAAGAGTTTTTAGAATAACAATACGGCACATTTAAGTGGTATAGTTACGAAAATGTGACTACCGAGAGGATAAGGAGAGATGTAATGGGAGTTAAAAATAGCTATATCTGCTCTTTAGGGCTGACAATTGATTTGATCGGTGGAAAGTGGAAATTGATGATTCTTTGGTACTTAATCAATGGGAGTAAAAGATTTGGCGAGCTAAAAAAAAGCATTCCGACAATTAGCCAAAAAGTACTTACGGAGCAACTGAAAGAGCTTGAAAGTAGCCATATCATTTCTAGAAAAGTGTATCCGACCGTACCAGCTACAGTAGAGTATTCTATGACTGATTACGGAGAAAGTCTTATTCCACTAATTCATGATTTGTGTGACTGGACAAAACAATATGCGGGTGAAAATGATATCGAAATAAGTGGAGACTAAACAGATAAATAAACTAAGAAAGGAAAGCGGTCATTTGGCTGCTTTCTTTTTTTAGTTGCTTGTGTCGCAAATCAACTTCTAAAAGTAGAAGAGATGTTAATAAATAAAGAATTTTTTCTAAAAACAACGAAAAAAGTATAAATAGTTTAAAAAGTTGTATTATTCGCTTAATTAAACACTCGAGTTTTTCTCTATAATGAATAATTAACTTGATAGTAGAACTTTATAAAGAGGGAGTGGTACCATGATTGATTTGCTTTTAATAAATGGCACGCTAATCACAATGAATAAAGAACGAAGTCTTATTTACGGTGGAGCCGTAGCGGTTCATCATGGAAAAATTTTGGATGTTGGGCTTACTGCAGTGTTGGAAGTGAAATACGAAGCTAAACAACTGATCGATTGCAAGCACCACTGCATTTTACCTGGATTGATTGATGTTCATGGTCATGGAGGTCATTCGATGTTTAAAACAATCGCCATGGACAACTTGGAACAGTGGATGCCCATTATGACCAATACATACAATCATTATGTGACAGATGATTTTTGGTATTACGAAGGAAAGGTTTCCGCATTAGAACGATTAAAAGCGGGCATTACGACCGGTGTCTCCGTGATCGGTTCGACACCAAGAGCAGATGACCCTATTTTTGCATTAAATCATGCAAAGGCCTATAACGAAGTCGGAATTCGCAATGTCGTCTGTACGGGGCCTGCCAACCCTAAGTGGCCGAAACTATACAGCCGCTGGAAAAACGGCAAAAGAATTACAAAAGAAGTTGATTATCAAGATGTACTAAAAGGAACAGAAGCGGTTGTTGAAGCGTTGAACCATGCCAATGACGACCGGACAAGAGCTTTTGTTACCCCTTTTGTCATTGTGACATCGATAGAAGGTTCTGGTCCTACACCGCCGTCTAGGTTGCACCAGTTAACTGACCACGACCGCTACCAAGCACGTAAAATTAGAGAAATTGCCAACAAGTACAAAACGAGAATCCATTCGGATGCATTTGGTGGAATGATTCACATGGCAATTCAAGACAAAGATTATGCTTTATTAGGACCAGACGTCCATTTGCAACATTGTCGAGGGATCTCCTTTGATGAAGTGAAAATTCTAGCAGATACCGGAACCAACGTCAGTACGAGTGCGAGCATCACTCAGATGACAGCAAGAACACCGATTGTAGAGCTCATCGAACTTGGAGCGACAGTTGCCATTTCTACAGATGGCACTTCACCTTCAACTAGTTTTGATCTGTTTCAAGCGATGCGAAAAACGCAATTGATTCATCAGGCAGCGATGATGGATGAGCATTATTTACCTCCTGGCAAGCTTTTGGAGATGGTCACCATTGATGCAGCTAAATGTATAGGGTGGGACGACGAGCTTGGATCGATTGAAATTGGGAAAAAAGCAGATATTATCACGGTAAATATGAAACAAGCGCATTTAACTCCTGAAACTATGCATATTCACCGGTTGGTTTACCAAGCCGTCGGAAACGATGTGAATCATGTCATCGTGGATGGGAAAGTATTGATGAATGAACGTAACGTAACAACTGTTGAAGAAAACCAACTAATCGAAGAAGCAAATGCAGAAGCTTTGGAAACAATTGAGCGTGCAGGTTTGGAAAAATACATGACCCCAACCAAATATTTCTGGGGATCAACGCGTGCTTATGTTGACGAAAAACGATTTGATGAAGCAGACTATGTGTTTGCTATTACAGAGGAGGAACTTACATGAAGACAAAATTAAAAGGGCAATATGTTATCGGCTATAACGGTGAGGATCACGTCATACTAAAAGATGCAGAAGTCGTTTATGAAGGAACGTCCATTATTTATGTAGGAAAAGAATACACCGAGTCTGTAGATGAAACCATCGATTGTGGAAACGCCGTGATAAGCCCAGGATTTATTGATTTAAATGCACTTGGCGATATCGACCACGATATTATTCACGTAGAAGCAGATAATGAAAAAGCAAAAAATCTTTTATGGTCTGAAAAATACATGAAGAATGGTCCACAGGAAGTCATGACAGAAGAGGAAGAAGCGTTTAAATCTCTTTATGCCTATAGCCAATTAATCTTAAACGGCATTACAACAGCTATGCCGATTACGTCCGTCTTTTATAAAAAATGGGCAGAGACTTATGAAGAATTAGCATCAGCTGCGCATTATGCAGGAAATTTAGGGTTAAGAATATACTTGGGACCGAGCTACCAATCGGGTATGCGCGTTGTACAACCAGATGGCACCATTCAGTTAATGTGGGACGAAGAAAGTGGCAAAGAAGGTCTTGATCGAGCAGTTAAGTTTATCGAAGAATTTGACGGCAGCTATGACGATTTAGTGAGAGGCATGCTTGCACCAGAGCGAATTGAATGCCAGACAGAAGAAAGTTTGAAACAGACAAAAGCTTATAGCGAGTCATTAGGAGTTCCGATTAAACTTCACGCTGCACAAGGAAGTTTTGAATACCATACCATCGTTGAAAAGCACGGCGTCACGCCAATTCAATACCTCAAAAATGTAGGGTTTTTAGGACCGAAAACAGGCATTCCACATGCTAATTTTATAGCAGGATATAGTGAAGCGGAAACTGGCCAAGGTGATGATATCAACATATTAACTGAAACCGGCACAACGGTGATTCACTGTCCGGTCATTATGGGAAGGCGTGGTAGCGGGCTAGAATCCTTTGCCAAATACAAACGTTCAGGCGTAAACGTAGCTATCGGGACAGATACTTTTCCTCCGGATATCTTCCAAAACATTCGAGCAGGCAGTATGATTTCCCGTATGCACGAAAAGGATGTCGAAAGTTCATCCTTTGCTGATTTTTTCAGAGCGGCAACTCTAGGTGGCGCAAAATTTTTAGGTAGAGAAGACCTTGGTAGGTTAGCTGTAGGAGCAAAAGCGGACATCATTGTCGTCGATTTAGAAGGATATCATATGGGGATAAGTGACGATCCTATTCGAACAATGATTATGAGCGGATCAGGAAGAGATATTAAACTGTCTATTATAAATGGAAAAATAGTTATGAAAGATAGACAAATTCCTCAAATTGATTTGAAAGAACTGCAGTCAAAAGCTCAGCGCTATTTCGAAAAAATGAAAAGGGGTTATTTACAAAGAGATTACCAACAGTTAGGAGAAGAAAAGCTGTTTCCCTCTTCTTTTTCTGTCGTTGACTCAGTTGAAAAAAATTTAAGTAAAGATTGTGTAAAAATCAGTAAAGATACTGAAACTTAATTGTCAGAATATTTTTTATAATGAACTAACAAAATCGAAACACGAGGGGGAAATAATTTGAACAAGGTCCAATGGATAAGAAACGGGATAGCTTCAGCATTACTTGTGATGGCTCTGGCAGGCTGCTCTACCGGAGAAAAAGCCGCATCAACAGAAAATGGCGAAGTAAAAGCTGCCGGTTCTGAAGATACGTTAATTATCGCAAGACTTTCAGATGCTGAAAGTTTGGATCAGCAATTTATGTCAACTATCAATGCAGCGAGTGTCACTCATGGAAAAATTTATGAAGGCTTAGTTGGTCGCGATCGAAACGCAGAACTGCAACCATTGTTAGCAGAGAGCTGGGAACAGCTTGACGATAAAACATGGGAATTCAAGCTTCGTCAAGATGTTAAATTCCATGACGGAACGGACTTTACAGCAGAAGCTGTAAAAGCAACATTTGATCGATTATTGGATCCAGAAGTGGGTTCTCCTCGAGCAGGAGTATTGTCGATGGTAGAAGAAGTAAAAATCATTGATGATTATACGGTTCAGTTTTTATTGTCGGAGCCTTACTCTCCGCTTCTTTCAATTTTAGCAAGTCATGAAGGTGGCATCATCAGCCCGAAGGCAATTGAAGAGTTTGGCGGAGAAGATATTCAAGAACCAAGTGGCACAGGACCATTTGTCTTTGAATCATGGACACCTGGACAAGTGATTATCTTAAATCGAAACGAAGACTATTGGGGCACAGTAGCCAAAGTAGGAAGAGTCGAATTTAAAGTTGTACCAGAAGAAACGACGCGTACAGCAATGGTTGAAACAGGAGAAGCTCATATTGCTGAACCTTTGTCCATCGCCCAGTTTGATGGGGTCAATGCTTCTCAAAATTCCAAAGTTTATCAAAGTGAAGGATTTGGAACGGAATACATTACGTTTAACGTTGAAAAAGAACCTTTTAATGACGTTAGAGTAAGAAAAGCAGTTTCACACGCGATCGAAATGGATGCAATCCGAAAAGGCGTTTACAATAATGTCGGTGGGGAAGCAAATTCATTATTAGGACCTAAAGTGTTTGGTTATCACGAAGGACTAGAAACTTATGAATACAATCTTTCTGAAGCCAAAAGATTACTGGCTGAAGCCGGTTATGCTGATGGCCTCGAAATTAAGTTGTCGACAATGGACAATAAAGAAAGAATTAGTTTAGCGGAAGTAGTTCAATCACAACTAAAGGGAATTGGTATTAAAGTAACAATTGAAGTGATGGAATACGGAACTTTTGTTGAATCGACTCATTCTGGCGACACGGAAATGTTTATCATTAGCTGGAGAAATGCCACAGGAGATGCAGATTATAACCAGTATAATTTGATGCATTCAAGCTCAATAGGGGCTAGTGGCAATACATCATTTTATAGTAATTCTGAAGTGGATGGATTGATTGAAGAAGCACGAAAAGAAGCAGATTCTGAAAAACGGATTGAACTATACGCAAAAGCACAAGAAATTGAAATGGAAGAAGCAGTGTACATTCCCATACGCGTAATCGAGAATGTCGCAGCAATGTCCAAAGATGTTAGCGGTTTTGAAATTAGTCCATCTGGGTATTTGGAAATCAATAACGTATCGATAAAGTAATAAGTAATGAGGGATATCCAAAAGGATACCCCTTTTTTCTTATAGGGTAGTAAACAATCTAGTTGGAAAGATAAAAGTTCATATCAACTTATATAGGAGGCTCCACATGTACATATTGAAGAACGTCTTACTCGAAACAGGGTATGTGAAAGAAAATGGGC
This sequence comes from Planococcus sp. ANT_H30, assembly GCF_008369335.1. Classification (NCBI taxonomy): domain Bacteria; kingdom Bacillati; phylum Bacillota; class Bacilli; order Caryophanales; family Caryophanaceae; genus Planococcus; species Planococcus sp. ANT_H30. The sequence continues at coordinate 91,083 of NZ_VOBJ01000007.1, read as the reverse complement.
AAGTAAGGGCTACTGAGACAAAGTTATTTCATTTGAAAATTGCAGAAGGCCAAATTGCTGAAATAATCGACTCAGAACAAGCACTTCCAAAAGACGTGAAAACGATGGATGGTAAAGGACTGCTCGTGTTACCTGCTTTTAAAGAAAAACACGTTCACCTTGATAAAACCTATATGGGAGAACCATGGCGCGCCTGTGTACCTGCTTCTTCTGTCATTGAAAGAAGCACTATAGAAAAAAACATTCTTGCATCGATTGAAACGAACACAGTAGATAGAGCGAAAAATTTACTAGACGTGTTACTGTCACACGGTTCGACAGCCGTTAGGACGCATGTCGATATTTATCCAGAAGTTGGACTGGAGAATTTAAGTGGGGTTCAGACTGCATTAGCTGATTATGAGCAGAAAGTCGATTCGGAAATTGTCGCTTTTGCTCAGCACGGCTTACTTTATGGCAATACAGTTGGGTTAATGAGAGAAGCTGTGCGTAACGGTGCGGGATTAGTGGGATCAGTCGACCCGGCAACAGTTGATTTGAATATCGAAGCGTCTCTCGTTCAATTAATGGATATCGCAGTTGAGGGAAACGTCGGAATTGATTTGCATCTGCATGACCCAGGTCATTTAGGGACGTTTACTATGAAGCGCTTGGCTGCCTTAACGATAGAAGCGGGCTGGCAAGGAAGAGTAGCAATCAGCCACGCCTTCGGACTCGGTGATGTAACCCCTTTAGAAGCAAGAGCAGTAGCAGAGTCTTTAAAAGAAGCAGGAGTATCGATTATTTCGAGTGTACCTATTGGAAGGAACATCCCGCCAGTTAGTTTACTAGCTGAAGTTGGAGTGACTGTTTCACTTGGAAACGATAATATTTATGACTCATGGTGGCCTACAGGAAACGGAGATGTCTTAGAAAGACTCGGAAGGTTGGTAGAAATCAATCGTTGGACAGACGAGTTATCGCTGTCTCAGGCGTTGCGTTTCATAACCGATGGCATTACCCCTCTGACAGCGAACGGGGAGCAGGTATGGCCCGTAGAAGGTGACGTGGCTAGCTTTGTCTTAGTGGGTGCTAAATGTGCTGCAGAGACTGTAGCAAGACGAGCACAACGCACGGCTGTTTTTCATAAAGGATCACTCGTAGCGGGACAATTAAATTAAAAGAAAAAAGAGAGAATAGCTGCCATTCTCTCTTTTTTACTGAACTTTTTTAAGGTTAAAAGTTGTTTGGATAGAATAAAAAGTAATATATAAGGAAGCGGAGACAACAATTCCAAGAAGTGAGGAAATCGTATAAAACACTTCTAGTGCAGCAACTCTACTACCGAGTAGACTGAGTCCACCGGTGAGTAAAGTTGCTAGTAATGCGGGAACTTGAAAAGAAGCGAGCGGTTGCTTTCCTGGGAGTCCATATACCGCATCTAGATTGATCATTTTTTTCGCTATAAAGTAATAGTGCGTCAGCATGACCCCAATAACAGGGCTTAACAATGCTCCTACCATATTAAGAAACATGAAGATGCTCGTCGGGTTCTCCATCAGCTTCCAAGGCAATAATAGAATGCCTAAAGTTGCTACGACAAGCGCGCTCTTTTTGAAATTTAATTTGGTTGGAAAAAGCGCGGTTAATTGATTAGCTGCTGGAATCACATTTCCGACAATGTTCACCGACAAAGTCGCAAGAGCTAATGTCGTCAGCGAAAGAATGACAGCGAAGACATTATCGAATTTATCGACCACTTCAAGCACATTCCAGACCGGGACACCAAAAGCAATTTCAGAACCAATAATAATGGAGATACTAGCGAAAGCAAACAATAGATAAGTGGCTAAAATACCGATGAATTGTCCACCTGCCTGTGCCCGTTTAGAGCTTGAATAGCGCGTAATATCGGAAACACTTAAAATCGGCGCAACCCACGTAGCAACGATAGCAGAAACACAAGAAACCAATAGAAATAAATTCACATTGCCACCAGCAGAGGGTTCGAAAGTCAAAATCATCTCTACGCCACCAGCTAATTGGATCGACCAGATGGACATGCCACCAAAAACGATAAAGACAAGAACTGTCACACTTTTGGTCAGCCTACCGAGTGTAGTAACATCAGCAAAAACAAATAGTAAATTAATAAGCCAAAACAACAAAAAAGACAGCAGACTAGATAAACTCAAACCGAAAAAAAGAAAATTGCCACCGAGTGTCAAATACTCTGGGGAAAATGTGCCAATAAAAATGGAAACTGCAATGCTGCCAGCATAGGTTTGCAAGCCGAACCACATAATCCCTGCGATAATCCCTCTGAAAACTCCTGGCAGAATAGCCCCTTTTCTACCATAGCTAGCGCGTAAAAGAATTGAAAACGGAACGCCATATTTATTTCCTGCATGACCATTAAGAACGAGTAATCCCGCTACAAGCAGAGCCGCACAGCAAATTACCACAAAAACCTGACCAGTAGAAAGTCCTAATGCAAAAAAACCACCAATCGTAACGTAAGACGGGATGTTATGAACAGAACCCATCCAAACCGAAAAATAATTACTAAAATTCCACGTGCGACTTTCGACAGCAGTCGGAAGTAAATCACTGTTAATTGAAGAGCGTGGACTAGTCTCTTGATTAGTTTGCATCATAAGGTTGCTCCTCCGAATTTAAACTCGCGGGGGAATGTTGTTGAATGGATTTTTTTATAAGGAACAGGCCACAAAGAATTCCCGAAAGTAAAAAACTGATCCATACTGATTCAAAATAAGTTGTAAACGGAGAAGAGATAAACCCACCGACGATTCCAACAAAGGAAGAAAGAACCGGAGGAAGTGTTTCGTTATCTTTGTTGAAAACGATATAGAGAATGGCAAAAATCATAGAGCTATAAATATTGCCAAAGAAAAACAATAATTGAGTAGGATAAGGTGTTAAGAAAAGTGCGGCCAGAAAGAGGACCCCAATCAGTACGATAGAGAAGCTATTTTTATACTTGAATTGCTGTTTGGTCGACAATGGTTTAAATTCTGCCACAACATTGCGGATAAACAGAGAATTCAATGATTGCAGTTCTGAACTTGCAGCAGACATGACAGCAGCAAAGCAAAAAAGGACGAAAATAAAAATTAAAACAGTAGAATTTAAAATGCTAATCAGTTCGAAAATAAGAGAATAAGGATTGTCAAAAGAACGACCAGAAATGGCTAGCAAAAAAAGTGAAGTAATCGCAATGGGAATTGTTAACCAAATCATCCCAGTAAGGACAAAAGCCATTTTAACTTTTTCTTTCTTTATGATAAATACTCGTTGCCATGTAGCTCGATCCGTTATCATCTGTCCGAAAAAAACCAGTAACCCGGTTGAAATAAACCATAACGATTCGTTATTCTTTGTAAATAATAAGTAGGGGTGATAAAGGCGAATGCCTTCAAAAATCGTCGTAACCCCTTCGTGCATATACAAGTAGACAGGAATGAGAATGATCGTTCCAAAAATCAAGATGACACTTATTCCTGCCAATTGGTGGATTCGGTAGAGGCCACCTATTCCGCCAATCAAAAACAGCAGCAACAAAAAAACAGTCATTCCGATGAAAAGAGGGAAAGGAAAAAGGATGTATAGCAGCAAGCCGGCACCCATGGTTTGAATAAACAGTGCATAGAATCCCATTACAAATAGCAGAATCATCATATACCAGTAGCCGAACGGATTCAGCTTTTGTTTGAGCACATCACCAATGGTCATTTGGCCTGTGAAAGTATAGCTGATTTTCCGAGCAACAAAGCCAAAGAGAACCAAAGCAAGACCACCCATAAATGCATAGCCAATTCCACCTATTAAACCGTATCGAATGAGTGTTTGAGGAGAAGAGAGAATGGTATTTCCGGTAATCCATCTAGCCAGTATGCTAACGACTCCAAAGGCAATTCCCAGCTGAACAGCTCCTTGAATATAAAAATCAAACCCTTTTTTCTTCAATGCCCAGTCTCCTTTAGTCGAAAGTCTCTGGGTGATAATCCAGTTTCTTTTCGGAACATTTGGCTAAAGTAATGCTGGCTATTAAATCCACATTTTTCGGAAACTTCTCCGATGCTGGCTTCTGGTCGATCAATTAACATTTTTTTAGCCATCATTAAGCGGTAATTATTTACATATTCAGAAAAACCAACGCCCACTTCTTCTTGAAATTTCCGGCTTAAGTAAGCAGGATTGATGTGGATTTTGGTTGCCAAAAAATGCAGTGTCATTTTTTCTTCGTAATTTTGATGAATTAATTTGATTGATTGTTGGATTTGATGCGAGTAATGGGTGAGTCGTGAGTAATTATTTAATACTTTTACTAAATCTTCTTCGATTACGGGCTTTGTAATGTAATCGACAACTCCTAGTCGCAGTGCGGTATGAGCATATTCAAAGCTTTGATAAGCTGTTACCATGACGATATCTGCATCGGAAACAGCTTGCATTTCTTTGGCCAATTCAAGTCCGGTTTTGCCGGGTAATTGAATATCCAAAAATGCTAAAAAAATATCGGAGTGATTGACTATTTTCATTGCTTGAGAAGCATCTTGAGCTTTGTATATATCCCACATCGGAAAATTTTTGTTGATCAAATACTCCATTTGTTCTAGTTCGAGTGGTTCGTCATCGACAAGCAGGATGTTCATCAGTAGCTTCACTCCTTTAAATCTAATTGATAAACGAGCGGAAATAGTACTTGTACAGTTGTCCAATCTTCTGAATGTGTTATATCAACAGATGTTTCATCATCTGGAAACAACAAATTCAATCTTTTGGAAATATTAGCAAGTCCAGTTCCAGCATCGGCTGAACTTTGCTGTTCTTCGTTTGGCAGACTGTTAGCAACAAGAATGCAAAGCATAGATTCTTGCTTTGAGATGACTATGTGAAGTTCAGCTTTTCCGGCTTTTTTCTCGAAAGAATGCTTAAAGGCATTTTCAACGAGTGTTTGAATTAAAAAGGGTAAGGTAATCGCTTTTTGAACAACTGGCTCACTATCAATTTGATAATCAAGCCGTTCTCGAAAGCGAATTTTTTGGATATCTAAATAAGAAACGACGTACGATAATTCGTCTTCAATCGTAATAAATGTCGTGTTTGTTTTGTATTTATGCTTTAAAAGCTTGGAGAATGTCTCGATTGAATAAATCAATTCTTCTTTTCGTTCAAGTCGAGCCAAACTCAAAATAGAATTCATCGTATTGAAAAAGAAATGAGGCTGTATTTCTTGATTTAGCTGATTGTAGAGAGCTTTTTGTAATTCACTCTCTAATACAATTTCATTTTTTTCTTTTTCAATCAAATCAATCCGTTTTTCAAAGACAAACAAAAATAATAATGTGAAGGCACCGATGAGCGGAGCCAGTACACACATCATAATATAAAAAGAAAAAGCTTCGATCGTCAGCATCGCATGCACTGCTCCTTGCTTAACTGAATGTGAGGAAGAATGAAAGTAGAGCATTCTGTTTTGGAGGGCTGTTACTTAAACCTACTCCAATATTCAGAAATGCTCAATAGTTATATCACATTATTTTGTTCATACGGTAAAGAACTTTTTCATCCCAATAGTTCTTCTGCGTAATGACAGCTGACAAAATGGTTTGGGCGAAGTTCTTGTAAAGCCGGTTCTTCTGTTTTGCACCGATCTGTAGCAAATGGACAGCGCGTGTGGAAGCGGCAGCCAGTTGGTGGATTAATAGGAGATGGTACATCCCCTTTCAGTAAAATCCGCTCATTTTTGACAGATGGATTGGGTACAGGAATTGAAGACAACAGAGCTTTCGTATAAGGGTGCAATGGAACGTCAAACAAATCTTTTTTATCTGAAATTTCGACAATTTTCCCTAAATACATAACCATTACGCGATCAGAGATGTAGCGTACAACACTTAAATCATGGGAGATAAAGAGGTAAGTCAACTTGAATTGCTTTTGTAATTTTTTTAATAAATTTAAAATCTGAGCCTGAATGGAAACATCAAGTGCCGATACAGCTTCGTCGCAAATGATTAGTTTCGGATCTACTGCAAGCGCGCGCGCAATGCCGATTCGTTGGCGCTGCCCACCGCTAAATTCATGAGGATAGCGGTCTAACGCTTCTGCGGGTAAGCCAACTAGCGTTAATAACTCAATCATTCGATCGTGTTGCAGGGGCTTAGTAACGGATTTTTGAATAGTCATCGCTTCCCGAAGAATTTGTTTGACCGTTTGCCGCGGATTTAGCGAAGCAAAAGGATCTTGGAAAATGACTTGCAAGTCGCCGCGCAGTTCACGCATTTCTTGTTTAGATAAATCCACGATATTTTTTCCTGCATAAAGCACTTTGCCGTCTGTCGGTTCATCGAGTCTTAAAATCGCACGACCCGTCGTCGATTTTCCACAACCAGATTCCCCTACAATGCTCAGCGTTTCGCCTTCGTTTACGACAAAAGAAATACCATCAACTGCTTTAACATATGCCTTCGGCTGAAAGATCGAGTCTTTTTTTACAGAAAAGTATTGCTTCAGATTTGAAACTTCCAATAAAACTTTTTTCTCTTCAACTGTCTGCATTAGCTGAATACCTCCTCTTGTCGTTTTTCACCTGTCCATTCGTTTGAGTACATCCAGCAGCGAACTTTCGAACCATCTTGGTGTTCAAGAAGTTCAGGTTGTTTCTGGTGGCACATGGCTTCCGCAAACGGACAACGGGATGCGAAGCGACATCCTTCAGGCATGCTGTAAGAACTTGGTACGCTGCCTTCAATTGTATACAGTTCTTCTTTATCTTCATCAATTTTTGGGAGAGATGCTAAAAGTCCTCGTGTGTAAGGATGCTTAGGTTCATCAAAAAGATTTTGCGTAGCTGCATATTCTACGATATTCCCTGCATACATGACTGCGACTTTATTGCATGTCTCTGCGACTACACCCAGGTCGTGAGTAATCATGATGACGCCCATTCCTAGTTTTGCCTGTAAATCTTTGATCAGCTCCAAAATTTGTGCTTGAATCGTTACGTCTAAAGCCGTTGTGGGTTCATCTGCAATCAGTACTTCGGGATTACAAGAAAGTGCCATGGCAATCATGACACGCTGTCGCATTCCACCACTTAATTGAAAAGGCTCTTGCTTAGCTCTTTTTTCCGGAGAAGGAATGCCGACTAATTTCAGCATATCAATGGCTTTCGCACGGGCTTCTTTTTTGTTCATTTTCTGGTGGAGCCGAATAGCCTCTGCAATCTGCTCGCCGACAGGAATAACAGGATTCAAGGAAGTCATTGGCTCTTGGAAAATCATTGAGATTTCATTGCCACGAATTTTACGCATTTCACTGTCAGAAAGCGTGACTAAGTCTCTACCTTTAAACAAGACTTGACCGCCTTCAATTTTCCCTGGTGGTGTTGGGATCAGCCGAAGAATCGATAGAGACGTAATGCTTTTGCCGCAACCAGACTCACCTACAATGCCCAAGGTTTCTCCTTTTTTGAGTGAAAAGTCAATGCCATCAACGGCTTTACTAATGCCGCGCTTTGTATGGAAATAAGTTTTTAAATTTTTAACTTCTAAAATAGTTTCACGTGGTTCCATTTGAATGCACCGCCTTTTAGTTTAGTTCAATCCGTTTATTGAAGAATCTATACAAAACATCTACGAGTAAATTGACGGCTACGAAAACTAAGGAAGCAACCAATACGCCACCTTGAACCATTGGCAAGTCGCGCATTCTGATTGAATCGACAATCATTCGTCCAAGGCCATTGATGGCAAAGATAGATTCAACGAGTACCGTTCCACCCAGTAGCGCTCCGAACTGAAGACCGATAACTGTAATAACGGGGATCAAGGCATTGCGTAAGGCGTGTTTGTAAATAATGACGCGTTCTTTCACGCCTTTTGCTCGAGCAGTCCGAATATAATCTTGACGGATCACTTCAAGCATACTTGAGCGAGTCATTCGCGCAACGATAGCTGCACCACCTGCACCAAGTGTGAAAGCAGGCAAGACAATGTGCGCTAGACTATCCCAACCGGCAACCGGGAATAGTTGAAGCTTTACGGAAAATCCGTACATCAGCATCAAACCAAACCAAAAGCTCGGTAAAGAAATTCCTAAAAGGGCGATAACCATTACGACCGTATCGATAATGGAGTAAGGTTTTACTGCTGAGATGATGCCAGCAGCCATTCCAAGAACAATCGTGATGATTGTACTAAAGATAGCCAATTCTAGTGTAATCGGTAGTCGCAACATGATTTCATCAAGTACTGGCTGATTGTTTTTTAAAGAAGTTCCAAGATCACCACGGAATATATTGGTGACATAGTCAATGTACTGAGCGTATAAGGGTTGGTTGAGACCAAGTTGCGTTCGAAGCGCTTCGATTGTTTCTTGTGTGGCACCTTCACCAGCTAACAGGACGGCTGGGTCACCGGGAACGAGCTGCATGATGATGAATACCACGATCGTCACTCCGAAGATGACGGGAATTGTTTGGAATAGACGTCTTAAAATGAACATGAGCATGGAAAGGACCTCCTCTATGTGAGTAGTATTATTTTTTCATACGTGGATCGAATGCATCACGTAAACCATCGCCGAAGATGTTAAAGCCAAGAACCAGAAATGCGATAGCAAGACCTGGGAAGATGGCGATGTATGGAGCGGTGAAAAGAAAATCTCGTCCGCTACTGAGCATCGTTCCCCATTCTGAAGAAGGTGGCTGAGCGCCTAATCCTAAGAAAGATAAACCAGCAGCTGATAAAATCGCTGTTGCTACGCGTAATGTTCCTTGAACAATAATCGGTGACAAGATGTTAGGAAGAATGTGCTTGAAAATAATCGTGCCGTCTCTTGCTCCAAGTGAACGAATCGCGTCAATGTATTCCAGTTGTTTTACTTCTAATGTAGAACCTCTTACTATTCGTGCAAACAGAGGAACTGAAAAGGCGCCAACTGCAATGGTTACGTTGATTAGGCTTGGCCCTAATGCACTGACGATTGCAAGTGCTAGTAGAATTCCCGGGAAAGCCAAGAGGACGTCCATACAACGCATAATGATCGTATCCAACCATTTTCCGTAATAACCAGCGATTAATCCGAGCGTGATACCAAAAAATCCGCCAAAGGCAACAGCAGCAAAACCTACTCCCATCGACAACCTAGATCCGTAAAGAATCCGGCTTAGAATATCTCTTCCTTTATCGTCTGTCCCCATCCAATGCTCCATTGAGGGGGGGATCAGCTTGTTGTCCAAATTGATTTCGTGTGGATGGTAGGGAGCTAAAACAGGTGCGAAAATGGCAATGAAGATATAGAAGAGAATAATGAGGCCTCCTACGACTGCAGCTTTGTTTTCCATAAAGACAGAAAAGAAACTGCCAAATACGGATTGCCTCGGGTGATCGATTGTTTGCGTAACTAGTAACGGTTTTTCTTTGTCCATTTCAATTTTCATACTATCCCTCCGAAACTGATTATTTTTAAAAGAAAGCTTCTGCTTCTTACCGAAAAGTAGCAGGCGATTTATTTCAAATTATCAGAATCTCACTGAAAGTAAATGGAATTGTCACTAGTAGTCGAAATAGTTAAATTATTTGTAGATAAAATGTAAAAAATCTTCGGACTATTCTCTTATCATTAAGAATGAGCTTGAGGTAAACAGTTACTGCTCATCGGTAAAGGCAACAAAATCAAAAGGAGAAAGAGGGAGACTTTATGAAGAGAAACAATTTTAAGCACGTTGTACTAGGCTCTATGTTAGTGTTTGTTCTATTGCTACTGGCAGCATGTTCGACCAGTTCTTCACAATCAACGGAAAAAGCAGCATCAGCCGATGGGAACTCAACAGGAGGAACTTTAAATATCGTTCGACTTTCAGATGCTACTAACTTAGATCCGCATTTCATCACGGATATCCCATCCGCAAATATCAACTACCAAAAAGTATATGAAAACTTAGTAAAGCCAGATGAAGATTTCGTACTTCAGCCATCACTTGCTAAAGAATGGACAGTGATTGATGATACAACTTGGGAATTCAAATTGAATGAAGGAATTATGTTCCACGACGGAGCTACCTTTGATGCAGAAGCGGTTAAAGCTACATTCGACCGTCTGTTAGACCCAGAAACAGGTTCGCCACAACGTGAGAAATTTTCAATGATTAAAGAAGTGAAAGTAGTGGATCCAACTACTGTGCAATTTCTTTTGGACTACCCCTATGCCCCCTTGCTATCTATCTTAGCTAGCCAAGAAGGTAGTATCCTAAGTCCGAAAGCATTAGCGGAAGATCCGGAATCCTTGAGAGATAAGCCAGTCGGAACTGGGCCATTTGTCTTTGAAGAGTGGAAGAGCGGTCAAGAAATTTCACTAACTAGAAACGAAGAATACTGGGGTGAAAAAGCAAGCATTGATCGTGTTGTCTTTAAAGTTGTACCAGAAGATGCAACGAGGCTGGCGATGATTGAAACCGGAGAAGCACATATTAATGATCAAGTTCCAGTCACTGAAATCGAACGAATCGAAGCTTCTAGTACGATGGGTCTTACACGTACTGAAGGTCTTGCAGTGGAATTTCTTGGATTTAATACACAGAAAGCGCCGTTGAATGATGTACGTGTCCGTAAAGCAATCAGTCATGCCATCGAACGCGAATCGATTATCTCAGGTGTTTATAACAATGTAGGAACTTTGGCAAACTCAGCGATGAGCCCGAAAGTTTTTGGTCATAGTGAAAATACCAAACCTGCAGAATACGATTTAAACGAAGCGAAGAAATTACTGAAAGAAGCTGGAGCAGAGAACTTGAAAATTTCATTGCTGACAAGCGACAGAAAAGAACGGATCAATATGGCAGAAGTTATTCAGTCTCAATTAAAAGGAATTGGCATCGAAGTAGAAATTCAAGTAGTGGAATACGGAACGTTTATTGAAATGACAAACGCTGGAGAGCAACAGATGTATATTAGTGGTTGGGGTAATGCGACAGGTGATGGCGATTACAATCAGTACAACCTGTTCCATACGGCGTCACAAGGACCTGCTGGTAACTCTTTCTACTACAGCAATCCAGAAGTAGACAAGTTGATTGAAGCAGCACGTGAAGAAACAGATGAGAACAAACGATTGGAAATTTATGAAGAACTGGCACAAATGGAGCTTGACGATGCCGTATACGTACCCATTCGCAATTACGAACATATGGCAGTACACAATGAAAAGGTCAGCGGCTACTGGTTGAATGCCGCAAACTATTTAATGATCGACAAAGTGAAAATTGCTGAATAATATTAAAAAAATAAACAGAAAAAGCACTATGCCTAGTGCTCTTTCTGTTTTTCAATGGAGGTACGAACATGAAAAATTACTGGTTAATGAACGTACGATTAGAAAAGGGCTTTAAAAGAGATGGCAATCGCATTACTGGAACTGAAACAGAAATCGTCCATTTAGAAATTGAAGAAGGCAAAATTAAGTCTATTTCTAAGGAATTACCGAACAATTTGGTAGAAAAATACGATGCCGAACATCAACTTCTTCTGCCTTCTTTACGCGAAATGCATATTCATATCGACAAAACGTTTTACAGCGGACCGTGGAAAGCGTGCACGCCTATAACGAAAGGCATTTTCACGCGATTAGAAGAAGAAAAAGAGCTATTACCTAAACTGTTGCCAACTGCACAACAACGAGCAGAAAACATGATCGAATTGCTGATTCGCAATGGCCATACGCATATTCGCACGCATTGCAACGTTGATCCGGTTATTGGATTGAAAAATCTTGAAGCAACGATGCGAGCACTTGAAAACTATAAAGATGCCATCACCTACGATGTTGTTGCGTTTCCACAACACGGCTTGCTTAGAAGTGATTCTGTAGGATTAATAAGAGAAGCGATGAAAAACGGAGCGACTTTAGTGGGTGGCGTAGACCCAGCAACAGTGGATCGCCACATCGAACGCTCTTTATCAACGGTCTTTGATATAGCTGCCGAGCATAATGCAGGCATTGACTTGCACCTGCACGACCCAGATACACTCGGTGCTTTCACCTTTAGTCGACTGGCGGACTATACGAAACAAGCAAATATGCAGGGACGTGTAACGATAAGTCACGGCATAGCATTAGGTGATTTAGAGGGAGATGTCCTTGCCTCAACACTTGCTGACTTGCGCGAAAGCCGGATTGATGTAACGACGACGATTCCTATTAATCGTCCAACCATTCCAGTTGCAAAAATAGATCAGGCGGGTATCGAAGTTTCGCTTGGTCATGATAGCATTACGGATCATTGGTCGCCATTCGGTACTGGAAATACGATTCGGAAATTAGCAACTCTCGCAGAACGCTTTAAATACATTGATGAATATTCGTTAAATCGTCTTTTGAAATACGCTACAGGTGGAATAACGCCTCTTAACGAACAAGGAGAAAGAGTATGGCCACAAATTGGTGATACTGCATCAATGATCTTAGTGAATGCAAGTTGTACAGCAGAGGCAATTGCCAGAAGAGCTGACATAAAAGCTGTCTTTTTCAAAGGTCAAGAAATCAAAAATAAACTGCCGCAAATGCAGTGAACCGGTAGAAGGAGGAAATTTGATGAGTACAGCATTATGGATAAAAAATGTTCTTTTAGAAAAAGGATTAAGTACATGCACCAACAACTCACTAGAAACAAACACTGCTCTTTATCATTTAAAGATTGAAGAGGGTAAAATTACAGAAAAAAAGCCAGCCACTGAAACCATTGAAACAGGTGTAAAAACGATGGATGCCAAAGGGCTACTCGGTCTGCCTTCTTTTAAAGAAATGCACAATCATTTAGATAAAACCTATCTTTCGCTCGACTGGAAAGCGTGCCAGCCGGTTTCTAGTTTAAAACAGCGATTGAGTTTGGAAGCTATTGAACTAGAAGAGCTTTCCGAAACGACCGAGCAACGTGCCACAGCAATGATTCAGTTACTTCAATCAAAAGGCGCGACTCATATCCGAACTCACGTAAATATTGATCCGTACGTCGGGCTTAAAAATCTAGAAGGCATACGCTCGGTATTAGAAGCTCATTCCGATCAGCTCAGTTACGATATTGTGGCGTTTCCCCAACATGGTCTATTAAATGGAGAGGTTCCTGGATTGATGAAAAAAGCCATGCGTTCGGGTGCGACAATGGTTGGTGGATTAGACCCAGCTGGTATCGATAGAAACATTGAAAAGTCACTTGATACGATGATGAATATCGCGACTGAATTCGATGCCGATATCGATATTCACTTACATGACAGCGGACAAGTCGGGTATTATACGACCGAGAAGCTAATCGAATTAACAAAACAAGCACAATGGCAAAATCGTGTCGCCGTCAGTCATGCGTTTAACTTGGGTGAATCGCCAATTGCTCAGCAAGAGAAAATAGCAAAAGAATTGGCGGAAGTCGGGGTGGCTGTTATGTCGACTGTGCCGATTATAAAAACAATGCCACCTGTTGCCCTATTAGATCAACAAGGCGTAAACGTTCATTTTGGCTGTGACGGATTTTATGATTCCTGGTCGCCATATGGCTCAGGAGACTTGCTAGAAAAAGCTTCGCTGTATAGTGAAGTATTCCGGAAAAGTGACGAACGTGGCTTGGCCAATTCATTGAAGTTTATCACAAATGGAATTACCCCGTTATCCGATAAAGGGGACGTATTGTGGCCAATTGTTGGCGATGATGCAGATTTTGTTTTTGTAGAAGCCTCATGCTCTGCTGAAGCAGTGGCTCGTACGCCAGAAAGAAAAGCTGTCGTATTCCGTGGTAAGTTAGTATACGGAGAACTTTAAGAGAAAAGTGGATAAGTAGATGACGATAGATTTTAGCGATAAACGCCTCTTGTCAGCAAGTGCCTCGGGAGATGTAGAACAAGTCAGAATGTTGCTAGAGAAAAAAGTTAGTATTCAATACAAAGATGAATTTGGACAGACCGCATTTATGCGGTCTGTCTTATCCAATCACTTTGCAATAACTGAATTTCTATTAAAAGAAGGAAGTAATCCGAATCATAAAGATTCTACGGGATTAAGTCCATTCATTGCAGCAGGAGCCAATGGTTTTTCAGCTACATTGAAGTTGATGACGCGATTTGGTGCAGATGTTACCGGTGTAAATCGATTTGGTGGTACAGCATTGCTACCATCTAGCGAAAAAGGCTATGCCAAAACGGTTCAATACTGTTTAGAAGCAGGTGTTCCAGTTAATCATGTAAACAAACTCGGCTGGACGGCTCTCCATGAAGCCGTTATTTTAGGCGATGGAGGTCATTTGTATACGCTCGTCGTTCGATTACTACTAGAAGCAGGTGCCGATTTTCAAGTTAAAGATCGCCAAGGGTTAAACGCTTATGACCATGCTTATCAACTAAAGCAAACGACTATAATAGAACTTTTTGAAGGAAACTCGATAGAAGGTAGTTCTGGAGAAGTCAATTTGTCATCTTTTTATAAAAAAGAAAACTATGACGAAGGGTTAGAGATGGTTGAAAAAGCTTTTTCAACCGACAAAAATAACGGTGAACGGTATTTTTGGAAAGGATTAATGCTGCAGGAAACAAAAGCATACAGTTCTGCGATAACAGCTTATAGAAAAGCTATAGAATTAGATGATGAAGACAGCCAATTTTATTTCTACATCGCAAATTGCTATCGCTTATTGGAGCAGCCAGAAGAAGCATTGAACGTATTTGACAAGGCCATCACAAAAAATCCTGCAGCTTCTTTTTTCTTGTATCACAAATCTAATTACTTGCGCGAACTTGGCAGACATCAAGAAGCAGTCTGTGTGATGAACCGGCTGTTAGAAAAGTCACCAGCACGCCCTGACTACCTATTTCATAAAGCAAATAGTTTACGAGCGATAGCGAGTCACAGTGAGGCAATCCAAGCGATGGATTTAGCTATCGCATTAGATACCGACAATAAGTTATTCACAGAGCATAAAAATCGTTCCATTGAATTACTGAACAAGAGCGGAAAAAAAGGCTAGTAAAATTCTCGTTTTTTTTCTTTTCACCATGACAAAAAGGCAGATCAAAATGATCTGCCTTTTTGTCATGGTGAAAAATAACGGAGTATTGGCTACTTAAACGATGTTGCTAGACAAGAAGCGAGTACTATTATTTTTTTGCTGACAATCCGTTATACAAAATAAAAAAATTAAATAAGGCTATCTAAATTTCGACTACCGCATTAATGAGAGGTACTTGCTAACATTAAAAAAGTAATGATACATTCAACTAACTGAATTATCAGAGTACAGCTATTGATAATCAGCAGATATACCTGTATTATGGGTGTAATTTAGTTCGTTAGATACATGTGAATTGGAATCTAAAAGAGTGATGTGTATGAACTGTAAATCGAAGTTCGTAAATGTGGCTAAATAAACTTTTCGTTACGTATGTTGTATTAATTATTTGTCATCTGTGTAATTGGTCAGAAAAGAGGGGTTTGTAGTGGATTACTATTCACTTAGTGATTACATGTTATCAATTACAATTGCCAGTATAGCGGCCTTTATTGGTATTACAGTCATAAGAAAAGTAGATTTCACAAGAGAGAACAAAAACAAAGTACGCATTCTCTCAATTATCGTTGGAGCCATCATTTATTTTACTTATCTCGACTCTTCCTTTTTAGACATTGGTTCACTGAGTAGTTTACTAACGGGTATCTTTGTTTTTCTTTTCAGTTCTTTTGCGGTTTATACGGCAGTACTTGCGATATGTTCTAAAGAAATTTCCTTTCAAAAATTATTGTTGGGCGCCATCATTTTTGCTTGTTGCATTAGTTTAGTTAACTTTATTGATATTCGAACGGAAATGGTCGAGAAGAATCTAAAAATGAATATTTTATTATTTGTTAGTGCGAACATTTTGCTGTTAGGTAACACAATTGCCACTTTTCGATTTATACGGCAGTTGAGAAAAATTGAGAAAGTAAATATTAGCTGGATCATTTACGGAAGTATTGCAGTTGGCATCGCATTCGCGAGCATTCGATTTACATTGTTTTCCAGCATTACGCTATTTTCTAATATAGATCTGTTTAATAATCGTGACATTCCGATTTCTAATTGGCTTTACCTAAATGACACGCTATTGCCGTTAACGATCAACGTGTTTGGCTTAGTATTCTTAGAACTGTTCCCAGGTTTTGTTTCAGACTTTTATAGTGAAAAACAAAAAGAGCTGATAAATAAAAATAAGCATCAATACGAGACACTGTTTGAAAACCAAGCGATTGCGATTTTTACGCTAGATGCGAGCGGGAAAATAACTAAAATTAATAAGGCGACTCAAGAAATGTTAGGTTTTCAACTAAAGGAGTTAAAAGAATTGTCTTCGTTTAGTGAATTGATTCATGCTCAACGAAAAGATGAGTTTCTAAGTTTATCGGTAATAGCCTTTAACGGGGAATCACAAATGTTCGAAACGAAGTTACTCACTCATATGAAAACGGAGGTCAATGTACAAATCACGTTAGTGCCTAATTTTTTAGAAGAAGAGTTAACACATATCACTATTTTTGCAAAAGACATTTCGGAAATTGTTGAGGCGAGAGAAAAAATTCATCATCTGGCTTACCATGATCCACTCACTCTCTTACCAAATAGAAGGTTTTTTGAAGAAGAGTTAAGTCTTAGAATTGCTGCTTCTAGCCCCGACGCACAGATGGCTGTGTGTTTCTTGGATTTGGATCGTTTTAAGTTGGTGAACGATATATTGGGTCATCAAGCAGGAGATCATTTGCTTCAGGTATTGGCAAATCGATTTACCGCTATGAACAAACAAGACCTAGTCATTTCAAGGTTAGGCGGGGATGAGTTTACTTTTCTGTTTTCGGATATTTCATCACATGAAAATTTCGAAAAACAGGTAGAAGATGTTTTAAGTCAAATACAAACGCCGTTTCTTCTCGAAAATCAGGAATTTTACATAACAGGAAGTATCGGAATAGCTTTATATCCTCAGGATAGTTGCTTTGGAGAAGATTTGATGAAATTTGCGGATGCGGCGATGTATAGTGCTAAGGAAAAGGGTAAAAACATGTATGAGTTTTATCAAAATCACCTGAAAGAAATGAACCCTAAACAATTGTTGTTAGAAGCAGATATGAGAAAAGCAGTAAAAGAAAAGCAATTCGAGATATATTATCAACCTCAGATAAATTTCGCGACTGGAAAAGTATTTGGCGTAGAAGCTTTATTGAGATGGAATCATCCAGAGGAAGGATTGATCAGTCCAGAAGATTTTATTGCAACAGCGGAAAACAACCAGTTGATTATTGAATTGGGGCAGTGGGTGTTAGCAGAGTCTAGTAAACAGGTTAAAATTTGGCAAGAAGCAGGACACGAGAAACTGCACTTGAGTGTAAACGTCTCCATTAAACAATTTTTCCACCAGAACTTTATCAAGAATATTAAAGAGATAGTTAAAAAAACGGGCTATGCTCTTAACATGCTCGACTTAGAAATAACGGAAAGTATGGCTATTCGAGATGTAGAATATGCCAAGGATATTTTTGATAAGATAAGAAATCTCGGCATTTCAATTAGCATGGATGACTTTGGGACAGGCTATAGTTCGTTAAATCACTTAAAAAACTTTTCAATCGATCGCTTGAAGATTGATGGTTCTCTTGTTCAAGACATTGCAACCGATGAAAAAGCAAGAACCATCATCAATACCATCATTGTCATGGCAAAAAACTTAAAGTTAGTTTCGCTTGCGGAGCGAGTGGAAACGGTAGAGCAACAAGATTACTTAACCGCTATCGGGTGTAATGAAGTACAAGGGTATTTGTATGCCAAACCTTTAAATCGAAATGAAATGACGAAGTTTTTGAAAGAGAACTTTAATGCTAACTTGCTAAAAAGCTCACAAATGGATTACGTTCCTCCTAATTATTTAGGGGTGACAGACAATTAAAAATTAGTTCTAATGAATGTAAAGCTGTTGAGTTCTCGACAGCTTTTTTTGCTACCTACAGAAACAGTAGTCTTGTCGTGAAGGAAACGACAAAGTTGACTTTGCTTGTTATTGAATACGCTTCCAATTATGAACTATGATAAAGAAACAACATAACTAACTATTTTGAGAAAGGGAGGATCACATGAACGATTCGAAAACAAAGGTCGGGATACAAAAGTTTGGGAACTTCTTGAGCTCTATGGTTTTACCGAATATTGGTGCATTTATTGCGTGGGGATTAATCACAGCTTTGTTTATTCCAACAGGGTTCTTTCCTAACGAAGAGCTTGGGAAATTAGTTGGACCAATGGTTCACTATATGCTGCCGCTTCTTATCGGCTATACAGGTGGGCGCTTGATTTATGACCAGCGAGGTGCAGTAGTCGGAACAATTGCGACCATGGGTGTCATTATTGGGGCTCCTGATACACCTATGTTTTTAGGTGCTATGATTATGGGTCCTCTCGGCGCATATGTGATCAAGAAATTTGATCAGTTGATTGATGGGAAAATTCGGACTGGCTTTGAAATGTTGGTCAACAACTTCTCTGCAGGAATTTTGGGTGGGGCACTGGCGATTTTTGCGTTTCTCGGTATCGGACCTGCTGTAAGTGCCTTTACGAGCGTTCTCGTTTCAGGTGTAGACTGGTTGTTAGAAGCTGGATTGTTACCATTGACGAGTATTTTGATTGAACCTGCGAAAATTTTGTTCTTAAACAACGCAATTAACCATGGTGTTTTGACACCGATCGGCTTGGAACAAGTTCAACAAGCAGGAAAATCAATTTTGTTTCTACTTGAAGCGAATCCAGGTCCAGGACTCGGCGTTCTACTGGGCTTTATGTTCTTTGGAAAAGGAATTGCGAAACAATCGGCACCTGGAGCAGCGATCATTCATTTCTTCGGGGGAATTCACGAAATTTATTTCCCCTATGTACTAATGAAGCCAATGTTGTTGTTGGCCGTAATTTTTGGGGGGATGAGTGGCGTCTTTACTCTTGTGTTAATGGGTGGCGGATTGGTTGCGCCTGCATCACCAGGAAGTATTTTAGCCATTGCAGCGGTCACACCACCTGAAGGATTGGCATACTTAGCCAACTTTACTGCGGTATTTGTTGCAACGGCTGTATCTTTTGTTATTTCAGCAATCGTTTTAAAATCAAGCAAACAAACAGATGAAGGAATCGAAG
Organism: Planococcus sp. ANT_H30; assembly: GCF_008369335.1. Lineage (NCBI taxonomy): Bacteria > Bacillati > Bacillota > Bacilli > Caryophanales > Caryophanaceae > Planococcus > Planococcus sp. ANT_H30. Next base: position 71,891 of record NZ_VOBJ01000007.1, on the reverse strand, counting down.
AAGCAACAAAGAAAATGGAACAGATGAAAGGGAAGAAGAGTTCTATTTCCCAGGAAATAATTCCAACAGCTACAGCTACTAGCAGTGTATTTCCTGGAAATGTCCAAAAAATTGTCTTTGCTTGTGATGCCGGGATGGGATCAAGTGCTATGGGTGCTTCTTTATTACGTAAGAAAGTAAAAGAGGCAGGATTAGGTATAGTCGTCACAAATACGGCCATCAGCACAATTCCAAGTGACTCACAAATCGTCATTACGCAGGAAAAATTGACACCGCGTGCTGAAAATAAGGTGCCAGCTGCTTATCATATTTCAGTTGACAATTTTCTATCCAGTCCGGAATACGACAAGCTGATCGAGCGTTTACAAAACGATGCGACGAGTGAAGAGCAAGAAGTGGTGGAAGAAAATCGAGCGGTTGTCGCTGGCAGCGCTGAAGAGGATCAGCTGTTGCTTGAAGAAAATGTCTTTATCGGACAAAGATTCCGCACAAAAGAAGAAGCTATTCGATTTGCTGGACAGGCATTAGTAAAAGCGGGTTATGTGGAAGAATCCTATGTGGGGGATATGCTCAAGCGTGAGGAAATCACAACGACATATATGGGCAATAACGTTGCCATTCCTCATGGCACAGAAGAGGCGAAAAAAGCAGTCATCAAGTCTGGCTTTACTGTTGTTCAAGTCCCAAATGGAGTAGACTTTGATGGAGAGCGTGCAAAAATGATTTTTGGGATTGCTGGAAAAGATGGCACACATTTAGAAATCCTTTCAGGAATCGCAGTCGTTTGTGCGGACCAAGACAATGTCGATCGACTCGTAGCAGCGAAATCTGCTAAAGAAATCATCGACATCATTAACAGCAATTAAATGACAACAACAAAAAGGCGGGAGCTCCTGCCTTTTTGTGCTATTTGCATTTCCCAGTCTTGTTGAAGGCATTTTAAAGCGAAATGAGTGAGCTGCATGTTTATCACGTTTAGAGAAAAATCCATAATCGAGCTAATTGTTAAAACCTCTGGAAAACATACGGTAAATTCGCTGTCTTCCTATTTGGATGTTAGTGCTCGAACCATTCAGCGGGATTTAAAATCAGTAGGAAAGCTATTGCAGCAATTCGACTTGACGGTGGAACGTACCGCGGATGAAGGGCTTTTTATCGAAGGACCCAACGATCAAGTTTATCGTCTCATACAAAATTTGATAACGACCAGTCCGGCAGATGAAACAGCAGAGGAGAGAAAATTGAAGTTGCTCCTAATTTTGCTGCATGAAGGCCCGTTTTTTAAAAAGCAAATGCTCGCCAACAATCTAGGTGTCAGCACCGCTACACTAACCGTTTATTTAGAGGATCTAATAAGCTGGTTAGGGAAGTTTTCAGTTGAGTTATCACGAACACGTGGCGTAGGTGTGGAAGTGGTTGGTAGAGAGACCGACAAGCGTCATGCTTTAGGAAGTTATGTTTTGTCCTTTTTTTACGAAGAGATGGTTGAAAGTTTGTATTTTCTTCAACAAGGAAAAAAACAACAACAAAAAATTCTCGGTTATTTTTTACCGGGATACATGATTGTCGTGGATGGATTAGTTGACCAGAAAATCAATAAAGAACAAACGAAGTTAGCGGATAGAGATTATATTGGCCTGGTTGTTTATTGTTGCTTGACAGTACAGCGCACGGAAAATGGATTTCCGATTGAACTTGAAGAACAACCAGAGTATGGCACTGAGCGCGAACATCAATTGATGGATGCAGTTTGTCGAGAGTTGAGTAAACAGCTTTCTATTCCATTGACTGCGGAAGATATCTATTTTTTATCAGTGATTTTAAAAGGGTCAAAAGTTCAAGCGGCTGATACGGGTTATTACGATAGCGTCTTGCTAGGTCGATTGATAAAAAATTTAATCCGCGACGTTTCAGCGCAACTACATGTAGATCTTGTCGATGACTTTTCATTGTACCAAGGGTTGCTTGCGCATATGGGCCCATCGATTTTCCGTTTAAACCAAAAACTAGAATCCTTTAATCCGTTAACAGACGAGATCAAGCGAAAATACCCCGTTTTGTTTATGGCAGTCAAGCAAAGTTTAGAAAGTGAATTTGAGGATTTGGATTTTCCGGCAGGTGAGATCGCCTACGTCGTCCTGCATTTCGGCTCAGCTTTACTGATGAATGAAGAAAGGGTTCGGATTGATGCAGTTGTTATTTGTCCAACAGGCATCGGAACTTCTAAAATGCTAGCCAGTCGGATTCAAAAAGAACTTCCTGAAATCAATTCAGTTGAAATTCTTTCTATTAACGAATTTCAGACAGCTCATTTCCAAGATTACGATCTAGTCATTTCGACAATTAGATTGCCTGTAACAGAAGTGGATTATATTATGGTTAGTCCTTTATTGAGTGATCAAGATATTGGCTATATTGAAAACTATTTGCAAAAAAATGTAGAAAAAATTACTAGTAAGAAACGATATTTGGATCTTGAGAATTCTGACCGGTCGGTAACTGCTAACAAAAAGCCGAATATTCAAAATGTACTGAGGGAAATTAAAGAAGTACAAGTAAGCATGGATACACTGTTAACTAATTTTAAAGTCATTAACACACAGCTTGCTACAGATCATTGGCAAGTTTTGCGGGAAGTAATGGAACAGGCTGAAAAAGAAGCACTTATTACAGACATTGACGCTGCCATGCATGAACTAAAAGAACGAGAGAAAAAAGGTGGACTTGGAATTCCAGATACGAATATGGCTCTTTTTCATTGTCGTGACGACTCTATCCGTGGGCTATTGTTTCAAGTTGTTCATCTCGATACCGCTCTTGTTGTTCGAGGGATGGATGGGAAAGAAATGCGTATAAAAAACCTCTTATTAATGCTAGCCCCTACATTGCTGACAGCTAGAGAGCAGGAAATACTAAGTTTAATCAGTACCAGTTTGATTGAAAGCGAAAGGTCTATGATGATTTACACATCAGCTAACGAAAAAGTAATTCGGCAAAAATTAGAAGAACTCTTTTTGGATTATTTACAAAATAAGTTGATAAAGGAATGATGACAGTGAAGAAGGCTATTCATTTTGGAGCGGGAAACATTGGTAGAGGGTTTATCGGTGCGTTATTTTCCGAATCGGGCTATCACGTAACGTTTGTGGATGTTGCAGATCAAGTAATCAATAAGTTAAATGAAGAAAAAGGCTATCAAGTAAAATTGGCACAATCGCAGGAAGAAACCATTGCGATCACCAATGTTTCGGGTATTAACAACCGGACACATGAAAATGACGTCATTGAGGCGATTCAACAAGCAACTTATTTAACCACTGCCATCGGTCCGAAAATTTTGCCGTTAATTGCACCGTTAATTGCTCGTGGTTTAGCTAAGCGCATCACGGCAACAGAGGATAAGCTTTATGTTATTGCCTGTGAAAATCAAATTGGGGCGACCGACATACTAAAGCAGCACATTTTGGATAATCTAGACGAAGAAACGAAAACCCAACTGGAAGAGAAAATTTGCTTTTTCAACTCAGCGGTTGACCGCATTGTGCCAATCCAAAATCAGGATTCATTGGATGTGTTAGTTGAACCGTATTACGAGTGGGTCGTGGAAACGACAGAGGATATTCCGCCAGTAACTGGCATGACAATAGTCAAAGATCTTGCACCGTTTATCGAACGGAAGTTGTTTACCGTGAATACTGGTCATGCCGTGATTGCTTATTTGGGCTATTTAGCGGGAAAAACGACCATTGATGAAACCTTAGGCGATGAAGAAATTGTTAGGGAAGTAAGAGCGACGTTAAAAGAAACAGGTGCTTATTTAATAAAGCAATACAAACTTGATGAAGCTGAGCATTTGGCCTATATTGATAAAAATATCGAGCGCTTTAAAAATGCTTATTTGAACGATGGCGTGACACGAGTCGGACGTGCTCCTATTCGTAAGCTAGGACCTGAAGATCGGCTAATTCGACCAGCTACACAAGCGCAAAAAGCGGGATTGCCGTACACACATCTAGCGAATGCGGTTGCAGCTGCGTTATTATTCGATTACCCAGAAGATGAAGAAGCGGTGGAAATCCAAGAAATGATTCGTGAACATGGACTTGCAGAGACGTTACAGAAGTTTAGTGGCCTCGCTGAAGATAGCGATGTTACCAAAGAAGTTATTCGTCGTTATAAAGTGCTGCAAGGGTAAAATCCAACGGAAAAGGCCACTACTGATAAAAAGTAGTGGCTTTTTTAATTGCTTCGAGTAAATCTCCAATTGCAATAGAGGTCTTTCTTTTTTACAGGCTTTAAGTAAGGTATAATTGACAGGCAAAACCACATAGGTCGAATCGAAAAATGTGATATAATTATTAAATTGAGGCAGAAAAGGTGTGTTTTACGGTTGAGCCTGGCTTTTTGTATTATTTGATCAGGAGCAAGCTGCACCTATTTGCAAATATACGGGATAAGGAAGGTTATAATGGACAACCAACAAAAAAACAAGAACGTTATCTTGATCGGCGCTGGAGTTATGAGCGCGACTTTGGGAGCAATGCTTAAAGAGTTAGCCCCTAGCTGGAATATTAAAGTGTTTGAAAAACTTGAAAAAGCAGGAGCCGAAAGTTCCAACGAATGGAATAACGCTGGAACAGGACATGCAGCACTTTGCGAGCTGAACTATACACCTGAACAAGCTGACGGCTCTATCGATATAAAAAAAGCGAGTAGCATCAACGAACAGTTTCAACTTTCGAGACAATTTTGGTCGTTTCTTGTAAATCACAAACGCATTGCTAATCCACAGGACTTTATTATGTCGATTCCGCACATGAGTTTGGTACAAGGAGAAGACAATGTACGTTTCTTAAACAACCGATTTGAAGCATTATCAAAAAGTCCTTTATTTAAAGGCATGGAATATTCAGCTGACCTAGAAAAGTTGAAAGAATGGATTCCCCTTATTATGGAAGGTCGAACTTCAACTGAAGCCATGGCGGCAACCAAAATTGATACGGGTACGGATGTTAACTTTGGTGCTTTAACGGAAATGCTGTTTACTCATTTGGAAGAGCAACAAGTCGAAATGAACTACAACCATGCAGTTAAAGACATTAAACGTAGTAGTGATAGCACGTGGGAAGTCAAAGTTCAGGACCTTGAAAACAACAAAATTGAGTACCATAACGCGGACTTCGTCTTTATCGGCGGCGGTGGCGGAAGTTTGCCTTTGCTTCAAAAGACGGGTATTCCTGAGTCTAAGCATATTGGCGGCTTCCCAGTGAGTGGCTTGTTCTTAGTTTGCAACGATCCTGAAATTGTAGAGCAACATCATGCAAAAGTATATGGAAAAGCAAAAGTTGGCGCTCCGCCAATGTCCGTACCGCATTTGGATACACGCTTTATTGACGGCAAGAAATCATTATTGTTCGGACCATTTGCAGGATTTTCACCGAAATTCCTGAAAACAGGCTCAAACATGGATTTACTCGGTTCTGTAAAACCAAATAACGTCTTTACCATGCTTGCTGCAGGGGCGAAAGAAATGTCGTTAACAAAATATTTGGTTCAGCAAGTATTGCTATCCAATGAAAAACGCGTGGAAGAACTGCGCGAATTTATTCCGACTGCCAAACTTGCAGACTGGGATGTAGTAGTCGCAGGACAGCGTGTACAAGTTATTAAAGATACGGATAAAGGCAAAGGAACTCTTCAGTTTGGTACGGAAATTGTTACTTCTGGGGACGGTTCGGTTGCTGCTTTATTAGGCGCTTCACCAGGTGCATCTACGGCTGTTCATGCCATGCTTGAAATTTTCCAAAGATGTTTTCCGGATCATGTGGGCGAATGGGAACCGAAGATCAAAGAGATGATTCCGTCTTACGGCATCTCGTTGGCTGAGAATCCTGAGCTTCTTCAAGAAATCCATACTTCAACAGCAAAAGCGTTGCAATTGGATGAAAAAAGCCCAATCGGAATTTAAGTAGAAAAATATATCAAAAGGGCTGTCCCAAAAGTCATGAAAAATGACTTTTCAGGGCAGCCCTTTTTTGTATGGCTGAGAAATAGTTGCTGTCCATTCCGACGGACGCTTTCCGCGGGCACGGCCTCAGCCGGCTGCCGTCTTCACCACGCGTCGCTCCGTCACTGCTCCCATCAGCTTCTTTGAACAGGCACCACAAAATTGACCGAGAAAGTGTGTTGCATCCTACTAAGGGCAATCCGTCGTTCCGTCGATTCCTCCTCCCGGGCCTCGATAAAGTGTATACGACGTTCGAAATTGTGGCATGGACCTACAATCTTCTAAAAGCATACGGCATCGTCAACTGCGTTCAGGAAGCTCATCACAAAAAAAGACGATGAAAAAAATTTCTTTTTCATCGTCTTTTTAGGGACTTATGGGACAGCCCCTTTTAAATTCTACTTTTTACATTCCCAGTGGCAATTCAAAAACTATTTTTCTCCGGTTGTGTTATTTAAAGAATGGAGTTTTTTTCAAGGCAACTGCAACTGGAATGGCAATAATCAGTCCGACGAAGTTTTGAACTAAGTTTCCAGGAATCGAAGCAGCAGGAATAATCCAACTGCTAAAGATAATAGCTTCCCCGACGTAATAAATGGCAACCATCAGCGGAATTGAAAGAGTTGCTGCAAAAATATTGAAAGCTGTACTGCTACCATTTCTGCCACCAGACCAAGCAATTTTCCCGACTAAGTAACCTTGGAGACCACGAGCCACAATTGTAATGGGCGCCCATAAAGTCCACCCAGAGACTAAATCAAATAGCCCCATGCCGATTGCACCAGCAATCAAGCCTTTTTTGGGACCAAAAAGAATGGCGATGATGAAAAGCATCGCAGTACCAAGGTGGACAAGGCCGCCGTTTGCAGCAATTGGCAAGCGAATATTTAGTAGTAAAGTAGCGACGAAGACAAGGGCAATGGCCATAGCGCTCAAAATCAAATCGAGTGTCCGTGAATTAGCGGCAGGTGAATAGCTAGTCGTTTTTTGCATCGTTAGTAACCTTCCTATCTGTCCGTTTTCACATAACATTAGCAGAAGATTGGACTAGTTAAAAGTATCAATTCCGAACAAAACTTAGAGGTCAGATTGTATTTTAAATTGATAGGAGAAATTTATAAGACGGTAAAGCCCAGCTAGATTCGGAAAGTTTCCGAGTCTAGCTGGGCTTTTAAGTAGGGGTATCAAGTCAAACAACAGGTTCTCCGTGGATAATTTCCATAATTCCTGTATCTTTAGCTGTCACTGCACCAGACTTTAGGAGTTTGATTGACTGGCTTTCTTCAAGATTTGTGAAAACGATAGGCGTAACGATGGAAGCCGCATGTTCAGCGATATAATCAAGATCCATTTCCATCAAGAGTTGTCCTTGCTCTACCAAGTCACCTTGTTCAATATGCGATGTAAACCCTTCGCCTTTTAGATGGACTGTATCAATACCGATGTGAATTAGAATTTCCGTACCGTTATCTGCCGCAATCCCAATAGCGTGCTTAGTAGGGAAGACCGTAACAACTTTTCCGTTTACCGGAGAAAAAACTTTTCCTTCTGTCGGTTTAATTGCAAATCCATCTCCAACCATTTTGCCGGAGAATACTTGGTCCGGAACTTCTGAAATTGGAAGAAGTTCACCTGTAATCGGGCTATTGAATTCTAATGGCGTTGCCGATGCAACTGTATTTTCCGTCGGAGCAGCAGTTTTGGAAGCTGGACGAGGGGATTTACCATTCATGATATCCTGCATTTGTCCGCGTAAGCTATCCGAAACCGGTCCGAAGATCGCCTGAATGTTGTTGCCGACTTCCATGACACCGGAAGCGCCAAGTTTTTTCAATCTCTTTTTATCGACGTTTCCTTTATCTGCTACACTGACGCGCAGACGTGTGATACAAGCATCAAGGTGTTTGATGTTTTCTTGTCCGCCCATGGCAGCAAGAATTTCATACGGCAAGTCGCCGATTTCTTCCATCTCTTCGTCGCCTTCTTCTTCTGGTTCGCGTCCAGGTGTCATCAAGTTGAATTTCAAGATGGCAAAACGGAAACCAAAGTAGTAGATGACCGAGAACACGAGACCGACAACGATGACCCAGAACCATTCTGTTCTACCGGGTAAAACACCGAAGAGCAAAAAGTCAATCAGTCCACCGGAGAACGTCATTCCGATTTTAACATCGAGCAAGTGCATCGTCATAAACGACAATCCTGCGAAAATAGCATGAATACCAAACAACACAGGAGCTACAAACAAAAATGTGAACTCAAGTGGTTCTGTAATTCCAGTTAAGAAAGAAGTCAACGCACCTGAGGCCATAATACCGCCAACAATTTTCTTTTTCTCAGGGCGTGCACAATGATAGATAGCAAGTGCTGCAGCGGGAAGGCCGAACATCATGAATGGAAATTTACCGGTCATGAATGTACCAGCCGTAAAGTCTACACCGTCCTGCAATTGAGCAAAGAAGATCCGTTGGTCGCCGCGGACAATTTCACCAGCCGCTGTTGTGTATTGACCGAATTCAAACCAGAAAGGCGAGTAGAAAATATGGTGCAATCCAAATGGAATCAGAGAGCGTTCAATAACACCGAATACAAAAGCTGCAAGCGTACGGTTTGTCTCCAACATGAAATGGGAAAGTGTATTTAATCCAGTTTGAGCGAATGGCCAAACCATGAACATAATAATGCCAAGAAAAACAGCAGAGAAAGCCGTAACGATGGGAACAAAGCGCTTTCCTGCAAAAAATCCTAAAAACTGTGGCAATTGGATATTGAAAAATTTATTGTACATGAAAGCGGCTAAGACACCAACGATAATTCCGCCGAAAACACCGGTCTGTAGCGTAGGGATGCCTAATACATTAGCGTATGCTGGATCAGTAGTCATTTCCAGCGTAATTCCACCAAATGCCTTCATCGTAACATTCATGATCAAGTAACCGATGATGGCTGCGAGTCCTGCTACCCCGTCACCGCCGGCAAGACCAATGGCGACACCTACAGCAAAGAGTAAAGGTAAGTTAGCAAAGACAACTCCACCCGCTTCTGCCATAACGTATAATAATTGCTGAATCCAGTCAGCTCCCATAAAAGGAACCGCTTCCAAAAATGATTCTTGTGCAAAACTAGTACCAAAAGCTAACAGAATACCAGCAGCGGGCAAGAGTGCGACAGGTAACATTAAAGCTTTACCTACTTTTTGCAAAGTACCGAAAAAATTGAATGACATATAACTTCCTCCTTTATGTTTTAACTATGAAAAAACAATTGAATGGATACAAAAAGGCATGAGCAGAAAAGGGAAAGTTGGTCAGAGGGCAGGTTTGTCCTAGTAGTCAACTTTTCATCTTTTCATACTCATGCCTGATCGAATCAGTAACACGTATGTCAGAATTTATGTGTTAAGCGTTGCAGATGAATGGTCAAATACATGACTTCCGCTTCATCTACCGGCTTATTCAATTGATTTTGCATGACTTTAATGAGCTTGTAGGCAAGATTATAGCATACAGGATATTCACTTTTCAACATAGCAGCTAATTTATTTTCTTCACCAAGCAACGTGCCTTTTGCGGCTCGGTCAATCGCGCGGTGAAGGTGTTGAATGAGACGATGATAGTCAATATTGTTTTTTTCCAATTGAATATCAAGATTGTCTTCGATAATATTCACCATTTTTGAAATCAGCGCATGGTACCGATTGATGTCGCGTAAAGACTTATCTGTTACCGCACTGTGAATATGGAGCGCGATAAAACCAACTTCACCTTCTGGAAAAGAAACGCCTGTCCGCTCTTCCACCTTTGTCACAACGTCTTTGGCCACTAAGTATTCTTTTGGATACAGTGACTCAATTTCAAATAAAAAAGGATTGGAGAATTGAATCTCTTTTTTTGCACGATTAATGGCAAACGCAATGTGATCAGTCAAAGCCACGTGGATATGCTCGTTCAATTGCTTATCCATTTTTTCCTCGATGAAAAGAAGGAGTTCATGAATAAAGATAAGGAGCTTTTCCTCAATATAAGGAAGTAGATTGACATATTGTTCCATTTCATTTTCATCTTTTAGCAAAAATGTTTTATCTGCTTCGTCAAAAGGAATCGAATCTCCTTTTTTTCGATTGAATCCGAGGCCATTGCCAATTAATACGACTTCTTTATAGGTATCATGGTGGGCAATCACAACATTATTATTTAATACTTTTTGAATGATTAAAATTTGTTCCATACTAGCCTCCATCTGCAGCTTCAACTTATGTAACAGCTGAATATTTCTTGCGTGTTAGGCGTATTTTCTGTGAACCATACGTAAAATTCGAAATTCCTCTTTCCGTCATTCTAACATTTTCTGTCTATTCGCAATAGAAATTTATTACGCTATATTCTAGAACTGAGGATATCTAGCTATTTGGATGCCTTAAAGAAGGTACCAGAGTTTTAATCGGTGTAGATACGGTAGGCGGCACGGCAGATTCATTGAGTTTAAAAATAACAGGACGTATACTTGTATTAATTAGTTGTCTTTAATCAACAGGAGGTAATAACGTGTCAATCAAACCTAAAGCCGTCTTTTTGGACATGGACGGAACAATTTTAAATCACCACAACAAAGTGAGTGCAGAAACGAAACAAATTATAGATGAGCTGCGAAATGAAGGCATTTTCGTATTTATCGCGACAGGAAGGTCTTCTGCTGAACTGGTGGGGATGCTACCGGAAGGGTTTATGGTAGATGGCATCATTACCGCAAACGGCATGGCGGGTTACATTGGAAACGAAGTAGTTTTTGAGCACTCTCTTCCGCTGGATTTAGTAGAAGCCATCATCAAGAAAGCGCGTGAACATAAAATCTATTACGAACTTTTTCCGCATGGTCAATCCCAGCAAGTATTAAAGCAGGACAAAGAATTTGTCGAAGCTGCAGTGCGCGATCCCAAGCCCGAATCGGTACAGACGAACGAATGGATTTCACGCCAACAAGCAATCAAAGAAGATATTAGATGGGTAGAGGAACTAACAGAAAGTCATTTCTCCAAATTTTATTTTTTTGCAAGAACTCGCGATGAAATCGACAACTGGAAACAAGAGTTAGAAGAGCTACAAAAGCTTATGCAGTTTACGATGACTCCCTCTTCTCCAAATAATATGGAAGTAATGGTCGCGAATGTGAGCAAGGCGTCTGGAATCGCTCAAATGCTGGAACGCTTTGGGTTAATCGGCTTTGAAACACTCGCCATTGGAGACAGTGACAACGATGTAAAGATGTTCGAATACGTATCTCACGCTGTAGCAATGAAAAACGCCCCCGCTCACATTCAAGCAGTAGTGGATGAAGTCACAGCGTTTACTTGTGATGAAAACGGTGTTTACCATTACCTGAAAACGAGTGTGTTGGCAAATATCGCTAAGAAATCACCAAGAGCTTAAAATAACCCAAACCGGAGATGTTTTCATTTTCCAGTTTGGGTTATTTTTTATGAAACCACGAAACTATTGGTTATCTTTAGGAGAGATACTGCTCCATGTATCAATACCATCATCGTCGTCAAATTCAATAATAACATCTGTTACATTTTTTACGCTTTCTTTTATTTTCTTCTCAATATAATTTCGAATATCATCTGCTTCTTTAATGGTCATATTGGAATCTACTTCAACTTTGAGTTCAACATGAAGACTTTCACCTTCTTTAATGACGTCCAGATCTTGAATGTCGTTGATGTGTGGATGTTGTAAAATTCGAGCACCCATCCGTGCCTGCATTTTCACATCAGCTACACCAAGTGCACCGGCTGCATTATCCATAAAGATACGACCGACTACCAAAACAAGTGCAACACCAATAATAATCGAAGCGTAGCCTGTCGCACTATGAAAAGGTGTATATGTCGCAACGATAATTGCCAGCATGGCAAGGACCGCTCCACCAACTGCAACATTGTCTTCTAAAAAGACCAATTTCGAAGCAGGTTTAGCATCTTTCACGTGTTTATAGCTTTCTGGAATCAATTTAAATCCTTTAACTTGTTCTTTTGGAAGGTGCTCCGTAATTTCTTTCATGGCTTTATAAAGAACAGCAGCTTCAAGAAGCGCCGAAGCACCCAATACACCAATATTCAACCAAAACCAATCTTCTGAATGTGTAGCATTCGAAATGTGATGAATTCCCTCAACAATTGTTTCATAAGCTAAGACAGCAACAATCAATACGGCACCGAGCAGGACGAGATTGACCAAACGTCCAAATCCTCCAGGAAATTTTTCTGTTGGTTCTTTCTTACTCAATGCGGAGCCGATAAACACAAAAAATTGATTGGCGGCATCACCAAAGCTATGCATCATTTCAGCAAACATCGCGACATTCCCAGTAATCATATAGGCTGCCGTCTTGATGATGGCAACGACACTATTAATAACGGCTGCCCATAAAGCCGACCTTGTACCGAATTTCATCAATCCGAAAAGTTCCCTCATACTATTTTCTCCTTCCAGCCATGAGACATTGATAATTTACCATTAGTTAATTCAATTCCCTCAGTCCCGAAGTTGAAACACAGAGCAGTTGGCAGAGAACAATAAAACGGTGAAAATCTGATGAGCAATCAAAAAAGAAAACCGTTCCATATGGGTGTATACTGTTACAATACGTAAAACAAGCGCGTGTTTGGAGGAAAAAGGATGTTTAGCAATATTTCAGTAAATGATTTGATGCCTTTAAGTGAACAGAAAAAGATGGTGCTAATCGATGTCAGGTCGCCATCGGAGTATAAGAATTTTTCAATACCAGGCAGCATCAATATTCCTTTTTTCGATGATACAGAACGAGCAGAAATTGGAACTCTTTATAAGCAAGCGAGTGTGGAAGCTGCAAAAGTACGAGGTCTGGAGATTATATCAGCTAAATTACCAGAATTTGTTCAACGGTTTAAGCAGGTTGAAGGCAGCAAAACGGTCTTTTGCTGGCGCGGTGGCATGCGTAGCCGCACTACAGCTACACTTTTGTCGTTGATGGACGTTCACGTCAGTCGCTTAGAGGGCGGAATCCGCGAATACCGCAGATGGGTTGTGAGCCAGCTCGACCAGCCAGAAGCACCTTTTAAAGCATATGTATTGAACGGCTTAACCGGTACAGGTAAAACAAGAATTTTAAAAGCTTTGGAAAAGCAGGGCTATCCGGTTATCGATTTAGAAGGACTGGCCAATCATAAAGGTTCGATTTTCGGTCATATTGGCGTTGAGCCACATAATCAGAAAATGTTTGATTCGCTGCTGGTCCAGCAATGCCGAGAGCTAGAGAAATCTCCATTTATTCTTTTTGAAGCCGAAAGCGCGAGAATCGGGAAAATTGTCATTCCGAGTTGGCTAACAGAATTGAAAGCCAATAGCGTTCAACTGATCATCGACATGCCCATGGAAGAACGAATCAAAGAAATTATTGAAGATTACCGTCCAGTGGAATACCAAGCCGAGTGTATCGCAGCTTTTCAACGAATCAAAACACGGATGCCTTTAAACATTTCAAAGCAAATTGAAGTAGCTTTAGAAGTCGGTGAATTTCCCTCTGCAGTAAGATTGCTGCTGGAGTATTATTACGATTCACGCTATCAACATACAGGTCTTCAATATCCTGATGCGCAAAAAAAAGTACTGCAAGTTAGGAATTTAGAAGAAGCCATTGAAGCGATAAAAAAACAGATTCCGAAAATTGAAGAATCTCCAATCATATAAATGATAAGTAACTTTTAAAATCAAAAAAAATCCCCTCAACGTCTTGTTGGAGGGGATTTTCTTTAACTATCAAAGTCGAACAGGTAGAGAAGTTGATTCACCCTCCGCAGTCGGGGATAATAAAGACAACTGTCACCGGTATTCGAGTGTCCTGGAAAGGAACTACTATCATGAATTTTTCACTTAATGAAATAAAAATAAAAAAATTATGCGGAATCGCAGCTTATAAAAAAGGCAAAAGCTTTATTCAAGCTGGAAAAATTCGGCTATTACCAGATTTGAGTGATGACCGACTGATAAAAGCTGTTGTTACAGGACGCAATGAATTTTACGTGAGCGTTAAACAACAGGAGGATGGTGAAATCCTCGCTTCTTGTAGCTGTCCACCGGTAGGTTTTGTGCAGACCTATTGCCATCATATTGCAGGAGTTTTACTAGCGATAGATGACATGCAACAACGTGAGAATCCAGCTGTGAAAATGTTGGATTTGTTTGCGCGACAGAAGAATGGGACGAAAGGACGCCAATATTTTGATAAACGGCAATTGCTTCACATTGAATTTAGTTTGTTGCCGGTGATGTCGGGAGAAAACGATCACGTACTCGCCTTACGAGTCGCTGCGGGTATTGAACATTTAGCAACTATTGGTGATCTCGACACGTTTTTAAAGGCGGTCAGAGCGGAAGAAACTTATAGCGAGTCTACTGGCTTTTATTACTCACCGGAAGAGCATCGTCTGCAAGACGAAACCACAACAGTGCTCGATTATTTAGCAAGGACTCGACTTGCTGGCGCAGTAAGAACAGAAGGCACAGAACTGCTAGTCATGGCAGCTCCGGATTGGGAGCGGTTATTGCCGTTACTTCAAGCCGCACCTTACGTCAAACTTGTTAGAGACCGAGTCATTACGGACGGCATTCGCGTGGAAAAAGAATTGCCTTTGTCTTTTCATTTTGCTGAGCATCGTTCTGGAGGGTTCCGGCTAGATGTTGAAGGACTCGAAGAAGTGCTAATTCTAAAAGATTATGAAATGGCAATTGCGGATGAGGCATTGTTCTATTTGGCCGAAGAAGACGCTAGACACTTAACAGAACTAAAGGAATTTCTGCCAAACTCCGTTGATCAGTTGCTTATCTCAGCACAAGAAATCGATCATTTCATGGCGACAGTCGTACCTGGACTAGAACGTTTGGGAAACGTGTATATTGCAGACGCAGTAGCAGAACGATTAGTGAAAACGCCTCTTCGTGCCAAATTATTCCTCGATCGCATTAAACATCGCTTACTAGCCGGAGTGGAATTCCATTATGGCCACTTAGTTATTAATCCATGTGAAGAAGCAGAAGGTGGACCTCGCCATTATCCGGGGATCCGTAGACAACGTCACCAAGAACAAGATATTCTACAAATTATGAAAGACAGTGAGTTTACACAAACCGATGGCGGCTTCTATATGCAAGACGAGGAAGCGGAGTATCATTTTCTCTATCACGTTATGCCTGTGCTCGAAGAATTGATGCAGGTATTTGCAACAACTGCTGTAAAAATGCGCGTTCAAAAAAATTATGGTGGTCCGAAAGTAAAGTTGGAAATAAGTGAACGTACAGATTGGCTAGAGTTCCGCTTTGACTTACAAGACATTCCAGAATCTGAAATCAAGAAAATTTTGGAGGCGTTAGAAGAGAAGCGACCATTTTACCGAATCCCTAACGGAACGTTAATGTCTTTAGAAACACAACAATTCCTTGAGTTGAGTGATTTTTTACGTGACTTGGCTGTTACTGCAACTAATTTTGGAAGAGAAGAGATCCGAATTCCATTGATCCATGGGTTGCAAGTAGTCGCTTCACTAGAAGATGGACAATTGCTCGATCCAGGCGCAGATTTTTCCAGTTTGTTGCAAAGCTTGAATCGTCCAGAAAAATTGACTACAGATATACCAGAAAGTTTAAATGGAGTTCTTCGAGATTATCAGGAAGCCGGCTTTCGTTGGCTTAAGCTGCTCGCGAAATACCAATTCGGTGGTATTTTGGCTGATGACATGGGGCTTGGAAAAACCTTGCAAAGCATCGCTTTTATCGTATCGGTACTCCCCGAGATTCGGAAGCAGCGGCAACCTGTACTCGTAGTTGCTCCTTCGTCGCTAGTTTACAATTGGCTGAACGAACTAGCTAAATTTGCACCAAGCATTAAAGCTGGCATTATAGACGGTGACAAAAGACAAAGAGCTTTGTCGATTAAAAAAATGCAAGAGTCGGACGTTATCATTACTTCTTACCCTTCAATGCGCATGGATCAAGTGCTATACCGAGATCAACGCTTTCATACTTTGTTTTTGGACGAAGCCCAGGCTTTTAAAAATCCGGTTACGCAAACAGCAAAAGCAGTTAAGGCGATTCAAGCAGATTACCGATTTGCATTGACCGGAACCCCAATTGAAAACTCTTTAGACGAATTGTGGTCGATTTTCAACGTGATATTTCCTGAACTTCTCCCAAATCGTAGGCTGTTTAGCGAAATGAGACGTGACAGCATCAAAAAACGAGTTCGACCATTTATTTTGCGGCGCATCAAAGCAGAGGTGTTAACAGAACTTCCAGATAAAGTAGAAACGATTCGATTTTCAGAACTACAAAAAGAACAAAAACAATTATACGCTGCGTACTTAGCTGAATTAAAACAAGATGCGCTGAAGCATTTAAACAAAGATAGCTTTCAAAAAAACCGAATTCGAATTTTGGCAGGTCTTACGAGGTTGCGTCAATTGTGCTGCCATCCGGCATTATTTGTGGAAGACTATAATGGAGGATCTGCTAAGTTTGACCAACTGATGGAGCTCATAGAGGAATGCCGACTGACTGGCCGGCGTGTGCTAGTCTTTTCACAGTTTACTAAGATGCTCGGCATGATTGGTCATCAATTAACAAAAGAAGGGGTCTCTTACTTTTATTTGGATGGTCAAACGCCGCCAGTAGAACGAGTAGACTTATGCACACGTTTTAATGAGGGTCAAGGTGAGTTATTTTTGATTTCTTTAAAAGCGGGGGGCACCGGTTTGAATTTAACAGGTGCGGATACAGTGGTGTTGTATGATCTTTGGTGGAACCCAGCTGTCGAGCAACAAGCAGCAGATCGTGCCCATCGGATGGGACAAAAAAAGGAAGTTCAAGTTGTCCGATTAATTGCTAAGGGGACTATTGAAGAGAAAATCAATGAACTGCAAATGAAAAAGAAAAACTTGATTGATGATGTAATCCAATCGGGGGAAGAACCGTTAAAGGTGATGTCGGCAGAGGATATCCGAGAAATTTTGATGACATAGTCAATTCGAATCGCCACAAGGTCTTTTCTGAAAAGGAATTTTCGAGTTGAATTTGATAAAATGGAAAGAAGAGATGAGGTGTTGATATGGATCCACAAAGTATGCTGAAAAAAGTAAAAAACCGCACTCCTGAAGTTTTAGGAAATAAGGAATTTTCGAAATACGCAATTCTTTTACCTCTTATCGAAAAAGATGGAGAAATCCATGTCCTCTTTGAAGTTCGTTCTTACGATCTTAGAAATCAACCCGGAGAAATTTGTTTTCCAGGTGGGAAAATTGATTTTCAGGATCAGACAGAAGAAGACACAGCAGTCCGTGAAACAATTGAAGAATTGGGAATAGAACGAGCAGAAATCTCAGATATTTATCCGTTGGACTATATCGTTTCGCCTTTTGGCATGATCGTCTACACATTCGCTGGTGTGATTAATCCAGAAACGGCATTCACTCCTAATCCACCGGAAGTTGACAGCATTTTTACGGTGCCACTATCTTTTTTCTTGGAAAAGGAACCGAAAATCTATCGTGTCAATTTTGATATCCAACCAGAAGAAAGTTTTCCTTTTGATCTGATTGCTGGAGGCGAAAACTACAATTGGCGAACACGCCAGGTAGATGAGTATTTTTACATTTATGGTGACAAAGTCATTTGGGGATTAACTGCCAAGATTCTGGCACACTTTATTGAGATCATTCGCTGAATGGTCTTTTTTTTTGAAAAAACAGGTCTTTTATCATGATTTTAGAATAATGCATAGAGAAGCTATTAAAGAAGAGAATGAACGTGTATAATTATTCATATAACTGATAATTATAATTATTTTGATAGAAGGAGTCCTGACAATGACAACACAGCAACTTGAAGTTATTAACAATACCAGCAAAAAAGAAAAGCCGGTGAAAGACCAAGTGCCATTCGGGACTACCTTTACAGATCATATGTATATGCTCGAATACCAAACAGAAAAGGGCTGGTATGATCCTAAAATTGTACCCTATGGACCCATTAGCTTAGATCCGGCAGCGATGATCTTCCATTACGGTCAAACAGTTTTTGAAGGCATGAAGGCTTATCATACAGAAGACGGCCGCATTCTATTATTCCGTCCTGAGAAAAACTTTGAACGTCTCAATCTTTCTAGCGAACGTCTAAGCATTCCAGCAATCGATGAGCAACTAGCGCTCGAGCATTTAATGCAATTAGTCAAACTGGAAAAAGAGTGGGTACCCAAAACGCCTGGAACTTCTCTTTATATCCGCCCTTATATTATTTCAACAGATGCAAATTTGGCAGTCGGACCTTCTCAAACCTATAAATATATGGTCATTTTGTCGCCGGTAGGCTCTTATTTCTCAGGCGGTCTTCAGCCAGTAGTCATTCATGTAGAAGAGAAATTTACTCGCGCTGTCAAAGGCGGAACGGGGATGGCCAAAACAGCAGGAAACTATTCGTCAGGCTACCAAGCACAAGCAGATGCTAAAAAAGAAGGCAACGCGGATGTCTTGTGGCTCGATGGTGTTGAGAAAAAATACATTGAAGAAGTTGGCAGCATGAACATCTTCTTCAAAATAAATGGGGAAGTCGTAACACCTGAGTTAAATGGCAGTATCTTAAAAGGCATTACGCGCATGTCCATTATTGAATTGCTCGGCACATGGGGAATCGCTGTAACAGAAAAACGCGTTTCTATTGATGAGTTGTATGAAGCTTATGAAGCGGGCCACGTAGAAGAAGTCTTTGGTACAGGTACAGCTGCAGTTATCTCACCGGTAGGAGAACTAAACTACAAAGGTAAAAAAATGATCGTTAATAACCATGAAATTGGTGAGTTGTCACAAAAGCTATACGACACGATTACGGGAATCCAAACAGGAAAAATTGAAGATACACTTGGTTGGACAGTAGAAGTAAAATAAAAAAATCTTTTTAATCGCTCTATTTCAACCCATAGCTGTTAGCTTATCCATTGTGATAAACTAATAGCTATGGGTTTTTTAGTTATGTCATTCACAAAACTTACAGAGACAAACTGAGTTTTTATCACAAAACAGAAAATGTCACTGCGTGCAGCTGACTAAAGCTTGCTTAGCATAGATAAGTAATAGAAGAAAAGAAGGTGTAAAACGAGTGGGAAGTTCAACTGGTCTAAAACGCAACCAATTTATTTTACTGATGGGTGCGTTGACTACTTTAGTGCCATTTACCATTGATATGTATTTACCAGCGTTCCCAATTTTAGCGGACGTTTATGAAACAAATGCTAGTTCTGTTCAATTAAGCTTAACAGCATGCTTGTTAGGACTAGCAATCGGCCAATTGATTGCTGGTGCACTTAGCGATATGCACGGAAGGCGAAAACCGTTATTAATTTCCTTAGTGGCTTATATTGTCGCATCAATCGCTTGTATATTTGCTCCGAACATTTATCTATTTGTTTTCCTACGCTTTATACAAGGCTTAGCAGCTTCTGGTGGACTTGTTATTTCCCGGGCAATTGTGCGGGATGTCAGTAGTGGACCAGAACTGACACGGTTGTTTGCGTTATTAATGGTTATTGGTAATTTAGTACCGTTAATTGCGCCTTCTATTGGTAGCGGCGTCTTATTGTTTGCAGATTGGAAAGGGATTTTCATGCTGTTAACGACACTAGGAATTGTTCTGTTACTTCTTTCGGCTTTTCGTTTAACAGAAAGTTTACCGTCTGAAAAACGAGTACCAAGTAATCTAAAATCAACATTCGGTAACTTTGCAGGAATTTTAAGAAATCGCCAATTTACAGGGTATGCGTTAGCACAAGGCTTTTTAATCGGCGGTGTTTTTGCTTATGTATCGGGTACTCCTTTTATCTATCAAAACATCTACGGGACTTCCCCTCAAATGTTTAGTGTGCTCTTTGGGATGAATGGCATTGGGCTGATTATGGGTAGCTACGCTGTTGGCCGATTTTCTTATAGATGGTCTGAAAAGAAACTTTTAGAAACGGCTCTCTATACCGCAACGCTTGCTGGTGCAGTGTTATTAGCTGTCGTGTTCATACAAGGACCTCTGTGGGCAGTGGTGATTCCAATTTTCTTTTTCATCATGTCGATTGGTGTAGTGGGGACAGCCTCTTTTACTCTTGCTATGGAAAGTCAAGGTCACGTAGCAGGAAGTGCTTCTGCGTTACTTGGGCTATTGCCTTTTATCCTAGGGGCTGCGACTGCACCGTTAGTAGGGATTGCCGGAGAAAATACGGCTGTTCCGATGGGACTTGTTATTTTTTCGATGTGCACAATCGCCCTACTTGCGTATTTACTATTAGCAAAAAATACACCTTCATCTACTGCTAATTAAGTAGAAGGGGCTGTCTCCAAAGGTCATGAACAAATGACTTTTGAGTGCAGCCCCTTTTGTGTTGCCTAAAATGCTTTATTTATTATTTTACAAAAGCTAAACAATTCCTCAACCATAACTTAATAAACGATCCTTATACTGAACTTATAGCTAGAATTGACTGGAGGAGAAAAAATGATACGTAAAAAGTTGAAAACAAAAGTACTGCCAATTGCTTTAGTATCAGTATTGGCCGTTACTGGAATCACGACCTTTACTTTATCGACTAAAGCCGATTCTTCGAGTAGCAACCAAAGCAAAGAGGATAAAAAGGACAACGTACAAAACATTATTTTCTTGATTGGTGATGGAGTAGGTACTTCATATACGTCAGCATATCGCTACTTACAAGATGATGTTTCTACTAAAAAAGTTGAAGAAATCTCTTTTGATTCATATTTAGTCGGCCAGCAATCGACTTATCCCGATGATCCTGCAGAAAATGTTACTGACTCTGCGTCGGCTGCAACAGCTATGGCTGCGGGTATCAAAACTTATAATAATGCGATTGCTGTCGACAACGACGAAAGTAATGTGACAACAGTACTCGAAGCTGCAAAGAAAAAAGGCAAAGCCACAGGATTGGTTGCAACTTCTGAAATTACACATGCAACTCCGGCATCATTCGGAGCTCACGATCTTGCACGAAAAAATATGACCGCGATTGCCGATGACTATTACGACGAATTAATAGATGGTGAGCACAAAGTGGATGTTCTGCTAGGAGGAGGAACCGAGTTATTCGATCGAACAGACCGTAACCTTACGAAAGAGTTTCAAAAAGACGGCTACAGCTATGTCACTGACCGAGACGAATTACTCAGTGACGATGGCGAGCAGGTGCTTGGATTGTTTGCACCCGCAGGTCTTCCTAAAATGATCGACCGTGATGAGAACATCCCTTCATTAGAAGAAATGACGACATCCGCAATTGATCGTTTGTCAGAGGATAAAGATGGATTCTTCCTCATGGTAGAAGGTAGCCAAGTCGACTGGTCAGGACACGATAATGATATCGTAGCCGCAATGAGCGAAATGGAAGACTACGACAAAGCATTTCAGGCAGCAATAGAATTTGCTAAAAAAGATGGG
This sequence comes from Planococcus sp. ANT_H30, assembly GCF_008369335.1. Classification (NCBI taxonomy): domain Bacteria; kingdom Bacillati; phylum Bacillota; class Bacilli; order Caryophanales; family Caryophanaceae; genus Planococcus; species Planococcus sp. ANT_H30. The sequence continues at coordinate 50,369 of NZ_VOBJ01000007.1, read as the reverse complement.
AATACGTTAGTCGTAGCAACTGCGGACCATTCGACAGGCGGTTTTTCGATAGGTGCAGATGGTGTTTACAATTGGCTTACGGAACCGATTAAAGCGGCAAAGCGTACACCAGACTTCATGGCGCAGCAAATTGTTGACGGTGCTAGTGTTGAAGAAACCTTACGCGAGTACATTGATCTGGATCTAACTGCTGAAGAAGTGGACATGGTAAAAAAAGTGGAAAAGAGTAATGACGTTACAGTTATCGATGATTCTATTGAAAAGATTTTTGATAAACGCTCACACACGGGCTGGACAACTAGTGGTCACACGGGAGAAGATGTACCCGTTTATGCATACGGTCCGGCAAGTCGAAAGTTTGCAGGACAGCTCGATAATACAGATCACGCTAAAATCATTTTTGATTTACTAAAAGCAAAAGTCACAATTGATGACAAGTAAAATCGAATGGAAGAATTGTTGCCCATAAAAGCGACCAAAAGATTGCCACAAGCGATAGCTTAAGTGATCTATGTAAACAGACTCATCTCAATGAGTCTGTTTCAGCTTGTAGACAAAAGAATACTTATTCATTTTTTTGTATGCATCTAGGATTCTCCACACCAAGCGAAGTGGCCAGCCCAGTTGGAGATTATACATCACTATTTAGTTTGATAAGACGTTGTCTATAGTCTGAAGCATGGAGTTGGTGTTCCATGCTTTTTTAATTGTCTTGACGTAATTAAAGTTCCCTTAATCTAAAAAGTTTATAGAGTTATTTATTTTATGCATAAATATACATAAAGAATATTAAGCGAATACTGTTAAATAGAATAAACTTTAAATATTCTTTTTATTTTATTGACTTAAAATACAAGAGAGTGCATAATAACTCTATTAAAGAGATTCACACAAACTTGTCGAAAGAGTCATGGAGTCAAGGTTCTTCCGCTTTTAGGTAAAATGGAAGAACTTTTTTATTTATCAAAAACGGGTGGTGACTGCACATGGAGAAGAAAAGGATTGTAGTGAAGATCGGCAGCAGCTCATTAACGGACGATGAAGGCAAACTGTCGATTGAGAAGTTACGCGAGCATGTGGATGCGCTGGCCAGCTTAAGAACACATGGACATGAAGTCATATTGATATCGTCTGGAGCAGTCGCTGCGGGATGTATGGGCATGGGCTATTTATCGCGACCGGACACAGTGGTCGACAAACAATCAGCAGCAGCAGTGGGGCAGAGCCTATTATCGCAGGCATATGCAGACGAATGCAAGAAACACCGTATTGTGGCTGCACAGTTACTGCTGACGAAAGATCTTTATAAAAACGCCAATGCGACAATTTCCAAGTTATTAGAACGCAACGTCTTACCTATCATCAATGAGAATGATTCGGTTTCCGCAGAAGAGCTGACTTTTGGTGACAATGATATGTTATCAGCATTGGTCAGTGGTCTTGTGCATGCAGATATTTTAATGATTTTGACAGATATTAACGGCATTTACCAGGACAACCCAAGAACAAATCCGCAAGCGCAAAAATACCTTCACCTTCACGAAATCCCCGATGAATTAATAGATGCCACTTCCTCAGATAGCTCCACTGTGGGTACAGGCGGTATGAAATCAAAAGTTGAAGCAGCTCGAACGGCGTTAGCTTTCGGAGTTCAAGTATTTATCGGTTCGGGAACGGGCAGTGAAAAATTAGTTGATATTTTCAAAGGCAAAGGCGATGGAACTTATATTGGCGTAAAAACGACAATGAGTGTTTAAAGCATGGAAAATCGAAAGGGGCATCAGAATGACTGAACTTCTCCAAGAACAGCAAACGTCTACAAGTGAACTGATACAAAAAGCGCAACTAGCAAAACAAGCTTCAGCAGTATTAGCAAAATCGACAACAAAGCAAAAAAATAATGCATTGCGTTCTATTTCAGCGCAATTACTAAAAGAACAAGCCTTTATTTTGGCGGAAAACAGCAAAGATATTGAAGTAGGACGTCAAAATGGCATGAGTGAGTCGTTACTAGACCGTTTGAAATTAGATGGAGATCGCTTAACGGAAATGGCTGATGCCTTGATTCAATTGACAAAACTAGCAGATCCTGTTGGTGAAGTATTAGAAAAGTGGGAACGGCCAAACGGTTTAACCATGTCTAAAATTCGTGTGCCTTTAGGCGTTGTGGGAATGATCTACGAAGCACGTCCGAATGTTACTGTTGATGCGTCTAGTTTGTGCTTAAAAACCGGCAATGCAGTGGTACTGCGAGGTAGTTCTACAGCAATACACTCCAACAAAGCCATCGTGGCGGTGATTCACAGAGCTCTTGAGAACAGTGGATTGCCTATTGATTCGGTACAATTGATGGAAGATACAAGTAGAGAAGCAGCTTCTCATCTGTTCAAACTCAACAAATATTTAGATGTGCTCATTCCTCGTGGAGGCGCTAAATTGATTCAGACGGTCGTTCAAAACGCTACAGTTCCAGTATTAGAAACGGGAGCAGGGAATTGCCATATTTATATTGATGAGACAGCAACTGTTCAAATGGCGATTGATATCGCATTAAATGCTAAAATACAGCGACCTTCTGTTTGTAATGCCTGTGAAAGTATTTTGGTTCATAAAGATTGGGCGGACAAGCATTTGCCACTGTTGCTAAGTGCGCTACTGGCTCAACAAGTAACTATTCATGGGGACGAATCCGTACAAAAACGCTCTCCGGATGTTATCCCTGCAAAGGAAGAGGATTGGGGAACGGAGTACTTGGGATTAGAGGTAGCGATGAAAATTGTAGCTGATGTCAGTGAAGCGATTCAGCATATCAATACGTATGGTACAAAGCATTCCGAAGCAATCATTTCGAAAAACTCGGAAAACGTCGATCAATTTTTTATGGAAATCGATGCTTCCGCTGTTTATCACAACGCATCCACTCGATTTACAGATGGGTTTGAATTTGGTTTTGGTGCCGAAATTGGTATTAGTACGCAAAAACTTCATGCACGTGGACCAATGGGCTTGCCTGCTTTAACATCGACTAAGTACATCGTGCGTGGCAATGGCCAAGTAAAGTAAAGGTTCTATCATCGAAAAAAGACAGAGAGCAACTTGCTCCCTGTCTTTTTTATACCTGCACTTTTGTTCGATTATGCTTCCACATCATGTACCGGAAGCGAATCGTACAGCCGATACAATAGCCCATCAACGCAACACCTGCTGCGATAATGACCATAATACTGAAGACAAAGCCCAACGATGGTATGCCAAAAGAAAAGAAAATCAAGGACAGTCCTAAGGAAATTGTCGCAATCCACTGGTTAAACAATTGCTGATCTTTATCTTCTTGCTGATAACTTGCCGCCGGCTTTTTCAAAAAGAGATGGCCCAATTGAATCACTGGATTTTTCTTTGTCACTAATGTATAAGCTCCAACAACAAACGGCAACAGTAAAATGGCTGGATGGAACAACAACGCCGCTACGACAGTAACGACAACAAACGTCTGATTGGTTTGAACAAGGGGTTTTGGAATGGTCATAAGCGCGCCTCCTTCGATTACAACCTATTATACCTAGTGTCTTACTTGGTATAAAGTTATTTGCCTGAAAAAGTGCGAATCACCATACGTTGAGTCAGTAATTATTTTTAGTGAAAGTTTTATTCAGGGACTTTTCTTACATCAATTGTGAAATGAACAGTGTGGCCATTCCAAAATAAATGAGCAGAGATAGAATATCGTTGATGGTAGTAATCAGTGGACCGGAAGCAACGGCTGGATCAATATTGAATCGGTACAGAATCAGTGGGATAATAGTTCCGGCTAAAGTACCAATAATTAAAGTCATTAATAGAGAGCCACCCACGACAATTCCTAAAATAAAGCTACCTTGCCATACATAAGCAATCAATAAAATAAGAACAGAACAAATCACGCCAATAATGATGCCGACCCATAATTCTCGGATGATCAGTTTAACGGTTTGCTTGAAATCTAGCTTTTGCGAAGCTAGTCCACGAACAACAACAGATAGGGATTGTGTGCCGGTATTTCCAGTCATCCCAGCAATCAACGGCATAAAAAAGGTTAATGCGACAACTGCTTGCAACGTATCTTCAAAACGGCTAATGATGCTGCCTGAAAATAGACCAATGAACAGCAGGAGGATTAGCCAAGGAAGGCGACGATAAGCTGCCGTCCAAGCCGGAGTATTAAAATCAATCGATTTACCAGATGCCGAAAGTTTTTCAATGTCTTCATTGGCTTCTTGCATCACGACATCAATGACGTCATCAACCGTTACAACCCCTGCGAGTGTATTGTCATGTTCCACAATGGGCAATGTCACAAAGTCATAGCGGCTAATGATGTGTGCCACATCTTCTTGGTCCATCAATACATCAGCTTTGACGACGCGGTTGTACATAATGTCTTCTACTTTATCCTCAAGATTTCCAAGAATTAAATCCTTATAGGAAATCACGCCGCGTAGTTTTTTATCTTCGTCTACTACGTAAAGGTAATTGAGATACTCCGCTATTTCTGCAAAATGCTTGATTTTATCAATAGCATCTCGAATTGTATAATGCCGTGGAATCCATACGTAACGGTTATTCATAAGACGTCCTGCAGTTTCTGGCGGATAATTGATCGTTCTTTGAACAAATTTAGAATCGTCTTGGTTAATTTGAGATAACAATTCGTTAATGCGATCAGGCTCTAAATCATCTAAGAATAAAGCCAAATCATCGTTATCCATACGATCCAACACTTTTTTTGATTTTTCTACACCCAATTTTTGCAGAATTTCGGCTTGCTCTGTTTTAGGCAGCTCTTGCATTAAATCTGTGAGTTGAAAAATCGTTAAATACAACAAAAATTTGTTTCGATGTTTTTCTGGCAAATGTCGATAATGAACACCCATATCGTAAGGTTGGAGTTCACTCAATATTGCCTGAAATTCATTACTATTGCCTTCTTGTAAAGACTGAATTAATGCCAATGTAATTTCGTCTTCACGTATTGCTGTAGACATTGTAGGTCACTCCTTAGTAATAAAAGATGTAGACAAATCCTACTGTTGATTATTGCCTTAAACTTCACAATTTGAAAGGGCTATTTAAAAAAGGTAGTAAAATCTCATAAATTAACATATAATAATGAAAATCTGAAAAAGGCAAACTCCATCGAAAGAGGAGGACGCAAAGCCATGAGCCTACCCGTTGAAAAACGCAAGGTCGTCTGGTTGCCAGGGTCTCGTTCTTTGAGCTCCGGCTTACAGAATGGGAGGATATCAGAAGATGAAAAAAATAATAATGGCAGGTGTGTGTTTGTTGATTATGCTGACACAAAGTGGAGTGAGTGCACAAGCAGCTGAGACGGAAGTCAAAGCTACCTGGTTATGGAATCCGTGGATGATTTATAGCGATGAAGCGGGAACCCTTGCTTTTTTAGACAGTAAGGATGTCAATAAAGTCTACGTGCAGATTGACGCGGATATTCCCGTGGATGTCTATAAAAGGTTTATTGAAAAAGCGGGACTATTAGGAATGACGATTTACGCATTGGACGGTGCTAGTGACTGGGTAGCACCAAAGGGCTTTACCAAGCAAGATCGGTTGATGAACTGGTTATCGTCTTATCAACAAGGTGCTTTGCAAGCTCAAAAATTTGCAGGTGTTCATTTGGATGTAGAGCCTTACCTTTATAGCGGTTGGAATACGAACCGAGCGGCCACTGTAAAATCCTATCAAGCCCTTTTGAGTAAAGCTAGTGCTAGTACAGCTGCAATGAACTTACCCCTTGAAGCAGATTTGCCTTTTTGGTTTGATGAAATCACTTATAAAAATATTTATGGCAAAGGGATACTTGCAGAGTGGGTGATTGCTAACACACATAGTGTGACCTTGATGGCTTATAGAGATTCTGCTGCTTTGATTACAGAACTTGTAAAGAACGAAGTGGCCTATGCAGAAAAATACGGCAAATCAGTAGTAGTCGGAGTTGAAACTGGTGAGACTGATGAAGGCGACAACATTTCTTTCTACGAAGAGGGCGAAACTTTCATGGAAGGTGAATTAGCTGCAGTAACTGCACACTATGCAGGGATAACTGGTTTTGGCGGCGTCGCGATTCACCACGTAGATAGCTGGAAAACGATGACACCCTAAAAAAACAGCAAGGTTGAGCCATACCGGCCAACCTTGCTGTTTTTTTATGATTTACTCATCTATAAAACCATAAACCGGACACGCTACTAACATGTCCGGTTTATATCACTGAGTGTTGCCAAAAGTTTCTTGAAGAATGTAATACGATTGCTTCAAGCGTTCTTTGGATTGTGGCAGTCCCCATGTGTCCCATGAATACTGGGCTGCTTGAGTTGCAGTAAAGGTTTCAGTTGCTTTACCATTATCATCCGTTAAACTAGCAGCGACATCTATTCCTTCAATTGTTCTCGAAGCCTCAATGCCGTCTTGTTGAAGATCCCCTGTAAATTCTCGTTTTGCCGGATCTTTAGCATTCAGCAACATCCAAGGAATTCGGATTTCCATGATGCCTGTTTTTTCATCGTAGTAATAATCGTTCAAAGAATCATAGTTTTCATGCTCCGGATTGGCAATACCAAATCGGAAAACACCGGTTTCATAAGAAGAAAATGGCAGTGTTTCTCCAGTATCGGGACGCACAAATTCTTTGTTCAATGCGAGTCGAATCGGATGGAAAGTCGATTCAATATTTTCTTCTGCAGGAATCATCTTTAAACGGTTGTGATAATCATAATAGAAGCTGTCGTAATCGCCTGCAACTTGCATTTGTGCTTGTTTTAAATCGTTCATCTTCAACTGAAAATCTGCGAGAAATTCTGTTTTCCCCAACGCATCAACTGCAATGCCTTGGTCTTCACGAATACTAAAGTACAAATTGAAATCCTGTTCAGTCCACCAGGTTTTATCGGTAGGATCGAATTGGGCTTTGATGTAAACGTAGCGCTCATCTGAATCCATGGTCAAGGTTCTGAGGGCACCGTTGTCTTTTTCGTATAGCTTTTGCCCATCTTGCCAATCATCTTCACCATCGACTTTCACTTTATGACGATCAAAGCTCAACAATCCGAATTGCTGCTCATTTGTTTGAGCATTGGACCAAAATGGCCGTTCGTTTGGATTGTCATACTCCATCGTATTCCACGTACGCTTAAACCACTCATCTTGCCATGTGAAAACCATACCGCCCATCAGTCCTTCTTCAAGGATATCCTCATACATATGGCTGACGATTTCGCCTTGCTGTTGTTCAGAGATAAACCCTTGGTTCCAACCGAACGGATTTTCATGAGTCATGCCGCGAGAAGAAGGAATACCGAACTCGGCGATGACAATTGGCATATCGTGAGAATCGTTCAAATCCTTCAAGTAGCCGGCGTAGTTATTGAATTCCCCGCGGTGGTCTACGTATTCAGTGTATCGTTCTTCTAAATTCAAGAAATCTGGATAGTACGGGTAAACATGATAAGAAGCGAACATGCCAACTGTATCCGTGATGCCTTTGGTTTTAATGTGATTTGGATCGACAGTTGCCATATCTTCTTGTTCACTTGGCTCTGCTGGTTGGTCCACATTATCTGTCGTTACCCAGTTAGTAAAACTCAAAGGACGCATACTTTGGTAGGTATCTAGTTCGTACGATGCTAACAAGTCCAGCTGCTGTGCCAACCAATTTTCCATCGGGTTGGCCTCTTCTGTGTATACATGCGTACCTTGAAAATCACCAAGCTCAGGATAATCAAGTTCCATTTGTTGAACCGTAAACGGATACCATTCGATACCAATCATCCAACCAATAACGTAAGAGGAGATGTCAGTTTTGTAGGTACCATATGCATGGCCAGGTTCTTGTTCGACAACAGCATCACCGTGAATAACGTCTACTATTTTCTGAACCTCATTTTGGAAACGCTCAGTAATCTCAGGAGTAAAGGCGTCGAGTGTTTCAACTAGTGGCTCTTCATCAATCCAGACGCCGTGGTACAGGTAAAGTGGCTGTTTAGCACTTGCATTATAAGCAGCAAATGCTTCATAGAAAGCAGGCGGGTGAAGCGTATACACACGAATCGCATTGGCATTCATCTCACCGATTGCTTTAAACCAGCGGTCGTATTCATCACGCGAGATTGCGGCTTCTCCAGGAAACGTTCCGGGCTTAGCCATGCCCATATTAACGCCTTTAATCGTAAATGGCTGCCATTCGCCATCTTCATACACTTCGAATGTCTGTCCGTTTACACGGGAAGGATAAGAAATACCTTCTTCCTTAGCAACTTCTTTAACTGCTGTAACTTGTGATTCTTTGTCTTCTGCATTTGCTAAAATAGCTTCCATCATTGGTACATAGGTCTTCCAATAAAAACTCTTTTCAGCATCTAACGATTCCATGGAAAGGAATGAGCGCATTTTTGCAAAACCAGAATAACGGTAAAAGTTTGGAACATCGTCAATATCGACAAAATCACCTGCAAAATAGTATAGATCTGCACCGTATTTAGACTGGTGGAATACAGCTGGAAAGCTCTGTGGAATTCCTGCTTTTTCTAGCTTTTCACTACCTGTAGCTTGCAGGTCCCACTGATAATCTGCTAAGACATCCGTTCCTTCAGTGGCTTCATTAATATCAAACCAATAACCAAAAGAAGGGCTATCCGTTAAGTTGAATTGAGCGGTGCCTTGTTCAGTAAAGGTAAGATGAAGACCGTCAGAACCGATTTCACCTGCTTCTTCAGAAAGAACTACAATTTCGCCGGTATCGTCATTAACCAATATAAATCCAGCACCTTTAAAATGCCACTTGGCCTCATTTTTCTCGTAGTTATCAATAATCCATTGAGGGATTTCACTGTCAGAAGAGTCAAGATCGACAAAGTAACGACCACTCCAGCCACTCCACTCCAAGCCAAGAAATTTGTTTATGTCTGTTGCGACTTCTTTAGGCGTTGGAGAAGCAAATGTATTAAACTCCATTACCAAATCAGTGCCTTCAGCTTGAACTTGTTGCTTAATCGTGTTCCACTCAGCCATACTCAGTCCGCCGGTAATCATGGATGAACTGCCAGGCTTTTTCTCGGTCGTTTGCCATGGTAAATTTTCTTCGTAAACTCCGTAGGAATCTGCAAGATAGATCAGGTCAGTTCCAGACAAGTCTCCGGGTAAATCACGAGTAGTGTAGCTTTCTTCTTTTTCATTAGGGACGAAGCCATAATAATCTGTGTCGGCCAGATAAGCTTCTCCAGATTCACTTACGTAACGTTGATGATTTAATAGCCAAGTCAGGCCTTTATGCTCCCGGTAGCTTTCAGTAGGAACCGTTTTATCAATGATTGCAATAGTGACTGTTTTTTCATCTTTAAAAAACCATATGATAATAGGGAGTGCCAACAAAATAATGACTCCGAATAAGTATAGAAATGTCTTTTTCATACATACCACTCTTCTCTATTTACAAAATATAACTCACAAGTCATTATAGCTTAAAAGTCACTATAAATAGAAAGAAATTACCTGATTTTTTAAAGAGCCAAATTTTATCACAAGAAAATTGGGACACTGCTTGAGAATGTATCAATGACGTAAGAAGGCGAATGATCTAGCCATTCGGACGTAGAAAGACGCTGACGAAAGAGTCTGCAATAAAGGTTCTACACACTATCTTTATATGGAGTCGTACCGAGTAATCGCATATCTATCACTACTATGTCGACTTTTCGAATAACGTGTTTGAGTAATTGGTAGTTGGAACTCTCGAAATTTTTACTATGCTGCTTATCTAAATAAATATTCCGATCAGTGCTTCCAATTTGACGCGTATGCAATCAAATTTGCGATGGTGCATAATTCATCTCAGTAAACGATTCTTTCCTCTTATTCTAACTAAAAAGCGTTCGTAAAAGCGTCTGCAATTCCCGAACGTTCGTAAATTGATTTACTACATTTGCGAACGCTTTTTCCGGTCATTTTTAGTTCTTTTTAAAGCGTTCGTAAAAGTGTACTTTTACGAACGGTTTTATTTGTACTGCATTGATTTTAGTTTCAGGTATTTATACTTAAGAAATATTGTTATAATTCAATTAACAAATTATTCATTTTTATCAATTTATATCTAGTTAAAATAATGATATGCAAGGAGGAGAACTGATGGAGACGATATTTTTATTCTCTTTAATGATGATAATCTTAGCTATAGCAGTACTTAATACTTCCAAAGTTGAAAAGCTAGAAAAAAGAATAAAGCAACTTGAGGGAAAACAATAACTTGAAAGGTTTTCAAACTCCTAAACGTGTAGTTACTAATTTTTCGTTTTACCACTGACTTTTAAGTAGAGTATCGAGTTGAGCATGAGTCATAATCAAAAAATCAATGAGCTACAAACTGATCTGGAGGATTTTGTGAAACTCCCGAAAAAATTTAATTAGATTTTTTGCTGAAAAGACTGGAATGTGAATGTAGCTTAAGTGCACTTAAGCTACATTCACACTTAGTTAAAGTATTAAAAAATATTGTTTAGACAAGAATGAATATGAGGAGTTTAGGATGAAAAAAAATATCAGTACTATAATCGTGATTTTGGCATTGATCGGCTTTTTAGTTGCAACGTTTTTTCTTCAGTATGAAGTTTTATTTCTAACTCGTATTGCTTCACTTATCTTCACAATTGTTTATTTAGTAATTGAAGTAAAGCAAGAGTATTTCTCAACACGCAAGCCATTATTTATTCTCTTTGGTGTCATTAGCATATTAGCTATAGCGGTATGCATTATACTTGATGAAACTTCAGCGACTGATGGATTCAATGCTAGAAGTTTTATGCTACTGGTATTTATTTTCATTTTTCTGGTCATTAGCTATAACCATTTATACAACAAAAACGATGCTGCAAAGTAATTTCAGTTCAACTTTAGTTTTATAAATTCTTTGATTTGAATGTAACTTAATGTGAATTAAGTTACATTCGTTCTTAATGAAAATGGCAGATTGAGTGCTTTAATCATTTACTCTGGACCGTATTTTTCAACTCTACAATTCCTATAACTAACATTCCGATGCTTAAGGGAGAAAATATTAGAAAAAATACTTCTAAAGTAATTTGATTAGTAGCAACTAATAGCAATAAAAGGATTGAAAGTATCGTTATGGTACTTACATATTTTCCCATCAGATCCTCCTTTTCGGTACTCTTTATTTTTAAATCATCCGTAGAGTTACTATACCAATTAATTCCCAGTAAAGTTTCATTTCTTAAAAAAGAGAAATTTAGAGAAGATGTTTTGATGAATTTGAATGTTTATAAGCCAAGTATTGCTATGAAAATTAATGTGAACACGAAACTTGCAACGATGGACATTACCCAATGAGTCTTGTTCGTTATTCTTAAAAGTTTATTCACGATAAAATTAATGATTAAAATAGCTAAAAAGACGACAACGAACGTTACTAGAAAATAAATGAACAATTGGTTTCTCCACCTTTCATACATACGCTAAAGAAATAATAATGCACTTTGTTATACCTATTTATTTCCAGTAAGGTTTCGTTTTTTCTAAAAAAGAACTTCATATGGATTTTTCTACTCAAACTGAATGTAACTTAAGTGTAAGTAAGTTACATTCATTTTCTTGATTCTACTGGCTTCCCCAGAAAATCATTCCGAACTAATTTCATTAGAAAAAATGATACATTCAGAATGCTGTTTTGTAAGGTTTTCAAACTTGAATCTCAAAAGGTGTAGGTTTACATATCGAGAATTATAGGAAGGGGAGAAGTGTTAGGTTAAGCTTCCTTCCTTCTTTTTGTTCGTTTAAGTGTACTTTTACTAACGGTTAAATTCAATGCAGTTTTAAAATGCTACAACAGTAATTTTGAATAAATTTCAAAACAAAAATATATAAGTAAAAATTATGTATATTCATTAATTTAATCAATTTTACTTATAGTACATTAAGTTATATGCTTGGGTTAGAAGAAAAGGAGGAATATGGAAATGAAGTTTTTTGATGCGCACTTACATATTATAGATTCAAGATTTCCTTTGATAGAAAATCAAGGTTTTATGCCAGAGGCTTTTACTAGAAATGATTACTTAAAAAGCGTCGAGCACTTTGATGTAGTTGGTGGTGCTGTAGTTTCCGGTTCGTTTCAAGCGTTTGATCAATCTTACCTGATAGACGCTTTAAAAACATTAGGAGACAACTTCGTTGGAGTTACTCAACTCACTCATGATACTTCAGACGATAGAATCATCGAATTAAATAAACTTGGGGTTCGGGCATTGCGATTTAATGTGAATCGGGGTGGTTCAGAGGACCTTTCACGGTTGGATTACTTTTCGAGAAGAGTTCACGAACTGGTTAACTGGCATACGGAACTTTACATTAATTCCCGGGATCTAACCGAAATTGAAGAGAAAGTAGCGAAGCTTCCGGCTGTTTCCGTTGATTATCTTGGATTATCCAAAGAGGGATTTTCAACTCTTTTATCATTAGTTGAAAAAGGAATCAAAGTAAAAGCCACTGGCTTTGGAAGAATCGATTTTGATGCAGCAGAAGCCATTCGAACTATTTATTCTATAAACCCTGACGCCCTGATGTTCGGAACAGATTTACCTTCTACAAGAGCAAAAGTGCCATTCCAGCATTCCGATGTCTCCTTAATTCATCAGGCACTTGAACAAGACCAAGCTGAAAACGTACTCTATAGAAATGCACTCAAGTGGTACTTAAAATGAAAAATTAAATTAAGAATTAATGAAATATTATGAAGCTAACGATTATCTATACTAGAAATTTTTAAATTATAAGTTTACATATCGCAGCTTATCGGAAGTCTATAAAAGCAAACTGGAGAAGGTGCTGGTCCTAAGCATCTTCTTTTTTCGTTCATGGAAGTGTACTTTTACGAACGGTTATAATAAATCTTGTTTTTGCTAGTAGAATTACATAAAGGGAAATTATGTTAAAATTAATAAAATCAAAATATAATAATTCATAAAATAAAGCATTGAATAGGACAGGGAGGAAATAGAGTCAGATGAATCAAATAGAAGAAGTGATAAATAATGCATCAGAAATAATGAACAGTCAAAACTGCATTGGAATAGGGTCTACGAGAAAAGTTTACTAATACAAAAATTTAGTCGTTAAAAAGCATTTACATAAAATAGGACATTTGCAAAGCATAAAAGAAAAAGAAATATACAAAGAATTGAACCGAAAAGGAAAGACACAATTTTTAGTACCTGTATTACATACAGACGAAAAGCTGTCAATTCAGCCATTTTATGAGCCGTTACCTCTAAAGAGGGATGAAACTTATAATCTTGAACTTGAAACCGATAACTGTTTGACAAATGAACTGAGAGAGGTGATCGAAGAAATAGATAAAAAATATGATGGCTTCGATCTTCTTGACAGTGGGAACTATGGATTGAATCAAGATGGAAATTTAATCCTGATTGATTAGGGGATGACAAAAAACTATATGATAATGAGTAGGTTCCATTAGCAACAGCAGGTATTTTACCGTAAATATATTTCGAAAGTTGCCAGGTTTGTGGACAACAAAAGGAACTTAGGATCTACGGCGAAGATAACAAAGATCGCAGATGCTTAGATTGTGGTAAGGAATACTCCTTTGCAGCTCGTTATTCGAATAAATTCAGTATTGAATTTAAATTTAGATATCATGAAGTTATCGGACGCGGCATATCGTGCTGACAATTGTAGTAATAGAAATTAAAAAATCTCAATTCAGTTTAAATCGAGATTTTTCTTCTATTATTTATTTTCAATAGCTCCTTAAACTAAAGCAACAGTTATTTTAAATGCCGTGTTTATGAACCGTTTTTAACGTGATCCCTACTGAAACATACATAGTTTTGTTTAATTTTGTATGTATCACATGCCCCGCCATCTTCATCATAAATTTCTTTCTCTACAACCAATTCAATACTTCTATCCCCGTATTCATCAAAATTGGTGATAGAAAGTAAATCATCGTCAAGCCAATTTAACTGGACGCGCCCTTTCGCATCACTAAAATAAACTGTTCGTTCTAAATCGCCCTCTAAATGAAATACAACATTAACAAACGCATTGACTCCACCTGCTGCTCCACCATAATTTTGGTAATAAACTTGAGCAGAATATGCCTCATTTGGTGAAGTGACTATATCTCCATCTTTTTCACCGTTCGTATAGTAAAACTCATATGTAAAATGTGTGTAGATTAAATATAGGCAAAATAGTAAAGCCAGAACTAAAGTTACTTTGAGGATTTTCACCATATTCCTTCACATCCTTCAAGTTTTAATTGTGTTTCTTACTCTCTTCTTCACCTGACTTACCATTTTTGTTTTATTATCCCTCATACTCATTTTAAAAGATTTCTTATTAAACTAGACGCTTGCTTTTGAAGCAAAGTTGCAACAAGCAATAGTATAGAAGGCAAGAGGAAACTTTATCGGAAGTTAAATAAACCTAACAAACCTTTGCAAACTTATAAATGAATTGGGCCATCAATAAATGGGGCGCTTTTTTTCAAAGTGTCTACCATTTGGAGTTCAATTCACAATACAGTGCTTTTTCTTTTTTCTTACAAAAAAACTCCTCCCAGAAATTCAATTCTGGAAAGAGTATCTCATGATAAATTTTCTATTAGAATGTGTTCACTATTGGACGGTTACGTATATTTCTCACGAAGATACATAATTTCACATTCTATATTTCAAAGGAAATTTGTTTTTCCATACTGTACTCATTAGCTTAATTTTACAATCGGCGTAACTTAAAAACTAGTCATATTTTACAGCATTGTCAAAACCTCTTCTAACAGGAGCTTTATCTCCTTCACTATCAAGCGAAGCCTTGAACTCTCCTTTTTGAATATTAGTCATAAAAGAAGTAATAATCGAGACTCCGTCTCCAGCTGCAAGCAGATCCTTTTTACTAAACAACAATTCCCCTGTATAACCGTAATTGTAATTGCCAATATAAGCGGAATCAATGACTTTAGTTCCATCAAAAAAAGTCCCTAAAAATTTCTTATACCATGGCGCATAGCCGGAAACAGTTTTATAATCCCAAGAACCTTTTGGTTTTACTTTTCCTACAAAATATCCTATTGTTGCTGTGTATGGATTTCCTCCACCCCACTTAACAAGGGATTTTTGGGAACTAAGAAACGATTCAAGGTTATTTCTATTAGCAATAACTAGGTTTTTTATATTCCTTGAAGGTGGTGCACTTGGATCTGCAAATATGGTAACAGGTTGATTATCAATGATGATTCTTTCGGAAGGATTACTTAAAGATTTCTCATATACTATTTGAGATATTTCTTCTGGGCTGTAAATCACTGGTTGGAAATTTTCATCAAATGTTAATAGATCATCTTCAACAAGTGTGTTCATTTTTTTCAAATCAGCAGTATAATCATTAAATAGACTCATACTTACTTTTAGATATTCTGCATTGGCCTTTTCGTTTATCTCAAGCTGACCCTTTTCATTTAACCTTACTAAATTTTGTTCAATAATCAAATCATGCAATTCTTGAATATTATTAGTTTTTTCAGATGCATCTACAGAGTGAGAAATAGAAAAGCTTAATAGAAACGCAATAAATAAAGTTGGTATCAGATGATATTTCTTCATAAGTTCCTCCAAAGTAATGTTTTATTTTTCCTTCCGAAAATCATAACTATCTTCACGAATATTCAGTTCCATGTTATTAATTGATATTGTTTCTTCATTAATCCATTCAACGTTTAATGGTCCATCTACGAAGTTGTAATATATAGTTCTTAATCTTCGCTATCTTTATCAAATATTGAAACTCTAACATTTTTGTAATCGATAAATCCGGAATAGTAATATATTCTTGCTTCATACTCTTCATCGAGTGATGATATTTCCTGAATAAGATAGCCCTCAGGTAAAAATCTCAAATTAAACTGCCAGTTAAGCAGGTATATAGAAACTAAAAGTATACCTATAAGAATTGCGCCTATTTTTTTGTTGGAAAATTCATCCTTTTTAAAAAAGGTTTTTAACGATTCGAATTAAAAGAATCATAAAAAGTATTACAGATACTAATAAAATAAATAGAAATAATATTGTTTATAAATTAAACAGTTCATTACTCACATTCACACCTTCGAATTTGCAAGCAATTATACCATTTAATTAAGGTGAAGTTTAACCTCCTACTATAATCCAAATATCTATAAGTATTTGAAAAATTTCCATTTTCATCCCCCCTTTTTTCTATATCGTAAAGGATAATTTACTATCGATAACGAAATATTCTAGATAGAATATTTTAGAGGAGATTGCCATGTATTTAGGAGAGGTTTTAAAACGTATTCGAAGAAATAGAGGCTTTACCCAAATAAGTGTCTCTAAAAATATTATTTCTCAAGGTAGCTATTCTAAATTTGAAGCAGGATTAAATAATTTAGAGACAGATGTCTACATTAAGATTCTAAATAACTTGAACATTGATTTTGAAGAGGTAATTTTTATTCGAAATAGTTATAATTATGAAGCGAAGCAACTGATTATCAAACAGTTCTTCACCTTAAATTATAATAATATTGAAAAATTAGAAGAAATGAGTATAGCAATAGCAAAATTTTTAAAAAAGAAACAAGATTTAGATATTGAAGAAATTCAGATTGTCTGCAATGCATTTTTGCAGCTACATTTAACGAGAGACATCGAACTTACAAAAAGGATAATCCAGCCAATTTGGAACCGTATATCAAAATATGAACAATGGTATTTGAATGATATTCGTATGATTAATACTATATTATTTTTATTTCCAGTTAATGTAGCTACTGAATTTACTCAAAGTGTATTAACCAGGCTTAATAAGTATAAAGATTTTCGAGAAGCAGAACTTCTTAAAACTTCATTTGCAATAAATTTATCACTACTATTAATAAAGGAAGGAAATTATGTAAAAGCTCTTGAAATTATTGAGGGTTCACTTGAAAAATACAAAAAAAAAATGAACTACACTATATTAGCCTTATACTTTTCAAGAAAAGCAATATGTAGCTTTCACCTTGGAAAAGAAGATTCAATCATTTTTTTAGAAAAAGCAAAAAATTTAACGCTGCTTTATGAAGATGCAGAATATTGGGAGCGTATACGGAAAGAATATAACTATTATACTTCAGTAGTAAAATTTGAATGACAGTGTTTTGTTATAGAAAGGTGCAATTGAGAGCCTAAAATATCTTGTATAAATGAACTAGAAGAGAATCCTAATTAGGTATGCAGTTTACATATCGTGGCTTATCGGAAGTCTATAAAAGCAAACTGGAGAAGATGCTGGTCCTAAGCATCTTCTTTTTTCGTTCATTTAGGTGTACTTTTACGAACGGGTTTTTAATTACAAATTATTGCATATGTTCCTATCATTAAAAGTAGTAGATGGTAAAATTAGTATATGAACTAATAGGAAAAATTATTAGACGAAAAAGGGACTGAATTTAATAAGCATGAACTTTTAGATACTAGTCCATTACATCTGCCATTTAGAAAAATGGCTGGTAATAGTAATAAGTTGAAAGAGGTATCACAGAGTAGGGGGAACAGGGTTGAAACGATTATCTATCTTATTTTTATTGTTAACAGCACTGATGGGTGTAAGTTACTATACATTACGGTTAGAAACTATTACCGATTGGTTAACTATTACCTTAACATTGGCAATGATTATAGTTGGACCAACACTAATTTACTTTTTATTTATAAGACCAAGGTCGATGCCAAAACTATGGGTTTACCTCTCGTTTCTAGCATGTTTAGGTGCTGCTTACCTGATCATTCCATCATCACAAAAAGGCTATTTAAACACCATCCTATTTTGGCTTCTGCCTGTAATAGAAGTTAGTGTTGTATTAATTGTGGTTTATGGAATAGTTAAGAGTGTTCGGAGTCATCGCTCAGTACAGTCAGATGAAAAACTCAATTTTCTAGAAGTAGTGGAAAATGCACTTAAACCCAAATTAGGAAACGGTTTTATTTTACATGCCGTTTTAACAGAACTTAGTGTTTTTTATTATTCTTTATTTGTATGGTTTAAAAAACCAAGTGTCATTGTAAATGATACTTTTACGTATCATAAAGATTCGCAGATAAAGACAATTGTTATTTTATTTTCCGTATTAATTGTTGCAGAAGGAATACTGTTTCATTTTCTTCTTCAAAGGTGGAGTGAAGTTGTTGCTTGGATCTTTACTGTCTTAAATGCTTACGGTTTGCTCTATATTATAGGGTTATATAATTCGGTAAAGTGTTTGCCGCATGTTATTGGAGAGAACTATTTGATTATTCGTCTAGGGTATCAGAGCAGCATTAAAGTGGATATTCATAATATTGAACGTACACAAGTTGCTGAAGCACGTAGTATCACGGATAAAGTATCTAAAGACACCTACTATTCATTATTAACGATAGATTCGCCCCAATATGAAATTATTTTAAAAGAACCTGCATTGATGAAAGGTTCCTATGGAAAGAAAACCTATGTCAATTCGATCGTATTTAGAGCGGATGACTCGAGGGAACTTGTGGAATCCATTGAAAACATTCAATTATCCAATTCAAATAATTTAGCGAAGAAACATTTATGATAGATACAATATAAATGGTAGGTAATCGCTTTTATCTACTTAGGTATTACAGCAAGGAATTCATAAAAATTAGTTTACATATCATAAGTTATCGGAAGTAGCGGTAATTTCAATAGCAAAACACAAAGAGGAGGATGGATGCCGATTGGCACTTAACTTCCTCTTTTGTCTATAACAATCTACTTTTACGAATGCTGTTTCTCGATTACTACATTCTTTAAGAACGTTTTAAACTACAAAGGACTGTAAACGCTAAACTAGACTAAACAGTTTTCCACAAATAACGGTAAACAGATTCCACCAAATAAGACTCAACAGTTTACCGATACCGATTCACTTTTAATATACTTGAGAGAGTCTATTGAAAGTGAGGAATGAGGAGTGGAAAAGTTTATGATTTACAACGAGATTCACCAACTTCGCAGCGCGGGTTTTTCAAATAGCGCTATTGCGAAAAAGCTGAAGATATCTAGAAATCGTGTGATTGACTACGGAAATATGACACCTGATGATTTTTGTAAATTCGTTCTTTCGCTGCAAAGCAGAAGCAAGAAATTGGATCCTTACCACGAGGAGATTGTCAGCTGGCTAAAAGAGCATCCCGATCTGACAGGTGCACAGATTTTTGATTGGCTGGAGGAACGATTGGGTGTAAAGTCCATCGCTGAAAATACCGTCAGGAATTATGTGAACGAATTGCGGGAAGTCTATCATATTCCTAAGCAGGCTGCAGAGCGCACATTCAGTGCAGTTCCAGAACTTCCGATGGGCCAACAGATGCAAGTAGACTTTGGAGAGAAGAAGGTATTAACCACTGAAGAGACATACCGAAAGGTGTATTTCATTGGTTTTGTGTTAGCGCATTCGAGGTTCAAGTATGTGGAGTTTCTGGATCGACCCTTCCGGGCAAGCGACTTAATACATATGCATGAGAATGCCTTTCGCCATTTTGGGGGCATGTGCCAAGAAATCGTCTATGACCAAGACCGGCTCTTAATGGTTAGTGAGAATTCGGGAGATTTGATCATGACAGCGGAATTCACCAAATACCAACAGACACGAAAATTCAAAGTCTATCTTTGTCGGAAGTCGGATCCGCAATCGAAAGGAAAAATCGAACAAGTCGTGAAATACGTCAAAAACAACTTTGTTAAAAACCGAACCTTTGATAATTTGATGGATTGGCAAGCTGCCTGCATGAAGTGGCTGGAACGAACCGGTAATTACAAAGTTCATCACAACATCAAAAAAAGACCCTTCGAGGTGTACGCCCTGGAAAAGCAACACCTGCAAAAGGTCTCTGGTACTTACATTTTTGAAAAAGTCTTCACTTCGAGTATAACAAGAGATATCAAGCATGACAATGTCATTCGTTTCGACTCAAACCGTTACAGTGTGCCCCGTGGCACTTACCGTAAAGGTGCGCCAAATATCGCTTATGTTCAGACGGATAACCACTACCTGTACATACGTCTCCAGGAACATGGGGAGATATTAGCGAAACACCGATTGGCGAAGGGCAAAGGAGAAGTCATTTCGGACCCTACCCATCGTGAACGAAATCAGACCAAACGAGATGATTTAATCCAGCAAATTCAAGACCAATTAGCAGATGCAGAAACAAGCACCTGGTTCATTGAGCAATTGACCGAACGGTATCCCCGCCATTTGGTCGACCAATTGAAAGTCGTGCAATCTGTCATTGGAAATCACCCTCACTTTGTCGATGAAGCGCTGGATGAGATGAAACGGCTCAAGCTAACGAGCGCCAATGATTTACGGGACATCACTATCTCGTTAGAGATAGAAAGCCAAAAGAAGCAAAAGAAAGCCGGCACGATCAACGAGAAGTACAAAGACTTCGTGGCACCCGAACGAACAGCGGATATTTACCTCTCCGTCCTTCAAGGAGGTGAGAACCAATGAGTCTTCCCTACGAAGAATTACAAGAAAAGTGCCGAACCTTGCGGTTGGCAGAAACGGCCAAAGAACTGCCAAGTTTTCTACGCGAAGCCGAGGCAAAGGGATGGACGTATCATGAGTTTATCCATGAAGTGCTTAGTTATGAAATGCGTTGTCGCGAACGCAAAACCAGCGAAAAGCTCATGAAATGGGCAGAGTTCCCTGAATTACTTACATTCGAGGAGTTTCGCCTGGAAGAACAGACAGCTATCGGTGAAAAGCAGCTGAATGTGTTAAAGGAGCTGTCTTGGGTCGATGACTGTTTTACGTTGATCATGATGGGGCCGACAGGCGCGGGCAAGACTCATTTATCGACTGCTTTAGGTATCCACGCCATCGAGCGTGGGTATCAGGTGTCGTTTGTATCGATGGAGCGCCTTATCTATGTGTTGAAATCAAAAGAATACACGAGCAAGTCAAAAACGAGATATAAGCGGATTACCACTTCTGATCTAATCATCATTGATGATGTCATGTACATGGCTTATGAGCCTCAAGAGGCTCATCTGTTCTTCCAATTCATTTATGAAATGTACGACAAAGCGGCCTTCATTTTGACTTCAAATAAAGGTCCAGCCGAATGGGGGAAATTCTTAGGCGATCAGACCTTAACAACCGCCATCTTAGACCGCCTACTTCATCGAAGTGAGATTCTTACATTTGACGAGAAGCAAGACAGCATCCGAATGAGATACAGAAAAACGTTATTTAGCAATCAAGGTGTTGAATCTTAATTGTGAAAAACTGTTTGTTTCTACTTGACGGTTACAAGGACCTTAACGAGAGAAGGAAGAGTAGAGTTTTGCTTCTATAATCAATAAGTAGAGTATAAGTAGAGTCATATTGACCAGTCTTTGAGTGAAAGCATTTAATGAAATTACTTCCTGAACAAGTAATAAATAATAGTGGGAAATTTCATCCCAAAAACTGCAACTCATGAGCGTAAGTGTTCTCCTTCATAATCAAAAAAAGCACAGCCACAAGGAAATGAATGGAGCCATTTCGTTGTGGCTGTGTTTTCAATAACTCAATGTCTACTCAGCCAAGAACATTTCCTCTAAAGAAGGTTCATTGACTTCCACACGAAAAATGTTCACATGGCAATTCGTGAAAGCGCGGATGAGTTCAGCTATTTTCTGTTCACTGTCAACAGTGATAGTGGTGAAGGATGCTGTTTGTTGTATTTCTGTCCCGGCAGTTTCCAGCCAAGCATACAGCTTTTGAGCTTCGCCAGTCGGAATTGGATCATGTTTTAGCTGAACGGTGATCGCAGACCGATAATATGCACGCAGTTCATCCATCGTACCACTTTTGACGATGCCTCCGTCTTTCATGATAGCGATGGTGGTGCAGATTTTTTCAACTTCATCAAGGTTGTGGGATGTCATGAAAACGGTCTTTCCTTGTTGTTTCAATGAACCAATCAGCTTATGTATGTGTAAAGCAGATTCAGCATCCAGCCCCGAAGTTGGTTCATCTAGAAAAACAAGACTTGGATTGTGAATGATGGCTTGTGCAATGCCCAGTTTTTTCTTCATCCCGAATGAAAACTTACTGACTTTCTTTTTGCCCTCATTTTCCAGACCCACAAGCTTTAAGACATGCTGGCACTCTGTCTCAGAGACTGATTTACCAGACAGAGCTGAAAGAAATTTCAAATGTTTCATTGCCGACATTGAATTAAAAAGTGTAGAATAGTCCGGCATCACACCGATGTGCTTTTTAATGCGTTCATTGGGACCATCGACGCCAAGGAGAGAAAAACTTCCGCTCGTCGGGTGAGTAATACCTGTCAGCATATTGATGAATGTAGATTTGCCAGCGCCATTGCGGCCAAGAAAGCCGAAAATTTCTCCTCTCTCCACAACTAGGCTGATCCCGTTGACTACAGGGGTAGAGCCATAGGTTTTATTTAACATATTCGTTTCAATTGCTTTCATCAAAATTCCCTCCTATTAAAAATCGCCATTGCAGCTGCCAGTATCAATCCAGCCAAACCAAAAATAATCAAAAACAGGTAATTGTCTGCAACCAAATAGTAATAGGGGCTAGCAAACTTGAGCCAGCTAATCCAATTGTTGTCTGTAAACACAAGCCATAAGCTAAGAATTGGAAACAGCAGTCCAACCAATATACCCAAGAACATTGTTATAGAAGGTTTAGGAATCATGATGGACAACAAAATTGTCAAAGCAATTTGGAATGTTGATAAAGCAATCACTTGTGAAAAGATAAAAAAATTGAATTTCAATGAAAACATACCAATCAACAAGAATGAAATGAGGATGCAGGTAAACCAAAAAAGCCAGGTGCCGGCAAATTTACCAAGTATAATACGAAGCCGAGAAGTCCTGGTAACCAAAAAACGCATAGTTCGTTCGTGGCTCTCTTTGTTGATACTGTCATGTGAAAGTCCCATCACGAACAGCTGGCCGAATAACAGTAGCAAAAGTAGAAGTCCACCGGTATGGATATCGGACATTTCTTTTTCTGTCATAGAGATGCCCGTAGTCAAAACTTGCGAGTACTTCGCTGAGTAATAGGAAGTAGTGAGCAATATAGCAATGATAAGAATAGATTTGATGCTTTTAAACATACTGATAAACTCTCGTTTTCCGATTGCGATCATAGTGGATTCCCTCCAAGGTTCTTTTCGTTGCCCTCTAAGTGAGGCCTGCTTTTATTATAGAACCTTTTCCTTAAGGAGAAAGAAACGTTACCTTAATTCTTCCTTAATTCTCCTTTTTTAAAAGTTAGTGAATGATATTATAGTTAACAGGAAACTATTTGGAAAGGGGGGGCAGAATGAAAGAACCGCAATTATTGATTGTTGAAGACGAGCAAGCGATTTTACATATGCTGATTACGATTCTAAAAAAAGAGAATTTCTTCCATATTGATGCAGCAAGCTCAGCAGAAGAGGCTTTGGTTTTGTGCAAGATGAAATCATATGATTTGATTTTACTAGATATCACGCTGCCCGGTCGCAGCGGCTTTGAAGTCTGTCCGCTTATTCGAGAAATCTCCGATGCATCAATCTTCTTTCTGACAGCACGGTCGACGGACTTGGATAAGCTTTCGGGATTTGCAGTGGGGGCGGATGACTATATCACCAAACCGTTCAATCCACTAGAAGTTGCAGCCCGCATCAAAGTGCACCTTCGAAGACGTCTTGGAAGCGTACCACGGGTCGAAGCGAACTTATTTGAATTTGGTCCACTCTCCGTCAATACGAATGCTGGAGAAGTGAGACTTCATGGACAGCCCGTTGAACTCCCAGCCCAAGTGTATCAGTTGCTGTTGTTTTTCTGCAGGCACCCTAATCAATTGTTCAGCAAGAGCCAGCTTTACGAAAAGGTGTGGGGCGAAGAGTTTTTTGGAGAAGATAATACGGTGATGGTCCACATCCGAAAGTTACGAGAAAAAATCGAAGCAAGTCCGAGCAATCCGAAGTTTATTGTCACAGTAAGAGGACTGGGCTACAAGTTCATTCCGGAAGGAGGAACCCATGAATCTTTATAAGCGCTTTATGGTTCAGTTCTTCATTCAGCTGTTCTTGCTGTCGCTGATTTTCCTTGTAGGGATGCTTATAGTTTGGGCAGTGATTGGCTTCACCATCTCAGAAGACGAGATTCAAACTGACCTGGCTGAAGCTGATGCTAGCTATTTTACCAATCGAATCATTCTGGATGACAATAACCATTTCTTTAAAAAGAATTTGGAGGAACTTGCGGAAAGCCAAAATGGCTGGCTGATTCTATTGGATTCGGACGGAGCTATCCTTGATTCTTTTAACGCACCAGAAGTGCTGCCGACCCAATTCACTGTGAGTGATTTTACGGATCGGCTATGGGGAAGCCTAGAAGATAACCAACAATTTACTTATTGGGAAATTGAGTTTTTGGACATGGCCCCTCTTTTATTGTTATACGGTAGGAATAACATGGCTGAAGATTTATTGGAGTCTGCGGTACCAGTTATCGACTGGCAACAGGAAAACTTGAATTTAACGCTTGGAACTAAAGAGGAGCTCGAGAAAGAAAAAGCATGGATTCAGCTACTCAGTCCTGAAGGCAAGGTCCTGGACACCTATGGAGAAGTTAGTGAAAGTAGCCTGTATACAATGCAACAGTTAGGAGAGCTGCAAAGTGAGAATCAGTGGCTTGCATCTTTGACAAATACGGAAACGGGACTGACGGTAGTCACGGGACTCAAAAACGTACCATCGACAGCTTGGGGAACAACATTCTCAAATCAGAATCTTTTCTTGTTCGCTTTAACAACATTGATTCTCTTAGCTATAGGGACTTTTTGGTATGCACGGAAATTTGGTGCCCCACTCCTTGTGATGATGCAGTGGATCCAAAATTTAGGGAATGGTCAATACGAGGAGCCCACAAATGAGAATAAAGGCTCTTTGATCACCAATAAAAAAGGAAAGATCAAAAAGAAGTATCGTCTTTATAAAGACCTGATCGACACGCTTGAACAGTTGACTGCAACATTGAAGATTCATCAGCATCAGCAGAAAACCTTAGAGCGGACCCGTGAAGACTGGATTAGCGGACTGTCGCATGATTTGAAAACGCCGCTATCATCCATTTCAGGATATGCCCAAATGCTCGAGTCATCCGATTACGAATGGTCAGCAAAAGAGACCCGGGAATTCGCTTCAATTATGAATGAAAAATCCTTCTATATGATGGAATTGCTTGAGGAGTTGACCTTGACTTTCCGTTTGAAAAATCAAGCGCTGCCGCTGGCTAAGGAACAAATAGACATCAATGAATTCATTCGCCGCATTGTCATTCATTTCATCAATGATCCTTCGAACACAGAGCTGAAGTTTACATTCGTGGCGGCTCCTCAAAGCATTCGTGTGAATATTGACCCGATGTGGTTTCAGCGTATCATCGATAACTTAATCGCGAATGCAGTGAAATACAATCCGTCAGGAACAGAAATCAAAATTTCCGTCTCAACTATTGAACAGCATTTATTTGTTGTGTTAATTGAAGATGATGGAAAAGGGATGGAAATGGAAATAATGGAAAAACTTTTCGACCGCTATTACCGCGGCACTAATACCCATGACACGAGTACGGGTACAGGGCTTGGTCTGGCAATTACAAAACAGCTGATCCAGTTGCATGATGGTTCAATCCATGTAGAAAGTATGCCGGAAAAAGGTACTGCAGTGCGGGTTATTGTACCGGTTTAAGGGAAAAAAGCATTCTGCATACGGCTAACAGTAGATTAGGGAAATCTCAATGAGACAAAAGTGGCTATATCTCATCTCTCAATGGAATAAAATGTCCATGCATCTACTATTCCTTTTTGCTTCTCACTTTTTTCATTCTGAACAACCAGAACTGTATAGCAAAATATTGTGCTTGTTTTTTAAGAATCTTGAGAAGAACTAAGGTAGAGTTTACATATGACACCTTATCGGAAGCTACTTATAGTGAAAAGGAGAGAAGGGGCTGTACGTAGCGCATCTTTTCTCCTTTTTGTTTGCGAAACTGTACTTTTACGAACGCTTATCTGTTCGAATCAATTTCATAATGCGCACTTTTAAAAAATCATAGAAGAGCCGAAAATCGATGATTCCTTAAAAAAACGAATGAAATGGTGAATTACGCTGCGATTGTTTGAAGAACTTTTAAACGGTCGATGGCGAGTTTGGATGCGTTATACGCTAACTGAACCAAATCGACATGCAATTTGGCTTTCTTTCCAGTGCGATGATAAATCTGATTTAAGAGGAAATACCCTTTCAAATAGGCATTGACCCTTTCAACGGCACTTCGTGCCTTGTAGAGCTGTTTCCATTTCAGCGAGCCTCTTGCCGGCGCCGTGTATTTGCGGAGATCGTCCGTGATTTTCTTTTTGTATACTTTTTGGCACAAGCTGTCGTGGGCTAACGGACAGTCCGCGCATTCGCTTGGCCTCGTATACTTAAGGGTTTCGTGCTTTTTATCGAAACTGTCATATCGGTAGCTATGTTCGCGGACGCAGGTTGGCGCAAAATGACGATCAAATCCAATTGGTTCTGGTTCGTTCTTTTTATTGTAGGCAATGACTGATTGGGCGCCCATCCGGTAAACTTGTTCGTAAATCGGAGCGTAGTCGTATCCGGCATCCATTGTGGCATAAGCGATTTTGAGCGAAGCCAACCGTTCCTGTATTCCTTTAAGTAGCGGGATGGCGGCTTTTCCGTCATTCAGATTGCCCGAAGAAAATAGAGACTGAAGGATGTACTGGCTTTCTGCCCCAACGGCGAGATGGATTTTGAATCCAAACCAGAACACGTTCTTTCCTTCGCTATTCTTTTTCACTCCCCATTCGGGGTGTATGGGAACTGAAGCTCGCAGTTCCGAAAGCAGAATATCCAGCTGATCGGCAATTTTTTTTTCATATAAGGGAAGACTCGCTTCTTCTTCCGCCTTTTCCGCCAGCCATTGTTCCCGTTCTTCTTTCTTTTTGCGGCCACGCTTTTTCGTTTCTTTTTCGACCGCTTCTTTCTTTTGTGGCGCACAGTCACGTGCCTCGACATGGGTGGCGTCTATGGCAACAATTTCATCTGAGATGAACCCTTCAGACATGGCCATCAAAAGAGTGCATTCCTGGACAATTTCCAAGGCATCCGATTCGCTGACCCACGTAATCATACGTGAATAAGAAGCTTCCGAAGGAATCTCGTCCGATACCAAAAAGCCGCAGTCCACTTTGAAGCGCAAATCACTTTCCAAGCGTTTGACCAAATCTTTGATGAAGGGAATCCGTTCGGTGATCCGCACAATCAGCAAATAGATCATCGCCGCGTAATTCAAGGTTTGCGGTGGTCCGAAACGAGACTTTTTCGTCACAACATTAAGAATTGGATGGATATCAATTCCCGATAAAATTGAGTTGAACCGGTGGGTAGGTTCCAAGTCATATAAAACTTGCATGTCAAACAGGCTTTCTTGTCGTATAATAGGCATAGGGCAACTCTCCAGTCTGTTAATGTTTGTGTCGTAACTCTCATTATACAGGATTTGGGGAGGTGCTCTATTTTCTTAGGATTTTACCCTTAGAGCCGCAAGGGCTCGGAGTTATGAAATTGATTCATTTATTAAGTATTTCGAAAAAAACAATAATTTAAAAAGACTTAATGATAGAATTAAACCACTACATAGCAAGGCATGATAGATATGAAAACTCAAAAATAGATAAGGTGGTTGAAAAGCAGAATAATCTAATCTTCTTTTCAGCAGTACGAATAAAAAATTGGAAAGCGAATTCATATGTAGAGAAATCAAGAATTAGCAATTCGCCCTGTTGAGGAGAAAGATTCGCCACAATGGAAAAAATGGGATGCTCCATATTTTACACATAAGGCAAGTAAAACTATTAAGATAAATCGCAAAATATAAAAACAAGCTTTTTCTGTTTTTTGGGAGGCAATCATTATGAAGAAAAAAAGAAATGTATTAGGATATTTATCAATAATTACAGCATTAACAAGTGTGATTTTTTTCTTTTCACCAATAGATAATGAAATAGATGCAATTATAATTGGTTTAATTTCGTTATTAGGAATAGGATTTGCTTTGGCCTCCAAAGAACTGTGGTATGTTTTTATAGGCACTATATCAAATATGGCCATGTTAGGAATGGCTTATCTACTAATAATCGGAACAGATTTTAGTAAACTATAATTTAGAACTATTTTAATAGGAAGAATCGAATTGTATACAATGTTTTTCAATTTCATCTCGAAATCATCTGTCAAAAATTTATTAATCTACTACCCTTGGAATGAAAGCAGAGATCCAAAACCGTTATACTGAACGTGCTTCATAGTTTACAATTTACATATGATGAGTTATCGAAAGGGAAAAGCGAGAAGTGAGCTTTTCTCTTTCTCTTCATCTGGAAAAGTGAACTTTGACAAGTTCTTTTAAAAAGTAGAATTAAGCGCGTTCTTATTTTCAAATAGAATGCATATTTTTTAACGCCACGTGCTTTTTCAGCATGTTTCTTTATCTTCGTTAAGCCACTGTCCTAAATTGTCCGACGGCCTAATTCTTTCTGAATCATCTCAAGCTGGGCGGCTCGAAGCTTGCGCTCGTATGGGTCCGTTTCGGATTCTGGCTTGGCGAGATAGTCCTCGTTATACTTGATTTCCAGGTAGAGAATGTCCGTAGTCTCCATAACGGCATGCCGGTGGGACTTTTCCACTTCGGCTTCGATTTTCCCCAATTCATACTCTGCTGGATCTCGCTGAGCAATTTCGGCTTGAATTAGCGTTAGTGCTTTCAAATCCGGACACTTTTCATTGTTTAATCGTGTCAGTCGCTCATATAACTTCTTATTCGTCATTTTTTTAACGTTCGCTTCACTGAATTTTGAAAATAAGTTCATCATTATCCTCCTTTAAAGCTCTATTAGTGTAGTTACTCATGCATTTCGTTCACATCATACGAAATGGGTTGTTCAAAATAGGGACTTCCACTGATAAGTACACAGTACCATAACGGAATCAACTCCTATAAACTTAAGGAGACTCGCAAAGTTTAAATCGTGCATGTTAATTGTCCCAGTTTCATGTGTAATTGTTTGTACTTGAACATTCTCCTTCGTCATTCATACAAAATGCATCAAAATGAAATGAGGGCTTTTAGAATGATTGAAAAACTTTTTAAGAGATTATTTTCTAGAGATTACGGGCTGTCATCAACAGAGTTTGCGTTACTAATGGGTTATAAAACATGGAAAGAAGCTCAAGGAAATACCTATGCCATGTTCTTTACTGAAGTGGATGACTGGTGGTTTGCGACAGAGCTTCCTGATGGTCAATGGGCGGTGTGGAAAGAAGAAGGAGACATGCCCTATCCCTTTACGGTATTTTCTAGTCGGAGTGAAGCGATTGAACATCTAAGAGTCTTGTTCATAAAAAGTGCCTTACCTGAACGCAATTGGATCGAGGAGGCGTCAAAAAAGAAAGGCAAAGTTTTAGTTGATAAAGAAACCCAAATACAAATCTTGCTCCGGGGAAATGCCTTACAATTTGCTTGTGAAACATTGGGTGTGAAAGATATGCGAATTCGTGAATACGCTGAAGTTTTTACAGTAAGCATGGATGAAGTCTATGACTATGCATTGAAACAGGGTCTTCCGCAAAGTGGCTCGACACGCGACGATATGCTAATTGAAGGCTTCCATTATTACAAAAAAGACGGCAAATGGCACACTTTTTTCAGGGAGAGAGGCCAGACATTCGACGAAAAGAATTTTAATGATGAGGAGCTTGGAAAAAGGTACATCATTAAAACCCTGGTTCAATTGAGTGGTACGGGACTGTACTGACACATGCAAGTGCAAAGGGTCACTAGCCGTTAATTTCTTAAGCTTTTAGCTAAGGTTTTTATGAGTTTGCATATTCCAGATTATCGGAAGTTGTAGTCATCAAATTAAAGAATATCTGTTTCAACAAAATAAGAGTCCGGCAAAGCGAGCACTGTAGAAGTGCTCGCTTTGCCGGACTCTTTTTAGTCGGGAAAACCTGTTCTTCATTTCAATTAGCTTAATCGCTCTTCAGCCAACTTATAAATCTTTTCTTTATCGCGTTTCCCAATGGCTACAATCTGAATCACTTGGATGGTCGCCTCGGCTTCTCTGAAAATAATCCGTAGGCCCATCTTCTTGGTTTTCAGCTTGTTGAATTGCGCCTAATTGCCGTGAAGGGATTGGCCCGCTTCCATCCCTCTCAATTTGATTCGATTCAGCGCTTTATTGACGAAAATCTTTTGGCTGCCATCAAGTTGTTCATAATCTTCCGTTCAAGCTGATACAACGGTTATTCCCACCCGTCTTCTTCATCAATGATAGGGGGATTCAGTAGCAATCGCACCGCGAACTTCCACGTCTGAAAAAGTAGAGACATTTTCTGTCAGCAGCCGTTTTTCAGCCATCAAATCAGCCAGCTGATCGTAAAGTTCTTCTATTTCTTTGTTCAAGGACTCGTATTGTTTTTGGGTGAGCATCACACCGACAACCTTTTCACGGTTGAAGACATACACGCCAGCAGCTTCTTGATCGGCTTTCTGAAAAACTTCCATGGGTGACCGTTTGACATTCGAAATCGAAGTTGTGGGGATATCAAGTATTCTCATCGCCATTTCCATCCACTCCTTTAAGTTATGTGCATTATATACTTTTTAAAAGACTTTTTGATTTATCTATAAAATTGAAAATGTATTAAGTCAGTAAGACTTTTGATATTCGTTCAGAAAACTGTACTTTTACGAACGCTTCATCGAAATAGTATTCCCCCCTATTTCTTTAATGTTAAATGACTGTAAATTTTATGGAATTGCGCTGATAGTATAAAAGTTTTATGTTATCTTAATAACAAACACTAATATCGGAATTCAATATTGGAAACCGTTATTAAAAGGAGAAGTAGAATGGAAGACAAAGTGCTTCGCAAACTTTTTTTGGGATTTATTCATATCCATATCTTGCATCATGCTAAAGTGATGCCGATTTATGGCGTTTGGATGCTGGAGGAACTTCAGGAACATGGCTACAGCATCGGACCGGGAACGCTTTATCCGATTCTTCATTCTATGGAATCCGATGGCTTGCTGATGAGAGAAGACCGGAACGTAGAAGGTAAAATCCGGAAGTACTATAGTATTACGGAAAAAGGGG
This sequence comes from Planococcus sp. ANT_H30, assembly GCF_008369335.1. Taxonomy (NCBI): domain Bacteria; kingdom Bacillati; phylum Bacillota; class Bacilli; order Caryophanales; family Caryophanaceae; genus Planococcus; species Planococcus sp. ANT_H30. The sequence goes on along the minus strand of NZ_VOBJ01000007.1, from coordinate 19,027 downwards.
AACACGTTTTAGTTGAGGCTCAAAAAAAAGCCTATGAACTGTTTAAGGAGATAAAAGACTGAATCAAAGGAGAGAAGAGAGAATGATGAATCGAAAAAAATCGACTGTCAGTTTCAAATCATTACTGGAAATCTTTATTGTTTCCATCCGGTTAGGACTTACTTCATTTGGAGGACCTATTGCGCACCTAGGCTATTTTCATGAAGAGTACGTACGAAGAAAAAAATGGATGGATGAGAAAAGTTATGCGGATCTAGTTGCGCTAGCTCAATTTCTTCCTGGACCTGCTAGTAGCCAGGTAGGGATCGGAATTGGAGCGATGCGTGCAGGCGTATCAGGGGGAATCGTGAGCTTCATTGGTTTTACCCTTCCATCGGTTATCGCGTTGATTCTATTTGCGTTGCTATTACAAAGTTTTGATGTATCGGATGCTGGATGGCTAAAAGGATTGAAAATTGTTGCTGTCGCAGTAGTGGCTCATGCCGTTTTAGGTATGGCAAAAAATCTTGCACCCGACTTGAAGAGGAAAGCGATTGTCTTGTTTGCCTTGATTGGGACGCTTTTCTGGCAGACTGCTTTTACGCAAGTGGGTGTCATCTTGATTGCAGCTTTAATTGGTTATATTCTGTATAAAAACACTGCCGAAACAACAGAGGGACAGATGCAATTTCCAATTACGAAAAAGATAGGAACTGCTTGCTTGGTGTTATTTTTTGGATTCCTTTTTTTTCTGCCAATTCTCCGAGAAGTTACCGGCTCATACTGGGTAGCGATGTTCGATAGTTTTTATCGTGCTGGCTCATTGGTTTTTGGTGGGGGACATGTGGTCTTGCCACTTTTGCAGCAGGAATTTGTCCCGACAGGCTGGTTGAGTGAAGAAGCCTTTCTGGCTGGATACGGGGCGACTCAAGCAGTACCGGGACCCTTGTTTACCTTTGCAGCTTACTTAGGAACGGTCATGAATGGCTGGATTGGTGGCCTATTCGCTACTTTCGCTATCTTTTTACCGGCGTTCTTGTTGATTGTGGGAGCCTTGCCTTTTTGGGATGCACTGCGCGCAAATCGGAAAGTAAAGGGTGCAATCATGGGGGTCAATGCGGCAGTTCTGGGGATTTTAATTTCTGCGTTCTACACGCCAATTTGGACAAGTTCCATCATAGAAGCAAAGGATTTCGCTTTGGCAGCTGTCTTATTCAGTATGTTGGCTTATTGGAAATTGCCACCATGGCTGGTAGTTGTCACAGGAGCAATAGGCGGTTCTTTGCTTACTTTATTCTAAGCGAATACCTAGAAAATGAGTAAATAATCGATTAAAAAGACATTCTTTAAGTATTCGAATTTATTTTTCAACTTTACTTGAGAAAAAGGATGTTTTATTTTCTAAAGTCGATTACTTAGTTTACATATCATCAGATTATCGGAAGAGAAGGAGCTAATAGGCTTTTCTCTTCTAAACATTCAAGAATGGGGAAGTTTTTATGAGAAAGTTGCTGCTTTTTTTGTATATTGTTTCTTTGCTGGCAGTTTTAATTGGATTCTATGGAATGAACATCTTCACTGAATCTATTGAAGAGGACGGCACTGGCGGTGGTAATGGTAACCCAGCACTGTTTATTCTAGTTTTCCTCATGCCATTTCTCTTTTATTTTTTATATGGCACTACAGAACTTTCCATGCGGTTTGTAGAAAGATATAAAAAGAGGCGAACTCTTGTTATTAGCTTAGTATTCAGTGTTATAGCAGCAGTAAGCATAGGTGTTTACACTTTTTTTAAAGCTCAAGCTTTACGAAACGAAATCACACAGAGACAAGAGAATTTTGATGATGTTTCTCAGATTTCTTTATGGAATACCTTTTCCAACTCTGTTTTTTTTAATCCATTGACTTTTATTCTGGTTATATTAGTTTGCTATATTTTCGGTGTGATTTGGAATAGTAGTAAAAACCGAAGAAAGAAAATACTTTAAACTAAAAAAGAGCGCTTAATCGATTACTTTCGATAGCGTTCTTTTTTAGTTTAAATTTCTCTGGCTGTGACTGTAACTTATTAGCAAGTAAGTTACAGTCCAAAACAAAGACAACCCCGAATGGCCAAACGAGAGCTTAAAATATCTTGTGTAAATGAATAAATAGAAAAAGGAAGACCTATTCTTGTAAAAGTAAGTTACCACAAAAAACCACAAAAAAGAGACCTTCCCTATGACTCAGTTTACAACAGACAGTTTACGCTCTCAAATCAAATTATGAACAGTATATAAAGACATTATTTAAAGGGTTTTAATAGAAAATATTGTATATTTTAATTGATTTTTCTGGTAATATGATAGAAATGAATCAAGAGCCAAAGATTCACCAAACAGAAGCGTGGGGGCATACAGATGATTCGAAATAAGGCATCATTATCTATTGATCGGGCAGTAATGAACGGAATACAAGAAATGGTATTTATTGTCCGGGTTGATGAGGATGGGCTTTTTTACGAATTTGTCAATCAAGCCGCCATGGATAAAACGGACTTAACGCACGATTCGATTGGCAAGACCTTTTTTGAAACCCAAACAGTCGAGTTAGCGGAGATGATTCATTTCCAATATACAAAGGTGTTAACAAGCGGAGTACCTATTTCCTATGAAGACAGTTACATAGATCCAGATGAGAAACTTCGGCATTCCAAAACGCGTCTCACACCGATGTTTGATCCGGATGGACAATGTACACACGTTGTGAGCATTGTGCAGGACATCACGGGAGAAGTCGAAGCCAAGCAGGTAAGCGCAGAAGCGTTAACGAATCTTGAGACCAGTCGTTCTTATTATCAGTCGCTGTTTGAACATCACGCGGATGCTATTTTTACAGTAGATTTAAATGGTCGAATTACGGGGGCCAATCCGATGGGACTCGTTGTCGGACAATTACCGGAAGAAGAGTTGTATAAACAAAGGGTCTTAAGTTTTGTTGCCTCTCAAGATCAGCGGAAAGCGCTGATCAATTTTCGGAAAGCAACAGTCGGCATCTACATAGATTTCCGAGTCAATGTCCTTCAGAAAGAAAACAAACAACTAAGCGTCCTAGTGAAATGTATCCCCATTAAGATACAGAATCGAACGACGGGCTTTTATGTCATTTTAAAAGACATGCGCGAACTGGATCACATGGTTTAATTGTATATGGAAAGTGAAAAGAACTTCCGAACTATTGCGGAGAACTCTCATGATGTCATTATCTTAATCAATCGACAGAAAGAGTATTTGTTCATTTCGTCTTCTGTGGAAGCGCTTTACGGCATTAAACCTGAGCATTACACGCTTCATGATCCGTTTGACAGAGTCCATGTGGAAGACAAAAGAGCGCTGGAAAGCGCGTTAAATGAAGCCATCCTCACGAAACGGATTTGTAAAAGGCGCATTCGTATTAAACATAAAAATGGTCACTGGATATGGTCGGAATTACTGGCGACACCGGTTTTTGATGAGGTACAGTCTTATACTCATATAGTGATTATCGTTCGGGACATCACCTTGCAGAAAAAATATGAAGCCGAATTAGAAACGCTAGCCTACCATGATCCATTAACCAACCTACCAAATCGTCGCTATTTTCAAGAATCACTTGAACAAGCACTAAGTAATTATCATGAAAATGGGGTTCGTTTTGCGGTGATGCTTCTCGATGTGGATGGATTTAAGCAGATTAACGATCGGTGGGGACACGAAACAGGCGATGCGACTATCCAGGAATTTGGTAGACGATTGAAAGCGTCAGTTTACGAAGGGGATGTTGTGGCCCGTTTAGGGGGAGATGAATTTACGATCCTCTTGTCTAACGTGGATTCCGAAAATTGCGCACTAACTATCATCGAGAAAATCAGAGAAGAGATGAAGCAAACATGGGCGATTGGAGAGATGGTACTTCCTGTTTCGACCAGTATAGGGCTGGCCATGCCTCATCCACAAGCAACGAGTTCCTCATTGTTAAATGAAGCAGATCGAACGATGTATGAAGAGAAGAAGTCAAAATAAGATGTAAAACAGATCCTCGTTTTTAAAAGCCCGTATTCAGAGAGCCTAATAATTCTTTCCATAAAAGCTTGCTCTTAGGGAATCATTTACATAGTCTTTCACTTGAAGGATTTGTTTTTCTTCTTATTTTATATATCTTTTTTTAGGGTTCTTCCCTCAAACTCAGTACACTAATAACACTATCGGCGTAGTTTCTTTTCTGCTGTTAATGTTCCTTTCGAAATTCGCAAAAGAATAATTTGCTTTTGAGATTAATTCTGGATTACATATTATGAATTTATCGGAAGAGAAAGAACACTGAAAATAACTGAACCCCATATGAGGTTGCTTTTTCTGCAACATACATTAAGGGTTCAGTTCGTAATTCTCTGTTCCTGCTTAACAAAAAACTAACAATGAAAAGATAGGTGTTAGATTTTTGTGAGGAAAATAGGTTATTTGTTCTTCTCTGCAACTAACCGTGCAATCTCGATAATCACGGAGGTAGCCTTTACCATATTGTTAACGGAGGTATATTCGTATTTGCTGTGATAGTTTTCCCCGCCGGTGAAGATGTTGGGAGTCGGGAGCCCCATATAGGAAAGAACGGACCCATCCGTTCCGCCGCGAATGGCTTTGATATCGGGTTTGAGGTCCAAGTTCTTCATGGCTTGTTCGGCCAACTCCACTATTTCGTAAACAGGAGCTATTTTTTCTTTCATATTGTAGTATTCATCCGTGATGTCAATTTGGAGACAATGCTCCCCGTATTTTTCTTGCAGCTTTCTGACGCTTTGCGTGAGAAAATCTTTACGCGCAGTAAATTTATCTCGATCAAAATCTCTGATCAAGTACTCCAACGTGGTAAGTTCCACACTTCCTTCAAAAGTGATCAAGTGATAAAATCCCTCATACCCATCCGTTGTTTCAGGAGCTTCTCCCACAGGAAGCATGCGATCTAACTCCATCGCGATTTTACTTGAATTGATCAGTTTATTTTTGGCTGTGCCGGGATGAACATTTCTCCCATGAATGGTAATTTTCGCCTCCGCTGCATTAAAACTTTCCCATTCTAATTCTCCAAGTGGGCCTCCATCTACGGTATAAGCAAATTGAGCGCCAAAAGCCTCCACGTCAAACTCACGTGGACCTTTTGAGGTCTCTTCATCTGGCGTAAATGCAACTCGAATGGGTCCATGTTTAATTTCAGGATGCTGAATCAAGTAAGCCATCGCGGTCATGATTTCTGCGATTCCTGCTTTATCATCAGCGCCTAAGAGGGTCGTGCCATCTGTAGTTACTAGTGTATGCCCTTTATAGCTAGGCAATTCAGGAAAATCGTTCGTTGATAAAACAATACCTAAAGCTGAATTCAACAGGATGTCTTCTCCGTTGTAGTTTTCAATAATCTGAGGCTGGACATTCTTTCCTGTGAAATCCTCTGAAGTGTCTAAATGAGCAATAAATCCAATAGTAGGAAGGTCTTTTTCTAGATTGGCAGGTAATGTTGCCATTACGTAGCCAAACTCATTAATGGTTACATCCTCCATCCCGAGTTCAATCAATTCATCTACCAGCATATTTGCCAGTACGAGCTGACCAGGAGTAGAGGGTGTAGATGAGACGCTGTCATCCGATTCGGTATCGACCTTCACGTATGTAATAAATCTATCTACTAGTTCTTTTTTCAAAAGATTCAATCCCTTCTTTATCAATGTCTCTTTTATCTTAGTATAGGTTATTTCTGGTGACTGATTGAGAATCAGGAAGAAAAAGTTCTAGCAGGATGGCTTACGTGTTGCTACGGGTGAATAAACAAAACAGTTTGGTATCTGGTAGGAGGTATTCATATAGTTTTTGATTGGATATCTAGAAGTTTACATAGGATACATTATTGGAAATCCCACATCTAATTAGAAATCCCAACGCCCCTTTATCAACAGGTTCGTTGGGGTTTTTCAATCGCATGCAAAATGCTGCTTAAAACATGTGCGAAATAGCACCTAAAGGAACAGTCTACTATTTATCCGGTGTGTAACTGGCAATTAAGACACCAGAATCTGTTGAACGGATGTTCTTGAGATTGAACATTTTCTGATCAGCATTTTCTTTAAACAGCCGCTTGCCTTCACCTAACACGAGCGGGAATGTCATTAAATGTAGTTCATCAATTAAATCGTGTTTGAGCAAAGATTCAATGAGTTCTGCACTGCCGTAGACTACTAAACGCTGACCTGTTTTTTTCAATTTGCTGACTTCTTGCGGTATGTCGCGGGTAATCAAGCGGGCATTCCACTCTGTGCGCTTCAAGGTAGTAGAAACCACATACTTTGGTAATTTGTTGATTCGTTCTGCAAATCCCTCTTCATCTTCTGCTGCTGGCCATGCTGCAGCAAATCCTTCGTATGTGACTCGGCCAAGCAGAAGTGCGTCACTCCTAAATAACAGTTCCAACTGGAATTTAGCTAACTCATCGTCCCAGTATGGTGCAGTCCAAGAAGGTTCTTCCATAACTCCATCAAGTGTTACATACATCACGACAACAATTTTTCCCATAATCATTCTCCTTTGTGAATGAAGTAAGAGCGGGTGAACAAAAATCTATGTATTAGAAATAATTCTAGCTCAATCGAAAATCTCCTTTAAACTGATAAAGGTAGACTGTCTTTACCAAACGATTGAAAACATTATAATAAAGAAAAATTGGGTTTATTTATAAAATATTAACAGTTTTTAGTGTTTTTAAAGTAAACTATAACTACTGTAAAAGAGGAGTGATAAGGTATGCAATGCAATAGCTGCGCAGTGGCGGCCATCAAATTTGAAATTAAGCTGGAAGGAGAAACTAATCTTTCGGCGTTGCAGATAGTTGTAGATCATTTGAACAGAAGAGAAATAGAAGTTGTGCAAAAAAAAAATAAGCTACAAATAGATGAAAAAGGTGCTAGAGAATTTCTCGATTTTTGCAGTGATTTACTAGATGTAAATCAAGTGGTGTTCCGTATTAACCAAGAGACATGGCAGCCGTTAGAAGGCATGCCTGCGGTGTTTGCAACTGAATGGATCGACGAGGTCATTAAAGAAGAGCGGCTCATTTGTCATTATCAGCCAATAGTAGATGCAGATGAAAACATTTTTGCTTATGAAATGTTGGCGCGTTTTCAAAACAAAGACGGGTCGATGATTTATCCAAACGAAATTTTTCCAGCAGCTAAGACCCGTGGACGTTTATATGCATTAGACCGAGTCTGTAGAATGACTGCGGTAAAATATGCAGCAGCACTCAAGGGAGAAAAAGCATTCATTAACTTTATTCCGACTTCGATTTATTCGCCCGAATTTTGCTTACGTTCAACTATTGAATTAGCTGAGCAATTGGATGTAAATCCAAAATCTCTAGTGTTTGAAGTGGTGGAAACTGAGAAAGTAGACGATCTTAATCATTTAAAGAAAATCTTGCGCTACTATAGAGATAGAGGATTTGATTACGCATTAGATGACGTGGGTGAAGGCTATAGCACGATTGAGTTACTAGCCGACTTAAAGCCAAATTACATGAAGTTAGACATGCAATATGTCTTTAATGTCGCTGAAGATACAGAAAAGCAAAAAGTCGCAAAGCGATTTTTAGAAAAAGCTCAAGAAATCGGCTCTGTTCCGTTAGCAGAAGGAATTGAAACACAAGCGGATTTTGAATGGCTGAAAAAGCTCGGCTATCAATTGTTCCAAGGCTATTATTTTGGTAAGCCAGCAGCAAAACCTTTGTCTAAACTATGAACAAGACCTTAATGAAAAGCCCAACAACCGTATGTGGTTGTTGGGCTTTTATAAAAAAAAAAACGTATACTGTAGAAATGCTAAATTTTTAACTTAGCAATAGAAAGAGGGAACACGAGGATGATATCGTTTGTTTTAACGTTAAGACGAATGCTAAAAACTTTTTTTCAATTAATTCGAAACAAAGAGTTCCAAGTACTACTCGGATTAACGATGATGATTTTAGTATCGGGCACTATTTTCTATTCAACTGTAGAAGGATTCTCTGTAGTGGATGCATTGTATTTCAGTGTAACGATTTTGACAACAGTTGGTTCGGCGACGCTAGAGCCTTCAACGGACTTCGGTAAAATTTTCACGATTTTTTATACGATTACCGGAATCGGGGTCATGTTGAGCCTGATTTTGCAATTGTCTATTCAAATGCGCAATGAAAAAAAGCGACCAGTTGTAAAAGACGAAACAATAGCTCCAAAATAAATCACAAAAACACACAGCAAGCTTCGTTTATGAAGCTTGCTGTGTGTTTATTTTTTTAGTAACAGATAAACGAAATAAGGAGCTCCGATCAACGCAGCCATAATACCTGCTGGAATACCAGAAGGTTCGAGCAAATTCCGTCCGATGGTATCAGCTAGCAGCAGCAACCAGCCACCGATTAAAATGGCGAGCGGCAAGAATAGTTGATGCCGCGGTCCGACAATGGCTTTCGCAATATGTGGTGCCATCAAGCCGATAAATGCGATTCCACCGGTAACAGAAACTGCAGATGCGGCTAGAGCGACAGCAGCCAGTAGCAAGATTATGCGTTCTTTTTCAATAGAGACACCAATGCCTACAGCAACCGAATCACTAAGACCAAGAACATTCATGCGATTTGCTTTGTATAAAGTGAAAGGAATTAAGACGACTAGCCAAGGGAGAATAGCCAAGATGAATGGCCAATCCGCCCCCCAAATACTACCGGCCAGCCAGTTGGCAATAAAATCGACTTTTTCCGGTTCAGCAGAAGATATTAGTACAATCATGACGCCAGACAATGCCATCGAAAACCCAATTCCGACGAGCACTAAACGAATAGGTTGCAGCCCCGTACTGCGAGAGTATGAAAATGCATAAATCAAGACAGCAGTTAAAAGTGCCCCAACAAAAGCCACGATAGGAAGCAAATAAGCAAAAGCACCAGCTTCTACAGGAACAAATAAGAAGAACACTGAAATGGCGACACCGGCACCTGAATTGATACCGATAATGCCAGGATCTGCAAGGTCATTGCGTGTGATGCTTTGCAAAATAGCTCCAGACAAAGCCAATGCCATTCCGGCAAGCAAGGTGATTAAAATACGTGGCAGCCGGATGGAAAACAGGATAAATTCTTCTTTAAAAGTGCCTTCTCCCAATAGTGCAGGCACTAAGCGGTCATAGGAGATAGGAGAATAACCTAAGCCCATACTCGTGATGGCAGTCAACAAGATTAACGTCAGTAATAGGTAATACGAAATTCGTTGTTTTTTTCGTAAGCTTGGATGAATCATGCGAATGCTTTGCCTCCTTTACGGACAATAACGAGGAAGAAAGGCAAACCGATAATCGCAATAATTGCTGCGACTGGCGTTTCAAACGGTGCATTGATTGTTCGGCCGATCAGATCAGCCAACAGCATCCCAATGGCTCCAGCTACTGCAGACATGGGGATGATAAACCGATAATCAGTCCCCACAATGGCTCTTACGACGTGAGGAATCATTAAGCCGATAAAGGCCATATTACCAGCAAGTGCAACAGCAGCCCCCGCAAGTAATGTGATGATAACAAAGAGAATGGCTTTGATTTGTGCTGTTTTCTGCCCAAGACCGATGGCGGTTTCTTCGCTCAAACTGAGAATGGTCAATTGCCGTGACAGCAATATAGCAATCAATAAAGACACAGCGATAAAAGGAACAACTACTTGCAGTTGTCCCCAGGAGGTACCGATCAAACCGCCTGCTGTCCATTGTGAAATGTTTTTAGAGATATTAAAGTAAAGACCAATGCCTTCCGCAATCGCTGTCAGAAACGCAGATATGGCCGCACCAGCGAGCACGATACGAAATGGCGAAAACCCACCTTTTTTAGCAGCACCAATCCCGAACACTAACGCTGCACCGACTGCCGCACCGATAAAGCAAGCAATCATGATGCCGAAATAATTAGCAGCAGGAACAAACGCTAAAGTAAATGCAAGCGCAGCATTAGCACCAGCTGTTAAGCCGAGTAGCCCAGGGTCAGCGAGCGGGTTGCGAGTCATGCCTTGCATCATGGCACCCGAAACGGCGAGTGCTGCGCCAACAAAAACAGCAGCAATTTCACGAGGCAGTCGAATTTCGCGAATTACCCCGATGCCATCACTAGAAGAAGTCGAAAACAAAGCGAGTGCGACTTCTTTTAAGCTAATATCTGCTGCGCCGAAAATCAATGAAACAATTAAGGTTAGTACAAGTAAGGCTAGACTCAACGTTAATTTAATTGGGAAGGGAATTTTAAGTGTCATTGTCATCATCTTTTCCTAAGAATAAAAGAGGGATTCTTCAGCAGAATCCCTCTTTTTTGTTAGATACGTTAAACCCATCGATGTTCCATCACTTACCTAAAAAGTTTTCAATAAAGAATTCCAATTGGTATTCCAGTGTAATCGGATCATTAAAATAAAATTCTTTGGCATTGGCCACAAAAATCTGTCCGTTTTTGGCAGCAGGTGTATTTTTGTACAGGTCTGTTTCCTGGAACGAATTATCCTGTGTGCTGTCTTTGCTAAAGATGACGTAGTCGCCCATGTATTCCGGTAACACTTCTTGAGACAACATGTAATAACCGTCCGCTAAAGCCATTTCTTCCACTTTTGCAGGCATTTTTAGTTTCATTTCTTGATAAAGAATTTCTGTTCCGCGGCCCCAGTTGTCTCCGAAAACATACAGTTGCTTATCAAAGTTTTCAATAACCGAAACGGTTGCATCTTCACCGATTTCAGCGCGGATGTCTTCTCCCGCTTGCTGTGCGCGTTCTTGGAAGTCGGTAATCCAAGTTTGTGCTTCTTTTTCTTTATTGAGGACTTTACCGATTTCAAGGTGTTGCTCCAAATAACCCAATTTGCCATAAGTAAACGTGACAGTCGGTGCGATTTTGCTTAATTTGTCGATGTTGTTAATGGTTGAGCCACCAATGATCAAGTCAGGCTCTAATTCAATGATTTTCTCAAGGTCTGTGTCTGCCACTTCTTCTACATCTACTAACTTTTCTTCAAAACGCGGGTTGTTTTTTGACCAAGAATCGACGCCTACTAAAGGAACGTCTAGAGACATCACATCACCGCTATACGTGGAAAGAACAATAACGCGTTGTGGATCCGCAGGAACTTCAACAGGACCGCTTTCAGATTCATATGTAATTGTGTCAGGAGCTTTGTCATTTTCTCCAGCAGTCGTTTCCTCAGTGGTTGAGTCAGAATTACAGGCACCCAGGATTAGCAGTAACGTAAATAAGAATAGCGGTAAAATGATTTTTTTCATGTTGGTTAAACTCCTTTAACTAAGTTGTATGTTATGCACATCGGTTTTTGTGTTCGCGGATCGAGCCCGATGTCAGCGTCGATGCGGAATACTTCTTTTAGAACAGGTTGAGTAATGACTTCATGGCAGTTGCCAGATTTAATGATTTGTCCGTCTTTCATGGCGATGATGTGGTCTGCAAAACGTGCTGCTTGGTTCAGGTCGTGGAGCACCATGATAATGGTCCGCTCTTGTTCCCGGTTTAGCTGCTGAAGCAGTTCGAGAATTTCCAGTTGGTGAGCCATATCCAAGTATGTGGTAGGCTCGTCTAGAAAAATCATTTCGGTTTCCTGTGCCAGAGCCATGGCAATCCAGACACGCTGGCGTTGGCCACCCGATAAAGCGTCAACCGGATGATATTTGAAAAATTGCGTGCCGGTGACGTCAAGCGCCCAGTTGATGATTTCATAATCTCTTTTAGAAAGTCGGCCAAAGCCCTTCTGATAAGGAAATCGTCCGTAAGAAACTAGCTCGCCAACGGTTAATCCGGCGGCACTATCCGGCGTTTGAGGAAGAATCGCCATTTTTTTGGCTAGCGACTTCGTATTCTCCTGTGCAATATTACTACCGTCTAATACGACTGTTCCGGATTGATGCGGAATCACACGAGTAATCGCTTTTAGCAGCGTTGATTTGCCGCAGCCATTCGAACCAATAATCGTCGTAATTTTTTTGTCTGGAATTTGGACAGTCAAATCTTTGACAATCAAGCGGTCTCCATAGCTAATAGTTAGCTCCTCGGCGAACAAACGCACCATCCAAAAAACCTCCTAATTTAAATTTATTATCTTTTTCATTGATAATGATTATCATTTTCAGTACAATCAACACTATAAGACTAAATTATAAGGTTGTCAATAGAAATACAATGCGATAGGAGTGAAGATAGATGGTGGAAAAAGAGCTTTTTGATGTAACGATTATAGGTGGAGGTCCTGCGGGTTTATATTCAGCCTTTTATAGTGGTTTACGAGAAATGAAAACCAAGCTTGTTGAATTTCAGTCACAATTGGGCGGTAAAATTCATGTGTACCCGGAGAAGATGATTTGGGATGTAGGAGGACAGCCACCAATTCAAGGAGCAAAGCTTATTGATCAACTAGTTGCACAAGGGCTAACCTTCCAACCAGAAGTCGTATTGAATGAAAAAATAGAGGCTATAGCGAAAAACGAGAATGGTTTTTTTGAACTAATTGGCTCTTCCGGCCAGATTCATTTATCAAAAACGGTTATTGTAGCTGTGGGTGGAGGTATTTTGAACCCTCAAAAGCTGAAGATTGAAGGGGCCGAACGTTTTGAAGTGTCGAACTTGAATTATACGGTCAAATCCCTTGAACGATTCAAAGACAAGACCGTTCTCATTTCGGGCGGTGGAAATTCGGCAATCGATTGGGCCAATGAGCTTGAGCCACTTGCCAAACAAGTGTATGTCACTTATCGGAAACCAGAGCTTGCCGGACACGAAGCACAGGTGACACAGTTGATGAATGGATCGGCTATTTGTTGCCTTCATACGAATATTACACGTTTGATCGCTTCAGACGATCGAGATGTCATTGAATTTGTTGAACTCACTCATCAGGAAACAAAAGAAATACAGCTGTTGCCAATCGATGAAATGATTATCAACCACGGGTATGAACGCGACATTAGTTTACTCGGCAACAGCCCATTGAACATTGAAGTTGCCGATGATTATTACATCGCAGGTACGTCGAATAGTGAATCTTCAGAGGAAGGTCTTTTTGCAGCCGGTGACATTCTGCAGCATGAAGGGAAATTGAATTTGATTGCTGGGACATTCCACGATGCGGCAAATGCAGTCAACAAAGCCAAGCAATATATTCAGCCGGATGCGAATAAAATCGCAATGGTTTCTTCTCACAATGAAGTGTTCAAAAAACGCAACAAAGAATTGGTTAAGCAACTGTTAGTATGAGAAGGTAGAAGTTAGTCGACGTCTATCTTTCATCGTTAAATTGGAAAACAGCTATTTTATCCATTCTCGGCAACAATTCAAAAAACAGACGGAGAAAAAGTATTCTTTTTCTCCGTCTGTTCTATTTTAGATGCTTATGTGACAGCCTCTTTTTTAATTATTTATACCCTAATGCTACTGCATCAGCTCGTTCTTTTTTACCGTGCAATACATAATATAAAAATGCAGTTGCAAGTACCACAAACCCTAGTATTCCATAGAGTGAGTTATAGCCGATCACCGGAATGATAAAGCCGAGAAGATAGGGACCAAAACCTAATCCAGCGTCCATCGCAATGAAAAATGTTGAAGTGGCAAGCCCCATACGATGCGTGGGTGTCAGTTTGATCGCGACAGCTTGAGTGGTTGACTGCATATTACCAAATCCCAATCCAATTAAAGCACCTGCGACCAATAATCCGGTGCTGCTACTCGAGACGTTTAATAAAAATAATCCCGCTGCAAAAAGAGCGAACGCTGGATACATAATAAAATTAGCACCTTTTAGGTCCATAAGTCGTCCTGTAAATAGACGAGATAGCAAAATCGCAATTGCATAAACCAAGAAGAAGTAACTAGCAGCTTGTACAAGGTTTTCTTCCATCGCATAAAAATTGATAAATGATAGGACGCTTGAATAACAAAGCGCAACCACTAAACAAACGATGGCAATAGGAACTGCTTTCAGTTCAACAAATTCCGAGATTTTAAACCCTTTCGTAACGTTCTTTGTTAGTGGTACTTCAACTGGTGGTACATAAACTAACAAAGAGACGACTAGGCTGACCACACCAAGAGCTAGACAAACAGAGAAGATCATTTCATAGCTGCTATATTGACTCAACATCAAGCCAATAAATGGTCCGAAAGCAGCTGCCAATGTTGAGCTCATACTAAAATAGCCGATGCCTTCACCTTTACGGGTCATGGGAATAATTTGTGCGACAATCGTTCCTGCAGCCGTACTCGCCATTCCCAAAGTCATGCCGTGAAGAAAGCGGTTGGCCATTAAAAACGGCAGTCCGAAATTTAAGAAGTAAAAAAAAGTTGTCAATGTAAACAAGGTCGTGCCGATAATCAGCGTTTTTTTACGGCCAATTTTATCGATGCTGCGGCCAATAAAAATTCGACCCGTCAATGCACCTAAGATGAATATTCCTGTCACTAGTCCAGCTTCGCTTGTTGAAGCGCCGTATTCTGCAACCGCATAAACTGCGATGGTTACCATTAATAAATAAAAAATAAGGATTAAAAAGAAATTCACTAACGAAGTGAGGATAAAATCTCTTGTCCATAAAGTAGGTTTTGAAGTGTTCAATAGAAATGCTCCTTGCTAAGTAAAATAATTCGTAAGGCTGGGAGGTAGATAGGCACAAAAGAAACAGACAGCCAACTCGAGGCTATCTGTTAGTTTTTATCAGTTTGAAGTTTTGGCTTCAAGTAGGCCAACGATTTTCGTAATAGTCAGTTGACTGCCAAGCATTGGCGATTCTTTTTTCGGTTCGTTGCTGTCAGCACTTGCTGCAGGACGTTTATGTGCTTCTTTAAAGACGTCGCTCGTTTTCCATGCTTCATAATTTTCAAGAGTCTCCCAGTACATACTGACATTCAATTCATCGTACTCAGTCGAATCTTGTGTAATTGCGACTTCAACTTTTATAAATCCGTCCATTTCTTGTAAAGCACCAGGTCGTGAAAAGTTAGGCGCCATTTTTTCTGCGAATCCGGATTTCATTTTGATGCGGTTGGTTACGATATACATGAAGAATCTCTCCTTTTGCGTTCGAATTTGAGTTGCTCACTGCTATTCACTTTATCACATTTTGGATATAAATGTCTGTGCTGTTAGTACCGAATTCTTTTTCTATTTAATTTACTAGCCGTCATTTATAATTGAAAGAATAGGGGAAGAAGGGTTTTCATGCCACGTCAAAGAGAAATCATCAGTTGGATAGGGAGCAATAACGCTTATATCGATCAACTAGACATTCAGCAATTCAACCATTTGGTACTCGGCCGATTCGGTGGAAATTCTACAGCTGGCCAAGTTAAAAATGAAGACGGTTGCTTGATTTGGATGGACGAAAAAGAAGATTGGGAATTTGTTATGATTTTGGATGCCCATCGTTCAGCTGAAAGTGCTGAATTGGTTGTTAGGCAATTTCAAAAAAATATGAGTATTGTCGCTTCTTTACTATCTGGTAAGGTTAGTGTTGGGGTTTTTTAGTGAATTAGAAAAAAGGTTGCTGCAACTGTTTCAAGAAGACAGTTTTTTAGAGGCATGTCGTCGTGTTGAAGGCGAGACAGCTTGTCTAATTGCGGTGAGAAAAGAAAAGTACCTTTACTGGTTTTCTGTCGGTGATTGCCTACTATACTTGTTTCATCCCGAATTGATCGATTTTGGACAGTATCAACTTAACCAACGACAGTTTTATGAATGGATTGGTCAAGTAAATACTTTTGAACAAGCGGTGCCCTGTTTTAGTAGCGGTGTCCGAGAATTACGGCAAGGAGAAAATCAGCTCTTGCTGACGACAGATGGACTGGTAGAATGTCCTGGCGCCGTATTTTCTGAACCCGACAGTATTTGGCAACAATGCAAGGACACCGCTACCACTGATAGCGTAAGTGCTCTACTCGCTACAATTCAAAAAAACCACGTTCGTGACAGCACGACAGTGGTTTCGTGGAAAGTAACTATTGCAGAAGCAGCAAGTTACGCTAGCAATCAATAGCTTTCGCTTTTTACTAAGTGCGTCGTGCAGTTAAATAGAGAGCAACGCCATTGAGTTTCAGTATGCGTTAATAACGTGATAGAGGTATTATCCATAGACGTTTTTTGGAACGTTTCAGGCATCAGTTTTTGCAACGTTAGACCAATCAAAGCGCCGTGGCTGACAAGCAATACACGTTGATCATTGAAATGTTCTAAGACATCTTGAACACAGGCCAGTCCTCTTTCAGCAGCGTCTTCCAAGTTTTCCATCGCTAAATCTAAGGTACGCCAATCGGTTCCCCATTTTTCAAGACGTTCCTCTTCTGTTGTGCCTTCGATTTTGCCACCACTTCGCTCACGCAGCCGTGGTTCAAAATGATGAACGGGTAAACCAAGCGTGTTACCAATAATTTCAGCTGTTTCTTTAGCACGTGCTAGATCACTAGAGATGATGACGTCCCATTTTTCTTCAGAAACGAGTCGTTCTGCAAGTGACGCGGCTTGTTGTCTGCCGGTTTCATTGAGGGGAACGTCTGCAGAACCTTGCGCGATGCCTTGTATGTTCCAATCTGTGATACCATGCCGTACAAATCCAATAGTTGTCATTCAAGCCAACTCCTTTGTTATACTCTGTAATAGGATAACTGAAAAAGATTGGATACAACAAGGCGAATAGGTTAGGAGAAAGATTAAGAGTCGATTTATCCTAGCGAATGACTTGTTGCTTTCTAAGTGAAAAAAAGATTTTAATAGAGGTGGGTTCAGATGAAAAAAGTAGCATATGATGGTTATTATAAAGAAGAAAACTATTTTGGAAACCCTTATCCGGGGCTACTGGAATTTTTCTCGACTTTTCAACCTAAAGGAACTGTTGTTGATTTAGGTTGTGGGCAAGGAAGAGATGCATTGTCACTAGGCGAGCTTGGTTACAACGTAATTGGAGTTGACCATTCGGCTGTTGGTATCGAACAGTTGAATCGAGAAGCTAAGAAGAGAGAGTTAACTGTAGAAGGAATAGTTGGTGATGTATACACATATCAAATTTCAAAAGATGTCGATGTGGTGTTACTAGATTCGATGTTGCATTTTTACAAAAATGATTTAAAAAAAGAAACCGAATTTGTAGAGATGATCCTAACTCAGCTTAAAGAAGGCGGAGTTTTCGTGAACTGTATCATTAAAGGCGATAAAGGTGAAAAGATTTTAAAGAAAATTATTGACGAGTCGCCATCTGAATGGGAAATCCTTATCGATGAGTATACAGACTATCGTGAAGCGAGTGTGGAATATCATCTGCTTGCTGTTAAAAAAGGAAAGCCTAGTAAGAATTTGTAGAACATACTAGCAACTTATAGAAATACATTAAAAAATCCCCCGAACTGAGCACTAGCTCAGTTCGGGGGATTTTATCTATTTAGCAGTCATGATACAGTTTGTCGTTTCTTTTCATTTTTATCAATCACTGTCGTACCCACTAGGTCTCCCGTAACATTAAGCCCTGTAGCACCCATCCCCACAATTGCATCAATAGCTGTTAGTAATGCGACAGCTTCTATTGGCAATCCTAGCTGGACGAATACGGTAGCAATCATGACAATCCCAGCACCTGGAACGCCGGCAGTTCCGATAGATGCCAACGTACCGACAAGGACAACCATCAGCATTTCAGAAAGACTCAGTGGGTCTCCAACAAGATTTGCTGCGAAAACGGCAGAAACGGCAATTCGTATTGCTGCGCCGTCCATATTGATCGTGGCACCGAGCGGTAAACTAAAGCCGTATAAACTTTTTGATAATCCTAAGTTTTTAGCAGCATTCAAAGTTAATGGCAACGTACCAGAACTGCTTTGTGTCACAAACGCAGTCAGCATCGGCGTACGTGCTTGTTTGAAAAATTCTAACGGATTCACTTTAAACACGAATAGAAGCAATACATAGAGCAGAATTTGAACAAGTAATGCGGCATATAACACTAAAATCATCTCACCTAGGGAAAACAACGTATCTAAGCCTTGGCTTCCAACGGTTTTTGCCATAATAGCAAAAATTCCAATCGGTACATACTGCAGAACCGCTTTCAGTACAATCAACGTCATTTCGTTTAATGCATTAACGGTTTTATACAAATGTTCGCCTAAGCTTCCCAATTCAGTGGAATTGCGCATGTAAGACAATGCAATACCAAAAGCAAAAGCGGTAAAAATAATGCCGAGCAAGTTAAGCTCAGTAAAAGCTGTGAAAATATTAGAAGGAACAATGTTTAATAGCACATTGATGACTCCTGGGTTTTCTGGAACATCAAAGGTTTCATTGCCTTGTAATTGCATCCCCATGCCAGGCTGTAGCAAGCTAGCCACTGCGAGGCCCACAATAATGGCAAAAGCAGAACTCAATGTGTAGTAAATAAACACTTTTCCACCCATTCGTCCAAGATCCCCAATGGATGATTGGTTAATGCCGACCATCATTGTGAAAAGAATTAACGGAATGATTAAGAAAGTTAACAAGTTCAGTAACAAATCACCAAGCGGAGCCAAAACAGCCGCCTGCTCTCCAAAAATTAGTCCAACGGCAACGCCGAGTATAAGTGCAATTGTGATTTTTAAAATCAATGATGTCGTAAGGTATCGATTCCATACAGCTTTCATATTTTCACTCCTATTTCAATTACTCTTAATCCTTATAAAATCTATCGGGATTCATTTCATTAATTTATAACAGTCTATAGCTTAATGTCAAAGCATCTGTTTGCCTAAACACTAAAATTTGTGACTGACAAGCACGGAGACACCCACTAACGATTTTCAATGATATTGTTTTTCGGTAAAAGTTCATAAAAATTGAATCGGCTAGTTGTATAATCAAATGCAACAGCTAACTTGCTAGAAAAACAGAAAAAGCCACAGATAAACCGTGTATGATTAAGTCGACGAAACATCAATCGATACGGAGGTTTATCTATGGCTCAAACTCA
>NZ_VOBJ01000006.1:0-201520 GCF_008369335.1 Planococcus sp. ANT_H30 | reverse complement strand
CCGCGAAAGATTCTCGGCTACCGGACACCGGAAGCGTGCTTCTTAGAAGAGCTCGCCCACATCGCCTGAACCACACACGGTTTAATGGGTTTTCATGTTTTGTTGCATTTAATATTGCAATCTAGGTAATGATTTTTTGAAACTAATTTCTGCCTTTTTTCTATAAGTGTTAATCTGTATTTCTGTATACCCGCACACAATTTCAAGCAGAAAATCGCGGTGGGTTTACCAGAGGTTTTCGTCATGCGTATTCACAAAATTCTTTTGCATAAAAAAAAGAACCTGTTAAAGGCTCTAGAGTGTTAAATTGAATTTTTCAAGCAACTCTTTTAACGCTGGTCTTTCATTGCCATCACGTCCAATAACAGCTTCTGCCGTAATCAATGAATTTAATACAGCTTCTTCTGTCGCTTCTCCGACGGCTCTAAAAGCTTCGTCCATGTCCTCTTCATGAATCGTATCAATTGTTAGATACTGTTGCGTTTTCGCATGAGGAATTTTGTTAGCTGTTGAGAACCCGAGTACGATTTCACCACTCCCATTGGTAATAATCGAACCTGTACGTGAAAGTCCAGTCACTGACCTTTTTAAAATACGGTTTAACTGGCGTTCAGACAACGGAAGATCTGTAGCGACAATAATCATGACAGAGCCTTTGTCTTCCTCTTTATGCGATTGCAGAATTTTTTCTTTCAAAGCTTTGCCAATCGGATTGCTGCTGACAGTCAAATCGCTTAGCATACCAAAATTGGATAAGACTAAAACTCCCATCGTGTAGTCTCTATGCTCTAGTTTGACAATACGAGATGCTGAACCAATTCCACCTTTTAGCGAATAGCATAGCATGCCTCTGCCTGCTCCGACCGCGCCTTCTTCAAACTCGACAGCACAATTTTCGAGTGCCTGACGTACATGTTGCTCTTGAACAAAGCGCCCCCGTACGTCATTTAAGAACATATCGTTGCATTCACCGACTACCGGATTAACAGTACCCGTCGTACTGCCGATATCAGGATTTTTCTCCAACATGTAATCAATGACGGCATTGGCTGCTGTGCCGACATTTAAGGTGTTTGTCAGGACAATTGGCGTCTCTAGCGTCCCTAGTTCGGCTAGTTAAATAGTGCCCATTGTTTTTCCAAAACCATTGATGACATGACTAGAAGCAATGAGTTTATTATGAAATATGTCTCCTGCATGCGGCAAAATCGCCGTCACACCGGTTTGCATATTGCCGTTACTCAATGTGACGTGACCTACTGTAACGCCTGCTACATCTGTTATAGCGTTTAGCTTTCCAGTTTTTATATATCCGATCTCTACACCGTAATCTCTAATTCGTTTTTGATTGTGCAAAAGCTCACTCCTTATCATTTATCTTCTAATTATGTTCGAATCCGGCTGATAGTTTCTTTCACTATCATACAACTAGCACACGTTTTACTGAAGGACTTTTAAACTTATCGCCCCCTTTTTAACAGTACGATACAGTCTCTTCTCCCTATTCTTTGCCCATGATGGTAAAATATATGAATGATTCGTTCTCTTTGTTCGTAAGGGATTTGTAAAACATGTTAAAGATTGAATGCTAAAAAGGAGTCTTCGCTTATGGAAATTTTACTTACTTTAGTTAAAACCGTCATTTTACTTATCGCCAATATAGTCGTTGGCGCTGTTGGATTTATTCCTAGTGCCCTCATGACCGCCATCAATATTCAGTCGCTAGGACTCTATGGTGGCGCTACTTTAACATTTGCTGGTGAAATATTCGGAGCCTTGTTTGGATTTTATCTTTACCGCTTTGGCTTTTCCAAAGCAGATCCTAAATGGCTCATCCATCCGTTCTGGCAAAAGTTTCAGCGACAAACAACAAAACAAGTTTTCAGTTTGGTGATTTTACTCCGTATGCTGCCATTTATGCCTTCAGGTTTTGTGACAGCGGGTGCCGCATTAACAACGATTAATGGGAAAAAGTTTTGGGTCGCCAGCACCATTGGTAAAATTCCAGCTGTAATTATGGAGTTGGCCGTAGTTTACGGTTTGATACAAGTCGTTCCTAAAAGTGTTCAATACCTCTTGTTTGGGGCACTATTAACGGTTTCTGTCATCATCTGGCTACTAACAACTAAGCAGAAAAAAGCCCATCAATCAACTAATTGATGGGCTTTTCAATAAATCAATACACTTTATCTCCATTGAAAATGGAATTTTTAACGATAACATAATCAACATTGCGAATTGCTAATAGTTTGTCTCCACCCGCATAAGAAATCGCCGATTGAAGATCTTGTTCCATTTCTACTAATGTTTCTTTTAATGGACCTTTATATTCTACAAACATCTTCTTGCCTTCAACGTTTTTCTTTTCGCCTTTTTGGAATTCTGAGGCTGAGCCGAAATACTCTTTTAATAGTTTCCCGTCCTGGTTGATTGTTTGACCAGGCGACTCTTCGTGTCCAGCAAAAAGTGAACCAATCATCACCATTGACGCCCCAAAGCGCACTGATTTTGCAATATCACCATGTGTACGAATACCCCCATCTGCGATAATGGGTTTACTTGCTGCTTTGGCACACCAACGAAGTGCCGCCAACTGCCAGCCTCCTGTACCGAAACCTGTTTTAATCTTCGTAATGCAAACTTTTCCTGGTCCGATGCCTACTTTTGTTGCGTCTGCCCCTGCGTGTTCAAGTTCTCGAACAGCTTCTGGCGTGCCCACATTTCCAGCAATTAAAAAACTGTTTGGCAGTAGTTTTTTAACATGCTGAATCATGTCGATAACTGCGTTTGAATGACCATGTGCCACATCAATTGTAATATATTCAGGTGTTATTTTTTCATCAGCTACTAATTGAATGAAATCATATTCTTCTGGTTTAATCCCTACACTGATCGATGCAAAAAGTCCACGCTGTTGCATATCTTTTATAAATGCTAAGCGCTTTTCTGGCTCGAATCGGTGCATGATATAGAAGTAATTATTTTCCGCTAAATATCCCGCAATTTTTTCATCTACGATTGTCTGCATATTGGCAGGTACAACCGGTAATTTAAAAGTTCGTCCACCAAATTCAATTGATGTATCACATTCTGAACGGCTGTTCACTACTGCTTTTGCAGGAACTAATTGAATATCTTCGTAATCAAATACATTTTCCATAAATTACACCCCTATACACGAATGATATACCTATATAACTTAATAATTGTTCGCCCATATGATAATGTACTTTATTTTCGAAGAGATGTCAAAGACGATAGAAAGCAAAAATGTAATAATTTACTTTTCGTCTTCTACTTCAGAATTTGCCGAAAAATTATTCTTTAGTTTTTACAATGCCTCGCTGCTTTTTCTTATCCCGACCTACTCAAAATAAATCCCTAAGTCATGTACATGACTTAGGGATTTATTTATTAGTTATTCAAACACGCATTGCTATTACTGTTTGCGTGTACGAACTGCGACTACGGTCGTCAATGCCGCTAACATTAAGCCGGCCAGTACCCACATGAATGGGAATGATCCGGTATCAGACATACCACCCATGCCTGTTTTTGGCATTTCGGCTGGCATTTCAGTCGCGCCGAATTGGTCTGGGAATTGATCGACAATCGCTGCTGACAAGCCGGCTGCTGGCATTTGCATATGTGCATACGCCTCGCGAATCGAGCTGTACGCTGCGTCATAATCGCCCGCTACATACGAATCAAATGCTGCCAATAGTTGCCCAACATGGGCAGTTAAACCTTCTTCCAATGCTGCTGCAGGAACGCGACCTTCTGTTGCTGCGTCTAAGAAGGCTGCTTGGTCTACGATGTACTGATCAAGCTCGGCACGTGCTTGTTCTTGCCCTTCTTTGTTGCCTTCACCCGTTGCTGTTACGTAATCCACAAAGTAACCAATGTGCGACTTCCATGTTTCTTCAAACTGTGCACCGGCTTCGTCGCCGTAAACTGATCCTACGGCTGCTGACAAGTCATCGGCGTTCGCAAGAAGTGCCCCTGCTGCTTGGTCAAAACTTTCAGCACCGTCCGCGCCGTCTTGCATCGCCATAACCGCAAGTCCTGCGTGTTCAGTGAACGTTTGGTTCAATGTTGCACGCAAATCAATGGCCGGTGTATCGGCACTGGTGTTGTCAAATTTATCCGGGAATTGCGTCGTGATTGCAATGGACAAGCTTTCGGCGAACATGCTCATGTGTTGAATCGATTCGCGCTCAAGTGAGTAAGCTTTTTCAAAATCGCCCGCTACATACGCGTCAAACGCCATGATCAACTGATCGACGTGCACGTCCAATCCTTCTTGAACCGCCGCTGCTGGCAAGAGTCCGCCTGTTGCGGTATCAAAGAATTTCGATTGTTCCACTTTGTATTTTTCCAGTTCCGCTAACGCTTGGTCTTTGCCTTCTTGGTTGTCTTCAGCGGTTGCTGTCACGTAATCGACGAAATAGCCGATGTGCGACTTCCATACTTCGTCAAACTGTGTGGCGCCTTCTTCCCCGTAAACTGAACCAACAGCTGCAGACAAGTCGTCAGCGTTTGCCAGTAACGCCCCGGCTGCTTGGTCAAAATCTTCTGCCCCGTCGACGCCTTTCCGCATCGCTTCAACTGCTAGAAATGCGTGCTCTGTTAAGGTCGTATCCAGTGCGATGCGCAGTTCCGCCGCAGGTGTTGTCGTGCTTACTTCCGTTGCGGTTTCGCTTGACGCAGAATGACCGCCGTGGCTGTCGGCAAGTGCTGCCGTTGGTACAAGTAACGCTAGGCTAAGTGGTAGGGCTAACAGTAATTTGTTTAATTTCATACTAAAATCGCTCCCTTTTTCTTGTTTTTTTTAAGTTATACAGACATAACGCAAGGAGCGATCCATTAGATCACTTTATTTGAAAAAAGATTCAAAAGAAAAAAACTATCCGCAAAAGCGGATAGTTAAATTTCTGAACTTAATACAATTTCGCCTTCTGGCAATTGGTTTCCTGCTTTAGGTTCAAGCGTCACAGCAATAGTATCCCATTCTGCTGCTGTCTCTTCTAGTTGATAGTAGCTTGCACCTTCTCCATTGGGATTAGGCGAAAACGCGCCGGCTGGAATTGGCTTCCCATCTTTGATCAACCAAACTTGATAAACTTGACTTGCGTCTAATTCAGCTAATCGATCTGCCTGGACAACAAGGTTTACTAACCCATCTTCTTCGATGAGTTCTGCTGTAGCAGTTCCTGAGAATGCTGCATTCGGCTCTAACTGGAATGATTGAATCGCTGTCTCTGGTCCACCTTCTTTGTCAGATAGCTGAAAGAAAGCATAGCCATTACCTAGTAGTGACAATAAAAGTACAGCTGCGAGCAGCGGTTTCCAGGTGTTTCTCCTGCTTTTATTTTTGCGTATCGGTATCGCAGACATTGCTGGTTTTAATGCCACTGTCGGATTATCCTGAACAGGTTCTTCTTCAAATACATTAGCTAGAATTCGTGCTTTCATCGCTGTCGGTGGTTCCACTGGGTCTGCAAGATAAGGGAGCTGACCTGTTGCTTCTACTATTTCTTGGCATTCCGTACACGTTTTTAAGTGTTCTTCAAATTGCTGAACCTCATCTATTGATAGTGTTCCATTCAAATAATCTAGTAGATAATCACAATCTATATTAGTCATCATAAGCCCCCCTTTCCTGCATTCCATGCAGTGATATTTTCAACTTCTTTAATGCCAGTCTTATTCGGCTCTTAACAGTTCCCAGTGGAATATTGCACATGTCCGCGATTGTCTCATGTGTATGTCCCTTGAAATAAAATAAATCGATCATTTTTTGCTGCTCTGCTGATAAGTGTTGAACAGCCATTTCAATCTGACTTTTCTCTTCTTGCCATTCAACCTGCTGCTCAACCGGTGCATCATTGCTGACCATTTGCGCCGCTTCTTCAATTGGAACAGATGGCTGTTTGCGTTTTCGTATTAAGTCAATAGCTGTATTCTGCGCCATTCTAAAAAGCCAGGAAGTAAATTTCCCTTTGCTTTCATCGTAAACCCCTTTACCGCGCCAAATTTTAATGAACACCTCTTGTAAGGCTTCCTCAGCTAGCTCGCGATCTTCTAGCATTTTATACAGAAAAGAAAAAAGGATTTTTTCGTAGCGGTCGTATAATTGTTCTAATGCGGCTTTATCTTGTTGACTGACCCGCATATACAAATTTGTATCAGTACTTTTTTCCATCCCCTGTCTCCTTTGCCACGTATTTCGTATTACTACCTTACTATACTTCCCGCTACAGGAAAATCTTTTCTTTTTATCAATCTCCTTAAAATGTGGAGTTCGAGAAATAGATTATCGCTGTGTCTTTTATTTCTCTTACTTATACTACGCAGTAAGCCGGTAATTAGATCACTTTTTTACGATATTAATATTCCTTAAAAAAAATAAAAAATAGCATCTAGTGTTTGTTAAAAGAGCGGTTTAACATGATCTACTTGTTTATAAAGAATTACAGCATTCAATCGTAAGAAAAAGTCCACCGTAATAAGAAGTTACTTTCTGCACTTCTAATCCTGATTGCTTTACCAGTTTGAGCGTATCACGGTTTAAATGACAGCCATCGCACATTTTTCTCCAGACTGGTGTTAATGCTTCTTGAGTTTTGCCCATCATCTTCTGATCCATTTTGACATGTTCAAATAACAGTATTTTCGCTCCTACTTTACAAGTTCTCCGTATTTCTTGAAGTGCTTTTTCAGGATCAGGAATCGTACAAAAAACCAGTGTTGCAACAATGGTATCAAAGCGGTTATCCTCAAAAGGCAATTCCTCTGCCTTTGCTTGATAGGTATAAATGGGGGTATGGGTTTTTTGAATGCGTTTGTTTGCTTGTTTACTCATAGCAGGATTTGGTTCAATAGCATCAACGCGTTCAACATCCTGATAGTAGTGGAAGTTTGCGCCAGTACCAAAACCAATTTCCAAAACTTTCCCTTGTGCTTGACGAACAAGATTTGCACGAATCCGCTCAAAACGCATTTTTTCTAGCGGCTTCATTGCAATATCGTATATATGAGGGAACCATTTAGCCAAATTCATCATTTCCTTTCATCACGTCTTTACTCAATGTGAAATTCGACTTAGCTTCGTCCATTCCCTTTCACTAACAGTTAATGATAGAATACGAATCGTTTTTTAGAAACAGCTAGTTGGTTTAACACAAAAAACGACAACCCCAATACTGAGGCTGCCGATGTCACAGTCTTTTATTTTTTTGTGTTAGTAACAAATGGTCCATATTCACGACGTTGATGTTGAACCGATAGCCATTTTAACGTTGTAAACTCTTCTAGTACCCATTCACCATTGAAACGGCCTAGACCTGAATCTTTTTCTCCACCAAACGGCATATGCGCTTCATCGTTAACCGATTGATCGTTTACATGAATCATGCCCGTGTGAATTTGATGAGCGATGGTCGTTCCGTATTCGATATTTGAGGAATGGACAGCTCCGCTCAATCCATACGGATAAGCATTTGCCATCTTCACGACTTCCTCGTCGCTATCAAAAGGAATCAAAATTGCTACAGGACCAAAAATTTCATTTTCTGCAAGAGGCATATCGTTTGTAACGCCAGTTAGAACAGTTGGTTCTAGAACATTGCCATCCGCTTGTCCTCCAAGACGAATTTGGGCACCTTGCTCCACACTTGCATTGATGTCTTTGAGAATCCGGTCGACTTGATCACGGTTAATCAGCGGTCCGACTTGCGTATCTTGTTCGGCAGGATTTCCGAATTTTAATTTGCTAGCACGTGTAATGAACTGCTCTGCGAAATTGTCATAAATATCTTGATGAACAAAAATGCGGTTGATAGACATACAAATTTGACCTTGATGATAGAATTTACCGAATAATGCGGAATCGACAGCCTGATCTACATCAGCATCTTTTAAGACAATAAAATTATTGTTTCCACCAAGTTCTAACGCAGTTTTCTTTAACGCGCCACCCGCGAGCTCACCAATACGCTTTCCGACTGGCGTAGACCCAGTAAAGGAAATCAAACGCGGTGTTGGATGCGTTACAATGTCATCACCGATTTCTGAACCACGTCCAACTACGACATTTAATAGACCTTTGGGCAATCCAGCTGCTTCGAAAATGCTGGCAAACAACAATCCACCTGTTACGGGTGTATCGGTTGCAGGTTTGATCACAACCGCATTGCCAGTTGCAATAGCAGGCGCGATAGAACGAATCGCTAAATGGAACGGGAAATTCCACGGGCTAATAATACCGATAACTCCTAGTGCATTGCGGTATACACGGTTTTCTTTACCTGCTTGTTGCGAAGGAAGAATTTTACCTTCCATCCGGTAAGGGAAAGTTGCTGCTTCTTTCAAGATGTTAACTGACGCACCAAACTCAACTGTTGCTTTAATCACAGTACTGCCTGCTTCTTTAACTAACCAGTCAATAATTAGCTCTTTGTTCTCCTGCATGACTTCTATTGCTTTTTCAATAACCGCTCGTTTGTTTTGCGGTAGTTCTTTTGCCCATTCAACTTGTGCTTCTGCAGCAGCTTTATATGCCAAATCTAAATCACTTTTATCGGCAGCTTGTGTGATTACTAGTTCTTCACCAGTAAATGGATTGGTATTCTTCATCTGGCTATTACTAGAACCTTGAATCCATTCACCATTTATATAAATTTTTGAAAAATCGGTTTTCACTTGGATCGTCTCCATTCTTTTTTTGATTTACAGTTGTTGTCTAGGGCGAATCAAAATCTCATTAACGTCCACATATGCCGGTTGTTCCACGGCAAAAGCGATCGCATTGGCAATATCTTGTGCTTTAAGCATTTCCATCGGTTGACCATTTTTAAAAGCAGTTACTATATCTTCGTCTGTAATCGTATCGGTCAATTCGGTTTCAACCGCTCCTGGTGACACAATCGTCACGCGAATTTCATGTGAAGGATCAATTTCTTGACGCAACCCTTCTGCAATCGCACGAACCGCAAACTTGGTACCGCTGTATACCGCACTTCCTTTAGAAATTGTATGACCTGCCACGGATGAAATAGTTAAAATATGACCAGATTTTTGTTTTTCCATAACTGGCAACACAGCAGCAATTCCATAAAGAACACCTTTGATATTGACATCAATCATTTTGTCCCATTCATCAACTTTTAGCTTATTCATAAATGATAAAGGCATTAATCCAGCATTATTCACCAATACATCAATCGTACCGTTTTTCTCGAGCCCAGCTTCTATTAATGCAGTCATTTCACTTCGAGAAGTAACATCTGTAACTTTATAATCTGCCGTACCACCAGCAGCTTCAATCTCTTTTTTTAAGGCGATCAATCGATCTTCACGTCTTGCAGCAAGTAACACATGATAGCCTTTGCTAGCTAATTCCTTCGCCGTCGCTTCACCGATACCACTGCTTGCACCTGTAACGATTGCAGTTTTCCCTAATGCCATACTCGTCAACTCCATTCCCATTACTTTAGACGATTAACATAAAAACTGTCTATTATTATTACACTCTAACTGTTTACCACCCTTACAGCCTGTTTAAACAATGAAAGAAAAAAGGACATCTGCTCATGGTTTTCTTGTGTTATAATTTTCACAAGATGGAGGTGTTTAGATGCGGAAAATTTCACCAGAAGAACGGCAGATTATGCGCCGTACCTATACTGAAAAAATTATAGAAACCGTTCGTACAGAGGGATTTATTACATTGACAATTCAAGATTTGGCACGATTAATGGGTATTAGCCGCGCTTCTTTGTATAATTTTTTCGCATCTAAAGAAGACATCATCCTAGAAGTGACGGAAATCTATATCGACTACTTGAATAGAAGCAACCAGTTTATCAACAATTCTCGTTATCCTTACATTCAGCGATTGCCGGCTGTATTTGAACAAACTGTGTTCTCCGCTGTTTACGCGTCTGAAATATATTTAACTGAATTAAAGTCAGTATGCCCGACATTCTATGAACGGAAATTAGCATTAGCGAACGAGCGGTTAGTCACCCTTCATTCTTTTTATGAAAACGGTATCATCGATGGAGATTTTAATCCGCACTCCCCTGCGCTCGTAATTGAGCAAGATGAAGCATCTCTACGGAGGATTTTAAACTCTTCTTTTCTAGTTGAGCAAGGCATATCGTTAGAAGACGGCATGTACGGTTACTATGAAATGATGAAGCAACGTACTTTTGTTCCGGCAGTTTTAAAAACCGGAAGAGATCCTTATATCGAAAAAGCAGTGAGAGTAATCGTTAACCAGTTAACGAAAGAATAAGATAGCTAGTGAGAAAACGAAAAACCTTGTCACAATTCTGTGACAAGGTTTTTCGTTTTTGACTTGAAATCAGGTAAAATAGTTTGGATTTTTAAACAACTGGGAATAGAATTAAACACAGATAGACCATTTTTTTCAGCTCCAAAATAATAGTTTTAAAATTCCGTTAAATAGAATACAATAAGCATTAACTACCTAGAAAAGGAGATGGTCAAAATGAACCTAGACTCAATTAGAGGCTCGAGCATGATTGTAAAAATGGCACGTGCATTAGTGGAAGATGGTTGGTTATTCACCCCGAATGAGTTCGACGTCATTATTAAAGCGGAGCATAAGGAAACAGGAGAAGCCATCTCTTTTCATTCAATCGGTAATTTGAAAAGATGGATGTATGAAAAAGCATTAAGTTATTAACTAATCCTTAAAAACTCGCTGGCCAATATGGCCAGCGAGTTTTTTTACTAAACACCTTGTAGACTTGCAGACTTTTTACACAATTCTGCGTTAATCCCCTGTTTTTTCAGATTTTCGACAATTTCACTGGCTGTTTGCACTTTTCGTATTGCACAACATGAAGTTTCAGTCATCTTGATCATCCTCCAAAGGCTTTTCATAGCTTCAGTATACAAAGTAAATGTGAACAAACTATTACCAAATCAACTTATTTTTAAAAAGCTACTGATTTTAAACAAATTACTCAAATTCACCAACTTTTAACTGCTCTTTTCTAGTGACTAGTTAATTTTGAGGCACGTGGATTATAAAGAACAAGACCGCTCCAAGTATTACGATTAGACGAGTAAGTATGAAAATTTTGCTTCAACTCCAGAAGCTATGTGGACATTCTGGAAACTGATAAAGCTGAATAAAATCAGTGTTTCATTTTTTAACACATTGATCATTTATCGACCATTTTCATAGTGAAACTTTGCACTCTCTGTCGTTAAATTGAAATAATTGTACGAGTGCGTATGCTTTTCGAGTATTGTCATAGTAATCCACAACACAGCACCAATTACTGGCAGATTGAATAGTTCAGATTTTCCTCCCTATCGATCACCTTCACCCGCTCCGTTGTAGTGCACGGCACCTGTTCGGGTAATGAATCGTA
This sequence comes from Planococcus sp. ANT_H30, assembly GCF_008369335.1. NCBI lineage: Bacteria > Bacillati > Bacillota > Bacilli > Caryophanales > Caryophanaceae > Planococcus > Planococcus sp. ANT_H30. The sequence continues at coordinate 190,109 of NZ_VOBJ01000006.1, read as the reverse complement.
TTGAGTAAAGAAAAATACCAGTAACCACACAAAAGTGATCACCGGCAAGTGTGCTTTAAGTCAATCTTTTTCTCAACTATGTTAACTTTTTCCCATACATCCCCTGGTTAGATAGATATTTTACATTTTTTGTACTTCCATCCACTAAACAGAGCTTACCTATACTATAATGAATGGCAAGCAGTAATTTTCTACTCATCTTAAGGAGGCACTTACTATGTTAAAAAATTTTTTCAGCATTTTTAAATCGTCCTCACCTACCCTTTCCGCAAATAGCTCCGGCAATAAAATAGCTACAGAAAAAAGTTACCTTTTTGAAGCTAACCAACAACAGTTAGATCAAATTATTAAGCTTCCTCTAGTAACAGGCAAAGCACCCGGCTATGTTTATTTTGTTCAAGAACATATAACAGGTTCTTTTAAGATTGGCAAAACAAAGCAAATTGATAAACGTATGAACGTCTTCAATGTTAAACTGCCGTTTGAAAACAAATTAATATTTCTTATTAAGACTGCTGATCGTCATCAAACTGAAAGCGCATTTCATCTGCATTTCTCTGACAAAAGATTAGAAGGCGAATGGTTTAACCTGACGGCAGACGATATTCGTTGAATCAAACAAGGCTTCTACACGGATAAACTCCAAAAAACAATCAACTCCCCTTCAGAAGTTATAAAGCAACTCAATGCCAACAAAGGAAAAGTTGACGAAAAGTCATTGACATTCAAACAAATTCAATTCGCCAAAACTCTCGTGCTACGACTCGAACAAGATTATGAGTTAAATAACGCATATACGACTTGGACACAAAAAGACTTAAATCGCCTTAGTAGCTATTTCCGTCATAGAAATGATGGTACCTTAGCTAATCTGGTGAAAAGTGGCGTTTTGACTAAAAGATAAACTCCTTTCCTCCCGATTTATAGAAGCTTTTTTGGACAGGCTAATACCTCAAACCACAGCATACGCTAGAGTAAGCTGTGGTTTTTCGTTATACTAAAGTGACTATGGTTTTAACAAGTACAAATCGCTAAAGGAGTTGCTTTATGTACGAAATGTCGTTCAAAAATCCATTTAAGAAATCATTTTTCGATTTGAAAGAGCTCGTTGACAGCATCCAAGAAAATTTAGGGTGCCCAACGACGATTGAGGATACAAACCACCGTCTACATGCTTATAGCTCTCATGAAGTGGATACTGATTCCGCGCGAATTGGTACGATTATCTCTCAGCGCGTACCTGAAAAGGTGATCAATCGTCTTTGGAGAGAAGGCATTATCCCAAAATTGATGCAATCAGATTGTGCCTTGCGCATTCCACATATTGAAGACATTGGTCTTCGCGACCGTGTAGCGATTGCCATTCGGAAGGATAACGAGATTTTAGGCTATATTTGGATTGTTGAAGGCGTCAAAAAATTAAATGATATTCAACTAAAGCTATTGAAAGACGCGGCTATTGCAGCGACATCTTTAATGGCTAAACTTCATCAAAACCTCAAAAGAAAAGAAGAACACTATCAGGATTTCTTATGGAAAATTTTGAGTGGCCACTACAAGTCATCAAAGGATATTCAAGAAAAATTTTACGAACTTAACTTGAAAATACCCGATCACTTTACTGTTCTTGTTTTTCGTTTTGACCAAGACATTACACGGAAAATAGAAGAGCAAATTTCCTATCTGATCACCACTAGTCAAAAAATCACTAATCACTTTTTAGTAATTATCGACAATGAATTGATTTTAATCGCTTCTCCTCATGCCTCACAATCTGGCGATCATGCTTTTGAAGGCTTTATTTCCTACTTTACATCTGAAATGGCTAATCGCTTTTCTATTTCGGGCGTCAAAGGCAGTTCGGGTACAAGCTATAATGATTTTGGCAAAGCGGAAATGAGTTATCAAGAAGCCATGACCGTGCTAAAGCTAAAACAAGACTTTCCTGAAGAACTAGAAGATGTGTTTCACTTTAGGCAACTCGGTGCTTTTAGGTACTTGAACTTGATACCGAAAGAACGGAGAGACAAGCGCCATGAACACCCGGCAATTGCTAAGCTCGAAGCATATGATAGCCTGCACAAAACCAATTTACTGAAGACACTTGAAGTTTTTATTCAACAAGACAGCAATATGAACGATGCTGCTAAAAAGCTGTTTGTGCATACTAACACATTGCATTATCGGATAAAGCGCATTTCGGAAATAGGCAGTGTCCGTTTGACAAATGTTCATGAAAAATTAGGTATCTATCTGGATTTGAACATGCGCAAAATGGATAAGAAATAAGCTTTTGTGAAATTTCACAAAAGCAAAGCGTTATTTTCTTTGTTTCATCCAATGCAGTCCAGCAAGCATACAGCTATACTTATGGATATCTACACCATTCGTTTCATAGGAGGAATAAAAATGATTATTGGAATTCCAAAAGAAATCAAGAACAACGAAAGCCGTGTAGCAATTACGCCTGCTGGTGCTGATGCTTTTGTTAGAGCTGGTCATCAAGTTATCATCGAAACAGGTGCTGGTTTAGGAAGCAGTTTCACAGATGCTGACTATATCGCGACTGGCGCTCAAATGGTCGATACAGCGCAAGAAGCTTGGTCTGCAGAAATGGTGATGAAAGTAAAAGAGCCCGTTGCTTCTGAATACCACTACTTCCGTCAAGATTTGGTGTTGTTTACTTACCTCCACCTTGCAGCTGAACCTGCGTTAACTCAAGCATTAGTAGACAGCAAAGTGACAGCGATTGCCTATGAAACCGTATCGGTAAACCGGACACTTCCTTTATTAACGCCAATGAGTGAAGTAGCTGGAAGAATGGCTGCTCAAGTTGGTGCCCAGTTCCTTGAAAAAATATATGGTGGCAAAGGGATTCTGTTATCTGGTGTACCCGGCGTTCAACGCGGAAAAGTGACTATTATTGGCGGCGGCGTGGCAGGAACTAACGCCGCGAAAATGGCGATTGGTCTTGGTGCACAAGTAACAATCATTGATTTGAGCCCAGAACGTCTTCGTCAATTGGATGATATTTTTGGTACGGATGTGACCACATTGATTTCCAACCCGTTCAATATTGCCCAAGCGGTTAAAGAATCTGACTTAGTTATTGGCGCTGTACTGATTCCAGGATCAAAAGCTCCTAAATTAGTAACAGAAGAAATGGTTCAATCGATGAACCCTGGTTCTGTAATTGTCGATATCGCTATCGACCAAGGCGGAATTTTCGAAACAACAGATCGCATCAGTACACATGACGACCCGACTTACGTTAAACACGAAGTCGTTCATTATGCAGTTGCGAATATGCCTGGAGCTGTTCCGCGTACATCAACCATCGCTTTGACAAATGTCACAGTGGGCTATGCACTTCAAATGGCGAACAAAGGTGTTCAAAAAGCTGTTGCAGAAAATCCAGCACTAAAACTGGGCGTTAACACGGCGAACGGTCATGTTACTTATGAAGCTGTTGCCAAAGATCTTGGTTTTACATTCGTTTCCGTCGATGAAGCTCTTGTTCAATCGACATCGTCAATTTAGTCCTAAAAACAGCCTCCCACTACTCGTAGTGGAAGGCTGTTTTTTTAGAGTTTTACTCTTCTGTACATCTGATTTAACATCGTTTATATTAAGAAAAGGTGATGAAAATGAAAGCGACATTTTATGTTCAGGATAAACAATTTGTTTCAGGCATGACGGTAAAAGACCTGACCGAACCTGAAAGCAATAACATGGCATTACATGCTTGTGAAAACACACAAACAATAATTGATAACCGACAAAAATTAGCCGATTTTCTAGCGGTACCTCTGACTAGTTTTATTTGTGCACAACAAACGCACAGCGCCAATTTCCGTCGCGTATCACAAAAAGATAAGGGGCGTGGAGCATACGATGCAGAAGATGCTTTTTCTGATACGGACGCTCTTTATACATTTGATACGGGCATCGTATTGTGCAGTTTCGCAGCTGATTGCGTTCCTGTAATTATTCAGGATAGAAAAGCCGGTTTGATTGGTGTTGTTCATTCTGGTTGGCAAGGTACCATCAAAGAAATTACATTCAAATTGCTTCACCAATTAATTGAGGTTGAACAATGCGATCCTGCTAACTTGGAAATTCAAATTGGTGCAGCTATTAGTCAACAACAATTCGAGGTCGATCGAGACGTCTATTTAAAGTTCGAAGCTCTTAGCTACGCAAGTAATTTTATGTATGTTAACGAAGATACGAAAAAATACCATATCGACAATCAAGCCATAGTCAAAAAACAATGCGAACTAGCAGGCGTTTCTCCCAAAAATATTCACGTGGATAAAACTTGTACGTTTTTAGAACCGACTGGATTTTCCTATCGACAAGATCGAAGGAGTGGCAGACATTTGATTTTTGTGATGAGGAACTGACCGGATACGTATTAAGAAAGCTTTAAAAAAGACGTGTCTTTCTGGAAATAAAGATTTTTCTCGCCTTTTCTATAGCTGCATTAACGACTACAGAATCCCTTTCAAAATACTGCTTTTTAGTTGATTAATTATTACGTTGTTGAAGATTTCCCCCTTTTAAAATCAACTTTTTTTGCTTTTTGCGATTTCGGATGTCCTTAATTCTTTAGATATCCGAGCGGATTAACAAAGAAATTAGGAAGCCAATTGACACCAAGGCAATGAAAAAGTAGGACACAGGAACGTAGCTTTCTGTATGCTCACGAATTTGTGAAACGATGGCTGGCGCAATAATGTGACCAAGTCGTCAATAAATAACCGTGAATTGCTCCTAATTTTTTTGTACCAAAAGGTTGCCAACAAACGCTGGTAAGTTTGAAAATCCACCCCCGTAGCAGCTAACAATGACCCAAATTAAATCCTGTAAAATTAATACATTGGTGATGCATGAAATCGTACCGTTCAGAAAAACTTGCCACCGAACGTTGATTTTTACTCGACATTGGTTTACCGTAGCTTGAACATCGAACACGATTTGTTCACACCGATTTTTGCTGAGTCACGTACATCGGTTTACCCAAAGTAAACATAAAAAGGCGCTTCCTGTAAATACTCAGGAAACGCCTTTTTTGTAATCGCCATCGTTTTATCCACCGATATACGACATGCCGATTTTGTTACGGTTTTTAGCTGTCAGTTCAGTTCGTTCATCTGAATAACGGTCGTCTCTACGTTCCCAAACAGCAGAGATTTTCTCCAATAACTCTTCGTCACTCAAACCATTTCGAAGCAGTTCACGAATATCGAAATGCCCTGTGGCGAACAAGCATGTATAGAACTTGCCATCTGAAGACAAACGAGCACGCGTACAAGATGAACAGAAGGATTCTGACACCGATGTGATAAATCCTACTTGTGCCTCTCCTTCTTCAAAACGGTAGCGTTTTGCTACTTCTCCATAATAATCTTTGTCGACAGGTTCTAGGTTGTAAACTGTTTGCAACTTTTCAAGAATCTGCTTTTTGGTGACAACTTTTTTAAAGCTCCAGCCATTATCATTGCCAACATCCATAAACTCAATAAACCTTAGGGTAATGCCGCGTTCTTTGAAATAAGCTGTCATCGGCAATATTTCTTGCTCATTGACATCTTTTTGGACGACCATATTGACTTTGATTTCAAATCCAACTTGTTGCGCAAAATCGATTTGTTTTAAGATGTGCGATGGATCAATGCCCCTACCATTCAGCTTTCCAAACAACTCCGAATCTAGTGCATCTAAACTAATATTCAGCCGGCGAAGTCCAGCATCGTATAGCGCCTGTGCTTGATTGCCAAGAAGCAAACCATTTGTTGTCAGTCCAATGTCCTCTACCCCCTCAACCGAAAGGATTTTCTCAACCAATTCTGGCAATCCTCTGCGCATTAAAGGTTCGCCACCTGTTAACCGAATCTTTTTAACGCCCATTGCTACAAAAACCTTAGTCAATCGATGTATTTCTTCAAATGTCAACAATTCCTGCTTCGGTAAAAATGCATAATCATCGCCAAATACTTCTTTAGGCATGCAATACGAACAACGGAAATTGCAGCGGTCGGTGACTGAAATCCGCAAATCCCGTATTGGACGTTGAAAATAGTCCTGTACTGGTTTAATGGCCATTACGCTACCTCCTTTTTAGTCGTCAGGTTGATTCACGTTGCGAAAAACAAGTTGATCTTTATGGATTTCTGACGAGTTTATCCACTGAGTGGTCACTTTTTCCATAAATTTCATCACACGTAATTGACCAGTTTCTAATTCTTTTTGTAGCGGTTCTTGTACACAGATATCCCAAACACTGAACAAAGGAATTTTTTCAGTGGTGTTCCATACAGCTGATATATCTGAAGAATCTTCGGTTAAAGCTAGAAGCTTTGCTGTTTCAGCTGGACCGACAAACGGCATATCACAAGGCAGCACCAAATAGTTATCCGCTTGCATATGGTTCATCCCCGAGAAAATTCCAGCAAGGGGGCCTTGTCCGGCAATCCAGTCTAGATCTGTGATGACATCATACTTAGAAGGGAAACGAGTGATTAACTCGGGCCTAGAAATAATGACTACATGGTCACAGACATTCGTTAATGCTCTATAAGCGTGCTCGTAAAAAGGTATTCCTGCTAACTCAGCAAACGCTTTTGGCGAACCAAAACGGCGCGACAGTCCACCTGCAAGCAAGATTCCGACAGTTGACTTCATCCTCCGCTAACGGGTGGAATAAAAGCCACGACGTCCCCTCTTTCTAAGACATCAGTCGGCAACGCGTATTCTTCATTGACAGCTAAACGAGCTGCACCCGACAGAAACTCCGGATATTTTGTCGTTGCCCACTGCCATAAATCATCAACGGTCTGTCCGGCCATATCGACTTGTTCTTCAGAAACTCCGGTCTGTTCTTTGAGTCCTGCAAAGTAACATAAGGTGATCATGCTAATCCTCCTTCTGGTTTCTTCTTTTGATCGCCAATCCACTCTTCCCCGTCTTCCCAAATTTCTTTTTTCCAAATGGGGACGATTTCCTTAATCCGTTCTATCGCGTATTCATTTGCTTCGTAAGCTGTTTTTCGGTGAGGAGACGAAACTGCGATGACAACTGCGATATCGCTAATTTGCAGCTCGCCAATGCGGTGCGCAATGGCGACTTGTGTTCCTTCCCAGCGCCGTTCAATTTCTTCACCAATTTGCGCCAGTTTTTTCTCAGCCATCGGTACATAGGCTTCGTATGATAAATGCAGTGTCCGCACGCCTTTTGTCCATTCACGAACATGTCCCGTAAACAAAGTGACTGCTCCCGCTTCCGGCCGTAATACAAAATCTGCGTAAATTTGAGGATTAATTGCTTCTGTTACGATTTCAAACGCCTTCATTCCTGTCACCATCCATCCAGTTAGTAAACCACTCACGTAATTGCTTACTGTCATTCTGCAGAATCACTGGGATATTGTCCAGTTCGATCACTTCTTGTGTGATTACTAAAGAGATGTGTTGCAAGCTTTGAAGCTGTAACCATTCGTCTGCTGACCGCAGCAAAACAATTTTTTTAAACCTTGCTTCTTTAAAGCCCTCGATGAAAATATAGTCTGGATGCCCCAAAGAAGTGAGGACAATCAACTCGTCGAGCGTCGCTTGTTCTTTTCGTTGATGTAGCTGAATGACTCCTCCGCCGTAAACAACCGAGCTGTTTGCTCCCTCAGTAAAAAAGCGCATACTGTCTGTCTCAGTTGGTGGCATGTCAAGTGCACCGTCGTGACCATGACGTTTAATTGTTGAAACTGATTTGCCTTTATCGTTTGCTTGTTTCAATAAATCCAAAACCAAGGTCGTTTTGCCGCTATTTTTAAAGCCGACCACTTGTAACACTTTCACAGTTTCCACTTGTCTGACCCTTCCTCCATACCGAGAAGCAGTACATCTACCAAATCACCTGACTGGTAGCCACGCGTGCCACCTGGCAAAACAATTAATGCATTGCCTCGCGCGATGGATGATACGGCATTGGATTTATTGAATCCAGCTGGCGACACAGTTTCGCCATTATATAGAGCGCGAACAAAACGAGTAAACGGATTGGCTTTGGTGAAATCTTCACCTAGTCGCGCTGTCGTATGCGGCAAGTATGGTTTACTGGCACTCATCATTTTTAAAAGTGCAGGTCGAACAAATAATTCAAATCCTGTAAAGCATGCAGATGGATTACCTGATAAACCAAACAAGTACCGACCGTTCGCTACAGCTACCGTTGTTACACTGCCTGGTCTCATCGCTACTTTATTGAACAATATCTCGGCTCCTAGTCGTTCATAAATTGCCGGTAAAAAATCGAAGTCACCGACAGAAACGCCACCTGTCGTAATCAGGCAATCCGTTTCTGTTGCCGCTTTTTTGACCACTTCGTAACTCTCATCTAGTTGATCAATTGATATTCCGTACATTTTACAGCGTATGCCCATTCGCTTTAGTTGTGCCACAATCATTGGCCCATTACTGTTTCGTATTTTGCCAGGCTCTAGTTCCTCATTGACTGCCAACAACTCAGTTCCAGTTGATAGAATGCCAACAATCGGTTGTTTGGCTACTAAAACTTGCGAGTAGCCGAAAGTCGCCAAAAGTGCAATGGTTCCTGGATTAATATAACTCCCACTGTTAATGACAACTTCGTTTTTCCGAAGATCTTCTCCTTGCAAAGATACATTTTCCAATGTTTTAAACGGCTTGCGAATCGTTATACTTTCTTCTGTTTCGACTGATTGTTCAAACATGACGACCGCATCAGCCCCTTCTGGAAGCTGTGCGCCTGTCATAATGCGAATCGCCATAAAAGCTGCTAATTTTTTTGTTGATACTTCTCCCGCGCCAATATGGTCAATTACCTTAAATGCGATGCGATTGTCACCTGTTGCTCCCACAGAGTCCACGGAACGAATAGCAAAACCGTCATAAGGAGACCGGTCGAAAGGTGGCACATCGCTAGAAGCAATAATTGGTTCTGCCAAAATGCGGCCGAAGCTTTCTTCGAGTTCTACTTTTTCAGTTCCTAGTGACAAAGCGCATTCTAATACCCGCTCAACCGCATTTATTACAGGAAGAGGCGTTCGTTTTTCAACCATCATTGTTCAGCTCCTCAATCTTTTAGGATAATCAAAATTCCGTTTTTTATTTCACTATGTATATCTTGCTCTATTCGCCAAGTCTTTTGTCGTTTCAAGTGTGGTCTATGTCGTATTAAACTTATACAAAGTAGGGATTGCTGTCAAATTGGACTTTTGATACAAAAGGAAAAACCTTGAAAATAATTACTTTCAAGGTTTTCCAAAAATGATCATCACCTATTACTAATTAGCGGAAACGAAGTTAGACAATTCCTATTAATCACTAACCACTTCAGTATTTCCGGATACCGCCATTTCTTTGTTTTTAGTCTGAAGTCTCCGAATATCGAGACGAATAACTAATGAAATAACCAGCGCTACAATAAATAGACCGGCAAAGAATAACAGACTGCTTTCATAACTGCCCGTTTTATCTTTCATGAACGCTGCAAACAACGGACCGGCAAGTCCAGCTGCTGCCCATGCTGTTAAAATATAACCGTGAATTGCTCCCAGCTGTTTGGTACCAAAGATATCAGCAATATAAGCCGGTATCGAAGCAAATCCTCCGCCGTAACACGTGTAGATAATCGCTAACATGATTTGGAAAAATATTGCATTTGTCGTAAAGGGTAAGAAAGCAAACAATGCAATTTGAATGACGAAAAATGCAGTATAAGTATTCGGACGTCCAATATAATCGGAAATTGTAGCCCATCCAAGACGACCAAGACCGTTAAAGATTCCAAGTACACCTACTAAAGCTGCAGCTTGAACTGTTGTCATACCAATACTGTCAATTGCCATCGGTTTTGCAGCCGATAAAATCGCAATTCCGCAGGTGACGTTTATAAACAACATAACCCATAAATAGTAAAACCGTTTTGTTTTGACAGCTTCGTTCGCAGTCAGCTGAGACAAATCTGTCTTCCGTTCGATTTTACCACTGTTAACTTTTTCTTCAAAGCCAGCTGGTGACCATCCTTCTTGCGGCTTTTCAAGGTATAGAGAAGATAGCACCATAATAATTAGATACGCAGCACCTAATGTATAAAAAGTTTGCTCGACTCCGACAGTTGTGATCAACTTTTCCATAATCGGACTGCTGATTGCTGCTGCAAAACCAAAGCCCATAATCGCTAAGCCCGTTGCAAGACCACGACGGTCAGGAAACCATTTTACCAATGTCGAAACGGGTGCAATATAGCCGATTCCAAGACCAATTCCACCGAGTGCTCCATAAAATACATAAAGCATTGGTAAAGAGGAAGCGCTTACAGCAAAACCTGAACCAATAATACCGGTGCCAAAGAAAAGTGCAGCGACAAGTCCAGCTTTTCTCGGTCCGTATTTCTCAACAAAACTACCAAAAAAGGCGGCGGATAATCCTAAGAACAAAATCGCAATGCTAAACGTCAATTGCACTTGACTGGTCGTCCATCCAAACTGGTCAATCAGCGGGTTTGTAAAATTGCTCCACGCATAAACAGAGCCAATCGAAATATGTATCCCTACTGCGGATAATGCAATCAACCATCTGTTTTTCGGCTTCTTTTTCATTTTTTTGACCTCCTGATAAAATTGATATTCCCTATATAAAATGATTTCCCAAAAGCCAAACCATCAATTTTTCCTGTGCCAAGCTTGGAGATTCAAACAATAGACCGATCGTTGAATAATCTTATTATTTCTTGTTGTCAATTTGCAAATAATGAGACGATTAGAATCATAGCACCGTTCTTTTTATTTGTCACCCCATTTTTTTACAGGTATTGCCGTCGCTTTGTCGCTGACAATTCGCTCGGGATGTGTGTACAAGTTAAACGAGTTACCGCGAATAAACCCTACTGCTGTTATGCCTAAGTCGTCTGCGAGTGTTAAGGCTAGTTCTGTCGGAGCAGATTTCGACAGTACGATTTCACAGCCAATTTTTGCTACCTTTAGTAAAATTTCAGAAGAAATACGTCCGCTAAAAACGATTACTTTATCACGCACGTCTATGTGATTCATCAAACAATAGCCATATATTTTGTCGAGCGCATTGTGTCTGCCAATGTCCATTCGCGAAACAATTATGCCATTCGCATCACAGAGAGCTGCATTATGAACTCCGCCTGTTTGTTTGAACATTTCAGCTGTGTCGCCCATATCCGTCATCAGCTGAAAACAATTTTCTGGTGTCAAAGTTACACGCACTTCTGTCATTTTCTTTGCAATCATGGCATCGTGAGCAAAAACGAAGCCTTGACGGCTCATGCCACAGCAAGAACTAATAAACCGCTTGTTCTGCAACTGCTCGAAAAATGGATAAACTTTTTCAGCTGTAATATTAACGGTTCCCGTTTTTTCATCCACTCGAATGTCTTGAATGGCTTGGTAATTTGGAATAATTCGTTCAGAAACTAAAAATCCGATAGCCATTTCTTCCATGTGTGCAGGTGAACAAACAATTGTGATAAATTCTTTGCCATTGATTTTGATGGTTGCAGGTTGTTCAATCACAACACGATCTTCTTTTTCGGTAAATGCTCCTTTTTCATAGCGCATAATTTTCCGTGTTTTATCTTGTTTCATCTGGCTTGCCTCCCGCGGTACCTTTTTGGTCAATCGGACGGTCGAAAAGAAAAACAGATACGGCAATATCGTCTTCAATTTTAATATCTGAAAACAGATGGACGAATTTTGCGCCGACCAACTCTTCCATCCCTTCTGGTGCAGCAGAATCGTAAACACTTTGGATCATACGAGTACGCGCAGCATGAACCATTTCTTTTCCTTCCGCTGTTCTCGCTATGAATTGTTCTGACGGACTCAAGTTGCCATATAAAGTAGCAATCGCCATATCGTTGACGAAAATCGTTTGGATACGCTCAGGTCCTTTACCGAACAAATTTTTTCGTAGTTTTCGAATAATGTCATTAAACTCGTGAATTTGTCTGGTCATACCTATCTTCTCCTCAATTTACTAATTATTTGCTGACTATTTGATATTTTAGTTGTGTAACATATTTTTACTGTTTATAATAATAGCATATGTTGGCGTCACCGTAAGTTATTGCGGTAACGCTTTCACTCTACCTATACGCTTGGATTGGTCATTTAACAAGTCCTGTTAAGACACTATTCCACTATGAAACAGAGGCACTTGTCAAGTGTGTTCTTCATAGTGGATTTTTTTATTCAAAAAAGGAGGTTTTGGCATGTCCATCAAGATTAACGGTTCACCTACCGAGTTCGAACAAGGAAAAACCATTCTACAGGTGCTCAATGAACAGAAAATTCTTCATCCTCAGATTTGCTATATGCCCGAAGTTGATCCAATACAAACATGCGACACGTGCATCGTCGAAGTCGATGGACAACTCGTTCGCTCTTGTGCAACTCCTGCTACTGCTGGTATGGAAGTCTTACTCGCTTCACCGCGTGCTAAAGAAGCGCAAACCGAAGCAATGGATCGAATTTTAGAAAACCATTTGCTTTACTGTACTGTTTGCGATAATAACAACGGTAACTGCAAAGTCCACAATACAGTTGACTTAATGGAAATCGAACATCAAAAATATCCGTTTGAACCAAAATGCTCGGTTGACGAAGTTGACTTAACGAATCCATTTTATCGCTACGACCCGAATCAGTGTATTGCTTGCGGACAGTGCGTAGAAGTGTGTCAGAATTTACAAGTTAACGAAACCTTGACGATGGACTGGTCACGTGATCGCCCTATCGTTTTATGGGACGGCGGTGCAAAGATCAACGACTCTTCTTGCGTGAGTTGTGGTCAATGTGTAACAGCTTGTCCGTGTAATGCGCTAATGGAAACCTCCATGCTCGGTGAAGCAGGTTTTATGACCGCAATTCCTGAAAAAATTCTAAACCCAATGATTGATTTAGTAAAAGATGTCGAGCCAGGCTATAGCGGTATTTTAGCTATTTCAGATGCTGAAGCGAAGATGCGTGAAACACGCACGAAAAAAACCAAAACAGTTTGTACGTTCTGTGGCGTTGGTTGCTCATTTGAAGTTTGGACAAAAGATCGTGAAATCCTAAAAATCCAACCGGTTTCGGAAGCACCTGCAAACCAAATCTCCACTTGTGTTAAAGGCAAGTTTGGTTGGGATTTTGTCAACAGTGAAGAACGCATCACAACTCCTTTAATCCGTAAAAATGGTGAGTTTGTCGAAGCTAGCTGGGAAGAAGCGCTTGACCTAGTAGCATCAAAATTCAAAACAATCAAAGAAGAGAATGGCAAAGATTCTATCGGGGTTATTTCTTCTTCGAAAATTACCAATGAAGACAATTATGTCATTCAGAAACTAAGTCGCCAAGTGTTTGAAACTAATAACGTCGACAACTGCTCGCGTTATTGCCAGTCCCCTGCGACAGACGGTTTGTTCCGCACAGTCGGGATGGGCGGAGACGCCGGTACGATTAAAGACATTGGTAACGCTGGACTCGTTATCATTGTTGGTGCTAACCCAGCAGAAGGTCACCCAGTCTTAGCCACACGTGTAAAACGTGCGCATAAATTGCACGAACAAAAATTGATTGTCGCGGATATGCGCAAAAACGAAATGGCCGAACGCTCCGATCTTTTCATTACACCTAAACAAGGCACAGACCAAGTATGGTTAATGGCTGTAACGAAATACATGATTGATCAAGGCTGGCACGATCAGCAATTTGTAGATGAAAACGTCAATTATTTCAACGAATTTAAAGAAGTATTGGCTCAATACACATTAGAATATGCTGAAAAACGGAGTGGTGTTTCAAAAGAAACAATTATCCAAACAGCAGAAATGATTCGTGATGCTGACGGTACGTGTATTCTTTGGGGTATGGGCGTTACGCAAAACACAGGTGGCTCTGACACATCCGCTGCAATTTCTAACCTTTTGCTGGCAACAGGTAACTATCGCCGCCCAGGTGCTGGCGCTTATCCGCTTCGTGGTCATAACAACGTTCAAGGTGCTTGCGATATGGGCTCATTACCAGGTTGGTTACCAGGCTATCAGCACGTTACTGACGACAATGCGCGTCAAAAATTCGAACGAGCTTACGGTGTGAAAATTGATGATAAGCCAGGTATGGATAACATCCAAATGCTACAAGCAGTTGACGAAGGCATCATGAAGGCAATGTATGTAGTCGGTGAAGATATGGCTTTAGTTGACTCGAATGCCAATCACGTTGATGAAGTTTTAGCCAAACTCGACTTTTTCGTTGTGCAAGACATTTTCTTCTCTAGAACTGCACAATATGCAGATGTTATTTTGCCTGCGGCGCCGTCCCTTGAAAAAGACGGTACATTTACAAATACGGAGCGCCGTGTTCAGCGTTTATACAAAGCTCTTCCAGAACTAGGCCAATCAAAAGCCGATTGGTGGATTGTTCAAGAAATCGCAAACCGTCTAGGTGCAGGTTGGAACTATAGCCATCCGAGTGAAATTTTTGCTGAAATGGCGAGCTTGTCTCCCCTGTTCGCAAAAGCAGATTACACAAACATGGAAGGCTGGGACAGTTTCTTGTGGGGTAGCTTAGAAGGTGAAAGCACACCACTTCTATATGTCGATGGCTTTAACTTCCCTGATAAAAAAGCACGTTTTGCTTTATCTGATTGGGTTGAGCCGGTAGTATTCCCACAAGAATACGATTTACACATTAATAATGGTCGATTGTTGGAACATTTCCACGAAGGCAATATGACGGACAAATCTCGCGGTATTCTTTCTAAATTACCAGAAACATTTGTTGAAGTGTCTCCCGAATTGGCAAAAGAACGAGGACTTGAAGACGGCTCTACCGTTCGCTTGGTGTCTCCGTATGGTGCATTGAAATTACCAGTTATCGTAACGGGACGTGTAAAAGGAAACGAACTGTTCTTACCGATGAACTCGACGAAAAAAGAAACAGCGATTAATTTCTTGACAGGTCCTGCTGTTGATCAACGGACGAACACACCTGCTTATAAACAGACAAAAGTACGTATGGAAGTCTTGAAAGATCACGTTAAGAGTCCGTTACCAAAATCAAATCCGCGTGACAAAAAACGCACACCGCAATCCGGCATTGAAGTCGAGCGCAAATGGGCACGTGAAGGCTATGTGCATTTAACAGATCAACGATAGAAAGGTGATGGCCTATGGCAAGTCCAATAACACAGATTAAAAAAAGACAATGGACTCCTGAAGAAATTCGACAGCAGAAGCTTTACGAATTGGAATCATTGATTGCTGAACAAAATCAGGCACTCAATAAACTATTAGCAATCACTGGCGATTTAGATGATGCTGGCGTGTTAGATGCCGTCGTAGCGATGGTCAAGGCAAAAGAAGGCATTTCTGAGGTGGTAATGGGACAAGCAACTCGTGTACCCGTAACCAACCTCATCAATAACATGATGGGCGCAGCTGCTGCATTAACAGCGATTGAACCCGCATCTACGGAAAAGCTGGCTTCAAGTGTCGTTAATGGATTGAAAGAAGCCGAGTCGCAAAACCACAACGGCAAGAAACTGGGTGTGCTTCAAATGGTTAAGGCATTCAGAGATCCTGACATTAATCGCGCCATTAAGTTTGGACTCAATTTCCTGAAAGGGATGGGAAAAGGATTAGATCGCTAGTTTAACCAACATTCCGAATTTCCATATGCAGTTGCGGCTTTCTTTATAGCCGCAACTGTTTTTTATTGTGTAAAGTTTTTCGCAATGAGCTTGTCAAATCGCTTAATGTGAGGATCACGATTTTAACTAGATTTCCTCACTACCGAAAAATCAGTTTTTCTTTTATTATTTCAAAAGTTCTGGAACATTCTATTATATAGAAGGAACTGCAAAAAAATAGCCTGCACACTCTTCTTGAAACGATTAATTCCAACTTAGAATGATGTTTTTTTACTTTTGCAAACAAAGCTCATTATCCCACAAATAAACTATGCTTTTGCGCAAACAACCACTGTAGTTCTGCAAGCAAACGTTGGAATTGTGCAAACAAACTCCCCTATCCTGCAAACAAACTCAATTTCCCAGAGTGGAAGGCTAAAAAAATAACTCCTCAGCTGACCTATAGTAAGAGTTACCGCCTATCAATCTTCAATACGCTAGATGCTTCTTTTTTGGCCGTTTTATTCATACAGCCTATAAGACAACAACCTAGTGTTCATCGCTTATTAACTGCTTTTGTCCTAAAATAATCGCTTTTATCGAATTTTGAAGACATCTGAAATCATCTGTTATATATTAATAAACAAGAAAACAAACTGTATTAATACAGTTTGTTAATTAATTCTTCAAATCAGAAAGGGATGGATGACATGGTTGCAAACAAACTTCAACAAATCGAGGAACTAAAAACTAGCTGGACAGAGGATAGCCGCTGGAATGGCATTGAACGCCCGTATTCGCCAGAGGAAGTTGTAAAACTTCGTGGATCTGTACAAATCGAGCACACATTAGCAAGAAAAGGTGCTGAGCGTTTATTCCGTTCGATTCATGAAGAGGATTTCGTCAACGCCTTAGGTGCTTTAACTGGTAATCAAGCAGTTCAGCAAGTAAAAGCAGGATTAAAAGCAATCTATTTGAGCGGCTGGCAAGTAGCAGCTGATGCTAACTCTGCAGGTCAGATGTATCCCGATCAAAGTTTATACCCGGTCAACTCCGTTCCTGATGTTGTGAAGAAAATTAACCAAGCGCTTCAACGTGCCGATCAAATTGATGGCGTTGAAGGCGTTGAAGGATTTGACTGGTTTGCACCGATTGTAGCCGATGCGGAAGCTGGATTTGGTGGTCCACTAAACGTTTACGAACTGATGAAGGCGATGATTGAAGCTGGTGCATCTGGTGTTCATTTTGAAGATCAGTTGGCTTCTGAAAAGAAATGCGGTCATTTAGGCGGCAAAGTATTACTGCCAACTCAAAACGCGGTTCGAAATTTAGTTTCCGCTCGGTTAGCAGCAGACGTACTTGGTGTCCCTACATTAATTATCGCGCGCACAGATGCGGATGCGGCTGATTTGATCACTAGCGATATCGATCCACGTGACCATAAATTCATTACTGGCGAACGTACACCTGAAGGCTTCTACCGCACAAACCCAGGCATCGATCAAGCCATTGCTCGCGGCTTAGCTTACGCACCTTTTGCAGATCTTGTCTGGTGTGAAACGTCTCATCCAAACTTAGAAGAAGCACAACAGTTTGCCGATGCCATTCATGCGGAATTCCCAGGTAAATTGCTTGCTTACAATTGCTCGCCATCGTTTAACTGGAAAGCAAAACTCGATGAAGAAACGATTGCAAAGTTCCAAGTTGAACTCGGTAAAATGGGCTATAAATTCCAATTCGTTACACTAGCTGGTTTCCATTCATTAAACCATAGCATGTTCGAACTGGCTCACGACTATAAAGATCATGGCATGGCTGCCTACTCAAAACTGCAACAAGCGGAATTCGCCAACGAATCAAAAGGCTATACAGCAACTCGCCACCAGCGTGAAGTTGGCACTGGCTACTTTGATGAAATTTCCCAAATTGTTTCCGGCGGCACAAGCTCAACTACTGCAATGAAAGGTTCGACTGAAACAGCTCAATTCACAACAGCTAACTAACAAATTGTCATCCACTGATTAGCATCTCAACTGCCACGGCATTCAAAAAACAAACTATTGGAGGAGATCCTTATGAAAACAACAAAAACGTATGAGACACGCACGAAGAAAGAATGCCGCGAGTGCGGATGCGAAATCAAAGAACGTCAGCAATCCATCATCTACGAATGTGAACGCTGCATGTGCAATAAAGACGACTAATAAAAAGTCCCACTCGAAGTCGAGTGGGACTTTTTTGTTCTAACATAAGCAAATTCAATGCCAAATAAATTAGTTTAGACAAATGGCATTAACTCGTTACCTTTTAAAAACTTTTAAAATCAAAAAATTAGGGATTTTCATTAGTCGAGCGTATTGTTCTGGCGCTAGTTTTTGGAATTTTACAGTAGGCTTCGGCTCTATTACTTGTTCAATCGAAAAATTTTCTATACAGGTGTTAAGGATTTCACTTAATGGCCTGCGGTAAAATGGAACATGATCAATTTTCCTTGCTTTATTCCATTGGTCTGCAAAAGCCGTATGCCAATTCTTTAAATAATGTAAAGTCTAAGCTATTGACTGTTGCCACCACTTGCTTTTTCATCTTTTTCAGCCTTTTGAATTTGTGAATTGTTGTTTTTCAATCTTGTACAATACATGCGTCTTTAACGGACTATCGCAAGCTAATTTCGGATGCTGGAATTCCCTTATTTTTGACATTCCAATCTTTTTCATGACGGTTTCAGATGGCACATTGATCGTTGCTGTAAACGAATAAACTGCAGTCATATGTAACACGTCGAATGCATACGCAAGACAAGCGAGTGCCCCCTCAGTCGCAAAGCCCTGTTTCCAAAAACGTTTGTCTAGGCGCCAGCCAATCTCTGCATGTCCCTGCCCTTCAATTGCCATCGTAATTTCCAATAAGCCGACATAGCCAATAAATACTCTGTCTATTTTTCTTTCTACTGCCCACATCGTATAGCCTTCATCATCCATATGTCTGTTAAAACGATCAATCAATTGATCGGCTTGTAGTTTTATTAAGGTTTCTGGAAAATAACGCATGACTTCTAAATCTGCAGTCATACTGGCGAAAAAATCTCGGTCGTTATCTTTCCAAGGCCTAAAGCCCAGTCTCTCTGATTCAAATAGATAGTTCGTCTCCACCAGCAGTCTCCTTCACTCTTTTATTTCCTATTAGCTTAGCAGAATAGGTCATTTCCGCAGGCCTGTCCACTTTTTTGTCACTTTACAACACTTTATTCGTTCAAAATACGAAAATTATTAGCATTTGAAAAATAAAGATTGCAAAATGCATTATTTTTTTGCATTATTATAGATAGGGATAATTATTAATGCAAAATAATTTTGCGGTAAGGGTTTATTCTATTAAGTTGAAGAGTTTCTTTATAGACCTTCAACGATTTGTTCCGTTACAAAATACAGAGAAGATTGGGGCAATAAAAAATGATCGTTAAAAACTTCTTCATGCATCTTTCAGAAAACCAACTTTTAAATAAAGCAGCTCAAAACTATGGCTTTAAGCTCGGCGCTCATAGCGTTGTAGCTGGAACCAATATTGAGGAAGCTATTGGGAGCATTAAAGAACTGAACGCACAAGGCATCAGCTGTACGATTGATAACCTTGGAGAATTTGTTCACGATAAAGCAGAAGCTTTAGCCGCAAAAAATCAAATTCTTGGTGTTGTGGATGCTATTCACAAACATCAAGTAGATGCTCATATCTCGTTAAAACCTTCACAGCTTGGGCTGGATATAGACTATGATTTCTGCTTAGAAAACATTAAAGAAATTGTTGATAAGGCTTCTGAACACAATATCTTTATCAACTTTGATATGGAAAACTATGCACGTCTTCAACCTTCTTTTGATTTATTAGAAGAACTGTCGAAAAACTACGATAATATCGGCACAGTCATTCAATCTTATTTCTATAGAGCAGAAGATGATATTAAAGATTATAGCAACTACCGTTTACGCATCGTCAAAGGTGCTTATAAAGAACCTGAAGAAGTCGCATTCCAAAGCAAAGAAGAAATTGACGCAAACTTCATCGAATTGATTGAGTATCATTTGTTAAATGGTAAATTTACTTCGATCGCGACACATGATCATGAAGTGATCAATCATGTAAAACAATTTGTTATTGATCACAATATTTCAAGAGAGAAATTCGAGTTCCAGATGTTGTATGGCTTCCGCAAAGACATGCAGGTAGAGCTTGCTGCACAAGGCTATAATTTCTGTACGTATATCCCATTCGGTACTGATTGGTACGGCTATTTCATGCGCAGACTGGCAGAACGTCCACAAAACTTGAACTTGGTCGTTAAGCAAGTATTCACTAAAAAGACCAACACTGCAATTGGTGTTTTAGCAGGCGCATTCTTACTAGGTCGTTTAACAAGTAAAAGATCATAAGCAAATGACAAAACCAGCAGGTCCTTTCAAGGACCTGCTGGTTTTTTGTAACGGTATTCAACCCCGTTAACTTTCGCATCGTTAAAATGCAAGCAAACTAATCAATGCGCTTTAAATTTCAATAATTTTAATCGCTGTCTTAATTTCTTCTTGTGCTGAGCTACTGACCCATTCTTCTGGGTAGTGCCCAAGCGGATTGCAAATACAGTCGATCCCTCTGTATTCCTCATGATAACGAATATGAATATGCCCAAAAATCATTTTTTTGACACCGTATTTTTCCGCCAGTTCGCCAAAGCGAGAACTCCCCATCATGGCATTGAAAAAATCCCAGTACGGCTCGTTTTTAACTCGAATAAAATGAGCAAACGGCACAAAATGCGTAACTAGAATAATGTTTTTACCTTGATGTTCTTTTAACCAATGCTCTAATTTTTTTACATAATGTTCCGTGACCGCTACATCGTTTTCTGGCCAGTGCGCATACAACATATCTGGCCATGTGAAATGATTTAAACGACCTTCCGCAAACTCCTCATGACTGTACCCCTCGACGCCTAGCGTATAATCGTACCAGCCTCCATCTCCAATGACGACCCAGTCACGGGTCAACTGGACTGGACCATTGCCTAGATTGCCTTTAAATTCTAGTAATTTATCGTACGCAACGGTTGAATCTTCATGATACACATCGTGATTTCCATGAACAAATAAAAGTTGAATGTCCGGTAATTGTTGCTTTAGCTGGTTAAGCAAGTTCAAACTTTTTTCAGGATTTGCTGCCATATCTCCGCTGAGAATAAACACATCTGGTGCATGATGAATCAAACTGTCGCGCAACAGGCTAAATATATCAGTTTCTGATTTTTTTCGATTTAACCCTTCGTGTATATCCGATAAGACAGCGATTTTCACGGCTCATCCCCCCTATGCATGTAACTGCTAAAGTTTTCCTGCCTGAATTCATTATAACTGATTTTTCAGTTTTTTATAATGATTTGCTGAATATCCTTACAAAAAAAAGAACAATCGCGCAATGATGCACAACTGTTCTAGAAACCTATTTGTTAATTGGAGACAATTTTTCCGGTCTGCTTTGGTGCATTTTTCAAGGAAATACCAACCACATCGCCAGTCTCAAAACGTGTCGCAACTACTGATTCGTGGATGGTCCAGGTTGCTTCTCCAACTTCTACTGTGTAATGGATTTCATGTCCTTGATACTGAACAAAAGACACAACTCCCTGCATCCCCTTACTGTCAGCCGTCATCAACTGAAACTGTTCTGGACGTACAGGATAAATTCCGCTGGTCTTAAAGCTGTCCGCAACGCCTAGGTCGTGCCAGACATTGTCCGAATCAATCGTTGGTACAAATTGGTCACCGCGCCATTGCCCTTTTACAAGATTGCATTTACCTACAAAGGTCGCGACAAATTCAGTCTCCGGACGTGTATAGAGAACTTCCGGTGGCGCAATTTGTTCTATGCGTCCTTGGTTCATCACGACAATTTTATCAGCGATAGCAAGTGCCTCTCCTTGGTCATGCGTAACAAAGACAATAGAAGCTTTCGTTTCTCTGTGAAGTTTTTGAATTTCTTTGCGCATCTCCATGCGCAACTCAACATCTAATGCGCTCAATGGTTCATCCATCAACAGTAAGTTCGGTAACGGTGCAATGGCACGCGCGAGCGCCACACGCTGTTTCTGACCACCTGATAGTTCTGACGGGTAACGTTCAGCTAAAGCGTCTAAACCGACCAACTTCAGCACTTTATCGATTCGTGCCTGCAACTCTTTACGGCCTTCCTTGACCTTATTGGAGTGATAGCTAAGTGGGAATTTAACATGCTCAGCAACCGTCATATGTGGCCATAGCGCGAAGGACTGAAATACCATACCAATATTGCGTTTTTCAGGTGGCAAGACGTGTTTTGTCGATGCCAGAACCGTATCGTCCATCGAAATGGTGCCATCCGTTGGCCCCATAAAACCTGCCAATAGTTTTAACAAAGTTGTTTTTCCGCATCCAGATGGGCCAAGCACGGCAATAAATTCTCCGTCGCCAATTACTAAGTCAATCGCATGCAACGCTGTAAATGAACCGTATTTTTTTGATACATGATTTACTTTTATCATTTATTTTTCAGCACCTTTCTGTCCCACAGCTTACCAAGCAGCATAAACAATGCGCCTCCAAGTAGGATGCCCAGTACGAGCACCGTTGAAAACGCCGTCGAGTAGGTAGAGTAACCAGCTTGCTCGTAGCCAAAAATCACAACCCCGACCGTTTCAGAGCCAGACGACCACAACAAACTTGAAACGGTTAATTCTGTGAGTGCCATCAAAAACACCAGTAGCGCTCCACTAAGAATTCCTGGAAATAATAATGGCAATAAAATCCGGCGCCACTTTACCCATCCAGCAGCTCCAGAGGTTCGTGCCGCTTCTTCCATCGAAGGATCAATTTGTAAAAAAGCCGTATAGCTTCCTCGAACTTGTAATACGAGAAAACGTGTGACATAAGCGATAAATAGAATCCAAACTGTGCCGTATATACTTGGATTCCATCCAGGCACTGGCTCTAGCCACATGAAAATCATGCATAGCGCAAAAACAGTACCCGGTAGTGCATATGGAATCGTCATAAACAGCTCCGCTGTTTTTGTACTCCAATCTGGATACTTAAAGCGCAGATAAGCCATAGCCGTTCCAAGCACTAAACAAACAATCATCGTAAACAAGGCCAGTTGCAAGCTATTCGACAAAGCTGACATGGGTTTCACATCTGTCATAAAAACGTATTCGTAATTTCGCAGCGATAAGTTTTCCAATTTGAACGGTACTCCATAAGCTGAAATAAGCGATAATGCACCCATGGTAATCAGGGGCATTAAGCTCGTTACGAGAAGGAAAATCCACAATAAAGCTTCTACTAGCCTTTGTTTGCCCGCTGTTAAATAGATACGCGGCGTCGAGTCACTTCTGTTTGTCTCGTTGACACGGCTACGGCGCAACAAGAACCATTGTAAAACTGTTCCGAGCAGTGCAATAAATCCCAGAATGACCGATAAAACGGCTGCGCGCGAAAAAGCAGAAGGACCGAATCCTACGACCTGCTCATAAATATACGTACTCAAGACACGAATATTTGCAGGTGTTCCAAGAAATGCTGGAATTCCGAAATTGTCCAAATTTGATAAGAACGCGATTAGGCCACCACTAGCTATACCTGGAAGTGCGAGTGGCAACACGACTTTCCAAAATGTCCGCTGTTTCGATAATCCACTTGTCGCCGCTGCTTCTTCTAATTCACGTGGGATTTTTCGAAAGACATTGACTGTGAACAAATACACGAGCGGGTAATGCGATATTCCAAGCAATAAAATAATGCCACTCATACTGTATAAGTTTGGTGCCGCGAGTTCTCCCGGCAACCACGATAATATCGCTGTTACTGGACCGGATGCACTAAAAAACTGTGTCCATGCGAGTGTTGTTATATAGGAAGGAATAACGAACGGCAAGAAGATAAATAGCTGCATCGCTCGTTTCCCGCTCAACTGCACATAAGCAACAAGCCAAGAAAACAAAATACCGAGCACCAAAGCCAAAATTGTTGAACCTCCAACGACAATTAACGTATTTTTCACCGTTTTCCAAGTGGCGGGCTCTCTAAGAACTTCGGTGTAATATTGCATCGTTACCGAACCATCATTGACAAAGCTTAGCCAAATAAGTCGCAGCACTGGCAATAAGAAGAAGATGAAAATAACGATCAAACCGATTATTTTATACAAGTTATTACGTCGAAAAAAGAGAGAAAAAGAGGAGTCCCTCTTTTTTCTCTCCCCATCTATTGGCTGTTTTGCTGTCATATTCGTAACTCCTCACACCAAAATTCAGGTTGGTTTTTATTGTCCGAAAATCTTTCCGAATTTCGTTTTGTCATCACTCCGTGTTTCCAGTAGTTCCACCGCTTCAGCGTCCAAAATAGTCATTTCATCTAATGTTTTTAAACCTTCAGGTGCATCTATGCCTTCACGAATTGGTGTGTAGCCTTGCTGTGAAGCTAATTTCTGACCTTCTTCTGAAAGAATAAAATCAACAAATGCTTTCGAGGCTTCTTCATTTTCAGTATTGGCTAGTATACCAACCGGTTCTGTAATAACCGGAACGCCTTCTTCTGGATAAACTAATTCTACTGGAGATCCGTCATTTTTAGCGCGTGCGGCTAAAAAGTCAACAATTATGCCATACTTCTTCTCACCAGTCGCGACACTTTCTAGCACTGCGCCATTGCCTTGTGTGATGGTGATATCATTATCTTGAAGTGCTTCATAAAACTCCCAGCCAAGACTATCTTGACGCGTCATGACACCTAAATTATAAGCAGCTGCTCCAGAATAAAGTGGACTTGGCATAACAGCTTGTCCGCTCGTCGGCTCGTCAGTCAAGTCAGTCCAGCTCGTAGGAAGCTCTGTCACATCATTGGTATTTACAATCAAACCTGTAGCCATGATTTTAGTTCCTGCATACGTACCATCCGGATCAACAAATGATTGATCGAGGGATTCTGTTTCTGGTGATTTATAGTTCAGTAATAGATCGTCTGCTTTAAAGCTCTCAAAAGTTACCGAATCTGCGACTAACAGTACGTCTGCTTGAATATTACCACCTTGGTTTTCTGCTTGGATTTTTGACACAACTTCCTCTGTTCCGGAACGAAAAATACTAACATTGACATCAGGATTTTGCGCTTTAAAAGCATCAACTAAACCTTGCGCATCCGCATCCGGCTGGGATGTATAAAAATCCAAAGTACCCGAGACGCCTTCGCCTGCTAATCCTGCTTTTGAATCTGTTCCACTTTCTTCGCTGCCACAAGCTGCAAGAACGGTTACTAAACACACTGTCGCCGAACCGTAAAAAAATTTCTTCATTCTATTTCCCCCTCAGTTTTTTTATTCGACTTACCTATTTTTATGTACTACCTGTTTAGTAGTATAGAACATTTTCTTAGAGTAGTTGTTAAGCTAGTGTTAAGAATCGCTTTGTATAAGCCGAAGGAACGCAAAAGACAGTCTATAGATAGAGCTAGATTCTGCTAGTTATTACCTTATATAGTAACTATAGATTGCACAGTGTATGAGGTCAAATATAATTAGACGCACTATTCCTACTAAAGAAATAAGTATGCAGATTTACTGAAGGAAAAGTACACCGTACTATTTTAGCTAAGCCCCGAGTAACTCAACCGTTTTAAACCCTATCCTAGAAACAATTCTAATTATCTAGTTTATTGCTCATTTCTGAAATCATACTTTTCTTTTGGAACACGCAACAAGTGTCCGTTAATATCTACCGTATCCTCATCAATCCACTGTATCGTTGCAGAATCTTCTCTGTAGTTCCAGTAGATATTCTCAGCTTTTTTATTCTCTTCGTTGAAAACCAACTCTCCTCTAACAGCATAGGCCACAGTTGCTCCACCGTTTGTCACATAGGCACGTATAGTATACGCGCCATTTGGTGATACAGATTCCGTCAAAAAATCACCTTCAGGCAAACGCTGCATATCAAAAAAAGCCCAGTAAACTACATATCCAAAGAGCGCTGCAATGACTATTGAACTTGCTACTCCAATAACTAAACCTTTTTTCATATTCAACACCTCTTGATTAATAACGTTCAAAAATAGAATAAGTTCAATTTTCCAAAAGAATGCTAAAAAATAGCACCTTAACCCACAATTTTTAGCTACTAAAAGCTTTGTGAATTAAAGTGCTATTGATGTTTTAAACTGTTAAAATTTACATTCAAATGTATGGAAATTTTAGTTAACCGCTTCTTTTTTAGCATTTAACTGAGCAGACAATTCTTGGAACCATTCTTTATCGTCCGTCGCTAGTGCTAAATCGATTAAGAAGTCTAGTTGCGCAGCATCTTTATTAACTGACTGTGGAATGCTTTCTACTTGATGTACAGACATCGGGATCGTCATGCCAATCATTTCTTCGTTGTCACTTTCCACCACTGTCACATTTACCGCTTCTTTAAGGACATCCATAGAATCGATAAAGCCGATAATCAGTTCGTCGTGGCGGGATTTTCCTTTTACCCAATCACTTATTTTCAGAATCGTTTTATTCGTACCCATATCTATGCACCTTCTTTACATTTTTTATCGTTCAATACCTATCAATGAAAATTTGGACATTGCCTTATGGTCATTTTTTCCCTAAACAAACCAAAGCAAACGTCATACACAAAATTTCCACAATTTTTTGGGGGCATTAGAAATGACGTCATCCATACTTTGAGCTAGAAATGTATACACTCACTTTCTAAAAGCCAGGTGAACTTGTTACTACCCCTAATTCTACGGGTCCTTATCTGTGAATACAATTTATTTGCCTCGATTTCGAGATAACTGAAAGACGGATAATAAATAAGAAATTCTCATTAACTGAATGTACAGAATAAGTTAACTCGTTCTCTACTTAAAAGGGGGTCTCAATCTACTAAATAATAGCAAAAAGAAAGTCCAAACTATTATAGTTTGAACCTTCTTTTTGCTATTTAGTTCTGAAAAGTTTATCTTTCCAACTAATCTTCTGTCATGTTTCACACTAATTCTACAACAGTCATTCTACAAATTTCAGAAAATTCTTCTTTCGTAACCCCTTCTAACCCAAGATTTTCAAGTGTTCGACCAGATTCCATACCAGGAACTAGCACTCGGCCAACCGTAATCATTGCATCTATACAAGGTGTAGGAACATTAGCAATTTTTCCGAGCGATTGAAGCGCAACTAGTGAATACGGAATATCCTCCGTTAAGTACCTAGTTTCTAAAGTGGTTTGTCCCATTATTCCTTTCAAATCTTCATTATTAGTTAAAATTTCATACATATTTTCTCCATGTGTTCTGTACATCTTTTTGTATAACTCTGTCAAAGGCATTACGGTATGTAAATCAAAGGCCGCAGCCAATGCCATTCTTTCTTGATCGAGAGCATCAATGTAACGACCTTGAGCAGGCGTGCAATCAAGATAGTATTCAAAAGGTACTTGCCCTTCAATTCTACCTGTATTTAAAATCGTTGGAGTAGGATGTACAAAAGCATTGATATTATCTAAGCTTATTCGAATGACATCATCAACAATATGATATTCAGGAATTAGTTTTGCAAACGCATCCTCTAACAACTTGTTTTTAGAAGAAGGATACGCTGCCATTGTTAAATACTGCTTTTGTCCTGCAACAACTACGTGGCCAACTTCTATAGCACGACAAGCAAAAAGCAAGGAAGATGTACATCCAATAACTACATCAGCAGAGCATCCACAGTCATCAAGTGTCTTTTTAAATTCTATAGGTCCTAAAGAAGCGTGTGGATTTAAAATAACTATCTGATTATCTTCTAAATACGGTCCCATTTTAATAGCCATATCTTTATGATAAGTAGAGGGCAGTACAATTAAAATTATGTCTGCGCCCTCCATTACTTCCTGCAGGTTTGTACTGGCTTTAATTATTTTCCCAAACCCTGTATATTTTGAATTTCCTTCAATTTGAACTCCACCAAGTTCGTTTAATTTATCAATTGTAGATTGGAAAACATCGTATATTTTTACCGAAGCACCTTGTAATGCCAAATACCCTGCAAAAGCTTGTCCACCGTTTCCAGCACCTATAATCGCAATCTTGTTATTCATTTAATATTCCTCCTTTAATATACGTTCTTCTGTCTCAATATTCCGTCTTTGGTAGTTATAATTTTTCCTGGTAACGGCACTTCCCACTAGTAAGCCCGCTAAAGAAAAGAGAATTCCAATGATTGCGTAGTTGAATATGGTATCAAGCATTAAGCCAATGGACGCACCCACAATACCCATGATCATGCTGAGACCAATCCCAAAATTCGTAAGGAAGTTTTTCTCTTTGAGGATAAAACCAACAAATATTGGACATAGTAAAGTAGCAGCAGAAAATCCGGCAGTAGCCACGAGCCATGTTAATGTATCTGTAAAAATTAAACACATCACTAAAGCTACAGCAACAGTAATCACCGAAAATATTCGTGACAAGTTGAGGATTTGCTTTTCATTCATGCCTGGCTTTACCACATTCACAATGTCACGTGAAATGTTCACTACAATTGATTGTACGGCACTACTTACAGTAGACATCATCGTCGCAAATATTAATCCTGCAAAACCTGCCAATAAGACCAGCGGTAACTGACTCATAAACCATCCTGTAGCTGCACTAGCTTCTATTGCCGGGTTGATTGATTGAATAGTTAAGCCCATGTATACCGCCCATAAAAATCCGACAAACGAGACGATTGCGGATAAAATCAAACTTTTGTTTACTTGTTTTTCATCTTTAATTGCACAAATTCGCTGATAGTACAATTGGTTGGTCAACCCACCTGGCAAAATCGCAAACAACCACAAAAGGATAGTAGCAAGACCGATTTTTTGGAAAGAATCTGAAAGAGATATTAAGTTAGGCTCTACATTAGATGCAATCCCTGTGAATCCGCCAGCTAATTTAGTACCATAAACTGCGGTAATGATTAACATGACTACCATGAAGCAAGCAAATATAAAGTCGGTCCAAGCTACTGTTTTAAGCCCTGCAGGCATGATAAACAATAAACTTACTAACGCAAAAACAATGCAAAGGGCTGTATAATTTATTCCGGTTAACTCTGCATAAATACTTCCAAAAGCTGTTATTTGTGACGTAATCCATCCAAACGGAAAGAGCATGGTCATTATAGAAGCAAGGATAATAATAAACTTATTGTTATTTGACAACTTCTTAAAAATATCTGGAATGGTAGAAAACTGATTTTTCCTCATCCATTTCGCTAAAAAAGCAAGAAGAAGAAAAGGTGTCACCATAAGTATGCCGTAAATCACAATTCCGATTCCATTCGTATAAGCATTTGCTAAATGCCCTACGAGTACGCCACCTCCAATTACACTTGCAAATTGAGTTCCGACAACGACATAGATGGGTAATTCTCTATTTGCTATTGCCCAGTCATCTGCAGTAGCCTTTTTCTTTCTGCTAATGAGATAGGTAGGTACCAGTGTCGCAATGATAATAGCGACACTGGTAAGAATGATTGCCAATGTAATGTTCATAGTTTTCCTCCTCTTTCACTTTAAGTTTGAATAATTAGGTAGAAACGCCAGCTAGTTAGTTTCAGTTTAAAATTTATGCAAAATAAGTGTAACCGCTATCATCCTTTCATATATTTCTAACTTGTGTTCAATTGTACTACAACTGAACTTGTTGTCAATGTTATTTTCAGAACATTTTAACTTCTTTTTTTCAAGCATTTTTCTAACTATCTTCAAAGACACCACTGAAATAACGCCTCCTATGCGGCGTACGTTATGCGATAGAACTATGGTATTATAGACTACTAAGCAAAGGTTTTTTAAAATTAATCGGCTAATAAATTTCTAAACTAATTAAACTATAGTCAAATTAAGGGGAGTTTATTATGAAAAAAATGAAGAAAATTAATTTAAGTGATCAAATAATAGATGAAATCGTATCGATGATAGAAAAAGAACAATGGGATTTAGGGCTTAAAATCCCGGGTGAACTACAGTTAGCAGAATCTTTTAGTGTCAGTCGCAACATATTACGAGAAGCATTAAAAATTTTAGAGACGTTTGGAATATTGGATTCAAAGCCAGGCGTTGGAACGTTTGTTTCAATGCAAGCTCGTGAAAATATTCATAACATGAGCTTCTTAAATTCGTTAAAAAGTAATTCTTCTGTAGAAGTAGCTCTTGAATTCAGGTTAATCCTTGAACCTAAAGCTGCGTATTATGCCGCTTTACGGATAACCGATGATGAAATCATTGAATTAAAAGAATTAGTCAATGATATGCAAAACCGACATAATCTCGAGGAAGTTTATCAAGACGATTTTGATCTTCATATGAAAATCGCAAAATATAGCAATAACCCTTGGTGCTTCGACTTGATCTGCAGCTTGCTCAACCAATTAAAGACTTCTCTTTACTCCGAATTTAACAAGTATAGTAATCTAAAAACAAAAGAAGAGAACATTCATTCACACATTACAATTGCAGAAGCGATAATTGCTCATGAAGCAGAGTTAGCAGAAACGCTGATGACACAACATTTATCTAAGAGAATCAAACTTATTAACCCAGAATTCGAAGTTGAGCCTAATAGATAAAGAAAAATCTCATTTAACTAAAAAACAGCTACCCAATTTTTGAAAATTGGGTAGCTGTTTTTTAGTTAGTAATAACGTCCTGAATTAATTTTATCTATTGAAATGAAACTAAAGCGATGCTCTTTGCCAATAGACTCTGCGATGTTAGATAGCGATAGCTACACAATCTACATTCCACGAACCTAAAGCATCCGTACAGAGCGAATTTATTATTCTATTTTCAAACCATTAAATCGTCCAATTAATCAACATACCCGCATGCGTTAAGCCTCCACCAAAACCGTAAAGCAACATTTTGTCATTAGTTTTGATTTTGCCTTCTTTTACGCCTTTGTCTAGCGACAATGGAATCGAAGCTGCAGAAGTGTTGCCGTAATATTCAAGGCTGTAAATTGTTTGCTCAAGCGGCAGACCGGTCCTACTGCAAATCGACTCGATAATTCGAAGATTTGCGCTATGCGGCACGAACCAATCCACATCGGTCGTTTCAAATTGTGCTTTTACCAGCAATGCTTTAATGCCTTTTGGCACCGTGTTGACTGCCCACTTATAAACTTCGCGTCCATTTTGATTTACAAAGCCATTGACTGCCAACTCATTCCCAAACATTTGATTGGAAAGATCCGTGCAGTAAAGATTGTGTGCAAGCTCTCCGTTAGTTCCCATGTGCACATCAATAAAGCTTGGATTTTCTTCATCAAACTCAACCAAAACAGCACCACCACCATCTCCAAATAAGATACACGTGGAACGATCGCTGTAATCTAGAATTTTAGAGAAGGTTTCTGCTCCGATCACCAAAATCTTTTTGTTCAACCCCGAAGTAATCAAACCGTTGGCAATGTGAAGACCGTAGGCAAATCCGGAACATGCTGCATTCAAGTCAATGGCTCCCGTATTTTTTATACCTAACTTAGCTTGCACTAGTGCAGAGACACTTGGTGTTTTAAAATCCGGTGTCATCGTACAGACAATGACCATATCCACATCATCTAGCGATTTTTCATAACGTTCGATTAAATTTTCCACAGCTTTAACACTAATATCGCTGGTAAATTCAGTATCTAACGCAATACGACGCTCTTTTATCCCAGTCCGTTGGACAATCCATTCATCATTGGTTTCTATCATTTCTTCTAAATCGTGATTTGTCAGCTTCTTATCAGGTACATATGAACCGATAGCTGTAATTCTAGCTTTTGAAACATTCATTTTCATCACTCCCTCTTGATATCCTCATCTTATTCTACCACCAACTATTAGTATTAGGTACTAAAATAACAATTTATCACCACTTAAAAATATGATTTACAAGAACATAGATTACACAAGAATACCGAAAATTCCATTTCCACAAATTCTTCTATTGGAAAAAATATAAAGAGTTGATTGCGAGACGAAACTACTGAGGATCGTTGTTCTTGTTAGTTGATCTGTCAGCTATTTACTTTAGCCGATTTCGAGATGTCAGCTATATTGCTCACCCAAACAAATAAAAGCTGTAGGCCATATTAGGCTCTACAGCTTTTTCTATGCTTTTACATGTGACCATTCCGCAGGTTTCTCCTATGATAAAATGCAAGATGTAGCAATTAGAGACCTATACATTTCTCGACGGGTTTGTTCATCATGTATTTTTCATCAATAAAAAGATATACTTAAGTCTGCTTAAAATAATGTATGAGGTGATCGAATTGAGAAGTGGAAATCCAAGTTTAAAGACCGACACGTTCGAAAATTTTAAAGGTACTGCCACTGGTCAGAAAATGACGATCCAAGGTACTGTCAACAAAACATTTATCTTACTCTTGCTATTGCTGGTGACGTTCGTCTATTCTTGGAATCAGTTTGTTAACAGTCCAGATAGCGTACTGCCTTTGATTCTCATAGGTGCGATTGGTGGACTTATTGCAGGGTTAATCACGATCTTCGTGCCCAAAGTCTCTCCTTTCACAGCGCCTATTTACGCGCTATTGGAAGGCTTGTTCCTCGGTGCAATCTCTGCACAGTACGAAGTTCAGTATGGCGGGATTGTCTTTCAAGCCGTTTTGATTACGATAGGCGTATTACTAAGTCTATTGCTTGTTTACAAGTCTGGTCTCATCAAAGTGACACAGAACTTTAGACTCGGCGTTGCAGCAGCTACTGGTGCCATCTTCTTGGTTTATGTGATTTCATTTATTGGCAGCTTTTTCGGCTTTGAAATTCCGTTCCTGCATGAATCTTCGCCTATAGGCATTGGCATTAGTGTGGTTATCGTTATCGTTGCTGCACTGAACTTAGTATTGGATTTTGACTTTATCGAAAGTGCAGCCAACAAACAAGTACCGAAATACTTTGAATGGTATGGAGCTTTTGGTTTGCTCGTCACATTGGTTTGGCTGTATCTCGAAATTCTTCGATTGTTGTCGAAAATTCGCAGCAGGTAAAAAAACGTCCTACGGGACGTTTTTTTAATTTGCAGAAAAAAGTCACTCGGACTCAGCTTACCTGCACGCGGTAATGCCGCATACTCTTAGGTATTCCTCTTATTTTAAACGTCCCGTTGTAAACTAAATATCTGATGCGATACTCCAAATAGCTATGACTAACAAGGTGTTCAGATTGGAAAAGAATTTCACCAATTACTCTCGCTGCCAAAATAAAATCAGCCGCTTCCGGTTCCCTTTGCAATCTTCGAACCGCATCGATGATCATCGAATCAAAATAATTTTCCTCTATGACTTGAAAGCTACCGTCTTTCCAAATTCGCAGCACGTTTTCTTCTTCTGACAATAGGAGCCATTCGTTTCGTAATATTTCTTTTTCTTTATTTGTCAAAGGATTCCCTAAATTCGTTTGATAGATTTCCTTAAATTGATAGGACGCTACTTCGCCCGAATGTCTCACTCTAAATTGAGTTTTTCCTTTTCCATAAAGAGTTTCAAAAGCTTCTGGGGTATTAATGATATAGATATCGTTTTTCTTTTCTCGCAGAAGATAGAGAAAATAACGAAGGCCTGTTTGTTCATCTGCATTATTTGCCGTCCACAGTACAATTGGTATGTTAGCAGGGATTTCTTCGATTGTTGCAAGTGTTTTCGAGAACCGACTTATGTATTCTTCTTCTATGTAATCCATTTCATAATTAATGTGATCTCGTAACCACTCATAACGTAAGATGCGCCCTTGTTCTGTATGAATTTTCCAAACAGGTCCTTCAGCAAAAAAATCGGGAAAACCAATGATTCGATTTTCATGGCTGAGTCCTATTCGCAAAGAACCTGCTGGAGACTCGCCGCTGATAATATGTACAGCAGTCTCATCCATTTCGTAGTGGACTTCTTTTTGCAGGCTATCAGATAAGTCATTAGATAAGGACAACAACTCCTTTATCATTTCGTCTTGTAAATCTTCTTTTTTCATGAGTTCTAAACGGTACATTACATTTAACAACAAACTTTTCGCATCACTACCACTCAGTTTTTCTATTGATTCACGTAGCTTTTCCATCCAATCACTCCCTTTTTTTTATCATTTGGCTATATGTGCTAGTTCAACTAATCTAATTCCTGTCTAGTATAGCAAATTTTTCAAGATAAAAGAAAACGCCGAAGCAACACTGGAGGATGAATGGATAACGCAGATTTGAAGTGAAAACCATGTTCAAACTTATCAAAACTAATAAATCGTGTTAGAGTTCGAACCTTCGAGACCTCAAATAAATCCCTACTGAATTCGGGCTTTTGCGCGGGATTTAAAAAGTAAACCGGGAAAAAGAGTTTCTTTTTCTTGGTTTACTTTTTGAGGCTATTGGGACAATTCCACTTTTCTATACACTCAACTGCATTTACACTTAAGCTTCTTTAAGCTTCTCTAGTTCCTTATTCAAAGTCGCTTTTTCTGTTTTATATTGTTTGTACCCAAAAAGATATTCCTTATACATTTCCAAATACGTTTTCGTTAGCTGATCTATTCTTTTTTCTCCATTTTTCATTACAGTCATCTAATTCATCCTCCTTTAGTATGGTCGCACAACGTTAACTACTGAATTTCTCACGTGTGGATTTTTGGTGAAAAGGAATTACATAAAACAGATACTTTGGACTCTTCTTGGCTACTTGATACAGGTTGTAAAAGACATTTTGCGACAGCTCGTACCGCTGCATGCAATTTGGTAAAGCTCTTGCTTTTATAGGTGCATGTTTTAACTTTACCTCGTTAATATCTACCCATATGGTTTGAACTCGCGTTTGTTGCTCTCCATTTCTTTGAAAAGATACTTCTCGTGTCAACCGAGCAAAGAAAGTAATAAAAGCAGTTCCATTTTCAATATGAACATCTTTAGATCTCAGAAAATAATAGTCAACTGATTTTTGAGGCAATTGCTCTGTCTGCTCCACTCCACTTCTCCCCTTTAAAGCATAATTACTGTTAGCTAAGTACACAAAGCGCTTCAGTTAGACGTTTAGCAAAATCTTCAGGTGGCTCTTTTTACGCTAGTCGAATGCAGTGCATTCCGCGCTCTGTTGACAGCCGTTGCGAAAAACTACTGGGAAAGTGAATCGGATGCTGTATAAGTGCACCTGTAAAAGATGCCAGTTCTTCAGGAAGAAGAAAGACTTCAGCTTTATTAATCGCCAATTGATTATGTGTAGATGGTTTAAATGATACGGATAGCTCCAGTGACCAGCTGACACACATATCGAAACTCGTATGCGCTTTGATTGTCCGCTTTTTTATTACTTGCCAAAACCCTTCATATAATTCCATTTCTGCGCCTAAAATCTCGCCGACTTTCTCAGCCGCTAAAGACAGTGAATCTGTTTTCATCACGCTAACCACCCCTTTTACACTCTTGTGTAAGTGCTATTCATCAAATCTTTTTTTCGTGCCTGGCGATGACATTTTCCACCCCATTATTATCTGACTAACACACAATTTTTATTTTAAAATTCAGATAAATGTTTTTCCAGATAGCTCTGTAAGCTACCTGTTTTTTCATGCCAAGAGCACAACTTTTCGATCAATAGAAAATTAAAAAATCTGTTAAATTGTTGCTATCCAATACAATAAGACTATATTACAACACAAAATATGTAAAGTGTTATCAAATATTCTTTTAATTCAGATTATAGAAACGTTTTTCTCATATACTTTTTTTGTTAATAGAACTCTATTTGAATAGTATCAACTGAAATTTTTTTCACGTTATCCAACTAAAGAAATCAGATTAAATCAATAAAAACAATTGTTTAAAAAAGAGAATCCAACTACTGTTTACTGTTAGTATTCCCAGTAAAAACTGCGTTTATGAGCCATCAAATCGTATTGAATTAAATTTTCTTTCTAAATTGAGTCACAGCTGTTCGTAACACAAAAAGAGCAGTTGCATAAATTTCTGCAGCCGCTCCTCTATTTTGACTCTGTCACATCACGGTCTTTTTGTTGGCTCTTGTTGAAAAAGCATCGATTTCTTAATTTCATAATATTTTACTAAAATAAGGTAACTGCTAAATTTCTTTCAAATATTTTCTCGTTCTTTTCTGCATCCTAACTATAAATGAGCGCAAAATTATTCAGCATGCTGGATATTAATTAACTAATTCAGTGTATCGCTCGTTAAAGATAACAGCTTGTCTTGCCCTAACATACGAAAATAGTGTTTAGTAATTTCGACTAATACTTGTCTGACGCCGTCCGTTGTCTTTTCTAATTTCCCAATATCCTTTTTTAAACTTCGACTCGATTAATTTGTTCGCTCGTTTCATACAGAGCTCTTCAGAAACGAATTCTTTTGTATTCACTGAGCCTTTGCTCCCTATTTTTCCATATAGCACGATAAAAATAGTTCCTTGAACGTTTATTTCCCAAAACTTATTGGAATAAGCGGTGATGCAAACTAGTGATTTCTTCATTTAAATGTCGCTACTTTCTTTTTTTGTAGTCTTGTTCTCAATTTATTTGCTAGCTTTGCTTTATACAATACTTGACCACTCATGTTTCAGCTTATACTCAATATATGAAACCTTCTGAAAGACGGAACGTATAAAGTAGTATCTTGTGAAAATGGCGGTGTTCCCTAAATGAATAATCAATACGACGCTCCACGACATTCTCTTTCCCCCAATGCCGTCAGCTACTGGCGTCTGGAAGAACTTATTTCCAACCTTATCGCCTTTATCGTTCTTGCTGTCTTATTTTACTTGGATTGGCGCTTTGACTGGTACAACTGGATCTTTTGGGTCTTGATTGCCTTAGCCATCTTTTGGGTAATCGGATTCGTATGGTCCATTATCAGTCCACCTCTCACTTTTAAGTCTTGGCGCTATGATTTAGATGCGGAGTTTTTGTATCTGCAGTTTGGCATTTGGAACCAAACACAACAATTGGTCCCTATGACAAAGATTCAAGCAGTGTCTCTTACACAAGGACCGTTGATGCGGAAATTTAAACTCGCTTCTCTTTCAGTGGAAACAATGGGATCAAGTCATGCCATCCCGGCATTGCCAAAAGCCGTAGCAACCGAGCTTCGTGAACGCGTTGCACATTTCGCCAAAATTAAGGAAGTGGAACAATGATTGCTAATCGTCGCCATCATCCAGCTTCTCTTCTTTTTAAAATCGGAAAACTGATTCGAAGCTCAATTTTTTTCATTTTAGTCTTATTCGTTTTTCAAGCAGACAATAGCTCCATGCTTTTGGTTTACGGTCGTTATGCATTTTTGCTATTTTTTCTTGGATCCGTTGTATTCGCTGTTTTAAATTGGTTCACAACTACTTATGCAATCGATGACCAACGATTCTATTTGCGAAGAGGTGTGTTCAGTAAAACTGACCAGTCGATTCCTTTTTCAAAAGTACAAAACATCAACCGTCACATATCATTTGCTCACCGTTTATTGGGGCTGACATCGATTAGTTTCGAAACGGGTATTGCTGGTGAGGATTCTTCTGTAAAATTCGAAGTTGTCACAAGAAAGGAAGCATTGCGGCTAGAATCTGCAGTCCAACAACGCAACAAATCTGTTGCGACGGAACACGAGACAATTTCCAACGATACGGAAGAGCCTCCTGCTGCTGAACAACTCAAGCCCGGGCAGAAAAAACTGAAAGAGCGTGTCATCCATTTCGAACCGACACGTAAGGATTTATTTAAAGCGTCTATGACGTCCTTTAGCTTTTTGCTACTTGTGCCACTGCTCGCTTCCCTATACTACAATGTTTCTGAATTCAGCGGCTTTGAAGAACGATTAAGCGGAGTGGGCACAAGTTTGCTAGCATCGACTTGGATGATTGCTATCGTAACTACCCTAATTATTCTGGCTTCTTTCGTATTCGGGATTGTCCACTCATTTATTAAATATGGGAACTATGAGATTTCTTCTGATAGTGAGCGTGTGTACATCAAAAAAGGTCTGTTGTCGCAAGCCTCTTTTTCAATCGCAAAAGAGCGCGTTCAAGCCATTGAAATTACACAATCTTTTACAAAACGTATTCTTGGACTGGCAGAAGTTAAACTGATTAGTGCCGGCAGCCTGTCATTGGGTTCAGAAGAGTTAAATATTAGCTCGCTCTATCCTTTTCTGCCAAAGCGAAAAGCATATGCAATCGTTGCTGAATTGTTACCCGGCTACCGCATTCAAGAAGACATGCAACGACTGCCGAAACGTGCACTTTGGATTCGTTTGCTAAAGCCAAGCTGGATATGGCTAATTGCGACTGCATTGTTGTTTTACTTCCAATCCAACTTCTTGAAAATTCAAAATATGTGGTGGATCGTTTCTATTGTCTTACTAATAGTAGTTGTTGTGTCGCGTACTCTGAATTTCCTCCACACACGTTATTGTTTAAATGAAGAATTGATTCAATTGAAAAATGGCGGCTTTACTTCTACTCTATTTATCACGAAGCGAGAAAAAATTGTGGAAGTTGAAATTACGCAAAACCGGATTCAACGTGCATTTGGACTTTCTTCACTTCAAACAGTCACGCGCGCGAGACCCGTTCATACGTCTTATCTTGAAGATGTACCAGATTCATTTGTTGACATATTTCACCGCTGGTACCGTGATCGAACGAAAGAAGTCGAACTGGATTCAACACATTAAAGACTCTTTGCCGGTATTTCGGCAAAGAGTCTTTTTCGTTCAAACCGCTTCTTAGAACATTGGCTTCAAAAAATGAGTAAATGCACCGTTTAGTCTGTAATTTTACCTAGTTTTATCTACCGCTATTTCACGCATGTAGTTTGTATGTGCAGGAAAATGCGGGACAACATACTCACCTAATTCTTGTATGACTTCAGTTATAGGGCGATTGCCATTAGTTAAACTCAGAATGACATGATTAACTCCCATCCTTTGCAGGGCATGAAGATAGTCGACCAAAAACTGGTGACCTGATGTAAAGCCAACTTTGATCGGAATAGGTCTAGGTGAAGCCTTCGGATTTTCTGATAAATTGATCACCAATGGTTGAGAAAACGGTTTAAATCGATCTGTTGCATTTCTCCAAATTTTGATTAGCTCTTTCTGACGATTTGCCTCTTGTGCATAAAACATCCAGCCATCCGTATGTTCCGCTAACCACTCGATTGTTTGTCCAGAATAGCCTGTTCCGAGGATTGGGATACCCATTAAATGAGGTTTAGGAATAACGTCCCCTTCGACTAATTCCACTCTCTTTGAATGTATTTGGGGAAACGATTCTTCCCATATTTTTCTCATGACCCAAATAGATTCTCTAAACAACTCATCACGTTCTTGTCGTTCTACTTTAAATGCCGGAAACTCTATCGGACGGTCTCCCGTTGCAGCACCTAATAAGAGTCTTTGATCAGATAAATCATCTAAAGAAGCAGCGGCCTTTGCTAAGTGAAGCGGATGCCGTAACGTTGTGATGACGCTGGCAATGCCAAGAGCAATCTCTTTTGTGTACGCACTTGTGTAAGCAAGTAACTGAAATGGGTCATGGATAACACCTTTATCTCCAAAGTTCGGATCAAAAAGTGGAGAATCCCTTACAAACAAAGAAGCAAATCCAGCTTCTTCTGCTTGTTTCGCTAGTGTCATTTGTGAGGCTATGTCCATTGCAAACGGATTGTCTCTAGCCGATTCTAGAGGAAACGAAATTCCAAGCGTTAATTTATTTTCTTTGAACGTTCGTGCAAAGCCGTTATGAGATTGAAAATCTTTCATTTGTATTCCACCTGTCTGGTACATTTCCTAGTTATGTAAACTGGCCAATAGTAGGCCAGTTATTGCTGTTTTTTCGTGCATGTACATCATCTTTTTTATGAAAAACGAATGTCTCCCAATGTGGATAATATCTATCCACATTAGAATAACATGATTATTTTTGAATGTACATTTTTTTGTCGTTTGCTCACAGGATGCTGGATTTTCTCTTGACCCGTTCACTTTTCAATGTTAAAAGAAGCTTTTTATAGTACTAATTTTTTAGCAACTTACTCCACTTTCTCTATATAACTTCTTTTATACCTGTGATCGCAAATCATTCCGACTTAGCCATTCACGAATCATTGCTACATATGCCTGCGGTTCTTCGATTGCTGGCATATGAGAACTGTTTTCGAAAATATGGAATTCTGCACCTGGAACGAGCTTTGCATAACGCTCTGTTGCTTCTGGCGTAGCCTCATCATAGCGACCACATGAAAAAAGAGTAGGGATTTCAATTTGATGCAAGCGTCCAGTTGCATCAAAGTTCTTTAATGTGCCGGTAACGGTAAATTCGGAAGCACCCCACATGAAGTTATAAATTTGTTGGTTCATCTTGACCATGTCTTCTAGCATTTCTTCTGGCCATGGATCAACACGGCATACATGACGCTTATAAAAGACCAGCATTGCTTTATTGTATGCTGCAGAGTCTGCCGTACCTTTTAGTTCACTTTGTTTGATTGTATCCCGAATCTCTTGCGGAAATTGTTTCAAGTAATTGCGCTGGTCGCGTTCCCATCTCTGTGCATCTAAAGCGGGACCAGAAAAAATAACACTGCGGATACCGTCTGGCTTTTCGAACAAATAAGAAGCAGCTAGCATCGTTCCCCAGGAGTGTCCCAGAATATGAACTTCTTCAAGTTTCAATGCTTTAATTACTTGCCCTAACTCTTCTACATAACGCTCGACTGTCCAAAGTTTCGTGTCTGTTGGTCGATCTGATTTTCCGCAGCCTAGTTGGTCGTAGTGAATCACTCGTCGTTCGTCTCCTAATCGACAAAGTGGACTGTTGTCGCTGCTTTTGCCACCTGGACCGCCGTGCAAAACCAAAAGCGGGATACCGGGACCATCACCGCTGACTTGATACCAAATTCGCCCTCCTGTAACAGAGATAAAACCTTCTATAACGTTTTCCATTAAGCGATCCCTCCTTCTCATTAGCCATTCCTCCTCTTACTTCTCTTTAAGATAAAAAACTCCTTTTTTATCGCTCGCAAGAAGCCTCGTTTTACAGAACCATTCTACAACCCAAACGCAACGGTGGCATGGTCGGGTAATTTAGAACCGGATGTCGTCACAGTCAGTTAGCTTAAGAGCTTGTTCGGCAGAGGCAGCGGTGAATCGGTACAAATGAAGTTTCCAAGCAATGGCTTTGTCTTCGCATAGCCTTTTGAGAAAGTTTACCAAGTACAGCAAAAATAATTTTGCTATTGATTTGAGTAAGTGTATTCGTGAAATTTATGAGTGTAGAAATTCAGAAATAATCACAGATAAAATTACTTGTCTTGATTTTGCAGATTATCTTCAGGAAGAAGTGAGTAGCAGAGAGTAAAAGTACCTTTTAGCTTTTAACTCAGCAAGTAAAAAACCTTCGTTTCCTCATGAAAGGAAACGAAGGAACTTTATTTCTTCGCGCGAGTAGTAAAGTCTTTTTCAATATCTTTTTTCCAACTGCGATCGATCTTTTTTCCAGTTCGAAAAGAAGTGACAGCCTCACTCAATACGTCATAGTTTAACTGAGTTCCTTTTGCGTCTGCATGGTAGTTGACCGCGAACTCCTCATTTACTCCAAATTGATGCGCTGTCGCGACTGCGTCGATATTCGCGCCAAGAAAGATGAATTCCCAGTGGGCTTGTTTTTTCTGCATCGCAATCATTTCATGGATTTTTTTATACGTGTATTCACAGCTGGAGTTTTCTAAGCCACCTGTCGTAATCACAACCATTACTTTACCTGCTCGCTGTTCTTGCACTGTGCTTTTTTGCACATTGCTTATTTTCTGTATTGTCGAACCGATTGCATCCAGTAGCGCCGTCATTCCTCCTACCTGGTAGTCTTTTTCAGCTAGTGGAGAAACACTTTTTAGCGAAATTCTGTCATGCAAGAGTTCGTAGCCTTGATTGAACAATACAG
Organism: Planococcus sp. ANT_H30; assembly: GCF_008369335.1. Lineage (NCBI taxonomy): Bacteria > Bacillati > Bacillota > Bacilli > Caryophanales > Caryophanaceae > Planococcus > Planococcus sp. ANT_H30. The sequence goes on along the minus strand of NZ_VOBJ01000006.1, from coordinate 148,408 downwards.
TTGTAACATGGATGTCGCCCGAAAGCTTTCGCTGCTTTTCGATCAATGCGTTAAAGCCACCAATGGTATCCTGCTCTAGCCCAGCCATTGATCCACTTTTGTCGAGAATAAACACCAATTCTGTCGTTTCGTTTTTCATCATCTATTCCTCCTCAAGTTTTCTTTACAACTTAAGAATATGATTTTCAACAATCAAATGGGTCGCTTTTAAAGCGACATCTCACGCACCGAGAAGCATTTGGTCAAACGCGAACAAAGCTTCGTTGATTTCATGAATATCGTAATTTTTACGTTCAATAAAATAAAGAATAATCAAATCGAATTTATGGCTACGCGATAATCGATATCCTGCTTTTTCAAGTAAATCCTCTGTTTCAGCTAGATCCAGTTCAAGAGCTATCGCAAAAGCGATAATGGTCTTTTTTAAAGGGGTGTAGTCTGTATTGTTCCGAATCTTGGAAAACAGCTTGCGATCAATATTCGCTTTTTTATAGGTTTCAGTATCTGTCATTTCTTTCTCGTCAATAAAGCGGAGTAGTCGTTGTGAAAAAGATTCATTCATACCTTTAAAAATAGCCTGTAAATGGGATGCTACGTTAACTTCTGCTTCTGGACTAGAGGCAGGTTCTGAACTACTTTTCTTACGATAGCGAGTACTCTTCTCCTCTAGTACACTTGCCTCATTGTCATCAATAAAAGCCGAAATGGATCGATAAAGTTTTTTACTGATTCCAAAAGATTGTTTGTCGAACACCACAACAGACACATGCATTTCATGCGCCTTCAAAAATAGGTCAATTGCGGAAATGGCAATCTGCAAAGCCGGTTCTTTTGGATAGCCAAATATTCCAGTGGAAATGAGCGGAAAAGAAATCGACTCACAGCCAAGCTCGTAAGCAAGTTCAAGTGAATTTTTATAACAATCTCGTAGCCTTTCTTCTTCGTTGTGGCTACCCCCTTGCCAGACAGGTCCAACCGTATGGATAATGTATTTGGCATTCAGCGCAAAAGCATCTGTATGCACCGCTCTTCCCACAGCGCAATAACCGATCTGGTCGCATACCTTTTGTAATGCTTGAGCTCCTGCCGCATTAAATACAGCACCGCACACACCGCCTCCCCTTTTTAAATGGCTGTTAGCAGCATTGACAATAGCATCCGTCGTCATCTTCGTAATGTCGTTTCGGACGATTTCTAGTGGCATGCGGACATCTCCTTTCCGTTAAGTTAGTTGGCGAATTCCTCTTTCGCAAAATAAACTTTTAGTTTGTCTTTCATCGCGTCTTTGTTGTCTGCAAACTGCTTATGGCGGTGTCCATTGCCTCCTGAAGGGTGCGGAAAACCTGAGAGAATTTGCTCGCTTGAAATCACTCGTTGCTCTACTAAATAATTCAAGGCATTCGAAACGTTTACACCTAAAGGGATAATCAAAGATTCACTTAAATCCGTTAATTCTTCCGCAAAATTCTCTGTCATGTATTTTTTCAACAGCTTGTTTTTCACTAAATTCGGAGTTGAGCCGCTGTAATTTTTGCCATTATAGAATACCGGATAAGCAATTACGGATGTTGTATGTACCAAGTGGCTAGCTTCCTCGAATAATTCTGAACTAGAACACAAACCCAAATGCTCATTCAACTCCAACTCATCTAGCATCTTTACTAAATTATTTCGCATAGGTCCTTCAAAACTAGAGTTGTTTTTTACTTTCCGAAGAATTTCTTCATCATTGTGTTCTGCCCCTGCTGCATCTATCACCGTTGAAAACGATTTTTTCATTTGATGAAATCCAGGTGTGATGCCCACAATCACTATTTTCGCATCTTTATTCACATACTCAAAAGGCGCATAATAAATCGCTAACTTTTTCTTGTCGCCTCTTGCCAGTAAAAATTCTTCAGTAATTAGTTCTTCTTTTGTATATGATGGTGGAAGCGATTGAATCCTTTTTTTGTATTGCTGAAACTTAGCATAGTTGGTGATTGACATGGATATTGCTCTCCTTTTTATTGAACACACTTGTAACTTACCACTAGTTGGAAACCTGTAGTTTGATGACTTAATTTTTTAAAAGTCATTCAACACTCTTATTGATTTTACCTTTAAAAATAAGGCTCTACTTCTCAGATATTATTAAAGTTCCTTTTTTTTTACTAATCACTTTTTAACATTCAGATAAAATTTCTACTAACTTTTTTAAATACTGTGTGAAGTCAATGACACGAGGGTATTCTTATAATGAAGACTCTACCGTCAAAGCATTTAGTTAATCGCTTGATGACAAACTTCACGAGCTAGCAAAAGCAGAAAGGAGGCCCTATGTGGAACAATTCGCTATTATTATTCCAGCATATAAACCAGATCAAAAATGCTTGAATGTAGTCCAACAAATAATCGAAGCTGGTTTCCAAAACATTATCGTTGTTGATGATGGCAGCGGCAAAGAATATTCGACTATATTTAAGTCACTGGAATTACATAAAGAAATAACGGTAGTGAGCCATGCCGTTAACCAAGGAAAAGGGCGCGCTTTAAAAACCGCTTTTCACTACATACTCACGAAAAAACTTCCATTTAAAGCCGTCATCACAGCGGATGCAGATGGTCAGCATTCAGCCAATGACATGGTAAAATTAGCGCAATATTTACTCAAGACACCTGATCAAGTTGTGCTTGGTGTTCGAGACTTCACTGGAAAAAACATTCCATTTAGAAGTCGATTTGGCAATCGCTTTACGCGGTTGCTGTTTAGACTTTCAACCGGCGTTGTCCTCTCTGACACGCAGACCGGATTAAGAGGCATTCCGGTTAAGTATCTCCCCCAAATGCTTACGGTAATCGGTGAGCGATTTGAATATGAAATGAATGTGTTGGCGTATTTAGGAAAAAATAAGATGGGTGTAGGAGAAGTGACAATTGACACCATCTATTTAGATGACAACCAAACCTCCCATTTCCACCCGTTGAGAGATTCCTACCATATTTATAAAGTATTTATCTTTTATGGGTTGTCGGGAGGAGCATCTTTTGCACTGGACATCGGACTCTATTGGGTGTTTATCCAACTGCTTAAAGATCCAGCTCCAGAGCTGTTCATTATTTTAGCAACCATTGCGGCACGCATTTTGTCTTCATTGTTTAATTATTACGTCAACCGCAATAAAGTCTTTAAACAAGGATCCAGCAAGTCGCTTGTTCGTTATTATATACTGGCTGCGTTTATCATGCTAACTTCTGCCGGTTCAGTTCATTTGCTTTATGCCGAGTGGCTCGGACGTGGAGAGATGATTTTGAAAGTCGGTGTGGATGCCATTCTCTTTATCGTTGGCTTTGTGGCTCAGCGTGCTTGGGTATTTCGCAAAGAATAATTTAACGAATTTTACTAGCCAGAACAGAAATGAATCCTCTGTTCTGGCTATTTTTCATGACTGAACGTCGACCTTACACAAGAATTTTTTATTTATTTGCGCGAGAACTATAGTCATTTTCACAGTCTTTTTTCTCGTACGAAAAGAAGTGACAGACTCACTCTATACGCTATATTTTAACTGAGTTCTTTTAGCGCTTACATGGAAGTCGAACGCGTCATATTCACTGCCAGAATTTTCCATTCCACTTATCGCAATGACAACCAGTATTTTATCTGCGCGTTGGTCTTTCATCGTTCGCACATGAGCACAGTTTTATCTCCGCTGTATTACCGTTATTTCACAAATAATATTGGGGAGTCAGGAAATCAATAGTGGGCTGATGGTTTAGTTAACAGACAATATTTTGGTTTACGAATATCTCAAACGCTGTTACCACAGCTTCTTTTGGAACTGCTTTCAGCCACTTTACACCGACTGTTGAATATACAAGCTCGGAATCCTCTCTGTTTTGCTCGATATTTGGCTGCTTTGATGGCTGATTTAAAAGCATCGAATCATTTTTTTGAGGAATCATTATTGCAAACTTAAAAATACCGATCGTATTACTGATACTTTGCAGTTGTCTATATGGGCATGGTGATCAAATCCCCTCCCCCTAATAACGTTAACGCGTATCACAAGTTCATTCTACATAAAAAAATAAAGAAACCAAGAGAGTTTTCCACTCTTTTGATTTCTCTATCAATTGGGATGTAGGTTAAGAAACGAAACTATTCAAGTAATTATTAAAGACCAAGTAAGATCAATTTCCTTCTTCCAACATATCCAAAAACTCTGCTCTACTCTCAGCTCCCGAATGATCGATTGCACTCAAGCCGTCCGGTCCAGGCAATGCAGGATCTGCTCCGTTTTCCATTAGCAGCAATGCGCTTTCATTTTCACCATAGATCACAGCTGTTCCAAGTGCTGTTGAGTAGTCATCGGCCGTATTGGCATCTGCTCCGGCATCTAATAAATACGCCATCATCGCCAAATCTCCAGAATAAGTGGCGTACATCAAGGCATCTGCTCCTTCAGAATCCTTTGCATTCAACTCTTCCCCATTTGCAATTGCTTCTTCAACTGCTGCAAGGTCACCCATCGAAACAGCAGACATTAAAGCGGTTTGGCCTTCTACTGCGTAATCTTCTTCATATAGAGCATCTTCAAAATCTGGCAAAAACTGTGAAAACGCAAATGCGCTTCCTGCAAAAAGAGCAACCGTCAGCAAGTAAGCAGCACCGAGCACACCGAGCATTGCTGCAGCACCCAGAACGATTTTGCCGTGAGCAGGCTCGTAAAACTTGGCATCCTTATTATCGAATTGGCTGATAGCCTGAATACGTTTTGGTAAGCGAGGATGCGTCGATAACACTTCACTTAACCACACAACAGCGTTTGATTCTGTAGCGATTTGTTCGCAATAAGCATCTTCGTTTACTTCTACATATGTCTTTTTGCCAATTCCAAGAAGTGTTAATGCACGTTTCGCAGCTAATGCGTTTTGAATCGTAAACGCAGCGTGGCGATCACACGTGTATTCGCAAGAACGGCTATATGCTTCAGCAAGAAAAGGAATAAAACCAGCCGGCATTATTAATAGATTTTTCCAAACGTGACGACGTTTAATATGTGCCAGTTCGTGAGCAATGATAAAGTCTAACTCTTCTTGCCCCTGCTCGCGTGCCAGTTCAAACACTTCAGAATACAAAACGACCATGTCGCGACCGAAGAAACGAGTAGCGAAAGCATTAAGTGCCCCTTCCGATTGAATGACAAAAACATCCGGCACTTTTTTCAGTTCCATTTGTTTCGCTAAAACTTGGACACGCTCATAAACGTCTGGAAACTGCCGCTCATGAATCTGGACTCCATTTCCGCGAATCGAACCAAGCATAATTGCGTTTGTGAAAAGTAAAATGATAAAAATGGTTAAGGCAATGGCAATACCGATAATCGATACAGCTGCTAGTGCGTAAATAACAATGCTGAAAACTAAACTAATAATGAAATACGCGGTTTCTCTGTTTGACTTAATACTCGTCTGATTCATCGTATACTTCCTTTCAAATTGGAATATCTTACATATAATAGCACATAGTGACCATCCAGAGAATGTAATTTTAAATTATATAAATTGAATTAAAGAATCCAACAAATATGCCGCTTCGGCGCCATGGACAAGCCTTTGCTGGGAAGTGTCTCTGAAGAGATGGAACAAAATAGCGAAAACGCCTTGGGGAGCAAGCGAAGTGCTGAAATCCATTCGGGTGTTTAGCCCGAGTTAGTTCAGCGCGAGCCCCCGGCAAGCGAGCTGTTTTGCGGAATATCGACTACTATAGGTTTATTAGTTCAACATATTATAGTTGAATAATTATTTTCATAATAGACTTTGAGCTATTTAGTAGCATACTTGCAGAAACTTCTAGACTGTAGTAATATTTTTAAAGTACTTATTATATGCGTCTGTATAACCTTAAGGATATGGCTTAGGGGTCTCTACCAGGAACCGAAAAATCCTGCTTACAGAAAACGACTTGTTCGTTTTTTGTAAGCAGGATTTTTTTATGTTTTCTTATAAAGATCTTTGAGAGTTTGATTAATGCACTCAAGAAAGGAAGCGTACAAAATGAATTTAAAAGTGTATATTTTAGCCTTGTCTACCGTCGCTGTTGGACTTGTCGAATTAATTGTGGGGGGGATTTTGCCGACAATTGCGGAAGAATTCGATGTATCTTTAGCAACTGCCGGACAGCTGATTACCGTATTCGCCATGATTATTGCTATTGCCGGTCCTGTCTTACTTGTTGCTACTAGCAAATTTGAACGAAAAAAAGTTTATTTAGTTTCCATGTTTGTCTTTTTTCTTGGTAACTTACTAACTTATTTCAGCCCTGACTTTACGTGGATGATGATTGCACGCGTGATCACTGCAGCGAGTACAGCACTTATCGTCGTTTTGTCTCTAACCATTGTTGCGAAGCTTGTGGAACCACGTTATCGTGCCAAAGCAATTGGTTTTATTTTTATGGGCATCAGTTCTTCACTGGTTCTTGGTGTGCCACTGGGAATTCTCATTTCAGACGCTTTTGGCTGGCGTTTTATTTTCCTAGGTATCGCCCTATTGTCAATTGGTTCTATGGTGCTGATTGCATTTTACATTCAGCCGATTCCTGGTGGCACTGCAGTTCCACTTAAACAGCAGTTAAAAGCAGTGGCGAGCGCAAAAATTGGCACTGCACACCTTGCAACCTTGTTTATGTTGGCTGGGCATTATACCGTTTATGCTTATTTCACACCCTACTTAGAAGTGAACTTGCAGCTAAACTCGACGTGGATCAGTATTTGTTATTTACTGTTTGGTATAGCGGCAGTAAGTGGGGGCGCAATTGGCGGTGCATTATCTGATTCGATTGGTTCGAAAAAGAGTATCATTCTTGTGATCTCTGCGTTTGCGATCGTGTTGTTTATCCTTCCGTTCACTACATTCTCATTGATCGTCTTCTTACCGGTAATGATCATTTGGGCAGCGCTCAGTTGGACTCTTGCACCTGCTCAGCAAAGCTACTTGATTGAAACGGATCCAGCAACGTCTGACGTTCAGCAAAGTTTTAATAATTCTGCACTTCAAGTAGGTATTGCGCTCGGTTCGGCAATCGGTGGAATCGCTTTGACTCAAACTGGTTCAGTTTCAAGTATGCCGTGGGTTGGCGCTGTTATTGTTCTTGTCGCTCTCGGCTGCGCAGTGTTTTCACTAACACGTCCTGCCATCAAGCGCACTACCGAACCGTCTCCCAATCAAAACTTTAAAGCGAATTTTGAGCGGAAATAAGAAATTCTTATCCAGGTAAAAGAAAGCCCCTTAGAAAATCAGTTGATTTTCTAAGGGGCTTTTGATTTTTATTTTGCTTAACGCAGAATCCGCTTTTCTTTTGCTTTCTTGAACCACATCTGGAATTCATCCAGCAATTGGCTGTACACCTCTTCATCCGTGACTTGATCGATATCCGGAACATGGAATATTTATCTTTTTAAGTTAAATTATCGAACAGTAAAAACAACCCTGTAAACAGTAAGGTGCCATAGGTAACAAAACGAAATGTACGTTGGTCAATCCACTTGAATAAGAGCTGCCCTAAATACAACCCAGCCAATACAAACGGAATAGCTAAACCACTTGAAATCTAAACAGTTTTGTTTGTACCAGAAAAATAAAGTTGCAATAAGAGACTGATCGAATAGATAAACAGATAAAAAGCGAGCGTCGTTCCTGAAAAGTACAGCAAAAGGGCTGGCCCTGGCATACCAATGCTTGTTGTCAAACTGCCAGACAACCCGCCAAAAAACCTGTCTCTTCTGTTGGTCTGGTTAATCCGGAAAGACAAAATCAACAGCACCGTCAGCAACAAAATAATGAGACTGATTGCTAACTTCAGTTTTTCGAAATCAACTGCCAGAAAAATAACGATTCCGACTGGCATTCCCACGACACTTCCCACAACCAGTCTTTTTAAAACGTCCATACAATGTCAGAGCGAATTTTAAAAATTAATGCTCCTGAAATGACGAGCGAAAGAATCAAATTGATCTGAATGGCATCAGTAACACTAAATAGCAGCAAAAGAAAAGGCGTCGCCAATATCGAGAATCCAAACCCCGTGCTCGTCTGCAATACCGAAGCTCCTAAAATGATGACGATACACAAAATAATTTCCATAACAGCACCTGCTTCTAAAAGATCTAGTTTAAATGGTAACACATCGCGAGAGTCCTACCCAAAAGAGCGACAGCAACTCCCAACAGTATTCTCTTGCACAATCACCATCTCCTTGTCTTCCCTCCGCAGAAAAGGTATGCCTCTTTTGATTAATAGCCTATTCTCTTCACGCATTGTCGACTATTCTACGTCTCCTGTTATAGACTATCCAGACCAGCGGCCATATCTAGTAGCTTAGTCCATTAGGTTTTTTTACTGATTGTCAGCCAGCAAGACGGAATCTCATTACGAGAAATCGTAATTATTCAAAACCCACTTTCTTACATGCTTCTAAGACGTAACGAAGCGCATAAGTTTATCATTCAAGAAAAAAACAACCTCTCAGAAGATAAATCTCAGATACAAGATTTATCTTCTGAAAGGAATTTAGTGGAAAATTTCCGTTTTTCTTACCTTTGTAAATTGCTCATTCTAACGATCTTTCCTATATTAAAGCCTAAACAAGCTCCGGTAAATGGAAAATGATAGCTAGTGTCCAAATAAAATAATATAAAAATTGCTTCAAACTAAACTCTCTCTTGTTATTTCATTAAATAAATCATTCTGATTCATATACGTAAATGGGTGAGAATCATTTCATAAAATCTACTATTACATAATTAGAACTTTCTCCGCCCCGTGTCCATAAGCAAAAACCTTGAAGAACTTCCTTTTTGTACACCTACCAGCTAAAATAATACAGCATTTCGGTTTTGTGGCTTTTCTTTAAAAATCACCTTACCATGTACTTTATGAAAGATCCCATCCGATTTCTTTAAGGAAATCATCAAATGGAGGAAGTTTTTTCTTCAATTGCCGGTTAGGTAAAAGAATTTCTTGCCGGAATTTCATAAATAGGATTGTGTCTATTTCTGGGAATTCCTGATCCAGTCCAAGTTTACTTCTTTCATCAATAGCGCCTAGACAATCAACAATATAGGCTGTCATAATTGGCAATTCTTGCTGAAGGATATTGAAATTAGAATAAAAAGCACTGATATAGCCATTTAGCTCGAAATGAGGTTCAAATGGATTGTAATCACCTGAATACTTTCGTTCATGCTGCGGCACGAACGCCTGGGCACTCCCGGTCTCCCAAATACCGATCATGATAGCAAAAGCCGCAATTGCTGCTCGTCGAATTTCATTATTCGAATCCGTAAAATGAAGGTCATACCGATCAAATTCGAATACCCAGCCCCCGTGGAAATATGTCGGTTCAAAAACTTTTAATACCGTCTCTACTTTTTCTACAATCGGTTTCCCATCTTCTGAATGTTCAACTTCATTAGGAACATTTGCAACAAAATTTTTCATGATATGTTGAACGTCCAGATTGCTTCCTAGATAACTAATCACTCGTTGGTTCAAGAAAATTTCGGAATCCGTGGAGGAATCTAAAAGAGCGTCTGTCATCCAACGCATCGCTTCTCCCGAGTTTCCCAAGTCGTACATGGTAAACGCATAAAAGGCTTTAAGAAGACCCACATCCCAAAATCGCAGCATCCCTTCCATTAAAATCTTTTCAGATTCCATAAACTGCCCCTTTAATCGGTATAATGAGCCGAGTTGGGCATAGGCATTTACCGCTGTCGCTTTGGACAAATCCAGTTCGATTGCCTGTCGGTATAAAGAAATCGCTTTCTCTGGTTTTGCCAAAATATCAAAGCTCCATGCAAGTTCATAATGCAGCATTGCATGTTCTGGATGCTGCAAAACAAGTTTCTGAAGAAGTTGATTTGAATCTAGTAGGTTACCATCCCTGCGCAATTCCAAAGCAGCTTTTAACGATTCTTCCATTCTGCTCAATCCCTTCATCGGATTCAAAAAATTTAGTATACTATTCACAATTTCCACTATAATCTTAGCGGATTATATCAACTTCTAAAAAAAACAAATATCCAATAGTTTTTTAAAAAGAAATTAAAATTGAGATTTTAAAACCTCTTCGTATAACGAATTGAATGTATCATTTTTTCTAGAGAAATGACTTCCTCTTGTTACTCGTCGAATTTCACGAAAACTAGTATTCTGAATGTAACTTATTTACACTTATGTTACCCCTCTTTTTAGAAAAAATGAAACTTTCCTGGAAGTTTATTAGTATATTAAGAAACTAATAAAACTGGAATGAGGAAAACACATGCACTTTATCATTATTATCTTTAGCATATTAATTCTTATGGTCCTTCTGAATATCGGAAGTGAAATTTTAATCATGAGAAATGGCTTTACCAAAAAGAACACTTGAAAATTTTACTCGCCTCTTTTGTTGGCAGTCTGGTAATCAGTCTTTATTAATATTTTACACAAGGTTTTGAATTTTAAGTGGGTAAACATCTGGTAAAAAAAGGTGGCATAACATTGGGGAAGTACATCGCAGTATTGAGATGGGTTACTTTATTTATGTATTTCTACAACATAGTATTTCCTAAAACGGATTTTACATTGTGATTGGCGTCCCTGTACTGTTAGCTACTTCTTTTTCAATTCTAAAGTTTTTTGAAAAAAGAGAAGTTGTTAAAAATCAAAGATAAGTTGATTACCCATCCAAGAATTCCGAAAGAAAGTTCTTTTTCAAAAAAGGAACCTTCTTTTTAATTTTTTTGATCCCTCTATTCATCTGTAATATTAATTATTTTAATTGAGTTAGGAAAGAAAAAAGTATATATTTAAGAAAGTAAGAAAGTTGGATTCCATCAAAGTGATACAAAAATGAAAGGTGGTTTATCGGATGCCAAAACTTCAGAAACATTCACAAGACAATGAATTGGGCAAGTATGTCCGTTTGCGGAACAAAGGTCAAATCACGATTCCCAATGAAATACTGGAACAGCTGGAGTTAACCGCGAATACTAATCTAAAAGTAACCGTGGTAGACGGGCGGATCGTTCTAATTCCCATGATTGAAATCGCTAAAGACCAGGCTTGGTATTGGACCAAAACGTGGCAGCAAGACGAAAAAGAAGCCCAACAGGAGATCGACAAAGGGCAAACCAGTGGACCATTGGCGGTAGAAGATGCGCTTGCCTGGTTAGACGAAGAGGAATGAAGGTGACCGTTGCTTGTTTGAACTAGAAATCACGAATAAATTTAAGAAATCCTATAAAAAGTTTCACAAAAATGAGCAAAAGGCCGTTAGTGAGACCCTTAAGCTCTTGGCAGCTGCACCACCTTTTCAACCTTCTCTGAGAACCAAGCGTATTGAAGGAACAAAAGCCATCTTTGAAGCCAGTGCTAATATGGATATTCGGATTTCGTGGGAATACAGCCAGACAGCTGAACAAACGCTAATTTTGCGCAATTGTGGTCACCACGACGATTTACTAAGAAACCCTTAAAAAACAAGAAGTCATGAAGAAATCCCTCCAGCAATGGAGGGATTTTGAACGTTACTTACTTGCTAATAAGTTACATTCATATCTGATTTTCAAGTCCAGATTTCTCTTACAAGAAATTTCCCCTTAAAATTCCACTAATGAAACTTTTTTCAATTCTAGCCGTCTGCTCCAATGAGTAAATTTTACTCAGACCCTTAAGTACATTGGGAGGAAAATCATGAAAAAATATTTACAAGGTACTTTAGGTATTTTAGTGTTCCTTTTACTCTTGACGGGTTGTCAGAAAGCTGAATCGCAACCGGCTCTTGAAGAGTCTTTTATCACAGAAGATCAATCACTTCTTTCCGATAAAGCCCCTTTAGAACGCCCGACATCAGAAAAAGGTGTAATGATTAAGACAGAAAAAAGTGAATACCCAACAACAGTTGAAAATATTAAAATTGTAATTACGAATGACAGTACGCAAGAATACTCCACGGGTCTTGATGTATTTCTTGAAAAAAAGGTGGAAGATAGATGGTTTCGGGTTCCAATGAAAGAAGAATTTTTTACGGAACCGGCAATAGTTCACGATCCAGGCACTTCAACTAAAATGACACTTAATGTTGAAGATTTAAACTATGATCTGACTCCTGGAGAATATCGAGCCACTCTCAGTGGATTAGGAGCTCCATTTACAATAATAAATTATTAAAAATGCAACTCATATTAAACTGAATGTAACTTAACTGCACTTAAGTTACATTCAAATGCAGGAATTCCCTGATTATTTCCCCTCTAACTCAGCCGTCCATTTTTCAAACCATTCATGTGGTAATTCAAATTTGGAGAGGCCCGTTTTCATGAGCCTGTTCTTTTTACGAGAATAAAACTCAGAAAAATGCACATCCCATTAAGCTTCAATATCCCGTGCAACACCCAAAGTTAATTGATCCTGGTCATCTAAATCTTCTTCATACCAAGCCATCGTTAAATTATCGCACCACATGCAAAAATTGATTTGAGGAAATTGTTTTTCTTTCTTGCAAACTGTATCCAAAAGAAGCTTAAAATTTTCATGAGAATATAGAAGAATGATGCTTGTCTTATTCCAATTCCATCTCACAGTGCAGTTCTTCCATTTTATACAAGTATTAAGCAAAGTAATCTTGTGATTTTCATTTTTACTAATACTATCCTATCGAAAAGCTACGTATGATGCTGCCCGATATTTCATTAGCAAAAAACATTCGTAAAAGTTTTGAAAACCTGTTTGTTATTCTGTGAACTAATTGCTTTGAAGGATTTTCGCAAGCTATTACAAACTATAAGCTCATGAGAAATCACAAAAAATTAACTTTACTTCTCCCCTACTATCAACTCACCAAGTGAGGCGCGTCCACGGGCTCGGCGAAGCACTAAGACAGGTGTTCTTTCCTGACTTAGTGCGAGAGCCATGCCCAAAGCAACCGGAGCGACTTTCACCTGTTTCTCTTTCTTAATCCCTCTCTCCACTTCTACTGTCTCCAAATCCCCTCTTTACTTCCTCAGTCACTTCCTCTACACTAAACTCATCGGGAACAACCCGAACACAAAAACCGCATACCGTTTTCTGCACTAGGGGTGCCCACTTTGGCTGAGATGCAAGCGCAAGCTTCGATCCCTCAAAACTCGATCAGGATAATACCTGCGTGAGGAAGTGCGGCGCATTTCTGAAATAATTTCTTTTAATAATTATTTGTAGATTATGGCTGCATCTTCACGGATGCGGTCTTTTTTGTGCACATTTTTAAGGAGGAATTATTCATGGACTCACTGCAATGCGGCACAAGCCCCATCGTCGGATTTCGCTTTTCACTGCATCCGATGACTGGCGATTTTATCAAAGTAATTAAAAGGGCGTTAAACGATACCGACACATCGAACGTTTGGATGCATACGGACGACGTCTCTACAGTAATACGAGGCAAGCAAGTTCACGTCTTTAATGTCGCTAAAGCTCTAGCCTTGCATACGGCAAAGACAGGCGAACATGTCGCACTGTCCGGCACTTTTTCAATTGGTTGTCCTGGTGATTCGTCAGGTGATGTCTATTTAGAAAAAGACGATGTGCTAGTAAATACCGACAACACACAACAATACGTATCTTCACAATTTGCGCTATACCCGATGAACAATCCAGATTACATGGCAGTAATTTACCGTGAAGTCGAGCGCGCTAAACATCAAGGCGTTTTCAACGATTCCATGCATTACGCAAGCGGTATTCATGGCGATATTCATGAGGTATTCGATTTTTATGAAGAAGCATTCACCAATGCCCGCTCTGATAAACATCGCCATTTGGTCATGACCATATCCATGAGCATCAATAGTCCGTCTCATGGAGGTGCATAATATGTTGAAGTCGTGGAAATTAAAAGAAGTGGTATTGATGTCGTTATTTGCGGTCGTTTTCGGCATCGTCTATTTATTGTTTGTTCACGCAGCGAATATTTGGGCAGCTGTAATTGGACCACTTGCTTATGAATGGATGTTCGGTATTTGGTTTATTGTATCAATAATCTGCATGTATATTATCCGCAAGCCGGGTGCTGCCTTTCTTTCTGAAACGATGGCTGCGGCAATTGAAGTCCTAATTGGCAATGCTGTCGGCCCGCGTCTCATTTTATCTGGTGTTATTCAAGGGCTCGGTGCTGAAGCGGCATTTGCATTAACCGGTTATAAGCATTTCACTATTTTGGTGCTTATGCTTGCAGGAATCGGATCAGCTGTTTTCAGCTTTGTTTACGGCTACTTCATTTCTGGTTATGCAGCACTGGATCCATCATTCATCGCGTTAATGTTTACGATTCGCGTTCTTAGTGGGGCAATAATTGCGGGTATTGGTGGAAAGTATATCGGAGACGCTTTACTTGCGACCGGATCACTCCGCGGTTACGCCATTGCTCGAACGAAAAAAGGTGATATCAATGCCTGAAGAGATTTTCTCTTTAAATGGAGTGTCGTTTCACTTTCCTGAAGACTCTAAAAAAACCTTAGAAAATCTTTCGTTCTCGGTTTGTCGAGGCGAAAAGCTAGTCATTTCTGGACCCAGTGGTTGCGGCAAAAGCACGCTTTTGTATATACTAAATCGCTTGTATCCTGACAACTGCGATGGCTCAATTGACGGTGAAATTCGTCTATTCGGAAAACCAGCTAGTGATTATGCCCCTGGAGAAATCAATCACCGCGTTGCAACAGTTTTTCAAGATCCTGATTCACAGTTTTGCATGCCTACTGTTGAAGAAGAACTGGCGTTTACGTTAGAAAACTTGCATACACCTTTTGAAGACATGGACATTCGCATTACCGCGGTTTTAGAATTGACGGACCTGACCTATCTGCGAAAAGCCGTCATTCAGTCGTTGTCAGGTGGAACAAAACAACGAGTTGCAACTGCTTGTGCGTTAATCATGGACCCGGAAGTGTTATTGCTAGATGAACCGCTTTCTCACTTGGATCCGTATACAGCACAACAATTTGTCGACTGGCTAGAGAAACTACAGACAAGATCTTCTTTAACAATTGTTGCGGTTGAGCACAGGTTAAGCAGTTGGGGTTCCTTTTTCGAACGAGAAATCCAACTGGATGGGGATGGTCGTCTAGTAGTGGACCAGTCTTTTACACAGAGAGAGCCGGTTTTATTCCCCAAACGCTATTCTGCAATACGAGAGACCACAGCATTACGAGCTGAAGAACTGTCATTCACGATTAACAACCGCCAATTGCTGTCGCCTTTATCCTTTTCAGTTGAACGCGGTGAAATAGTCGTTATTGCGGGACCAAATGGCAGCGGTAAATCCACACTCGTCAAATCACTATGTGGCATTTACAAAAAGTCGACCGGTACTGTTGAGTCAAAAGGCATTGGCTATGTTCCACAATCTCCTGAGTATTTGTTTTTGACGCAACAAGTCGCTCAAGAAGTCGCTTATTCAGGAGCCTCTAGTCGCTCAGAACTCGATAGATTAATGACAAACTTGCGTCTGGATGAAATTCACAACGCTCATCCTTTCGCCATTAGCCACGGACAAAAACGCCGTGTAGCGATTGCCGCTATGCTCGCCGATAAACGCCCAGTACTATTGATGGACGAACCGACTTCTGGGCAGGATGCTGCCGCGCTGCTCGAACTCTTTGAATTGATTGACCAGCGCTCTCGGGAAGGTACAACGCTTTTGATTGTGACACACGATATGGAATTTGCGGCGAGCCTTGCTGATTCGGTGCTACTCATTAAAGGTGGCGAGCTGACAGGTAAATTTGCAGCAAAAGACGTATGGCAGAACGAAAGACTGCTAACGTTACACCATTTACTAGCACCAAAAGGAGTGGCTGACCTTGCAAAATCTTTTGCATGACATGAATCCTTCAATCAAATTTATCTTAGTGACGATTTCAATGCTTATTATTGCGTTCTTTTTTAATCCGTGGACGCCCCTGTTGTTTTGGCTAGGCATCATTCTTTTACAACTCACAATGAGTCGTACAAATTGGAAGCTATGGTTGGTCTTCATGCTCCCTTTTTCGATTGGTGCTTTTGGTTATTTATGGACTACTGTCGTATTCGGCGCAAATACTGGCGGTACCGTTATTTGGTCATTTGCTGGAATTGATGTGACTGATACACAATGGGCATACGCTTTGTCACTAGCTTTTCGCGTTATGGCGTTCTCGACTTTGTCTTTGTTATTCGCTTTTACGACCGATCCGGTTAAGTTTATTATGAGTCTCATGCAACAGTTAAAGCTTTCCCCGAAGCTTGCGTATGGTGTAATGGTCGGCTATCAATTTTTACCGGTTATGAAAGAAGAATTTTTACAAATCCAACAAGCTCAAAGACTGCGCGTTGTTGAAACGAAGAAATACAGTTGGCAACGAATACTAGCTATGCGCCGTGTGTTAATTCCCATGCTTGCTGGAGCCGTTAGAAAGGCTGAACGATCAGCATTTGCTATGGAAGCACGCGGGTTTACAGGTAACATTAGAAGCGCTTATTACTGCCCTATTCGATTAGGTCGCATAGATATCTTCATGTCTGGTGTTTTTATGACGATTTTACTTATTAGCTGTCTTGGCGGCGTTTGGTTGAGCTAAAAATCTTTTCAAAAAAGGAAATCTCTTTAAAGAGAATTTCTTTTTTTTCGTCTTTCTTGTATTGCATGTTTTTTGTTTTTAATTTCAATTAATAACCTTATGTAATATTTTACATAGTAAATAAAAACAGAGCCTCTGTAACTTTTCAGTTGATTTGTATGGGATAAATAGGCTCTTTTGAGTTCACATAATATTATTATTAACATATTTAACTGCATTGCTTTTCAATTGAGAAATTCTTTCGCTTTCATTACATAAAAAAAAGAGAGCTGTATTTCAGCTCTCTAACGGCCCATATGTGATAAGGTCTTCATCTCTTGCATTAACGCCATTTTTGACATGGACAATAGTTCGTAAAATCAATTTAGCTTTTGGGTGTTCTAACATCCAACGCTCATCTGGAACAATTTCAAATTGCTGCATGACCGTGTCTTTTGACTTGACCGATCCTGCAAACTCCATTGATTGTTTCGCAATGATGGTTTCAAAAAAATCAAAGTCGCTGTCATCTCTTGTATCTTCAACGAGTCTTATGACATTCAATTCGATAAAATCAATTGTCTGTTCTCCGTCCCCACCATCAAGATAAATCGTACCATTCAGTGTTTCGCCTTCTTCTAAATGTGGCATCTCAACCACTGTATTCACTTTTAGTGACCCAATGCCAATAGATGATAAAAAATCTTTAAACTTCATATCGTGGAAACCCCCAACTTTTGTTAGTACTTATATACCACAATTCGATCATTTTGAAACACGACTACAAATCTGTATAATCGTATTGATTTTCTAAATTGATTTCGTGTCGATTATAGCGACGTTTAAACAATTTATAAAAATGAGAAACCAATACCCGCACTAAAGCGTACATCGGTATTCCTAGAATTACACCGACGACGCCAAACAAGGAACCTGCTGTCAATAAGACGAAAATAATTGTCACTGGATGGATAAACATGGTCTTGCCCATGACTTGCGGTGAAATCAAGTTGCCTTCAACTAATTGTACAACAGTCCAAACAACCGCCAGCTTGACGAGCATGAATGGTGACGTTACTAAAGCAATAATAGCAGCTGGTGCAATAGCAATTGCCGGACCGATATAAGGAACAACACTCGTAACCATTGCTAGGACTCCTAATAATAATGCATACTCCATACCGATAATCAAAAATCCAATATAAACCATGACACCAATACAAAATGCAACAATTAACTGACCTTGAATATAAGCACCTAGTTGCTTATCTGCTTCTGCGAATACTTCACGTGTATCATCGCGGAATCTTGGCGGCAAAAGTTTCAAGAAATAATCCGGCAATTTTTCGCCGTCTTTTAAAAGATAAAACAAGATAAATGGAACAATAACAATCGACAAAATAACGCCCGTAATCGTCGAAATTAACCCCGTAATCCCAGTAATGACACTGGTTACTGTATTTTGCAACGTATCTGCTATATTTGCAGGCAACGTAGCAAGTAAGGTATCAATCGTGAAATTAGATTCACTATAGTAGTCGCCGACAAATGATGTTCTCAAAAATCCATCTACATTCGTCAATAATTGCATAAAATATTTTGGGAAATCAACGATTAATGTTTCAAATTGGGAGCGTAAAAAAGGAAAAACCAAGACGATTAGTAAGGTGATTAGTCCAATTACGCCAAGAAAAATAATAACGATTCCCCAAATACGCGCTATTTTAAAATTCTCCAACATACGCAAAATCGGTCGCAATAAATAGAAGAAAACCAATGCCAATACAATCGGCAGCACGACTGTTTTCATGAAAACGCTAATAGGATGAAACAAGAATGAAACTTCTCTAAAAATATATACCACCAATCCGAGCAAAAGCAACGAAATTAGCGTGAATAGGGTGTTTCTTCCCCCTAAAAAGCGAATATAACTAGTAGCAAAGAATGATGGCTTGTCCTCTGACTGCATAAGCTTCCTCTTTTCTGAATAAACTTTATAGTCTCATATTAGCATAATTATAACAAAGTTAGTCTAAGGGTTGCGACAAATATTCGCGTAACGCCTGTTTGTTTTGTTCAACATCGATATCCAAAACTGAGCCCGCGTGAGAATAATTCCCATAGCTATAGCTGTTTTCAACCGGCAAAGTCAATCGTTCAACTTCCCCGCCTCCTCCAGTTGCTAATTGCGCCGCTAACTTCACTTGGTCCAGTAACGGCATATCGGTTTGGACATAACCTTGTAATGCTCCAGCTAACTTAGGAAGTTTTGGAATAGCCGTAACACTAGCCATTTCATCTTTCATCGCTGTAATAACTTGCTGTTGACGACGTACTCGTCCAAAATCTCCTTCGTTATCGGCACGAAAACGAGCATATCCTAA
The DNA here is from genome assembly GCF_008369335.1 of Planococcus sp. ANT_H30. Taxonomy (NCBI): domain Bacteria; kingdom Bacillati; phylum Bacillota; class Bacilli; order Caryophanales; family Caryophanaceae; genus Planococcus; species Planococcus sp. ANT_H30. The sequence goes on along the minus strand of NZ_VOBJ01000006.1, from coordinate 129,420 downwards.
AAGTTCTTTACCAGTTAATTTTTGAACACCTGGTGTTAAAGAAACACCGATATGTTCAGACATTTCTTTTTCGACATCAATTTCCACACCATTTGGTGCAGCTACATCAACAAGACTTTCAAAACTCGAAAAATCGATCAGTGCATAGTGATGAATTTCTACACCAAACATACCTCTTAACGTTTCTGCAAGTAAATCAACACCGCCCAAATAATAAGCGGTATTAAGTTTATAAGATTGATAGCCCGGAATATCTGCATAAATGTCCCGCATAAATGAAGTTAATTTAATTTCGCCGTTCACTTTGTCATGTGTTACGAGCATCATCGTATCTGTACGAGACTTCTCCTCCCCGCGTGAATCCACACCTAGCACTAAAATATTTTCATATTCTCCATTTGCTTCGTCTTCATTGAAGATAACAGGGTCTTGTTGTGATTGATCTGCCAAACTTTCACCATTTTTAAATTGTATGAATGCATAAGTACCAATAGCGACCAAGACAATCAGGAGCAGGAAGATGATGCCACGCAGTCGAAATCTTCTTTTTCTGCGTCTTTTTCTTTTAATGGGTTGTAATTCTTCTTCCATAAGGAATGCACTCCTTTCTAAACTTTCACGTCAATAAGACGTTATCGTGATTATTAAGTTTCGACATTTTTTAAATAGCGCAGCTGGACATAAAATAAATAGTGCTGGTCCCCATTCCGTGAATATACATGGCGGTCGTTCACCATCAGCACATTATTATACCGAAATTCAGTAAGCTAAAGGAAGCGTTCCACTGCTAGTATTAATAGAGAAGACATTTTCATTGTCGGAAATCCACTAGAGTGGTAAGATTCTTCTTATCAAGCTGACAGGAGACGATTAAATGACGGAAAAAGCGACATTTGCTGGCGGCTGTTTTTGGTGCATGGTCAAACCGTTCGATCAGTTTGACGGCATTGAACAGATCGTTTCAGGCTATAGTGGGGGACATGTTGAAAACCCTACATACGAACAAGTAAAATCTGGAACAACAGGTCATTTGGAAGTTGTGGAAATCACTTTCCGACCTGATGTCTTTTCTTACGAACAATTACTCGATATTTTTTGGCAACAAATTGATCCGACAGACGACGAAGGTCAATTTCAAGACCGTGGTCCCTCTTATCGTGCATCCATCTTCGTTCATAATGAACGCCAACGTGTGATTGCGGAAAAGTCAAAGCAGGAACTCAACGACAGCGGACGTTTCACTAAACCGGTTGTCACTGAAATCCGCGAGGCCACACCTTTTTACCCAGCTGAAGATTATCATCAAGACTTTCACAAGAAAAATCCCGAACACTACAAAAACGACCGAGCAGCATCTGGTCGCGATGAATTTCTTACCTCTACTTGGGAAAAAGTTGACGCTTAATGTGTCAGCTTTTTTTACCCATTAAAATAAACTGATTATTCAACTAATAAAACAATTGATTTAGATTTTCTTACTTTATTCTTCGTTTTCAGGGAGGTACTCGATTGAAATTTATTGAATCTATTGACCCAATCATTATGCAATTGCTAGTCGTTCCCATCATTGTTATTGGAATCGGAATTTTGCTGTCCATTTTCACTAGACGAATCTACATTGGACCGATTGCAACATTGATTTTAACTTTGAGCTATAATTATTGGTATTTCACAACTTTTTTTCCAGATTCAGAATTGTCATTTACGATGGTCTCGTCCTGGTGTATCATCTTTCCTTTAATATCTCTTTATCTTTCTTGGCTTGTTTCGATGCAATTTAAATCCATAAAAGCTTTGTTTGAGATGGAACCTGGAAAAATCGATTAATCTTTTTTATTGTGCAATAAGAAAAATAAGATAGCAATTATCGCTTTCTACTAAACATGATAAACAAGGCATTCAGAAAAATTCCGCATAGCGAAATAGCAATTACTAAACTCGGTAAGTTACCGACTGCGATAAACGATGCTAGTCTGTTATCATGAAATTTACATAAAAAGGCCTAACTTTTAAGAATTTTAGCAATAATTTATGTGAAAGCAATCCTTTCAAAAAATGTTGGTCAGCATCATTTCTCTATCTTCACTCAATTCTATTATAATCCTACTATAATTTTTATTCTTTACTCAAACTTTCTTTATTTTATAAATGAATACAAACTTGTGTTCCCACCGTCTGTTCATTTAAAATAGAGGTGTGAAAGGCGGGTTGTCAATGAAACTCGTAAATTGGAGTTACGCAAAGCGCTATAATATAAAAGCAATTTTCGATGAATTTCCTCATGTCGTCGTTTTATTCCGTCAAATTGGTGGCTATTATTTTATCTATTCGATGAAAGGCCTGACCCAAGAGCATATTCCCGGTCGGCGTGATTATGTTCAGATGGAATACTTATTAAATAAAGAGCTAGGTATGTTGGAAGCTTATTTAGAACGCAAATCCAGATAAAACCTGCTTCTATTTTTAGTTTATCCGAGACCACGGGCGATTGCTATCGATTTCCGTGGATTTCGTGGTATACTAATCTTATTGTGAAATTTGGGAGGTACGTATAAATGATAGCAGTAAACGATGTGAGTCTTCGCTTTGGTGATCGCAAACTATTCGAGGATGTAAATATTCAATTTAACCCTGGTAATTGCTACGGATTAATTGGTGCCAATGGTGCTGGTAAATCGACATTCATCAAAATTCTTTCTGGTGAACTTGAAGCACAGTCTGGAAATGTCTATATGGGTTCTGGTGAACGCTTAGCGGTATTAAAACAAAACCACTTTGAGTACGAAGAGCACGCTGTCCTTGAAACAGTTATTATGGGCCATAAAAAATTATATGAAGTCATGTCTGAGAAAAACGCTATTTATATGAAAGAAGATTTTTCTGACGAAGATGGCATGCGCGCAGCTGAACTTGAAGGCGAATTCGCTGAACTTAACGGATGGGAAGCAGAATCTGAAGCAGCTATTCTTTTGCAAGGACTTGGCATTTCTGAGGATCTTCACGACAAAACAATGGCTGAACTTTCAGGGTCAGATAAAGTAAAAGTGCTTTTGGCACAAGCTTTGTTTGGTAAACCAGATGTTCTATTACTGGATGAGCCAACAAACCATCTAGATTTGAAAGCTATTCAATGGCTAGAAGACTTCTTAATGAACTTCACGAACACAGTCATCGTTGTATCACATGACCGTCACTTTTTGAACAAAGTGTGCACGAATATCGCCGATCTTGATTTCGGTAAAATTCAGCTGTATGTAGGTAACTATGATTTCTGGTACGAATCAAGTCAATTAGCGACGCGTTTAGCATCAGATCAAAACTCGAAAAAAGAAGAAAAAATCAAAGAACTTCAAGCCTTTATCGCCCGCTTTTCTGCCAATGCATCTAAATCGAAGCAAGCGACATCACGGAAAAAAATGCTTGATAAAATTGAGCTGGATGATATTCGTCCGTCTTCTCGTAAATACCCGTTTGTTAACTTTACGGTCGGCCGTGAAATCGGCAACGATGTGTTGACAGTTAGAGATCTTAGTCAAACTGTAGACGGCAAGAAATTGTTAAACAACATTAGCTTTAATATGAGCAAAGAAGACAAAATTGTCTTGATTGGCGATCCACTTGCTAAATCCGCGCTTCTTCGTATTCTTGCTGAAGAAGACCAACCCGAAACAGGCGACAGCCGTTGGGGTGTGACAACGTCACGTGCTTACTTGCCACTCGACAACACATCCTACTTTGAAGGCAGCGAAACATCCTTAGTAGACTGGCTTCGTCAGTACTCACCTGAAGACGAAAGCGAAACTTTCTTGCGCGGCTTCCTTGGTAGAATGCTATTCTCCGGTGAAGAAGTGAAAAAGAAACCTTCTGTTTTATCTGGTGGCGAAAAAGTACGTTGTATGCTTTCGAAAATGATGCTTTCTCATTCTAACGTTCTATTATTAGATGAGCCAACAAACCACTTGGACCTTGAATCGATTCAAGCATTAAATAACGGCATGATTGCTTTTAAAGGCGCCATGGTCTTTACTTCTCATGATCATCAGTTTATCCAAACCGTTGCAAACCGTGTCATTGAAATCCGTGAAGACGGTTCAATTCTTGATAAGCAATTAGGCTACGATGAATATTTAGAATGGAAAGAAACGCAAGGCATTGCAAACTAATCAATCGTTTAGTTGACTTAAAACAGGCTCCTCTCGCACGACTGAGGGAGCCTGTTTTTTTCTGTTAGGCAGAAAAAAGCTGAAGATCTGTACAGATCTTTAGCTTTTTTTATTGTTTATTTGGTGAAACGTTTTACTAATCTACCTGCAGGTAATTTGGAAACGTATTTGTTTCCTGAATTTGATACTTTTTTAACAAGCGCTAATAGATCTTCGTCGCCTGCCCAGTGGTCGGTAATGACTTCTGTTGGGAATTTGTTTAACATCGTATTGATAACGAATACCGCAACAACAACATCATCCAAAAATCCACCAGGTCCTACGAGAATCTCTGGCAAGAAATCAATGGGTGCGATAAAATACATAATCCCAGCACCAATAGCCGCTTTACTTTTCGAATCAATTCGGCTATCTAGCATTAACCTCGTTAACAAATGGAACAAATCAGGAGCAAACAAAACATACCCGCTCACTGTTCCGACAACCCCCGGTTTACTATCTACCCAGTTCTGCACTTTTAACCGTAACTTCTGGTAAAAGTCATGCTGCTTTTCTTCACTTGGCATCGGTTTTTTCAAATACTCATTCGTCATTTGCTTGTCCCCCTTGGGCATTCTGTTAACCATTAAAATACTAAGGTAATATTAGTGGCTACACGTTCTTTATCAGCTACACCTTCAAAAATGGTGAATTTTACTGGTTGACCTGGATTCAATTTTCGGAATCCTTCTACGTTAATATTCATTTCCTCGAAAAAAAAGTCTTCCCCGTTGTCACCTAGGATCATACCGATCCCTTTATTTTCATCAAATGATTTCACTTTGCCTTCCATTTTGAAAACCTCCCATATCGACTTTATCCAGTCATCTTTTTATACCCTTCTGACACTTAATAAAAACCTTACCGATTAAAGCTAATCAATTGCTAACGGACATTACCTTTTTTCATTCCATTAAAAAGAACCGCTCCCGAAAGAGCGGTTCTTGGTTATTATGCTTTAGTTACGTTTGTCGCTTGTGGTCCACGGTTGCCTTCTTCTACTTCGAATTCAACACGTTGCCCTTCGTCAAGCGTTTTAAAGCCGTCACCTTGAATTGCTGAGAAATGTACGAATACATCGTCTCCGCCTTCAACTTCGATAAAACCAAAGCCTTTTTCTGAGTTAAACCATTTTACTGTTCCTTCTTGCATGTAAATTACCTCCTGTAGTAAGAAAAATTTTAATATGGAATCTTTTTCAATAAAAAAATTCACATATTCCCTAAAGTACCATTACTTGCTGATCACTTTTGGGAATATGTGAATAGCTGTGATTGGTCAAGATTTCATATTGTTTCATTTATTATATCAAATTGACTACAAATGTCAAACAAATCTAAAAACTTGTTTGAGGATTCCCATTAAATAACCAAATCAAGCCGTGAAATATTTGCAAATCTTCTTCACACGATTCACAGTACTCTACTTCTTCTTCATTCCAATAGCAGGAAAAAGCTACCTCTCTTTGCTCACTTTCAACAAATCGTTGGCTGAATTCTTTTTTTAATTCTTCAAGGCAGTTTCTAGCGTTTTCCGCTAAAGTGAACTGTTGTTGCGAAATAATTTGATCTTGCCATCCCTCAAACATCCACCACGGTTCAAAATTTGCTCTTATGTAAATAATGTCATGCATGCAACAGCCTCATTTCTCCCTAGTTAGCATTGTGCCAAATCTTAATAGGCTTGTAAAGTGTTTCAGTCATTTTTTTACGAGTTTCGAAAGTTTGTATTGACTTCTTGTTTCACGTAAAATATAGAGTAGCAAGTGCAGTGAAATGAAACTTTTCAATGCGCAGGACGTATAGATTAAGTAGCAGTGAAGGAGGTCCTTTGCATGAAGCCCTTAAAGCCAATTGAAAATTTTATTAAGAGACAATCCGTGAGCCTGCCGATAATGGCTGTGATGTTCCCAGTCCTTTATTTAGGTGCAGAAATTGGGTTGATTGCTTCTGGAGCAGTTGCAGCCGGAACTTATATCGCTAGCAACAGCACCCTTAAGCAAGTTCAAATTTCTACGGACTCCAAAAGTCTTGGCATGACGCGCAGCGAGTTAAAAAATGTGCGAACCCAAATAAAAGAAGGCAAAGAAAAAATCAAACAGTTGCAAGGCAATTATTATAAAGTTCGTTCGATTTCTTCTTTTAAGCAGTTGATGGATATGACGAAAATTGCCAATAAAATCATACTCATCGTGCAACAAAACCCAAGGAAGTTCTATTTAGCTGAACCGTTTTTTTATTCTCATTTAGATTCAGCAATTGAATTGACAGAAAAATATACGTTGCTTGTTGGACAACCAGTTAAAGACCAAGAAATGCGCATTGCTTTGCAAGACACACGGGAAATGCTGCTATCACTTAACAAAGTAATGGAGCAGGATTTAAAACGTGTGTTGTCCAGCGACATTGAAAAATTGCGTATGGAATTAGATTATGCACAATTGGCTGTCGACCAGCATAACAATCAGAAATTACTCGTTCAGCCAGAATCTGAACATGAGGGAGACGTGGAAGATGACAGAAAAACCTTCAACTCGAAGTGAGTTAGATGATTTATTGGAATCCCCTTTTGGTATGCAAATGAAAACGCAGGAACAAACACTTGGAGAGATAGCAGAAGAACGTCCTGTTACGTTGATGGATCGTTTATCAAAAGACGAGCAAGCGAAAGCGCGTGAGCTTGCTAAACAAATTCCTATTGGGAACAATGAAGCGATTCTTACTTATGGTGCCAATGCTCAAAACCAACTCAGCCAGTTTTCGCATAAAATGCTTGATCATGTGCAGAGCAAGGACATTGGTCCTGTCGGTGATGTGTTAAATGATTTGATGAAAAAGTTACAAGAACTGAATCCTGAAGAGTTGACACAAAGTAAAAAATCAGGAATTCGCAAGATTTTTTCAAAAGCTAAGTATTCGATCCAAGAAATGATGACGAAATACCAAAAGCTTAGTAGTCAAGTGGACCGCATCAGCATCCAACTGGATCATTCCAAACGTGGACTTCTCGATGATGTGCAAATGCTCGAACAGCTTTATGACCAAAACAAGACTTATTTCCAAGCATTAAATGTCTACATCGCTGCTGCAGAAATTAAGCGTGATGAAATTATGAGCGAAACGATTCCAGCACTACGTAAAAAAGCAGAAATGTCACAGGACCAAATGGTTTATCAAGAAGTTAATGATATGGTTCAGTATGTAGACCGTTTGGAAAAACGCCTTTATGATTTACAATTATCACGCCAAATTACCATTCAAAGCGCGCCACAGATTCGTATGATTCAACAAACCAACCAGACGCTCGCAGAGAAGATTCAGTCATCTATCATGACATCCATTCCATTATGGAAAAATCAAATCGCCATTGCTTTAACTTTAAACAAACAGTTAAAGGCTGTTGAAGCTCAAAAGCAAGTCACTGCAACTACCAATGACTTACTGTTGAAAAACTCTGAAATGCTGAAAATGAATTCAATCGAAACAGCTCGTGAAAATGAGCGCGGCATTGTTGAAATTGACACCTTGAAAAAAACACAAGAAAATCTATTAGAAACAATTGAAGAAACCTTAAAAATCCAGTCAGAAGGTCGCAGAAACCGGAAAGCTGCTGAGATTGAAATCGGTCGCATGGAAGAAGATTTAAAACAGCGATTGCTCGCCATTCATGATGGTCATGAATCAAATAACAACTGACAAAAATGCCTCTGAAGCTAAAGCTTCAGAGGCATTTTATTCTATAAGGTCGTTTGGACAGTATTTCATCTAAATCCGACAGTATCAGGCTCTATTCCGACAGTATTTCAGCTAAACCCGACAGTATTTGTGTCTGGTCGGACAGTATATCCAATTAACTGGAAATCACTATAATCCATTATACGAAAAAGAGTCAAAAAAGCACTTGCGCTTAGCTTTATACGCCTTCAGCCTGTCTGAATTACCAAATGTAAGCTGCGCTTCAACAAACGCAACGTTTGTTCAACAAACTGTTCTAAAGAATCGGCACTAACGGATTTATTGCCATACATCATCTGATAAAATGCTGCCTGCTCTTCAGAAATCGATTCACTACTTAAAAACAGATGCAACACTTCAATGCCTTGTTTTTTTGCTTCTGCTACAGCGTTTGCTGTATCCACTATGCCGTTCTGCGCGTAATTATAGGCAGATGGCTCACCATCGGAAAAGACCAGTAAAAATCGGTGTTTTTCAGTCCGGCGCTTTAGCCGACCATTCATCCAGCGAATAGCAAATCCATCCCGATTATCTTCATGGGCTTCAAAGGAAGCGATTTCTTTAGCATGGTCTATGCCGCGGTCTTCAAATTTATGCATCCACTCAAAATAGTTCGGCTGCTCAGCATCACTTGCTTCGTATGCATCCTCATAAAACAGCACAATTTCATGTGGCACATTCAAGCCACGCAACACGTCATGAAACAACAACACAGCTTGTTTGGTTTCTTCTAACTTATCAAGCATTGAAGCAGAGCCATCAATCAACAAACAAAAAACCGCATCTAATTCTTTAGAAGGTGCTGTTTTTCGGTAAAATGGTTTGGGTCGTTCTTCGATAGCAAGCGGCACTAACTTTTTTGATAACCTGCCTGCGTTCAGATTACTACGCACACCTTCTTGCCTTTGTGTCATTCGTTTTTTTAATTCTTTTAATAACGCACGTACGTAAGGCGCTTGTTTTTGACGCCAGTCTTCAATTTCTAAGCGATGATCGCCGTCTACTTGACTCCGCGATTCGTAATAAACCACTTGATCATTCGCTGAGCCAAATTGACCTTCTGCTTTTTTAGGCTTGCTTGTCATTTGTCGGTCATCTGCATCACCATCTTCTAAATGTTCGCCTCTTGAATCGCCTTTTGCCGTCTGTTCCACGTCTCCTGTGCCCTCTTCTTCCCTGCCACCTTCAGCAAGCTGCGAGTCGCCACGTTCAAGCTCAAACTCCATCGCAGGGGCCTCACTCATCTCGGTTTCTCGGTGCCAAGACTGAAACCATTCTTCAATGGTGTCAATTTCTTCTGGTTCTTCTGCTCTGTCACTTTCAATCCCTTCATGGTAATGAAAAGGTGGCACTTTTTCCAGCGCTTCGCCAAATGTATAATAGCTGTGGATTGCGTCTGTTTCAAACATAAATTCAGCACGGTCCATTATTTGATCTACGACTCTTATAGAATCCATCGTTGTTTTCGCATCATACAATTCAGTCCAAATTAAAGATAATGTCCGAGGCAGGCCCTCCATCTCTATTTCAACATTACGCAAACGCAAATAGGCCGCATTGATCAAAAAATCCGCTTTAAAGCCTTTTTTAAGATTTTGTTTGGATTGGTCTTTGTGGTATTCCTTATAAACCATGTCTCTTATGTCAAAAGCTGCCACTGTTCCTGGTCGAGCCGTCTTGATCTTTTCAGATAACCGAAATTCTTCTGCACATAACAGTAATTGTTCCCTTAAATTGGGCAAAGTCGTCTTACTTTTCTTAAACTCGCGCCACGCAGCTAAACTGAAATCACGCCAAAATCCACCCGCCATTAAATAAATATCCGATAAATAACCGTTGCGTTCGACTCGCTTAGAACGATGACGCCAAAAGACACTAATCGACATGGCAGCTTCTGACGGTCGCAACTCTACTAGTTTACGGGTTGTTACTTTTAAATAAGGTGCATCGGCCAGTGCACCCGCAAGCATTTCCATTTGGTGAAGCAATTTCGTATCGATGGTTTCATTATTAAACTGAATAAAGCGGTTAACTGATGCCATCATTTCCACCTACTTTTTCCAAGTATGAGCCAAGTCCATGAACAAATCACGTTCACTTTCATCATCTAATTTTTCTGCAATGGCGTATTGTACTGCGCGCAGAGGGTCCATATGTTGAGATAGAGCCGTTGCATCTAGCAAACTTCGAATCGAAGCCGCTTCTTCTGATAATAAGCCATTTTTTACTTGTTTCATTAAATCTTCTGCTAAATTCAGGATAAACGATTTCAAACTTTCTTCTGCATCTGGGAATTCGCGGTCCCATAAGTCAGCTAATTGCTGACCCGTTAAATATGGAATCGGATAAGCAATAAATCGATTTTTTAATGCTTCATTCATAGGAGCAGTCCCAATGTAGCCTTCATTTATCGCTGAAATCACACCGAAATCAGGATGAGCTTCAATCACTTCTCCTGTAAACGGATTGGTCATCATTCGACGATGGTCCAAGGCGCTGTGGAGAATTGGTAAAGTTTCTGCTTTAGCCATATTGATTTCATCAATATAAAGGAAATGGCCTTTTTTCATCGCTGTCACGACAGGTCCTTCAACAAACTCGATGACGCTTTGTCCGTCTCGCTGTACCAACGTTTTAAATCCTAAAAGCGCTTCTGCATCAAGATCTACGGAACAATTGATACTTTGCATCGGCTGGCCAAAAAGCGATGAAATACTTTCTGCAAGCTTTGTCTTGCCGGCGCCCGTTGGTCCTTTTAATAGAACAGGCTTCCGTAACACAATTGCAGATAAAATGTCTTGCCAAAGATGATCGTCCGGTGCAATATATCCTGACTTACCAATCAATTTATCGTATTCTTCATGATTTCGTTGTTGTCTATTTGCAATATCTTGCTCAATCAATGACATTCGGATCTCCTCTTTTCCACACAAAAAGCCGATGTACGCCATCGACTTTTCATCATTCTATTATGATTCGAAATAAGTTTTATAGAACCCACCAATTTTTCCGGTATTGTCCACTACAAAAATGAATTCTTCGGTTTCGTTTTTAACTTCATATTCTTTACCTGCAGTTAGTACATTCGAAACCAAAAATTTAGCTGCGTCTGTATGCTTACATGTAACGGTTTTGATTGTTTCTTTTGCTAACCATTCGTTATGAATCATTGTCCTCATCCTTTTCTATCTGTCTCTCTTCAGTATAAGGAAAAAGCAGGTTAATTTCAAACAGACTCTTACTAGATGGATATCCTTGTTACTTTTTCGTAAATTTCGCACGATACAAATAACGCAATAGCACAACCATTACAACAACAAACGACAGTAAAATTAGAAACACTTGTACGTGCTCGAGAATTGTCTCATAGGCATAAGGAAATGTTCTGCCGACATTAAAATAAACGAGCAGCCAGACAAATCCAGCTGTATAGGCAAACATCATATAACGCATAACCGGAAAGCGGTTAGCCCCCACAACATAAGGCATGGCCCAACGAATACCCGGCAGGAAAAAACTAAGAGCAATTGCCCATTCTCCTCTTTTTTCCAGAAACTCACTAAATCGACTGATAGGTTGCTTCAGACGGGTGCCGCTTAATCGCATTAGCAAGCGATGCCCTAAGCTACGACCAATAAAATAAGCAAATGTATTGCTAGTAATCAATCCTGCATACGCTGATAAAAAAGCATAAGTTGGCTTAAAGTCACTAATTTCTGTTAACACGCCTGATAAAGCCGCTGCTACTTCATTTGGAATGGGTAAGCCAAATAACAGAAGCCAGTTGAATATGAACATGCTTATGTATCCATGCTTTTGTATCAATTCGATTAAAAATGAAATATCCATAGAACATTCCCGCCTTTAAACTACTCTTTCCTTTATCATGACAAAAAAAAGATAGTCCTGCAATGCAGGACCATCTTTTACATCATTTATTAAGATTCTAGCAATAGATCTTCTGGGTTTTCGATCATGTCTTTGACCATTTTTAAGAAACCAACAGAATCGCTTCCATCAATTACACGGTGATCGTATGAAAGAGCCACGTACATCATTGGACGAATTTCAACTTCATCACCAATAGCTACTGGACGTTTTTGAATTGTGTGCATTCCAAGGATACCTACTTGCGTACCATTTAAAATCGGTGTAGATAGTAATGAACCAAAGACGCCACCGTTCGTAATTGTGAATGAACCGCCTGTCATGTCTGCGATTGAAAGCTTTTTATCGCGAGCTTTTTTAGCAAGTTCGCCAATTGTTGCTTCAATTTCAGCAAAGTTCTTTTTGTCCGTGTCGCGAACGATCGGTACTACAAGTCCTTCTTCAGTTGAAACCGCAATTCCTACATCGTAAAACTGTTTTAGCAATACATCTGTACCTTCTAATTCAGCATTAACATATGGGTATTTTTTTAGTGCAGCAGTAACTGCTTTTGTGAAGAATGACATAAAGCCAAGTTTCACATCGTTATTTTTAAGGAATTGATCTTTTTTGCGGCTACGCAATGCCATAACATTTGTCATGTCGATTTCGTTGAATGTTGTCAACATTGCAGTCGATTGTCTTACTTCAAGAAGACGTTTTGCAATTGTTTGACGGCGTCTTGTCATTTTTTCACGAACAACGCGACCATTTTCTTCATCAGAAGAAGGTTTAGCAGTTTTAGGTGCTTCTGCTTTTGCAGCAGGTGTACTAGCTACAGGTTGTGATCCGTGAGCTTCAACGTCTTGAACGCGTACACGGCCCATCGGATCTACTGGAGAAATCGCAGCCAGATCGATTCCTTTTTCACGTGCCAATTTGCGTGCTGCTGGGCTTGCAATGGTACGGTCAGAAGAAGATTGCTCTTCAGCTGCTGGATCTTTTTCTACAGGTTCTTGAGTTGCAGGAGCTACTGTTTTAGCTGGCTCTTCCGATTTAGGAGCTTCTTCAGTTTTAGGTGCTGCAGCTTCGCCAGAACCTTCACCAACGATCGCGATCACTTGTCCAACTTCAACCGTATCGCCTTCTTGTGCTAAAAGTTCTTGAACCACTCCAGCTTCTTCAGAAATAACTTCAACGTTAACTTTATCTGTTTCTAGTTCAACGATGAATTCTCCTTTTTCAACTGTTTCGCCTGGCTGTTTAAGCCACTGAGCGATTGTTCCTTCTGTAATCGATTCTGCTAATTCTGGTACTTTGATCTCTGCCACAAAAAATTCCTCCTTAGATTATCCTTACAATTTAGCTAATGCTTCGTCAATAATACGTGTTTGTTCTACTTTATGCGCTTCTCCGTCACCTTCTGCCGGACTTTGACGCTGCGTGCGCCCGAAGTATTTCACTTCTTTACCGTCTGACAGTTCGCGTAAATACGGATCTGCAAATGTCCACGAACCCATGTTTTGTGGCTCTTCTTGTACCCAAGCTAATTCTTTAGCATTTGGATAACGATCGATAACCGCTTTAATCTTCTCAGCTGGGAATGGATACAATTGTTCTACGCGGACGATATGTGCCCATTCATAATCCGTTCCGTCTTTCACTCGTTCTGCTAAGTCAATCGCCATTTTACCGCTTGCAAAAAGAATTCGTTCCACTTTTTTCACAGCTTTGCCCATATTTGGCTGTTCGATGATGGTCTCAAAATGACCTTCTGTTAAATCATCTACTGACGCACCTACTAGTGGATGACGCAGCAGTGATTTTGGTGAAACGATGATCAATGGACGTATAGAATCTTCCTCAAGCATTTTAGCCTGACGGCGCAAAATATGGAAATAGTTTGCTGCACTAGAAAGATTCGCGACTGTCCAGTTATTCTCAGCAGCCATTTGAAGATGTCTTTCTAGGCGTGCACTTGAGTGTTCTGGTCCTTGGCCTTCATAACCATGAGGCAGTAACATAACAAGGCCCGATTTCTGTCCCCATTTCGCGCGTCCCGCAGAAATGAATTGATCAAACATCATTTGTGCCATATTCGCGAAGTCGCCATATTGAGCTTCCCAAATAACTAATGCTTTATTATTTTCAACATTGTAACCATACTCAAAGCCTAATACAGATGCTTCACTGAGTGGACTGTTGTAAACGACAAATGATGCTTTAGCATCTGAAATGTGATGCAATGGAACGAGTTCATTGCCGTTTTTATCATCATGCAGAACAAGGTGACGATGAGCAAATGTGCCTCGCTGTGCATCTTGACCAGTCAATCGAATGGGGTTGCCGTCTTGCAAAATCGTACCGAATGCAAGTGTTTCAGCATGCGCCCAATCAATTTTCCCTTTTCCTTTAAAAGGCTCTTCACGACGCTTTAAAATTTTAGCTAATTTACCAAAAGTTGAAAAGTCGGTTGGCCAAGTCAATAATTCTTCGTTCATTTTAGTTAAGACAGCTTTATCAACGCCCGTTGGCACTTCAGGATAACCGTTTAAAACAGCTTCCGGAATTTCAAGTTTCGGGAATTCTGCAGATTTGTTTTCTTTCACTTTGTCATAAGCTTCTTGCATTTCTTTTTGAGTATCAGTATCAAGTTTCTTCACATCAGCCTCAGATAACACTTTTTCAGCTGCTAATTGTTTACCATACAGTTCACGAACTGTATCATGCTGATGAATGCCATGATACATGGTTGGATTCGTCACTAATGGCTCATCCATTTCGTTGTGTCCGTATCGACGATAACCGATTAAATCAATTAGTATATCTTTGCCAAATTTCGCACGGTATTCAAAGGCCAAACGAGCAACTGCAACTACTGCCTCAGGCTCATCCGCATTAACATGAATGACAGGCACTTCAAAACCTTTTGCAGGATCAGAAGAATAATGTGTTGATCTCGAATCAAATTGCTCTGTCGTGAAGCCGATCAAGTTATTGGCAATAATATGAATAGAACCACCTGTTTGATAGGCTTTAACACGACTGAAATTTAATGTTTCGGTTACGATACCTTGTCCTGGGAATGCCGCATCCCCGTGTACAAGTATCGCGTAGGATTTTTTAGGATCCATTTTTGCGATACCGGTTTCATCCGTTACTTCCTGCGCAGCACGTGTTTGCCCGACTACAACGGGACCGACAATTTCCAAATGAGAAGGGTTATACGCGAGTTTTACGCTTGTTCCATTTACAGACTTATAAGCTGCACCCATATGGTATTTCACATCGCCAAACCAACCTTTAGTGATTTGAAGTGAACCGTCTTCTGGTAGAAAAGCATCGTCTCCTACGTGCGCGAAACCGGCAAACATCATCTCATATGGTTTATTCAAAATATGCGTAAGCACATTTAAACGACCGCGATGCGCCATCCCGATCATGATGTCTTTCGTGCCTGCTGATTCAGATAACTGAACTAGCTCATCCATTAAGACAACTAATGAATCGACACCTTCAATAGAAAAGCGTTTTTGTCCGACGAATGTGCGGTGAACGAATTTTTCAAAACCTTCAACGCGAGTTAACAAATCAAGAACTTGTTTTTTCTTGTCTGCATCGAGTGTTGGTTTAACTTCTCCTGCTTCGATTTTCTCCTGCAACCAGCTGCGTTCTTGTGGCTGAATTACGTGTGAAAATTCAAAAGCAACTTTATCTGTATAAAGAGATTTCAAATAATTAATCGCTTCCAAGCCATTTGTTACATTGCTTGGTGCATTATTTAAAATCAACGCTACAGGTACTTCTGTTAAATCTTGTTCGTTCAAGCCATATGTTGATGGTTCCATACGACTCGTATCTTTTGGTTGATCATTTAACGGATAAATATCTGATGCCAAATGACCATGTGCACGAATTGCTTCTGCTAGATGAACAGTAGCCAAAACCTTTTCAAAATTATTCGGATCTACAGCTGTTCTAGCTGAAGATTGGTGGCCTACAGTAACTTCAATAGGTGATCCGTATTGCTTAAAAAGTTCAACGTATTCTGGATCAAGCAATTCCGGGGATTCTTGATACAGGTCATACATTTCCATTATGTATCCCAAGTTAGGACCCGTAATGGAGCTCCACGGTGATTTTGCATCTGAATAATTGCTAGACATTAAAAAACCTCCAACTAGTTGTTTGACGGCAGTCACTTTATTTGTATATGTCTTGCCTATTTTATCACGCATCCCATTAGACTTAAAGCAGAAGGCGCTTAGGCAGGACAAGTTTAAAATTCCCTATCAATCTTACTACTTCCTCGTTGAAAAACAAAGCATTTTCGTGAAAAGATTCACATAACAGGATTTAAAGTGATTTTATCCATTTTCTTACTCTCGTCTGACCAATTTACAGGGATTTAGTCAGTAGTTTGAATAGAAATGACAAGTTCCCTTGCCTTTGGCTTTCGCCATATAATGAAGCTGCTCTTCTAGCAGTTTTCGATCTGTCACATCGAATAAGATTGATAAACTTGATAAATCTTTCCGTCTGCATTCACTAAAGGAATGATTGTACTATCTACCCAAAAAAAGTTACCGCTTTTCTTCAAGCTTTTAATTTGTCCAGGCTAAATCACTTTGTGAATTTCGTCGTATTGTTCTGCAGAAATTTTTGTATTTCCTATTTTAGAGATAGTTAAGCCACTTAATTCTTCAGACTCATAGCCCGTTAATTCATTAAAATCATCATTGACGAATTCTATCGTACCAGAGACGTCCCATATTGCGACAAGCGCTGCGTAATTAAGAGTATCCTCGTAGCTTTCCAGAATATTCTCCGTTTTTTCAGCTCATTTTTTACTAACAGTTCGCTCGTTAATTCCCTAAAGACCCTATTTTTGGACCAAGGACTCATAAAACAAATAGTCTTCTTCTGAGCGGCGACGTTTTTCGTTACCGCTAGCACAAATGTTTCACCTTCAAACACGATTGGCGTCAATTCGGTTTCTATTGCCACACCCAGGTCACTAAACAAATTATAATCACGGTAAGTATGTGTCATACCTACTTTTAAGGCAATTAGATATTACTTTTTACATTTCCTTCTAAAGCTCAATTTGTAAAGCGAATCCAGTTGTTCTGTAGTAAAAGGCATTCGCATCTAACGCACCGCTTTCCTTTACACAAATTGACTTGAAAGCGTTGTAACTTGTTCGATAAATTCTTTGTAATCTGTTTGCTCATCCAAAGGTTCAGTAGATAAAATGCAGCTATTTTCCCCACTGCTAGACCAGTTAAATTTAACAACTGATAAATACGTCGCATTACCAGTTAGTTGAAGACGAATAGTATCTTCTGTTTTAGAGACAGCACATTTCACCATGCCACCTGGATTGTATACAGTTACGTCGCCATAAGGCACGAGCCCTGCTAGACAGCTGATTAGTGCCGAAGCTGTCATTGCTGTACCACAAGCATTTGTAAACCCAACACCCCGCTCATACGTCCGTACGAAGATTCCGTTTTCTATTGGCGTTACATAGCTAACGTTAACACCATCTGAAAAATAATTGTTTTCTTCATTAAAATAGTGTGCCCATTTTTGCTGATGGCTTGTATCTTTCTGTAATGCTGCTGGAACGATGCCAATTAAATGTGGATTGGGGACAGATACCGCTGAAAATGGAATTTCTTCCGATATAAAAGGCAATGGTTTGTGAAGCCATTCACTGTTACTTAAGTAACTCATTGGTAAACTGTTTAATGCAAATGATATCGGGGAGATTTCCACGGCGTAAGTTTCGATTTTATCGTTCAAGGTTTCTTCTTTTTTAACATGAAGAGAAGCTTTCATCGTTTCGATCACCGCTTCGGTCACACCGTCACGTTCACACACAAACCGAGCAACGCAACGGAGACCATTTCCACACATGGAAGCTTCCGAACCGTCAGTATTGAAAACTCGCATTTTTGCATGAGCAATCGTTGATGGCAAAATCACTAAAATTCCATCGATGTCTTGATCTATTGAAGAAAGCTGAATTGCCAATTGTGCATAATCCTCATGTTCCTCACCTTCAAACATATAAAAAGTGTTCATAGAGCCGTGGACTTTTAGCAACGTCATTTCCATTTTGATCACCTCTTTAAATTAGTTAGGTATTATTTTGTATGAACTGCTACTAATTTAGCCATTTCTGCCGCCGTAATCGGGGCTTCTGCTTGTGTCATTGCTGTAATTAGCTGCTCTTTATCCGTTTGTAAACGCTCTAGTTCTTCCATGAAACGATCTGCAGACAGCTGTTCTTCTTCCACAACATGTGCAAATCCTTGTTTTTCAAATAAATTCGCATTCAGAATTTGATCGCCGCGGCTTTTTTGCATAGATAATGGAACGAGTAGCATTGGTTTTTTCAAAGCCAAAAATTCAAATATGGAATTAGAACCAGCTCGCGATACGACAAAATCTGTCAGATGTAATAGATGTGGCAATTCATGCGTGACATACTCAAATTGACAATAATTTGAATGATGATCTAATTCTGTCATGTAATTTCCTTTACCACATAGGTGGATGATATTAACTTGCTTTAGCAAACGCTCTAGGTTGTTGCGGACGGCCGAGTTAATCATAGCCGATCCTTGACTACCTCCCATGATCAGTAGAACCGGTAAGTCGTTGTCGAATGAACAAATTTCCTGTCCTTTTATTGCAGAGCCTTCCATAAGTTCACTACGAATAAGTGATCCCGTGCAAGTCGATTTGCTGCTTGGCACATGCGCCAAAGTTTCCTTGAATACAGTAAAGATATGATCAGCAAAAGGTAAGGCAATTTTATTTGCCAATCCAGGTGTAACGTCCGATTCGTGAATAATGACCGGAATTGACATCATACGCCCTGCCATTACGACTGGTACAGAAACAAATCCACCTTTAGAAAAGATAGCTACTGGCTTAGTTTTACGAATAATAGCAACTGCTTGCATAAGTCCCGCTCCTACGCGAAATGGATCCGAGAAATTTTTAGTTGAAAAATAGCGTCTCAATTTACCACTAGAAATTGCATGGTAAGGAACGGAAGGGAAGGACTCCCGGATTAGCTCATTTTCGATACCGTCTTTAGAACCGATATATTCAACGTTAAAGCCTAAATTTTTTAATTCTGGAATCAATGCCTGATTCAAGGAAACATGTCCTGCTGTTCCGCCTCCGGTTAATAAAATTGTTTTGTTGTTCATTTCTTGTCCTACTCTCATCTGTTAATTTGGCTTAGAGGATATGCCTGAAGCATACTTATCTATGCTATACTGGATTTTATTTGCTAAATTGTAATTGAGTAAGTTTATCTCATGATAACGTTTTCTGGGCAGTTGGCGCTGTAACGTTTTTACATCCCGACTGTGTGCTAGAAATCGTCCGTCCAAAATAGTATAAAATTTGCTGCGCTTTGATCGATAACATTTGATGCATAAGTTTGACTTACTAAAGGTAAATTGCGGGAGGAACGAGATATGTACCAGACAAGAACCAAAAAAGAAAAGCTACTGCTTTTAGTGAAAATTGTTTTCCCGATTCTCGTCACACAAATAGCGATGTACATGGTGACGTTTTTTGATATTTATATGACTTCCCGCTACGGAACAGAAGACTTAGCCGGCGTTTCCATCGGGTCCTCATTTTGGGTTCCCGTCTACATCGGACTTGCCGGTATCCTCATGTCCATTACTCCAATTGTAGCACAATTGATGGGAGCTAAGAAAAAAGATCAAGTAAAACAAGCTGTTCAACAAGGGATTTATTTGGCTATTTTGTTGGCTGCTATTGTCTTCGCTTTCTTCTATCTTGGCATTGATTACTTGATTGCCTTTATGGATCTCGAACCGACTGTTGCCGACGTTGCGAGCCGCTATATTTTCGCAATGACGATTGGGTTACTTCCGCTCTTTGTCTATAACGCTTTGCGTTCTTATATCGATGCACTTGGAGCTACACGCGTAACGATGGTTATTTCGCTTTTATCAGCACCTATCAATATTTTCTTTAACTACTTACTAATTTTCGGACACTTTGGTTTCCCAGAACTCGGAGGTCCGGGCGCTGGACTTGCATCAGCTATTACCTACTGGCTGATTTTAGTTATTGCAGTCTGGATCATCCACACGAGAAGCCCGTTCAACTCCTATAATATCTTCCGGACTTGGCCGAAATTGTCATTAACTCGCTGGATGGAGATTAGTCGCATTGGCGTGCCGATTGGTATATCCATATTCGTAGAAACTAGTATTTTCTCTGCCGTCACGTTTATGCTGGCTGTTTACGGCACTGTCACTATTGCCGCACATCAAATTGCGTTAAATTTTGCATCTTTGCTATACATGTTACCGCTCAGCATTTCTATGGGTGCCACAATTCTTGTAGGCTATGAAGTCGGTGCCAAGCGTTTGCAGGATGCGAAGCAGTATAGCTGGCTGAGTGTTGGCACGGCTGTTTCGTTAAGCTTCCTGTCAGCTTGCGTATTGTTCTTTATGCGTAGTGAAATTGCAGCCTTGTATTCGTCAGATCCTGTAGTGGTCGAACTGGCTGTTCAGTTCCTACTGTTTGCTG
The DNA here is from genome assembly GCF_008369335.1 of Planococcus sp. ANT_H30. Lineage (NCBI taxonomy): Bacteria > Bacillati > Bacillota > Bacilli > Caryophanales > Caryophanaceae > Planococcus > Planococcus sp. ANT_H30. Next base: position 109,022 of record NZ_VOBJ01000006.1, on the reverse strand, counting down.
CTTTGTTTCAATTGTCAGATGCTATTCAAGCGCCCGTCCAAGGGGCACTTAGAGGTTATAAAGACGTCAACATTACCTTCGTCATGGCGTTAATTTCTTACTGGGTTATTGGGCTACCTACAGGTTACTTACTCGCAAACTTCACTGATTATGGAGCTTTCGGTTATTGGATCGGCTTGATTGTTGGTTTAACAGCAGGAGCGATTACGTTATCACTCCGTTTACTACTGATCCAAAAAAAATTGCAGCATGTTCAACCTAAGATTATTAATTCCAAACCATAAAAAAGCAGGAGACGAAAAATCAATGATTTTTCGTCTCCTGCTTTTTTAATAGCGTTCTCTTTATGGGTTCGCAAGCTTATTATACAGTGTGATTAATTCACTTTTTTCTGAATCTGACAAATCCGATTGCTCGATTCGCTCTAAAGCCAACGCCAGCTTTTGCTGCTTGGTTTTGCGAACACGTGGATGAGTCAGTTCGTCATTCAGTTCGATAAGTACGTATTTTTCGAGTTCTTGTTGAGTGGTGATTTGTTGTACAGCTACTCGTTGTGGCCAGAGCTTACGATATGATTCAATCATGGAAGCTCGACTCCTTCCAGCCCTTCTCCAATAATCACAATTTGATTCTGCATTTTCATGTACTCGGGAAGCCATTGCGCCATTCCGTAAGCAAACTGAAAAGCATGAGGGTATTTATCGCCTTCAAGCGGTACATAGCCTTTGATTCGAAAAACCGTATCTGGTAGCGCACGTAGCCATTCTTCAAATAGCTCTCTTCGAACTGGCGCCTCAAATTTCAACACCTTAGCATTTAAATTCAATTTTGAAACAGGTGCTTTGACGACCTCTTCATTTTGTAATGGCGACAATTTTTCTAATGCCGAGAATGGTATTTTAGCGTGTATCGTTTGGATGATTTGTGCTTTTGGATTGAGTGATTGGATTTCATATACGACAGTGGCCTGCTGTCCTTCTGTCAACAAATCCATTTTATTGGCCAGTAGTAGGTCAGCATGGCGAATCTGCTCTAAAAACAGCGAACGAATTTGTGGAGATAAGCTGTTGCGATCCATCCATCTTTTGCTGTCTGCTACTGTTACAATGCCTTTAAAGTTTAGTTGTTCAGCAAATAGTGGGGAAAAAATAGCATCCAGTGCTTCTACAGGGTGTGCTGCACCTGTTGTTTCAATGAGTAGGACATCAAAATCTTCTTCTGCCAATAATGTTTGAATTTGCGCTTCTGATTTCTCTGATCCCGAACAACAGATGCATCCATCAAGAATTTCTTTCAGTGGAATGCCCTCTTCTACTGCATCCGAATCCATGTTCATTTGGCCTAGTTCGTTCATGAAAACTGCCGGTTTTAACCCTTTATCTTTCATTTGACTAATCATTGTTTTTAATAATGTTGTTTTGCCACTTCCTAAAAACCCACTAAATAAATATACATCTTTCATCGTCTCATCCTTTCAATTTTGAAGAAGAAAAGGCCCGCATAAGCGGACCTCCAAATCATTCATCAGTTTTTTTAGATGCAGAAGCTTTGATTCCAGCTTCTTCCATTATAATTGTTTTAGCTTTCTGTAATTGCGGATCATCATTTTCAATTTTCTCACGCAATGCATCCATTACTGCGAATGTACTTTCTCCAGTCAAGATACCTGTCACTTCCAATTCGTTTTCTTCTTGGAAAGTTTCTACAGCTTCTTGCATCTGCTCTTCGAACACGCCATCTACTTTTCCAACTTTAAAGCCAAGCGCTTCAAGCATTTGTTCAGCGGTTTTGACTTGTTCGGAAATAGTGCCGTCTTTTAGCTCCAGTGAAGTATCCAAAAGCGGAAGCGACGCATATGCGGGATACGCAACTTCTACGTCTGGTTCGATTCCTTTTTCATGAATCCAATTGCCGTCTGGCGTTAGCCATTTAGCCGTTGTAAACTTCAGGTTCGAACCATCTTGAAGATCGTTAGCTGTTTGTACAGTCCCTTTTCCGAAAGTCTTTTCTCCGACCAATTTGATATCTGCTGACTCATTCATTGCACCGGCCAAAATTTCAGATGCCGAAGCACTTCCACCATCAATCAATAAAGTAACGGGTACTTTGATTTTCGTACCTGGTGAAGACATATAAACTTCAGGTTCAGCGCCTTTTGCCTGAACTTCAAACAATGGTTTCCCTTCTTCAATAAACAAGTCAGAAATATCAAGCGCTACATCAAGTAAGCCACCCGGATTTCCACGAACGTCCATAACGACGGCTTTCATTCCTTCAGCTTCCATTTCTTTAATGGCATCAAGCAATTCTTGATACGTATTTTCAGAAAAACTAGTAATTTGAATATGAGCTACATTGTTTCCAATCATTTCTGCGTACACAGTTTCAATCGGTATTTCATCACGAGTGATGGTAATATCAATTGGATCTGCATTTTTACCACGCATAATGCTCAGCTTGACGTCAGTTCCTTTTTCGCCACGGATCAGCATGACAGCTTCAGTTGTTGTAAAGCCTTGTATGCTTTCACCATCAACTGCTATAATTTGGTCATTTGGCAATACGCCTGCTTTTTCAGCAGGTGAATTTTTGATCGGTGAAACTACCGTGATATAACCTTCACGCTCTTGCACTTCTGCGCCAATGCCTTGGAAGCTTGATGAAATTCCTTCCAGAAATTGAGAAGCTTCTTCTTCGTTTAAATAATCGGAATAAGGATCTTCCAAAGAATCGACCATCCCATTGATGGCTCCATTAACTAGAACATCTCTGTCGACATCTTCAAAATATTGATCCTGTATTTGATCATAAGCTGTATAGAGTTTCTCGAATTCGCGACGCTCTGGAGAATTTACTTCTACAGCTTTATCGTCGCCGAATGTCAATGCAAAAACAGTTAATCCCGCCGTTGTCAAGATTAAGAGGAATCCAAGCATAATAAAAGTGAATGTTTTCATCTTAATAATATGTGACGGTGATTCTTCTACCGGCGGAATTTGTTGCTGCTCGTCTTCCGGGCGTTTATCATCCATCTATTTCACCACTTTCGTAATTGCCTTTAGAACCGTAGGATATGAAAAGAAAAAGACTGTCAAGACAGTCTTTTTCTAATTTGAGAAAGAACGGCTTTTTTCTACTCTTGAATTGCTGCCTCTAAAGCTACAACAATCATGTCGTTAAACGTCGTTTGACGTTCTTCAGAAGTTGTCACTTCACCCGTCAGTAAGTGATCGCTTACTGTTAAAATAGACAACGCTTGGCAACCGAATTTGGCAGCCAATGTGTATAGAGCTGAAGATTCCATTTCAAGACCAAGTACTCCGTATTGCGCCCATTTTTCGTGTTCTGCAAATTCGTTGTAGAAAACATCTTCAGTAAAGACATTCCCAACACGCAAGTTTAATCCTTTTTCCATACCTGCATTATATGCTTTCAATAATAATTCAAAATCAGCAGTCGGTGCATAAGTAATGCCTTTAAAAATGATATCATTCATTTTTGAATCGGTTGATGCACTTTGAGCCAAAATTACGTCACGTACTTTTACGTCTTTATGGATAGAACCACATGTTCCAACACGGATCAATTTTTTCACATCGTATTCTTGCATTAATTCTGTTACATAAATTGAAATTGATGGTACACCCATTCCAGTTCCTTGAACAGAAATACGTTTGCCTTTATATGTTCCGGTATAACCAAACATATTACGAACTTCATTGTACATCGTTACATCTTCTAAAAAAGTTTCCGCTATGTATTTTGCGCGAAGCGGGTCTCCTGGTAGTAAAATTGTTTCGGCAATATCGCCTTTTTTCGCATTAATATGAACGCTCATCTAAAAAACCTCACTTTTATATAGTAGATTTAATCATACTGTTTTTTTAACTATAGTGCAACGACAAGCCTATTCACTTATGTAGTCTTCCCATATTTCATCAAAGATTGAGGCTTTCATAACGGGATGCGCTTTTTCTTCAATGTATTTAGAAAGCAGTTCAAAGTCTGTTGCTGTTTTAGGAAATGAATGATCCAAAAATAACGCATCGGCAAAACTTGAATAGTCATCTGGATCAATTTTCCCACGATATTTTAATGCAAATTGATAAAAAGAACGTTCCATAACGGTCTCCTTTCCTATTTTGGGCAAAAAAAACCGGACTTAGTTGTCCGGTTAACCCATTATTCAAATAGTTTGTTGTATTCGGATAGACCTTCTGCATCCAATTGCTCTTTAGGAACAAAACGTAGTGCTGCAGAATTGATGCAATAGCGAAGGCCTCCCATAGACGATGGTCCATCTGGGAATAGGTGCCCTAGGTGAGAGTCAGCGGTTGAGGAACGGACTTCTGTTCTTCTCATGCCATGACTGGTATCTAGATTTTCTTTTACTTCTGTACCTTCGATTGGTTTTGCAAAGCTCGGCCATCCGCAATGAGCGTCGAACTTATCTTTAGAACTAAATAGCGGTTTGCCGGAGACAATATCTACGTAAATGCCGTCTTCAAAATGCTGATCAAATTCACCTTGAAAAGGTGGTTCTGTCCCACTTTCCTGGGTTACATGATATTGCATTGGCGTTAATTTTGCTTTTAACTCTTCTTTCATGCTTGTCCACCCCAATTCTTTTCGATAAACGCAGTCCGCCCAGAACCAACTGAATAACGGTTGTAATGAGCAGGATTTTTCTTATAGTAATCTTGATGATGCGTTTCTGCTAAATAAAATGGTTTTGCTTCTAGTATCGGCGTTGCAACAATTTTTTCAAACCTTCCCGAGTTGTCCAATTCTTGCTTAGACTTTTCTGCAGCTAGACGCTGTTCTTCGGAATGAAAGAAAATCGCGGTTTGGTAAGATTCGCCACGGTCAAAAAATTGACCACCAGCATCTGTCGGATCTATTTGTGTCCAGAAAACATCCAATAATTTCTCATATGGGAAGACGTCTGGCTGAAATGTAATTTGGACTGCTTCCACATGACCAGTCGCATTCGAACAAACCTGTTCGTAAGTTGGGTTTTTTAACTCTCCACCTGTATAGCCACTTACTACTTCTTCAATGCCGTCTAATGAATCAAAAGGCTTGACCATACACCAAAAACAGCCTCCTGCAAATGTAGCTTTTTCCGTATTCATATACCCACTCCATTCTTTATGGTTCAATTGTCACCAATAATCGAATATCGTCTTCTTCCAAATTGAACGATGCCGCTCGCACTGAAATTCCTCCATCTAACGGAATATCCGTTAACTTTAACAACACTTCTTCATCCGCAGGCATGACTTCCATAAATTCTGGAAGTTCTACTGAGTCTCTAAGCAATTTTAACGCAGCTTCAGGAGGAATATCCAGCATACCGACTTCTACTGACTTTTGTTCTAACAGCAAATTGCCATCTTCTTGCACAAGTGGTTCGAATTTCATTAAAATAGGCAAAGTTACTGAAAAAACGGTAAGTTCCGTTGATATACTAACGTCATCATCAACTGATAAAGCCAAAGGAATTGGCTGGTCTTTCATAGCTTCTTGTATATAGGTGTTGGCAATTCCTTCAAAATCTGCTTTTGTAGCGTTGACGACTACTGTGTTTCCTTCCGTAGAGGTATTTTTCAAAGCCTCATAAGACGTAAAATCTTTGGAAGGAGTCGTAACAAAAAGTACCACTCCCACAAGCGCCAACACATTTATTGCGAGTAAAACAAAAAATGCAACGCGCCATTTTTTCATCAGTTCACCACCTATCCTTCATAAGTCATGCCACATTCATTCATCCGTTTTAAAATACGTTCTGTCATTAAATCATAGCCCTTGCTATTCGGGTGAAAAAAATCAGAATGGTAAACCAAATTCTGATTGCCAACAAATAAATCACTGACAGGCACGAAGCATGCTTGTGGATCTGATTCTGCTCTTTTTTGCATCGCCTGATTATAGGAATCAATAATTTGATCAAACTCTTCTACTTCATCCGTTACAAGTGAAAACGGGTTATAGATGCCCATGATGATGATAGGCGCATTCGGATTAATATCTCGAATGGCTGTCAAAATATGATCAAATCTACTTTCATAAAATACCAATTCGTCTTCAAAGGCTTCTGTATTCAATGAAAACAAGTCACGTTTGACGACTCGCATAACATCATTTCCACCAATGGTCAGCGTTAAGTAATCGGCATCTGCTATAGGACTCGTTAGTTTTCCTTGTTGGAACATGGCCAGCAGCTGATCACTACGACGTCCACGTTTTGCTGTATTTTCAACAGCCACGCCTTTAATTCCTTGCCAGGTCTTAACCTCTGCTGCCACTCTGCCTGTGTAGCCGCCTAACTCCTCTTCATCGCCAACACCTTGAGATAAGGAATCCCCAAGAGCGGTAATAACCACTGCTTGAGGAATGAAGTTTGGCGGTATGGTATAAGAGTCGATAGCCGGTTCATTTCTCGGTTCTGCTTTTTCATTGCCAAAGTTAAAAGATGGACTGCACCCCGCTAGTATACCCATAGACAAGATGATGATAAACAGGATGACTTTCACGATTGTCTCTCCTTTTTCAACTAGACCTTGCTAATTCGTTTAATCCGTATAGTACATAAAACCAATTGCCCCAATACCTGTATGAGTAGAAATAACTGGCGTTGTAAAATCAAATTGGATATCGCTAAAGCCTGTTTCTTTAATTTTTTCACGCAGTGGCTCAGCCATTGCCAATCCATTCGCATGAGCAATGCCAACCCCTTTAACAATTTTGCCTGCTGTCCGCTCTATAAAATCCTTCATCAAGTAATCGACTACTTGCTTATGGCTTCTGACTTTAGCAACCGGAGTATACGATCCATCATCTAAAGAAGCAATTGGCTTGATTTTCATTAAAGATCCTAACAAAGCACGGCCTTTCCCAATGCGGCCTCCCTTCACCAAGTTATCAAGGGTATCTACAACGACGAACAATTTTGTATTGAGACGAATCTGCTCTACTCGTTTAACGATTTCTTCCATTGATTTTCCCGCTTTTGACATCTCTGCCGCTTCAAATACTTGGAAAGTTAAGGCGTGAGAAATATAACGAGAATCGATGACAGTAACGTCTGATTCAGTCAATTGAGCTGCTGTTTTTGCTGACTCCACAGTACCACTCATCCCACCTGTCATATGAATAGACAAGACTTGGTCACCGTTTCTACCTAAGTTATCGTACAACTCTTTGAATACGCCTGGTGCTGGTTGAGAACTTTTTGGCATTTCATCGGTATTTTTCATCAATTCAAGGAAAGATGCCGGCTCTAAGTCAACGCGGTCCAAATAGGTTTTTCCACCAATTTGAATACTTAGAGGAACCACATGCAAATCATATTTTTCAATGATCTCTGGCTTTAAATCAGCGGTCGAATCCGTGACGATGTGAATCTTTGACATGAAATCACTTCCTTTTTACCTTAGTCTAAGCAATTATTTAATATCTAACAACTACAAAGCAGATTGTTTTACCGGTTAGTTGTCATTATTTCTTTGTTTTTCCGCAGACATAGCAGAAACAGCTTCTTCAATTTGCGTATGGATCACCGCAATTGCTTCTTTTGGCTTCATGTCCTTAAGAACATCAACAGAAACAGGATCCAATAGTTGTACGGTGACCGTAGCTGCCTTTACTTTATTGTTGTTTTTTTCCATTATGTCTGAAGTTCCGTGAATCGCAACCGGTAAAATAGGGACATCTGCATCTTTTGCAATACGCATAAATCCTGCTTTAAATTCACCCATACTTTGACCTTTACTTCTTGTGCCTTCCGGAAAAATCAAAATCGAATGACCTTCTTTTAATTTTTCTATAGTGTCAGTAATGGATTTCAATGCACTCCGACGATCTGTGCGGTCTAAAAAGACACAATTCATTTCTTTCATATACATCGGAATAATCGGGAATTTATTTACTTCTTTTTTGGAAATAAAACCAAAAGGCTTCGGAATGGTCGAAAGCAATGTTGGGATATCGAAATTCCCTTCATGATTGCTGACAAACAATACCGGTCCATCAGGTAATTTATCCAGTCCTGCAATCGTAACGGTGCTTTTTGTCCGTTTCATAATACCGGCTGCCCATTTTTGAGGTTCTGTATGAATCAGCTGGTCGTACTCTTTTACGCTTAATGTTGATTTTTGCTTGATATTTTTTTTCAAATTCACAGCGCTAATCGGTAAATAACCAAATAAAAAAGAGAACGTGCGAATGGTATTAAACATTGGCCGTTTTCTTTCGCCGTCTTTCGTATACCAAGTACGAAAAAGGCACTTCATTTGAAATTTGCTGCTCAGATTCAGAAACGAGTTTCCACTCACGTCCATATTCCGGGAAATACGTATCACCATCAAAAGCTTGATGAACCAGTGTTATGTAAAGACGGTCAGCATCTGGTAAAATTGATTCAAAAATCTGTTCTCCACCGATAATCATTACTTCTTCATGAAATTCTGTCGCTAACTTTATAGCATCTTGCACATTATGAACGACATCTACTCCATCTTCCTGATAATCATCGTTGCGCGTAACTACAATATTGCGGCGCTTCGGAAGCGGTCGCCCAATAGATTCATACGTATTACGGCCCATAACAATCCCTTTTCCGATTGTCTGTTTTTTAAAATATGCCAAGTCCGCTGGAATATGCCAAGGCAGTTCGTTATCTTTTCCGATAACTCGGTTCGGATCATGCGCGACCATCAATGAAATCATGTATCTTCCTCCTATCCCGCTTTTCGCGGGTATTACGTATTATTTAAAGTATTTTGAAGTTCAAACTAATTGATACACTGTAGATGAAAGTTAGTACTTGCTATTAAACTGCAACAGGCGCTTTAATCCGAGGATGTGGATCGTAGCCTTCGATCGTAATGTCTTCTAGTTTCAAGTCGAAAATCGATTTGACTTCCTCGTTAATTTTTAAGGTTGGCAGTGGTTTTGGTTGTCTAGCTAATTGTTCTTGCACTTGAGACAGGTGATTTGAATATAAATGTGTATCGCCTGTTGTGTGAACAAAATCACCGACTTCTAAGTTACATTCTCTGGCAATTAGCTGTGTTAATAGCGCGTAAGATGCGATATTAAAAGGCACGCCTAGAAAGACATCTGCACTGCGTTGATAAAGTTGGCACGACAATTTGCCATCCGCTACATAAAATTGAAACATAATGTGGCATGGTGGTAAAGCCATGTCATCAATAAATTCCGGATTCCACGCGGTCACTAAGTGACGTCTGGAATCTGGATTTTTTTTAATCGATTCAATGACGTTTTTCAATTGGTCGATGGTACCACCTTCTGTTGTCGCCCATGAACGCCATTGCTTGCCATAAACGGGACCGAGGTCTCCGTATTTTTCAGCAAACTCTGGACTTTCAATTACCTTGCGCTGAAAGCTTTGCATCTCAATCTTATATACTTCCGCAAATTCCGTATCTGTTTGTGCACGGCGACCGAAATCAGACATGTCAGGTCCCGCGTATTCGTCGCTTGCTACCCACTGTGCAAACGCCCACTCATCCCAGATGTGATTATTATCTTGCAATAAAGATCGGATATTGGTATCACCTTTAAGAAACCAAAGAAGTTCCGAGACAATCAAGCGGAACGCCGTTTTTTTTGTTGTCATTAAAGGGAACCCTTCCGTTAAATCGAATCGCATTTGATGGCCAAAGACACTCAAAGTACCTGTACCGGTCCGATCTTCTTTTGTTGCTCCGTTATGTAGAATGTGTTCGCATAAGTCTAAATATTGCTTCATATAACTCGCCTCCGTTGTTAGTTTAATCATAACAATACTACCGGTGTTAATAAAGATTTTAGACATCTTAAATTATACGGAAAATTTGTATTTACTAAAACCTCTTCGCTCTCATTATGGTTCACTCGATAAACCGATAAATTCACACACTTTCTCTTTCTCCTTCTCCCTTGGACGCACCAGTTACGCTAGTTTGGCAAAAAAAATCGAGCACACATAAAAAAAACCGCCAAAATTGGGCGGTTTAAGAAAGCCATTTCGGCGGTGTATTTTTAGACCAGTAGATGTCTCCTAGCGTAATATGCTTTTGGAAATCATCTTCAGCTAAATGATAGTGAAAATTAAAAGAATAGCCTAGCTGTGGTTTGTTCTCCGTCCTAACGTGGAAACGGATTTCGTCTTTGTTGGTTTCAGTGTTATATACATGGAAGATTTTTTCAGCATAATCACCAGATGGCTTTTCAGAAATGGCTAATTTTTTTAATTTGCCGATATCTAGGGTTGCCAAATGGACATCAATCGCTCGTTGAATGTTTGGCAAAATCATGGTTTGGAACTGGTCTCCAATAACTGGTCCAATTCGCGAACCAAATTTCAAATACGATTGCTCTTCTGCAGATTGATACACAGAATGGATAAAAGAGTCACCGGTGTCGTAGAACTCACTGGGGTCGACCCAATCGTAGATATATTGTTTGTTATCACTTTCCGCTGCATGTGATTTCGGTTGACCTTTTTCGTCTAGAAGCGACTCCCAGATTAAATGGTTCGGAGAGATTGCTCCCAATGTTAAAACGGCAACAGTAATCATCAGCGACTTTTGCCACCAATTTTTCATCAATATCACCTTTTCTTTTATGAACATTTTTGTCATAAGGTTTGCTTATTTATACGAATTTCGCGGGTAAAGGTTTCATCTTCTTGAAATTCATTGTACAATAAAGTCATTAACAACGCCTTGTTTTTTTATTGAAAAGGAGGAATTTTTGTGGATGCATCATTATTAATCGGACTGGGTCTCCTGTTTATGCTTGGATACTTGACTTCACTTTCATTTACAGACTAATAAACACTAAAAAAACTCCCTGAATTTCAGGGAGTTTTTTGTTTCAGATGGTCGATAAATCAGACTTTTTACATCATTATGCAATAAAAGAACTGTCAATTCAATTGTCCATTGACAGTCCTTTTGCTATTTATCTTCAGTTTTTGCATAAACCAACTCTTACTCTTCAGTGTCTTTTCACAAAGACTTGCCTTGAGCTCCATTGCTAAACTCATAAGCTTTTTCAATTATCAATCCGCTCGATGTCACCTGCCCATGCGTTCATGCCACCTTCGACATTTATCACTTTATAGCCCTGATAGTCTAAGAATTTACATGCCGAACCGCTACGTCCGCCAGCTTGGCAATTAACATAGTATTCTTCTGATTTGTCCAATTCATTCATCTTAAATTCCAATAATCCTAAAGGCATATTGACAGCTCCAGGAATTTTCCCACCGGCTACTTCTGACGCTTCACGCACGTCGATTATATTCACTTGTTTGCCTAGTTCTAGTAATGTTTGCAATTCTTGCGTCGAAATCACTTTCACTTGTTATTCCTCCTGGTAATTTAGTTTTCGTTGAATTTTACTCAATGTGGGTTTCACATTTGTTGTTTTAGGCGTTCACTAATTCCGTGGCACGGTTTGGATCAAATCCAAGCACCCATTTGGTCGTTTGTCTGCACGAGGCGCTTTGTCTCGCTGTACGTTTACTTTCGTATAAGGGACATCACTTGCCGCTAGAAGTTTTTTCATCATGATGCAATGTGGGCAGGTATCCGTTGAATAAACTGTTACTTGGTTTGACATAACGGCTCACCCCCTCAAAAAAGAACTATTTTGAATACACCCAAAACATACCACGGGGGGTATATTTTGCGCAAGAAATTAGCTTGCTTTGAAAATAGATTCACAATACAAAACACATGCAGATAAATTGAATCTGCATGTGTTCTATAAGTGAAACCAAATGTACTCCAGAACACTGTCAGCTTGAGATCACGAACCTGAAACATAGCTATACTTTAAATTCCCAACTAACGAGCATCCGTTTTTATTGTTTACTCTCTGGTTCAATTGAAATGACACCATAGTGGAACTTGGTATTGGGCCGCATGCGCCTAATAAATCCAAAACGTTCGAAATCCTGAGAACGAAAATGTGCTTTTAAAACGACAGTTTTTCGTGCTACACGCTTTGCCTCAGTTACCCACTGCACTGTTAATTGCCCTCGGTCAGCTGTTCCTCTGAGTGGCGTAAAATTTGAAGCTTCTGTTATTTCTTCTGTAAACATCGGATCCATGTAAATTACATCTATCGAATCTGCTGGCAAAGTTCGCAAAAATGAAACTGCTTGGCATGACATTACCTCAATACGCCTCATCGCCTCTTCTAAATGTGGCATGTTGCTATATTGCTGCAACCCTTGCGCCACCACGTAAGCGAGCACTGGATGGCTTTCACAGCCCACCACTCGTCCTCTTTGACCAACACGCTGTGCTGCCACAATTGAGTCAGCTGCTAACCCTAATGTACAATCTAAAAATGAGTCGCCTGGAACTAAACCTGCCACTTCAATCAGCGGATCTTGTTCAAGAGGTCTTTTTGTTCGAAAAGCTGCTGAGTTCGGATGAAAAAAGAACGGCTCGGTTTTACCCATTGGGTAAAACTCAAGTCGTTCTTTTAAGCACACCAACAAATCAGCTTGTTCATCTTCTTGCATCCGGTCAATGGAACGCTTATTGCGCGGAACTTGTAAAATTTCCAGTTCTGCTGAAACGCGATTTGCCCATGCCAATGCAGACGAAGTTGGCCGGTATGCTGTGGTGACTATTGTTTTCACTGAGCTGCCACCTGTTCAAGAACTTGCGACAAATGATCGCGAATCTGTTCCATTGGGTAGCCTTCAATTTGTTCACGTGGAATAAAATGAGCCAATTCACCGTCTTTCAATACGGCAATCGATGGAGACGATGGTAGCACTTCTTCAAAGTAATTGCGCATCTGTGCAGTTGCTTCTTTATCTTGACCTGCAAATACGGTCACTAAATGATCTGGTTTTGCTTCCACAGCTTGAATGGCTCCAATAGCTGCTGGACGCGCTAACCCTGCTGCACAACCACAAACAGAGTTAATCACAACAAGACTCGTTCCTTTAGCACTGCTCATATGTTCATTGACTTCTTCTGCTGTCAATAATTCTTTAAAACCTGCTCCAGTCAACTCCTGGCGCATAGGCACGACAATGCCTTTCATATACTCATCATATGCGTTCATGCTTTCGCCTCTTTTCTTTAAAATCGATTTTCTCAATATATTGTTTCCTATCTATTTCAGTGTAACCTAGTTTGTTGGTAATTTCATCGTGAAAGGATTTGAATAGGAGTTTACTTAAAAGGAATAGATAATGGAACATTCATTAAAGGAGACTAGAGTCGTATTATTGAAAAGACAGATTACACCAAACTCAACAAAGAGCCGAGCTTTCCTAAAGAAGCGATCGGTGAAGTGGTCTCATTTTACAAATGCTCAAATATTGTCCCTGGATTTCACTTAGATAATGTTCAGTCTCTAACAACGTTTATAACTCAGTTGCAGAAAAAAGACTTTCGGTTTGAACGTCTTTACAGCCTATTCAGCCATGGAATCAGAAAACACCCCTGCTCCCTTTACGTAAAGATGCGATAATAGAAAGAGTAACTTCCGAGAATTATTACGAAGCACTATGGATAGGATGTCAGATTAAAGAATTCGGAGGAAAAGCAGTTCGCGAAAAGGCACTTGAATCTGAATTTGCCGATAATCGCTACTGTCATTACCTAATTAAGATACAAAGGAGTACTATGTCCGATTGCCTGCTTATTTGCTCATGGCAGTCAAGGGAAACTAGAAAATTTCGCCTCAATCGAAGAAGGCAGAGGAAAAGGATTAATCGATTTGCTGCAACAGATACAAAAAGAAGCGTAAAATCTCCAACCGGAAAAACTATCGGTTTACCCAATCAACGACCCCGTTGAAAAAGTTTACAGTTGTTACGGCATTACAACGCTCTTTACAGTCGGTCCATGCTTTTTAAGCGACAAAAGGATTACGTATACAAAGACACGCCTTGCCGAATTAGAAGAACATGACAAGGAGACCACCAATGAAGAAGAACAAGCAGAAGAGAGAAAACTGTTTTACTGATTTATTTATGGACCTTAGTATAGGGGTAATTTTTGAAATTGTTTTTTCATTGGTTTGGAATACCTTAATCGCCATTCCTAGATCAATCATTCGTTTTTTTAACATATAATTTTTTTAAAATCACTTAACCATCAGTGAACTCTTAAACAAAATGAAGAGTATGCCCATTTTTCTGAACGCTAAGCAGTCATTAAAAACGCCTTGCCTATCTAGTTTTCTAAGATTTACCTACACTAAAATAGCAGATAGCTTCTTTTTCCACACAATATAAAAAGCCACCCCTCAGGATGACTTGAATAATGAAATTTGAATTCCTTCAATTGACGGCGGACGAAGAATAATCGAACTTCCCAAGTCTTCTACCTGATAATCCTTTAAATACTCTTCTACGTCTTTCGCATGTTCTGCGACAGACTCTCTTATTAATTCTCTAACGATAAGTGCACTTCTTTTTTGACTCAATACTACTCCATTGACCGTAAGATTCACCTGTAACCCTCCTATGTATACTTACAAGATATCATAAATTTAACAACAACAAACGTATACATGGACCTAATATTGTTTATTTTTTTTATTAAAAATAAATAACTTTATGCCTTTTGTTATATAAAGTGATTTTAAATACCTATTCTGCTCTATATTTATGATAACCCGAAATAGCCTATCACATATTTCTAGCAATAAAAAAACTACCCGAATTGGGTAGTTTTAGATATTTTCAGTATGCTCTGACTATTTATCGGCATCGTTTTAACTCATTAATTCTTTAGTACTAGCTTTGTAAGTCTAAGTAAAAAAAGCAATAGCTTTTTAAAAAATATTCAAAAGACATCTTTATTCACCGAGTCTTTGTACTTCTACACTTTATCATTTTATATTTGATTGCATTTAAAAATTTATTTTCTAACAAACTTACTCGCTTTGGTTATACTTGTTGTTAATAAAGTCCAACATTTGGCTAAATACATCGTACTCAAACCATTCATACCTTGTATCCTGAGCGTATTCTCCATTTTCTTGGATTTTCAGATTGTTAGAAGACAGTTGGACAATGCGTGTATCATCGATCCCTTCCTCTTGACCATTTATTTTTTGATCAGCAAACTGCTGAACGACTTGCTCATAAAAAACATCGCGTTTTTGTCGATTTTCAAACTCCCATGATTCATATTTTCCGCTGTATAAAATCTCCATTGAAAAAACATTGTTTGACATATTTATTTCCTCCTCGTATAGCAACTATTATAATTAGTTTGATTACCAGCACTTTACCTCTTAACAGCAATGAGGAAACATTTAATGCAGTTCTAAGCAGCCAACAAGCAAAAAAAAGGCCAGTGACTGTTTAGTCACGGGCCTTTTCTACTATTCCTCTTTTATCGCTTGACGCGCTTCGGTCATTTGTTTCCAAACTGACCCTTTTGCATCTTCGCCTTCTTCAATACGTGCAATTGCCATTTTGATTTGTAGTTTCACTTCAAACTCCGGATCATTTTCGGCTTGCTTCAGACCTGGTAAAGCGGCTTCTGTTCCTGTTTCATAGAGGAACATCGCTGCTCTCCAACGAACCAATTTGTTTTTATCACGTAAGGTTTCAAGCATAACCGGCTCAAATTCCTCAAAACCGAGATCGCTGATGGTATCGCCTGCTGTTCTGCGGACAGCCCAGCTCTTGTCTTTCATCGCACGTTCAACATAGGGCACAACAGCTTTGTCTTTAACGTCGCCTAGGAAAATAGCGGCTTGACGACGAATCGACATTTTTTCATCGTTTAATGCCGCTGCCAGTAACGGTAAATCATCAACATCTGCCTCAATCATTTGATCAAGTAGCTGAAAGCGAGTTTCCCAGTCGGGTGCATCAAAGTCTTCTACTGACACTCTTTGACCACGAGGGGCTGACTCAGCTTGGGCTGCATCTTCTTTCGTCGTCATTGCAACTAATCGTTCTTGTGGATACGCAGCTTCGATTTCTTCCATCAGGCTTTTGCCAATTTCACTTTTATCCCCATAGCGAACGCCATAATCCACCCATTTACGCTGCATGAGGTAGTTTTCTTCTGTCGGGTCCAAAACTTGCTTCATCGCCGCGACAAAACGTTCTGGCATACCAAAGCGTTGCTCTGAACTATTATCGAACACTTTGACTTGCAGTGGAATTCCTTTGAATTGTTGCACATGGACATAAATTTCTCCAAAATGCTCGTCTAATTGGACTTCTTCTCCACTATGCTGACGGTCTTCGCCAAAAACATTCCGGACCTGCGTCAAAATAATTTCCCAATCGAATTTAGAGATGCGCTCGACTGCCAAAAAATCAGCTACGTGGTAAACGCCTTTTACACCGTCAATCGCTAGCAACTGCTGCACTTCTTCAGATGCACCTTCTAACTTATCTTTCGTGTAGTTATGACTTTTGCCAAATGGCAATTCCTGGTCGATGATCACTTTCATCGTATTCGGGCTTGGTGTCGGTTCAATCGTTAAAATTTTCACAAAAATCCCTCCTGCAATTAATAGATCATGTTTCTGCTATTTCTTGAAGATAAGTCCAACGTTCAATTAACGCGTCATACTCAGCAGTTAATCCATTGACTTCTTCGGTCAATTTCTGCAATTTATCGTAATCGGCCCCAGCTAAAGCCATTTCTTCCTCACGAGCTTCAATCTTCGCTTCTGTTTGTGCAACTTTATCAAGAATACCGTTGTATTCCTGCTGCTCCTTGTAGGTCATTTTCTTTTTAACTTTGGCTGGTTGTGCGACTTCCGTTTCAACAAGCTGTTGTTCAGCTAATTCAACCGGATTATTTTTTTCTTTAATAAACTCAGAGTAAAGACCTTGATATTCTTCGATTTTTCCTGTTCCTGTTGTCCACAATTTCTGGGCAATGCGGTCAAGGAAAAAGCGATCATGCGAAATTGTAATAACTACGCCTGGGAAGTTTTCTAAGAAATCTTCCAAAACAGATAGTGTTTGGATATCCAAATCGTTTGTCGGCTCATCGAGGAATAAGATATTCGGCTGTTCCATCAATAATTTCAATAAATACAGACGCTTTCGCTCGCCGCCTGATAATTTACCAATTTGCGTGCCGTGACCATTTGACGGGAATAGGAAACGTTCAAGCATTTGAGTTGCCGATAAACGAACACCTTTTTCTGCTTCAAAATCACTCGACGTTTCTTGAATGTATTCAATCATGCGCTGCGATTCATCCATTTCAGGCAAATGCTGTGTAAAGTGAGCAATTTTCACGGTACTGCCGTATTCCATTTTTCCTGAAGTTGGTTCTAATTCTCCGGCAAGCATTTTCATCAACGTCGATTTCCCGGCACCATTTGGTCCAACAATTCCAATGCGATCTCCACCTTGCAACAGGAAATCAAAGCCGCTGAAGATTTGTTTGTCCCCATAAGCAACGCCCATGTCTTGGCCTTCAATGATTTTCTTGCCAAGTCGCTGGCTTTGCATGGATAGTTCAAGCGATGTATTGTCGTTTTCTTTTTGCACGTTTTCTTTGATTTCATCGAAACGCTGAATCCGCGCTTTTTGTTTAGTCGAACGAGCTTTTGCACCGCGGCGAATCCATTTTAACTCAGAACGGAAACGGTTTTCTAATTTTTGCTGAGACGATGCATTCATTTCATCACGAATCGCTTTGTTTTCCAAATAATCGCCGTAGTTGCCTTTGTGCGTGTACATGGTTTGGTCTGCTATTTCGAAAATATGTGTAGAAACCGCATCCAAGAAATACCGATCATGCGTGACAAAAAGCATAGCTGAACCCATGCGCAACAGGGTTTCTTGCAGCCATTCAGTTGACACCGCGTCCAAATGGTTTGTTGGCTCATCCAAAAGAATCAAATCTGCTGGTTCAATCAATGCTTTCGCAAGAGCCACACGTTTACGCTGACCGCCTGATAATTCACGTACTACTTGGTCATACATATCGATCCCTAGTTTTGACAGTGCGGTTTTGGCCAAGGCATTAATATCCCATGCATTTTCTTGCTCCATTTTTTCTTGAATATCCATCAACTCGTCTTGTAATTGTGTAGAACTTGAATCGACCATCATATTTTTCAAGGCATTTTCATAAGCACGGTTTAATGCTAAAATCGGGGATTTCCCTGAGAAAACTGTTTCGAGTACAGTCAATGATTCATCAAATTCAGGTTCTTGCATTAAATACGTAATTTGATATTTTTTCGGGTGGTCCATGACAACATTATCTGCATCCATTGATCCCGCTAGTATTGACATTAAAGTCGATTTCCCTGTACCGTTTACGCCGATTAAACCTGCGCGTTCTCCTGGATATAATGAAAATTCGACATCCTTGAATAATGTTTTTGCTCCAACAGTTTTCGTTAACTTCGTAATATTTAAGTGGCTCATTTATTCCCATCCGTTTCTGTTTGTAGTTGCTTTAAAAAGATTAGCATAAATTCATGGCGCTCTTCAGCCATGTGCTTACCCGTTTTCGTAGTCATTTGGTCTTTCAACAATAAAAGCTTTTCATAAAAATGTGTGACGCTACTGGTTTGCGCTTCGCGGTATTCATTTTCCGTCATTTTTGTACGTGCCTGTTCGTTCCAGTCGTACAACTTACGTCCCTTTGCCCCACCGTAAGCAAATGCTCGCGCGATCCCGATTGCACCAATAGCATCTAATCGGTCAGCGTCTTGGACGATTTTCGCTTCGATGCTCGTTGCCGGTTTGCCATTGCCGCCTTTAAAAGAAACCGATTCAATAACTTTCTGAATCTCTTGGCGCTGAGCATCTGAAAGTTCTAAACGATTCAGAATATCACGCTCCAAGTCTTCCTCGGGCTTTTTATACTTCGGGTCCGAAACGTCATGTAAAAGTACGGCCAATTCGACTATAAATGCATCTGCTGTTTCTTGTTGCAAAATCATTTTGGCGTTTTTCATGACCCGTTCGATATGCTGCCAATCATGGCTAGCATCAAACTGTTCATAGATTTTCTTAACCTCATTGCGACATTGCTTGATTTTTTCCTGGTCCATACTTCCGCTCCAATCGCTTGTTTCTTCTATTATAACCTGAAGTTGAAGCAAAATGCCTGTATTCCCAACGATTATTGACGTTTCCATAGGCTTCATGTATAGTATACCCATCCATAACATGGCGTCTATAGGTCCATGACATACTCAATAATAGGGGGAACTCGCATGCACCAGGGAACAGTGAAATGGTTTAACTCAGAAAAAGGTTACGGATTTATTGAGTATAATGACGGTGATGATGTATTTGTTCATTTTACCGGCATCCAAGGTGAAGGGTTTCGAACATTGAATGAAGGCAAAACTGTATCGTTCGATATTATTGATGGCAACCGTGGACCTCAGGCTGCAAATGTTATCCAAATTGATTCAGAATAAACTAATAGAAAAAAGCAGGGGCGGGAATTCCGTCTCTGCTTTTTATAGTTTTGAAGAACAACCAGTCGTTACGCTTTGCTGCCGGTTCCGACTTTATTCAGTTCGTTTCCAAGGAATTGCAGTTGACTTCCAACTGTACAATTGCTAATACAAAATCTATGAGCAGCGGTCTTTCCTTCATCTTTGCGAAGCTGAGATTTCACAAAGCAACCTTCACAGTATGTGGTCATCATTTCATCAATTTCGTTAATAATAGACATTTTTTTCACTTTGTCACCTCACTGCAAATCGTCATTTCTTCATTCTACTACGCATTTGTTTTTTATTCCAACAATAGTTATACTAACTGAGGACATTTTTACGGTACCAAGCGGTTCGCAAATTCCCGCTTTACCAAAACTAAGGAGGACGTATTTTGTTTAATGAATTTTGGGGACTTGGCTTTGCCTTGTTCAATTTTGTTCTGTTAGTAATCATGTATAAATTTTTCGGAAAGACTGGATTGTTTGCGTGGGTAGCTATTTCGACCGTTTTGGCTAATATCCAAGTAACGAAGACGATCGAAATCATAGGATTGACAGCAACTTTAGGCAACAGCCTTTATGCTTCGACTTTTCTCGCGACCGATATATTGAACGAGAAATATGGCAAAAAAGAAGCCAAAAAAGCTGTCTGGCTTGGTTTTTCTTCTTTGCTCATTATGGTACTAGTCATGCAGTTCGGGATTAAGTTCATACCGGATGACAGTGATTTCGCACAAGATTCGTTGGAAACCATTTTTGGTTTAATTCCGCAAATTGCTATTGGTAGCATGGTAGCTTATCTCGCCAGTCAGCATCTAGATGTCATCATCTTCAGTGCACTGCGCAAAATGTTTCCAAAAGATAGCCAGTTTTGGATCCGCAATAACGGCTCTACGTTGATTAGTCAGTTGTTGGATACGTTAATTTTTACATCCATTGCATTTGGGGGAGTTTTTCCGTTTGATGTGTGGATTCAAATTTTCATCTCAACATATGTATTGAAGTTTATTGTTTCTGTCATGGCTACGCCTTTCGGCTATTTGGCAAAAATCATCAAACCCATTGACGAAAAGTAGGTGATCAGATGCTTGAAGTGTTTGTGGATGCGGCGACTGCGGGTTCACCTCAAGTAAGTGCAGTCGGTGTTTTTATTCGAGGGGAAGGCCATTTGATTCACTGGAGCGAATACGTGGGTGAAATGGACAACCATACTGCGGAATTCACCGCGCTCGTAAAGGGATTGGAACTAGCAATAGGGTTAACATCTGGAATGGTATCGATTAAATCTGATTCCCAAGTAGCGGTAAACGCTTTTGAAAAAAGAGGCATCAAAAATGCTAAGTTTAAGCCATTGCTTTTACACGCGCTTGAACTCGGCGACCAATTTGATTTTTGTTTTATCAAATGGATTCCAGATTCTCAAAATCGGGCAGCCGACGCCTTAGCCAGAACTGAACTTCGCGCACATAAATAATCTGTCCAAACTGTGTCAGCCGCCCTTATCTTTTCAGGGTGGCTGTTTTGGTTTCTGTGCATACTCTTCAGCGAAAGTCTGATAAGATAAATGTATTATCTTTTATTGGAGGAACCTCATGAGAACAAAACTTGGTACTGCACTCGATATTTTCATTTTGGTCATTGGACCATGGATCGTCTATTCCCGCATTATTGAAATGATGCAAAGTGGAGTTTCTGTTTATCCGATGATTTCGGTCGTTATCGTTACCGTCGCGGTTATTTTTTCCATTTACAATCTTTATTTGCTGGCAGTTCGCAGACAGCAAAATAACATGAAAAAATAAGGAGAAATGAGGCTTTTAATGTGAAATCGCTATTGTTTTATCTTATACCGCTGTTGATTTTCGCAGTGATCAATAATACGATCGCTGTTTTAACGTGGCCCTATTATTTAGTTTTACTACTGGCTTTCCTTGTTTTTCAATTAGGCCGCACGCGCTATCCGAAAGACGCATTACCGGCAGTTGCAAAAACTTCACAAGTGGCTTTTTACATACTGACAGTTGCAACTATTTTCCGCGATCAATTTTTAAGTCCTTTGCTTATTAATGTGCTATTGGGTATCACGATTGGTGTCGTTATCGCAGAAATAATTCAAACGAAAAAAAAGTCCTCTTAAGACAGTAAAACCACAGTCAGCTCGAACAATTCGAGTTAACCGTGGTTTTTTTGTGTATTGCAGTTGAATTTATGCCGCCTTTTTAGCTAGTAAAATACCAAATAAGTACGAGCGCAATCGCTATAAACACCCATGTCATGACGCGAATCAAGTTCTGTTTTTTACGAATTTCTCCTTGTTCTTTAACGTCTTTTAATAATGGCATAAGTTCACCTCTCTCATTAGATTATTGCCTATAGGCAGTTTGTTCAATTATGATAGAAAAAAGGAGGTTTTCTGAATGAGAAAAATTTTAGTTTCTTCACTTTCCCTACTGCTTTTAGCAGCTTGCGCTAACGAGGCTCCTAATCCAGACAAAGCGAACGCCCCTTTTGAAGAAATTGCGTCAGGGCTTGAAGCTCCATGGGCGATCAATAAAATAAATGATGAATTTTATATTTCGGAACGACCAGGAAAAGTTGTTCATATAGACAAAGAAGGGGTCATGACACGGCAAAGCGTCAATTTTTCTGATAGTTTATCTGAAGCTTCAGAAGCTGGATTTTTAGGCTTTGTTTTGGCACAAGATTTTGAAGAAAGTCAAACTGCATACGGCTATTACGTCTACGAACAAGACGACGAAGATTACAATAAAATCGTCACACTTGTTTTAGAAAATGGAACTTGGCAAGAACAAGATGTCTTGTTAGCAGGTATTCCAACAGGGAATGTGCATCATGGTGGCCGCTTAGAATTGGACGATGATGGGACACTTTTTGCAACAATTGGTGATGCTTCCACTCCTGAACTTGCACAAGACTTAGGTTCAGTAAACGGCAAAATATTGAAACTCAATACAGCCAACGAGTTTGAAATTTATTCGTCCGGTCATCGCAATCCACAAGGAATGACTTGGGACAATGACACGATGTTCGCGTCTGAACATGGTCAATCCGCCAATGATGAAATCAATATTATTGAACAAGGCAATAACTACGGTTGGCCTACAATCGAAGGCGATCAGTCAAAAGACGGCATGGAGGCTCCTTTTTACACAACAGGCTCTAGCGATACTTGGGCGCCAAGTGGAATCGACATGCATAATGGTCTGCTTTACGTAGCTGCGCTTCGAGGAACCGCAATTAAAGTGGTGGATCCTAAGAGTGCTGAAGTGACAGATTCAATTGAAGGGTTTGGCCGTGTCCGAGATGTTTTTTCTGATGGCGACTCGCTCTATTTTATCACGAACAACACGGACGGTCGCGGCACACCTGCAGACGGTGACGATAAACTTTATAAATTGAATGAATAGCCGTGTACAAACTAAAAGGTGTATTGGACAAGTCCAATACACCTTTTAGTTACTAAATAAATTTGACCATCAGATTTTCATCAACGCTTTTATATGAATTTCTGTATCACAGTTCCTTTACCGTCTGCGACTCGTACTTCTGCATGTGCGCCATTGATAAATGTGATCTGTGGTGGCATATGACCTAAATCGATATCGTACGCAATCGGTAACTCTAATTCTTTTGTTAAATCTTGGTACATTCTATCGATAGTGTATCCACCGACCGGCTCATTTGCCATACTTCGCCCAAAGAGAATACCTGAGCAATTGTCAAACCATCCCGCGTATTTCATTTGCGTTAGCGACCTTTTTAAATCCGCCACTGACATTTCGCAGTTTTCTAAGTACCAAATGACCTGTTCGCCCGGAATGTGCTTGTCCCTAAATGGTTGAACTTCTCCGAATGGTGTTCCAATTAGGTGATGGATCACATCAATGCAGCCTCCAAGCAAGCGGCCTGAGAATATTTCCTCGGTTCCCGAAACCGTTTGCCATTTAGTCGGTTCTGTCAAATGAAAGACGACTGGTGAAGCAATGGAATGGTCCCACTCTTTCTGATAGAGTTTAGAAGAAATTTGCTTTACAGTTTCTCCTTTTGCTGTTTTTAAAATATCTAGCCAGCGCGCTGTTGTTTCATCGCTTTTTTCACCACGCAAATCAATAATGTTCGTACCATGTGCCGTGGCAATACCGGTTTTCAACGTGATAGCCAACAACAACACGCTGATATCAGAATAACCAAGTACCCATTTCGTTTGTATCTTTGTGAAGTCTACATATTCCAACATCTCAATCAATAATTCCCCACCCCAGGGCGGGAAGATCAACTCAATTTCTGTGCTGGTCATCATTTCCATAAATTCTTCTGCACGCTTTTTAGCAGGAGCTGATTTAGCCAACTCTTGAGTCCAAGCCGTGTCCCCTGTCACAACAGTAAACCCCTTCTGCTCTTGCCGTTCAATCGTCAGTTTGAGAAGATCGTGGTGCTCAGTTCCCACTCCTGAAGACGGTGCGGTAATGCCCATTGTTTTAATGGTAGTAGCAGGATAACGAATCATTCAATAGTCCCCCTTTTAGTTTAAACAAAATAAAAAAGCGAAAAAATCATTGCGATTAAAATACTAGCACCTACACAAAACCAAAGTGCTTGTTTGACCATTTCGAAAAACCGACTCGGTTCCTTATCCAATCTTTCCCCTTTAAATTGTGAAAAGTCAGGCGGTATTTCTCTCTTTGGCTTGATTTTTTGCAATTTTGTCGTTTTCGTTTCTGTCATCGGGTTCATTGTGTTCCTCCTAAAATCAGTAGCAATAGAATCTGTAAGATACCTTCCATTATACTAAACTTAACTTGAGAATATAGTCCCCTTTTTGGCTAATTGTCATTTTTCAGAACAAATAAACAGAAGTACTTCTTGAAATGACTTTTTTGAGGTATATGATAGGAGAGAATAGAAAAATTCTGGAGAGGTGATTGGGATGAAAGTGTTGGTAGTTGGGGCAAATGGACAAATCGGACGGCAGTTTGTCAAAATGCTTGCTGATAGTGATAAATACACACCTAAAGCGATGATCCGTAAAGAAGAACAAATCAGCTATTTCAATGGTCTCGGAGTAGAATCCGTATTAAGTAGCCTCGAAGGCAGTGTTGAAGAAATTACTGAAGCGATGAAAGATTGTGACGCTGTGGTCTTTGCAGCTGGTAGCGGTGGCAAAACCGGAGCCGATCAAACCTTACTGATTGATTTGGACGGTGCTGCAAAAACCATTGAAGCCGCCGAACAAACGGGGACAGAACGCTTTCTCATGATCAGTGCCATCAATGCCGACAAACGGCAAATGTGGAAAGAAGATATGGCTCATTATTATGTCGCAAAACATCATGCCGATAACATTCTACGCGCAAGCGGTCTAGTCTATACCATCATTCGCCCAGGTCTTTTAACAAACGATGCCGGTACCGGTAAAATACTAGCGGTAGAGGACTTGGAATCGGGACAAATTTCTCGCGAAGATGTAGCGCGTGTCCTTTTGCATTCGCTTGATAACGAACATGTCTTCAACAAAACGTTTGCCATTATTTCTGGTGAAGACGACATTGACCATGCGCTCAATCAGCTGTAAATATGTTTATGATGTAAAAAAACAGGCCAGATGATTTAAGATCATCTGGCCTGTTTTTTGATTATTCAACTGTTTTTTGATTATTCAACTGTTTTTAAATTTCTAATACCTATCACCACTTGGAACAAAAATGCAATCGAACAAAGAATAATAGCGGCATAGCCGAGTCCGCCAATTGGTGTCATTTGAAATGTCTGTATAACCAATAAAGCCATCATTACAGCAATCCCAAAATTCATAATATAGGGCTTGTCGTAAAATTTCTTAGAAGCGATCCCTACAAATATCGCAACCGCAATAATAGATATCAATAAAAAATTCCCCATTACTTTCCCTCACCCTTTGCTTCGTCTTTCATAAGTCTAGCATGTATCCTTTAGCTCTGATAGTTTAATTAGAATTTTTCATAAGCCATTTTCTTAATAATTTGCTCGTGTTCAGGATAGAGTGCAAGCAGTTCCGCCTGCAGCAATAATTCAAAATCCTCAAAATCAAAACCTGGTGAAACCATGCAGCCCACTAGTGAAAATGTATCTGCCGCTTCTACTGTTGAACCGAAAATACTGCCTTTTTTAACCAATACTTGTGGCCTTTCCCCTGCCGCTAAATCCAGTCCCAGTTTTTCAGCACGATAATTTCCATTCGCATCTAAAATATGCACTGTAACGGCATGACCTGCGTGAAAATACCACAGCTCGTCTGATTTCAATCGGTGAAAACGAGAGATATCTTGCGATCGCAACAAAAAATAAATACTGGTGTACAAATTTCGTTCTACCGGATGTTCAGTGGTCCTGATTTTTTCAGGAGAAACGAACGATTGTTTGTAATATCCTCCCTCGGGATGCGCCGTCATGTCTAAATAGGTAATCCAATCTTCAGCATTCACTATATCCAACTCCATTCCTTCTCTTCTAACCGCTTGTTTATATGAAACTTTCTATCTCTATAGACGTATTCATTATATAACATAAGTCCATAAACAAACGAGGAGGAATAATAATGAATAACCACGAAATTGATTTTAAGTTGCACGGAGACGATATGCAGTTTGTGGAAGTAGAACTAGACCCAGCTGAAACGGTTGTTGCAGAAGCAGGAGCTTTAATGATGATGGAAGACGGTATTGTGATGGAAACGATTTTCGGAGACGGTTCTACAAGTTCAGGTGGCAGCGGCTTGATGGGCAAACTAATGGGCGCAGGAAAACGAATTATCACAGGTGAAAGTTTGTTTATGACGGCATTCACTAATAATGGAACAGGTAAACGCCATGTGTCATTTGCTGCGCCTTATCCTGGCAAGATTATTCCTATGGACTTGAGCATGCTAAACGGCAAGATTATTTGTCAAAAAGATTCTTTCCTAGCTGCTGCCAAAGGAGTTTCAATTGGCATTGAATTTCAGCGCAAATTGGGTGCAGGATTTTTTGGCGGTGAAGGCTTTATTATGCAGAAACTGGAAGGAGATGGCTTGGCGTTTGTACATGCTGGCGGTACGATTTACCGAAAAAACCTTCAAAAAGGAGAAGTATTGCGTGTGGATACGGGTTGTTTAGTCGCCATGACCGGAGATGTTGATTACAATATTGAAACAGTCCCGGGCATTAAAACAGCATTGTTCGGTGGTGAAGGTTTATTCTTTGCAACTTTGCGTGGTCCCGGAAGTGTCTGGATTCAATCGATGCCATTCAGCCGATTAGCGAGTCGTGTATTTGCAGCCGCTCCACAAAACCCTGCTGGTCGTTCGAAAGGGGAAGGCAGTGCCGCTGGTGGATTATTTGACTTACTCGGTGGAAGATGATTAATTGACTTATTAAAATAAAAGACGCCTATTCATTTCCTTACAGGGTTTGAATAGGCGTCTTTTATTGTTCTATTAGAGAGATTTGATAAAAAGCTTGAAAAATTGACAAACCTCTATTAATCATGAGATTATTACCTAACGACCGTTAGGAAGGTGAAAAAGTGAAAGCAGATCTTATTCTCCAAACCGCTGTCAGCCATTTTGCAAAAGAAGGCTTTGAAGGCGCATCTCTCAGTAAAATCGCTGAAGAAGTTGGAATCAAAAAACCATCTATCTATGCCCATTACAAAGGAAAAGATGATTTATTTATTTCTGCACTTCAGTATTCACTCAATACTCAAAAAGCTCAGTTAGCTAGTTATTTTAATTCTACGAAAAATGAATCGTTAGAAACTCTTCTTTTCGGTTATTTTGATTGGTTGGCAAAAGAAAGCAGAGACAACGAACGAATGAAGTTTATCTTGCGTGTTGCTTATTTCCCTCCACTCAAATTAGAAAAAGAAGTCGGCGAGTTGTTTAATCC
Organism: Planococcus sp. ANT_H30; assembly: GCF_008369335.1. NCBI lineage: Bacteria > Bacillati > Bacillota > Bacilli > Caryophanales > Caryophanaceae > Planococcus > Planococcus sp. ANT_H30. The sequence goes on along the minus strand of NZ_VOBJ01000006.1, from coordinate 81,655 downwards.
GTTTTTTGACCTGATGCACCAGCATCTTACTCGTTTATTACGAGAAAGACATCGCTATGAAAACGTATTACACTCTGTAGATTTTTCAAATACAGCGTTAGCTTATCTGACTGTAATTGAAGGAACGATGTCTGAACTTGTCTATAGCGGCATCGAAAGATATGAAAAGCGACTTCAAGCAGTTTGGCCAATTTTTTGGCGTGGCTTAATCCATTAATACACGAATCACAGCAGACCAGAAACACCTATTAAGCACGAAGATTATAAGGAGATCACTGCATGAAAACAAATAAATTAGTTCTTTCAACTTTACTACTCAATCTATTTATCGCATTTCTAGGGATTGGACTGGTCATTCCAGTAACTCCGACCATTATGAACGAATTAAGCATCTCAGGAACTGTCGTGGGCTATATGGTTTCTGCTTTTGCGCTAGCTCAGCTCATTGTTTCTCCTATTGCCGGACGATGGGTAGATAATATTGGTCGTAAACCCATGATCATTATCGGCCTGTCAATCTTCAGTATTTCCGAATTTCTATTCGGTATTGGTGAAACAGTAGAAGTGCTGTTTGCCTCTCGTATTCTCGGGGGTGTCAGCGCAGCCTTTATTATGCCGGCTGTTACGGCTTATATTGCTGACATTACGACCAGTAGCACACGACCAAAAGCTTTAGGTTATATGTCTGCGGCGATTTCTACCGGTTTTATTATCGGTCCAGGAATCGGTGGGTTTTTAGCCGATATCAGCACGCGACTTCCCTTCTTCTTTGCAGCAGGATTCGGTTTGTTTGCAACGATTTTGTCACTTATCACATTAAAAGAACCCAATCGCAGCTACGAAGTTGAGGAAAAACACCAACCCCTGCCAAAATCAGGATGGAAACGAATTTTTTCACCGATGTATGTTATCGCTTTTATGGTTATTCTCATATCATCATTTGGTCTGGCCGCATTCGAATCGCTTTTCGCGTTATTCGTTGATCACAAATTCGGCTTTACGGCAAAAGATATTGCCGTGATTATCTCACTCGGCGCAATTGTCGGAGTCATTTTCCAAGTCGGTTTGTTTGATAAACTAACGCGACGGTTCGGTGAAATCCGATTGATTCGTTACAGTCTTTTTGTGTCAACCGTTTTAGTATTTATTATGACTTTCGTTACGAGTTACTGGTCGATTTTGCTTGTTACCATGGTCGTGTTTGTCGGCTTTGACTTGATGCGTCCAGCCGTTACTACTTATCTGTCACGAATCGCCGGCAATGAACAAGGATTCGCCGGGGGCATGAACTCCATGTTCACAAGTATCGGTAATATTTTCGGTCCGATTATTGGCGGTATTCTTTTCGACATTGATTTAAACTATCCGTTCTATTTTGCTACTGTCGTCTTAGCAGTAGGAATTGCATTAACGTATTTATGGAAGCGCCCAGCGTTTTCAGAACCAACAAGAATATAGTATTCAAAAAATATCTGTACGTATTTAAATCCCCCTAGCGAAAACAGTTTTCACTTGTTTTCGCTAGGGGGTTCTTGTTTTCTAAACATATTAGTCGTATTTGAGTTTATTTTTTTAACCTACAGTTGTGCCCTCTTTTTTAATCTAGTAATTACTTCCTCTATAAATATAAAAAACACTGTTCTAGTTTTTTCGAACGCTAATAATTCATCACTTTGAGTATATTTTGTTAAAAAAATTATGTAATCTACCGCAGAATCCTTTACATCAATATGTTCCTCTAATACCAACATCGTTTCGGCATCTTTTTTCTTCATTTCTACAAACAAGTTTTCAAAAGATGCAAATGTTCCTGTTACTGATAATACTATTAATAATGTCTCTTTATCAGCTAATCGTATAGCATATTCCTCATTTTGAGTAACAAACACATTTTTGTCTGTTACAGTAGAAAGTTTGTATGAAAAATACTCTCCACTTATGTAGGAAGGACCTAAACCGTATATAATTATTTTATTAAAATTTTCAAATACCGCTGTAAATTCATCCACAATTTTTGGATCATAATCCACTAAAAAGGATATCAGTCGCTCAATTTCACTGGATTTTTTTTTAACTTTCATTTCTTCTTGTTGGCCACTAAAGTATAATTTATACTGTTTAAAATTATCAAAGCCTAATTTACGAACCATCTTTGAAACTTTCGAAGGTGAAACTCCGCATAGTTCAGCTGACTCTACTATTTTTAATTTGCTATTTTTAGAAGCTTCTTCCGATAACAAACGATGTATTTTCTTTTCTAAATCAGTCAAGTCGCTCGTATGTAATTTCAACATTTCATATCACCCATTTCCAGATACTTCACTACATAGAAGCTAAAGGTAGCACTAGTTATTAACTAAAGCTTTTATAACTAAGGATACCTTATTTCAATTAATAATAAACTGAATTCCTCGATATTCTTATATTATGTATTCAAACAGAACATTGGATATTACTTTTAACCCCTAATTTTGCTAAAGATAAATAAAAACAATGAGAATTGGCTTGAAGCCAACTCTCATCGTATTCTGAATATCCATTTTATTATTTCAAGAACTTACTTCCTTTATTTGTGCAGCTAATCTCGTTTTCCTAACATTCCTGCTAAAGAGGATTGTGAACGCAATTGCCATAATACCAGCGCTTGCACTGAATATGAAATACGCATTATACCCACCAGTATCCCCATAACTACTCATTAAACCGCTGACAATGAGTGGTAATACAATATCAGGTAAATACCCAATAAACGAGATCAACCCAATTGATAATCCTAAGACTTCCTCTTCTACGTCACAATCACCTAGAAGTGACCAATACAGTCCACGTATCGAATATACTGACAAGCCGATTAAAAGAACTAAGATATTAAAATAGACCTGTGGTATTCCTGTAGGAAGCAGTGCTATTACGAATAAAACAATAACAGCCATTAATAACGAAATTATTAGAATTAAACTTTTACCGAATTTATCTCCGAGAAATCCGCCTAATACTCCACCAATAGGACGCATCCACAACATCATCACCGTTATCGTTCCTGCCGCTGCAGCTGTAATACCAATATTAGTTTGTAAAAATCCGCCCACATAATAAACTGTCCATGCGACAATATAGGACGTAAAGATAATCCCCCCGAGTAGCAATACAGATTTATTTGTAAACACCTTTTTAAAAGCGTTTAAATTCACCGTCGATTTTTCTCTGGTTTTCTTTTCTTCTTTTCTTTTTTCTAAACCAGGATCATCCACTTGCACAAATATCATTATTAAAATAGAAACTAAAATTAAGACACCAGAATACATATAAATAACAGAAACTAATGCATCTGTTTTACTTGACAACGCATCGCTGTTTCCCAGTACTACCGAAAATATATAAACTGCAATACTAGCAAGTACGGCCTCAATTACACCCTTACCCCCGTCTAATATCCCAAAAAATCTACCTTCCTCTTCTTTTTTAGAAATTAATTTAACTAATTTAAGATGGGCTGACCAAAATGTCAATACGGAGAAAATACCCCAAATGATAAATATTATAATAATGTACGGATAACTTGGAACTTGCGCAAACCATATACCTGCTAATCCTACAGCTAGTAGAGATATAGACAATAATTTTTTTGCCGAAAATCTATCCGCAATCCATCCACTAGGGAAATAACCAACAACATACGCAACTCCTAATGCCGATAAAATAATGTTTAAATCGGATAAGCTGATGCCATATACCTCTAAAATTGTTTCTTGATAATTGGTTCTTAAATAGATTAATGGAAATATAGATCCTCCCGCTAATACAATGAGTGCAAATTGGAAGTATCTTTTCAAATTACTAGATCCCACAAAAATCCCTCTCTTCTTATTGAAATATAGGATAAGTTAATTTTAGAATTTCATCTGTATGCATTCTGACATTCTTGACAACTTTTTCATTTACCTCAGAATAAAACGCATGATTCTTAGATTCAGGAACGAAGAGTGCATCTGTTTTAACCATATGATCGATTGCATCTTGGAAATTTTGATAAATCTTTAGATTTACACAAACACTTATTGCTGCTCCTAAACTAGAACTACTGCTCCCTTTACGTCTATGTGTTGGTAGGCCAAACACATCTGATATTATTTTCATCAACACATCACTTTTCGCCCCCCCACCAGTAACAATAATTTCTTTTATATTGGCATTCGTCTCGTTTAACATATCTTCAGTATTGTTTTTAATGTTATAAGCAATTGCCTCTAATATAGATCGGTAAATATGATATCTGGTATGCCTTTGGTCAAAGCCGATCATGATGCCTTTTCTATATGGAATCGTAGGGCTGGCTAACCAATCTAAAATTGTAATTAACCCTTCGGAGCCTAGAGGTATTTCTTCAGCTTTCAAATTTAAAAAATCTTCTTCTGAAATATCTAAGTTTGAAGCGTTTGTTTCTAATTCTTCGCCAATCAGTTTCTTAAACCAACTAACAGTCCACATTCCACGTCGAATGCCATTCGATTCATACGTATACTTAAAGGGCATGGCCGCTAAAGTAGGGAAGAAATTGGAAGCGTTCTCAAAGTTCTCATCTTTTAATAACATGGATGAAATATATGTGCCAAGCGATACCATCAACGTATGATCATCTTTTATCCCTGCACCTAGTACTTCAACAGCTTTATCATTCGATGTTGCAACAACTGGAATCTCTTCCTTAAAGCCAAATTTTTCAACAATGTCACTTCTCAATTGACCAAGAGTTTCTCCAGGTTTCACCAAATTAAATAACATGTCTCTTTTTAACCCTTCAGCTGCAATTACGCGATCATCTGTTGACCAATCTAAAGTTTCACGATTTAAAGGCCAATTCACCTCATAGTTTCCAGCTGTATCATTGTATTCTCCCGTTAATTTAAATCCTAAATACCCTGAAGTGGTCGTAACATACTTCACTTGGTCATTTTCATGTTGATAGGGTTTTGACAACCTCTGATCCATCCAACTTAGAACAGGGTATGCAAGTGATCCATCCTCTTTTAGCAAGACTCTGCAACTTCTAATAGTGCATAATCCAATTCCTTCGATTGCCTTTCTATCTCCAGTGAAACTATTTAAACAATTTTCTATAGCCACACTCACACTATCCCACAAATCATCATCTGGATGAACCACGATACCAGGTTCAGGTGTTAAATATTCCTTTAATGCGCATGAACCAATTGACACCTCATTACCATGTAGATCAAAAAGTACTACTTTTGTGCTTTGTGACCCATTATCAATTCCCATAATGTATCTGTCATTCATAATACTAGTCCTACCTTTCTATTCATTATCATAACGATAAAAATCCCCTTGTTAGAATGATAATTTACTACAATACCTTCTAATCAAGGAGACTTTTATCAACCACTTTTTAAAAATTTACCTAGTAAAAGTTAATTATTCTTTAGATCTAATATATTTCTTAATTTCATTTTCTTGCGGAAAGATAGTGCCATGATTCATAATCCCGTTCGGATCAAATGCTTCTTTCAATTTTTCTAACATATAGTAGGCTGAGCCATGTTCTTGTTTCGTCCATTCAGAACGGTATTTACCAATACCATGATGGTGGCACATAGACCCACCCATTTTCAAAGTTTCTTCAATAATAATTTCGTGAATTGGATGATGATAAGTCAACATTTCATCTTTCGGTTCACAGTTAATCGTGTAATTATATACAAAATACATATTCGTTCCATTTAAATAACTATGTGAAGAATGACCACCTAACATTGTTAAATCTTCAACTCTGTTAAATTCCTCTTTTATTCTGTGCATAACGTTATTATAAATTTTGATAACATTTTCCCAATCCGCTGATATTTCTGTTGTAAATCCGTCATGAGCATTATTACGAATCATATCTTGAATTTCTTCATCGATACGACTTTGTTCCCAATTCAAGTTATTGAACCAATTTTCAATATGTGAAGCATCCACTTTTTCAATAATACCTGACTTGTATTTTTCAACGGCTTCAACAATGCCTTCGTTTGTTGCCTTTACAATTCCAGCAGGTCCTTCAGTCATAAAAATCAAAACGCATTTATTTTTATAAAAATGTCTGAAATGTTGCCTAGCATCTTCTTCAGAATAAAGTCTAGCTACAGATGGTCTATACCCATTAACCATAACTTCTCTCAAAATCTTTAAACCTGATTCCATATCTTCTACAAGATATCCGTGGAATGTATTGTTTTCTGGATAAAATTTGAATATCTTCACAGTTACTTCAGTGATATAACATAAAGACCCTTCGTTGCCAATGGCAATATGGCGAATATCTGGACCACCCGAACGTCTCGGTACATTCTTGATATTTGAAATATGACCATCTGGAAATACACATTCCAGTCCAACAACCATGTCCTCAATTGCACCATATAATGTTGAAAATTGTCCTATGCTCCGTGTTGCTACTAACCCGCCCATTTGCGCGACTGGTTTGGATTGTGGAGAATGGCCAGTTGTATAACCCAATTTACGCAATTTATCCTCTAAATCTTGTAATTTCACACCAGATTCTGTAGTTGCTTGCATATTATAAGTGTCTATTTTAAGAATTTTATTCATTTTAGATCCATCTATGACTATCGTTTTTTCTTTCCAGTTTTCTAAGCCGCCTTCTGTAGCGGTTTTACCACTTCGCGGAATGACGTTGATTTGGTTCTCGTTACAATAGCTGAGTAAAGCTTTTACCTCCTCTTTTGTATATGGATAAACAATTGCGAGTGGCAATGGCACTTCTAATACATTTTTTGTTTTTGCGTATTTTTTATATCTATCTGCAGATGCATCGTATAATTCAGCTTGATCCGTAATAATCTGCTCTTGAGCTACAATTGATTTTAGTTCTTCTACGTTTTTTTGAACACTCATCTTAATATCAATCTCCTTTTAATTTATATTTATCTAACTAGATACCCACCATCTACTGTTACTAGTGTTCCATTAACATAATTAGATGAATCTGAGGCCAAATAAACAATCGTGCCCATCAAATCAACAATATTGCCCCATCTGTTAGCAGGAATATGATCTAAAATGCGTTGATTTGATTCAGGATTCGATCTAGTTTCTTTTGTCACATCCGTTGCAAAGTACCCTGGCGCTATTCCATTTACTTGAATATTAAATTGTGCTAATTCGTCACAATAAGCTTTTGTAAAACCAGCTAAGCCATGTTTTGTTGCAGCGTATGCTGGAGACCACTGTCCACCTAAGAAAGAAAATAAAGAACAAGTATTAATTATTTTCCCGCTTTTCCTTGGAATCATATGCTTGGCCACTTCACTGGCCAACTCAAACGGTGCAGTCAAATTAACAGAAACCATTTTATCCCATTGTATACGCGTAAATTTTGTAACGTCTGGCTCGTTTATGCCTATACCAGCATTGTTCATCAAAATATCAATCTGGCCGAATGTCTGCAAACATTCTTCAACCAATTTTTTACAGACACCATCTTTTGTAATATCTGCGATTGATAAATGATAGTTTACCCCTTCTGCTTCAACTAAATTTTTGGTTACATCATTATCTTCGGCCATACTTACAACAAAAACATCTGCTCCTGCCTTAGCCAATGCCAATGCAAAACCTTGTCCTAAACCAGAATTCCCTCCTGTTACCATTGCTACTTTCCCCGCTAAATTGAAAAAGTTCATATTAAAATCTGTAATCTTATCTTTGAGTACCTCCACTTAAATTCCACCTTTCAGATATTTCTGTATTTATTATTATCTTAATCTTAAATATATTTAAAATCAAGAAAAATATTAGTTATTTTCCTTTTTTATTTATTTCATTAGTTTTAAAGAGAAATTTTCCTATTAATATTTAAAATTATACTTTACTTTTAAAGTTGCCACTATGCTATTATTTAAAAATATAGAACTTATACATGAAAGCCAATTCCAATAAATTAATCATTAAATCACAAAAGGAGTGAGCACATGCATATACGCAAAGCAGAACAAAAGGATGCATCCGCTATTGCAAAAGTCCACGTGGACAGCTGGAGAACCACATACAAAGAAATTATGTCAAGTGATTTCCTTAACGGCCTTTCTTATGAAAAACGGATAGAGCTGTGGGAAGAAAACCTCTTAGAAAAAGAAAATCACAAAATTGTTGCAGAAACTAGCGACGGCATCATCGTTGGATTTGGTACGGCTGCAAAGAGAAAAAGCAATACTGTGGAAAGATCTGGCGATTTGACTTCCATTTACTTATTTGAAGACTATCAAGGTCAAGGCATTGGAAAAATGTTATTGAAAGACCTTTTCTTGTTTTTCAAACACCTGGATTACGAAAGAGTTTTTGTTGAAGTATTAGAAGACAATAAAACACGATTTTTCTATGAATATTATGGTGCCAAGCTAATCGATACTGTTCAACTCAAAATTGGTGGAACGGTTCTGAACGAATTGATTTATGAATGGGAGAACATAGATCAGGTATTAGAGAAACTTTGAGCCGAGACGAGTCAAGAATTGGGGTTGTATAGGAAAAGACCGGAAGCATCGGCTTCCGGTCTTTTCCTCGTTCTGATGCTATTGCTTCGTTAATTCCCAATAGATTCTATCACTCGTGTTTTTTGTTTTTTTCATTCCTACTTTTTCTAATATGCGTATAGAACCAATATTGTCTATGTCTGTTTCTGCGATTACGGTTTTTACAGTCATCGTACTAAAAGCTCAATCTATAAGACCTCGTACTGCCTCAGTTCCATAACCCATACGCCAAAAAGTTTCTAGAAATCCATAACCGATTTCCACTTCTTGTTTAGCGTTCGGCTTGCCTTTGAAACCTGCATCTCCAAGAATCACGTCATCGGATTTTCGTAAAACCAGCCAGCTTCCCCATCCATATAAAGTTGAATCGTTTGTTAGCGCTTCTATATGATCGGCAATTTGAGGGCCATTTCTATAATTTTGAGCAGCTATCATTATTGCCGAATGGCTATCACTCGGTATCATTTTTAGTCGTTTTGTTTCTATTTGCATCTTTTATTTCTCCTTTTATTTACTGATTCTTAAAATTTATTACTTAATTACTGATGCTTTTTGCTGACTAGTCTGACTTTCTCGAGACTCATTTCCCTCCTCAGCGTACCAATCTGAATATTTCGGAGTTAACACCGCGATTGTGAACAATACAGCAGTTATCAGCATAAGGATTGCGAGAGAGCCGATTGTCAGCTTTAGCGAAACAACATCTGCGAGTAAACCAATTACTAAGATGAAAAAAAGTTGCAAAATACTTTGGATGAGTCCAAAGATGCTCGTCACTCTGCCCATCACAGATACTGGCACATTATTTTGATAGAATGTCGTAATTCCGGCGTTCAAGAACACATTAAAGAAACCGAGGATAATAAAGCCGACAGTAACGGATGCAAAAGACCAGGAGAACGCATAAATAAGATAACCGGTTGTCATCATCAACATGCCAATAATCATCATTACCCGAATCGAAACTTTATTGGCAAATAAGGAAAGCAATAATGCGCCACTCACTGAACCGATGCCCGTAATGCTAATTAACAAGCTGTATTCGATTTCAGAAAGACCAATTACTTGTTGAGTGAAAACAACCTCCTGAACATCCATCGCAAATGAAAATAGCATAACTACGAGAAACCCTAGATAAATTGCAGAAACGTACTTTCTGCTACCAATAAAATCAACAACGACAGTGAAATCTTTGGCTACTTGTGAAAAAGTCAAAGCAGGAATCTTTTCGTGTTTGACTTTTTCTGTGTCCGGTAAAAGACTCAACAAAACGGCAGCAACCAAAAAGAATCCAGCATTTAACCATAAAGTCACCGAAATATTAGTTAGTAGTATAAGTGTCCCTCCTAAAGCCGGTCCAATAATAAAAGCGCTAGAAGAGGTAAACGAACGCAGTGAATTAAACCGTTTTCGCTTTTGCTGAGGAACAAGCATTGTGACATAGGTCATGGAGGCTGGTCCAAAAAATGATTTGGCAACGCTTAACAGAACAAGAATCGCGTATATCGCAAAAAGGCTTGGTGCAAAAGGAATTATGGCGATAAAAGTCGCTCTTAACACCATCGTCACCAACACGATTTTTCGCTTACTTCGGTAATCTATAAAACTGCCCGTCCAAAACTTTGTCAAGATATTGGTTAAAGGACTGACCATCCATAAACCCGCTACAGCAGCTGCAGAACCCGTCATCTGATAAACAATGATATTGATAGCAACTAGGTAGAGGAAATCTCCAATATTGGCAATACCTAAAGATCCTAGTAGGATCGCGGGAATCTTCCATTGTTTTAAAATCTGCTTCCCCTCCAGAAACTTCGATGCTATTGATGCATCTTGTCGTATCAGCTCATATGGATCATTTTATATTGAATTAAAAGTGGTGTATCTATATAATTGTCTTTGTTTGCGGAAGAGTAAGAGTTGTTTGCGTAATTCTCTCGTTTGTTTGCGGTGTCACTTTGTTTGGTTGCAGAAAATCACGCTTTTTGCAGCACTCAAAATTACAGTCTGCGTGGCTTGAGATGATCACTCCACAGCATCCCCTTTTATAACTCAACCTTTAATTATCCCTAACTCTTCTATTTTCTGGTTGTTTCAACCAATGGCGTAACCCTTTGCCTGCAAGTGGTTCGTCGTTAAACCGAGGGATTACGTGAAGATGACTGTGCTTGATCGACTGATTTGATGCCTCCCCTACGTTCCAGCCAAGGGTGTAACCATCTGGAGAAAGTTCACTTTCCATGTAATCTTTGGCTTGTTGGAGAAGTTCGTATGTGTCACCCCACTCTTCTTTTGTTAAATCAAACGTATTGGTACGATGCTGCTTTGGAACAATTACACCACTGCCTTGTAGTACCTCTTGTTGCTCTGTATGCTGCAGATAATAACAACTGTTATTTTCAAAGATGATTTTTTGATTAAAATCGATACTCGGATTGCAAAACGGACATTCTGCGTCATGAGACATGGTAATTCCCCTTTCAAATTCTTCTTACCTTCCTTCTGAGTTGTTATTCCCAGCAATTGAAATCTTTTTTTAATACGAGTGTGACAACGCTGATTAAAGCTAGTCTTTTCTCTTGTTTGAAGTCTAAATTCACGGTAACTCCAACCGCTTTATGGAAGTATTCGCGTTTATTTTCGGAAATTAGCAACTTGTTTGCGCAATTTCACACGTTATTTGCAGAATCTAAAATTTCTTCCCTAGACAATCGGAGAACACAAAATCTCCTCTCGACTTAAGGTTATATTCTCCATTTATTCAAATAATCCCTTCATTTATCGTCTCAAAAAATTTCTCTTCAAAGCAATAAAAAAAGAAGGAACTTTGAAAAAGTTCCTTCCCTTTAACTAAATCAATCACAGCACACCTTGCTTGATTTTATTAATTAATTCTTCTAGCCATTGAACATTATGGTCAGTTCTTGCCGTAATGTATCCTCTAACAAAGTTTCGTAATTCCTTATCTTCTTCAGTTACTTGGACTTTTCCTTCCATCCCGCTCAATTGATTCCAGCGTTCCTTGATTTCGTTCACGTTATTTTCCAATATGTCGACGACTTTTTTCTTATCCACATATTGCAAACCAATTAAGCCCACTATCATATCTTTGACGATATCCGTGTTTTCAAATAGTTTGTAAATAAGTTTGGGTAACTCTTCACGTCCTTTAGCCGTAATCGCAAACACTTGTTTATCTGGACGATGTTCTTCTTTGATAATTTCAACGATTTCAATTAATCCTTTTTTGGCTAAAGTTTCAAAATGATAATACAATTTACTTTCGGTCAATCCACCCAATTGATCCAGTGGGATAGGCTCTGACAACTGCTTTTTCAATTTATAAGGATAGCTGTTTTCTTTCATCAAATTACTTAAAATAAAGACTTGAATCGACATGTTAAAACTCCTTCAAGATAGATCGTATTCCAATTGTACCAGAAATTACACAGAAACCTCAGATGGGTTGAGCCGTTTATTGGTTTTCTTATCCGCATTGTTGTTTTCTAGTTCAACTGGCTTATGGAGAAATGCGACGATACAAATGTTGATGAGCATAGCTACTCCACCAACAGCCACCATCGACCATATAAATGGAGCCGTGCTAATATGCCCGTATAGATTCGCAGTATATGCTTGTACCGAATAATACATAGGCGAAATATAACTCATCCATTCGTAGGGCAAGTACATCATTTCGCGGGGCATAATTGCACCGTTTGATAATGTTTGAAAAAATAAAATTGGCAAGTTTAGCATCATGCCTCCTTCACCGATTAAGAAAATGACGATTGCGGCAAAGTTAAAACACACCATATAGTTTAAAATTTGCTGACCCGCGAGCTCAAAAAACAAATTACCACTTGGTCCATTGATCAAATACGTTACTCCTAAAGCAACTACCGTCGAAAGAACGGCTATGATTAGAGCAGTCAGTTGAACATAACTGAATAATCGTGTCTTGCTTGCTTTTGTTCGATTTTCTCTATATGCACCAACTAGTTGCATGGCGCCTATCATTGCACCTACATAACACGCCATTGATAAGAACATGGGCAGCATACCATTATTCATACCATCTGGCACTTTGTTGATTGCTACAATGTTCCCTGCATAAGCTGCTTCAATCTTTTCAGCTAACGCTGCAGCTTGATCTTCTGGGACATTACTTTTCATTAACACAGTTTGAGCTGTTTGCTGTGAGAATTGTGTACTCAATTGGTTATTAATTTCCGCTACAACTGAATTCATCGCAGAAGAAACTGATTGTGCGCCAGCTTCATTGATTGTAAAGTCAATCGTTGAAGTTATTTCTCCTGTTTGGAGATTTTCAGAAAATTTTTCTGGAATGTGCACAACTAACGCGACTTTGTTGTGTTCTAACTCCTCTAAAGCCTGTTGATTTGTTAGATTGGTTTCGATTTTTTTAAATGGTAGGTTTTCTGTTAACTGATCTGCAATTCCTACACCATAATCGCCATTGTCGTCATTAATAATGGCGATTGGTAACTTATCAATATTTGCAGGAATGGCTGAATAGCCTGGCAGGAAGATGCCTAGCATCGCAATGGCGTAAAATATCCCCATAACAATAGCGCCGGTTGCGCCTTTTGTTTTTAAAAACTGTACAAATTTCATTTAACTTATCCTACTCTCTATCAAAATAACTTCAAACAAACCACTTTAATAAAAGCACTTTTTTATAACTACTTTGTATCATAATTCTATTTCGAATGAAAGTCAATGGCTATGTTATATAAACCTACAAATAGAAAAATAGGAGCTGCTGTAAATCCAGCTGCTCCTATTTCTTCTTTAACTATTTTATTTCAACCAATTATTTAAAAATTCACTTTGATCACCTTCAAAATATTCTTCAAAAAATGTTTTAAATTGTTGGGTGTTTACTTGTTTGAATTGAAACTCCGCATAATAAGCCGATAGAAATTCAAGTGCACTTTCTCTTCCACCGTTCTCATCAAAATATTCTTTTAGCACCATTGGAACTTTGCCATAGATCGTAGAATAATACGTCTCATTACCAAACTTAGAGAGTGGTAAATTGACATATTTTTCTGGCCGGTAATACTGCTCTGCTGAAGAGGCACCCCAAAATCCAAATTCATCATCATCGTAACGATCGCTGATGAATAACGAGCTACTAAATTCTGTTACGCCTTCATCTAACCAGGATTCATAATAGGGATCATTGGTAACAAGGTAATAAAACCATTGATGCGCAATTTCATGCACTAAAACTGACTCCTGAGATTGCTGATCTGCCGCCACTTCAATAATGTTTGGGTATTCCATGTAGCCATCGTTTCCAATAATATCGAGTTCATCAAAAGGATTATCGCCTATTTTTTCTTCAAAATATTCATAAGCGTCAACTGCAAGTGAAGAAGTTTCTTCTAGCATATTTTGTGACGCCGGTGTAAATACACGAAGCGTCGTGTCGTTAGCTTGTACAGTTTCTGCTTGCCATTCATCAGGATTCATAATAGCCATATAAAAATCTTTAATGTTTTCACCTGTTACCGTCCCTTTTGATGTAGGTTGGATTTCTCCATCATTTGCGGAAGTTGCAACTAAATAGTTCTTCGGTAAAGCATAGTTTACTGTAAAGTCGCCATAATCCGTGTTGTAAGATTCGCCGTTTGAATTGTAATCTTCGATGTTCCAACCATCTTGGTACTGCCCGAGCATCGGATACCAATGCGCTAAGTAAAAATTATCGTCTACTTGAGACAAGCGCATACCGCCTTTAGGTAAAGTCATCGAATAGTCGACTGTTACGTTTACTAAATCGTCCGTATCTAAAGCTTTTTCTAGCTCGACCATTAACTCGTTGTTATCAAGTGTATACGCAGCTTCTTTACCATTAACCACAACCGAAGAAATCGCAATAACCGCTTCGTCACCTTCATAAACGTTTGTTTCATCAGAATTCATCGCATTGGGTATTAAATAAAAGCCGATATCTGACCACGATTCAGCCGAATCATTTGTAACATCAATTGAAGCCTCAATGTGAAAGTCGTCTTTAGGACTCAACTTCACTTTTAAGTTATAAACTGCATTAGTAGTATCCTCATAAGGCTCAGTTATCACCATATTGTCATCTTCACGAAGAGCAATGGCCATGATTCCCCCAATAATTACGATGCCTATAAGTAAGGCTATACCCCATCCTTTTAACTTCATCATACATCTCTCATCTCTACTATTTTAATGGATAGCTAGTCAACCAGTTTAAGCTGCTAAAATAAGATTTAGTGCCATCTAATAGAACATGCAAAATGTCTTATTTGGAATTGGATTTAACTCGAGAGAACCAGAAAATCCTTTCACGTCCTAGGCTAATTTGATTGTACCTTATTTCAAGAAGATAGGTGATATAGAATTTCTTTGTTTTCCTTTAATCATTCTTACCAAAAAAATTTCAAAGACTCGTTATTCTTTCTGACTAACATACTTGTCATTTCTGAAACATATCGTTTGCACTTTAGCTTTAAAGAGGTGTAGACATGAAAACAAGATTAAAAGAGTTAAGCACGAATTTAGGGATAAACCAAACAGAATTGGCAAAATGCACAAAGACTTCGCGCCAAACCGTCAGTTTGATCGAAGGCGAAGAATTTATGCCTTCATGGCTCGTTGCAACGAAAATTGCGCGTATTTTTGATAAACCGGTTCAAGAAATCTTTCAATTCGATGAGGAGGAATTAGCATGAGGAAACTGTTTAAAACAAGTGGTCAATTGATTATTGGCGCATTAGTTGGATTTTTCGGAATGCCAGTTTTGCTGGAAGCCGATTTTCGTATTGATTTGTCTGGCTATGCATTTATTGGCAATACCATTCTTCTAACACTCGCAGCACTACTGACTTTGTTTCACTATATCGTTATTTCAGCATTTTGTCTCTTACCAATCAAAATTTTACTGGAGATGAAGAAGATGCTGCGTAAGGACGTGTGTACAGACAGTATTTAGATGCCCGTCTTTGTTCTAAGCTTGCCACGTTAATCGGTTTAGCATCTTTAAGTGCAACTGCTATAACTGCTCAAGCTTTTTAGATGCTTGTGACAGGTATCGCTTTAGTGTTTACGAGCGCTTCACTGTCTTTCATACTCCCTGGTCTTACACAGAAAATGTATTCAGAGCGTCAACCTCCCTCAATTAACGACAAAAATTACACTAAAAAATCACTAAAAATTTCCGCTGATGGAGAAAAACATGTCATGCTCGGTGGTTTATACAAAACCTACCTTACAATGCATTCTCTTTTAGTCAGAGCGATAATCCTGCTGTTATTTTATTCGATTGTCTCAGATTCATCACAACTTTTCAGTATTTTTACGATTGTCATTATCTTACACTTACCAACACACAGTATCAAATTCACGTTCGGAACAACTAAATTCTCTATTAAAAAACACTGATTTCTGTTTAAAGAAATCAGTGTTTTTAATTCATTATTCGCCACGTGGCGCTTTTGGTGGTTGGCACACGTCACATTTACGTTGGTTTTTTGTATTGAATTTCGTAAATGTTTTTTCAAAGTTATTGCCACATGCGCATTTGAACAGTAGCTTTTGAGAAAATCCGTGGTATTCAGTCGACAGTAATTTACTGTCCGAATTTTTCTCGACAAATGCTTTAATTTCTTTAAAGGTCCATCGTTTGTTCATTTTGTTACACCTCCATATTCTATCGGTAAGCGGAGGCTTTTTGGCATCCGTTCAATTACGAGCAAAAAGCTTAGCTGCCTTAAGTTCTTTAGTATAACACGAGCTGCTCACTATTTATAAAAAATGTAGTTGTAAGCTTAGGTTTCTTATGAACCGCAAGATTTTTACGGTTCACTTGTTATCGCTATCTTGACGAAATACCTCCATATTTCCATGCTATTAACCATGTGTTACCTTCTTAAAAAAAGCCGACGTTTGTCGGCTTTTTGGATACTTGTAAATCGCTTCTCACAAATCAGTCGATCAATCCTGATAAAATTGTATCAATATTCCACTGCATCATTTTGATATACGTATCGCCATCTTCTCCTGGCTTACCAATTGAATCCGTAAAGACTTTTCCTTTAATGTCCATACCGGTTTCTCTTGCAACTGTTTCCATGCTGCGGGCATCAATACTTGTTTCTAAAAACAATCCTTGAATTTGTTGATCATTTATTTTGTCTACAACTTGTGTAATTTGTGACGGTGTCCCTTGGTTTTCTTGATTGATCTCCCAAATATATTCTGCTTGGAAATCATAGGCTTTACTAAAATATTTAAACGCTCCTTCACTTGTTACAAAAACGCGTTTTTCTTTTGGAATTTTGCTGTATTGATCAAGAGCTTCCTGGTGAAGTACTTCCAATTGACTAGTGTATTCTTCTGCGTTTTTTTTGTATTCTTCTGCGTTCTCTGGATCTACTTCAATCAATGCATCTCTTGCATTTTCTGCATATTTAATCCCATTTTGCAGGTCTAACCATGCGTGAGGATCTTCTTCCCCTTCTTTTCCTTCAGTTGTTAAAAACATAGGTTCAACACCTTTACTCATCTTATAAACAGGTGCTGATTCGCCACTTTTATCAGCGGTATCCATTAATTTTTCGAACCATGAATTGCCAGCTTCTAAATTTAAGCCATTGTAGAAAACCACATCAGCATCTGTTGCTTTTTGCGCATCTAATGGCAACGTTTCGTATTCATGAGGGTTAGAGCCAATCGGTGCTAAGCTGTGTAATTCGATTTTGTCACCGCCTACATTTTTAACAATGTCGTAAAGGATGGAGTACGTCGTTACGACCTGTAACTTATCATGACTGGTTTTTTCATCACTGTTGTCATTGTTTGAACATCCAGCTAAAATAAACAGCAAAACGATACTTATCATAAAAAACTTAGTACTTTTACCCATAAACATTCTCCTTTTTCTTTACAAGTTCAATTAGCTAGTTGTCTTTTTTTCATTGTGCTTATTTTCCGCCATAAAATTCCTTGTTTTGGTGAAAAAAGAAAAGCTACGATGAAAAGAGCTGTCGCGGCAAGCACTATCGTTGCACCTGAGGCCAAATTGTAAGTAAAACTGAAATACAAACCAATTACAGCTGCACTTGCTCCTATTGAAGCCGATAAGAAAATCATTGTCGATAAACGATCGGTCAGGAGATAAGCTGTTGCTGCAGGTGTAATCAGCATGGCAACTACAAGGATAATACCCACGGTCTGAAGTGAAGCAACTGTAACCATCGTCAGTAAGGTCATTAAAAAGTAATGAATCAGTCTCACTGGTAGTCCGTATACTTGTGCCATTGTTTCGTCAAAAGACGTAACAAGAAGTTCTTTGTAAAAAACAAAAACAGAAACCAGTACAACCAACCCTGTACCTAACGTAATCCACATATCTGAAGGCCGTACAGCCAATACGTTACCAAATAAGATATGGTACAAATCTGTACTGCTTTCAAGCACCGTTATGAGAATAACACCTAGTGCAAATGCTGCAGAAAATACTATGCCGATTGACGTATCTTGTTTGATTCGGCTATTTTGACTAACAAAACCGATACCAATCGCTGTTAATACGCCTGTAAACACGGCACCGAAGAAAAAGCTGATGCCAAGTGCGTAAGAGATTGCCACTCCCGGTAAAA
This sequence comes from Planococcus sp. ANT_H30, assembly GCF_008369335.1. Taxonomy (NCBI): domain Bacteria; kingdom Bacillati; phylum Bacillota; class Bacilli; order Caryophanales; family Caryophanaceae; genus Planococcus; species Planococcus sp. ANT_H30. The sequence goes on along the minus strand of NZ_VOBJ01000006.1, from coordinate 63,435 downwards.
CAGCATGTGAAATAGCATCTCCCATAAGCGCCATTCCTCTTAAGATGATAAAACAACCGATGACTCCGCAAATGACACCGACCATAATCGATGTAAGCAATGCTTTTTGCAAAAAGTCATATTCAATCAGTCCTTCAATAAAAGCCATAATTAGTTCACCCCAACTTCAAATAGAAAAGATAATTCACTTTCATACGCTTTGCGCATAACTTCTGGACGCAATACTTGCTGTGGGTTACCAAATTGAATGACTTGTTTGTTCAATAACAACAACTCATCAAAGTATTCATTTGCCTTACTTAAATCGTGGTGAACGACTACTACTGTTTTGCCTTGATCGCGTAAGTCTTTCAAGAGTTTAACGATCATTTCTTCACTAGAGACATCAATTCCGACAAATGGCTCGTCTAAAAAGAAAATGTCTGCTTTTTGCGCAAGTGCTCTGGCAAGAAAGACACGCTGTTGCTGCCCACCGGATAATTCGCCTATTTGACGATTAGAAAACTCTTCCATCCCCACTTTTTTCAGGCATTCATAAGCCCATTCTTTGTCTTTTTTCTTTGGACGCTTGAATATGCCCAAATTCGGATAAGTGCCAATCAACACAGTATCAAGAACATGAATTGGAAAATCCCAGTCATACTGATTTCTTTGAGGTACATATGCGATTCGCTTGCGATTTTCCTTTAATGTCTCTCCAAATATTTCAATACTACCTTGATCAATGGAGACAAGATTTAATAATGCTTTTAATAGCGTTGATTTACCCGCGCCGTTAGGACCAATAATTCCTAAGACTTTTCCTTGTTCAAGCGTCAAATCAATTGCATCAATTGCTGGTCTGCCAAAATAAGAGACCTGGATATTTTGCACTTTAATTGCAGGAACCATTTTACTTCCCCTCCGCCATTTATTTTCCGTTGTGAAATATTTTTCCTACAGGAAACTTTTTCTTTATCTTATACTTTTTGAGTAGGATTGTAAATAGGAAAAGCTTGTGTATGTCTATATTTTCAATGTAGTGAAAGTATAGAGTGTTAAGCATAGTCGTCAGAAAAAATGAATGAAGGAAGCTATTTGCTCTTTGTCTCTTTCATTTCAAACTGCATAGAACGCAAAAATTGGTAGAGAAAAATCAAACCTTTTCTCTACCAATCTTATTTTAGAAACTTATGACGCAGTCTATGAAAATCATTCTTTGATTTTTTTCGAGTAATGTCTCCTTGCTTTTTCTCGATTCCCACAAATTTCCATCGAACACCATTTACGTTTTCCACTTATGTCTACAAAAAAAGCATAGCAAAGCGAACTCTCGCATTTCTTTATTTTTTCGAAAACTCCGCTTTGTAATGCCAGCAGCATGTCATACGACAAGAGCGCTAACAATCCTTCTGTTCCGCCTTTACTCGGAATAGGCTCACATACTTTGTTGAAATACAAAGGAACTTTTGTTGTGTGTGCTACCAAAGAGTCCAAAGAACTTTTGTCTCTTTGATCAGTGGAGAAATAATTTCTCCACTGATCGCGAAAAACTTTCAGCTCTTTAGCTTCAACTGGCGAGCTTTTAAGTTTTTCTACTTGCTGCAGATTTAGTACTTCCTGACTTCCCAAAAATGCTAGCCAGTCATCTATGCCTCTTTTTTCTTCAAGAAAGTCTATCGCTGTAATTTTTTTGATATTGATCGTATTTAAAAAATTAATGAAAAGATACTGACTCACGAAAGAATATTTTGTTTCCATATTGTTCTCCATTCTGAACACTCCTTAAAACTGATTGATTGACTTACATACTATCATACCGTAAAGTTTAATTCTAACCACAAGAAGTTAATTAAATGGTTATAAAACAAGAAGAGGAGAGATACTATGTCGATTAAAGATGTTACGGATTCAACATTTGTTCAAGCAACTGAAAAAGGGTTTGTCATTGCCGAACTCGGCGCAGCTTGGTGTGCACCCTGTAAGATGATCGCTCCTGCATTAGAAGAAATTAATGAGGACCAACATAACCAAATAAGCGTCGTTCAATTAGATGTTGATAACAATCAAGAAACAGCACAAAAATATGGCGTTATGAGCATTCCGACACTTCTTTTCTTTAAAGATGGAGAATTGATGGAGAAATCAGTTGGCTTCCAGCCAAAAGAAGAAATTCTTTCAATCGCCCAAAAACACATTTCTTAATAAGAACGTTTTTGCTATCATTCTATTCACTGTTGATATGCACTTATACCGGCGTTTATCCTAGCAATCCAACTAGTTAACTGAAAGGAAGATGTAATTTATGACAACGATGACACAAGAAATTAATGAATATATTGAGAAATTTAAAGCCAACAAGCCAAAAGAAGTTCAAGTAAAAATGCAACATGCGATTGAAGAATTAGAAGCATCGAACGAAGGAAAAGGATTAAGAACAGGCGAACAAGCACCAAACTTTAACTTACCTAATGCCGCAGGCGAAACGGTTGAACTATACGAGCAGCTAAAAAAAGGTCCTGTCGTGTTAACGTTTTATCGCGGGAATTGGTGTCCGTATTGCAACATGGAACTACGCGCTTACCAGCAGATTATTGGAGAAATTCACGACCAAGGCGCTGAACTAATTGCCATTAGCCCGCAAACACCAGACCAGTCCATGTCTATTCAAGAAAAGCACAATTTAGAGTACTTGGTAGTAAGCGATGAAGGCAATAACGTAGCAAACCAATTTAATTTGGTTTACCAATTGCCAGAATACCTGGTTGAGCTTTATAAAGCTATCGGTCTAGATGTAGCTAAACACAACGGAGACGATACCTGGACACTTCCTGTATCTGCAACTTACATCATTCAGACAGATGGTACAATCGCTTATGAATACACAAAATCAGATTATAAAGACCGTGTTGAACCTTCAGATGTACTACAAGAATTAAAAAAAATTAACTAACCTAACAATAGAAAGAGCAATCCAAACATCAGTACTGATGTTTGGATTGCTCTTTTAATTTTGAAGTTTTTTTGATGAATGAGCCACTCTTGATATAAAAATAGGTAACTTTCTGTAAAAAGCATTCACAGTTATAATCAGCTTAACAGAACTGAAAGCCAAAATACGTCTAACGAGGTTATACTGAAATGACTAATTAATTTTCATCACTCACTTAGAAAAAACTTATTTCTTTTATATTTTAGGAGTATTAGTCGACTCGTCATAAACAATAAACAAAAATCCATAATGATCCCTATTATCACCTACAGCATTTAATGTTGTTCGCCTTTTTTTCGTGTATTCAGAAATAGGAAATGATGCAAAAATAACAACAAACATACACATCATACATAAACTTGCCAGCCCTATTAATATGGACATTTTAATACCTCCCTCCCCTGTTTCGTTAAGCATAGCGTATGAAACGGGTTTCAGAGCAAGCACAGAAATTAACTTTAAATAGGAGTGATCAACGTGGCAAATATTAAAGAACTCGCTCAAATGGCAGGAGTTTCAGTAGCGACAGTCTCCCGCGTATTAAACAATCATCCGTATGTTAGTGAAAACAAACGGAATGCAGTCGAACAGGCTATGAAAGCATCCAATTATCAACGAAACTTAAATGCTGTACATTTAAGTAAAGGCAAAACCATGCTAATTGGTGTGATTGTCCCTTTTGTAAATCACCCCTATTTTGGTTTATTGGTTGAAGGAATAGCCAACGAAGCGGTTAAAAATAATTATAAATTAGTTCTTTTTCAAACAAATTACGAAGAAACAAGAGAAATCGAAGCGTTGGAAATGCTGAAGCATAAGCAAATCGATGCGTTAATCATTTGTTCTAGAAATTCTCCATTTAGCGTGGTAGATGACTATACTAAATACGGTCCCATTACCCTGTGTGAAGATAGCAGAGAAAAAAACATGTCTTCTACTTTCGTTGATCATTACAAAAGCTTTTCTCAAGCACTGAATTATTTGCATAGCAAAGGGCATAAAAAAATTGGTTACTGTTTAGCGCGGAATTCAGGGTCTAATAGTAGATATAGAGAAAGAGCTTATGAAGATTTTCTCAAAAAAATAAATGAGCCGTTTGTTCCCGACTATGTATTTTATGATTGCTTATACTTTGAAGATGGACAAACCGTAATACAGCGACTGATTGGTATGCACAGTCCTCCTACAGCTTTGATCGTTACTAACGATCAAGTAGCTGCTGGAATATTGGTTTGTTGCATGGAAGAGGACATATCGGTACCAGATCAATTGGCCATTCTAAGTTTTGACAATCAGCCCATTGCACAAGTCATGAACATAACCACTCTTGAAATCCCATTAGTAGAAATAGGAAAAAATCTATTGCTGCAAGCTATTAATCATCGACAAATTCATCATGATGAGCTTTTTGTAAAAATGATTGAACGAAAAACCGTTTAATGGAAGAAGAATCAAAGTCTTGACGCACACTCTAGTCATCCTTAGCATAGCCACAAAGTTAACAATTTATAATTATTTGTACTATCTACTCAAAATCGCAATCTAATTACTTTAATATTAAATACTTTAGTGTTAAAGTATTTTTTGTGAGTAATCCCTCTTATGAGCTAAAAATTCAATCTATACACATAACGATACGTGTTTTCTGTGTATCTTTTTTTCAAACAGAAAATTAGAATTGGAGCGTGAAACGAATTGGAGACAGAAAATTTATTTAAACTTATCCACACAGTAGAAGCGATCACGAACAGAGCAATCGTTGATTGGAATGATATTTTCCCTCATAATATAGGTGTTTCTCCTATATTGGTTTTAAGCGAATTAGAACGGAACGGTCCGCAAAACCAAATGAAACTAGCAGATTTACTTGGCTTTACTGGTGGTGCCATGACAAATATTGCATCCAAACTTGTGAAACTTGAACTGGCCATTCGGACATTTAATGACAGTGATCGTCGACAAGTTTTACTGAAAGTTACACCAAAAGGATCTTCATTGCTTCAAGAAGCGCAAAGGTTAGGGAAACAACAGCACATCGAAATGTTCCAAGTATTGGATGAAGACGAGATTGCTCAATACTTATCTATTAACGAAAAATTATTAAAAAGTTTGAAAACCAAAAAAAGTAATCGATAGGAGCGTTAACTATGAAACGAGTTCACGGAAAAGTAGCATTAATAACAGGAGGAGCTTCTGGCATCGGTCTTTCAACAGCTAGTCTTTTAGCAAAAGAAGGGGCAAAAGTAGTCATTGCTGATTTTAATACAGCTGGCGCAAAGGAGGCTGCCGCTAAAATTAACGAAGAAGGTGGAGAGGCTTCGAGTATCTTTTTAGATGCATCGAAAGAAGATTCCATCAAAGAAGCCGTTGACTTTACAGTAAAACAGTACGGAACAATTACCGTATTATTTAATAATGTCGGTTTGACAAATCTTCAAAAAGATTTAGATGTCGTCAACATTGACTTGGATGAATGGGACCGACTTATGAATGTAAACTTGAAAAGCGTGCTGTTAGGTGCTCGATTCGCCATTCCCCACATGATTAAAGCTGGAGGCGGCTCGATTATCAATACCGCTTCCATGTCCGGATTTACAGGAGATGTTATTCGTTCTGCTTATGGTGCTTCAAAAGCAGCTGTTGTCAATTTAACGAAATACACAGCTGCACAATACGGCAAAGACAATATTCGATGCAACGCGATTGCTCCAGGACTAATTTTGACACCTGCTGCAAAAAATAACTTAACTCCTGAAGTATTATCTATTTTCGAAAAATACAATGCCCTTCCTTACCATGGCGAAGCAGACGATATCGGTTATACAGCTCTTTTCCTTGCCTCTGATGAATCTAAATTTATTACAGGACAAACAATCCAAGTCGAAGGCGGACATTATATCGCAAATCCAACTGTGCCTGACTTTAAAGCTTTCTCAGAACAAGCTTAAGAGAATAACTTGTTAGAAACAGATACATAAAAACTCTTCTATGCTGTTGTAGGAATTTCCTACATACTACATGGAAGAGTTTTTGTATGACAGTCATTATTGGCCGGTTAAAATCATGACTGTCTATTGACTTTAACACCACTTGATTTGAAAAAAAGGACTATGACAAATGAATATGGCAAGCAACCTTTTGAGTCCAGCCCCTTTGAATCTAAAAAAATGACGTAAAATTGACTTAGAAAATATCTTCGGTCCTACTAAAGGCAATTGGACATTCCCGACAATTAATTCTTATAAATTCAAAAGAGCACACAGCAAATCCGAGATTACAGGTCGCAATTTTAAAAAACAGACGGAGAAAAGGGACACCCTTTTCTCCGTCTGTTTTATTGTAGAGACTTAGGAGACAGTCCCTTTTCCGTTTAAACTAACGCTTATTGCTTGCGTGTACGAACCGCCACTACGGTCGTCAATGCCGCTAACATTAAGCCGGCCAGTACCCACATGAATGGGAATGATCCGGTATCAGACATACCACCCATGCCTGTTTTTGGCATTTCGGCTGGCATTTCAGTCGCGCCGAATTGGTCTGGGAATTGATCGACAATCGCTGCTGACAAGCCGGCTGCTGGCATTTGCATGTGTGCATACGCCTCGCGAATCGAGCTATACGCTGCGTCATAATCGCCCGCTACATACGAATCAAATGCTGCCAATAATTGCCCAACATGGGCAGTTAAACCTTCTTCCAATGCTGCTGCAGGAACGCGACCTTCTGTTGCTGCGTCTAAGAAGGCTGCTTGGTCTACGATGTACTGATCAAGCTCGGCACGTGCTTGTTCTTGCCCTTCTTTGTTGCCTTCACCCGTTGCCGTTACGTAATCCACAAAGTAACCAATGTGTGACTTCCATGTTTCTTCAAATTGTGCACCGGCTTCGTCGCCGTAAACCGATCCTACGGCTGCTGACAAGTCATCTGCGTTCGCAAGAAGTGCCCCTGCTGCTTGGTCAAAACTTTCGGCCCCGTCCGCGCCGTCTTGCATCGCCATAACCGCAAGTCCTGCGTGTTCAGTGAACGTTTGGTTCAATGTTGCACGCAAATCAATGGCCGGTGTATCGGCACTGGTGTTGTCAAATTTGTCCGGGAATTGAGTCGTGATTGCAATGGACAAGCTTTCGGCGAACATGCTCATGTGTTGAATCGATTCGCGCTCAAGTGAGTAAGCTTTTTCAAAATCGCCCGCCACATACGCGTCAAACGCCATGATCAACTGATCGACGTGCACGTCCAATCCTTCTTGAACCGCCGCTGCTGGCAAGAGTCCGCCTGTTGCAGTATCAAAGAATTTCGATTGTTCCACTTTGTATTTTTCCAGTTCCGCTAACGCTTGGTCTTTGCCTTCTTGGTTGTCTTCAGCGGTTGCTGTCACGTAATCGACGAAATAGCCGATGTGCGACTTCCATACTTCGTCAAACTGTGCGGCGCCTTCTTCCCCGTAAACTGAACCAACAGCTGCAGACAAGTCGTCAGCGTTTGCCAGTAAGGCACCGGCTGCTTGGTCAAAATCTTCTGCCCCGTCGACGCCTTTCCGCATCGCTTCAACTGCTAGAAATGCGTGCTCTGTTAAGGTCGTATCCAGTGCAATGCGCAGTTCCGCCGCAGGTGTTGTCGTGCTTACTTCCGTTGCGGTTTCGCTTGACGCAGAATGACCGCCGTGGCTGTCGGCAAGTGCTGCCGTTGGTACAAGTAACGCTAGGCTAAGTGGTAGGGCTAACAGTAATTTGTTTAATTTCATAATAAAATCGCTCCCTTTTTCTTGTTTTTTTTTAGTTATACAGACATAACGCAAAGGGGATTTGTTTAGATCACTTTATTTTTAAAAAGATTGAATTAACATTTATTAGAGACAGGCTTAATCAACCTACATACAAGAAAAGATTTTTGCTTATTTACATATAATTATTGATAATCTCAATCTGTTTTCTTTTCATTAAGCTATTGCAACTACTTTGGTGTGTGATAGTGGTTGAATCAAGCACTAGCTCTACGCCCAAAATGAGCAATTGACTTTTCTGCACATTTATATAGAAGGAAAAATCTTTTTTCAAAAAAAGTAATCTAATTCTCCCCTTACTGCGTTTTATAGGCAAGAACAAAAAACGAGGAGGAACTAAAATGATTAACAAAAAATTCGGGTTTATTCTCGCTGCATCAATCTTGTCATTAGCAGCTTGTGGAGAAGAACAAACGTCGGGTAACGAAAAGGCTGAACCGGCAGTTGAGGAACAAGGAAGTACCGCAGAAGAAACTACTACTGAAGAAGTAGAAGAAGAGCCTGCGGAAGAAGTTGTGGAAGAAGAACCAGCTGAAGAAACAACAGAGGCTGAACCCGTGGAAGAAAGCTCACCTGAAGCGAAAAGTGGTACCGCTTCTGATTTATTATCAAATGGAGACAAGACGAGCTTTGTGTTTAACGAAGCAGGTGAATTTTCGATATTCTGTGAACCGCACCCTGTTATGCAAATGACCGTGATTGTTGAAGAAGGTGCTGAAGCTATGGATAAAATAGAAGTCGATATTGCAGATTATGCATTTGGCGAAGAAACGATTACTGTTGCTCCTGGAACAACGATTGAATGGACCAACCAAGATCAAGTTCAGCACAATGTTGCATTTAAATAAGACAATATCTTTTAGCAAATGAATTTCAATACACTAGCACAGGCAATATTAAGCTATTGCCTGTGCTGGTTTTTCATAATTCCTTAAATAAATGGATGTCCCTTCACCATATCCAAGGTCACTATGAATGAGGAGGTTTCTAATGAAATACAGGCACTTTAAAAATGCAATTGAAAGTGAATACAAAAAATCATTAAAAGACTTGATGTACGAAGTTTGTGTAGTCAAGAACCTAAATGCTGTAGAAGGCTCCAAAAAAATTGGGATAGCCAAGGAAGTATTTGTCTATTGGCGGCATTTTTATCGCCTAGAAGCAAGGCAACGATTATTTGACCAAACAATAAATGAATTAAATAAATCCTTTTTTAATGCCACTAATGAAAAAAAGATTAGTGAATGCTGAAATTCCAGTTTCTCATAAGGATTAAATCAAAAAAGATGACGCCGGCAAAAACGCCGACGTCATCTTTTTTAGTTCGATCTCTATCAACTTACACAAGCTCCGGAAATAAATAACGTATCAACTTCATTGTCACGCGGCGCGATTTTCCTTTGTACGGGAAAATATGCATATACATAGAGGGATTGAAGTTCGCTTCAATAATTCCATAAGCATTGTTAGCCGACGCTGGAACTTCAATACTTTCAATAATTAAATCAATGCCACTAATCTTAGCTCCAAGAGCAGCTACTGCATCTACAGCTATCTTTTTATAGTCATCTGAAATTTGGTCGGTAACATCAATTGAATCGCCGCCTGTGCTCACATTTGAGTTCTCGCGCAAATAGAGGATTTCGTCTTTTTTTGGAATTGAATCCAATTTCTTTCCTTGCCCTTTAAGCATTAACACTTCTAACTCGCCTAATTGAATCTTTTCTAACGGTGTTCGGTGATCTCTGCCTCTCAGTGGATCCTGGTTTTTTCGAGCTACTAATTCTTCAACCGTGTGTTTACCATCCCCGACGACATTTGCTGGAATTCTTGACATAACGGCTTGTACTTCGTCATTCATGATAAAAAATCGGTATTCTGTTCCGTTAAGAAACTCTTCTATTAACACAGAAGAATCTTCTTCAAAGGCCAGTGTAAGAGATTTTTGATAATCCTCATAGCTTGCCCCTTCTTTGAAAATCGAAATTCCCAAACCATAATTTGTCGATTTCGGCTTTACGACAAAAGCTTTAGTGGAAAATAACTCAAAGGCTTGTAAAGCTTGTTCAATGTCGTTAAATTCTTCACCTGCTGGAACACGGAATCCCTGCTGCTGAAGAATTTTCTTCGTTACGGTTTTGTTTTCCATAATTAAAGTCGCAATATAGCTGTCTTTACTGGTCATATTGCCATTCTTGACATATTCAATATGATTATTCAGCTTCAGTTTTAAAAATTGATCTTGACGGTCTACAATTTCCACTTGAATTCCTTGCTGCATTGCATCAAATATTAAAAATTGAGTGGACAATTCCATATCTGTAAATGAAGTTAATTGGTATGGTTTTTCCCATGCAGTTTCATGATATTCTTTCGCAATGCACGTGGCTACTTGACCTTGACTGCTGTCTTTACTTTTTTCAAAAAGCTTTCCTGCTAAAGTTTTACTTGGGTCTTGTAACATTTCTCTAAAATTAGCAAATAAGCCTTCAGAAACAGCTAATCCTAGCAATTGTGTCAATTGCTCTATTTCATCAACGATAGTTTCAGCTTCTGCTTTAAATTGTGTAATTGCCAATGGGTGTTCAAGTGCCACTGCTTCGCTATAAAGTTCTCCTTTTTTAACCCATTCGTCACAATCCATCTCTTCATCTTTCCATAACATATAAATCAAGAACAGATGCAGAAACTCTGCTTGTTCATAGCTAATTCCATTTTTGTCAAAAGGATTAATATCGATGTTTCTTAATTCGATATATCCAATGCCGCGTTCTTCTAAATCTGCAACTTGACTTCCACCTCTTAAACGGACAGCCGAGTAAAACTCTTTTTCTTCACTGAGTATTCCCTTTTCAATCATTAAAGAAATATCAGCTATATAGGTTTTTAAACTTCTATAGGATACTTGCACATTGTTTCGATTTGTATAACCGTATTTGCTACTTCGAATGCTTCTCACTGGCTCATCTAAAGAATCATTGTCAAAGAAATTCTTTTCACTGCTAGGAGAGGCCCCATACAAATAGGTAATTAGCCATCTATAGTGCAAATAGTTTCGAGTAATTTTCATATAAACTTCAGTTTTAAAATGAGGAAAAGCTATGATTTCAGACTGCGCCTTAAACAAAGCTTGGAGCAATTCATCACTAAATTCAAAGTTATAGTGAATACCACTAATCATTTGCTTGCGACGACCATAAGAATGGGCTAATGATTGACGGTATTGAACACCTTCATCGTCAGCTAATTTTGCAATAATAATATCTTTTTCGTCTTTTGGTAATTCCGGTGGCATACTTAGTGGCCAAAGCATTTCGTTTTCATCCATCGACCGATAAGCCACTTCATGAATAGCTGTTAAGTAATCAAAAAGTTCTTTTAGTGAATTCGTAACCGGTGTAACCAATTCCATCTGTGTCTCCGCAAAATCACGTTTGATATAAGGATGGTCATCGCTCATCGCTATATTTTCAGGATGGTTTGTGTGAACCAACATCCCCGTCAAATCAACCCGTTGACCTTCTTTTTCAACACCGTAACGAGCTTTTGACAAATATGGTTTTACACGTTCATTGACTAACATTTTTTTCATATCCATATATTCTCTACCTCTTAGTTAACATATTTTTTCCGAACTTGTTGTTATTTTCAAACTATACATTGAAATAGCAATAGCAAATAGCATCAATCCTGTTTTGATTATAACGCATATTTGTTTTTGTATCGTCATACTAGGCTTGATCGCAGAAAATCTTACATCTAGTGTTTCTTAAGTTCAATCTGCTTTGCAATTTTTAAAAAATGAACTAAAAACAATAGGACATCCCCACATTTAACTGCAATGTAGGCATGTCCCATTTTACATCTTATTTTAAAATGAGAATCATTTTAAGTTCTTCATATGGAAGGCGAAATGATCATCCAAGAAAGTGGAGATAAAGAAATAACTATGATCATAACCAGCGTTTTTCGTGTACTCCACCAATTGGTTATTTTCTTTAGCATTTTTTAAGAAAGCTGTCTCTTCCAATTGTTCTGGATAAAACGAATCTTGAGTTCCTTGAGAAATCAGGATAGGTGGTGCATGAGTTGTTTTTACTAATTCTGTCGCATCCCACTCTAACCAAGTTGCTTTATCTTTGCCTAAATAAGTTGAAAAAGCTTTTATTCCCCATGGTACTTGGCTTGGACTCAAAATAGGGGAAAAAGCAGAAATTGCTTTAAAACGTTGTGCATTTTTCATCCCAATGACTAAGGCTCCATGACCGCCCATGGAGTGGCCCATGATGCTTTCTTTGCCTGAAAAACGAGGGACCAGTGTAGACGCAATTTCAGCTAACTCTTCTGTAATGTACGTATACATTTTATAATGCTCTGACCATGGTTGTTCAGTAGCATCTACATAAAAGCCTGCACCTTGTCCAAGGTCATAAGCAGCGTCATCTGCAACAGCTTCTCCGCGCGGTGACGTATCTGGAATTATAACCGCTACTTGGTGTATTTCAGCCAATCGTTGAAAACCACTTTTTTGACTAAAATTATCATCTGTGCACGTTAAGCCTGATAGCCACCAGATAAGAGGAATTTCTTTCTTTTCATTATTGGTTGGTAAGTAAATGCTAAATGTCATATCACATTGCAAGGCTTCCGAAAAATGACTGTATTTACGTTGTTCCCCGTCAAAAGCTATTTTTGTTTCAACATTTTTAAGATTCATTGTATCACTCTCCATAAGTTAAAATCGTACGAATCGACTCACCTTTATGCAAAAGTTCAAATGCTTCGTTTATCTCTTGGAATGCTAAGTGATGCGTGATAAACGACTCCAAATCAATGTCCCCGTTCATAAAGTCTTTGACCATGCCAGGCAATTCCGTACGTCCTTTAACACCACCAAATGCCGATCCACGCCATACGCGTCCTGTCACCAATTGGAATGGACGTGTGCTAATTTCTTTGCCCGAACCTGCGACACCTAAGATAATGCTTTCGCCCCAGCCTTTATGACAACATTCAAGAGCTGAACGCATAACCTCAACGTTTCCGATACACTCAAAGCTATAATCAACGCCGCCATCGGTCATTTCAACAATTACTTCTTGAATCGGCTTATCGAATTTCGACGGGTTAATAAAATCAGTCGCACCCATTTTCTTCGCTAGTTCAAATTTATCTTCGTTCAAGTCGATCACAATAATACGGCTGGCATTTGCTTTTACCAATCCTTGAACGACCGCTAGCCCAATTGCGCCTACTCCAAAGACTGCCGCTACAGCACCTTCTTCAACTTTCGCCGTATTTTTCACTGCGCCCATGCCTGTCGTAACACCACAACCAAGCAAGCAAACTTTATCTAATGGAGCATCTTCATCCACTTTTGCTAAGCTCACTTCGTTCACAACCGTGTATTCACTAAATGTGCTCGTGCCCATGTAATGATAAACCGGCTCTCCGTTATAAGAAAAACGCGTTGTGCCGTCTGTCATTAAGCCTTTACCTTGTGTTTCGCGCACTGCACTACACAAGTTTGTTTTACCTGACAAGCAGAATTTACACTCGCCACATTCCGCTGTGTAAAGTGGAATCACGTGATCTCCTGGTTTTACAGACGTTACACCTTCTCCGACAGATACCACGACACCGCCGCCTTCATGTCCTAAAACAGCTGGAAAAACGCCTTCTGGGTCATTGCCTGATAACGTGAACGCATCCGTATGACAAACCGATGTATAGAGTATTTTTACCATGACTTCTTTTGCTTTTGGTTCTTCTACATCGATTTCAACGATTTGAAGAGGTTCTCCTGCTTTAAACGCGACTGCTGCTCTACTTTTCATATTTATGCCTTCTTTCTTTTTGTTTGTTTTATACTATGTATCTATCATTACATACAAAAATCCTTTAAACAATACTGACGATTTTGTCACTATACACGGCTACTCCTTTTGCAAATGTTTAAGCGAGATACAAAAAGAGATGTCTAAGTCCAATAATCTTCCAGTCAACTTCAGCTATTGTTTCATCAGTGTCATTATTTGATAATGACTTTTTTGTTTTTAATTTTTCAGTTTCACACTTTTTCATATGAAGGACTTTTTCTGATCTAAATGCAATCGCCGCTCTTTTATTTATGCCATCTCCCTCTTTCTACTGTTTTTTAGCCGAGACTTATCTTTTACTAAAGTCCTTTTGAACAGTACTGACTTTTTTGTCATTACAGGTTAGTATAAACATAAAGGAGTGAGAACACTTGGAAATTCATTATAAAGAAAAAACCTATTTCTCTGGAAAAGATTTGGCATTGTCAGCTATTGGCGGCCGTTGGAAAATAGCTGTTATCTGGTGTCTATTACATGATTCTCCACTACGACTGAGTGAAATACAGAAAAAACTTCCCCAAGCCAATCAGCGCATGTTAATTAGGCAACTAAGAGAATTAGAAGAAGACCAAATCATAACTCGTTTTGTTTATCCGGTTGTGCCACCTAAAGTAGAGTATCAATTGAGTGATATCGGTCTTCGTCTAGAGCCTGTAGTTACATCTATTTGTAATTGGGGCGACGAATTTAGTGACTTTGTCAGAAAAGAAGCCACTAAAATTCCAGTCGAATAAACACTTTGTCTAAACCTTCATTGACTGCGTATCAGTCAATGAAGGTTTATTTTTTATCCCTTTCAAGTTGACCAATAAATTTTACTATCCTTTTTCTCAACTCTTCTCAATCCAGCTTTTTCTAGCACACGAATAGATGCAAAGTTGTCGTAATCGCAACTGGCAATTATTCTGTTGATACCTGACTGCGTTTTCCCCCATGCTACTAAAGCTTGTGCCATTTCGGTTGCATAGCCATGGCCTTGATAACTCGGGACGATGCTATAGCCTAGTTCCAATTCATCTTGCTTGCCATCTCGGTACCGAAAACCCATATCTCCTATAATGGTTCGCGTCTGATTATGTACAAGTATGCCTTCCCATTTATTTTCGTGTGGATATTCGCTAAATTGTTTTATTTTATATGGAATGATTTCTTTGTAAGCAGTCATCGGGTAGCCGTCAGCTACTCGGTATGTTGTGATCCTTTCCAGATCAGCCTTATTAGAAATTGCAGCTTTCATCATTGCCACAGTAAATGTGATTAAGGTCAATCTACTTGTCTGAATGTATGGCACTTTCGATTTCTCTCCTTCCTACTATTCACGTAGTTTTGTTCGGTGTAATTTTTACGCTACTCTTACTTTCTCTTTTCAATGCAAAAGTCCTTTAAAAAAGCGAAAGACCTTTCATACAAAATAAAAAAGGAGCTGTACTCAAAAAGTCATTGTTTATGACCTTTTGAGACAGCCCCTTGTACTTAATTTTCTTCTGCTAATCTATATGCTTTACGACTTCGCAAGCTAAGTACTAGCCATAACAGCAGATTAAAGACGACAATAAAAGCGCCAAGCACTAAAATACTCGTAATGAAAGTATGTGTTCCATATGCCGAAGACATCGATTCTCGGAATCCGAGGATGGCATAGCTCATGGGAACAAAATCATGCACCGTCTGGAAAAATGTATTTGTTAATTCTACAGGGAATGTACCACCACTTGCACCCAATTGGAGAACGAGAATAATCATTGCCACAAATCGTCCTGGATTTCCAAAAGTAATACCTAAGAACATAATCAAGAACATGTAGGTAAGTGAAGTGATGACTGAGACCGCAATAAACTCTCCGATGTGATCGACTTGAAGATGGAAACCGAACAGCATAATTGCATCAACAATGAGTGCTGCTGCTGTTGCTTGGATAAAACCAAGTGAAAACTTACTAAACCACCAGCCAACTCCTGAAGTCGGGCGTCCAGCTGGCGCGTTAATTGGGAATACTAAATTGAAAGATAAAGCTCCGACGAAAAGAGCAAGCGACAAAATATAAGGTGCTAATGCATGACCGTAGTTCGGTACATCGCTCCGTTCACTTTCTGTTGCTGTTGCTGGTGCAGCGATCATTTCGTAATTATCATCTGTTACTTGTTTACTTGCTACGTCTTCTGCGCCATCAGATAAACTTGTAGCAAGTTCAGAAGTTCCTTCCTCTAGCTTTGTAAGGCCTTGACCTAATTCACCAGAGCCGTCTTCTAGTTTGCTGGCTCCGCTATGTAAATCAGTTGCTCCACCAGCAAGTTCACCTGCACCACTTGAAAGCGCTGGTACGCCCTCGGCTAGCTGATTTGCACCATTTGCCAAATCACTGGAACCAGAATTCAGCTCTGCAGAGTTAGCCGCAAGTTCAGCCGTTCCTTCTTGAAGCTGCCCTGCTCCTTGTGCTGCTTTTGATACTCCTGCTGTGTATTCAGTTGTTCCTTTTTCTAATTCTATAGACCCTTGTTGCAACGCGCTCGCACCTTCAACAAGTCCAATTGAGCCTGAAGCAAGAGAAGATACACCGTCATTCAGTGAAGAGCTTCCTTCTGCTAACCGGTCAACTGCATCTGCAAGCTGAGGTAGACTTTCTGCTGTTTTTTCAATTCCCGCAAGAAGTTGTCCACTTGTCTCAGCCGCTTGCTCTGCTCCCGCATTGAGATTCTTCACACCTGGAATAAGTTGATCGTTCAGTGCATTTCGGACGGCTGAATATCCACCAAGAGCTTCTTGGGCTGCAGGATTTACTTGATCTACAGCACTGTTCAATTCTGCTACTTTCTCAGGCATGGATCCGAGTGATTGAAATGCGGGAATAATTTGCTCGTTTATGTTAGCTGATACAGCAGCAAGACTTTTCTCGAGCGTTTCAAATGCACCTTGTTGTGCTGCTGCTTGTTGCTGTGTACTTCCAGTTACTGCAGCTGATAATTCGGCTTGTTGCTCCGCAGTTAAACTGCTATAAGTAGCTGTTGCTTCAAGAGCTGCCACTGTTGCAGTTGAAGAAGTTGGCTGCATTTCGCTAACGGCTTGTTGCGCCGCCGCTAGATTCGCCTGCAATTTTGATGCATTCTGTGCACTACTGGCTGAAACAGCACCATTTAATTGGTTAACGTTTTCTTGAATAGCTAATAAACCTTGTTGCAAATTGTTGAGTTGATTTGGTGTTGGAAGTTGGTTATTTAATGCACCAAGCCCCTCTTGAAGAGTGGTACTGCCATTAGCCAGTTTAGCAAGACCCTCACCAAGCGCAGCTTGACCTAATACCAACTGTTGAATGCCAGAAGAACTCCCTGTTAACTCGCTTGTTTGTGTTTGAAGCTCATGTAAGCCATTATTTAGCTGTGCACTACCAGCTTCAGTAGCTGATAGACCTTGACTCAGTTGTTCTGCTCCTGGAACGAGAGAATTTAGACCTTGTTCTAATTTTTGTGATCCTTCAACAAGTTTTGGACCATTATTATTTAGCTCTGCAGTTCCTTCGGCAAGTCCAACCACACCGCTTTGCAACTTGCCTACTCCTGCTGTATAAGAAATAATCCCTTTATTCAACAGGTTCGCTCCTTGATTTAAATCTGCGGCTCCTGTAGCAAACTGTCCGGCACCAATTTCTAATTGCTCTGCGCCTTCCTGGAAAGTTAAACTTCCTTCTGAAAGTGTGCCAAGCCCTGCGATTAATTCTGCATTGCCTTTTTGTAATTTGACAGTTCCATCATCAAGTTGTTCCGCACCTTCTGCTGCATCTCCTAAACCTTCGCCCAGTGTATCAATTTGTTCAAATACTGCTTTTACGTATTCTTTTGTCACACTTTCTGCAATTTCCTCTTTAATCGTCGTAGTCGCTTGCTTACTTATTGATTTTATAAAAAATCCGCGACCGGGATTGGTTTCATACTGTAAATCCATCGGTTTTGGATCATCACTCATTACAGATGCTGCATGTTCCGAGAAATTTTCTGGAATGGTCAAAACCATAAAGTATTTCCCATCGTCCATTCCTTGCTCTGCTTTTTTTGCATCGGTAAACTGCCAATCCAATGCATCATTCTCTTTTAAATTTCCAACTAACTCTGAACCGACATCAAGTGTCTTGCCCTCATATTCTGATGGTACATCTTCGTTGACGACCGCTACCGGTAAGCGTTCTGTTTTTCCGTAAGGGTCCCACGACGAGCCTAAGAAAAAACCACTATAAATAATCGGGATAAACATCATAACAACCATGGTTCCTAACAAAAGTGGTTTGGAAAACAATTGCTTCCATTCCTGTTTAAACATTTTCATTTTAAATCATCCTGTTCTTTTTTCAATACATCACTTAACGTTTCTCTATTCCAGTTTAACGTTGGCAAATTTGATGTTCCTAATCCTTCTTTTAAAAGATCAGCAGCTGTTACTTTAGATAAATATTCAATCAATAACCGATCTCCTTGTGAAAAAACATTTTTAAGAATTTCTTGTCCTTTTTGTGCGTACTCTCCATCTTTAAAAGCCAGACGAATTAACCCTGTATCTGGGTATAATTGTATCGGACCTTCCATTGCTTCAATAACGTCAAGCATTGTAATATGCGTTGCCGATTTTGCTAGTGAAACGCCGCCATTATTGCCAGGTACCGAAACAGCAATTCCTTGAACGACTAATTTCCTCGTTATTTTCTTCATATAAGATGGTGAAACGCCCAGCCTTTTGCTAATTTCATCTGAAGCAAGCGGCGCGCTGCTTTCTTGCGTCGCCAGCAACACAATAATACAAATAGCCTGCTCGACACCCTTTGTTAGCTGCATAATCTGCACTCCTTTTCTGTCTAATATAAGTTAACAGTTATTTTCAATGTTAAGTAGCTATTTGCAATATCCATTGTGGATATGCAATGTCTATTTAGGTATATTACTCTTTTTTGACGAAATTGCAATAAGTAAGTCGAAATATCATTCTTTTTTTACAGAAAAAAGCAGACACCCCGAGTAGAATCGGTTGTCTGCTTTTTCGCATAAAACAGTTGTACTTCTCTTAAATGATTAATTTTGGTCTTGTGCTAGTCTAAACCCACTAAATTGCCATCTTTTTTCTGGCGGGAAAAAATTTCGGTATGTTTCTCGGATATGTTTTAGCGGCGTTGCGCATGAACCTCCGCGAAGAATCATTTGGTTGCACATGAATTTTGCATTGTATTCACCTAATGCACCTTCTAACGGTTTACTTCCTGGATACGGTGAATAGGCACTGGCAGTCCATTCCCATACATCTCCGAACATCTTAGACAACAATTCCCTTTGTGAATCGCTACTGCTTGCTACAGGATGGTAAACTCCCTCATCCAACGTATTTCCATGAATAGCAACGCTTTGAGAAGCATATTCCCATTCAGCTTCAGTAGGTAACCTTTTGCCTTTCCATCTACTAAAAGCATCTGCTTCGTAAAAACTAATATGACTAACCGGTTCATCGAGTTCTAGGTCCTGTATGCCCGCTAAGGTAAAGATTTGCCAGTGCTGTTGTTTGTCTTTCAGCCAATAAAGTGGTGCTTTCCAATTGTGTTCGTTGACTATACTCCAACCATCAGAAAGCCAATATTCCGGTTTTTCATAGCCTCCGGAATTTATAAATTCAAGATACTCTCTATTTGTCACTGGGCTTGTTGCTAATTTAAACGGTTCTATCCAAACTTTATGACGCGGACTTTCGTTATCAAACGCAAAGCCATTCCCGTCGTGACCGATTTCGACCAATCCTCCCTCAAACTCAACAAACTGCGATTCCTGCTGTTTACTTACTGGACGTTTTTCAGTTTCTGTATACGTAGGAAAAAGTGGATTAACAAAAAAGTTGTATTTTATATCCATTAAGATCAATTCCTGATGCTGTTGTTCGTGTTGAAGGCCCATGTATATTAAAGCTTCTATTTCTTCCTTTGTTTCACTAGCTGATTCAGCAAGTAAGTTAGTTACTTGCTGATCCACATAATTGCGATATTCAATAACTTGATTTACAGTCGGTCGTGATAGCACGCCGCGTTGGTGGCGTGGTTGATAAGGTCCAATCGTGTTGTAATACGAATTAAACAAAAAATCAAAAGCTGGATTGAACTCTTCATAATCCGATTTGAATTCTTTTAAAATCATACGCTCGAAAAACCAGGTGGTATGGGCAATATGCCACTTTGCTGGACTCACATCTTCGTGGGATTGAATGATAAAATCTTCCGTTTCTAAAGGCTCAATTAGTTTCATCGTAACGCCTCTAATTTCTGCAAAGCGCTCTGCTATAGACGTATTTTCTACTGCTTTCATCGAATAACTCCCCTTACCTACTAAAAATTTTCTACTTACTTTACATGTTAATAAGTTTCTCTATTCTTCAATCAATTCTTTTTCGATTAGAAATTCTCGAGCTACGTCTTGCGGTTGCTCTTTATCAACATCTACTTTAGCGTTCATCGCCAACATTTCTTCTTCGCTGATTTGCCCAGCAAGCTCGTTTAAGACATCTTTCAACTCTGGATACTCTTCAAGTGTTTCTAATCTGACAACTGGGGCTGCATCATATTTTGGAAAGAAGTTTAAATCATCTTTTGTCGTTGCTAGGTCGAACAACTCAATTCTGCTATCTGTTGTAAATGCCGGAATAACGTCTACATCTCCATTTTTCACAGCTTCGTACATAATAGAGGGATCAAAACTTTCGGTAGCCGAAAATTTAAAATCATAAGTAGCTTTTAAATCTTCGTAGCCATCACCCTGTCGTTCATAAATAGAGTGGGGTCCGCCAAAAGTGACATCCTCAGAAGCAGAAATCGCAGCTAAATCAGAGTAAGTTTCAGCATTAAAGCCGCTATCTTTAGAGTAAGCTAACGTATAGCCATTTTCAAAACCCAGCGGCTCTAACCATGTCGCTCCTAGTTCTTCTTCATACCCTTCTCTAACTGCCTCGAGCACTTCTTCAGATGATTGACCTGGTTCTGAATCACGTTTCAGCACATCTTTTAATCCTGTACCGGTATACTCTACATACATATCAATATCACCTTTTTCCAAAGCAGGTGTTAAAATTGCCACTTCCCCTAGGCCATCTTCATACTCAACCGTATACTCTGATTTGGACTCTATGTACTCACCTAAAATATAAGGCAAAATATACTGCTCAGTCCAAGGCTTTCCTCCAATAATAATTGGCTCTTTTGCATCTTCTCCCGAACTACACCCGACCAAAGCGATTGAAGCAATGATCGACATCCCGACTACTTTTTTATTCATATTCATACCCCCTATTTTTCAGTAAAAATCAACTACTTTTAAACGATCAAGCAAGTCAAATGTCTATTTCTTTCTAACTCACATTTATATCATCTCTTTTCGAATACCCTTTTTCTAAATTTTCAATCTCACTTTTTCGCTCGCTTCTATTTATTGATACTATGCATTGTAAGTTGGAAAAATAAAAGAATTAGTGTAATTCAGCCGCCATCATATGATTTTCAGTTTGTGCTGTATAATAAAAAATAAAGTTCCCTTACATCCAAGTTAGCATAGACGATTGCTAGTTGATTACATGTGACTTTCAATAAGGGATTACGGTATTAGAAAAACAGCGGCGGATACGCAATGAAATTTACCGAATCGAAAGGACGGATTCACATGATGACAAACCTCTCAGATATCCCTATCTTCTCAGGTATCCCAGAAAACGATTTGCAACAGATTCTTCTGCTGCTCAAAGAGCGTCAATTCAAGAAAAATCATATGCTCATGTTTGAAAATGATGAAAGCGAAGATATTTACATTATCCGTTCTGGAAAACTGAAAATTTTCCGCTTGCACGAAGACAAAGAAATTGTGCTCAGCTTTGCATTACCTGGAGAAATTTTAGGAGAAGTTGAAGCTTTATCTCTTGTTAATTACCGAATTTCTTCTATTGAAGCACTTGAAAACGTTGCAGCCTGGCAAATTAAGAAGACAGATTTCCTGGAACTTGTGGAACAATACCCAGCGATTTTAAAAAATGCCTACAGGATCCTTGTTGAACGCACGCGTATACTAAATCGCTTGATTCGTTATTTAAGCTTGCATGATGTCCGGACAAAAGTCGCGAATTTACTCGTCGATTTCTATTTCAATTTTGGCGATCAAAGTAATGATGGCTACAAAGTGGATTTAAAAATCAATCAATCTTTTCTCGCAACGATGCTTGGGATTACGCGAGAATCCATGTCTAAAACTTTGAACGAATTTCAGGACGAAAAGATAATTGAAATTCGAGAAAAAAATATTTATATAGTAGATATGAAAAAACTCGAGTCTATTTGCAATCAAGCAGAAGAAATACAAATGCTTCGTAAATGGAATAGTATGTAATCAAAAAACCAGCTACCTTATCCTCTGCTTTTTTTGTGAACAAGTTCACAAAAATAAGGTAGTTGTCTTCACAGCTCACTTCTTTCTGTCATGTTATGATGCTTTAAAGATGCAATTACATGCAAACGAACAACAACGACAATGGAGGTTTTTCTAATGAGTTTTCATATTGAAGCAAAAGTAGGAGAAATAGCAGAGTCAGTGTTACTTCCCGGAGATCCGTTACGTGCAACCTATATTGCAGAAACTTTTCTTGAAGATGTAAGTTGCTACAATAATGTGCGTGGCATGTTGGGGTATACAGGCACCTATAAAGGAAACCGCGTTTCTGTTCAAGGAACTGGAATGGGTATGCCCTCAGCATCCATTTACATTCATGAGTTAATCAATGACTATCAGGTAAAAAATCTTGTGAGAATCGGAACATGTGGTGCAATTCAGCAAGACGTGAACATTCGCGATGTGATTATTGCACAAGCTGCTGCAACGGATTCTGCGATGATTCGCAAAGATTTCCCAGGAATTGATCTTCCTCAAATTGGAAACTTTGATTTAATCAAAAATGCTTATGATATTGCTACAGATAAAGGACTTACGCTTCATGTAGGAAATGTATTTTCTTCTGATAGTTTCTACTCTGATGACCAAGCAACAACTAACAAGCTTGGTCAGCACGGTGTATTAGCTGTTGAAATGGAAGCAGCTGCTCTTTATTACCTGTCTGCTAAATTTGGTGTAAGAGGATTAACGTTGTTAACGGTTAGCGATCATATTCTTACTGGGGAACATACGACTTCACAAGAAAGACAAACGACGTTTAATGACATGATTGAAGTGGCGCTGGAAACGGTAGCAAAATGAAGTTTCAATTTTAAAAAGAGTGTTGACCCTTACCGGTCCCACTCTTTTGTCATTCTATCTTGTTTTGATTTTGTTGAAAGTAACCAAAAGAAAAATCACACTCGTCGGAAACGTATGGTCATCATGAAAAATAAGTCAACACACATGAGAACTTTTAATCTACCTATACAAAACAACTATGGAGGCATCGGCTGTTATGAATAAAATTATTAAAGGAACAGGCTTTTCAAGTATTAACCTACAGGAAATCGAAATATTGGAAGACTATCTTTTCTGTATAAATGATGATGGCTTTATTGCTAAACGTCTTTCACCGAATGATCAAGATTACAACATGGTATTGAAACAAGCTCGCAGTGAAGAAACGCTGATGGAACTAACAGAAGGTCAGTATTTACTTCCTGGATTTATCGATTTGCATATTCATGCTCCTCAATGGGCTCAAACCGGCACAGCACTTGATTTGCCACTTTATGAATGGCTGAATACGTACACATTCCCACTAGAAGCTAAGTTTTCAGATATAGCATTTGCCGAAGAAACTTATAGCCACTTAGTCGATACATTGCTTGGAAACGGCACAACAACCGCTCTTTACTTTGCGACCATCCACGAAGAAGCAAGTTTTTTGCTAGCAAAAATTTGTGCCGAAAAAGGACAACGCGGACTCGTCGGAAAAGTCGTGATGGATGACCCGGCTGAAAACCCGGATTTCTACAGAGATGCTAGCCTAGAAGAAGCATTAACAGGCACAGAACGCTTTATTCAACGAGTAAAAGAGTTGAATAAAACAACAAAGCAAGGTGTCTACCCAGTAGTAACGCCGCGTTTTGTACCAAGTTGTACATCTGAAGCTTTAGAAGGATTAGGGAAAATTGCGGCTAAACACGATGTTCATATCACTTCGCATTGTAGCGAGAGTGACTGGGCACACAATCATGTGAAAGAGCGTTTCGGCAAAAATGACGCACAAGTATTAAATGATTTCGGCTTATTGACTGAAAAAGCAATTATGGCGCATGCTAATTTCTTGAGCGATGATGATGCAAAAACGTATATCGAACAAGGAACTGCAATCGCTCACTGCCCTATTTCCAATGCTTATTTTGCCAATAGTGTAATTCCGATCAAACATTTTGCTGACATGGGTGTTGAAATTGGACTCGGTACGGATTTGTCGGCAGGTTATGACCCTGGAATTTATTCCGCCATTCGCCAAGCCGTTATTTCTTCTCGCATGCTAGAAGATGGGGTAGATCCTTCTAAAAATGCTTCTTCTCGCGGTCGTGATCATTCGCGTATTACGGCCAACGAAGCGTTTTATTTCGCTACAGCGGGCGGCGGTGAAAGCATTAGTTTACCAGTTGGTCGACTTACGGAAAACTATGCTTTTGATGCACAAATTATTGACACACGAATTGAAGATGCATCGATGCCCATTTTCGAAGGCATGAACTCTCTTGAAGATATTTTCCAGAAGCTCTTGTACATGACACAACGACGTAATATTATCTCCGTATTCGTCCAAGGCGAACGAGTAAAATAATCCGATAAAAAACCTTCAGGCATTTAGTTGCCTAAAGGTTTTTTGTCATTATATCTAGCTTATGAAATAAAATAATCACATGCATGTCTGTTATTAATTACTTAGAATTTAACGCAAGAATTTTATTAACCGCTTGTTCAGCTGACCGAAGCGCGCCTTCTAAATGGCCACTGTACTGTGAATTTGTCTCAGTTCCTGCAAAAAACACTTTTTCTTCCCAGTCACCAGCTGATGGCGGTTGACCATAACTCGCATAATTTTTGAATGGGCTAGAGTCTTCTTCAACTGCAGTATTCAAATCACTGGACCAATCTTTGTAAAGAATTGCTCGAGGATTTTCAGCATCCTTGCCAAACAGTTTAACTAATTGATTTGCGACCAATTTTTTTACTTTTTCCGGTCCCATATGTTGACGTGCTTCTGACGGAATTCCAAAAAATCCAAATAACGCACCCGAACCATTAGTAGGTGAAGCATCGTAAATTTCTTGCAAAGGACCAACCGAACTCAACACCAAACCTGACAATCCAGATTCTCTCCAAAATGGACGATCAAAAACCACAACCACTTTGGCTTGTGAGCCCATCCATGTCGGTTTTTCTGCAATATCAGTTAAAAGTTCTGTCGGAAGTGATGGGGAAAATTTAATATGACGTGCTACAAGACGCGGTGGCAATGCCAAAATAACCGAAGCTGCACGCATATTTTCTAACTTTCCACCTGCTCTTTCTACTGTAACCGTAATTTTTCCAACCTCGTCCATACAGATTTCTTTAACACGAGTTTCTAACTCAATCATTTTTGCAGGGATTTGCTCTGCCAATGCATCTATTAACGACTGCATTCCCCCGGTTAACCGAACTCCTCTGGCATCAATGTGTTCTTCCATAACACAGCGCTCTGGAGACTTTGTTTGAAACCGTTCCATTAGCATGTCTCCTTCGTTCTGCTGAACGAAATTCACCAACCCTAATTCTTCTACTAGAGCCGAAATTTTGCGCTCATGTTGCGGCCAAAACCACGTTGGCCCCAGATCGAATCTTCCGAGATCCTCTTGATTTGGAACAGACTCACTTAAAATTCTGCCACCAATTCTATCTCGTGCTTCAAGTACTTTACAAGTTATTCCTTGTTTTGTAAGTAGTGATGCCGCGCGCAAACCGCTTAATCCTGCACCTACAATGATGACTGGATTGTTCATATGTATTCCTCCTACTGCTACGTTTAGCTAGATCGTTTTATTGGAAAGCTGTACATTCCAAAAGCTATATCCATCATTATAATGCTAAAATTCCTTATTGCACCTATGATGTGTTTCTAGTTTGCAAATTAATACCTCGTGTTAACATAGAGTTTAACCACGTTCTGCTGTAAACTGAGCCACAAGGAATGTTTGCTTTCAAATTGTTCCGCTTTGAATTGCCAAACTAAATACAAGCTAGAAAACCTTAGTTGGATATTACTCTTAGTTTACAGAGGAGGCATTCTATTGGGAAATCTTACTGATTACATTGAACAGTATGGATACATTGTTTTATTTGGTGCACTCCTTCTTGAACTGATTGCTTTTCCTATTCCCGGTGAAGTGCTCATGACCTATAGTGGATTTCTTGTTTTCCAACACGAATTAAATTGGGCTTACTCTATTTTAGTGGCAGGTGCTGGCACTTCTTTAGGTATGACCATCTCCTATTATATTGGGTGTAAATTAGGCACTCCTTTTTTCATTAAATATGGTCAGTATTTTCATATGAGTCCAGAGAAAATCGAAAAAACATCACGTTGGTTTAATACGCATGGAAATAAATTATTAATTATCGCTTATTTCATTCCAGGGGTTCGGCATATTACCGGCTACTTTTCAGGTATTATTCAAATCCCTTTTCGAACATACGCATTGTATGCATATAGCGGAGCTTTTTTATGGGTTAGTATATTTATAACATTTGGGAAGATTTTGGGACCTCAGTGGGAGCAATTCCATATGGCTATAAAAAAATACCTCTTGATTATAGGCTGTATAGCGGCTGTAATTTTAGTCCTTATGTATGTACGCAATAAGTATAAACAAAAAATCAAAGCTTATGCTATTTGGCAGTTAAAAATTGCGTTGTATTTCCTGCATTCACGTAGAAAAGTCGGAGTTATATTAATCACAGCAGTAGTAACTATCTTTAGCCTATTTCTTCTAATGATTGGTTTAATCCAAGACTTTTTGGGAAATGAATTTCAGGATTTTAATGACATTACCGGTTTGTTCCTTCATTTCGCTTTTAATGACAAGTGGATACCTGTGATGAAACTGTTTTCTTTTATGGGATCTAGAAATACATTGATTGCACTTCTTATTGTGACTGTCGTTTGGACTTTTTTGAAAGGCCAGGATACTTTCCGACGATTGGCATTAGTGGCAATCGTTGTATGCGGTGGAGAAGTATACGAAGAATTTCTCCGCCGATTATTTTACAACTTCTCTCCTTTAAAACAGTCACTTACAAATCCATTGTATTCGTTTCCTAACGAACAATCTTTACTTACTGTTGTCGTGTTTGGGATTAGCATTTTCACTGTCATTTGGACAATTAATTCTATTTCGGTGCGTAGATTCCTCTCTATTGCGACCTTGATCCTTTTAGTCTTGATTGCTATTAGTCGCATGTATCTCGAGGTTCAGCTTCCTAGTAATATCCTTGCTGGTTACGTTTTCGGAAGTGTTTGGCTAGGATTTACTGTTTTTGTATTCGAAGTACTACATCTGCTAAAAAATTTAGATTTCGACTATAATTCGTTTGAGAAAAAACTTTAGACGACTCTAGTTAACCACATGATCACTCCCCAAAAAATTACGAAACATTTTGACTGTTGTCTCGCGATTTATCGATGCAATCGATGTAGTTAAAGGGATTCCTTTCGGACAGGTCTCCACACCGTTTTGTGCCATGTTACATTCTTGAATTCCACCCGGTCCTATTAGTAATGTTAACCTTTCACCTTTGTTCATAGCACCCGTTGGATGGGCATTCATTAAGCGCACTTGTGAAATAGGAGCTTGCCCAATGTAATTGGTTTTGTTTTTCATTGGCTATAGCCGCATAGGCTGTTTTAAGTGGTCAACTAAAGCTGTATATGATTGAAGAGCATAGCCATTGATGACAGGAGCAGGCTCCATATACTTCTTCTAAGCAGTTTCTATCCCATGTGATAGGCGGCGTTTTCTCCCCCTTCCATGTTAATGGGATTTCGCCGAATCTTCATCAAAGCAGAAATGACGTTCGTGTTCATCATGTAGGGAAATTCAACCTTTTCCCCATACGAACTTTCTTCTGATGTGTTTCTTCGTTCGATTTCAAAAACAACGATCTTTTGTGCATTTTCCATGTCTCTCGCTCTTTTTAAACAGCATAGTAATGGTTATGTTGTGAAAAGCAAACGTTATTGGCTTTTTCTATAAATCCCCAATTCCTTTTTCTCCATTCTATGCTCAAAAGATTGACTCTTCTGCAACATGTTTATCAGAAAATTGAGTCAATATGGTATACTAAACTAAAACGATGCAAAGCTTCAAGGAATTCGAATCGATATGCTGTCACAGATAAATCTAAAACGATAATGAGGAGGAAGTAACATGAAAGATCCACAACAAACAGCGCTTGATCGCTTTCATGCGATTGACCAGATGATTAATGAAGGACTAGGCAGCGGCACGATCAACCCAAGCTATACAAAAACTCATTTAAAGTTAAAAGAAAAACAAGAAGCACAATTACTTTCTGCCTTGTCGGAAAAGCCTTTAGACAACAAGCCTACTAAGAAGTGAAAAAGCAGTAACAAGCTAAAACTATTGTAATTTGGTCTCTTTGCCTCAATGACAAACTAAATGATTTCTTCAAGTAAAAGACGTCTAACCAGCACTTGAAAATAGGTGCCGGCTAGACGTCTTTTTGTTGCTTAAAAAAGAACATATTTATCTCAGTTGACAACTGTCATTTTCTAGCTTTTTTCGTAATCGCTGATTAAAGTCTGCTCACTTACTTCTGTAGTTAAGACAAATTTGTGAAATCGTCTTCATAGGGTGAATTTCTATGGTAATCTATAGGATACTCTATATAAAAAGTAAATGGACTAGGTATGAATTTCGGATGAATCATTTCGATGAATTCATTTGGCGCTGTCCCATACAAATATTCCTCTGTTTCAAAACGTTCCTGCCATGACATCATACTGTGCCTCTTATAATCATCTTGTTTTAGCTTAGCTGCAAAACAAAAAAGATGAAAAAAATGTGCATTCAGCTATAATGGGACACGTTGAGTAGTTAAATCCCAATACAGATGGAGGTACTTTTGTAATGAATACTATCCGATCAGAAGAGCAATCATGAGCTATATTCCTATTTTTCATCTGACCATTCCCGCTGTATGGGTTGCTGTTTTGTTGGCAGCTGCCGTAGTTAAACTTTTTATGCGTTTTTTTACCGGAGAAAAAATCGGAGAATGGTATTGGAATGCGCTGACGTTCTACATCCTTACCTGGAAACTCAGTTACAGTCTATTTCATTTCGAAAACTTTCGTAATATGCCTTTATCCATCCTTTATTTTAACGGCGGTTTATATGGACATTTCCTTGGAATTGTTGTCGTTAGTATCTATTTAATCATGGCACAGAAAAAACAATGGAAGGTAGCGAAGCAATCCGTATTTTCCTGGCTTTTGTTCTTTCTATCTTATCAAGCAATTCTGCAAAGCTTTGAAAAAAATGTGGTTGAAGCAATTTTCCATACTTTGCTGCTGATTATAAGCATTTTGGCTATTCGCTTTCTCGCAAAACGTACTGACGTCCCGAACGTATTATTGCTTGCCGCATTATTAACATTAGAGTTGCTAATTTTAAGTGCATTTGGTTCGCTTTGGTCATGGCAAAACGCAACATTCGTTTTACTAGCGATCGTCACTAGCATCATGTACACCCGCTTTGAACAGAAAGGACAGACTCTATGATTAAAAAAATACTTTTTGGAATTCTGCTTTTAGCTGCTATTGGCATCATGGCGCTCAATTTCTTTACGAAGAGTGAATCAACTAAGCAATCAGAAACCATTACACCTACATCAACAGGTCTCTCTCTAGGAGCAAAAGCACCCGATTTCACTTTGATCGACCAACATGGTCAAACAGTTCAGTTATCCGATTATCGCGGCAAAAAAGTCATTCTCAATTTCTGGGCTACTTGGTGTCCTCCGTGCCGTGCAGAAATGCCACACATGCAGCAATTTCATGAAAACAATCTAGATGGCGATGTCGAAATACTGGCCGTCAATTTGACAGAGCAGGATAATGGCGAACAAGCAATCCGTTCGTTTATTGATGAATTTGGATTAACCTTCACAATGCCTATGGATGAGACAGGTAGCGTCGCTCAAACTTATCAAATTCGCACTGTACCAACAACATACATCTTGAATACAAAAGGCGAAATTGCTCAAAAAATCATTGGACCGATGGATGAGCAAATTATGAAAAATCAAACAGACAGCATCGATTAGTTTGTTAAGTAATCTTTAAGTTACCTATCGTAGATGAAAGGGAAATTCAGAAATAACGAACGGAGAGGAGGTGGCGAATGACGCCTCTTCTCCGTTTCTATAGTACATTTTTCTTCTGTAGATGAGTATTTTCTAGCTTCACGTTTTCAGCATATATGCAAGTCAGAAATTCATTCATTTGCGTCCATTCACTTAGGATTTTTTGGAATCGCTCAATCTTATTAAGAAGTGCTTGGAAATCTTTTTTCTTTGGTACAGCTCTATAAATTTCGATATCATTGCCAGTGTCTTACTCCTCTACGCCAAATGATTTAATGATTTTCTTAGTTTAATTGATTGGCTCCCGTCCTCGTATAAAGAATCTAAATTCCAGGTTTGGCTAATGGTTTCATTCACTGTCAGTCTCTCCTTCAATTCCAACGTTTAATCGTTTCTCTCTTTGGATAAATTAACAATAACTCTTGTGCTTTTTATTCTCTATACTCCTTTTGGATGTTAGACATATTAATCTCAATAGCTTCTGTATCTACCCCTTTACTCGTTAAGCTTTATCATTATCTCAAGTATCAGACAAGCCTTTGTAAAAGCTAGGTTTTTTCACCATCGTAATAAAATCTGTGAAATTTGTACTAAATTCATTAACTTGAATAAACCCAAGTTTTTTGTATAAATAAATGGCTCTCTGGTTAAATTTCGCTACAGTCAATCGAATAGAATGACTATGATAATATTCTTCGATGAATTTAACAATATATGAGCAGAACTCATATCCGTTACCTCTTCCTACTAGTTGAGGATTCATCCCTAATCCCATATCAACAAGGGGTTCTTCGTATACTTTGAACTTTTTCCCACTTGGAATTTGGGCGCTTTTACCGGTACAGAAGAAACCGATTAACTCGCTTAAATCATTGGTGATAGCAAAGTATGAACCATCCATCATTTCGGCCAGTGTCTCTTGCGTTAACTTATTGTTGTAAAAATCATAAGGAGAATCATACTCCCATTTCAATATTTCAACCGCTATTTTCCCATTCATGGCTACATGGTCTAACTTCACGTTCAGCACCTCTGTCATTCTCATTAACTTTTACCCGAAGAAAAACCTTCAAATAACCGTCCTCCATAAGGCAGTAAGACTTCGTCAACCAGTTGGATAATTTTTTGTTTGTTGTCATTTTTATAAAATTCCTCAAAAGCCTCAATAAAATAATTAGCAAATTCACAATCATAGTGTCTCAACGATCGAATTATCCATTTTGACGAACCACTCCATTGCTTGTTCGTTCGTAGTACAAATTCACTTACGAGTTCAGCTATAGCGCCAGCAGTAAAGATCGCTTCGGCTCGGTCATGACAGCCGATAAAGTCATCGAGTAAGTCGGTAATAATGTATCGTTTAGTATCGATGATTTGGGTTGGCCATTCTTTCGGACCCCTATCTAGTAATACCTCCGCTTCTGCTTTTACTCGCTCAATAATTCCATTGTCTTTTAAAACCACCCCTTCGGCTACCATCCTAGGCATTGAAGGTCTAGCTCTTTCGCAATCACTTGAAAAGTACTCCTTATACGAAGTCAAATTATGAACAAATACTTCAATATTCCAACCAAAATCGATAAATGATTCTCGGTAAGAAGAACGTAACTGATGATCGAATACCACAATATCAAGATCAGATGTTGCTGTCGCCTCACCACGAATTACACTTCCTGCGAGCAATGCTGCATCACAGGAGGGATGATTCTTTTCCACAAATTGCTTAGCTGCGTTAATTGGATTCTCTTTATGATCCTTCTTCATTGTCTCAATACCTTCTTTCTGCGCAGTCTAAATCTATTAACAAATTAGACATGCAACGTGAACATAATTTTCTACTAAAATAAATTATTTCTTTGCTTGAAATACAAAAGTTCATCAATTTGAGAAGAGGCTAAATCCTTTAGCTCTTCACAAAATACCGGTAACCTCGCTTCGATTTCTTCCTTACTGCCATATCGAATTTTTGTTTCCTCAGCAAGATCCTTTGAAAGCAAACAAAAATGGCTATAAGCGGTTTCCAGTAATTGAAGCAACTGCTCTCCTCTCACTTCACTAGCAATTTGTCGATTGCCGGCACTATAACCGGTTATATATCCTTGCGCAACCAACTTTAATTTAGCCGCACATGTTGAAAATTGATGTCTGCTGTAACGAGGTGTATCCGAGAGAGCGATAAAAAATGTCTCGTAGAGATTCATAAAGTTGCCGGCCATTCCTCTTGAATAATAGATACTAGGATAAGGGTCAATTAGACATAACCCATTTTCATCAATCAAAATATTTTCTGGCGAAGCATCTTGATTAACAAGTTGCGGTTTCGTAAATGCTTTTTTTCTACTAGTCACAGCTAATTGAAGTGCTTTACTAACCACACTGTCTTTAAACTTCGGATGTGCAAAGCAAAGCGTTTGATAATCTGCTAAATGCTCCTTGCTTTCTTCTTTCAAAAATTCGTGTACATCTCCATTTAATGTGCCTTTTAGTCCATTTTCTTCTGACCAAGTTAGATAACCAAAACCACTCAATCCATGTGGAACATCTTCTGTTTTACGTTGGATTGATCCGACTTTACTGCCTATCTGAAAAGCCGCTTTTTCTGTCATACTGTGTAAATCAATTTGTTTTCCTCTAAATGTTTCTAATGTGTAAGTCAGCTCAGACGACACATGGAATTTAAAAAAATCCGGTGCCGCCCCTTTTTGAGCTTTATTTACAGCCCAGTAGTAGAGTTCAGTGCCTGCATACTCTGCTTTAAATGCCTCTTCATCAAACGAGACAGATTTTCCATAAGCAATCGCTTTTGGAATTCGAAGCACTAATTTTTTTTCTTCTCTACATACTTTCCAGGCATAATGCCAGGCTCCTTCACCGAGAAAACTCGCTCGGTTGACTCCAGCATGCACCAATGCTGCTTGTAATTTAACTTCAATCATTTCTTCTCTCCCTTTCTTTTTTTCACGGCATTACTAGAGGCTCTAGTTAATCTGCTTAATATTCTGTTTTCTTGAAACCTTTTTTCTATTGTAACGTAAAGAATAACTAAATAGATTAACATTTATTACAAAAACTATAAAATGGAGGTAGCTATGAAAAAAATATTCATAATTCTTTTAACCCTTTCGACTATCGCATTTGGCAATTGGGCAAGTGCCTTTGCTCTACAACTAGCTTTCTTAGATATTGCAATCCCATTCGCAGGGTTGGCCTTAGCCCTCGTCTACTTTTTTAAATCTAAGGGTGGGATGACGAGTCGTCAATTAGATATGTCAATTCAAGGACAAACAGGAATTCGAATGGAACAGAAAGTTCACGTATCAGAAAGGTCTTATATTTTTATTGGTTCAGTCCTATACTTCGTATTAGCACTCGGATTTACTTTCTATACGTACCGAGAGTATTTCTTGACTTGACTAAATGTATCCGTTCATAAATTAAAAAAAGGACACCCGTTGTAGACATCTCTACTCCTTCTTAATATATTTACGACTTTAAAAGGCTCATAGAAAAAAGGATAGAATGGCTCATAAGTGAGCTGCTATCCTTCTTTTTTTCGTTTACGATCCGCTTTCATTAGTAAGCGACGCGTACCTGGTTTGTTCTATTGCTTTTTCTGTATAAATAAGCTCTCTTCAAAGTCACAAAATGTTATTTCCCTTCGTAGTACTCGTATAAATTACTATCCAAAATTTTACAAATTGCGATGGAGTTTAGTGAAATTAACTTTTGTTGAACCAAATCGTACACTCTCAAAATTTATTGTGCCTGAAACAATATCTCCAACCACGAACACAGTCGTACAGCAAATTCCCTGATTTCGATTCATGCAGAATTTTTTGAATAGCATGCCGATACTTAACGATTTTTTCCTTGCCATCAAGCCAAAAAAAATCATAGACATCTTGTTTCTCCTGTTTTTTAAAATTTATCTCGTAATGTACAGTGGAGGCTTTATATACATGAGTTAAAAAATAGATTTTTCAGTCTTTACTGCCTGTTTCATTATTTTACATTAACTTATCGAATACTTCCCTAATTTCCAACTTACATAGTCCTACAAATTATACATAATTCGTTTTCCTTTAACTTTTGGAAGTATAATTATCACTTTTTTGTGATGTTTAAAACACATAATCTACCCTATATATTCAGAAAAGTTAAAAAGTTATGCTGTTTACACCGAGCTTCGATGCCGGTAAAACGAGAAGGAGTGAATTTGATGAATAAGAAAAAATTACTAACTTTAAGTTTGGCAGCATCACTAGCGTTATCAGCAACAGCGGTTTCCGCAAATACGTTAACTCAGCAACAAACAGCAGAAAAAGTTCACATCAATAAAGAAACACAAATGCCTGATTTTATTGCTGGCGAACTTACGATGCCTTCTACTAAATCAGCAAAAGAAATTGTATTTGCCTATTTAGAAGAAAATCAGGAAACATATAAAATTGGTAAAAAGGAATTTTCAAGTTTTAAAACCCTTTCCGAGGAAAAAGACGAGCTTGGATTTACAAACTTAAAATTACAGCAAAAATTCAAAGGAGTTCCTGTTTTTGGATCTGAAATAAATGCGCACGTCGATCAGGATGGTGTTCTTACTTCAATTTCAGGTAACTTAGCACCTGAATTATTTGATAAAAAATCGTTGAAAAAAGGAGCTACGCTAAAAGCAGATACAGCGCTTAAAAACGCTAAAGCAGACTTAGCCAAAAAAATTGGCAATTCACCAGAGCTTGAATCTGAAGCAACACCAGAATTGGTTGTTTATGCCAAAGATGGACAAGCGAGTTTCGCTTATCGTATAGAATTTGAATTCTTATATCCAGAGCCCGGAAATTATCAATATTTTGTTGATGCTAAAACTGGACAAATAGTGGAATCCTACAACCAAATTCATGCTGCAAAACCATCATCTGGTGGACCTGGTATAACTGGCAGTAATACGATGGGTAGCGGAAAGGGCGTTCTAAGAGATGCTAAAACGTTCAATACTTTGACTAACAGCAATGGCTCTTACTTGGTTGATGGAACACGAGGAAACGGCATTTTAACTTACGATGCTAAAAACCGGACGCAGACTCCAGGAACTTTGTGGTTGGATAGCGACAATATTTATAACGCCGTGTATGACGGGGCTGCAGTTGATGCTCACGCCTATGCAGGCAATACTTATGACTATTTTAAAAACGTTCATGGCCGCAATAGTTACGATGGTAACGGAGCACAAGTAATTTCCACGGTCCATTACGGTCGCAGCTACAATAATGCTTTCTGGAGTGGTTCTCAAATGGTCTATGGTGACGGAGATGGCAACACTTTCATTCCATTATCTGGAGCGCTTGATGTTGTCGCTCACGAACTGACACATGCCGTAACAAACACAACTGCTGATTTGATTTATCAGAACGAGTCTGGTGCGATTAATGAGTCGATGTCTGACATTTTTGGAACACTTGTTGAATATCATTTTAATAACAACCCCGATTGGCAAGTTGGTGAAGATATTTATACGCCGAATGTTGCGGGTGACGCCTTACGCTCATTGAAAGACCCTACATTAAGTGGTGATCCTGATCATTATTCAAAGCGTTACACAGGTACAGGTGACAACGGCGGTGTTCATATCAACTCGGGAATAAGCAATAAAGCTGCTTACTTATTAGCGAATGGTGGAACGCATTATGGCGTTACTGTAACTGGTATTGGCAATAATAAATCGGGCGCTATTTATTACCGCACATTAACACAGTATTTAACACCAAATTCAAACTATAGTCATTACCGCGCTGCAACAATCCAAGCTGCAACTGACCTCTATGGAGCTTCAAGTACAGAAGTTACAAGTGTCAAAGCTGCGTTTACAGCTGTAGGAGTTAACTAATTTTAAAACACTATTATTTTAGAAACCCCCCAGCGGAATTTATTCCACTGGGGATTTGCTTTTTATTGCTAGAAGTAATTTACTCCTTACTTAGCTCTATAAAGATCTTTCTAATTCCTCTTGTTGACGTAAATGGTGGTGACTGTGCATACCGACTAATGCATACCATTCTTTGGCATTCAGCCAGCCAAATCCTCCGTGTTCAACTTTGTAATTGGGGTTAATCAAATCTACTTTCACCTCACATTGTTCTAGTCTTTCAATCAGCTCATTAATTCTATTTATAAGCTCTTCTTGGCTGTCAGAATTGTTGGGCGGTGCATTTACTTCATCTGGAAGTTTGATTTTAATAGGGGGAAATCCACCTCTTTGAACTAATTGCTCACCAAAAGGAGTTTTTCCTAGTAGTTGTTCTTGCTTTTGTTCGGCACAGGTCTCGACATGATCGAGATACTCGTGTGCTACTAAGATGATATGATCATACATTTGTCCGATCGACCAAACGCCTTTTCCTGAAATTTTCTTCAGTTGTTCAGGCGAGTATTTGCTTAAATCATTTCTGAAAGCATACAGAATTTCTTTTCCGCTCATTTTTACGACTCCTCCTTATAAGACATGTTATTTTTTGATAGAAAGCATAGATCTTGCAACTAACTATTAGTTTAGATTCCCATAGATTCACTTATAAAATCTCACAGAATCTTTATTTTTAAAACTATCCAACAGCACATAACCAAAAATCAGTCCGGCAATAGTAGGTAGCGTCGTGCCACTGTAAAGAATGAGATTGATATTCATATTAAATACCGGAGTCCAGCTTTCGCTATTTGGTAAGTAATGCATAAAAGAAAAGACTAAAATAACAAACACCGGCAAACCCACAGCAATAAATTTAATCCAATCAAATGAGTGATTCTGTCGTTCTTTTATCTCGAGAATAAATTTGGGTGTACGCAAAAGTAAACCAATAATTATTGGAAATAAAATAATGTAAGCTCGAAGTGGATAAAGAGTAAACGTCGTTTGCGATTTTGTAACTAATTGTTCTTGAAAGTACAGTCCTAAATAGATTAAAAATCCAATAACTAATGTCCAGATGAAATAGTAGAAAAATCGCTTCATAACTCTCCTGCCTTTCATTAGTAATACCTAATTCAATATACCTCTATATACATAATCAGAAGTGAGAAAGTTTCGTTTATTCAAACAAATTAATAAACCCAAAAATGTTTAAGCAATCCTTTGACAAAAAAATTAAGTAACGCTCGTTCAATGTAATATTGAACGAGCGTTACTTAATAAACAGTCCTATTAAGTAGAGAAAACTGAAAGATAAGCTATACATAACTAGTAATCAGTTTATTCTCTATCTCAATCTATTTGAATCCCAATCAACGCTCTTATTATTTATAACTCCGCAATTCATAGGATAGACGATTTTTAGAATCTTTTACTTTAATCAATCCATATCCTGGCGCAAAATAATAGTGAATCGTAAAAGATATATTAGTCATTTTTGTTTCAATGTGTACAACATTTTTAAATGTTCCTGCAGGTGTCGTGATTGTTTCCTTTGTACTGCGTAGGTACGCATTTCCAATCTGAACATCTTTATACGAATTCCAGTCAAAATCATAGAGAGCAGCAGCTTTGTTTTGAGTTAATGGCGCCGGAATATTGATCCAAATAAAGTCAGATTCTGGTGTCCCAATCTGAAAACTTTTTGGTGAAAATGATGTGTAAATAGAAGGAACTGTATAGCTATACTCTTTATTTTCAACAGAACTTCGAATATTCCCTTGTAACACATTTCCATCAAAATAATAGTTCATCCATTTGATGTTTGACGGGCGTAAGTCAGTAAATGAATTCAATGTTTGTAGGGTTGTTTCTTGTTTTTTTGCAGAAAATTGACTAGTTGGTGCATAACCCTTTATGGAACCACTTGTTACATACGACCAGTTGGATACTTGTGAATGAACATAGACTTCTTTGTTGTTATTTAGAGAACCTGTCTTCTTCCCACTTGTGGCCGCAGCATCTCGGAGTGTCACGTTAGTATTCGTATACTTTTTAATCGGCTTTGTATCAGTAATGGACTTGGAGTTAGCATAGCCTATCACATTCCCCGACTTTATGAGGGACCAACCACCTCCAACTACACCAAAATCTTCTACAATTACATGTTGTTTAAGAGTAGAGATGGTTTTTGAATTTGATGATTCCGTGTCTTTTATGATTAACCCACTTTTTGAGCTCACGATTTTAGTTTTACTGTTTGGAACAGTAAGGGAACTTGTCGCTACATACCCTTTTTTATTATTTGTTTGAACGTTAGACCATCCGCCTTTTACCGTATTTAAATGCGTTACTAAAGATCCTTTTGGCAAAGTACTTATGACACTTGCCTTTGGACTTGCGGATGTCCTGAATTGTGTCGTAACTTGTGTTTTCTTTGCTTCACGAACAGTAGTGGCTTCTATTACGGATGAAAACAAAGGGAATAGGATAAACAGTATGACGATAACACTTAATACTTTTTTCAATTTGACTTCTCCTCGATTCTAATTAGTTATTTAAACCTATTACTAAGTTCCTATATATTGTATCAATTGTTTTTAATTTAACAACTCCTGAATTTAAATATCAATCAGCATACTCAATGATTGCCAGAGTCATCCTAATAAAAACTAGAAAAGTTATTTCTAATGGATAGGCTTCAGTATTATTGCAAGATGACAAAACTTCCGTTAAAAAGGTCTCTTCATCTAAAAAACAGCCTGATTTTTGAAAATCGGCTGTTTTGTTCGCTATGTGTCGTTATTAGAAGATTCTTCTTTTCCACAATGCCCCCCCAATTAAGACAACCAAGATCAACGCTATTAAAAGTGTACTAATCCATGAAGTCGAATCAGTACCCATTGCAGGCAAATCTACATTCATCCCGTAAAAACTAAATACTAATGTTGGAAGAGTTAAAAACACAGTAAATAGCGTTAGCGTTTTCATCGTATTGTTCAATTCGTTTGATATGAGCGAAGAATATGAACTTGTGATGCTGTCCAAAATTCTCGTATACAATTCGGTCGTTTCAATCCCTTGATTGTTTTCTATTTTCACATCTTCTAAAAGATCTTTATCGTCTTCGTACAACTTGATCGAATGGATACGAAACAGTTTGGTTATGACGGTTGCATTTGACTTTAACGAGGTGAGAAAATACACCAAACTTTTCTCAATTTCCATTAGGTCATAAAGTTGCTTGTTTGTTAATGAGTCACGCAAGTTACTTTCTATTTTAAGGCGGTGCTTATTAAGGTGTTTTAAGTTGTCCAAATACTGGGTTGATATGGACAATAATACTTCTAAGGCAAATCGACTTTTCATTAAGGTGCTGACGTTTTTCTTAATGAGTCCGTTTAAAAAGTTACTTGGCTGCTGACAAACCGTGACGATGTAGTCGCTTCCTAAGATAATGCCGATGGGAATAGTGATATACGAATTAAACTGGTCGTTGGTCACATCGACGATTGGAAAGTCATTAATCAGCAATGTGCTATTCGTTTCTTCGTCATATTCAATACGAGCACTTTCTTCCAAATCTAATGGATCTTCTAAAAAATCCATTGGGATCTTACA
The DNA here is from genome assembly GCF_008369335.1 of Planococcus sp. ANT_H30. NCBI lineage: Bacteria > Bacillati > Bacillota > Bacilli > Caryophanales > Caryophanaceae > Planococcus > Planococcus sp. ANT_H30. The sequence continues at coordinate 23,909 of NZ_VOBJ01000006.1, read as the reverse complement.
AGAACGAGATACTTCCTCAAGTTCTTCTTTTGACGGTGCGGTAATATTGATCCAGCAATTACTTTCGAATTTTTTTATTGTTTTTAATATTCCATCCGGTGAGGATTTATAAATGGTTAACACGCTTTACTTCCTCTCTATTTTAATCGCACAGTTGTTGTCGATTTGGCTCTTATTTTAATACTAACCGCGTACCATAGAAAACGGTCTCACTTTCTTTTTAATTTTAGCAATAAAAAATAAAAAAAGCAGGTGTTCAAAAGAAAAAAGGAAAAGATGTCGAGCTTTCGACAGCTTTCCCTTTTTGTATGTTTGTTTAAATGAGTATAACCTACTGAAATGCCGACAGAGACTGAGCTACTTCTTTCAGTTGCGCTCAACTTCTATAAGCGAACTGTATTCTTTCTCCGTTCGCTATAATACTCTATCCAGCACCTATTACGTAGCAGATTAATAACAGTAAAATAAAAGTCAATGAATTTTAAAAAAAGCAGCAACTTTCCTATGAAGCTTCCTCCACCGTTGAATTTTTTTAAGTCATCAGAATGTCTCTACTTGCTTTAGGTGCTCTTCCGTATGGAATCGGTTCTGTATTTAAAAGTTTGCTTCCTACTCCTACGACATTCCTTGGCATATTTCGGAGTACGTTCACTATCAAAACTTAATATTCCAATCGGTTTTTAATTGAGTCAGCAAATCCTTTGGCGGATTTTTGATAAAATACGAAGTTCCTTCTTTGTCTACTTGAATCGTTCCATCTTGATAAAAGAGAAAAGGCAGAATATCCTCACCTTTACTGTTGACACTCGGTTTGTTGTAAAGCAACACACGGTAACTGCCTGACTGTTCTAGTGTAGCGGCTCTTTTTTGAATCTCTTTTTCGTTTGGTTCAAACAAATCTTTCCCATTTAACAGGTCAATCAACTCATTAGCCTTATCTTCACTTTTAACGAAAACCTCTTCATAGCCATCCGTTTTGACCAGTGAAGAAGCATCGGAAACCAAAATTCCCTCGTAACCTTTTGGATTTTCAATAACGAGCGTTTTTGAGACATTCGTATTTGAACATCCACTTACCAACAGAAAGAGTACAAAGGGGAAAAAAACTAAAAATAACTTATTCATCGCTTTCATACAAATCCTCCACTTATCGTATAGATGATTTTAGCATATCACTAATGGTAAAATTTACAATACTAATTATCACTTTGAGAAATGCCGTCTAAAAGGAGATAACTATTATCTCACTTTACGTCTCAAGTTAAACAGAAAAAAGGCTCATCTTTATCACTCAATTGAACCTTAAAATAAGAATTAGAATAACTATTAAACACAAGTAACTCAAGGCGAACAAAGCTTATGATCAAAACGATATACATTCTTTGTCATCCTAATTTGGATAGTCTTTTCCATTTACGAAATCAAGTTATCCTATTTCTGTCAAACTCCATTTAACATGACCATTTATACAACTCGCCACAAATTCTCCTTTTTTTAAAAAACAACTCACTCTTTTGAATGGATTGAAGCACAGACTCTATTCGTCAATTGGCATGATTTATTTGAATAGATTTTCCCAAACTTATAAGTAATGAAGAATGCGCTTAGCTCCTCTCTTTGCGCCTAAACACGAACTACGGTTGCATAGTTCAAAACTTTAGTTGAATCGATCCAGTGAAAATGGTGCAATGTTTTGTTCAGTCTTCCCAGAACTGATCAATTCACTCAAAATTTGACCAACGGCACTGCTGAATTTAAAGCCGTGTCCAGAAAAGCCTGCAGCAATAGCGACGTTTGAGTAGTCTGGATGTAAATCGATAATAAAATCTTCATCAGGAGTCAATGTATACATACATGTTTTTCCATACTTTAGTTTTTTTACTGAAGGCATATAATGATTTAAAAAGTTTCTTAGATCTGTTCTGTCTTCATCTAGCTGTCCAAATTCTGGGATGGATTTGTCTGGATCAATTGATTGTCCTCCATCGTGGCGGCCAACTTTTAATCCGGAACCATCAATGCTCGGAAAACCATAATAGAATCCTTGAGATGTCGCAAACGTAAAAGCTGGAAAATTCGTATGATTGTATAGATTTTCGCCAGCATCAAACCAAGCAAATGTTTTTCTTACTGGATTTAACGGCAGATTTAACCCCAACATGGAAAGAAGGTCTTGAGACCATGCGCCTGCTGAAATCACCAAAGCATCCGAGCTAAAAGTCTGAGCCTCAGTTTTGACGGTAACTCTTTGATCATGAACCGATAATTCGTTCACTTTACTATCCGTCAAAAGTGTAGCACCGTGCTGCTCTGCAAGTGTTCTATATGCTCTAATACACGACTCGCATTTTAGTATGCCGGATGCAGGTTCAAAACATCCGATGTACTTGGCAGGTATCGTTATGCCGGGCCAACGTTTGTTCACTTCAGGTGAGGCTAGAGTCTCAAGTGGTAACGAATAGGTTTTTGAACTCGAGATGATGTTCTGGATAAAATCAGTTTTTTCATGGCCAACGTTTAACACACCAGTGGCAGAAAATAATGATATTCCCGTCATTTCCTCTAAGTCGTTCCATAATTTTTGAGCCTGAAGTGCCAAAGGGACGTATTCTCCACCTTCTCCATATGCATGCCGAATGATTCTTGTTTCCCCGTGATGACTTCCTTTATTGTGCGGAGGGCTAAAAGAATCTAGTAATAACATTTTCTTTCCACTCTTTGCTAAAAAATAACCTGCTGCCATTCCCATCGATCCTGCTCCAATTACAATTACGTCATAATGCATCGCACGTCCACTCCCATCAAAAAAGTAGTAAAGATCAGGTACTGGATTGTCTTTCTAGCTTTTCGATCAGCTAGAAAACTGAATCAGCAATCGACAAATTGAAAAAACTTCCCTATTATCAGAATACGAGTACGGCCATATTAAATCAAACCGCTATCGCATACAGCAATTCAGTAAATAGCGCTAGATACACATATACCCATCTGTTGTGTATTTCTCTAACAGTCCTCACTATTCTTTCTTTATAAATAAGGTAGTTTTTAAATTGCGTAATTTGTCACAAAAACTAGAAAGTAGGTTACCTTTTTTATATTCAACGCTTAAAAAACATCTCTGAAATTCACATGATGTCTTTGTTTAAAATTATTTTAAAATAAATGATTGACAAGATTAGAAGCTGTAAGTATAGTGTTGAATAACAGTTAAAACTTTTCTTATATAGTTTAAAGAAACGCGATGAGTAGGAGTAGTAAAAGTGTATTAGTTGGTCAAGAGAGCTGCGGGTTGGTGCAACGTAGTCCACTAATTCTTTGAACTTGCCTAGGAGTGGTAAAGCACATAGAGCTATCTATACGCTTTAACGATTCACCTCCGTTACAAGGTGGTCAAGTAGGGTTCATAAAGAACCAATTAGAGTGGTACCGCGGTTTGCACAAGGCATGTCGTCTCTTCTTTCATGTACTCATGAAGGAACAGACGGCATGCCTTTTATATTTTAGGAGGTAAGAAAATGGAAAACAATAACGAGAAATTGCAGAGAACGATGACATCACGTCATATCATGATGATGGCATTGGGTGGTGCTATTGGCGCCGGATTATTTAAAGGGAGCAGTGCAGCCATTGATATGGCAGGTCCAGCCGTACTTATTGCGTATTTAATAGGTGGTATTATTCTATTATTTGTTATGCAGGGCTTAGCAGAAATGGCCGTCCGCAACAGCGAAGCAAGAACTTTTAGAGATTTGGTGCAATCGATTTTAGGAAAATATCCTGCTTATTTTCTGGACTGGATCTATTGGAAGATGTGGGTATTAAATATCGCAGCTGAATCAGTAGTTGCAGCTATTTTCATTCAATATTGGTTACCTAATTATCCGATTTGGATACTCGCATTATCTGTTTCCATATTGGTTACAGTCATAAACTTGTTATCCGTAAAAGTATTCGCGGAAACAGAATACTGGCTGGCATTAATCAAAATTGCTGTTATCGTAGTGTTCATTGTAGCTGGGTTAATCCTATTACTCGTCACGTTTGGTAACCACACAGCTATTGGTTTTTCTAACTTAACAGACCATGGTGGTTTTTTGCCGAATGGACCCTCCGGTTTAGTCGCCGCTATGCTTGTTGTGATTTATTCTTATGGAGGAACTGAAATTATTGGTATTACATTAGCCGAAACCAAAAATCCAGAAAAGGCTGTACCAAAAGCTGTAGGTGGCACACTTGTACGCATCATTTCCTTTTATTTACTTCCATTTTTTATTATTGTCAGCTTAATTCCTTGGAATGAAGTAAACGGAGTACCGGAAAGTCCGTTTGTTATGGTATTTAAGATGATTGGTGTACCAGGCGCTGATCATATTATGAATGCCGTTGTCATACTCGCTATTATTTCATCTATGAATTCGGGCTTGTATGGCTCATCGCGCGTCCTGTATACGCAAGCTGCAGATGGTCGTATTCCTAAAATCTTTGCACATTTATCAAAAAGGAAAGTACCCGTCTACGCCATATTCATGTGTACAGTTGCTTTATATGCGGGTGTCATTATTTCTTTATTTGCAGGCAGTAAAACCTTTGAGTTCTTAATGGGCTCACTTGGCTATACCGTATTATTTATTTGGCTAATCATTGCGGTTGCACACCTAAAATCCCGAAAAATACATCCAGAAAAAACGAGTGCCTACGCAGTAAAATGGTTCCCCTACACAACCTGGGCAGCCATCATCGCTTTGAGCGCTATTCTTATTGGAATTGTTGCCACAACTCCTATAGTCATTACAGGTGTTACATTAAGCATTTATATCTTTATTACGTTAACATATATCTTCAAAGGTCGTTTTCATGAAGATAAAAGTGAAAACCAAATTTTGTAAAGGAACTGATGGAGCGTTCTTTTCGTCAATGACTTTGTTAAAAAACTTGCGATTTTCACTGTTTAAAATCCGATTCTCTATAAAATTATTATTCGTTAATTTTGACATTAATGAAAGATTTGAATATTTGTGTTAAAATTCAAATTAATCAACTAATTGAGCTTGAGAGTACTGCTTTTTGTAAATTAAAATACAATTATTCAACCAATTCACTGAAAGGACGTGCTTAACGGATGTGGATTTTTGTCATTCCGATAACTTCTCTATTGGCTTTCGGAGGATTTATAGAATGGAAACGTAAGAGAAGAAATGATTTCACTTATAAAGTGAGCAATCCCCACACGCGACCTGGAGAAAGTACAAATTTTAAAATGGGCGATAATAATTATACTAGTGGTGGAGAGTAAGTTCTATTTTCTTCATAATAGGCTCATTACTGGAGCAACAAAAGCGTATTCGAAGAAAATCGAATACGCTTTTGTATTGGTCTTCACTGTAATACTAAAAGATTTTTCGTAAAATATACTTTGCAGACAAAAGAGAAAGAAGATGCTGATCAAAGTCTATTTTTTTCTTTCTATTCGAATAGCTTCCAATCGACTGCGATATGTAAATCCCAATTTATTGGAATTCAATATGCGTCTTCACCATGACCTTCTACAATACACGTTCCCCTTCATTATCTATCAATTTGAAATGGATATCAGTCGATGTTCCTCCACCAATATGTTCTTGGACATCTGTTACGTCGAGTAATTCATTTAAATGCACAGTTTTTTCTTGATTAGCTTCTATAGTGATACGATACGGACCGGCTAAATTCATAAGCGACTCCAATTCTACAGTCTCTTCCATAAAAATAGTATCTATAAACTCTAATTCAAATGATACTGCCTCGTTACTCCGATTATGCAAGATAAAATTGCACTTACCATTCATCTTTTTATCTACCAACTCCAAATTACATTGGCCATTATTGTCATAAGATATTGCTGCAACCCCACTTGCTAACGTTTCTTGATACGCCGTGATAAGAAAACTGGGTAAAATTGCATATGCAAAGGCAACTAGAAATAGTATTCGAAATTGATATTTTTTTAAGCCTTTGAAAAGTAAAGTTAAAGCGGCGATAAACAAAATCGACCCTATTATTCCAAGTAAAAGATAACCATCTTGATTGAGGATTGGAAACGACATGAACGTAATACGTGCGTCTACCATTACATTATTTGGAAAAGGAAAAAACAAATACATGCATATAGCTAGAATAATAAACGAACTAAAGAGTGCTAATTTATTTTTTATCATCTATCCTTATTCTCCATTTTTGGACTCTCCTCTATAGTGTAAAAATATCTAATTTTCTCTATGACCAATTCAAGTATGTACACTTTTTTCCTATCATTTTATATACTGCTGTAATTACTTATTGATTTAACATCTTCTAATGATACAACCTCAAAACCTATAGCTTATTCTTTTTGTGCTATTCGTTAATTTACTCAGGTATTGTATCTCCTTCCATTAAATAAAGAAAATCAAATCTATGCCATCTTCAGAATCGCTTAAAAGTTCACTTGGCTATAGACAATAAAGAGAAAAAGCTGTCTTCCGCTGTGGCTCTTCCAATAATTGGTCAACTGTTAACTGACTATCTAATTGACCCAGATAATTATAAATCAGCGCAAATCTAGCTAAACTCTCGATTTTCTTCCTACTGTTTCCCTTTAATTTTACCATGTTAAACGGCCATTAAAAGAAAACTCTTTGTATGCCACTCTTAGCTAATATTCTATAAAGCAAAAAGCCATAGCTTTAACTACTTCGAATCATTTTTTCGGAATTTACTTAATCTGTACATAAGGTTTAAAAGAGCTTCTTTTTAGCATCATTCCTTCCGCCAAGTTGCATTATGTAACTATTTTTAGTCAGCTTAACTCATAAAATAACTTCATGACAAATACATTTCCCAAAAAATGACTTTAGAAGCTCCTTTTAAAAAGAGCGAATATTCCACCTTTATGAAACTTCACTCTTATTTTAGCGTATACAATAATAGAAGTAACCTAACATTTATTTCAAAAAATACAAAAAGGAGTGAAATGAAAACACTAACGAGTACTTTGCTAACTTTTCTATTTGTTCTTATTGCTTAATACAAAAGTCTTGAAAACAATTAATTTCATTGCAGACGGTATGCATTTCCTGCCGTTTACTTTTTTGGTCTTTATCCTGCTAATTCCAACTTCGATCAGGTATGAGGAATGGGACAGTACATTATCGGAACGCTTGATCTTTCAAGTAGTTGTCATGTCTGCGATCATGCTCCCTGTCCTTATTAACGCTATTGGTAGGGAGATAAAGAGTACGTCAGCAGTTCTGTCTTAATGGGCGGCTCGTTGGGTTGGACTCTAACCTTCACCCTTAATTCTGGTCGTAACTGGTGTTGCTATGAATGCATTTCTTAGTCCAGATACTCCAAATGTTTGTTCACTTAGGGATTTTATCGATCTTTTTAGAGGAGTACGCTATTAAATGCATTCGCCGTATCCTGTACTGGATGATTGTGCCTCCATTATTGATTTAATAGTCCTGATCTATTGCTTTACGACAATTGCAAAACAATTTGCTCAAAAAAAATAGATGCAAGCATCTTCTTTTACACAAATGAAGAATGCAAGAGTGAACGATAAAGTGAATGAACTAGCCCCAAATCACTTTACGCCTCATTCCCATTTGAGAACTTCAAAAAAGAAAGGAAAAGTTCGTATTAGCTGCTCTCCTTCTTTTTACTTCATTCTTTAAACAGTGAACTACTTTTGAAAAGTTATATTTGCAAGCTGAATACATGAATTTAACAATGGAATTTACCTTTCTATATATAAAACTGATTAATAAGGAGGTCGAATATTTTGTTTGAGATATTTGTAATAAAAGTTAATTCTGACATCGTCATTAAATGGCTTTTCTCAAAAGTAACAATTCCAATCGCTGATATTGTAGCCATTAGTACAGATGATACCTATGGCGGAAAAGAAAAGCAGGCAATAAGACTTGGAATGCCCTATGGCACGACAGATAGAGTGGTTATCATCACAAAGGAGAATATATACATTTTGTTTACAACCAATTATGTTTCGATACAAAAAAAACTCAACGCGTACATCAATTCATTTTAATAACTGGACTGTTAAAACCGTCGGCGCCTTTGCGCATTCGGTTTTTTGCGTTCTCAATCTATCGCCTAGCTTAATTTTGGCTAAAGGTTATGTGTGTAACGTGATCGTTTTATTAGAACATTTATTGCTAATCCTTAAACAACAGTGAATTGTGTGCATCTTATTACATTGAAAAACTCAAAAAATCCCTTCAACATCATTCTTATAAATTTAGTACAATTAGCACTACGGCACCTCAAAACTAGTCTCATCTGCTGTTTAAAAGATAATTTAAACTTCCTTATGATAGCTCTTTTTCTGCACAATCAATCCACCCCCAACACCAATTGCTATGAATATGGATGCTGTAACTAAACGAACTGCAAAACTGTCTGTTAAAAACAAATGATGGGCAGCTCTTTCTAAAATTGCGGCGAAGATCACTATCCAAACTACAGTCCATTTTTTCATAAATTATCCTCCTATTATTGTTTTCATTTCTTAAAACCGAATCCAACTTACCCCCATAAGTAATGTACAAACCTCAGCTTCTGGCTATTCATTTCAAATTCTTCATTATCAATCCCCCCACTTGTTTGAAATCGTTTTTCTCCAATACCTTTTGAGACGCTTGGTTAACAGTCGTCGTTTTTCCGCGTATTTGTTTTACACTTAAATCGGTTTTTAAAAGCAGCTTCAATGCCTGATTCCCAATTCCTTTTCCCACGTATTCTGCGCCTATTCTAAATCCAATATCCGCTATATTATTTCGTTTATCAATATCGACTAAGTTAACCCTACCTACAATTTCTCCAGAATTATTTTTGATCAGATAAAAATTAGAAAGGCCATTCTGTTGTTCTTTAGGTGTTGCCATTACTAACTCCATATTTTCACTCCGTCTCAACCTTTTTCAATCATTAAATTTAGTATGGATAAACATACTATGCCTTAACATATTTTGAATGCAACTTAATTTCACTTTTGTTACATTCAAATCCTAGTGTCAACCCACTGACTTCTTTTGGATATTATTGAGGATATGTTCAGATTTTATCTAATCTAATTAAAATCGAAACTCATACATTAAATATACTTAGACCTCCACACATTAGCTAGATAATTTTGGAAATATAAGCGTTCTTAAAAGTACGGTATCACGAACAGAAAAGGAGAAAAGATACGCTGCGTCCGGCTTCTTTTCTCTTCTAAATCTGCTTTCGATAGACAGGAATATGTAAACTAAAATAATTCGATATTTTTACTTTTAAATTTACGCATATTAATCAAATCTTTTTAACTATTCATTAAAAGTTTTGTTCATGACTTTCGGGATGTTTTCTAAAGAGCTATTCATTTGTCCGATAGCGTCTGTTCTAAACAAGCTATCACAAGAGCCTGTTTTAATTTTAGTTTATCTAATATTTCGAAAATTTTGCACTTCACTTACGTAAGTAACATATAGATTAAATATAATTTATTTCAAGAAAGGGGCTACGCATTATGAATAAGTGGTTTGCTTTTTTATTACTCTTTTCTGTACTACTACTATCAGCTTGTAACGATAATAATGATTTAGTTGGGAAAACTTTCGATGTTGCTTATGTGCCAGTACTTGAAGAGGATATTGACAGTCCAGATAGGTATAACTCTATTTTGACACTAGAATTTTTAAACGAAAATACGATAACGAGTCCTGTCTACGGAGAAGGAACCTACGAGTTAACCGACGATAACCTTGTCCTTTATTATGAAAATGAAAATGAGTCTTTAGAAATAACAATTGGCGTTGCAGAAAGTGATAAAGATTTTAGTGAGTATTACGCATTAATCAATGACCTTGATTATCAGATTACTGATTCTGATAAAATAAGTCATTTCCAGAATCTAGCCTTTAAATTAGATAAAGATAGGCCCATCGAATTTATAAAAGATTAAAAGTAGTTTTTTAGAATGGCGTTATAGAAAGCTGTTTACTTATCAGAAATTTACGTATAACAAAAAAGATCACGCGTGTATCGTATTGTTAAAGGAGGTATAAGACAGTGGATAAATTACGTAAGTACTCTTCAAAATAACAATTTTGAGGAGGAAAAATAATGACTATAGTATTCAAAGAAACCAAGCAAATTGATCAGAAAAATTTACTAGTACTTTACGAAGATGTGGAATGGTACGCCTACACTAAAGATATCAATCAGTTAGAACAAGCAATATCAAACTCATTATACGTATTATCTGCCTGGGATGAAGAATGTTTAATTGGCTTAATAAGAATTATTGGCGATGGCCTTACAATTATCTATATACAAGATATCCTAGTATTGAATAGCTACCAAAACCACGGTATTGCAACTAAATTGATGGATCGTATTCTTGACAAATTTAAGGCTGTGCGTCAAAAAGTGCTGTTAACTGAAGAAGCTCCAAATGTTCGTCACTTTTATGAAAAAAACGGCTTTGATTCTTGTAACAAAGGAACACTTGTGGCTTTTGTAAAACTGACTTGATTGACCACTAAATCCTTTTCTTTTGGTTAGTTGTTGCATCAAAAAAAAGATTGAAATGAGAAACTTTGTATATAAAAAAGAAAAACCTTCATAAAAATACACTAAACCCCAAATAGATCACTTTAAAGCAAGTGATCTATTTGGGGTTTAGCTAAAAGAATCAAAAGTGCTGATTTATTTTTCGGGATTTTTTGGTGTGATGCTCATCCTTGTTCATTAAAGGCAAGTAAAAAATTCACTTGTGCATTCTAATTGCTTTCATTCTCTTCGTTTTCTTTTAAAACAGGAAAAATAGGATTATTAATAATTTTATGGGTACCTTCAAGCATATTAATTTCTAAAGCATCAAACTCGATCCGGTATGATTCTGGGGTTTCTCCGTTCATATGGCTAACATGTGCAAACGGATAAAACGTCAGTACCGTCGCTTCGGGATTTGAGCCTCTCATTGTTGCTGTCCAGAAAAGGTCCTCCTGTGTATTTGCTCCTCCGTAAGCAGTACCCCCGTTGTGCGGAACTTTATAGACATTCCCTAAATTATCTTGAGCAATTAATTCGGCTTCTACAGCTCCCGACTCTTTTAATAACGATGGATCAACTAATTGCTGATAAGCAATATTCACCGCAATATCCGTAAAAGTAACTTCAGTAAAATGAACCGTCACGCCACTTCCCAAAACTTTTTCATCCAGAACGATAGGATCCTTCTTCAGTTGGTCCACCGCAAACTCAAACTTCCAATCTCCTTCAATCTCTCCTTCTTTAGTATAAAGGCTTGCTGGCTCCCAAAGTACATTGACTTGGGCAGCCTCTTCGTTAAGATGTGGAATACTGTTTATACCAACCAGTATATCTTGTTTCATCTCCCATTCCATTGAAGTGCTTACGTCTTCTGCTTCCAATAATGTTGGGAATCCAGTAATATGAGTCGAGTCATCCAATTCCACATCACCCATGACCGTATACGTAAAGGTTACATTGGTTCCATCATAAACTGCCTGGTCAATAGAAATCGTCACTCCGTTACTCGTTTTCGACAATCCTACTTTTTCGCTGAATCGTTCATATTGTAATAATCCTTCTTCTTTCTCCGAAAAAATTGAAAATACACTGCCGATGATTGGCAACTCTGTCATATAATTTGCGAGGGCTGGAGATGCGGTAAGAGTTGCTACTGAAATGCCAGTAAAAAGGATAGATGCTGCTATAGCAGGAATTAGCCACTTCCGTCGCTTTCTTGCTTTTGTCCGAGCTGGATCAAAGAATGCGTTGCTAATAATCAAATCCAATTGATCTTCTGGCACTTCTATTTGCTCAATCGCTTTTTTAATTAGAATCTCTTTGTCTTTCATCTACATACACTCCCTTCAAGTTTTTTTTCAATAATGCCATTCCCCGATGAATATTTGTCTTCACCGTTCCTTCTGGACATCCCATCACTTCCGCAATTTGCTTCACCGTAAAATCCTGAAAAAAACGTAGCATCAAAGCGGTTTTATATTTCTCTGGCAACAAATTCAAAGCATTTGCCACATCGAGTTGCTGGGCAACATCAATAGAAATAATATTTTCTGTTCTTTGTTCTTCTACTTCACTTATCACAATCAACTTTTTCTTTTTCTTGATAACTGCTAATGCTTTATTGATGCATATCCGCGTCAACCAAGTCGAAAAGTAGGATGGTTCTTTTACTTGATGCACTGATTCAATAGCCTGAAGAACCGTCTGCTGAAACCATCTCTTCATCATGCTGCATCCACCTCATCCTCCCTTTACTTATTAGATACATCTATACGTTGAAACGTTTCGTTTATTTTAATTTCCTATTAAAACTTTGTCATTTCTTATTGACATACAATAGTTATGCCTTCATTTTAAGGAGTTTTTAATACTTCTTCATAGAAAAATCTCATTTCCTTTAAATTAACTTCTTTTTCATTCACATAAGGTATTTTACGCTCTCAACAAAAAAAAGAAGCTCAAAGTTAAGCTTCTTCTCTTCCGATAAGGTGTCATATGTAAACTATTTTGAATTATTTTCACCATGTAATTCAAAAAGTTCTCCTGATTCATACAATTCAAGAGCTATTTCTGCTTGAAAACTGGTCAATTTACTATCCATACCTGCTACTTTTTTTAGTGTCTTAATGGCATCATCACTCCGTTGATTTAATACGATTGCATAAACGCTGCTAGCATATAAAACGAAAGGGTTGTCATTTAGAAGTAATTTATCAAATACTTCTTTTGCTAGTTTAGGATCTTGTCTTAATTGATCCCGGATAGAAAGATGGACATCGTGAGACTTATTCCCCTTTTTATAATCACCGGAGAATTGAGTCTTTTCCATAATCAGAGCGTGTTTGATAAATTCTTCTGCCAATAGATTTCCCTTAGTCATTTGACTCCTCCTAAGTTAGTACGACTTCGTATTTATACTTGATGGGTAACTTTTGGATTTATGAAATCATAACATTCTCGAATAGAGTATACGTTTTTACTTCTCTTTTAGCTTTAAATTAAATTGGCCTAAAAAATAGCAGCAAGAACAAAACCAAAAGCTCGCTAGAAAAAAGTTCCAGTAGTTTATTAATGATGGATAGATGTACTTCAGCTTAAAACCGTTCGTAAAAGTACACTTTCACTCAAAAGATAGAAACCAAGCTTTAATTGGCTTATTTTCTCTCTTTCCATTATTCTTCTTTAGAAACTATTCAAGAACCTACAAATTTTCATCTATTCAGCTTGAGACACATATGAATTTCTCAAGTTAAATGCATTTATAAAATACACCTATTGCCATATAGTTACGTTGACTGACTAGTCAATCAAAAAATCGAAATAGAATAAAAAAACACTTATCCCAATCCTTAAAATGGAAGGAACTTTGCTAGAATAACACCAAGAAACGAGAATCAAAATAGACAGCTTCGAGAGGAACGCCGAGAACAAATACTGCAAGCGGCGCTTAAAGTGTTTTCCCGTAGAGGACTTATTGCAACGAAAATAAACGATATTGCAAAAGAAGCTGGACTAAGCCACGGATTGGTTTACCATTATTTCAATTCAAAAGACGAAATCTTGACCACGCTGATTGAAAGGGCATTAGAAGGTTCGAAATACGTGGTCCATCTTGCTTCTCAACAGAACTTATCACCAATAGATCAACTGCATTGGCTGATGAAAACCATCCTGACGGGCCTTTCAAACGACGGCGCTTACCTATTTCTCCTCACAGTTCAAGCTTTCACTTCTGATACGGTGCCGGAACAAGTAAAAGAGATGCTCACCTCAAAATCTACTTCTACATTTGAAGGAATCCTACCGATCATCCTGGCTGGCCAACAAGCTGTCCAAATTGTAAAAGAAGATCCGACCAAACTTAGCAGCAGTTACTTCGCAATGATTCAGTGCATCTCTTTACAGCAAGTACAACAAATAGATCAGTTGACACCATCGGATGCAGATCTCATCTTGAAAATATTTAAGCCATAATAGCTACCACATGAAGGGCGGAAGACCGTTGAATAAAAATATTGATGTACTCATTATCGGTGCCGGACAGGCAGGGTTAGCCATAGGATACTATCTTAGCAAATCCAATCAATCCTTTATCTTGATCGATGCCGCTGGCCGAGTTAGCGATGTCTGGAGAAATCGTTACGACTCCCTTGTTTTATTCAGCCCGCGAAGATATAGTTCATTGCCTGGCTTGCCATTAGCCGGCGATTCGGACGGCTTTCCAACGAAAGATGAATTCGCGGATTATATGGAAGCGTATGGGATCCATTTTTCTCTTCCGTTCCATTTGAATACGAAAGTAGAAAAATTAAAACAAGCGTATGGTTCTTTTGAAGCGATCACTTCCAAAGGCCGGTATTCCGCCAAAAGTGTCGTGATTGCAACAGGACCTTTTCAAAAACCTTTTATCCCTCAGTTGAAGGGTTCATCATCCACTTTCCAGCTCCATTCCAGCGATTACCGTGGGCCATACCAGCTAGCAGAAGGACCCGCTTTGATTGTTGGAGGCGGAAACTCGGGAGCTCAGATTGCACTGGAGCTTGCCGAAAGCAGACAAGTCTATTTGTCTGCCGGACATGAAATGGTCTTTATTCCGCGTGTGCTCCTAAAGCGCAGCATCTTTTGGTGGCTTGAAGTGACAGGACTGGCAAAAGCAGCCGATGGTTCGAGACGCGCCAAGTTATTGAAAAAGACCGAACCGGTGATCGGCACGGAATTGAAACTCCTCATAGAGAGCGGAAAGGTCATCGTTAAAGAACGGGCTGTTGCGTTTCAGGACCAAGAAGTCGTCTTTAAAGACGGTTCCAAAATTGCTGTCGATAACATCATTTGGGCAACGGGCTTTTATTTCGATTACAGCTGGATTGACATCCCTGGCGTTTTGGATTCTCAGGGAAAAACCGTCCACCAGCGGGCAATCAGCCCTGTAGAAGGAATCTATTTTTTAGGTCTCCCCTGGCTTTCCCGTGTAGGGTCTGCTCAAATCAATGGCATCAATTATGATGCAAAGAATATCTTTGAGGACCTCGAAAAGAGAAACTCTGAAAATTAGGCCATACATTTCACTTTTTTCTCTATACGATAAATAATCCGGCGATATGTAAACCAATTTCTACTCCTTCTGTTAAATCTTTTACAAATAAATTATTTTTTGCTTCCAACTATAATGAATTAATTTTCGATGTTCCTGTTGAGCATGGTGATAACCTCTATCTAGAGAAGAAGTGCCCTGTACCGCTCAAGCACGCAACAATCCAAAGTGTTTTTTATTCCCTTTGATTTTAGATAATTCTTCTACTTTTTACCGTTAAATAAAACCAGTCATTAAGTGGATCTTAATGACTGGTTTTATTTTATTTATTTTTCTGAGCCACAATAATATAGACAGGTTGATTAGCAATTTGTGTTGGTGAATGAACCGTTTCTTTAATGCTGAAACCTGCTTTGCGAATTTCCGCCTCCATTTCTACAGAAGGAACTCTTGGCCCAGTGGGATGATCTGTTTTCTCTAGATCGATACATAAAAATATTCCTTGATCCTTTAACACTCTGTGAATTTCACTTAAAACCGATGATAGCGGGGTAACTTCATGCAATGATATCGAAGCGACAGCTTTATCAAATTTATTGTTGGCTAATGGCATTGCTTTAAAATCTCCGGCAGCTGTTTCTATGTTTGTTATATTTTTATCCTTGGCTTTAGTTTCTAAATATCCTAAAACATCCTTATCAAAATCAAGTGCTACTACTTTTTTCACGCAGGGAGCAATAGAAAGGCTGATATAGCCTGCACCCGCTCCAAGATCCAGTAGTTCGTCTTCTTTATTAAGCTGTAAAAATTTAAAGAACTCCTCTGCCGGTAGTCGTTTTATGCTCTCTAAATTATTAATCTTTTTCTGTAATTTTTGATTCATGGTCAATTCTCCTTTGATTATTGATAGTTAAAACCTTTAGGACTTTACTTTGAGGTTGGATACTCATAACGATAGTGTTTCTCTAACTTGTCTTGCTCTAACATGTACGATTTAAGCCGCTATCAAATAATTTAAAAAGAGCCGCATACCCTTACCTGCAAACATATCCTTCTTCACTCATCCAGCGTTTGATCGATTCAGCATCAAAATCATGACACTTCATGATATAGACGGGGTAACCTTTAACATCTACAAAACATCTGCGACACTGTTTCATTTGCAATAAACCCTCCAGTTTCTTCATGCATAAAAAATTAGAAGACGCAAACACAGGTCTGTAATGCGGCAGGATATTTTTGAAAGAGTTCAAACTGGTCTCCCCCTTCTTAGGAGTTCTTCCGTGATTCTTATTTTGTAATCCTACTTGGATCCAGAAGAATTCTGCTTGATTATATTAAAACCATTAAAGGTATTCTTTATCTACATTTACTACAAAAATTTTTGATAACTCTAGAAATCATTGAATTGTCCATTCCTTAACTAAGAAAATTGGCTGACTGCAAAATTGCTTCACCTTTTCGCTTAAGCAATTATCCAAGTCATTCTAGTGCATAAACTTTTCTTCAATCAGCGCCCCATTGATACTGATGGCAGCCATACTGCCTTCTCCGGCTGCAAGTATCAATTGAGACTGCCCGGCCATCAAGGTATCGCCACATGCATAAAGGCCTTCAACCGTTGTTCTTTTCCAGCTATCTGTTTTAATGCCGCCGCGTTCGTTCAGGTTGCAGCCTAACTGGATACCAATGTCAGTTGCTTGTTCCCATTCCGGCAGGACAAATCCGCCGTCGCGTGACACCTATTCTCCGCCACTAAACTGGATTTTTTGCAGGAACCCTTTTTCACCGATTAACGACCGGATCTTCTCCTCGTAAACTTTTATCCCTCTGCTTTCCTGTATTCCTTTTTCATCTGCGGAAAGTGTTTGTTTGCCATTGGTGCACACAATCAAATCATCCGTCCAGTTTGATACGACTTTCGCCAGATGAAAAGCCGGCTGATTTTCTGAGATTACCGCGAGAGGCCGGTCTCTCAATTCCCATCCATCGCAAAATGGGCAGCTGAACAAACTGGTTCCGTAAAACTCTTTTATTGCTTGGATGTCTGGCAGAACTTCCTTGAATCCCGTCGCTAGTATGACCTTTTTAGCGTTATAGATCCCCCCGTCCTCCGTGGTGATCTGGAACACGCCATCTTCTTTTGTTACACTAGACACTCGTTGCTTTTCAATTTTAACGTCGGGATAATTGCTCAATTCTTCCTGGGCGATCCGTTTCAACTCCTGCCGGT
This sequence comes from Planococcus sp. ANT_H30, assembly GCF_008369335.1. NCBI lineage: Bacteria > Bacillati > Bacillota > Bacilli > Caryophanales > Caryophanaceae > Planococcus > Planococcus sp. ANT_H30. The sequence continues at coordinate 6,570 of NZ_VOBJ01000006.1, read as the reverse complement.
TGATGCTGTCCCGCGTGATAAATCCTTGGGATTCCGAAGTCACTGCATTTCGAGGTTTATTATCATCGAACAGAATGGTTTTCCTTCTTGACCTACCGAGTACCAAAGAGGCATTCAGCCCCGCTGGTCCTCCGCCAATCACTGCACAATCCAATAACATCTTTCCATCTCCTTCAATTGCATTTATTAGTTAGTTTCTGTCGAACGTCTGGCCTCTGCTTTTTTGACAATATCAACCAGCAGCTTTGCTTGGAGTTCTTTTTTCATATTTTCTTCTGCCTGCCGCATGGTGTCTTCAATCAGGCACCCTTCGTGGTGGATCGAACATTCAAACAGGTTGGTGTCTCCCTCAATCGCTTTGATGACATCAAAAAAAGAAACCTCATTTTGAAACCTGGAGATTTTATAGCCTCCCTTTACTCCAGGGGTCGATTCGATTAGCCCCGCTTTTGTTAGCTTGGTTAGAATTTTTGAAAGATAAGTTGGCGACAGCTTTTGAATTTCCGCCAATTCCTGAACCCCTATCGTGTTCCCTTTAGGTAAATGAATTAAATACACCATCGTGTGCAAAGCATAGTTTGTTGCATTTGAGTACTTCATTCTAATTCTCCCTTCAATCTATTCAATAGATATTAAAGACTCTTGTTATCCTTAATTTATCATCAATATAGTAATAAATCAACAAAGAACTTTGGAGTTCATTCAAGTTACAATAAGTACGAAGATACTCCAATGTTTCAGGGACTTTTATTTCTTGTTCTGCTTATTTCATTTCTAATAAATCATTTCATCCGGTTGAACAAGCTAATCTGTTAACACTCTTTCAAAGCGTTCGTAAAAGTACACTTATACAGACAAAAGGAGAAAAGATGTGCTGCTTACAGCCTCTTTTCTCCTTTGCAATAACAGCAGCTTCCGATAATCTGTTGATATGTAAACTAATTGTGCTGTCTTTAATGAAATTACAGTCAGCTAACTAAGCAATTAGTGAAACCAACACTCTAGTTATACGTATTTGTACCATGTTATCAATTTACATATGCGTACGAAAGGGCAAACTAGCAATCGTTGGATTGGTTCAATGCTTATTTAGAGAAAAAGGAGACAAAATATGAATTTTTTAATTAACTTCATGATCATTGGTTTGTTTATTTTTCCTTTTGTTGCATTTATTCATGAGACCGGACATGCCTTTTTTCTTAAGCTATTTGGTGGGAAGATCAATGAGTTCAGTATTGGAAATGGTAAAATTCTATGGAAAAAGAACAACTTCAATATCAGAAATGCTTATTTTGCCGGCGGAAGAGTCGTCGCAAATACGATCAACTGGATGAACACCACTCAAAAGACCTTCTTCTTTTTAGGTGGAGTGCTATTTAACTTAATTTGCGCACTGGTTCTGGATGTGACCACTGGATATGAGTTCGGAGTTTTCCGTCATTATTTAGATAGCTTCATATTCGTATCTTACTTAAATGTTTTTATCAATTTAGTTCCACTCACTACTATCTTTGGTGAAACCGATGGCAAAAAATTAGTAAAGTTATACAAAAGGTGATCAGAACTCCAGCTTTCATTCTTTTTCTAATAGCAGGTATATAAAAGTATCAAGTGAATTAGTGAAAATAGTTAAGCCTTTTAACATATTTTAAATAACTGTTCGTAAAAGAATGAATTCACAAGTAAAAAGGAGAAAAGATATGCTGCGCATAACCTCTTCTCTCCTTTTCTCTATAAGTAGCTTCCGATAAGCTACGATATGTAATCTAGATTTTTTTCATAAAGTTAGTTTTATTCTTGGAGAACTGATTCTGCTTAGCATACATATTTCCAACCAATACTTTATTTATTAATATTATGAACTAAGTCTATGGTAGGATAAGGATAAAATAAAAGAGGGAATTTGATGAATAAGATTTTGGCATTCTCAATTTTAGGAATGGGCTTAACTGGTGCCGTTTTAATCACCTCAATTGCTCTATTATTCAACCTTCCAATAGAAAATGTAGTGAAGATAGTTATTGCTGGTTCAGCAACAGCTTTCGTTATATTCGCTATTTCAGCTCTAGTAATTCGTCGTCGAGTAAATGAAATAAGCGAGTAAAATATTCGTTAAATTAATAAAGTCGGCATTAAGGAACAAACAAATTTGTTTACTTCTTTTTATATGGAATAATTTTAAATTGAAGATGGATTACTTATTAAGTATTTCAAAACCACCACTCTAATCGTTCGTAAAATTACACCTATACAAACATATAGAAAGGAAAGAAGCTAAATATATGACTACTTCACTTCCAACTTTTTTCACAGAATTTCCTTTTCCTTAATTTAAAGTTTTGAAACAGAAAATATGAACGATAAAGTTGTCCACATTTTTTTAAAAGTGAAATTTATGAAATTGATTGAAATGTCTATTTAATAAAATTCCCTTAATTCAATTTGTCCTTCTCCATATCCTTGAGGATCAGGCATTTCCATAGCCCATTTAATTGCTTCCTCCCTAGACTCTACATCGATAACAATGAATCCAGCAATCAAGTCTTGAATTTCATTAAAAGGACCTTCTGTAACTACTGGTTTTTCTCCTGGTTTAAGATATGAAATTCGGATTCCATTTGAACTTGGTTTAAGTCCTTTAGCCATAATACGTATTCCTGAATTAATCAGGTTTTCATTGTACTTATTCATTGCTTCAATAAGATTTACGTCTGGTAAATTTCCAGATTCTGAGTTTTTTGAAGCTTTTACAATTAACATGAACAACATACATACTCCTCCTAATTTGTAATTATAGGTTTTCCTTAAATTAAGTTGAGTTGAGTCTTTTACATCTGATTCGTCTATTTATTCATTTATACAAGTTATTTTATACTCTCTCTTTTATTCGCTTACCCTCTTACCGAAAAACTGTAGTACTAAGGAATCCTAAACCACAGTATCTCTTTGTCAGCTGTTAATCAATTTAATTTAGTAAAAAATGCTGCTTTCGAAGCGTTCATCAACATAAATTTTACGAACAAAAAGCAGTAAGAATATGCTGCTTACATCCGCTGTTTACTGTGTTGATGCAAATAGCTTTTGATAAGCTGGGATATATAAACTTATCCTCTGAGGAAAAGCAGGTTGTTATATTAGACTAAATTACGAATGCTCGTCTACAATGAACTGTCCGTTCTTGTCTAATAAAGGAGTAATACCACTACCTGCACCCATCCATGATTGAAGGTAATTTACACCGGTGTAACGATAGACTAAAATTACTATTCTGCCAAGCATAGGCACATCTTCGGACGATTTTATATAAAAACGTTGACCTTCTTCTTTTTTATTCCCAAACATAGCTTCACTCCTTTCAGACTAGTTCACTCTTTATATAAACGATTGAAATGTCTTGTAGTTTCGTCACTCGTAAGATCCAATATTAGAGTCGAAAGATAAAGCCTTTTGAATGTATCATTTCTTCAAATACATTCACATTATCTTGTAGGGCCATCAACTTCTTTAGAATCAATAAAAATAGTATGAAACTGCATGATTTTAGGAGAAAAATGAAACTTTAATGAAAATAAATCAGTATAGTACTTGATCATAAATTTTGCTGAGGAGGAAATACCATGAACGTTAGCTTACTATTGTCCATTGTGATGGTACTTGTTGGAACGGTTTTCTTGATTTCATCATTTTTATTTCCAAGCGAAATTCAAATAGGTGCATCTGTAGCTTCTTTAATCATTGCTGTTCTTTTTTATATTCAATACAAAAGGCAAAAGAAAAATGCGCCTAACAACTGAATGTAACGTTCTTAGACTTATGCTACATTCAAAACTAGTAGAAAATCTCTTGAAATTTATTTATTTAAGAAAAACGAAATCTCTATTGGATAAAAATGGTATATATAATATCCAGTAAATCCATTCCTACTTTCTAGTAAAGGAGACCATAAAATGTTTAAATCTAATCTTGCGAATCAGCTGCTTAAGATTATCAGTATTTGGATTGCTTACTTGATAGTATTTACTAATGACGTCTTTTCCTACCCTCAAGATAAAGTCTTTATTATTTTAGCTACAATTTTTTATATTTTACTAAAGACTTTTTTCCTTTGGAGAATAAAAAAACCTAGCAAAAAAGTGAGATCTGAACAAAGTGTAATTTGAAAGTAATGCCGAATAACGCTAAAGGCCAGGTAAGGGATCCCCCCTTTTCCCTGGTCTTTTTGAATGTAACTTAATTACCATTATGTTACATTCAATTCCGATAGAAATTTTCTTTATTTTACTGACTGGTTCTTTTTTTTCGGATTTTTAAATAAGTTAGTAAAACAATGTTGGCGATTACATTGGCGATAAAGATATTGAAAATATCTCGGGAATCAGCTCCAAAAAGAAGAAAGACAGGAATAGCTACAATCCATACGCCAATGAACATTAGAACAAGCTTTATCATCAAAAATCGATCTCCTTATATTTTCTTTTATGTATACTTCGGGATGAATTTTACTTATGGGCGTTTCTTTTATTTAGTAAAGGAAGTAAAAAATAGCTGCCAATAAAAGCACCTAAAGCTGTACCCATAAGCGACACCCACCTTATCTCTCCAAAGAGAATAAAGAACAGGATAAACGATACTATAAAGGTCATAATAGCGATGAAAACAGCATCTTTTAAGCGTTTTTTCATGAAAATCTCCTTTCGCCAAAAGCCATATTATTCCTTGACTCTTCTTTTCTTGCTTTTCCTAACATCAAATCCCCTAAACACTTGAGAAAAGACCAATTTTCAAAGTCGGTCTTAAACAAAATTTATTGCTTAAAATGCTTTCATCACTTTCTTTTTCTTGCCGCATCGTTCGCATTTGTAGATAAATAATGCTGTTACTTCACGATCTCGATCAACTTGTTCGAACTTATGTAAACCACTTCTGCATAAAAGGCTTTTTTCTTTGTTAGTAGCCAGCAGTGAAATCACCAGCAAGATTAATCCACCTATGATTAATATGTAAGGTGCGTTATACAGATTAAACGTTTCGTCGACTTTTGCGAGAAGCAGAACAACTCCGATTAAAATGGCCGTTGAAGCAATGAATTTCGCCTTAGAAAACAAAAAATTCCTCCTCCCTAAATTTTTCAAGTTCTTTTTAAACTTATTCCCTAAAAACTCACTTTAAATCTATTGATAAAACTAGAAACTGAATGTAACTTAATTGCTAATAAGTTACATTCAAACAATGTGATATTCTCAAGTAATTATTCCAGTAAATCTATATTTTATGGATGACTTCAAACCGTTCACATACTAGAAGCATGGTTTCTGAGTAGGGTAAATCATGTACTTTTAGTTCGCTTTTAAAAAATTGTTCATGAGCATTCCACCAATAGGTGTAATCGCCTTCACCTTCTGCTAAGGCAAAGTCAATTGGCACTTCATTCATCGGTAAAATCGATACATCTGTCACTCTAATAATTGCAACGGGTAACTCCTGTGAATTTAATACAATGTTATATTGACCTACGTGTGGTAACGGTTCATTCTCGAATTCATACCATACGTGAGCTGAACATGTAGCTGTTTTCTTCCCTTCGACTACTAAACTAGCTAACCAATCTGCATCAGCGCCGAATTGAAATGCTTCTACTTCTTTTGTCTGGATTTGGCCTTGGCTTGTCCAGTAATCATTCCAAAATTTCAACGTTTGTTCATTCATCAAAAAAACCTCGATCCCTAAATAATTTTGTCATTCAATATCGTTAAAAACGCTGTAAACGAATGTAACTTAATTCACAATAAGTTACATTCAAAATACTGCTATACAGTTAAATCTTGATTTGAAATACAATTTATTAATTGTTGAATAAGAAAAAGACAAAAAGCAGACAGCCAATATAGCCTAATAGAAATTTCCAGAAATTTGATTTGCGATTTTCCTCAAAAAAGAAAGCTTCAAGGAAAATTGCTGTGACCATTACATATACCATTACCGAACCCCAAAACTTGAACCCGATGACTCCTAAGAAAATAGTAATACCCATAAGCCATGCCACTTTATTATTTTCATCTGTTAAGCCCACCCTAAATCCTCCTCTTTTTCCAAATTTTATTATATTAAAAAAGCTGAATTGAATGTAACTTAACTGCACATAAGTTACATTCAAAACCATGATTTTATTGGTTATTTCTCGGCCAATTCAGCTGCCCATCCCTTAAACCAATCGGATGGTAATTCCAATTTTGAGAGATCCATCTTCATCAGTTGTTCATGGGAATAAAATTCGTACCAATGCCAATCCCATTGACACTCTATATCTCTTGCGATGACACGAGCCAGTTCATCCTGGTCATCTAAATCTTCATCTTCCCAAGCCATTGTTAAATTATCGCACCACATGCAAAAATCAACTTGAGAAAATTGATTTTCTTTCTTGCAGGTTGCATCTAAAAGAGTCGGCTAGTTGTATAATCAAATGCAACAGCTAACTTGCTAGAAAAACAGAAAAAGCCACAGATAAACCGTGTATGATTAAGTCGACGAAACATCAATCGATACGGAGGTTTATCTATGGCTCAAACT
>NZ_VOBJ01000005.1:0-222952 GCF_008369335.1 Planococcus sp. ANT_H30 | reverse complement strand
CATAACCCAAAGGTCGCAGGTTCAAATCCTGCCCCCGCAACCAAATGGTCCCGTGGTGTAGCGGTTAACATGCCTGCCTGTCACGCAGGAGATCGCCGGTTCGATCCCGGTCGGGACCGCCATTTTTACTTAACAAAGTGGGTCAGTAGCTCAGTCGGTAGAGCATTAGATTGAAGCTCTAAGTGTCGGCGGTTCGATTCCGTCCTGACCCACCATTTTTTATTAATATTTGTGCCGGAGTAGCTCAGTTGGTAGAGCAACTGACTTGTAATCAGTAGGTCGAGGGTTCGACTCCTTTCTCCGGCACCACTAGGTGGGGTAGCGAAGTGGCTAAACGCGGCGGACTGTAAATCCGCTCCTTCGGGTTCGGCAGTTCGAATCTGCCCCCCACCACCAGTTTTTAGGGGCATAGTTTAACGGTAGAACAGAGGTCTCCAACACCTCCGATGTGGGTTCGATTCCTACTGCCCCTGCCAATTTTTAATTTTATGATGGCGGTCGTGGCGAAGTGGTTAACGCACCGGATTGTGATTCCGGCACTCGGGGGTTCAATTCCCCTCGTCCGCCCCATGTTTTCATTTCATTAAGTGAACTTATAAATAATAAAGTGGCGGTCGTGGCGAAGTGGTTAACGCACCGGATTGTGATTCCGGCACTCGGGGGTTCAATTCCCCTCGTCCGCCCCATCTTTTACTAGTGGGGTATAGCCAAGCGGTAAGGCAACGGGTTTTGATCCCGTCATGCCCTGGTTCGAATCCAGGTACCCCAGCTTTAAGCGGAAGTAGTTCAGTGGTAGAACGCCACCTTGCCAAGGTGGAGGTCGCGAGTTCGAACCTCGTCTTCCGCTCCAATATTTGGCGGCATAGCCAAGTGGTAAGGCATGGGTCTGCAACACCCTTATCACCGGTTCGAGTCCGGTTGCCGCCTCCATAATATTTTGCCGGCGTGGCGGAATTGGCAGACGCGCGGGACTCAAAATCCCGTTCCTTCACGGGAGTGTCGGTTCGACCCCGACCGCCGGTATCACGAAAGAGCCTGCCTGCTCTTTCAAAAACCTCTTAACTGTGAGAAATCATAGTTAAGAGGTTTTTTTATTGAGTTTAGGTTAAACTGAAAATTCCGGTTTATTAAGAATTTGTAAATTGATTATATAGATAGTGTTAATATCTCGAGAAATAAGCTATTATAATTTAGCTGAGAAATTATGTTGCGAAAATAGTGGAGGTAGAGAGAATGGCTTTCAAAAAGAAAGATAAGTTTGCATTGCAGTTGAGTGACATTGCGTTGAATTTAAAAGAAAGTGCAGCTTATTTTGCTGAGTATAAATTAAAAGCTAGTAATGACTTGATCATTTTTTCAAACACTATGAAGGATTATGAAACAAAAGGAGATTCTTTTGTACATTCCATAATCCAAGATCTTAACAACGCATTTATTACGCCAATTGAACGAGAAGATATATTGGCTTTAGCAATGAGTATGGATGATGTATTAGATGGTTTAGAACACACAGCTGCACGATTTGATATGTATTCAATAGTAGAAGCAGATGAATACATGCTTGAATTTGTTGAAGCAATTCGATTGAGCACGATTGAGATAGAAATGGCAGTCGAACTAATGGTTTCTAAGAAGCTGCCTCAGATGAGATCTCATGCCATTAAAATTAAAGATTACGAATCTAAATGTGATGCCGTTCTGCGTCGATCCATAAAAAATCTGTTTCAAACTGAAAAAGATCCGATTCGAATTATTCAATACAAGGACATATATGAAGAGTTAGAAGAAATTGCTGATCATTGTCAGCAAGTCGCGAATACATTCGAATCAATTATTATGAAAAACGCCTAAGGAGCAAAATGACTAATGGATATGGTATTGCTGTTAACAGTTTTGATTGTCATTTTTGCTATAATATTTGACTTTATCAATGGGTTTCATGATACGGCAAATTCGATAGCTACTGCGGTTTCTACAAAAGCACTAACACCGAGACGTGCAATTATGCTTGCGGCCATTATGAATTTTGTCGGTGCTATGGCTTTTACGGGTGTTGCTAAAACAATAACCAAGGATATCGTCGATCCTTTTGCGCTCGATAATGGCTCTGTCGTTATTCTAGCAGCTTTATTAGCGGCTATTACGTGGAATTTGTTGACTTGGTACTATGGAATTCCAAGTAGCTCCTCACACGCGCTAATTGGTTCAATAGCTGGAGCAGCTATTGCAGGGGCTGGCTTTGCAGCTCTTAATTACAGTGGCTTTCTAGCAATTTTGCAAGCTTTAATCTTTTCACCAATTCTTGCTTTGGTCGTGGGCTATCTCATGTATAGTGTTTTTAAAATAGTATTCAAAGATCATAATTTAACAAAAACAAATAAGAATTTTAGATTAATTCAAATTGCCACTGCTGCATTGCAGTCATTTTCCCATGGGACGAATGATGCGCAAAAAGCGATGGGGATTATTACGTTGGCATTGATTGTGAATAATTATCAAAGCTCTGATGATATCCAATTATGGGTACAAGCTACATGTGCCCTAGCGATGGCGTTAGGGACTTCGGTTGGCGGTTGGCGAATTATTAAAACGGTGGGCGGGAAAATCATGAAAATTCGTCCAGTTAATGGTGTAGCAGCTGATTTGACAGGTGCAGCAGTAATTTTTGGTGCTACTCTGATTCACTTGCCAGTTAGTACAACTCACGTTATTTCGTCTTCTATAATGGGAGTTGGGGCAGCGCATCGTGTTAAAGGCGTTCAGTGGGGTACAGCCAAGACTATGTTAATCACTTGGGTGATTACAATGCCAATATCGGCGATGTTAGCCGCTGTCTTCTACTTTCTTCTTAATCTGGTTTTGTAAAAAAGATAAACACCTATTTTTGCAAAATTATTTGTTATACGAATAAAGTATTGGCGAGCGAAATGAGATGTGCTATAATAATTCTTGTCCGCTAAAGAAATACTTGCCGGCGTGGCGGAATTGGCAGACGCGCGGGACTCAAAATCCCGTTCCTTCACCGGAGTGTCGGTTCGACCCCGACCGCCGGTATACCGCAAGATTAGATGACAGGCCCTAACATTATTGTTGGGCTTTTCTTTTTGGAATTTTTAAGATGGATTGCTGAGGATAAGTAGCAGTAAATAGATTCTTAAAGAACTAGTAAAAAGACCACCGCAAAAGCTAAAGCTTTTGCGGTGGTCTTTTGGTTAACGTTAAATAATTCCTTGAAATCGAAGGATAATTTCCGCGATGACTGCTGAGCCAAGAAATGTTCCGAGCAGAACCACCATGCCAATTACGATAGTTTTCCAACCTAATTGCATAAAGTCGAACCATGAACGGCCAATGGATACGCCGGCATAAGCTAAGATAGGCGTAGCAATTGCTAATAAAGTAACTTCTGTCGTGTAAGTGACAATTTGTGCTGCTCCCGGCATACCCGGAATTGTCAATATTAGACCGATAATGCCGATGTAAGCGATGCTAGGCAACTTGAATGGTAGTAGGCGGTGAATAACCAATCCGGCCAGGCTAATGCCTATTAGGATGGCTATTCCGGGAAGCGCATCCCAAGGAAGTATATCATAGCCAATCCAATTACCAATCAGCATGATCACACCAATAATCATAAAGACCAGTATCCATTCTTTAAGACTTTTTATCATAATCTACGCTTCCTTTCGCTGCTTTTTTCTCTTTGTTTTTAGAGAGAATCTCATACAGTTTAACCGTTAAGGGCAAACCAATAAAAATACTCATGTATAGACCTGTTACTGAGGAAATTAAGTTGCTGACTCCTGAAAAGGCAGTCAAGGTTTCACTCATCTCAGGAAATGCGGCAATTAAAGGACCTAGAGAAGCCGCTGCCATACTGCCGCTGCCCACACCTGTCGCCATGGCGAAAGAAATCGGATGCAGGGGCGTCACGGTAGCTAAAAAGCCTGATATCAACCCAATAAAAATCGATCCGAAGACGGTACCAAAAATATACATAGCCATAACGCCGCGTCCTTCGGGAGAGGATAAACCATATTTATCGGTAATCAGAGCAAGGTTGGCTTCTCGTCCGATAGAATGCGTCATACCGATGCTTTCTCTCTTGAGTCCTAGAAATACAGCTAAAGGAAGAGCTAATAAGATCGTGCCAAGGTTACCAAATTCCTGTAACAATAGAGCAGGACCGGCTTCGATGATTTGAGGCAGAGCGGGTCCTGCTTGGACACCGAATTTAGCTATCAGTACAGAAACTGAGAGAAATACTAAAGGTTCTGCGTTAATCGATTGTTTATCGGTTACCAGTGGAGTGAAATACAATCCGAGACCAATCACAACTGCATAAAGCATCGGCAACAATAGAATGGTCCCAGGTCCAACTGGAATAGCGAATGTACCAATCGACTCAGTCACGGCTACAATCGCTAAAACGATGACATGTAGCCGCCAATCTTTCCACAATTTAAAAGCTTGTTCGCCCATGTAACATCTACTCCTTTTATGTGGGAGAACTGGCTCTCCGTTAGTGATTAGCTTGCGTTAATAGCAGACTGGTATTTTTTCGCATAGTTAAGTGCCGCTGTGCCTAATGCTTTTGCGGCTATCAGCAAAGAACGTTCATCAATATCAAATTTTGGATGGTGATGTGGGTAAGCATCAGTGTTGTCTGGGCTCTGTGCACCTGTAAAAAAGAACGTTCCTTTTATATGTTGAAGGTAATACGAGAAATCTTCGCCACCCATGACAGGTGGTGTTTCTCTAACTTCTTCTACTCCAGGGACAGAGGATGCGAGAGCTGCTAGAAAATTTGTTTCCTCTTCGTGATTGACTGTTGTTGGATAACCGCGTGTATAGGTATATTCATAGTCTGCTCCTGAAACGAGACAAGTTCCTGCAATGACGCGTTCAATTTCTTCTTCGATAAAACTACGAATGTCTTCTTTGAATGTCCGTACAGTTCCAGTCATTTCAGCCGTGTCCGCGATAACATTATAGGGATTTTTAGCTTCGAAATTACAAATTGAGATAACAGCAGATTCCAATGGATTGATTCGGCGGCTGACGATTTGTTGCAAGTTATTAATCAGTTGTCCCCCAATGACAATGCTGTCTTTTGTATCGTGAGGGCTTGCAGCATGCCCACCTCTTCCAAGGATTTTAATGTCAAAGCGATCTGGAGCGGCTTGAAGAGGACCTGAGCGATAACCAATTTCTCCAAGAGGCATTTGTGCTTGTAAATGCGTACCAAAAATAACATCGACGCCATCGAGACAGCCGTCTTCAATCATGGCGATGGCTCCGCCGGGTGGTAGTTCTTCTGCGTGCTGATGCAAAAAGACAATGGTACCTTCAATTTCTGATTGCATACTATTTAATGCTTTCGCTAGACCGAGTAGACTCGCCGTATGGCCATCATGGCCACAAGCATGCATGACACCGTCATTTTTAGATTTAAAAGGCACGTCTGTTTGTTCTTGAATCGGTAGGGCGTCAAAGTCCGCGCGCAAAGCAACAGTTGGACCAGGTTTGTCACCTTTTAAGTAGGCCAGCACACCGTTACCACCAACATTTCTGCGGACTTCGTGACCTAATTTTTCGTGGAAAAGAGCAATATATTCGGCTGTTTCCACCTCCTCAAAAGATAGTTCTGGGTATTCATGAAGATGGCGCCGAATATCGACAATCTCGTCGTACAGTTTATCGAGCTTAGTGAATAGTTGATCCAAAAAAAACCCTCCTTTAGAATAATAGTCTTATCCTATCATAATTTTCAGTGAATTTTAAGGTGCTTTTGCGGAAAATAAAAAGTATTCAGTTATATTAACTTCCATTCTTGGTGTAAAAAGTATATTTAGGATTAATAAGGACTATCTATGAGAACGACTGTTGAATATGTTAGTAGTATAACTATAAAGAATACTTGGATTGATGTGTTTATGCAGTTGAAATAGCAAAATCAACTGGATAAACAAAATGAAGAGTAGAAAGAGTAAGTTGCTTTACTTAATAATAAGGATCGAATTTAATAAGGAATTATTTCTTTAATTTAAGAACAACTTTTCAAACGCTGCTTTTGAGTTTTTTATCGTAAATGTGTATGCTAAAACCTAATCAGTGATTCTGCACTACAAAGGAGAATTTGATGAAATCTATACATAGTAACATTTTAGAATTTAGAGGAAGTCATTACGATTTTGGATTCAAGCAAGGAGAGCTGTTAAAGAATAGTATAATATTGGAGAATCGACAAAAGCAGTGGAAAGCAAAAAGACCACGATTTAAAATAGATGTGGCAGAAACGGCAGAAGCTTATTGTAAATTTGCTCCTCGGATCTGGCATGAGTTAGTGGGTCTGCAGGAAAGTCTCGGCTTGCCGATGGAGGAAGTGCTGCGCGATTTTGGTGGATACCGAATCGATGCCATGCCATCTGGCTGTTCGATCGTGACAGGCACAGATTTTATGGTTCGAAATTATGATTTTCACCCGCAGACCTATGAAGGACGTTTTAGTTTGTTTCAACCAACTGATGGTGGATTTGCGACGATTGGTCCAACATCACGAATTATCGGACGGATGGACGGCATGAATGAAAAAGGACTTGCCATGGGCTATAATTTTACACACCGAAAAAAGCCAGGAGACGGCTTTGTGTGTTATTTAATCGGGCGGATTATTCTAGAAACTTGTGCAACAATTGAAGAAGCGGTGGAACTGTTAAAACAGCTTCCTCACCGTGGGTCGTTCAGCTATATTGTCACAGATACAAGCGGAAGAACACGCATCATCGAAGCAAGCCCTCGCTCGGTTGATGTCCGCATCAGTAACGCATGCACCAATCATTTTGAAATTCAGCAGCACGAAAACCGCAATTATTTAAAGGATTCGTTTGACCGTTTAGAAGTTATTCAAAGTCAGCAAAGCCAAACGGCAGACGCATTGAAAGCATTTCGTTTATTTAACGACACAGGCAAAGGTGTATTTTCGAAGCTTTACAAGAGCTGGGCGGGGACGATTCACACATCTCTTTATTTGCCAAAAGACAAAGAAGTTTGGTTTGCACTCGGTGGAAATCAACAGCCAACCGTTTTTGATTTTGCAGGCTGGCTACGCGGAGAAAATTTGAACATTCAGCAAATCCATGGAGTAGTAGATACGGATATTGGCTTTGCACATGTCGACAAACAATTCAGCTAAACAAAACAGGCGCCAGCAATTTAGTTGCTGGCACCTGTTTTTTATAGTTCTGCCATATGAGCAAATGGAAAATGTGTGTCAATATTCCCATTGATCCGTTTGGCGTATAGTCGCTCACCTTGTAACCATTTATCGAAATCGAGCATCAGTGGCAAACGGTCAGGACCAATGGCAAATCCAATTTCGAGACTATGCGGAAAGTAAGAAGCGGTATGCAAGGTTCCTGAAGCGGTGCTGTACTTTGTTGAAAAGACACCTTGATTCGAGTCGTTTAATAGACGAAATGCACTATAGGCATCGATTTTATTTTGTTGTTGCTTTAACATAGCGTCTTCTCTTCTGCGAGAATCATCAATTTGGTACCGATTTTCTTCTACGAGCAATTCAAAATGATTGGTCGATACAGCGGAGTCACGAACGACGACAAAACGAGGCGATGCTTCAACGACCACTGATCTTCCTGTACGATCAAGTAAGACATAACTAAACGAACGACGATGAGGCAGTTCTTCTAATAACTCGACTGCATCATCAATGGTAGCGCAATTTTCCAAAATCAACCGGCCAATCATATTGCAAATAAAACCATCTTCAGAGTTGCGTCGATTGATAAAGTTATACCCCATAACAAGCCCTTTTTCATTCATACCATCCGTGCGACCGGTTATTTGCATCGTCGGGCCAATCGTGGCAAATCCACCATCAGTTGGTTGATACAAAGCAAGTCGACCTTCATAGCCTTGTGGGGAACTATCGTAATTGCGAACCATAAAGTCGGATTCGGTATAAATCGAACAGCCACTTCGTGTGTATTCTAAATAATAGCCGCCGAATTCTCGAATGGCATCATGCAACGACCAATTTAACGCATCAGCAAGGCCGTTAATTTCTTCCCACACACGTGGTGCTAACGTTTGCAAGATGTTTTTAGCGCGTTGTTCATCTATAATCAAATGGCGACTGGAAGCTGTTCGTTGTTTTTGGCGGTTGGCAAGAATTACGGACTTTTTCAATAATTCTCCTTGCATTTGACCAAAATCGTAATGGCTTCCACGAAACTGAACGATGTCACTGTGTACTCGTTTCACGTATTGACCCCTCTTTTACTAATTAATGTAAGAAGAGTTTACTGCATTTATAGGCAAATAGAAAAGAATATGCCTATGGACTACTAGTTGTGTTGTACTAGTTGTCAATGAGTGATCTCGTCGTGCAGTTAACTTATCTGTAGGAAAGACTTTTTTACAATAAAAAAATAACTAGGCTTAGTTTGTTATATATTGTATGATATTCCAGTAGGTAAAAGTAATCATTAAAAAGGGGGTTAATATGAGTAAAAAAACAGGGGTTCTATTATTTTTATCAGGTCTTTTAGCTTTGACGGTATCAACGGAAACAACATTTGCAAATACACAATATTCACAGGCAGTTAAACAATTATCAACCTTTCAAAAGAAATTGCCTGTTGAACAAAAACTACTGAAATCTTCGACTATTCAGTAACTAGAATCACAGCTACAAAAAGAGTTGTTGATTCAGAAACACTCGGTTCCACAAGCTAATACATCTACAGTTAACCGCGCAGCTTCAGATTACCTGATAGAGCAAGAACCAAATGATGACTTTGATTTCGCTAATCAATTATCTTATTCAAAACCCACGGTAGGACAATTACTACCTGATTATGATTTGGATTTTTACAAAGTGATCGTTCCAAGCGACGGTATGTTGGCTGTTGGTGGGGGAACAACGTCTTATGAAATCGACCTTTTGTTCATGGCAACTGAAAAAGATTTTAAAGACACGGGAAAGCTTAGCTATTTAGCTAGTGATTATGACGGTAATGTAGAAATTCAAGTTTATCAAGCTAAGGCAGGCACTTATTATATTCCAGTAATTGATGCAGATGATTACAGCAATGGCTCATCAGATCTATATATTATGGCTACATCCTTTATAGATAACGTTGCCCCATCTAAACCGACTGTTAACGCAATTGACAATAACGATTTGGTTATTACTGGGAAAGCTGAAGCAAATTCCACAGTTACAATAAAAAATGGCAGTAAGGTTATAGCTACAACAAAAGCTACAACAAAAGGCGTATTTTCCTCTAAAATAGCTGCTCAAAAAGCTGGTGTGAAATTGAATATTACAGCGGAAGACAGTGCAAAAAACAAAAGTTCAAATGCAACAGTAACGGTAGCAGATAAGACAGCCCCAGCAAAACCAATAATCAATAAAATTACTAGTAAGGACTTAAAAATAACCGGTAAAGTAGAAGCAAATGCTACAGTTACAGCAAAAGTAGGGAAAACAGTGTTAGGTTCAGTGAAAGCTGATGCAAAGGGTAATTATTCTGTGAAGATAAAAGCGCAGAAAACAGGTACAACAATTGAAGTAACGGCAAAAGATAAAGCCGGGAACATTAGCAATAAGACTACAAAAGTAGTTGTTAAAAAATAAGTAGAATAAGAAAAAGACCGACAACTTTCAAAATTGAAAGTGTCGGTCTTTTGTATTTTTACTAGATAACATAAAACTCGGCATTTCCGCCGTTAATACCGGTAAACATATTCGAAGCGGCGGTAAGCAGCTGCAAAGCCGTATCTTTTTGCATAGAAGGACGCAGATAAAAAATATGTACTGCATTTTTTGTCTGTTCTGTAACAGCCGTCCGTTTAGAATCGACATAAGGGCTACCGAAAGCGCCTTCGTCGTCTTTGGATACGAGAATACCAGTCAATGTATTGGTGCGGTTATTTAAGCCTTCATAGCGGTCTGTGCTGGTTCCAACCGTAATTTCAATATCGCCTGAAATTTTATCAGCATCGTAAAGACCTAGTGGAATTTCGTATTGGAGCGACAAAAAGCTATTCATGTCGACAGCAGAATCGACGACTGATAAATAATTTTGCTTTTTAATACGACGGTATAATGCTTCAGCAGACGGTCGGTAACGACTTGGATCGGCTCCTAATGCTTTCCATATTAGTTGCCATTCGAGCAAACCAGGAAAATCGGTAAAGTCTTTATCTTCTAACTCGAAATACAATTGCTCTTGAAAAAGTTGCAAACGGCCTTTTAACATTTGAGGTGAATCGGAAACGGTGATATTGTTATAAAGAATGATGCCAATTTTAAAATCGCCTAGAATCTCGTTTATTTGAGGATCGATTGTCAGCTTCATTGCAATCTTCCTTTCGCGTATGGGTTTTTATTATCGTATCATAGAATTGAGTGAGGGGTTACGACATGAATCTTGATCAATTTCAAAAAGAGCTTGTTGCGTATGCCTCGGACATCGGAATTGATAAAATCGGCTTTGCATCGGCAGAACCTTTTTATAGCTTAAAGCATCAATTGATTCGTCAGCAGCAGTTAAATTACCAGTCAGGCTTTGAAGAATCAGATGTGGAAAAACGTACGAGGCCGGAGCTGTTGCTAAATGAAGCCGTTAGTATTGTTGCGATTGCCATTGCTTATCCATCAAAGATGGAAGATGCACCGCAAGGAGTAAAAGGCGCAAGGCGAGGCATGTTTTCTCGTTCCTCTTGGGGCAAGGATTACCATGCCGCTCTCAGAGAGCGGCTGACGCTGTTAGAAGCGTTCATTGCGTCGCGTTACCCAGAAGCACGAATGCGATCGATGGTGGACACAGGAGAACTATCTGACCGGGCAGTAGCAGAACGAGCTGGCATTGGCTGGAGTGCTAAAAACACGAACATTATCACGCCAGAATTTGGTTCGTACGTGTATCTGGGTGAGATGATTACCAATATCCCGTTTCGTTTTGATGAGCCAATGGAAGATCAATGCGGGGACTGTCGGTTGTGTATCGACACGTGCCCAACAGGAGCGATTGTCGAAGGCGGCCAATTAAACGCTCAGCGTTGCATTTCGTTTTTGACGCAAACAAAAGGATTTTTACCGGATGAGTTTCGTAGCAAAATTGGCAATCGGCTATATGGCTGTGACACGTGTCAGACGGTATGTCCGAAAAACAAGCGAAAAGCCAATCAAATTCATGCAGAGTTTGAGCCAGATCCAGAAATTGCGAAACCCTTATTGCTGCCATTATTAACAATTTCTAATCGTGAGTTTAAAGATAAGTTTGGTTATGTGTCCGGATCGTGGCGAGGCAAAAAACCGATTCAGCGAAATGCTATTTTGGCGTTAGCACATTTTAAAGAAACAGCTGCTATACCTGTTTTGATTCAATTGCTCGACAGTGATGAGCGACCGGTCATTCGAGGAACTGCGGCTTGGGCAATTGGTAAAATTGGCACTGATGAAGGATTAGAAGCATTAAAGCGCGTGCAACAGCTAGAAAAAGATGGTGAAGTGCAAGAAGAAATTCAAAAAGGATTGGCATTTTTTGCTGAAAGATTGAAAGGATAAGTGACAGATTTGGCTATTCATATTGTGTTGTACCAACCGCTGATTCCAGCAAATACAGGGAATATCGCGCGTTCATGCGCCGGGACAGGAGTTAAGTTGCATTTAATCCGGCCGCTCGGTTTCTCGACAGACGATAAAATGCTTAAACGCGCCGGGCTGGACTACTGGGAACATGTCGATATTTATTATTATGACGGGTTGCAGGAGTTGTTTGACAGTTACCAAGACGGGGTGTTCTACTATATTACGAAGTTCGGCGCAAAGCCGCATACTTCATACGATTTTTCCGATAGAGGAAAAGATCATTTCTTCGTTTTTGGACAAGAAACTAAAGGATTGCCGAAAGAACTGATCGAGCAAAACCCAGATCATTGCTTGCGAATTCCAATGAACGATCATATTCGTTCACTTAATTTGTCGAATACGGCAGCGATACTCATGTACGAAGCGTTGCGTCAACAAGATTATCCAGGCTTAGAATAAAAAAAGGACAGCGAATTTCGCTGTCCTTTTACACTATTCTCTTTCGTTTGTTCCAGGTTTGTCATCGTATCCAGCAGTAAAAATAGCTACTAAGAACGAAACACAAATACCTAAAATAAGGATTAAGTTCATAAGAATGACCTCCTTGAAATGTGCATCTTTGTTTAGTATAGCTTACAAGCGGGAAAAATGAAATATACAACATCGTTTGAAATGTGGATAATTTCTGACGGTCTCGTAAATAATGAAACCTTAGCTGTTATCGTTCGTATAAAGAAGATAGCAACTTTTATAGAAGGGATGAAGATATATGAAAATGAAGATTTCTGTTGCGTTACTTTGGATTACAGGCTTAGCTGAAGCCTTTCTAGCAATCCCGTTAATTGGCGGAGGCTTTGTCATCAGCACAGGTTACTCAGCGTTAGGTGTTATGTTCGTACTTCACGCGATTACTTTATTCTTCAGCTTCCGTGAATATTCACCAAAAGCAGGTTCGATTCTCGGAATCATTACAAGCATAATCGCATGGATTCCAGGTGTCGGTTGGGTATTCCACTTGATTACTGCAGCTGTGTTATTATTGTCAGCAACATTCACCAGAAATAGAATCTAAAAAACCGCCAATTTGGCGGTTTTTTTACATCTATCATCAATGAGGTGCGATTAATAGTTGAATCGTGAACAAAATCGCAAAGACGTAAAGAATTGGATGAACCGACTTGCCTTTGCCTTTGAAGATTTTCATTAACGGATAAGAAATAAACCCAAAAGCAATCCCCGTTGCAATACTCGATGTTAACGGCATAGCGAGTACAATCAAAAAGGCAGGGAAAGCTTCATCGAATTTTTCCCACTCAATTTGTTTGACTGCACCAATCATTAAACTGCCAACGATAATTAATGCAGGAGCTGTAATGGCAGCAACACTTGATAAAGAGCCGACTAACGGTCCAAAAAACGCTGCGAGTATGAAAAGAACGGCAACTGTTAAACTTGTAAGACCGGTGCGACCACCCGCTGCAACACCTGCCGTAGATTCAACATACGCGGTAGTTGGACTGGTTCCAACCATAGCACCGGCAGTAGCTGCGAACGAATCTGCTAGCAACGCTTGGCGCATTCTAGGCATTTTATTGTCTTTTAGTAAGCCAGCTTGTTTGGCGACACCAATCATTGTGCCAGTCGTATCAAACAACGTCACGAGTAAGAAAGAAAAGACAACGCCATAAAGACCATATTCAATGACCAATTGAAGAGCTTCTAACGGATTCCAAATCAGAATCCCTTCGGGCAATGACGGTAATTTTATAAATCCTGTTTCAAATTTTAATTGACCAGTGAAAAAGGCAACCATTCCTGTGACAATCATACCGTAAAAAATACCACCACTAATATTTAATGACATAAAGATGACAGTAATTAGTAAGCCGAGCAACGTTAAGGCGACAGGAGGAGACGTTAAATCACCTAAGCCGACCAAATTCGCCTCGTTTGCAACAATCAAGCCGCTCAGTCTCATACCGATAAACGCGATAAACAAACCAATTCCAGCAGTAATAGCATGCTTTAAGTTTTCAGGAATAGCTTGAATCAGCACTTTTCTCAAAGAAGTCAATGACAATAAAATAAAAATAAGACCCGCTACAAATACAGCTGCAAAGGCAGTTACGTAATCGATGGCCCCATTTGATCCGAGTATCATAGAAGTGAAATAAGCATTCAATCCCATGCCGGGTGCAATGGCAATGGGGTAATTAGCGGCTAAGGCCATCCATAAAGTTCCGATGGCGGCGGCGATAATCGTAGCTAAAAATACTTGATCAAACGGCACACCTGCAGCACCTAAGATGACTGGATTGACAATGACGATATAGGCCATGGTTAGGAAAGTCGTCATTCCAGCAGTCACTTCAGTCTTTATCGTCGTATTGTTTTCTTTTATATGAAACATAAAAAACTCCTCCTAAAACACGAACAATTTTACACAACATGATATATATTATTCGTTTTAATCGGAGAGTGCAAGAGCTTGCACCGAAATCCTAAAAGTCGAATTAATCTAATATTATTTGTACAATAGAAAGATGAAAGGATGATGATAGATGGAGTTAACAATCAACTCAACAAAACAATTACATAATGGTGTAGAAATGCCCCGCTTCGGCCTCGGTGTCTACAAAATGACCGACAAAGAAGCAGCAGTAGAAGCGATGATTACGGCAATTGGAGCAGGCTATACAGCAATCGATACAGCGACCATTTACGACAACGAAGCAGAAGTAGGCGAAGCGGTACGGAATTCGGGTGTTAAACGCGAGAACTTGTTTATCACTTCGAAAGTTTGGAACACGGACCAAGGCTATGATGAAACTTTGCGTGCATTTGAAGCATCGCTAAAACGTCTGGATTTTGATTATTTGGATCTGTATTTGACACATTGGGCGATTGAAGGGAAATACGTAGACACGTATCGTGCCATCCAACGTCTTTACGACGAAAAGCTCGTTCGTTCCATTGGTGTTTCAAATCACCAAGAGCATCATTTGGAGAAAATTATGGCTACGGCCAATACAAAACCAATGGTCAATCAAATTGAATTGCATCCACAACTGACACAAGTGCCATTGCGAAACTATTGCGACGCAAATGACATTGTAGTAACATCGTGGTCGCCACTTGCAAGAGGTCGTTTGCTAGAGGATCCTGTGTTAGTGGAAATCGCAAAACAGCATAATAAATCAATTGCACAGGTCATTATCCGTTGGCATTTGCAGAATGATTTAGTCGTTATTCCAAAGTCAGTAACACCCTCACGCATTCAAGAAAACGCGCAAGTATTTGATTTCGCGTTGACTCCAGAAGAAATGGGTATAATCGATGGGTTAAACCAAGATTGGCGTAGCGGAACACATCCAGATGACATTAAGGTTTAAAAGATCCTCTACTTAAGTAGAGAAAATTAAAAAGAACGAAGAAAAGGACATCCTTTTCTTCGTTCTTTTTATTGTTTTTAAAATCGCTGATTGAAATGGAAGCGTCGACGCAAGCCCACGAGAAAGCGTCCGCTGCAATGGAAATTAGTCACTACTTTTTTGTTATCTCGCAGTATCTTCAACCACTACTTTTTCATTTGTAAACGGGTGGATAAACGACATGCGGAAAGCATGAAGGTGATAAGCGCCGTCTTGAGTTGGTGGTCCGTCGTATAATGTATCTCCAACAATCGGGTGACCGATATGAGAAAGGTGTGTACGGATTTGGTGCGTGCGACCTGTTTCAAGTGTTAAATGAAGCAAAGATTTGCCTTCCATTAATTTTAACACGCGGTAATGAGTAACAGCACTTTGACCAGTTTGTGAAACCATGCGACGCGTTGGGTGATGGCGATCGCGACCAATTGCGAAATCGATTGTGCCGGATTTATTGTGAACTTTGCCTTTCACGACAGCTTCGTAATCACGAACCAATTGTTTTTGTTCTAACATACGGTCCAGCACGTTTTTAGCAACAGGGTGTTTAGCAACCATTAACAAACCGGAAGTTCCTTGATCTAAGCGGTGTACATGCTCCCCGTATGATCCGCCGTTACGAATGATGTGACCAAGAATGGCGTTAATGAACGTATCTGTTTGGCCAACTTCGTTCGGGTGAGTCGCCATACCTTTTGGTTTACGAGCCACGATAAAGTGATCGTCTTCAAAAAGTACAGGTAACTCAACATCGTGTTTTGGTTCGTAAGGTGAGTCTGCGGGAGGCAAGTCAAATTGCAAGACAGTTCCTTTTGGTAAGGGTTCTTTCCAAACTACTTCTTGGAATTTGTCATTTTTTACGCTTTTGGCCATACGCATTTGGTGAACGACTTTTTTTCCAAGGCCCCATTCGGTTCTTAGTAATTCTTCTACGGTCATACCGTCATCTTTGATTTCATAACTCCAAGTCATGTGGTTTCCTCCATTAAAAAAGGACCATGCGCCAGACACATGATCCTTTTGTCAGTTATTTTTTAACTACATCAGTGAAAAATTGTTCAATATTCTCTTTTGGCTGTGCACCGACCCAACGCGAAACTTCTTTACCCTCTTCGAAATGGATCAATGTTGGTGTGGCTTCGATCAAGTATTGTTGCCAACCTTGATCATATTCTAACAGATTGTACTGCAAAACGTCTATACTCATATCTTCAGCAACCGGCATCAAAACAGGTGTAGTCTGCTGACAGTAGCTACAAGTTGGGCTGTAAAAATAAACCGTAGTTGGCTCTCCGCTAGCAATTTGCTTTTCTAAATCAGCCGGTAAGACAATGTTCTGATAATTTTCATCGTCTAATTGATCAATAGTTGCCTGCTCTAGATCCTCTGTATCGTATGGGTTATCCGCTAATTTCTCATCATTTGCCTGATTCGTTAAAAAGATGATTCCGGCAAAAATAATAACAACAATTCCTGCGATGATTAATAACTTTTTCATGTTACTTTTCCTCCTTAAGGGACTTTAATAAATAGATACTCATTCCAGCAATTAGAATAAATGCAGTAAGCGCTAAAAAGGGAATGGTGATAAATCCGAGGAGATTGATATACTCACCGTTACATGGAACAAGTCCACAAGATGGTGCAGAATCTGCCAGGAAATCGAGCTTCTGTAAACCGTAATGATAAAGAGAAATTCCTCCTCCTATAATGGAGAACACAAGCGCAGTAGCTGCAATTCGAACATTTTTCTGTACGTAAGCAACTCCGATGACAATAACAAGCGGATACATAAAGATACGTTGAATCCAGCATAGTTCACACGGAGCAAAGTCACGAATTTCAGAAAAATAAAGCGAACCAGCCGTGGCGATAAGGGCTACAACCCACATGAAAAGCAAAACATTCTCCTGGCGTTTCGTCATTTGAGATTCCCTCTTTTCAAAAAATGATTCCATAGAATTATAATTGTTATCGGGAGACAAGTAAAATAATATCAACCTGAGCGACTATCCGATATAATAAAGTATGAAACTTTTGTGAAGGAGAGCTGTGCTGTGTCAGAACAATTTGATTTATCCCATTTTGAAAAAAGCATGATCATTCGCGAGATGACTTATGCAGATATAGATGCCATCCTGGCAATGCAGCGTCTATGCTTCCCGGGAATGGATCCTTGGAAAGAAGAACAGTTAAGAAGTCATTTGGGTGTTTTCCCACAAGGTCAGCTTATAGCTGAGTTAGATGGAACAGTCATTGGCTCCTGTTCAAGTTTATTAATCAACTTTGATGAATATGATGACCGTCATACGTGGGACGATGTAACCGACGCGGGATACATTACCAATCATAATCCAGATGGTTACAATATGTACGGCATTGAAGTGATGGTACACCCAGAATACCGCCGGATGAAAGTAGGCCAGCGTTTATATGAAGCCCGCAAAGAATTAGCCCGCGAATTAAATTTAAAATCAATTATCATCGGAGGACGTATTCCAAATTACCACAAACACGCGGATGAAATGTCACCACGTGAATATGTAGATTCGGTTTCACGTCATAAAATTTACGACCCGGTTTTGACGTTCCAATTGATGAACAACTTCCAATTAATGCGCATCAATCCGAACTACTTGCAAGACGACGTAGCTTCAGGTAAATACGCAACGTTGATGGAATGGAATAACGTCGATTACAAACCTGTTTCTAAACGTCATTTCAAAACAAGTTTGCCGGTCCGTATTTGTGTTGTCCAGTATTTGATGCGCGCCATCGAATCGTTTGATGATTTAGCGAACCAAGTAGAATATTTTGTAGATGTAGCGTCAGATGCCCATTCAGATTTTGTGGTATTCCCTGAAATCTTCACGACGCAGCTCATGTCGTTCTTAAATGAGCCATCGCCGAGCCAAGCAGTACGTAAGTTAACGGAATATACACCTCAATATATTGAATTGTTTACAGACCTTGCTGTTCGTTACAATGTCAACATTATCGGAGGATCGCATTTCGTTAAAGAAGAAGACGATGAAATTTACAATATTGCTTACTTGTTCCGCCGTGACGGATCGATCGACAAGCAATACAAAATCCATATCACACCAAACGAACGCAAATGGTGGGGAATTTCTGCAGGAGATTCGGTTCGTGTCTTCGATACGGATTGTGGGAAAATCGCTATCCAAATTTGCTACGATATTGAATTCCCAGAACTGGCGCGTATTGCGACAGATATGGGTGCCAATATTATTTTCACCCCGTTCTGTACAGAAGATCGCCAAGGCTACTTGCGCGTTCGTTATTGTGCACAAGCGCGTGCTGTAGAAAACCAAATCTACACGGTCATTTCCGGTACGGTCGGTAACTTGCCGCAAACCGAAAACATGGACATTCAATATGCACAATCGGGTATTTTTGCGCCATCCGATTTTGAGTTTGCACGTGACGGCATTGTCGGCGAAACCAATGCAAACCTTGAAATGGTGTTGATTGGAGATGTCGATTTGGAAATTTTACGTCGTCAACGTCAAAATGGAACAGTCAAGCAGTTAAAAGACCGTCGTCATGATGTCTACCGTGTAGAATACAAAAAAGACTGAACACCGCCGCTTCCGAAATGGGAGCGGCTTTTTTTTGAGATGTTTGATAAACTGGAGATTCAGCGAAAAATTTTTTAACTGATGTGCTTACTTAGTGAGGAGCTCTCGCAGGAAAGCGCAACTGGTTTGTAGAATATCTACATATAAGACTGTTTAATTTAACTCAATTTCAATATGGATGGAGGAATTTCTATGTCATGGAAAGAACGCATGAAGCGTTGGTTAGACAATGAATCACTTGATGAAGAAACGCGCCAATCATTAACTGTCTTAAAAGACGATGAAAAATTAGCAGAAGATGCGTTTTATCAAGATCTGGTTTTTGGTACCGGAGGCATGCGCGGTGAAATTGGTCCAGGGACAAACCGCATGAACGTTTATACGGTCCGTAAAGCCTCTCAAGGAATCGCGGATTACATGAAGGAAAATGGGGAACTTGCTATGGCACGGGGGATGGTCATTGCATATGACAGCCGCCGCATGTCACCTGAATTTGCAGAAGAAGCAGCACGTACATTTGCAGCAAACGGTATTCATACGTATTTGTACAGTAGCCCTAGAACGACACCTCAGTTATCGTTTAGTGTTCGATACTTGAATGCATTTATGGGAATTGTTATTACGGCGAGTCACAATCCGCCGGAATACAATGGCTATAAAGTGTACGGAGAAGATGGCGCTCAATTAAATCTAGAAGATGCCGACCGTGTCATTGACTATGTTAGCCGTGTAGAAGATGAGCTATCTATCGTCAACGAAGGATTTGACGAGTCATTACTAATCCGAATTGACGAAAAATTGGATGAAGCGTATCTTACCAATGCGTTAACTGTACAAGAACATTCAGCGAGTCCGATCCAAGCCGTTTTTACGCCACTTCACGGAGCATCGGGGGCAACGGTTAAGCGGTTATTAGATCGAGCAGGCTATGATCAAATTACTTACGTAACCGAACAGATGCAACCAGACGGTGAATTTCCAACTGTTACTTCTCCGAATCCAGAAGAAGGATCTGCATTTGAATTGGCAAAAGAATACGGCAAGAAATCCGGAGCTGATTTACTGATTGCCGTCGATCCAGACGGAGACCGTGTCGGAATTGCCGTTTGGAGCGGTAGCCAGTACGAACTACTGAGCGGCAACCAAACCGGCGCTATTTTGATTGAGTATTTGCTGAGTCAAAAACAAGCAAAAGGCACGTTACCCAAAAACGGTCGTATTTTTAAAACCATTGTCACATCAGAATTTGGTCGCGTCGTAGCAGAATCATATGGTGTCAGTTCGGAAGATGTTTTAACTGGTTTTAAATTCATCGGTGAAAAATTAAAGCACAACGATGAGAATCCGAAATTCGAATTTTTATTCGGCTACGAAGAAAGTTATGGTTATTTAATTCGTGATTTTGCAAGAGACAAAGACGCTGTCCAGTCTGTTTTATTGCTCGTTGAAGCAGCTGCTTTTTATAAAAAACAAGGGAAGAATCTTCATGACGTGTTGATCGAATTGTATAATGAGTTTGGTTGGTACCGTGAATCACTAGTATCTGTTACGAAAAAAGGCATTGATGGGGCCCGTGAAATTACTGCATTGCTGGAAGGTTTGCGTAAACACCCAGTACAGGCGATTGCCGGCATTCCTGTTGTTTCGATTGAAGATTATGAAACGCAAAACCGCATTTTTGTCAATTTGGGCACCAATGAAAAAATTGAACTGCCTCAATCTAATGTCTTGAAGTACTTCTTAGAAGATGGTTCGTGGGTATGTGTGCGTCCAAGCGGCACAGAACCGAAAGTGAAATATTATTTCGGCATCACCGCAAAAACACAGCAAGAAAGCGATGAAAAAATGGAATTGCTAAAAGAATCATTCATAGAAGAAGTAAATAGCCGCTAACGACTAAGCCCCCCTAAAAAAGGGGGCTTTTATTGTCTAACTCTGTATACACATGTGCCTTTCTAAGACAAAAGTATGAGTGAGTTGGATTGCGATCACGTATATGATAAAAGTGAGGTGATTAATGTTGGCAGAACCTTCAAATGTAACGCTGTTAAAAGAAATTGCTGAACTGTTAAATGAAGAAATGGATATGACGTGTATGTTAGATGGGGCTATTCGTAAATTGTTGAACGGCTCTGCTTTTGAAACGGCTTGGATATTTTTTATTAATGAAAAAGGCAAGCATCAATTAGTGGCTCAGGCTAATTTGCCGGCCGCTTTAGAAGAAAACAGTTGCCGTCATTTACAAAAAGGTGGCTGTTGGTGCGTTAAGCGCTATCACGATGGCGATCTTGAAAAAGCATCGAATATTATCGCTTGTCAACGTATCGAAAATGCCATGCCAGAAAATTCGCGGCTACAAGGCAGTATCACTCATCATGCGACGGTTCCTTTGCAGTCAGGAGAAGAGAAATTTGGCTTGCTGAACATTGCTGCACCCGACACTGTCGGGTTTTCAAAAGACGAATTGGCTCTGTTGGAATCAGTGGCTTTTCAAATTGGCTCTGCAATCAAACGAATTGGCTTAACAAAGCAAGAACAGGAATTGGCTCTTGTGAAAGAACGAAATCGCTTAGCGCGCGACCTCCATGATTCTGTTAACCAATTGCTGTTTTCAGTGACGTTAACTGCTCGCGGTGGTGTCGAGATGTCAGAGGATCCTGTTGTTCAAGAAACTTTTCGCGATATTCAACATTTGACGCAGGAAGCATTGAATGAAATGAGAGCGTTAATTTGGCAATTGCGGCCAAAAGGGTTAGAGAGTGGATTGCTTGATGCCATCAAAGGTTACGGAGAAATGCTCGGAATTGCAGTTGAAACAAAAGTAATGGGTGTTATTCAATTGCCATCGCGAATTGAAGAAACGTTATTCCGGATTGCGCAGGAATCGTTGAACAATGTCCGAAAACACGCGGAAGTTAATAAAGTCGAATTGTATTTATCGGTCACGGCAACGGATGTTTTGTTCGTGCTAAAAGATGAAGGGCGCGGATTCGCATTTGATCATAGAGTCCACTTGCCATCTATCGGTATTCAAAGCATACGTGAACGTGCCAAAGCAGAAGGTGGCACAGCTGATTGGTCAAGTGAGATTGGCAAGGGAACGGAAATCTTAGTGCGGATTCCGTATGGATAAGGAGTTGAAAACGTGATGAAAGTTTTAATAGCCGATGACCATCATGTGGTCCGACGAGGATTGTTATTCTTTTTGAAAACACAAAAGGATATTGAAGTGGTAGGA
Organism: Planococcus sp. ANT_H30; assembly: GCF_008369335.1. Classification (NCBI taxonomy): domain Bacteria; kingdom Bacillati; phylum Bacillota; class Bacilli; order Caryophanales; family Caryophanaceae; genus Planococcus; species Planococcus sp. ANT_H30. Next base: position 201,064 of record NZ_VOBJ01000005.1, on the reverse strand, counting down.
GAAGCGGTAAATGGCAAAGAGGCTGTAGAAATGGCTGCAGCACTTCAGCCGGATATTGTGTTAATGGATTTGGTAATGCCCATTATGGACGGCATTCAAGCAACGCGAATGATCAAAGAACAATTCCCCACTATCATCGTTTTAATGCTAACTAGTTTTTCAGATCAAGATCACGTGGTGCCTGCGATTGAAGCGGGAGCAGCAGGCTATCAATTGAAAGATATTGAACCGGATGAACTGGTTGCTTCTTTGCGCAGTTTGATGCGAGGTGAAAACACACTGCATCCAAAAGCTTCTTCTGAACTGATGAAAGCGCCAGCGGAACCGGCACCTCATACCATCAACCAGCTGACACCAAGAGAACAGGAAGTGCTGGCTGAATTGACTAAAGGCAAAAGCAATCGCGAAATCGCTTCTGCGTTATTTGTTACCGAAAAAACAGTGAAAACACATATTTCCAACATCTTTATCAAACTAATTGTTCAAGACCGGACGCAGGCGGCACTTTATGCCGTGAAGCATGGTCTGACTGAACCAGAGATAAGATAAACAGAGAGGGTTGTACTCAAAAGGTCATGAAAAACGACTTTTTTGAGTATAGCCCTTTTTTTATGCGACAAAATAGGTGGATGCATTTGCACGTACGATCTGTAATCAATGACTTTTTATATTCTCAGAAGCAATTCAAAAAAACAGGTGGAGAAAAAGAGTTTCTTTTTCTCCACCTGTTTTATGTTAGAGACTTACGGGATAGCCTCCTCTATTCTAGCGTTTTTTAACGGGTCGTTTGCGATTGTCTTTGGTTAGTTGTTTCCATTTGTTACGCTCGGCTTTTTGAGCAGCGGCATCGCTTTTTCGCTCCATATGAGCAAGCTCACGCTTTAGCTTTAAATAACTCTGGTAACGTCCGGCATCCAATTTACCATTTCGAAGTGCCTCCTGAACGCAACAACCAGGCTCGTCATGATGAGCGCAATCACGGAATCGACAGTGGAGTGCCAAATCTTCGACATCGCTAAATCCTGCTGTTACGCCTTCTGAATAGTCACCCAGCTGAAATTCACGCATGCCAGGTGTATCAATCATTAATCCGCCTGCAGGCAATAAGATCATTTCTCTGTGTGTAGTCGTATGTCGCCCTTTGCTGTCATCTTCTCGGATATCTTGAACCACCATTTGTTCATTGCCAGACAAGGCATTGATCAAAGAAGATTTCCCGACACCGGAAGAACCGAGTAAAGCTCCAGTTTTTGAATCCGTTAACTGCTTCTGTAATTCTTCGATTCCTTCACTGGTATGTGCGGATACGGCAAAAATCGGAACGCCGAACGCTACATTTTCTACTTCACGTAAATAAGGGGTAATGTCAGTGCATTGGTCTTTTTTTGTTAAGACGATAATGGGATTCGATCCAGAATCCCAAGCGGCTAACAAATAGCGTTCTAACCGCCGAATATTAAAATCATCGTTTAGTGACATCGTTAAAAACACAACATCCACATTGACCGCAATTAATTGGATATCAGATGTTTCGCCCGCCACTTTTCTAGAAAACTGAGACGTTCGTGGTAGCACATGGTGAATAATGCCTTTGTCTTCGCCCGGCATTTGCTCGACCATGACCCAATCTCCGACGCACGGAAATTCTATGCCATGGTGCTGGTGTCTGTATTTTCCAGATAATGAGCAAAGCCATTCACCATCATTAGTGACAACGCGGTATCCATTTTTATGCTCCAGTGTGACACGCCCTGGAGTGCCATTCGTCGTTGTTTTGTCTTGCCAGCCTGAATTCCAGCCGTATTGTTCAATTTTCATCAATGTTATTTCCTCCTAATTATGCAAAATAAAAAACCACGGATGCGCGCAATTCGCAGTCGTGGTCTCCGGACATAATGGAAGAAGCGTATCGTCAGCGATACACAGAGGGAGACACTATAGACTGGAATTGCGTATTCAACAATAAGATAGCCATAATGCTTCACCTCTTTCTTCAAGTTAGGTTAACGATATAGGATATTCTGTTTTTGGTCAAGAACATTTTTTAGCTTATTGGGAAATATTTTACTGTAACTTGCATAAACGAAATGACCACGCTACCATTAAGTGACTATTCCGAATTCTTGTAGTGATTAAATTTAGAAGAGGTGGAGAAATGAGAGAGCGACAAAATGTGATTATTCCAGTAAGAGTAGGCGAAGAACTTGATATAGAGACGCTTGAGCGATTTCTCCAAGAGAAAATTGAAAATCTACCAACAGGAAAACTTGAAGTTCAGCAGTTTGGTACGGGTCATTCCAATTTAACGTATGCCTTGCAAATCGGAAACTGGCAAGCTGTATTAAGAAGGCCACCGCTCGGACCTGTAGCACCTAAAGCGCATGATATGGAACGCGAATATAACATTCTATCTGCTTTACATCCAGTCTTTAAAACAGCACCAAAGCCTTTTGTTTTTTCAAATGATTTATCGATTGTTGGCAGTCCCTTTTTTGTGATGGAAAGGCGCCATGGTCATGTATTAGATAGTGATTTCCCAGAAAATAGTAGACCGACGAGAGAGTTGGGACAAAAAATTTCAGAGAAAATGGTCGATTTATTGGTCGAGCTTCATTCGTTAGATTACAAGCAAACGGCTTTGGCTGGAATGGCAAAACCGGAAGGCTTTATGCAGCGTCAAGTTGACGGCTGGATTGGACGTTATGAGCGTGCACAAACAGACGATATTGAAGGTGTAGGAAGATTAACTGAATGGATGCTCACAAACATGCCAGTATCTCAAGAACCTACGATTATTCACTATGATTTTAAATTGAACAATGCTTTATTTTCGGAAGATTTCTCAGAAATAACGGGTCTGTTTGACTGGGAAATGACGACAGTCGGAGATCCATTAGCAGATCTTGGAGCGGCTATGAGTTATTGGATTCAAGAGGGAGATCCTGACTTATTAAAAAAAGGACTCGGTAGAGCACCCGTTACTGTGCTAGAAGGCTTTTACAGTCGTCAGGAGTTTATAAAAAGCTATGGTGAAAAAAGTGGAAGAGACGTATCCGATATGAATTTTTATTTAACATTTGCTTATTTCAAATTAGCTGTGATTATTCAACAAATTTATTATCGTTACAAAAAAGGACAGACACAAGATCCGAGATTCGCACATTTCGATCAATATGTAGCGAGTCTAATGAAGCATGCATTGTCGACTGCTTTGGAAAAATAATTTTCTTTAGTTTTATGTTATTTGTGCGCATGCCAACAGATGGATTTTCTTCGGCTGTGCTAGAAGAAGGGCTGATCAACAGGTAGTGCACCCAAAAGTTAGAGTCGAACTCTAACTTTTGGGTGCACTACCTCATCTAGCCTTTTTTGTTTGTCAAAAAGCCATCAAGGGAAAAGAAAGAGGATAGATACCCACAAGAAAGGAGCATGACGATGAAGGCATTGTCTTTTTGGCTAAAAGAAAAACTGTGGATTACTCCTGCATTTTACATTGTAATTTCAATTTTTCTGTCCATCTTTTTCTATTATGTTGACTTATTGTATATTGACGAACTAAAGCCATATGTTCCAGCAATTCTTTTAACGAATGTTGACTTAGCTAAGACGATTATGGGAAGTTTATCAGGCGCTCTCCTAACGATGACGACTTTTACTTTTTCAACAATTCTCGTCGTACTAACGATGTACTCATCTCAATTTTCGCCAAGAACATTAAAGAACTTTGTTCACGATAAAATTGTTTGGCGAGTTTTAGGGATTTTTCTGAGCGGCTTTATTTACAATACTTTATCATTATTATTTATGAGAGAAGATCTCTACGAAACTGATGTCATTTCAACTTTTATCGGTATTATTATCGCTTTTTTCTGTCTTTCTACATTTGCCTATTTCATCCATTATATTGCAACAAATGTACAAGTAGGACAACTAATCAATCAATTAATTAAGGATACAGAAGATGCCATTTCCAAATTTGAAAAGTTACAAGAAAATGAAAAAGGTGAAGAAATAACGTGGAGCCCAATTGGTATCAAAGAGACGCATCAAGCTGAAAAAGAAGGATACATTCAGTATCTGTCTTTCGAAAAGCTCGGAAATTATGCACAAGAGCAAAAACTAAAAGTTGAAATTCTTGTGAGTCCAGGCGATTACGTCTATGAGGGCAAGCCGATTTTTCATGTTTATGGAGTGAATCACGCTAAACAGTCTATTAATAACTTCTATTCACTCGGTACTTCTAGAACGACAGAACAGGACCTTGATTTTGCCATTCAAAAATTAGTAGAAGTGGCGCTTCGTGCCATATCGCCGGGCATCAATGATCCAAATACAGCGAACGATATTATTATTCGGCTCGGACGTTTACTTGGCCAATTAGGTCGATTAAAAACAGGACCTTTCTTACTAGCTGAAGAGCATGTTTTATACCGCTTTCCTGCATATAAAAAAGCGTTGTATAAAACTTTCTATCAATTATCGCATTACGGCAAGGAAGACATTTCAGTTTTAATTTCTATTCTTGAGTCTTTGAAAGTGGCTGCTGAAATGGGAGCTAAACGGCATTATGTGGAGTTGTGGGAAATTCATGCTTACGTTTTAGAAGGTGTGGATATCGGGGCATTGAAAACCTTTGATCAAGAAGTTCTTCAAGAAAAAGTGGACGAGCTAGCCATAGCCACGGATCAGCATTCGTATCATCTGGTTTTGACGAAAAAAAACTGAGGACAGTGTTAGAAATCTATCAAGCAGTAAAGGAGAGGGGTTATGAAAAACAATGAGCTGTTCGAAGGCATTACTTTTTTAAAGGATTTGTCTTTAGTAGAGTTTTTCATGTTCTTCGTGTATGTGGCTTTAATCCTTATCGGGAAATTTTTGATATTATTCCTGCTGAGAAAGGTTATAGCTTCAACAGATTTCAAAAGACGGGTTTATCCGGTAATTGAAGATGTCTTAAATTGGTTGCTTCTTTACGGCGGCATCCTGTTCTTTCTTTTTTACTTCTCGAAAGAACAATGGTTGACTTCAGCTTTTTATGAAACTGAAGGCGTTGAGATCTCCGTATTACTAATCATTGTAGCTGTCCTCATTGTGACATTTGCCAGTCGCGTCACTAAAGCTTTAAATCGCTACGTCATGCCATTTGTCTACGAACAATTTAATATAGATATGGGAATGGGCTACACAATCAACCGACTGCTTTATTATGTCGTGATGTTTTTAGCATTGGCAATCAGTTTTACTACTGTCGGGCTTGACTTAACAGCGCTCGGATTTGTATTTAGTGTTCTTGGAATTGGTATAGGTTTTGGCGTTCGTAACATCGCCGCTAATTTTGTCTCAGGCATCATCATTTTGTTTGAGCGTCCGATGGAAGTTGGAGAAATGGTGGAAATCGACGGGAAAATCGGACGTATTACTAAAATTAAATTGAGGTCAACTGTTATAGAAACCTTGAAAGAAGGAACTCTCGTCGTTCCGAATCAATATTTTATCGAGCAAATTGTTAAAAATCGTTCGAGCGCACAATTGTATGCCAGGGTAGTAGTAAGTGTGGAGTATGGCAGTGATACGAAAAAAATCGAACAACTTCTCAAAGATGCAGCTCTAAAGACAATCAACTTGATGAAAGGAATACCAGAAAAAGAACCAGATGTCCGATTTATTAACTTTCGGAATTCCGCATTGGATTTTCAAGTAGAAGTACAAGTTGCCGATGTTGAAATGAAAGAAAGGCTTGAAAGTCGAATTCGTCATGCCATTGCAGAAGATTTTGTTCACAACAATGTAAAAATGGCGCAAGCACTAGACGAATAATCAAAAAAGTCCGCGGCTCTTTAAAGCCGTGGACTTTTTCGATTACAGAAAGCATTATATAAGCCTAAATGGTCTTGCCACTTGGAGTTCCTTTCATCGGTGTGGAATGCAGAATGCCGTACAAGCACAGTGAAATGAATATTCTTTTGTTCGTTTCAGTCGTCCTGACGACTAATAGGAGACGAAAAATCTGGTTCAATGTGAACAAGAATGACGCAATGAGGTTTTACTTTCTGAATTTTTCTTTCGATTTCTTCAGTGATCCAGTGACTTTCTATTACATTAAGTTTGGGTGCAACACTGACAGTCAAATCGATAAACATGACATTGCCATGATTGCGTCCTTTAAAATCACGCAATGAAATAACTCCGGGAACTCTTCTAACTAAAACAGATAAAGTTTCCACTTCATCTTCATCAAACCCATCGGTTAACGTCATGACAGATTCCTTGAAAATATCCAGAGCCGTTTTGATAATGATCAATCCGATAATAAATGCGGTAAGAACATCGAGAATTGGTGCGCCAAAAACAGCACCCATAATGCCGATACCTGCGCCAATACTGACGAGAGCATCTGACCGATTATCATAAGCTGCAGCACGGACAGCTGAACTTTTGATTTCTTGACTAAGCTTCAAGTTATAGCGATACACAACGTACATAACAATTGCAGAAAACAAAGCAATCCAAGCCGTAAACAGAGAAGGGGTTTCGGCAACAGGTTCAAAAATAGAGCGAATAGCGTTAGCCAAAACTTGTAATCCTACAGCCGCCATAATGAAAGATGCCAAAAGAGAGGCAATGGTTTCAGCGCGCAGATGACCATAATGATGATTTTCATCGGGCGGTTTCTGAGAAATTCGTAGTCCCACCAAAACGGCAATAGATGCGAGAATGTCAGTTAAATTGTTAAGACCATCGGCTTTTAATGCTTCAGAAGAACCTGAAAAGCCGAAGAAAAGCTTGATAGCACTAAGAAATACATAAGCACCAATACTGATCCAAGCCCCTTTTTCCCCTTTGCGTAAGTTTGTATACATGTCCATAATGTTTCCCGCCTCCAAGTTGCTGAAACAAAGTGAAACGACCCTCAGAGGAGGGCCGTTTCGTTATCTTTATTTATGAGTAGTAAAATAGATGTTTTGAGTTATTGCTCGCAGTAACGTGCAAAGAATAGACAGTCCAAAATAGTGAATAGCGACTTTGATTCACAGATGACCTTTTAATAGTATCAAGGTCTTTTGAAGCGTTGTCAATACTAAGAATTTCTAGAAATGCTTGAGACAGTAAAGTTGCATGAATTTAATATCAAGACATATAAGTAAACGATTATCCTCAAAAGGACTAATTTATTTAAAGGAGAGGGCTATGATAAAGAAAAAAACAACTATGCAGAAATCTTAAAAGCATCGAAGAAGTTAGGACTGACGTCTTTTGGTGGCTGGCAGCCCATATTGGTTATTTCAGAGATGAATACGTCAACAAAAGAAAATGGCTCGACGATAAAGCGTATGCAGATTTAGTAGCACGTTGTCAATTTCTCCCGGGACCGGCTAGTTCGCAGGTGGGGATTTCCATTGGCATGTCGCGTGGAAGAATGTTTGGTGGATTCTTGTCGTGGTTTGGAAATTGATGAACGGTGTATCGGGAGTGATTATTGCGGTCATTGCTATGTTTTTGCCATCTTTCCTATTGGTGATTGCAACATTGCCTTTTTGACGCATCATTCGGACAAAGTCAGGAGTACAAGCAGCATTAAAAAGGCGTGCTCGGAATTTTACTAGCTGCTTTATATGACCCTGTTTTCACTTCAGAGATTCGTGATCCTGTTGATTTTGCAATTGCAGTAATAGCCTTTACAATGTTAGTCTATTTTAAACTGACTCCTTGGATTGTCGTACTGGTAACAACAATTCTAGGTGCAATTGCTTATGCAATATAAAGTTTAGAGGAGGACGAAATAATGACGAGCAAAGAGTTGGATCGCGAAGATTTGTTAGCGGATTTTAAACAGGAGTTTTTTGTTGAAAAAGGGATGGTTTATATGGACGGCAATTCTCTTGGGTTGATGTCTAAACGATCTGAAGCAAAATTACAGATGCTGATGGATAGCTGGAAAACATTTGGAATTGATGGGTGGACAGAAGGTAACCATCCGTGGTTTACCTTAGCTGAGGAAATGAGTAAACGCATTGCCCCATTAGTCGGCGCACAAGGCAATGAAGTGATGGTAACAGGATCGATTACGTCGAATATTCATCAAATGCTGTCAACGTTGTTTCAACCGACTGCTGAACGTTTTGCAATTGTTGTCGATGACTTGAACTTTCCTTCAGATATTTATGCTGTAGAAAGCCATCTTCGTTTGCGAGGATTGGATCCGGCAAAAGCTATGAGAAAAGTTGGAAGTAAAGATGGCTACACACTTGAGCTAACCGACATTATTGAACAATTAACTGACGATGTTGCTGTTGTGCTGTTACCTTCTGTGCTTTACCGCAGTGGTCAGCTATTGCCAATGCGTGATATTGCAAAAGCGGCACATGAAAAAGGTATTTTGGTAGGCTTTGACTTAGCGCATTCAATCGGTGCCATGCCCCATCACTTGCATGACGATGGAGTGGATTTTGCTATTTGGTGTCATTACAAATACATGAATTCAGGACCAGGTGGAACAGGGGGGCTGTACATACACGAACGCCACCATCAATTGCTGCCTGGGAATGCTGGATGGTTTGGTTCTGATAAAGCTCGTCAATTCGATATGGACCATGAATTTACGAAAGCACAAGGAGCGGGTGCTTACCAAATTGGGACACCGCATATTTTCAGTATGGCACCGTTGCTTGGCAGTCTCGAGTTATTTGAAGAAGCGGGAATTGGAGAAATTCGCCAAAAATCACTGCAGCTGACTCGTTTATTGAGACAGCTTGTAGGACAACAGGTTCCTGAACTGACTGACGTTACACCTGTACAAGACGAAGCTAGAGGCGGTCACGTCGCTTTTGCTCATCCTGAGGCAGCGAGAATTTGCAAAGCACTGAAAGAAGCAAAAATCGTTCCTGATTTCCGTGCACCCAATATCATTCGATTAGCGCCTGTTGCTTTTTACACATCTTTTAGCGATGTAGAGCAAGTGGCCGATAAGCTTCAGCACATTATGGACAATGAAACATATAAAAAATTTAGCAATGAACGAAATGTGGTGGCTTGAATGGACCCACAAAAAATCATTGATATTTCGATGGAATTGAACGACACAACACCGGAATGGCCTGGAGACGTACCGTTTAGTTATGAACTATCTGTCACGATAAAGCAAAGTGGTTCAGTTAATATCGGGAAGGTGCAAACGAGTACGCATATTGGCACTCATATTGATGCTCCTTTTCATTACAATAACGAGGGGCTCAAAACACATGAACTGCCCTTAGATGTCTACTTGTCACAAGCTCAAGTGATGGATGTTAGTGGCTTGGAAAAAATCAAGGTGTCAGATTTGAAACCACTTGAAGAACAGGTCACGGCGGTGTTGCTAAAAACCGTGTCTTGGAAAGACCGTAGTAAATTTCCAGTGGAATGGCCTATTTTTGATGAAGGAATCGCACGATGGATGGCTGATCATGGTATAAGCTTACTTGGCGTTGACGTGCCGTCCGTGGATCCAGAAACTAGCAAAGAATTGCCAATGCACCGGGCTATGAATCGTCATCATCGTTTTATTTTGGAAGGCATCGTTTTGGATCATGTAGCAGAAGGGGTTTACCGACTAGCAGCATTGCCACTGAAGATTAAAGGCGGAGAAGGCAGCCCAGTCCGAGCGATTCTCTATACGTAAAAAGCAGTGTAGGCAAGTGTAAAAAAATGAAAGCAAATAAAACCTTCACCGGTTTACTGGTGAAGGTTTTATGCGTAATCTGCACGGAAATAAGGTTCCATGTTTTTTATATTCGTCGCAATTTCATCACAAATCTCTTGGTAAAGCGCCCATTGTTCTGTAGTGTCGCTAGTTCTTAACTCAGGGTTACGTATGTCCCAGCGCAGCAGTTTCTGAGTCGGCAAATCTGTTGGAATGTCACCATGTTCAAATTCTCCATCGTGTAAAGCGATGATTAAATCTGCTTCTCTTATTTCTTCTGGATTATAAGTACGTGCTTCAACTGCTGGTAAGTCCAATATAACTTCCTTCATTATTTCTAAAGGCATGTCATTAAAAGAAGGCTGAGCTTCTTTTGACCATGCAGCACTGCGAATTTCCCAATCAGGAAGCATCAGTCGATTTGCCCAAATTTCAGCCATTAATCCACGATGCTGATGAGGAGATAAAAAATAAACTGTTTGTCTTGACATAGGTCTTCCCTTCTTCCTTTTGTAAAACGCGTTTTGCTATTAGTAATGTTTACCCCGTAGAAAAGAAATCAAACTGTTAAATTTGTGATGGTAGTGTGACGTTTTTGATGAAATGCCAAAAACCCGATCCGATTAAACAAGCAATAACTTGTCCAACAAGACCGGATTTTTTGGTATGTCTTAGCAATCCATTCAGTAGTGCAAGAGGAAATGGTTATTTGACAACCAAGATAGAACAGGAAGAATCTTTGATTAACTTTTTGCTGACAGATCCAACGAAGAATTTTTGCAAACCTGCTTTCCCGCTGTTGCCAATAATGAGCAAATCAATGTTTTGCTCATCAACAAAAGCAGAAATCGTTTTGGACGCATTTCCTTCAAGGGCGAGCACCGATGCTTTTGTGTTGTGTTCATCTAATTGACGTTGGATAGATTGTTGAAGGTGCTTGGAGTATTCAACTACTGTCTCATCATAATCCTTTAGATTAGAGACGCGTTCATCGCCAATTCCAGGTGGCATGAATTGTGCATAATTGCTGTCGACGTTTGCCGAAATTACTGGAGCCGAGGCACTGCCGGCATCCATATAACCAATGCTTTCCCGGTAGTCTTCGTTCACATAGATAACAGAAAGTTTAGCACCTGGTAATACGTTTACAAATTCCATTGCCTTTTCAAATGCAATTCGACTTCCATCAGAACCATCATAAGCCACAGCAATATTTTTATACATTATCATCACCTCATCCTAATTTCTCTTAGTGTTAAATTACCCTACGTAATCAGAATGAAACATCCGTTATATTTTGGAAAAAATAAATTTTCGAAAAATCTTGACAATTCAAAATAAACTTTGCTATTCTAGAATTAACAAATAAAAGGGAATGGAGGTCATGATGATGAAAAAATTGGAAATTAACAAGCACATTAATTTAATATTGTTATCAGACCTTCCTTCGATTTTTCTCTGACTTTATTTCGGAAATAGAATGATTCAGGACATGTCTGACTAAATGTCCTGTTTTAATGAGCGTGTGCCCATAAACGAGGCGCGCGTTTTTTTGTGTGTTTTAATGCAAATGAAATGAAATCTAATGGGAGTTGTTGGATATGAAGTTGTTTCAACAGGTAGAAATGATCAATAAAGAATGACTTGAAGCTGATTATTGGAGTGGAAAAGAAAAGAGGCGTAGCTAATGTTTGACGTATTATGGAAATTAAAATGGTTTTTTAAAGAAAATTGGCTGAGGTACACGACAGCTGTCGCTTTGTTATTCGTTGCCAATATTTTAGAAATTATTCCACCTTGGTTAATTGGGAAAGCGATCGATTCAATTGCTCAAGCGCAACTGACTTCGACGCTGATGTGGCAGTACATGGCAGTATTAGCAGTAGCGATGGTATTAGCTTATTTGATCAATTTTGTTTGGCAATATCAATTATTTGGTGGGGCTTATGTTATTGAACGGCAGCTCCGTTCTAGCTTGATGGGGCATTTCTTGAAAATGACACCCACTTTTTACGAGAAAAATCGGACAGGCGATTTAATGGCACGTGCTACAAATGATTTAAAGGCCATTTCCGAGACGGCAGGATTCGGCATTTTAACGTTGGTGGATTCAACTTTGTATATGGCAACTATTATTGTCGCGATGGGAATGTTGGTTTCTTGGGAATTGACTTTTCTAGCGATGATTCCCTTGCCGATTCTAGCGGTAGTAGTACAAATACTGGGGAAGAAAATTCATGTTCGTTATATGGAAGCGCAGGAAGCTTTTGGTGACATGAATGACCGCGTATTGGAATCGGTTGGAGGAGTTCGCGTCATCCGAGCTTATGTTCAAGAGCGCGCTTCAGAACAACAATTCGCTGCTATGACCGAAGACGTGTACGAAAAGAATATGGCTGTAGAACGAATTGATGCTTTGTTTGCGCCAGTAACCAAAGTGCTGACTGCCATTAGCTATATGATTGGACTTGGCTATGGGGCATTTTTAGTTGCTGAAGGCACGATGACGCTAGGGGATTTAGTGGCTTTTAATGTTTACCTTGGCATGATTGTTTGGCCGATGTTTGCGATTGGAGAATTGATTAACATCTTGCAACGAGGCAATGCTTCATTGGACCGCGTCAACGGAACGCTGGATTATCCGGAAGATGTTACCGATCCAAAGGAGCCATCTACTACCGGTAAACCAGAGAAAATTGGTTTTAAAGACTTTAGTTTTACTTATCCGCAATCAAATTCAATCAATCTTCAAGGCATCAATCTTTCCATGAACAGTGGCCAGACGCTGGGCATTGTCGGCAAGACAGGTAGTGGGAAATCGACTTTCGTTAAGCAATTGCTGAGAGAATACCCCACTGGTCAAGGAGCCATCTTTATGAATGGAATTGAATTGAAGAAATTAACGAAAGATCAGCTGCGTAGCTGGATTGGCTACGTGCCACAAGATCATGTGTTGTTTTCGCGGACAATTCGAGAAAATATTCTTTTTGGAAAATCAAATGCTAGTGAAGAAGAGATGGTTGAAGCGCTTCGTTTAGCTTATTTTGAAAAAGATTTAGCGTTGTTGCCAAATGGGTTAAACACACTAGTTGGTGAAAAAGGAGTGGCGTTATCAGGTGGTCAAAAGCAGCGGATTTCTATTGCGCGCGCATTGATTAAAAATCCGGAGATTCTAATTTTGGATGATTCGTTGTCAGCGGTAGACGCGAAAACAGAAGCGCGCATTATCGAAAACATCCAAGCCAATCGTACTGGCAAAACGACCATCATCACAACACACCGACTTTCTGCAGTAAAGCACGCTGATTGGATTGTCGTATTAGATGACGGGAAAATTATTGAAGAAGGAACTCATAAGGAGTTGCTGGAAAAAAACGGATGGTACAACGAGCAATTCCTCCGTCAGCAAATCGAGGAGGTGTAAATATGGGAACAGGTAAACGATTAGTACAATATGCATTGCACTTTAAACGTGTTTTAGTTTGGGGATTAGGAATGCTTGCGATCGCGGTTGCTGCTGACTTGGCAGCACCGCTTATTGCCAAAGAAATTATCGATAAACACATCGCTACCTCTGGTGAAGTAATAAACTTTGAGCCGATTGCTTATTTACTGGCTTTGTTTTTTGGACTTGCTATTATCAGCGCGATTTTTCGTTATTGGCAGTCTATACTTCTCCAAAAAGGAGCCAATCGGATTATCCGAAAAATGCGAAACGATGTCTACGGCCATACACAAACGCTACCAATTCGTTATTTTGACAATTTACCAGCTGGAAAAGTAGTATCGCGCATAACAAACGATACAGAAGCAATACGGGATTTGTTTGTGACTGTATTGTCTCAATTTGCAACGAGTTTTATGTATATGGCTGGTATCTTTATCGCGTTGTTTTATCTCGACTGGAAAATGGCTGCAATGACACTTGTTTTAATCCCGTTGTTGTATATATGGATGTTGGTATACCGTAAATATGCGGCCCGCTACAATCATGTCGTGCGAGAAAAGGTCAGTGAAATGAACGCTATGATCAACGAGTCAATTCAAGGAATGACCATTATTCAAGCATTTCGTCGAGAACACAAAATGAAAGACGAATTTGAAGAACTGAACGATGAACATTACAAGTATCAGAAGAAATTATTAGTACTCGAAGGTGCCGCTTCTTATAATTTGGTTGGGGTACTGAGATCCATGACCTTTATTTTATTTGTCTGGTATTTCGGCGGAGCTTCTATGTCGGGGAGTGAAGTAGTGACAGTTGGTATGCTGTATGCTTTTATCGACTACATTATCCGGCTATTCAACCCTATCAGTGGCATTGTCAATCAGTTTGGACGCCTAGAACAAGCGTTAGTCGCGGCTCAACGAGTATTCCGTTTACTAGATCAAAGTGGTGAAGCAGTTGTCGATAAAAAAATAACTCGATATCAGGGAAATGTCAGCTTCGAGAAAGTTTGGTTTGCTTATAATGAACAAGACTATGTGCTACAGGATATTTCTTTTAAAGCAAAACAAGGCGAAACCGTAGCGTTAGTCGGTCACACAGGTTCAGGTAAAAGCTCCATCATGAATTTATTGTTTCGCTTTTACGATACTTCTAAAGGTGCGATCACCATTGATGGCATGAATATCAATGATATGCCAAGACAATCGGTTAGAGAGCATATGGGAATCGTTCTACAAGACCCTTATCTGTTCAGTGGAACAATCGAGTCAAATGTGACTCTAGGAGATGAGCGGATTACTAGAGAAATGGTGACGGATGCGTTAGCAGCAGTCGGAGGAGAGCGCGTGTTGGCTCATTTGCCGAAAGGAATTGATGAGCCAGTTGTAGAAAAAGGCAGTACGCTTTCTTCTGGACAACGACAATTGGTTTCTTTTGCTAGAGCATTAGCATTTGATCCGGCAATCTTGATTTTGGATGAAGCAACGTCTAACATCGATACAGAGACAGAAGAAATTATCCAGCATGCTATGGATGTATTAAAAAAAGGCAGAACGACGTTCATTATCGCTCATCGCTTGTCGACAATTAAAAATGCAGATCGAATACTAGTACTGGAAAAAGGTCAAATTGCGGAAACGGGTAGTCATGAAGAATTGATGAAGCTCGGCGGCATCTATTTCCAAATGTATAAAATTCAATCAGGAATGTCCAAAACCCAGACCGTTGGGTAAGGGGACATTCCCTTTTTTATGCGTTCACAGAGCTATCGCTGTTAAAATAAGTCAAGCTTCCTTATACTTAAAAGAGCGAACGAAAAAAGCACTGGAACTTTCCAGCGCTTTAATCGTATACATGATAGAGCATGAGCTCGTGGATCATCGTTTTGATAGCTTCTTCATCTTGCGGTGGATTTGAACGCCAAACGATGCTGCCATCGGGATGATACTCCCCGTTTATGCGTTCGTTCTTATAAAAGAAGGAAATGTTCCAACCTGGTAATTGATGATTTTCGAACATTGGTTTAAATTTAAAATGCTGAAGCATATGGAACCTCCTTTGCTTTCTTCTCCCTATTATAGAGGATTGCGAAGAATACACAAAGAAGAAAAAGAAATGAGTGACAACAGTGAATATTATCGTAACATTAGTTTTTATGGCGATTGTGGGTGCGTTAATTGGTGGCGTCACCAACCATTTAGCAATTAAAATGCTTTTTTGGCCGTACGAGGCAAAGTATATTGGGAAATGGCGAGTCCCACTGACACCGGGACTCATTCCGAAACGACGCGATGAACTATCTCGTCAACTGGGTCGAACAGTTGTTGAGCATCTGTTAACTCCTGAGACATTCAAAAAGAGGTTTTTTAACGAGGAAATGCACATTAAAACAGAAAAATGGATCAATCGACAGCTGCAGAAGCACTTATTTAATTCTCCAAAATCCTTCAACGACTGGCTGCAAGAAGCTGGACAAACAGAAATGGATATAAAAATAGAAGCAAAATTAGATGAGTTGGTTGATCTGCAAAAAGAGTCCTTGCAACAGTATATTGCTGGGAAAACGATTCGTGAACTCATGCCTGAAAACTGGAAAGCAGAGACAGAAGCCAAACTCTATGAAGGTGTCGAATATGCCATCAGTCAAGGAACAACTTATTTTGAATCGCCGCAAGGAAGACAAACGATCAAGTCTTTGTTGGATGAATTTTTAGAATCGCGAGGTCGCTTTGGTCATATGCTGCATTCTTTGCTTGGTGAGTCAAAACCGTTAGTAGATCGGATTCAACCGGAAATTATCAAATTTCTCAACTCCCCAAGAACCTTCGAATTGGTAGGAACATTGGCATTTAGTGAATGGGAAAAAGTACAGGACCGGAGAGTCGATGAGTTACTTAAAGAATTTGATTTTGATACAGCATTAACCGCAGTGAAACAGTATGTGCGTGAAAAAGCCGCGATTTCAACGCGTTTAAACACAACACTTGCAGAGACTTGGCCTGGAGGGTTAAAATGGACGAGTGTCAATTTTACGCCACTTGTGACAGACTTTGTCTTCGAACAAGGAGAGCATAAACTGGAAGAAACCATATTGAAAATTGATATGGAAGGTATGGTGAAAGAGCAAGTCGATTCTCTGCCGCTCAGTCGCCTAGAAGAATTGGTGCTTGGAATATCCCGGAGAGAATTTAAAATGATTACCGTATTGGGCGCTTTTTTAGGAGGATTCATCGGAATCTTCCAAGGGATTTTCGTCATGATACTAAACTAACAAAGAGGAGATGGATGAACATGACAGTAAACATTTATGACGACATCAACAAATTAGAAAGCACGTTCCGTTCAACAGACGAGTTTAAGAAATTAGAAGAGGCAGTTGCACAAGTAACTTCTGATAAAGAAGCAAATGAGTTATTTAAGACGTTCCGTGATTTGCAGATTTCTCTTCAGCAAAAACAAACACAAGGTGAAGAAATTACAGAAGAAGAAATGATGAACGCGCAAAGCACTGCACAAGCAGCTCAGCAAAACGAAAAAATTCTTGCAATGCTTGAAGCTGAAATGGGATTAAGCCAAATGATCGAAGAAGTAAACCGTGTCTTGATCAAACCGGTTCAGTCTTTATACGAAAGCATGTAATTTTCAAAAAAATAAAGGAATAATAGAAAGAGACACCGAATACATAGAAGTGAATGACAATTCATTTCTATGAAGGGGTGTCTCTTTTTATGTACGAAACGATTGAATTGACAAAACAAGGACGAATCGGCCAATTGGTTTTGAATCGTCCGAAATCAATGAATGCCATGAATGGAACGATGATGAAAGAACTAGCGGATTGCTTTGAATCTTTGTTGCAAGACAGCACAATACAGGTCCTAATTATTCGTGGCGAAGGTAGAGCATTTTCAGCGGGCGGCGATATCAAAGAGATGATGGACCCGGAACATCCAATGGATATCGATTTGGTTATGAAGGACGTCAGCCGCTTGGCAAAAGCACTTTACACGCTGCCACAAATTACAATTGCTGCTATACATGGAGCAGCAGCTGGTCTTGCTTTTAGTATGGCACTGGCCTGTGACTATGTAGTCGCAGAAGAAAATAGTAAATTGGCTATGAATTTTATCGGCATCGGGCTAGTACCAGATGGTGGCGGTCATTTCTTTATGAAAGAACGAGTAGGTGTACCAAAAGCCAAGCAGATTATTTGGTCAGGACAAGTGTTAAAAGCACACGATGCACTAGCAAAAGGATTAATCGAAGAAGTGACTGCCGAAGGAAGAGGTCTTGAAAAAGCAGAAGCTTATGCAACTGAAGCAATCTCATCACCAATCGGTGCTAAATTGGCATCTAAGCACATTCTTCATCAATGGAAAGTAAAAGAGTTAGTCAGTACGCTGGACATGGAAGCGGCAGCACAATCGGCAATGCGGAAATCAGAAGATCATTTAGAAGGCATCCAAGCATTTGTTGAAAAGCGAAAACCTGAGTTTAAAGGTCTATAAAAAGCATGGCGGAATCTCCGCCATGCTTTTTACGTTCTTATGAATGGAAAAGAATAAGTTTCCCAGCGGGTGACGCTAAGCGATGTGTTTGGTTAATCAATTCTTTTTCTTCTAACATAGCTTGACCTTTACCACGCGCTTCTTCGTCCGTCTCAGCGGTAAATGTTTCGTCTAGTAGTTGTTTGCCAGTTTGTTCAAAAGCTGTCAGTTTGTAAGTTCTCAAGCAGAATCAATCCTTTCTGAATGGATGTTCATTTTAAGTATAAAGGCTTTCCATTAAAAAGTCCTGTCATTTTTAAAACATCTTATTAAGTGCTTTGGAACATTGATCGATTCGACTGTTTACAGAAACTTTTCTGCAAAGAGTTTTTTTAATGGTTTTGTCATGGTAAAATAAGAACAAATATTCGGTAATTAAAAGGGGTTTATTTATGGAGTCGATTCGCTTTATCCACACGGCAGATTTGCATTTAGGAAGCCCTTTTATCGGCATGAGGGATTTGCAAAAAGAGCAATGGCAAAAATTAAAAGACAGTACGTTAGAAGCGTTCGATCGACTTATCAACTATGCACTAAAAACAAAACCAGATTTCGTGTTAATTGTGGGAGACATTTATGACGGGGAAGATCGCAACATTCGTGCGCAAGCGCGTTTTCAAAAAGGCATGCAACTACTTGCTAATCAAAAAATACCAGTTATTATGTGCTACGGCAATCATGATCATTTAAGTGGCAATTGGACGCGCTTTGAACTTCCGGAAAATGTTCATGCTTTTGATGACACAGTTTCTCAATTCAAACTAGCCACCGCCTCAGGGCCTGTAACGTTTACTGGATTTAGCTATGGCAAACGTCACATTAGTGAGTCCATGGTCAAGCAATACCCGGTAGCGCAAAACCAAGAGTATCATATTGGGCTACTACATGGCAGTCTCGAAGGAGACTCAACACATGCTGTTTATGCGCCTTTTAAAAAAGAACAACTACTTAGTAAGCAATACGATTATTGGGCATTAGGGCACATCCACAAGCGTCAAGAACTTGCTAATGAGCCCGCTATCGTGTATCCCGGTAATATTCAAGGACGTCACCGGAAGGAAACCGGTGTAAAAGGCTTTTATGAAGTGACTTTGTCAAAGGCAACAACACAATTAGCATTTATTCCAACGTCAGTTGTTCAATTCGACAGAGTGGCTGTTTCAGCTAAAGGCATTGTTCACATGAATGAATTGATCGAGGCTTGCCAAGACAAACTAAGTCTTTTTACTCAAGGAGCAGGAGCTGCCATTATTGAATTGGTCTTTACAGAATTGGATCAAGAAAGCTTTCAACTGCTGGCTGAAATTCCCGAAAGTGAATTATTAGAAATGCTTCGTGAGTCGATTGCTGAAATGGAATGGTTTGTTTGGATCCAATCGATTCAACTTCAGCCAGTGGAACAAGATAGTGAACTTTCTCCAATAGGAGCAACGTTGATTGAGACGATAGAGAGCTGGGAAATAGACAATTGGAAAGCTATTTTGAAGGATTTGTACAGACATCCAAAAAGTAGCCGGTTTTTAGAAGCTGTAGACGATCAAACCGTCGGAGAACTTCAATTAGCTACCGCCCAAAAAATTCGGCGTAGGATGCAGGCGGGAGAGTGACAACATGAGAATCGAAAAATTAACAATCTATGGTTTTGGCAAACATGAAAACCGAACCATCGAATTAGGAAATCAATTGGTTTTATTTTATGGTCCCAATGAAGCGGGGAAAACAACAATTCAGCAATTTATCATTCAACTTCTTTTTGGCTTTCCTACACGCAATCAAACGCAATTACGGTACGAGCCAAAAACTGGCGGAAAATATGGGGGCAAACTATATTTGACGGACCCGTATTATGGAAAGCTTGTAATCGAACGAACAAAAGGAAAATCCGCTGGAGACGTCATAGTAGAATTTGAAGACGGTCACAGAGGTGGTGATACCGAGTTGAAACAAATCTTGCGAAACTACGATCGCGCTTCTTTTGAAGCAATTTTTTCATTTTCGATTCATGAATTGCAAGGCCTAGATCAACTCAGTGAATCAGAACTGAGCCGAACTTTACTAGCTTCAGGGACAACAGGTATTGATGCCTTGACAGATTTAGAAAATCAGCTTGAAAAACAAATGGCTGAGCTATTTAAAAAAAATGGTCGCAAACCACAAATAAATGCCTTGGTTGAAGAGCTTCGTGACATCGAAGAACAGCTAAAGGAACTTCGACACCGTGCAGAGCTCTATAGTCCTGCTACTGAGCGATTACAAGCAATTGAACAGCGTTTAAAGGTCATTGAAGAAGTAGAAGCAGAAATGGATCAAGAGCTTAAAGAAATCCACAGATGGCAACAAGCCGCGCCATTAGTAGCAGACCAGCATAGATTGACTAAGCAATTAGACAATCTTGCCATTACGCAATTCCCAGCAGAAGGCAGAAGGCAAATGGATCGGTTAGTGGATAAGCTAACTCAAACAAAAGCCGATATGGAGTATTTAACCAACCAACGTCACCTACTAACCACTGCAGATAAAGCCGATTCTTTAGACGCGATTGAGAATTTATTGAATCGTGAATCAGACTGGCACCAATTAAATCTACAACTAGTTCAAAAGCGTAATGAAACAATCGAGTTATCAGAAGAACGCGAAGAACTATTATCGTTACTTGGACTTACGGAACAACAAGCGATGGCGGTTGATGTTTCGTTAAATCACGAAGAGCAATTGCTTGAGAGGTTGAAGGAGTTGGATGTAGAAGAAGAAAACCAACGCTTTAACCAACGTAATTTGCAAGAAGAGAAAAACAAATTGGTACGGGCAGAACAAGATTTATCGGCGTTTTTAGTTCAAGAACCAACTGCAAAAGAACGACTCATTGCAGAAGAATGGCCAGAGATTTCAGCACAATTAGCAGAAGCTAAAGCTGCTTCGAAGTTTCAAAAAAGCGACACTGGACAAGACCAAATCGTTCGTTTTGCATTGTTTGGACTGGGGTTACTCGTAGCAGCTTATGGATTTATCCAATCGACTGCTTTACTTATTGTGATTGGACTTGTCGCAATGGCTGCAGGTGTATGGCTTTTTGTGAAAATGCGAAAACCCAATGAGCTGCCTGCAAATTACGCCGCTCTGATTAAAAAATACAGTGGAAAAGAATGGCAGTACGAAACACTCATCACAAAAGTAGCCGAGTTTGATCGGCAGTTAGACAGCTTGATGAATCGTGTAGAGACAGTCAAAAAGAACATAACCAGTTATATAGCTGTCGATTCAACCGCTGTAGCACAAGAGGCTTATCAGCAACTCTTGCTTGAAATTGGTTTGAAACCAGATGCTAGTCGAACGATGATACTGGAGCTTTTTAGTAAGTTGCGAAAAGTTCATGCAAATTATTCGCGTATATTACGAATTCAAGATGAAATAGACAAATTAGCAATGCAACAACAAGAGTGGATGGATAAAGCGCAGCAAGCATGTGGCAAAGAGCTCGCAATAGCAGGCTTGATTGCCACGCTGCGTTCTGAACAATCAGTGCGACAGCAAAAGAAAGATCAATGGAATAAGCAACAAAGTGAAACCCATGACTTGTTAGAAAAAATCGAGCGGTTGCAAGCATTCCAAGAGCAACTTGAAAAAGAACAGCAAGTGCTAATTGCCTATGCGTTAGCAGAAGATGTCTTTGATTTTTACCGGTTGGCCGATCAATGGGATCAGAAAAAACGAGTGGAAAAAGAACTTGAATTGGTCGAAGGGCAATTGCAAGCTATTGGAGAAATTGAATTGCCAGGAGACTGGGAGTCGGATCATACACAGCAAGCAATTGAGCAACGACAAGAAAAAATGACAGAGCTTAAAGCCCAGCGAAATAAATTATTAAACGAACAAGCAGACAAGCAACACTTGACTCAGATGTTAGTAACGGATACTTCTTACGAAGAAAAGTTACAGCATTTTGAAGAGAAAAAAGCCGAATTTATTGATTTGGCGAAGCAGTGGTCCATCAACAAAGCAATTGTTGAAGCAATCAACCAAACGATGAGTGAACTAAAAGAAAAAAAACTACCTGCTGTACTAGCTAACGCTCAGCTTTATTTTAGTAAATTGACAAATGGTGCTTATACCGAATTAGCCATGAATCGAACCGGCTATTTTGAAGCTAAGCGTCAAGACGGGACACGTTTTCCAATTTCAGAACTTAGTCAGGCAACAAAAGAACAAGCGTATTTAGCATTGAGGTTGTCGTTGGCTGTATCTATGAAAAAAAGCCATCCGTTTCCGATCATTATGGACGATGCTTTTGTTCATTTTGATCGCAGTCGACTGCAGCAAATGATAAACTTAGTGACAGAGCTGCAAAAAGAGCACCAGTTCATCTATTTTACTTGCCACGACAGCATGCAACAGGCTTGGCCTAATGCGCAAATTATTAACGTGGCCATTACCGAAAGGAGCGTTCATTCATGACTAAAGGAATTACACAGTATGCAGTCGGCGAGACAGTCGATGAATTCTTATTGATCAAACAGTCTGTAAAAGGAGTTACGACTACCGGAAACCCATTTATTTCGCTCGTGTTACAAGACAAAAGCGGAGACATTGAAGCAAAATTATGGGATACAAAAGATGAGCAGGAAAAAACATTCGCTGCTGAAACAATCGTCCGTGTCGGTGGTGAAATCCATAATTACAGAGGGAAAAACCAATTGCGGATTAAAAGCATTCGTCCAGCAAAACCAGATGAACATCAGTCAATATCAGACTTGATGCCATCTTCGGAAAAGTCGACAGATGAATTGTTAGAAGAAGTAACGAAGTATTTGTTCGAAATGGAGAATCCCCAAATCCAACGAATGACACGTTACTTGCTGAAGAAATATCAGCAGCAATTCTTAACTTATCCTGCAGCAACACGTAATCATCATGACTATGTGTCTGGTCTGGCAGATCATGTGGTGTCCATGTTGAAGCTAGGTAAAGCACTGGTCGACATTTATCCAGGATTGAACAAAGATTTACTGTTTGCAGGAATTATTCTTCATGACATCGGCAAAGTGATCGAACTTTCTGGACCCATTGCAACTACATATACAGTAGAAGGCAATTTGATTGGACATATTTCCATTATGGTAACAGAAGTAGCAAAAGCTGCAGAAGAGTTGGAAATTGAAGGCGAAGAAGTTATGCTACTGCAACACATCATTCTTTCTCACCACGGCAAAGAGGAGTGGGGAAGCCCGAAAAAACCAATGCTGAAAGAAGCAGAAATTCTTCATTATATCGATAATATCGATGCGAAAATGATGATGCTGGACCGTGTTCTTGGGAAAACAAAAGAAGGAGAGTTTTCTGAACGCGTCTTTGCATTGGATAACCGCTCATTTTACAAACCGAAAATTTAATGAAGAACTGAGTCTCCAGCGAAAAATAGACACAGACAAGTTAGCTATCTTGTCTGTGTCTATTTGTATGCAAAAAAGAACCGTTGCTAAAAGTCAGTTGCCAAACTTTTAGAACGGTTCTTTTAAAGTAACTTCTATTATTCAGTTGGAGCAGCAGGCGTTTGAGGATTTAAAATATCATCTAGTGCCCCTTTAAGATCTTCGTCCTGGATTTCTACATTTGCGTCTTTCATCAACTCAGCGACTTTTGGAAGCAAAGTGGATTGATCTGCTTTAGCTATAGCCAAATCAGAACGAATCTTATCTTTTTGGTCTTCTAGTGCCGGTTGATCTTCTACTTTACGTGTTTCAAGAACTTGAATGATATGGAAGCCGAATTCAGATGCGACAGGTTCACTAATTTCGTCAATTTCAAGCTCGTAAGCGACTTTTTCGAACTCAGGAACCATTGCCCCTGGACCGAACCAATCAACGTTACCGCCATTTTCAGCAGAACCGGTATCTGTCGAATTTTCTTTAGCTAATTTCGCGAAATCAGCGCCTTCATCCAATTGCTTTTTAAGAGAGTTAGCGGTTTCTTCATCAGCAACAAGAATGTGACGTGCATTTAATTCAGTGCCTTGGCGATCGTATTGTGTCTGTATTTCTTTATCCGTCACTTCGATGCCTTCAGTCAATGCTTTTTCTTGTAATAAATTCAAACGGATTACTTTTTTGTAGCTTTCTTCTGTTTGGTTGTTCTGGGTTAGAAATTGGTCAAAGCTTTCTCCAAGTTCTTCTTTGTTGCTGTCGTATTCTGCCGTTACTTCTTTGTCAGTCACTTCGAAGTTTTCAGCAAGTACTTTTTCAATTAGTAAAATTTGAACTGCTTGTTCACCAATCGATGTTTTCATTTCTTCATAAAGCTCGTCTTTTGTAATATCACCAGCATCAGAAGTTACAATTGTTTTGTCATCCCCGCTATCGCTACACGCAGATAAAGCCAGTACAGATGCTGCCAAAGTAAATGTTAAAAAAGATTTTTTCATTAGATTTCGCTCCCAACTTTCTATCTAGATGCAGTAGTTACTATACTATAAACGTATTACGGTTTGCAAAGTTTCAAAAAAAAGTCACTTGCCAAAGAGGCAAGTGAGTTAAGGTGTAAATTCTACACCTACATACAACGATACCAATAGTATTGTAATTAATATATTTATCGTTCGGAATATCTTTTGATGATTTTCTTCTGGAATTTCTCGAGAAGTTACAAGTGCCAATGTCATCCGGTTGATCTGGAAAAGATAAAACACAGAGAACATAACAATAAATGCGATAATCATGGATTTCCTCCCCTCTGACTTTACTTCCTAGTATAACAAAGACCGGAAGAAAAAGCAGATATCAGCTAACTACTGGAGGGATCAGGATTTCAAAGCCGGTGTCTGTTTCTTCTATTAATGCATACTTTGGCGAACGGGCTAAGTTACGAAGGTAAATAATGTCCGTCAAGCACAGCGCACAATGATACGCCAAAAGCATAGCGAAGTAATGGCTAAATTCAGGCATTGCAATACTTAAGCTAATAATAGCCGTATTTAGTACAAGAAAAGGTGTACCCAATGAAAGCAAAAACCGTATTTTGGGAACCGGTTCATTGACATGGAGTGAAAAAGCGGGACACACTTTCATTTGTTTTCGAATTATGAATTTCAATGATTTATGGCAGCCGATCAAAGGCAAGAAATGCAAAATCTTGTGAAGCGGATAAATAGCGAGCAAAGACACTATAAAAAATAGAAAATATTGATCGGATAGAGGCGTGGCATAGACGATTGCAAGCCCAATGTAAGAAGCCATAAAAACAGCGACTCCAAAAAGCGCAGAGATCATGAAAAGCCGGTCAAATCCGTATTGTTTTTTTAAGTTAATTGTTTTCCAGCAGTGCATGTGTGCATCCCCTATTTACTAAATTCATTTTTGATTCGATACATACAATACAATGATTTATAAGGAAATGCAACCATAATTTTTTTTTATGAAATGACTTGTTATTGCTGGCTTTCTTGATGCTTGATAACATGGTTTTCTTCGCTAAATCGATTCTCAATATTTTTGAAGGAAGCTTCGAAGATTTCCATGAAGTCTTCGCCATAAATATTGCGTATAACAGCCATGATGTCCATGAATTCAGGGAACTTTCCGTAGAGTTCGCGTAAAGGTAGAGAGCCTTCAATGACGGAGTGAGGAGTTTCATGATAGTTCTCAATCATCTCCTGCATTAATTTTTCGCCTTTCTCAGTTAGCTGGACATACGTATTGCGTTTATCCGTATCGCGTTTTGAAAAAGACAGCAGTTCACGTTCTTCTAATTTTTTGGAGAAGTTAAAAGCAGTGGAAACATGCATCACACCAAATTTTGCGACATCTGAAATCGAAGCGCCTTTTAAATGATAGGAAATCCAAAGAATGTGATGTTCATTAATATTCAAATCATAAGGTTTTATCCACATTTGCCAATCTTTTTCTACCGCTTTCCATAGAGCTTTCGACAATTGACCAATGCGTTGACTAAACAGCATAGCTTCTTTCATGGTATATTCCTTCTCGTTCACACAGGCACCAACTTTCCTCCAAAATCTTTTCTTTATTATAGCAGTAAAGCAAACGTAATTAAAGTAAGAATAGTAAAATAATTTACAGTGGGAAGATCTACGAGTTTGTTTAGTTTTTTGGAATAAAAAGACAACGTGGCAAAAGAAATCAAACAGGCAAACGTAAAAGATAACTCAGTCTCCAAAAATCACTGCGATGGATTTTTGTTAAATAGTAGATTTACAATGAGCTTTCTAAGTTATAAACAGACCATCAAAAAAAACAACCGCCGGAAGGCAGTTGTTTTAAGCGCTTTGTGTATCATCGTCAACTTTTTCTGATTTGGGTTGGTCATCATTTTTTATAACTTTTTTATCTTTGCTAATGGCTTTTTGCAATTCTTCGATTGAATTTTGGATGGCCATGATTTCAAGTTGAAGATGTTCTTTAGCAGGAGCGGTACTCTCTGTCCATGTTTCCAGTGAAGCTTTTAATCCATCGACTGCTTCAGGAAGCTGAGATTTAGCTTCTTCTGTTAAATGATTGATCGACTCTTTTAAGCTATTCACTTTATCTTTTAGTTCGGTCAAATATTCTTTCCATTCAGCTGACGTTGATTTCACTGTAGAGCGAAATTCCTGTCCTGATTGTGGAGTAGAGAATAAAGCTGTTGCAGCTCCAGCTGCTACCCCTGTAGCAAGTCCTAAGAAAAATCTTGATGCTTTCATATTTGAAACGCCCCTTTCTTCCTATAAACTTCTTTTCCTCTATTATACCTAATTAAAACATATAGATGAACGACTATTCAATAAAAAGAGCTTTTCACTGTTGTTACTAGTGAAAAGCTCTTTTGTTAGGCGGCTTGCGAAACCGCCGTTTCGAATTTTGAACGCTTGACCAATGTAATCACAATCGGGTAAATAAAAGCGAAAGCGATTCCGTTTAACAAAACTGCAGGCAGCACTACTGTGACAAACAACAAACTAAAAGGAATGTTGGCGCCAATAACGAAAATAGCAGCAGAAAGGAAAATCGTTCCCGATAATACAGTTCCCATTGCAACAAGGGCAATCGTAACAGGTAACTTTGCAACGAATTTTTTCAATAGCATGACCAAAGCAAGGAACACAAACGCTGTGATAAATTTATCGATAATATTCGGGAAAAAGCCGCCTGGGAATGTCGAGAATAGACCTGATAAGACACCGGTCGTTACTGCTAATAAGAAGACATTTTTTACATTTGGGAACAACAGAATTCCGACAAACATCATTGTCAACATAAAGTCGGGCTTCATCCCGCCGTTGATGCCTGGAATCACTACATAAAGTGTGGCTCCGACACTGACCAACAGCGCCATTAAAACTAGATTTTTCGTATTCATTTCTCATCTCTCCTCAGCTATGTGCTAGTTTCTTTTTCCCGGACGTGCCCTCATGACCGCCGGCGAAAAACTTAACCTGATTTTATCCTGTTTACTTCAGAAAATCAAGCTTCAGCGTTTAACTTTTCTTTTACGCTTTCTGCCAGTTCTTGTATACGTTCAGAAGTGAATTCTTTTTCCTTGGTCATCCACTTGGCACCGAAACCATCACTTTGACCATAGCGTGGGATAAAGTGTAAGTGGAAGTGGAAAACACTTTGTCCGGCTTTTGCGCCATTATTGTTTAGCAGGTTCATGCCTTCAGGTTGAAAGGTTTCATTGATAGCTTTAGCAATTTTAGGAGCTACGGAAAACAAGTTGGCTGCTTCTTCTGGGGTCATGTCGTATACGAATTCACGATGTGTTTTCGGAATAAGTAAAGTATGGCCTTTTGACAAGGGCATAATATCCATAAAAGCGAAGACGTGCTCATCTTCATAAATTTTTACGCTAGGGATTTCGCCTGCAATAATTTTGCAGAAAATACAATTTGTCATTGGGGATCATCCTTTCCATTTTCACCATGTTACCATAATTGCCATATGACAAAAGAAATCGAGAGTCAGTTTTGATACAATAGTTTAATAGAAAGAAAGAGGTGTTTCGATGGCTATTTTGGAAGTTGATGCGTTAACAGGGGGGTATACACGTAAACCCGTTTTACAAGAAGTGACGTTTTCGATAGGAAAAGGAGAACTTGTGGGCTTGATTGGCTTGAACGGAGCAGGCAAGAGTACCACCATCAAACATATTATCGGTTTGATGCAACCAAAATCAGGGCAGATCCGCTTGAATGGCAAAACTTTTGAAGAAGATATGGACACGTATCGATCTGCTTTTTCCTATATTCCGGAGACTCCAGTGTTATATGAAGAATTAACATTGCGTGAACATCTTGAACTGACAGCGATGGCTTATAATATCGATGCTAAGCTGTTTGAAAAACGTTCTGCAGAATTGTTGAAGGAATTTCGAATGGAAAAGCGCCTAAAATGGTTCCCGTCACATTTTTCAAAAGGAATGCGTCAAAAAGTGATGATTATGAGTGCGTTTCTCGTGAATCCCGCACTGTATATCATCGACGAACCTTTTGTTGGACTCGATCCACTGGGTATTAAATCACTATTAGATCAAATGGAAAAACAAAAGAAAAAAGGCGCATCGGTGCTGATGTCGACACATATTTTGTCCACAGCTGAGCGTTATTGTGACCGGATTATCCTGCTTCATAATGGCCGTGTGCGAGCAAGTGGGACAATGGAAGATTTGCGCAAAGCCTTTAATATGCCAGATGCGTCGCTAGACGATTTGTATATTGCGATGACCGAGGATGAGCTAAATGAAGAATTTGCATGATATTTGGTCAAGACGACTTCATAAGCACACCGTTGAAGTTCAAAACTATTTAAAATATATTTTTACAGGTCATATTGCCGTCGTTTTACTTTTTGCACTCGGAGCTGCCGGTTTTGCTTATAGCGAATGGATACAGGATATTCCCCCTGAATTCCCAGCCGCATGGCTATTAGCAGGAGTGTTTGGATTGTTGCTCGCCATCAGTCCACCGTCAACCTTGTTAAAAGAAGCGGATACGGTGTATTTTTTGCCATTGGAAAGCAAATTAGATGAGTTTTTGAAACCTGCTTTAAAATGGTCGTTCGTGTCTCAACTGTATTTGCCGGTAGTCGTTTTCATCGTTTCGCTGCCGATGGTCAACGCCCTATACGGTCTGCCGTCTTCTTTTTTGATTGGCTTTCCAATTCTCTTACTGCTAATCAAATGGTGGAATGTTCAAACTGAATTCGCCTTTCGACGCCAAGGAGCAGGAGAAGGCGTGTGGCTAGACCGATTGTTACGTTTTTTACTAGTTGGTTTGTTCACCTACTTTTATATAGAAGAGCAGTTAATAGTTGCTGTATTTGTTCTGTTTGCTATCATTTTTTATGGCAAATGGATTACTCGTAAAGCCGTTGGCAAGCCTTTTGCTTATGAGCATTTTATTGCACTAGAAGAAAATCGCATGCTGCGTTTTTATCAGTTTGCTAATTACTTTACCGATGTCCCTCATCTAAAGGGAAAAATAAAAGTCAGGTCATGGCTCAATTGGATTTATCGCTTTATTAAGCCGGGAGCAAAAAATGCTCACTTGTATTTGGTTTGTAGAACGTTTATCCGGTCAGATGAATTATTTTATTTATGGGTACGGCTAACTGTCATTGTTATGATAGGTGCTTGGTTCATTCCGTTTCAAGTGGGTGTGGCATTGTTTGCAGGCGCGTTGGCGTTCGCAACCACTATTCAAATTTGGCAGGGCTTGACACATACACAACATTTCCGAATGGACAATTTGTTTCCACTATCTCACTTTAGTAGACAACAAGCTGTTTTTAAACTTATTCTTGCGTTGCAACTAGTGCAGAGCATCGCTGCAGCCATCATGTTAGTAATTATGGGTCAGTTGATCACAGCTTTGATAACGCTTATGGTTATTTTGGTCGTGTCTTTCGTGACTGTTACTGTATTAAAAAGTAAAAAAACTTAAAAACAAACCCGGCCTCTGAAAAAGAGGCTGGGTTTGTTTTTATTGATGAAAATGAATAGCTGCTGTGCCTAAAGTTTTAGCGGCGACAAGCATCGCTTCTTCTTTAAAATCGAATTTCGGATGGTGGTGGGGGAACACATCACCATCGGGCATAGCTCCTGTAAAGAAGAAGGCTCCAGGAATTTCCTCTAAGTAGTAGGCGAAATCTTCTCCACCCATTTGAGGAGGGCAGTCAAAGACTTCTGTAACGCCTGGAACGGTTTCCGCAATGCTTTTAATATAAAGCGTTTCTTTTTCATGATTAATGACAGCCGGATAGCCTCGTTTGAAATTAAATTCATAACGACTGTTGTTAGCCAAACTCGTTCCTTTAATGACGCGCTCCATTTCTGTTTCCATCAAGCTACGAACATCTTCCTTAAATGAACGGACAGTACCTGACAATACAGCTTGGTCTGCGATAATATTAAACGGGTTTTGCGCAACAAATGAACCGATAGACAAGACAGCAGATTCTAAAGGATCTACACGTCTAGATACTAAAGACTGGAGAGTAGAGACAATTTGAGAGCCGACGACAACTGCATCAATGGTTTCATGAGGACTTGCTCCGTGACCACCACGACCTTGAATTTTCAATTGAAAGCTATCTGCTGCTGCCATAATTGGACCGACACGCGTGTCAATTCTCCCGAATGGTGTCGTTGACCAAAGGTGCGTGCCAAAAATGGCATCAACGCCTTCCAAGACACCAGCTTCTATCATAGACTTTGCCCCTCCAGGAACGAGTTCTTCAGCGTGCTGATGAATTAATATGTAGGTTCCTGCTAATTCTTCACGCATGGTGTAGAGTGTTTTCCCTAAAACTAAGAGAGTGGCTGTATGACCATCGTGTCCGCATGCATGCATGACACCATCAACAGTTGATCGGTAAGATACTCCTTCTTTCTGGTCCTGAATCGGCAAGGCATCAAAATCAGCGCGCAATGCAACGGTTTTTCCAGGTTTTGCGCCTTGAATGGTTGCGACGACACCATTTCCACCAATATTGTGTTTAACGTCAATGCCTAATTTTTTGTAATAATCTCGAATAAACTGAGCAGTTTGGGTTTCTTGAAACGACGGTTCAGGATTCATGTGGAGGTGACGACGAATCTCGACCATTTCTGGGTAAGCAGCATCTAATTTAGCGTAAAGCGTATCAATCATTTTTAAAACCCCTTTCTTTTTTAAAAGCATATCATAAATAACTAGCAGTATGAAAATGAACCTAAATGTAATATGCGATATATGGTATAGGAACTATTAATTTATTTAAGATTTAAAAGAAATAAAAAAAGCAAAGTCCAACTCCGCAGACGGGAATCGGACTTTGCTTTTAGTTTATCTTAGTAAGTGAAATTAAAGTAAGATGCTGCGAAATACACAACGACAATAATAACTGACGGTAGTGCATAGGATAGTGTAGAACCACTCTTTTTTCTATAAAGCGAAAACAAAGCGAGCAATGACATGATCAATACACCGACAGCGATAATCATATTCGCACCAGATACCCCTGAAATAATCGTCCCAGCAGTATATACAGGGTCAGAAAGGGCAAGAATGATCATATTAAAGATGTTGCTTCCGAGAATTGCACCAACAGCCATGTTCACATTGTTCAATCGTAGCGCCACAAAAACAGAAATGGCTTCTGGAAGAGAAGTCGCTGCTGCAATTAAGAAACTACCGATAAAGCTAGAGCCGATTCCAGTAATGATCGCAATTTCGTCTCCTGTAATGGATAGCGCCGTCCCAGCAGCTAAAATGATCAGTGCCGCGATAACAAAACGAAAAATGGCTGCTTTTGACGATAAAGAAGCACTTGGGTTATCAGGTTCTTCTTCTGACTCGGCAATTGCTTCTGCTTGAGGATCAAGAGACGGCAATTTATTGATAGCAATCATACCAACTATATAAGTGATGGCAATGATTAATGCATCTAAACCAATACCTAAAATTTGGACATCAATGCGTAACCAAAGTGCCAAAATGACCAAAACCGTTAATAAGGTTCCAAGAAGCGCTGTATAAATATTATTGCGTGAAGCTCGATCTAAAATACGTCGACCACGCAAGAGAAAATCAAATCCAGCGAGGATGAACAAGTTAAACAAGTTCGATCCGATCATGTTTCCAACAGCGATATCAGCGTTGCCAATCGCTGCGGCAGAAAAACTAGTGGAAACTTCAGGCAGAGAAGTAGCACCTGCTAATAATAATGTACCGACCATCATGCCGCCCATTGCTGTTTTGGAACTGATGACATCTGCATATTGAGATAGCTTGATGGAGGCAAATACAGTAAGTGCCGCCGCTAATATAAAAATAACAAAAACCAATTAATTTCCTCCTTTTTAGTTATGGGGCAAGAATATGCTGTATTAGTCTTCTTCAGGCTTTGCTCTATAGGTACTGATATGAGAAACACCTGAGAAAATATTTGGCCGCTGTGCACCACTATCCGGTTTCTCAGAATGAGCTTGTGCAAAAGCTTGAGACTCTTTCCATTTTTCATAAAAAACAGGAGATTCCCATTCAGTCAAAACGATATAAGTATCTGAATCAAGCGGTCTTAAAACACGAAATGCAATGTATCCGGGTTCGTTTTCAATAGCACCCGCACGATTTTTAAAACGATGTTCAAAAATTGGACGACCTTCTTCAGTTACCGGTATATTGTTTAAAACGAAAAATCCTTTCTCAGTTAAGTCACCTGTCCCATCGACGATTTCATAACGCCGAGGTGTTTGGAAAAAAGTTTTTCCTTTTGTTTCGTGCATCATCATTGTCGTATTTTCGCCCTGCATGACGACCATCGTCTCTTGTGGGTGTTTGTCACGCATTTTTTTCATGTAGTCGTATGTTCCAGTTGTCATGTAAAAGTTCATTAATACCCCTCCTAATAATATAAATACTACTATATCTACTTCCCTTTAGGAAACTTCCTGAAACAGGAATGGCAATCAAGTGAAAAGAGAAGCGTCGAATTTATGACAAATGCGTTTGGAATCTATACAATATAGTACGGAACGTCTATAGTATAGACGGATATAGGTAGACAAAAGTAGAGTAGCACATCGAAGGGATGAAACATTCATGACATTTAATGATACTTATCTTCGCGCAGCACGTGGAGAAAAAACAGATCACGTACCCGTTTGGTATATGAGACAAGCTGGACGTTCACAGCCAGAGTACCGCAAAATCAAAGAAAAATACTCATTAGAGGAAATTACGCATCAACCAGAATTGTGTGCATATGTTACCAAGCTTCCAGTGGATCAGTATAATAACGATGCGGCCATTCTGTATAAAGACATTGTGACACCACTGCCGGCAATTGGAGTGGACGTAAAAATCAAGTCAGGAATCGGTCCGGTTATCGATAACCCAATCCGTACGATGGCAGATATCGAACGCTTAGGAGACATTAATCCTGAACAAGATGTCGATTATGTACTTGAAACAATTCGTATCCTAACACAAGAACAATTAAACGTGCCGTTGATTGGGTTTTCAGGCGCACCTTTTACATTGGCGAGTTATATGATTGAAGGCGGTCCTTCGAAGAGCTACAACAAAACAAAAGCAATGATGGTTTCTGAACCCGCTATGTGGTTTGCCTTGATGGACAAACTAGCCGACACAATCATTCCTTATGTAAAAGCACAAGTAAAAGCAGGAGCTAAAGCGATCCAAATTTTCGACTCGTGGGTTGGTGCCTTGAACGTTGAAGATTACCGTATTTTCATCAAACCGGTAATGGATCGTATTTTCGCAGAATTGCGTACAGAAAATGTACCATTAACCATCTTTGGAGTAGGCGCAAGTCATTTAGCTAAAGAATGGCACGAACTTCCTGTCGACGTCGTTGGACTGGATTGGCGTTTGCCGATTTCAGAAGCGCGTTCAATGGGCTTAACAAAAGCGTTGCAAGGCAACTTTGACCCAGCTTATTTATTGGCAGATTGGTCAGTAATCGAAGAGCGGGCGAAAAAGATTTTAGATATGGGTATGCAAAATGATGGGTATATCTTTAACTTAGGTCACGGAGTATTCCCAGAGGTTAATCCAGATACTTTGAAACGCTTAACATCATTTGTTCACGAATACAGTGCTGCACATAAAAATAACTGGAAGTAAAACAAAATTCATAATGAGGTGACTAGGTTGAAAAAGAAAATGGGATTATTAGTAATGGCATATGGAACACCTTACTCAGAAGATGATATTGAACGCTACTACACACATATCCGCCGTGGCCGTAAGCCGAGCGAAGAAAGTTTAGAAGACTTGAAAAGTCGTTACAAAGCAATTGGTGGTATTTCGCCACTTGCTAAAATTACATTAGAACAAGCGAATGGCCTATGCGATCGTTTAAATGACGTTCAAGATGACATTGAATTCAAAATGTATCTAGGTCTTAAGCACATTGAGCCATTTGTAGAAGATGGTGTTGAAGAAATGAAAAAAGACGGCATTACAGAAGCAATCTCAATCGTCTTGGCACCCCATTTTTCAACGTTCTCAGTAAAATCATATAATGGCCGTGCAGCAGAAGCAGCTGAAAAAGCAGGCATCTCTTTGACTTCTGTTGAAAGTTGGTACAAAGAACCAAAATTCATCCAATATTGGACGGAAAAAGTAAGTGAAACGTTTGATGGAATGTCAGAAGAAGAACGAGCAAATGCTTGTTTAATCGTTTCTGCACACTCATTGCCAGAAAAAATTATTGCAAACGGTGATCCATACCCAGACCAATTAAAAGAAACAGCCCAAATGATTCAGCAAGCAACGGGCGTTAAAAATGTAGAAATTGGCTGGCAAAGTGCCGGACAAACGGGCGAACCTTGGATTGGACCAGATGTTCAAGACTTAACTCGTGATCTTTTCGAAGAAAAAGGGTATACATCATTTGTTTATACACCAGTTGGCTTTGTAACAGATCATTTAGAAGTTCTTTTCGATAACGATTATGAATGTAAAGTAGTATGCGATGACATTGGTGCAAATTATTATCGTCCAGAAATGCCGAACGTTCAGCCTTTATTTATTGATGGGTTAACAGATGTCGTATTGCGCAAACTAGCAGAAAAATAAATTAGATAAAAGTGAGGATTAAACGTGACTGTACAAACGCATAAAGTAGTCGTTGTAGGCGGTGGCATAACTGGACTGTCAGCGGCATACTATTTACAAAAGCAAGCAATTGAGCAAGGTTTGGAAATCGAAATCACTTTGATTGAAGCAGCCCACCGTCTTGGCGGGAAAATCCAGACTTTGCAAAAAGATGGTTTTGTAATTGAGCGTGGTCCGGATTCGTTTGTCTCACGAAAAAATAGTATTCAACAGCTGGCTCGAGAATTAGGGATAGAAAATCAATTGGTCCAAAGTGCTCCTGGTAAACCCCATGTAGTGGTTGAGAATCGACTTTATCCGATTCCAACAGAATCGGTTATGGGCATACCTACCAATTTCGCTTCGTTTTTCACTTCAGGTACTAGCTCTTGGTTTGGCAAGATCCGTACTTTGGGAGATTTTGTCTTGCCTGCATCGACTATACTTGACGATCAGCCGCTGGGGAGATTTTTAAGACGTAGATTTGGTAACGAATTGGTTGAAAATTTAATTGAACCCTTATTTTCAGGTGTTTTTGCTGGGGACATTGACCGATTGAGTTTAAAAGCAACATTTCCTGAATTACTGGCAATTGAGCAACAACATCGTAGCTTAATTCATGGCTTAAAGAAAAAGAAAGTATCAGATTATCGTGCTTTTGATACCGAAAAAGAAGGTTTGTTCCAAACGTTCGAAGGCGGTCTTGAAACACTTGTACAGACGCTGGAAAAAGAATTGGAGAAGTGCACGATTTTAAAAGGCATCAAAGTTGAAAAAATAGAGCAGCAACAGCGTGAAATAGAGCTTACGTTAAACAATGAGACATCGATAACCGTGGATGGCGTAATATTCGCGTTGCCACATGCGAAATTAATGCCAATCTTTGAGCCTTTAGGATTGTTACAAGGATTAAAAGATATGCCTTCTACGTCTATCGCGACAGTGTCTATTGTTTTACCAGAAAGTGTCCGAGCGAGCAAAAGTGATTGTACCGGTTTTGTTGTAGCGCGAAATAGTGATTTTACGATCACTGCTTGTTCAGCAGCCCATTTGAAATGGCCGAGCCTAACACCGTCTGGAAAAGCTGTTTATCGGTCATTTATTGGCCGTGTCGGGGATGAGGCTGTTGTAGAACTATCAGATGGTGAAATTGTTAAAGCTGTTTTAGAAGATCTGCAAAAATTATTGGATATTCAACTAATCCCTGAATTCACAGTGGTTTCCCGTTGGAAAGAAGCGATGCCACAATATTTGGTTGGTCATGATGAACGCGTAGCTTTAGCAAAGAAAGAGTTGCAATATGCTTTTCCACAAGTGCAGGTTGCGGGGGGATCTTTTGAAGGGTTCGGCTTGCCAGCTTGCGTTGACCAAGGAAAAGCAGCTGCCACTCAACTACTAAAACTGTTTTCTGCTGAAACACCTACTACGGAGGGAAATACGAAATGAAAAAATTATTTTGGCTAGGTATCCCTTTTCTTTTACTTGCTGCATGCGGAACAGGAGAAGCTGATTCTCCTGGTGCCGGACCTCAAATTGAAGAAGTGAAAGTTGCATTTAATACCGATACACAAGCTGACCCGGCTAAAGAAGTTCTTTTGTCTGTTACTGTGACACAGGGCGATAAAGCTGTGGAAGATGCTGATGAAGTTGTCTATGAAGTATGGCAGTCTGGAGATCGCAGCAATAGCGAAATGATTCCAGCTGAACATACGGAAGAGGGCATTTACGAAGCACAAACAAGCTTTGAAGAAGAGGGACTGTATTTTATGCAGGCACATACGACTGCGCGTTCGCTGCATGTCATGCCAAAACAAGAAATTACGGTGGGTAATCCAGATCCAGCATCTATTGTTTCGGATGATAGTGATGATACACAAGGCATGGATAAGATGGAAGATCATTCAGGCCATTGATATAAAATGACGAAGATACTGCTCAGGCAGTGTCTTTTTTGTTGTGTATGGTCAATAAGAGAGAGCTAAAGAAATCGATTTTAACGTTTTGGAAATTGCTTCGGAGTAGGGTCTCGCGATATGTTGAGAAAATGCCAGTCTTATCACTCGAACGACTCCTTTGACGCGCTTTCGCTGCATAGTGATAGGAAGAGGGGGAATTTGTGTTGTGATAGATAAGGTAGCTTAGGTTTTAGAATTGCTCGGCAGCGATTGCGCCCGTAAAACTACCGCGTGTTGTAGTACAGCATTGAATTATCGGATCCGTTATATTGATTAATACAAAAAACGAAGCACCGCTAAAGAGCGTTGCTTCGTTTCTTCTAAGTATGCTTGTTGATCTTATAAATCGTTGCACGAGTCACATTTAGTACCATAACATTCATGCTGCTCTTCCATTTTTTCTCCACAAGACGCGCACTGTTTCGGGGGCAAGTTCTTGAAAAATTCGACTACGTTTTCAATCATAACTTCCAGCTCCTTTTTGTTATAGTACTGTTGGTGTTTAAGTTAGTGTATTATAACAGTTTGGATTCGTCAACCCAAAATAGTGAATTTATTTAAATAATCCGTTAAACTAGAAAGAGCAACGTAGCCAAAAGGAGAGAGAATATGTATTTTGTAGATAATAAAGGCATTACAGACCCGCGAATTAACTTGGCAATCGAAGAATATCTATTGAAAACAATGGATGTTGAGAAAGATCCATTTCTTCTATTTTATATTAATGAACCATCTATCATTATTGGCAAGAATCAAAACACAGCTGAAGAGATTAATACGGATTACGTAGATTCTAATGGCATTCATGTCGTTCGCCGCTTATCAGGTGGTGGCGCAGTTTATCACGACTTAGGAAATTTGAATTACAGCTTTATTACAGTTGATGACGGCAACAGCTTCCGTAATTTTCGTAAATTTACTGAACCTGTTGTAAAAGCATTGCAAAGTCTTGGCGTTAACGCAGAGCTTTCTGGACGCAATGATTTAATGGCAGAAGGTCGGAAAGTATCTGGTAATGCACAATTTTCAACTAGAGGACGTATGTTCAGCCATGGTACATTGATGTTTGATACACAGATTGATGAAGTCGTATCTGCGCTGAAAGTTAGCAAAGAAAAAATCGAGTCAAAAGGCATCAAGTCGATTCGGAGTCGCGTCGCGAACATTTCTGAGTTTTTGAAAGAGCCGATGACAGTGACAGAATTCCGTCATGCGATTTTACATTCAATTTTTGAAGGTGAAGAAAATGTACGTTATTATGAATTAACGGACGAAGATTGGAAGAATATTCATGAATTGTCGAAAGAGCGCTACGGCAATTGGGATTGGAATTACGGCAAGTCACCTAAGTTCAACATTAAGCACTCTCATCGTTTTCCAGTTGGCGGTATTGATGTCCGATTGCAAGTAGACAAGGGCATAGTTCAAGATGTCAATATTTACGGAGACTTTTTCGGTGTTGGTGATGTGTCGGAAATCGAACAGGCGATTGCTGGATCTAAATACGAGCGTGCCTCATTAGATGAAGCGATTTCAGGGATCGACATCCCCAAACTTCTGGGCGGCATCACGACAGATGAATTTTTAAAATTAATTTATTAAGAATTGCTGAGAGCCTGCTTTTATGCAGGCTCTTTTGTTAAAATGGAAAGAAAAAGGAAAGGGGGAATCAATGTGGCTGTTCAACGGGTTTTCATAGTAGAAGATGATTTGAAAATTGCGGAGTTATTGGCAGAGACTTTAAGGAAGTACCATTACCAAGTAGAGACCGCAAAAGATTTTGATCAAATCATCGAAGAATTCGAAGCTTTTGATCCCCATTTGATTTTACTGGATATTAACCTGCCTTCTTACGATGGCTATTATTGGTGCCGTCAGCTCAGGCAGCAAAGCACGTGTCCAATCCTCTTCATTTCAGCTCGCTCAGGTGAAATGGATCAAGTTTTCGCTTTGGAAAATGGTGGAGATGATTTCATTACGAAACCTTTCCATTATGAAATCGTCCTTGCAAAAATAAGGAGCCATTTGCGTAGAGCTTATGGGGAATACGCACCAAAACAAGAAGAACGCTCTGTCAAAGTGGGGCGCATCATACTGTATATGGAACGAATGGAGCTGCATGTAAAGGCTGAAGTTATTCCGCTGCAAAAAAAAGAGTGCACAATTATGGAACTCTTGTTATCTAATTATCCGAAAGTAGTATCACGTGAGCAATTGCTTGAGGAATTATGGGACGATCAGGCATTTGTGGATGAGAACACGCTAAATGTGAATATGACGAGAGTTCGTAAAAAACTAGCTGATTACACTGTGAAGTCTACGATTGAAACGGTTAGAGGGGCGGGATACCGTCTATTGCTTCACGAGGAGGAAGCATGATGTGGCGATTATTTTTGAAAGAACACGCAGCATTCATCGTCTTTCAAATGGTGCTGGTAGCTTTTATTATGCTGCTGTACTGGCTAGATGGTTTTCGTAATGTGGATACAGCTATTTATTCATTCGTCATTAGCACAGTTTTGGTCATTTCGTTTCTTTTGACACGCTTTGTTAAACGTTACCAATATTATCAACGTATTTTGGCCACTCCACAGAATATGGAACATATGCTTCAACGTGAAGGGAAGTCACCTGAGCAAGTACAAAATGAAATCTACCTGCAAAAATTATATCGACTGTACCAGCATGAAGTGCAATCTTTATATGCTTCTCAAAACCGCCATTTGCAGTTTATGAACCAGTGGGTACATCAAATGAAAACTCCTTTATCGGTTATGCACCTCTTACTTCAAGAAGAGCAGGAGCTTGATAAGAAAAGTGTTCATGAAGAAATGGACCGTTTAAAAGCAGGGCTGGACACAGTTTTGATGAATGCACGTTTAGATACATTTGAGCAAGATATGCAAATTGAAAAAATTAATTTACGGTCTTTAGTTAGTGAAGTAGTTACAGAAAATAAACGATTATTTATTTCAAAACGTGTATACCCTGAAATTTCAATAGCAGAAGAGCACGTTGTAGCAACGGATCAAAAATGGATGAAATTTATCATGGGTCAATTTTTAACAAATGCGGTTAAGTACACATTTGAACCGAATAAAAAAGTGCTGATTGCTGCCGAATGTTCGAACGGCAATACGCTCTTGACAGTTCGCGACGAAGGAATCGGTATTTCTTCTTCTGATTTACCACGTATAACTAAAGCGTTCTTCACTGGAGAAAATGGACGGAAAACTGGAGAATCCACAGGAATGGGCTTGTACTTGGCAAAAGAAATTTGCGGGAAGCTGGGTCATGAATTGTTGATTTCTTCTATTCAAGGAGAAGGGACAACTGTATCTGTACGATTCTTCAACCAAGATTTTGCAACACAGGGGGAAAATGATGACAGTAGTGAAAATCGACGAAGTGACCAAGGTCTACGAGGGGAAAGTGACGCACCGGGCAGTGAACCAGTTGAGCTTCACAGTGGAAAAAGGTGAATTTCTGGCAGTAATGGGACCTTCAGGGAGTGGTAAAACAACGCTGCTAAACTTGATTTCAACAATTGACTCGTTAACTTCTGGAGAGATTTTAATCGACGGAACCAATCCACATTTGTTGAATAAAAATGAATTGGCGTTATTTCGTAGAAGACAACTAGGTTTTGTTTTTCAAGACTTTAACCTACTGCAGATGCTGACGGTTGAAGAAAATTTAGTTTTGCCGTTAACGCTTGATTATGTGCCAATTGATGAAATGGCACGTCGCGTGTTGCGAATTGCGAAACGTCTCGGATTGACATCAATCCTTCATAAAAAACCAAACGAAATTTCAGGTGGAGAAGCGCAAAGAACAGCTATTGGACGTGCGCTTATCCATCAGCCAGCACTTATTTTGGCAGATGAACCGACAGGAAATTTAGATTCTAGATCTTCACGTGACGTACTTGAAATTTTATCGAATGTTGCTAAAGACAATAACACGACAATCATTATGGTAACGCATGATCCGATTGCAGCAAGTTATTGTGATCGCGTGCTGTTTATCAAAGATGGTGAGTTCTTCAATGAAATTTATGGAGATGAACGACGCCAGACATTTTACCAGCGAATTTTAAATGTTTTGTCGTTGTTGGGAGGATCCGTTAATGACCTTTCGGCAACTCGCTTACCATAACGTTGTCCGTAACCGAAGAAATTACGCAGCGTTCTTTTTAGCTAGCGTCTTTTCTGTCATGGTATTTTTTGTCTGCTCGATGTTTATTTTTCATCCGATATTTGACAAGGATGGATTGCAACTGCTTGCTATACGAGGCATGATGATTGCAGAAATAGTGTTGTATATTTTTACGTTATTTTTCTTGTTTTATTCGATGAGCGCTTTTTTACAGGCACGTTCAAAGGAATTCGGCGTGTTGATGCATTTGGGAATGTCAAAAAAGCAACTGAACAAGTTAATTTTTTTCGAAATGCTCATTATTGGAACAATTTCAACTGTAACTGGAATCGTTTTCGGTTTTGCGTTTTCTAAATTCTTTTTTATGATCGGCCGAGAGATTATGGAATTAGATGCGTTGCCCCTCTATGTTTCATGGGAGCCCTTTTTGCTGACGATTGCGGCATTCGCTAGTCTGTTTGTCATTATATCCTTTGTCAGCGTCGGGTTTATTCGGACGAAGCGAATCGTCGATTTGTTGCAAGGCTTTTGGAAGATCGAGGAAGAGTCGAAATCTTCTACTGTGCTAGCGATTATGGGTATTGTCTTTTTAGCTTCTGCCTATACATTTGCGGCAAATGTATCAGATCAAACAGTGTACCAAATGGTTTTTATCGTTCCGCCACTTGCGACTTTCGGTACGTATCTCTTTTTCACGCATACACTTCATTTTTCCCTGCAACTATACAAACGAAAAAAGATTGTATATTGGAAAAAAACGCGCTTAGTGTCGTTGGCCGAGGCTTCAGTTAAATTAAAAGACAGTGCTCAAATGTTTTTTATTGTCACTATCGTTTCGACGGTAGCTTTTTTGACAGTCGGAACTTTGGCGTCTTTTATGTCTTATACAGGAGATTTCCGTGAATCAAATCCATTAGGCCTTGTTTATATTTCGTTTGACGACAATGAGTTGGAAGAAGAGCATATCGACAGACTAGCGAGCCAATTAAGAGATGAGCAATTATCCTACGATATGGTCGAATTGACGGTCAAACGTCAAACCTCAGCGGCTACTGGAAACGACGTCGATATTTTAGCGCTGTCCGAATTTAATCGCTTAGCAACAGCGCTTGATTTTGAACCAGCGCAATTGCAGCAAGGAGAAGGGCTATTTGTACCATTTTCATTAGATTCTTTAAAAGAGTTGCAAAGTGCTAGCGTCGATACCGTATTGCTCGAAAGTGATGTGCCTTTATCGCTTCGTTCAACGTATCCGCATGTTGTGTTTCCTATTCATACATTAAACATCAATACGATTGTTGTTAGTGACGCCGATTATCGAGCCATCGATCAACCGCTACTAGGCTACGAAGCTGGAAAATCAGATTTCTCTTACTATGCCTTTGATGTATTAAATTGGACAGAAACAATGAATATTGGCAATCGGTTAACGGCGACAGTTGATGAGGCAGTGGAAACTGCCAATTTTAGTGACGTTAATTTTTTCTTTGAAAATCCTGGCGCCGATTATCGGTGGTTTAAATCTTCTTTTGCCTTGTTGTTGTTTATCGGAGTTATGGTAGCAGCTGTCTTTTTGTTGGCAGCGGGGAGCTTTATCTACTTTAAATTGTATACAGGTCTTGAACGGGATCGTAAGCAATATAAATTGCTAACTCGTCTAGGGATGACTGACAAAGAGCTAGGGAAAATTGTGAACCGGCAACTTATTCCTCAATTCTTTTTGCCGTGGTTACTTGCTTTACTTCACAGTGCATTTGCGTTCATTTCGTTGCAAGTTGTATGGGATGAATTTGCTGAGTTGTCGATTCTTGGTGAAATGTCCATTGTGCTTGGCGGATTTACAGTGGCGCAAATTTTATACTTTTTCTTGATTCGTTGGCGCTATGTCGCTCACTTACAGGCACCGTAATTTTACGGTGCCTGTTGTATTGTCTGAAGATTTATTTTATAATAAAAATAGATTTAAATATGAATGAGTATTCATTCAACGCGAAAGAGGGATGAAGATGAATTTAATGACACGTGTTCATGAAATTTCACAACAGGATTCTGCAAAAGTCGCTTATAGCTTTATGGGGAAAGATACAAGCTATGGTGAATTTGATCAAACAGTTGCTGTTTTTGCTAATTCTTTACAAAGTTTAGGCGTAAAAAAAGGCGATCATGTTGCACTTCTTTTAAGCAATACGCCACATTTTTTAATTGCACTATACGCCACAATGCGCTTGGGAGCTACAAGTGTCCCCATCAATCCTATTTATAGCTCGGATGAAATCGCTTACATAGTCAATGATAGTGATGCAAAAGTAGTAGTAGCATTAGACGCCTTACTTCCGCTCATAGAAAAAGCACATCAAGCACTGCCTTTTGTAGAATCGTATATTATTTGTGAAACAGATCCATCGACACAAGAGAAAATGATGCAATTGCCTGAAGCTGTTCAAAAGAAGGTGTATTCATTTACAAATCTGTTGGCTCGTTCAACAGCAACTAATACTTTTGCAGAAGTTGCAGCAGATGATAATGCCGTCATTT
Organism: Planococcus sp. ANT_H30; assembly: GCF_008369335.1. NCBI lineage: Bacteria > Bacillati > Bacillota > Bacilli > Caryophanales > Caryophanaceae > Planococcus > Planococcus sp. ANT_H30. The sequence continues at coordinate 157,653 of NZ_VOBJ01000005.1, read as the reverse complement.
TATACACATCGGGTACCACTGGAAAGCCAAAAGGCGCATTACTGACACATCAGAATTTATATTCAAACGCACGTGATGTTGGAGCGTATTTGCAAATTGGTGGAAATGATCGGGTAGTAGCAACTTTGCCAGTTTTCCATGTATTTGCATTAACAGTAGTAGTTAACGCACCATTATTACAAGGTGCGACAATTGTTTTGATTCCACGCTTTCATCCAAAAGAAGTGTTTGATGCGATTAAAACACACAAAGCAAGCGTTTTTGCTGGCGTACCAACTATGTTTAACTTTATGAACCAATTGCCAGACATTGACCCAGCGGATTTTGCGTCTGTTCGTCTTGCGGTGTCAGGAGGTTCCGCAATGCCGGTTGCTTTGTTGCATAGTTTCGAAGACAAATTCAATGTGCGTATTTCAGAAGGCTATGGCTTATCTGAAGCATCACCAGTTACGTGCTTTAACCCGATTGATCGTGAGCGTAAAGCGGGCTCAATTGGTACTTCCATTATCAATGTAGAAAACAAAGTGGTTAACGAATTAGGTGAAGAAGTAGCAACAAACGAGGTGGGTGAATTGATTGTTCGTGGACCGAACGTCATGAAAGGTTATTACAAAATGCCTGAAGAAACAGCTTCAGCAATTCGTGATGGCTGGCTTTATACGGGTGATTTAGCACGTGTTGATGAAGAAGGGTACTTCTATATTGTAGACCGCAAAAAAGATATGATTATCGTCGGCGGTTACAACGTTTATCCACGAGAAGTGGAAGAAGTGCTTTTTGCTCATCCTGCAATCTTAGAAGCCGCAGTTGTCGGTTTGCCGGATCCAGACTTCGGTGAAGAAGTTAATGCTTATGTAGTATTAAAGGATCCAGCGGTTTCTATAGAAGATCTTAAAGCTTATTGCACAGAGCATTTAGCAAAATACAAAGTACCAAGACAGTTTGAAGTTCTTAAAGAGTTGCCGAAGAATACAACTGGGAAAATTTTACGGCGATCGCTAAAAGACCAAGCGATGCAGAAATAAGGCAGTGCCAGATTAAGTATAAGAAAGAGGTTCCGAGATTGAATCGGAGCCTTTTTTATATGGCTATCACATACCTTATCTTCTTTCTGCATCGTCGTTTGTGGTAGACTTTGATTGGTAAAACTGGTGGTTTTCATTGGTGAGCAATAAACGCGTAAAGGAGTATACAAAGTGGTGAAAAAAGTAGTAGAAAGTAGCGATTTAACGAAATTGATTTCAGTGACAGATCCTCAAATTTCACCGGATGGAAAAAGAGTAGTTTTCGTCCGTACGCAAATAGACGAAAAGGAAAATACGTACACAACGCATCTGTATCATATCGACTTAAAAACGGGGCAACAAAGTCAGTGGACAAATGGCGCAGGAAGAGTCCTTTCCCCGCGGTGGTCAACTGATGGAACAGCTGTCGCTTTTTTATTCGATCGAGGAAAAGAAAAGCAATTGTTTGTATTATCAATCGCTGATGGAAAAATGAACAGGTTGACCCGTTTTGAGAATGGGGTAGATCGATTCGAATGGGCACCTTGCGGAACAAAAATTTGGATTAATGCCGCAGTGAAAAAAGAAGATACGCAGTCACAAAGCTACAGTCAAATTGGCTTAGTAGATCATGAATCGAAAAGTGTGGAATTTGTGACACAAGGAAATTTCAATCATCATTTAAAAGCCGTTTCGCATGACGGTGAAAAAATAGTCTTTGGCTTGGCCGGCAATCTACAAAAAAATCCTCATCAGCCTCTCTATTTGTACGATACTAAAACAGCGCAACAAACCATGCTGACAGAAGGGCAAGGGTATTTTAATGATGCCGCTTTTTCACATGACGATTCAAAAATCGCTTATACCGGTAGCATGCGTTATTACGGAGATGTAACCCATACTGAACTTTATATCGCAGACTTACTAACAAATACTCGCTTTTGTTTGACGGAAGGGATGGATGCACCTATTGGTGATTACGCAATTAGTGATTACAAGAAGGCAGTTGCACCTGCCGTTGTCTGGACAAAAGACGATCATTTGTATTTCCAAGTATCGACGATGGGGGATGTGCGCTTGTACTTTGCGTCGCTTGATGGAATGATTTTCCCAGCTTCACCTGACATGGAACATGTGTATGATTACGATGTTTCACGAGACGGCGTCTATGCAGTTTTAGCCAGTAGCAATCCGATTCAACCGGGAGAGCTCCATCGTTTGACGATTACGACCGGTGAATATCAGGCGTTGACCTCGTTTAACCAAAAGTTTATGGAAGATACGGAGTTGGTCCAAGCACAAACTACCTTTACAACAGGTTCGATTGATGTGGTTCATGGCTGGCTAATAAAACCTGCTAGTTTTGAGGAAGGTCAGAACTATCCCTTAATCATTAAAGTTCATGACACCCCTCATGAGATGTTTGCCAATACCTTTTCTCTGGAGTTGCAACTTTATGCAGCGAGCGGTTTCGGCATTTTCTACGTCAATCCAAGCGGCAGTCAAGGATATAGCCAGGAATTTGCGGCTGCAAGCCGGGACTTTACTTATAAAGACCTTCTGAGCGCGATCACGGATACTGTGGAATCGGCTGACTGGATTGATGTTAGTCGCATAGCTGTGCTGGGTGAAGAAGTCGCAGAGCAAGTAACTCTGAAGTTGAAAAGCATGAATATCGCAACAACATTCGTTCATTTTCCAGATTTATCACGTACTGACACTCCAAACCACCGGATTGCTCGTTTAGAACAAATTGTGAATTGGCTAGCAGATAACGTGTGAAAATTAAAAACGGAGCAGCTATTTTTAGCCGCTCCGTTTTTTTTATCTACCTTTAAATATGGGTTTTCTTTTTTCGCCAAAAGCAGTTAGCGCTTCAACTCGATCTTCTGTGGGGATAGTGATTTCATAGGCTTTGCGTTCGATGTGCAGGCCTGTTTGTAAATCCGTATTCATGCCATTCTTGATGGCGAATTTTGCCTGTTGAAGAGCAATTGGACCATTGGCAAGAATCGCATCAGCAAAAGCCGCTGTCACGTCGGCAAGCTCATCACGTGCTGCTACACGTGTTACTAATCCATATGCCAGTGCTTCAGTTGATTTTAGACGACGAGCAGTCAAAATCAGTTCTAGTGCTTTGGCTTCTCCAATTAAGCGAGGCAAACGTTGCGTCCCCCCAGCTCCTGGAATAATGCCGAGACTGGTTTCAGTCAGACCAAGCAATGTATCGTCTGCAGCAATGCGGAAATCGCAGGCAAGTGCCAATTCCATTCCGCCTCCAAAGGCAAAACCATTCATCAACGCGATGGTAGGCTGCGGCAAATTCTCAATTGTTGAGAACACTTCACCAATTTTAAAGATATTGCGTTTAACATGCTGTTCCGTTAAGTTTTTACGTTCTTTCAAATCTGCTCCCACACTAAAAGCCTTTTCTCCAGCGCCGGTAAATACCACTACACGGATATCTGGGTTGATGCGGATTGCTTCTACGACCTGTCCAAGTTCAAGAAGCATGTCATAGTTAAAGGCATTCATTGAATCGGGCCGATTTAAGGTAATAAAAGCTAAATTGTTTCGCTGTTCATAATGAATTGTGTCCATTTTCATCCCCCTTGTATCATTCCATCCATTAAAAACATATCACTTTTTGGACTATTTCGCCATCAGACTCTATAATGAAAAATATGGGAGGGACTGCATTTATGAATAAAATTACGTTTATCCGTATCTTCCGGATTGTTTGGCTAGCAGTCAAAATCTTTTTGCAAGTGACGTTTTTCCAAAAGCGAAATCGTGGAAAATGGACTCCGCTAGTTGAAAAAAGATGGAATGAAATGATCACCAAACAAGCAAAAGAATACAAAAATCTCGCCTTAAAACTAGGTGGGCTAATGATTAAGTTAGGTCAGTTCCTGTCGACACGAGCGGATATTATGCCGCCCTCATTTCTTGCGGAACTAGAAGGATTAACAGATCGTGTGCCATCTGTTTCGAGAAATAGCATCGTTTCGGTGTTAGAGCAAGAGTGGAACACCGTTCACACCGATTATTTAGATAACTTATCTGATTCGGCTGTCGCTTCAGCTTCTATTGGTGAAGTGTATAAAGCGGTATTGAAAAATGGTGTAGAGGTTGCTGTGAAAGTTCAGCGGCCGGGAACAGATCGTATTTTACGCGCAGACTTTAAGGCCATTCGCATAGTCATTTGGTTGGCTGAAAAATTTACGCCGTTCACAAAACAAATTGATTTTAACTTATTGTATATAGAAATGACTGAAACCATTGGCGCAGAATTGAACTTCTTGGGAGAGCTTCAAAATGGTCGCGCTTTTGCCGATCGCTTTGACGCAATGGAAGGCGTTCGCATTCCGTTGTATTTCGATGAATACACGACCCGTCGTGTATTAGTTATGGAATGGATTGAAGGAGCACGTATTACAGATTTAGCATTTATTGAAAAGAATGAGTTAGATCGTCATGAAATTTCAGAGCGCTTGTTTATTTTGTTTTTAGAACAAGTTTTATACGGTGGACAATTTCACGCAGATCCTCATGGAGGAAACATCTTGTTAGAACCGGATGGTGGCATTGTCTTAATTGATTTTGGGATGATTGGCAATATAACACCAAAAGATTCTCAAGCAGTGTTACGTGCAGCAGAAGGAATTATTTTTAAAAATTATGATCAAGTATTAGATGCACTAGAAGATTTGCGTTTCTTATTGCCGCAGGCGGATCGCGCCATTTTAGGAGATGCCATTTCACGGCTAGTCGCAGCTTATGAATCGAACGAACTGTCACAGATGGATAGTTTTGTTGTTGAGCGGATTCTTACTGATATGCAAGAAATCGTTCGAACTCAACCGGTTCAATTGCCGGCAGAATTTGCTTTTTTTGGTCGTGCTGTTTCTATTTTTGTTGGCGTCTTGCACGTATTAGATCCAAAAGTAGATTTATTAGCACTTGCCCGTCCTCGAATATTGGAGTGGGCAGCTTCGCAGAAGGAAGGCAAAGGAATCTTCGGAAAAGAAGATATTCTACGCTGGGTATTGAATGCAACGGGGCCACTGCGAATCTTTCCGCAAAAAGTCATTAATTACCTGGAAGAGCCTGAACGTCTCCGCCGTTACATTGAAAATCGAGATGGCCGAGAGCGTGAATACCGTCGTGATCTGCAATCAAGAATGTTTGCTGGAATTTTCACCATCATTTCTTTCGTTGGAATTTCAGTGTCAGTCTGGTTTTGGAACGAACCGTACATGTGGGTCTCATCCGTATTTTTCGTAGGATCGCTGTGGGCTTACCGATCGATTAAATAAGAAAAGCAAAAACGCGCTCCAAGCGGCGTTCTTTGCCGCACAACAGGGTGACTTACATCCCGAAGAGCTAAGCCAGAGTCTAGATTCTACGAAAAAAGAGTTGCCGACCCAAGTCAGACATTGTGACTTGGGTCGGCAACTCTTTTTGGTATAAATAAGGACTGGTGGTAACATGAGTGTTTCTGGAGCTAGTGAGTGGAGCAATAGAGCTTGTGTAGAAAAAAGCGAGGGAAGCAGAGCTCCTTACGCAATCATACTCGATAAATCAGGAAAGTTGTACATCATTATAGAAGAGACTCTTTTCCAGTAGAATTTTCACAGCCTCAAAACTAATCGAGTGGCTGCTGTTTGCGGGACAGAAATGTTCGTTTTGTTACGTAAGCCATCGGTTGGTTATGGACACGCTGCGCCTTTTTAAAATAGCGGCGGAGAGAACCAGCAAACGAATGCTGGTTTCGCAAAGCGATAGGCGATACATCCAAACAAACGGTTTCACTATTGCTTAAATAAACAATGCTGCCTTTTCCGCTGCTGTCACTTTCTATCAAATCGATTGCATCGTAATTAAACCACACACATTCTTTGTTTTTTGGAGAGTGAGTCGGAAAGAAAATGAGCGGATTGCCATAATACTCGCCAATAATAACCGGGGGCTTATGCTTTACGCCAACTGCTTTTTGCGCGTAGAGTGTAGCACTTTCTAAAGAAGCGCGATAAAACCGACAAGAAGTTGTAACCGTTTTGTAAACAGCTTCTTCAACGACAAGCTCACTGCGATTTTCAATGACACGCGTCCACGTTCGATGACCATCTGGATAAGGTAAAAGAGCATAGGTGTTCGTACAAATAGTATATGATGACGGCCGATGATTCTTTTTACTCATGAAGAAAAACCCCCTAAATTTACTTTACATACCTTATTATAATAAAAAATGGAAATTCTGCAATATGCATTAGATTGAAAATAAAATTTTTTCTATTTAATCATAATTTTCAAATAAATATTGATTTATTCTATTCGTGTCATGTATACTAATGAAAAGCATTCGGGGTGAAGTAGAATGGAAAACTATTATTCTTATGCTGATTTCATGAAGGCAATGGCTCAAACAAAAAAAATTACGGAAGCGGAAAAGCTGCTGAATGATATTTACTTGGATTTGTTCTTAAAGCATGTTCACCGTTCCCAGCAAGAAGAACAGCTGATGACACTCATCGATGAAGCCTTGGACAATCATGATCAAAAAGCGTTCACCAGATATACTGCACAATTGCAAACTTTAAATTACGAAGAAACTGAATAAATAGCTGCCTAAGAATGGCCGTAAAAAGGGGATTTAGAGCTAATCTAATTCCTCTTTTTTCTGTGTCTAATAAAAAGTAAATTCGGTTATTTTTTGAGTATCTTCACATAAAAAACATACGTTCGCTTTTTGTTAGGGGTTTTTTAGGGCATATGTTAAAGTAGAAGTATTGAAAGAATGGGAGGACGCCTTGCTATGAAACAGGAATTTAATCTTCAAGCCCCTTACGAACCCGCTGGCGATCAGCCTCAGGCTATTGCTGAACTGACACAAGGCATCATTAGTGGCAAACGCTGCCAGACCTTATTAGGTGCCACTGGTACAGGGAAAACCTACACGATGTCAAACGTCATCCAGCAAGTTAAAAAACCAACATTAGTTATGGCCCACAATAAAACATTGGCAGGCCAGCTTTATAGCGAATTCAAGGAATTTTTCCCCGATAATGCAGTTGAGTATTTTGTTAGTTATTATGACTATTATCAGCCAGAAGCTTATGTGCCTCAATCAGATACATTTATCGAAAAGGATGCAAGTATAAATGATGAAATTGATAAATTACGCCATTCTGCCACGAGTTCGTTATTTGAACGGGATGATGTTATCGTTATTGCGTCCGTTTCATGCATCTATGGTCTTGGTTCGCCAAAAGAGTACAGAGAACTCGTGGTTTCCCTTCGAAAAGGAATGGAAATTGAACGCAATCAGCTATTGAGAAAGTTAGTTGACGTTCAATATGAGCGCAATGATATTAATTTTATTCGTGGAACATTCCGTGTTCGTGGAGACGTAGTGGAGATTTTCCCAGCATCCCGCGACGAAAGATGTTTACGCGTTGAATTTTTTGGCGATGAAATTGATCGAATTCGCGAAGTCGATGCGTTAACAGGTGAAATTATCGGTGAACGTGACCATGTAGCAATTTTTCCAGCATCTCACTTTGTTACACGCGAAGATAAGATGGTTAAAGCAATTGAAAATATTGAAATAGAATTAGAGGAACGTTTAAAAGAAATGCGTGCAGAAGACAAATTACTAGAAGCGCAAAGACTTGAGCAACGAACGCGCTACGATTTGGAAATGATGCGAGAGATGGGTTTTTGTTCGGGTATTGAAAACTACTCCCGTCATTTAACTCTGCGTCCTGCGGGGGCTCAACCGTATACGTTAATTGATTATTTTCCAGAAGATTTTCTACTAGTAGTGGATGAAAGTCACGTAACCTTACCGCAAGTAAGAGGCATGTTCAATGGTGACCAAGCACGTAAAAAAGTGCTAGTTGATCATGGTTTCCGCTTGCCTTCTGCTATGGATAATCGACCGTTAACTTTTGATGAATTTGAAAAGCATATTAGCCAAGCGGTCTTTGTATCCGCAACACCAGGTCCTTACGAATTGGAACATACCCCAGAAATGGTTGAACAAATCATTCGTCCGACAGGTCTATTAGATCCAACAATTGAGATTCGTCCAATTGAAGGCCAAATAGATGACTTGATGGATGAAATCCGCAAACGTGCGGAAGTCAATGAGCGTGTACTAGTAACGACGTTGACGAAGAAAATGTCGGAAGATTTAACAGCTTACCTAAAAGATGCCGGTATCAAAGTGAATTATTTGCACTCGGAGATTAAAACACTTGAACGTATTGAAATTATTCGAGAGTTGCGGATGGGCGTTTACGATGTATTGGTGGGCATTAACTTGCTACGTGAAGGATTGGATATTCCAGAAGTTTCACTAGTCACCATTTTAGATGCTGATAAAGAAGGGTTCTTGCGTTCTGAACGGGCATTGATTCAAACGATGGGCCGGGCAGCTAGAAATTCAAATGGTCGTGTCATTATGTATGCAGACAGAATAACAGATTCCATGCAAAGAGCGATGGATGAGACGACGCGACGTCGGACCATTCAAGCTGAATACAATGAAGAACACGGCGTAACACCGATTACGATACAGAAGAAAATCCGTGACGTCATTCGTGCGACCAATGCAGCAGAAGAGTCAGAGGAATACATCTCTAAAGCAGTATCAGGCAAAAAACTCAAAAAAGAAGAGCGCGTAAAGCTGATCAGTTTGCTAGAGACAGAAATGAAAGAGGCGGCAAAAGCACTCGATTTCGAACGTGCCGCAGAACTGCGTGATACAGTTCTTGAATTGAAAGCGGAAGGATGATGCAAGTTGAGAAATCAGGAAATACGGATACAAGGCGCGCGTGCAAATAATCTAAAAAACATTGATGTGGTGATTCCACGTGACAAGCTTGTGGTTATGACTGGACTGTCAGGATCCGGTAAATCTTCGCTTGCATTTGATACGATTTATGCGGAAGGACAGCGGCGATATGTTGAATCGTTGTCTGCTTATGCACGCCAGTTTTTAGGACAAATGGATAAGCCTGACGTTGATTTAATTGAAGGATTGTCACCGGCTATTTCGATTGATCAAAAGACCACGAGTAAAAATCCGCGTTCTACAGTAGCGACAGTTACGGAAATCTATGATTACATGCGGCTCATGTATGCACGGATTGGTAAGCCGATTTGTCCAAATCATGGTATAGAAATTTCTTCTCAAACCATTGAACAAATGGTAGATCGCATCGTGGAATACCCGGAACGTACCAAAATGCAAATTTTAGCTCCAATTGTTTCTGGTCGAAAAGGAACTCACGTCAAGTTACTTGAGGACATTAAAAAGCAAGGGTATGTCCGGGTGCGCGTGGACGGGGAACTAATTGATCTCGATGACGACATTGCACTAGATAAAAATAAAAAGCACAACATTGAAGTTGTTATTGATCGCATCATCATTAAAGAGGGCATTGCGCCACGTCTAAGTGATTCTTTAGAATCAGCCCTTCGGCTAGCAGAAGGCCGTGTTTTAGTAGATGTGATGGAGCAAGAAGAATTGCTGTTTAGTGAGCATCATGCCTGCCCGATTTGTGGGTTTTCTATTGGTGAGCTTGAACCGAGAATGTTTTCGTTTAACTCACCTTTTGGTGCATGTCCAGAATGCGACGGTTTAGGGATAAAGCTAGAAGTTGATCCTGAATTGGTCATTCCAGATTGGACTGCCACGTTGAACAAAGGAGCAATTGTTCCTTGGCAACCAACCAGTTCGCAATATTATCCGCAACTTCTAAAAGCGGTTTGTCAGCATTATAAAATTGATATGGACATTCCAGTAAGTGAATTGCCAGAAGAGCATATTAACATTATTTTACGCGGTTCTGGAAACGATAAAATTCGTTTCCGTTATGAAAATGACTATGGTCAAATTCGAGATAATCACATTAATTTTGAAGGTGTCCTTTCCAATGTGGACCGTCGTTATCGTGAGACATCTTCAGATTATATCCGTGACCAAATGGAAAAATACATGGGTCAGCAAAGTTGCACAGTTTGTGAAGGCTATCGTCTAAAGCCTGAATCGCTGTCAGTGAAAGTAAATGGTCTTCATATCGGAACCGTCGCTGAATTTTCGATTGTCGAAGCCAATCAGTTTTTCGATCAGCTCGTATTGTCAGAAAAAGATATGCAAATTGCCAAACTGATTTTACGAGAAATTCAAGAACGCATTGGTTTTTTGATCAATGTTGGACTGGATTACTTAACGTTAAGTCGTGCATCGGGAACTTTATCCGGAGGAGAGGCGCAGCGAATCCGCCTAGCAACTCAAATCGGATCAAGACTTACCGGTGTACTTTATATACTCGATGAACCATCAATAGGTCTTCATCAACGAGATAATGATCGATTGATTGAGACTTTGAAAAGTATGCGAGATATTGGCAATACCTTAATTGTCGTAGAGCACGACGAAGACACGATGTTAGCTGCTGATTATTTGATTGATGTTGGACCGGGAGCAGGAGCGCATGGTGGAGAAATTATTGCTGCAGGAACACCTGAAAAAGTAATGAAAAATAAAAAATCATTAACGGGTCAATACTTAAGCGGCAAGAAATTTATTCCCGTGCCTGCTGAGCGAAGAGTACCAAGCGACCGGAAAATCTCAATCCGCGGTGCGAATCAAAACAATTTGAAAAAAGTAGATGTCGATATTCCACTCGGTTTATTTACAGCAGTGACCGGGGTTTCAGGATCGGGTAAAAGTACGCTCATTAACGAAATTCTGTACAAAACATTGGCTCATAGATTGAATCGTGCGAAAGCCAAACCAGGACATTTTGATCTAATTGAAGGAACTGAAGAATTGGAAAAAGTTATCGATATTGACCAGTCCCCAATTGGTCGGACGCCACGTTCAAACCCAGCAACCTACACAGGTGTTTTCGATGATATCCGTGATGTTTACGCCACAACGAACGAAGCAAAAGTTCGTGGCTACAAAAAAGGCCGGTTTAGTTTCAACGTCAAGGGCGGTCGCTGTGAAGCTTGCCGTGGAGATGGTATTATAAAAATAGAAATGCATTTCCTGCCGGATGTCTATGTGCCGTGCGAAATTTGCCATGGTAAACGTTACAACCGGGAAACATTGGAAGTAAAGTATAAAAACAAAAGCATTGCGGATGTTCTTGCGATGACAGTGGAAGATGGCTACGCATTTTTTGAAAACATTCCAAAGATCAATCGCAAGCTAAAGACGATTGTCGATGTAGGGTTGGGGTATATTAAGCTTGGCCAACCTGCGACTACCTTATCTGGCGGAGAAGCGCAGCGCGTTAAGTTAGCATCTGAGCTTCATAAACGTTCAAATGGTAAGTCCTTTTACATTCTGGACGAACCGACTACAGGTCTGCATGCAGATGATATTTCTCGGTTATTGGTCGTTCTGCAGCGGCTTGTAGAAAATGGCGATACAGTACTGACTATTGAACATAATTTAGATGTCATTAAGACGGCGGATTATATTATCGATTTAGGTCCCGAAGGTGGAGATAAAGGTGGCATGATCTTAGCTACAGGTACTCCCGAGGAAATCGCCGCTGTTGAAAATTCTTATACCGGAAAGTACTTGAAACCAGTACTGGAGCGCGACCGGGCACGTATGGATGCTGTCGTCAAAGGTGCAAGTCGCAAGAAAAAAACAGTTAAATGAAACTTTTTCTGCTAGTAAACGTATCAACATAGAAGAACCATCTGTTTGTAAGGGTAAGGATTTACTTATCGGCATTCAGACAAAGAGGAGGCCGCAATACATGCAAAGTGAAAAAGAACGCATTTTGGACATGGTTGAGAATGGTACGATTTCAGCACGTGAAGCAGTTGAGTTGCTGCGGGCAATTGATGGTAGTAGTTCATCGTCGAACGAGTCAAATTATGGCCGTAGCAACCAAAGAGACAAACCTAGCAAACGTGGATTTTTTAGACCAGAAGATATTGTTAAAAAAGTATCCAAAGATTTTTCAAAGAACGTTTCCAAAAACGTTTCCAAAAATGTGTCACGAGACTTTAATGATTTGGGTACACGAATGATGGACTTTATGCAGTCGTCTGTTGGCAAGTTGAAAACGATGGAATTTGACTCGCCATTCGGTGAAGCAGTTCAGTTTACTCATACATTTACAGAAAATATGACGGACTTGAACACCATCGTTGCGGATATCGCAAATGGTCAGCTGGAAATTTTCCCATCTCAAGACGGCTTGCTACGTGCAGAATGCAACGTTAAAGCATATCGTTCAGAGTCAGTAACACAAGCGAAAGAAGATTTTCTTGATAAGTTTGTTTTTATTGCCGACGATCAAAAGTTACGCGTCATCAGTGATTTGAAAACAACGCAAGTAAATGTGATCCTGTATGTTCCAGAAGCTTCCTATCAACACATTACAGCTCGCTTGTTCAATGGTGGATTCACAATGAAACGCATTAATGCTGCATTGATAAAAGTGAAAACAGCAAATGGTAAAGTGGATTTGAAAAATGTAGAGTTTGATGATGCTGAACTAGAAACGGCTAATGGTGCTATTCATGTTCAGGAAGCAAAAGGGAAAGTGGTGGAAGCAGAGACATTAAATGGCCGCATTTATATTGATGGCGATATTCAAACAATCGTTACTAAATCATTAAACGGCAATATTGTCGCTACAACAAGATGCAAAGAAGCTCGCAAACTTGAAACGAAAACGTTGGCAGGCAATGTAGAAATTTACATTCCAGCTCATTTGCCGTTAAAAGGTGAAGTTTCGTCAAACTTGGGCAAAATAGATGTCTTATTATCGGATATCGATTCTACGCACGAACAAGGACAATTCATGCAAAAATCGATACGTTTTTCAAAGCAAGGAACTGAACCAGCTGCAGCTCCGTTATTAGTCTATGGAGAAACCAAAACAGGTTCTGTCTTGCTACGCTATTTAACAATCGACTAAATAATAGATAAAACAAAAAGCCGGCACAGATTTCCTGTGCCGGCTTTTTAACGATTTTAGGTGACGAAACTACATTGTTATTTTAGAGGTGGATACAAACTTTGAAGAAAGCTGATGGATTGTTGGATCAATTGCTGAAGGACATCAAGGTCGATGTCTTCGGTTTTATTAATATAAATACAGGCTTTTCCACTTGTATGCTTGCCGAATTTCTCGAGTAGAGGACCGCGATTTTCATCACCAGTTGCAAAATACAAACTAATCTTCGCTTTGCGTGGAGAAAAACCGACAAGTGGCGCATCGCCTTCGTGTCCGGTTTTATAAACATAATGGTAAGAGCCAAAGCCAATAATACTGGGTCCCCACATTTTTGCGGAGTGACCGCTCGCCTTTTCAAATAATTCCAGTAACTTATAAGCATCTTGACGTTTTTTTGGATGATCGACAGATTCGATAAATTCAATAACGTCGGCATCGGTTTCTTTTGTTTTTTGTTCGTACATAGCCCATTCCTCCTTCATGCAGATAGGTTTCACAAACAATGCATAGCTTTTTCTGCTTCGTCCCAAGAAACTTTATAACCTTTGCCTTTTGCGCAAAAAATAGAAGTGGATGTATAAAGAGGATCAGTGTTTTTTTCATAGCCAATCCGGTTGATTACTTGTTCTTCATTATGGCAGAAGTCATAACCATCAAATAGTAAACTGAGTGCGCCTTTGCCGTGGGTAAGTGCAGCAAATTCTGTGCTGTATTTCATAAATGTCGCTACGGGTACACGACCTTCGATGATCGTTTTGCTACCAATGGTTTCAGGAGTATTAAAACTACCATGTGCTTGCTGAACATCCGATAATACTTTTCCCATTTGCTCTAAACTTACTTTGATTTTAAAACGGTACATGGGTTCAAGTAGACGGTTTTGTGCTTGTTCAAGTCCTTGACGAAGCGCTCGAAAAGTTGCTTCCCGGAAATCACCGCCAGAGGTGTGCTCGTTGTGACCACGTCCAGTTACAAGCGTTGCTTTAACATCGGTCAAAGGAGAACCAGTTAGTAAGCCATGATGGTCGCGCTCGTTAAGGTGATGCAAGATGAGGTTCTGATTTCCGACAGATAAAGCGTGAGCATGGCAGACGTTGTCTACCTGTAAGCCGCTGCCACGCTCACCCGGCTCTAGCTTCAAATGAACTTCAGCGTAATGGCGAAGAGGTTCAAAATGGCCATAGCCCATCACGGGTATGCTAATCGTTTCTTTATAGAGAATTTCAGGTTCCCCAAACTGGACGTGGTGGCCAAACCGTTCTAGAACTACTTGTTCGAGAACTTCTAATTGAATAATGCCCATTACTTGAATTTGGATATGCTGGAAATACTCGTTCCAAAAAACCGACAAAGAAGGGTCTTCAGCACCGAGAATTTGGAAACTTGATAGTACTTCTTTTGCAGGGAGAGACGCATCAAAAAGGACAATTGATTTCAATGTTGGCACTACTTCAGATTGGTTGTCAGTAGCATAATTCCCAATGACATCACCGACCATAGCCTCTGTCAATCCCGCTATCGCAAAAAGTTCGCCTGCCCTTGCTTGTTCAACCAGTTTAAATTTGTTGCCATTATAATTGCGGATTTGCGTCACTTTTTCTTCAAGCTGATTAGGACCATAAACGAGTTTATCACGAACCTGTAAAGTCCCGCTAAACGCTTTTAAAAAACAGATTCGATTGCCATTGTCATCGTGCCGAATTTTATAAATTCGTGCACCAAATGCTTGATCTTCTGAATAAGCACTAGTCGTTAATTGATCAAGTTGGAGCAGGAAATCTAAGATGCCGATATCTTGTAAAGCAGAGCCACTAGCACAAGGGAAAATCTGGTTAGCTGCAATCAACCGCTGAAAAGCCTCTATCCAGGTTTTTTTATCAAAACCAGTCTCGACATACTGCATCAGCAATTCTTCGTCTCGTTCAGCAATAAATTCAATGAGACTTTCGCTCAACTCACCATTGTGAAAGTTATTTGTTAGGTCACAGACATCTTCGGAAAAATTCAAACGAATGTCTGCTAAAACTTGAACGGCATCTGCTCCTTCGCGATCTGTTTTATTAACGAAGAAAAAGACCGGAATCTTATGTTTTTGAAGAAGCTGCCAAACGGTTTCAGTATGCCCTTCAATGCCATCAACTGCACTAATGATAATAACGGCGTAATCCATTACTTGAATCGAACGCTCCATTTCTGGAGAAAAATCAACATGACCAGGTGTGTCAATAAGAAAATAAGTAGAATCATTTAGTGTAAAGGTTGCCTGATCAGCAAAAATTGTTATGCCTCGGGTTTTTTCAATGGTGTGGCTATCGAGAAAAGCATTTTGGTGGTCGACTCGCCCGCGCTGCCGAATACTTTTCGTATGATATAACAGTTGTTCTGAAAAAGTAGTCTTACCGGCATCGACATGCGCAAGAATTCCAATCGTTTTGTTCATGTTGTCACCTCTTTATCTCTAGTTTAGCAGAATTTATATGCAATTATAAAAAAGGGAGTGTCCCATAAGTCTTTAAAATAAAACAGACAGAGAAAAAGTATCTTTTTCTCTGTCTGTTTTTTTGAATCGCGCCTCACAATTCCGAACTCGGTTTACTTTTTCAAGGTTCCAGAGGTGAATTCTTGGGAATGATTAATTTTCCTTTATAGAAGAACACACTTTCTATTGTGATTTTGCGTTATCGATGCCACTTTAAGAGCTGCTTTGACCTGTACTTTCAGTTTACAGAAATGCACTTTTTAAAGTTTTAAAGGGGTTGATGGGAATGGAAACAATGTGTGGTTAAGATGGTTCAACCGGTTGAGACTGTGCCCGCGAAAAGCGGCCTGTTCTGTTGCAAGAAAAAGAGGCTGCACTCAAAAGTCTTAGTTCATGACCTTTTGAGACAGCCCCGTTTTCATATAAGTGTAAAGTTACCCCTTTACCGACTTGCTTCAAAACAAGCGATACCGAAACAGATTCCTTGTGCGCAGCGTTTTCGGTAAGCGGCTGACTTAAGTAATTCGACTTCTTCCTTGTGTGTCATAAAGCCGCATTCCACCAGAATAGCTGGCATATGGGTATCCCGAAGTACGGCGAAATCTGCTTGTTTAATCCCGCGATTTTTTCGTCCAGTTACTTGTATTAGTGACTGTTGGACTGCAGATGCTAGCATGTGTGTAGCAGGCTGAGGGTGGTTATAGGTAAACGTTTCTAGGCCATTTGTAGAGTTAAATGTATGCCCCACTGCGTTGGCGTGAATCGAGACGAATACATCTGCCTTCATACGATTTGCTAGATTCGTGCGTTCGTGTAATGGAACATCAAAGTCATGTTGATGGCTGAAAAAGACAATATGTCCATCCAGTACCAATCGCTTTTTAACTTCTTCTGCTACGGCCACGTTAAAATGGAATTCTCTCAATTTGCCATCGGGTGAGCGCTTTCCAGGTGTATCTGGGCCATGTCCGGCATCAATCATAATCTTCATTGGGATAGACCTCCTTTTGCAATCTATATAGGAAGGAAACATGACAAAGGGGACAAAAATCTTCAAATATATAGTTTCCATGTTAAAATAAAAGCAAACCGCATATAAAAATAATTGTTTTGATGAAAATTCAAAATAATGTGTGGATAGGAAGTGAGGAATACCAAATGGGACAAGTAACGACAAAACAAGTGATGAAGACGTTCGACTTGGAATTAATTAGTGGAGAAGAAGGCATTGGCCGTCATATCCCCATTAGCGATATTTCAAGACCAGGGTTGGAAATGGCCGGTTATTTCACCCATTATCCAGCAAATCGTGTGCAATTGCTCGGCAAAACCGAGCTTTCTTTTTTTTCTATGCTATCACCTAAAGAACGGTTAGATCGTATGATGAAGCTATGCACAGACGACACGCCAGCAATTATTGTTTCGCATGGTGTACCAGTTCCAGAAGAATTGATCGCTGCTTCAAGCAATCGGCATGTGCCAGTCATGACGACTCCAATGTCAACGACTCGGTTTTCGAGTTTGCTGACGAACTTTTTAGAAAGTCAGTTAGCTCCTACGACGGCAATCCATGGCGTTCTTGTAGATATATACGGTGTTGGAGTGTTGCTGACGGGAAAAAGTGGTGTTGGTAAAAGCGAGACAGCTTTAGAACTTGTCAAAAAAGGTCACCGCTTAGTTGCCGATGACTGTGTAGAAATTCATCAAGAAGGTGAAAATACATTAGTAGGATCTGCACCTAAACTAATTGAGCATTTGCTCGAAATTCGTGGAGTCGGTATTATCGATATCATGACCTTATTTGGTGCGAGCGCTGTTCGCACATTTAAACGGATTTCTTTGGTCATTGATTTGGAAATATGGGATCAAGACAAAACCTACGATCGATTAGGACTAGAAGAAGAAAAAATGAAGATTATTGATACACAATTGACGAAACTAACAATTCCTGTTCGTCCAGGTCGTAACTTATCGGTTATTATCGAAGTTGCCGCGATGAACTATCGTTTGAAACGAATGGGCGTTAACGCCGCCGAAGAGTTTTCGAAGCGTCTGGATGACGTGATTGCACAAGATACAAACTAAGCGAATGGGAAGGTGCACGACATGTTTGCAATATTAGCTTCAATAGATCCGACCGCTTTTTCACTCGGTCCGATTTCGGTTCAATGGTACGGTGTTATTATCGCTGTTGGTATTATCATCGCCTTTTTGGTAGGGCAGCGTGAAATGGTTAAGCGAGGACTGCATACTGAATTTTTAACTGATTTACTAATTTGGGCGGTACCGCTGGCGATTGTTGGCGCACGTATTTATTACGTAGCGTTCGAGTGGGAACATTACAAAGACAATCCTAGTCAAATTATCGCTATTTGGAACGGTGGAATTGCGATACATGGTGCCTTGATTGCATCTGTTATTGTCGCTTATCTGTTTACCAAAAAGCGTAATACGTCATTTCTGAAAGTGGCGGATATATTAGCACCAAGTATCTTAATCGGACAAGCCATTGGTCGTTGGGGTAATTTTATCAACCAAGAAGCACATGGCGGAGAAGTGTCACGGACTTTCCTTGAAAATCTGTTTATCCCTGATTGGATCATCAATCACATGTACATAGACGGGGCTTATTACCATCCAACTTTCTTGTATGAATCTATGTGGAGTTTAGTGGGAATTATTCTTTTGTTGCTACTACGAAAAGTAAATCTAGTACGTGGTGAAATGTTTTTCTTCTATATGATTTGGTATTCTGTTGGCCGCTTCTATATCGAAGGAATGCGCACAGATAGCCTGTATGTAATCGGTGAACTTCGTGCTGCACAACTAGTGTCAGTATTGGCTATTGTCATCGCTGTTGTATTCATCGTATACCGTCGTGTCACAATTAAAAATCCACATCATTATAAGGATAACTAATTAGGAAAAGAGCGATCAGATGTCGACACTGAAAAATGGTTTGAAGGCAGGGTTGAAAACGACTTGGTCATTAGGGAAAATCATTTTCCCTATCACTTTGCTCGTCACCATGCTTCAATACACACCGGTTTTGCCTTTTGTTATCGATTTAGTATCACCCGTTATGGGCTTGTTTGGATTAAGCGGCGATGCGGCAATTCCACTGGTTCTCGGTAATGCGCTTAATCTTTATGCTGGAATTGCCGGCATCCTATCATTAGATTTAACGGTTAAAGAAGTTTTTATCTTGGCCGTCATGCTATCATTTTCACATAATATTTTTATTGAAACTGGCGTAGCGCTAAAAGTTGGCGTCAAGCTGTGGATCGTTTTAGTTGTCCGCTTTGGTCTAGCTGCGTTATCTGCTATTATCATTAATGTCTTTTGGAAAGGTGGCAGCGAGATGGCGCAATACGGTTTTGCGCCTGAAGCATCAGCTGTTCCTGAGAGTTGGATTGGGGTGATGCTAATCGGACTTGAAAAAGCTTCGTTTGGTGTTCTTCAGTTGGCGATGATTGTTATTCCATTAATGATTATGATTCAAATTTTAAAAGATAAACAATACCTTCAAAAAATATCCAATCTGCTCGGACCCTTAACTCGTTTATTGGGTGTTCAGAAAAACGCTTCGTTAACACTTGCTTCAGGACTGGTTTTCGGACTCGCTATGGGAGCGGGTGTGATGATTCAAGCTGTACGAGAAGATGGCGTTAGTAAAAAGGATGCGACACTGGTATTTATCTTTCTCGTTGCTTGTCACGCGGTAGTGGAAGACACATTAATTTTTATGCCATTAGGTATTCCAATCTGGCCGCTATTGTTAATCCGAATCGTTACGGCATTAGTACTAACGGTCTTTGTTTCTTATATGTGGCGTAGAGCGGAAGAAAAACAAAAGGAAGTGATTTCGACATGACTGCAAAAAAAATAAATACGCTATTATTCGATTTTGACGGAACTTTGCTCGATACCAATGAATTAATCATTCAAACTTTCTTAGCCGTCCTTGGTGAACATTATCCTGGTCGCTTTGATCGTCAAGATGCACTGGATTTTATCGGCCCATCGTTAACACAAACATTTGCAGCGATTGATCCGGACCGCGTGGAAGAGCTGACTGTTCAATACCGCGCGCTCAATCGTACGTTGCACGATGAACTAGTCGAAGAATATGATGGTGTCGCAGAAACCTTACGTTTACTGAAAGCGCAAGGAATGAAAATGGCAATTGTCTCGACTAAAAGAAGTGACACAATACGTCATGGCTTGAAGCTAATGGGCGTTAACGATGTGTTTGATGTGTTGGTTGGTCTGGATCATGTCACAAACCCAAAACCAAATCCAGAGCCCTTGCATTTGGCATTAGAGCAATTAGGTGCGTCTCACGATGAAGCCTTAATGATTGGTGACAATTCCCACGATATCGAAGGTGGTAAAAATGCAGGAGTTCGAACTGCGGGCGTGGCGTGGTCTGCAAAAGGAGAAGAATTCTTAGCCAGTTTTAATCCGGACTTTATGTTGCAGCATATTAGTGATTTACTGGAATTAACTAAAGAGGCTGTAAAATGAGAGACACACAACGGCATTTTGTGGAAGGGCCTAATTCACTTTGGCATATTTACAAAACAGTGCCATTCTGGAAAGTTGCCAAAAATTTTCTAGTGATTCAAACGGCTAGATATACGCCGTTTTTGCCTATGAAAAATTGGCTGTATAAAACGTTTCTCCATATGAAAATTGGAAAACACTCATCTTTTGCGTTGATGGTCATGCCGGATGTTATGTTTCCGGAGAAAATAACGGTTGGAGAAAACACCGTAATCGGTTACAATACAACGATTCTTGCACATGAATATTTAATAGATGAATATCGACTTGGTGACGTAGTGATCGGAAACCGCGTCATGATTGGAGCAAACACTACGATTTTGCCCGGCATCACGATTGGAAACGGCGCAATTGTTTCCGCTGCCACGCTCGTCCATAAAGATGTGCCAGCTGGAGCTTTTGTCGGCGGAAATCCGATGAATATTATTTATACAGCTGAACAAATGGCAGAGCGCCAAGCAAAATCCTGAAAGCAACGATTGCTTTCAGGATTTTTTTCGAGTATATCTCTTGACGGTAGATGGAACAATGCGCTAAAATAAATATTACTTCATCACATTAGCGAACTAAAGTAAAATAACCAATATTAGGGAGTTTTATAAATGACTATACAAATGTTCGAGAAACCACTAGGAATGAGAGATGATTTCCCATTTATCGCAAAAAAGAAAGCGGAACTCCGTACAAATGGAACGTCTATTATTCAACAGGCAGGCTATGATTTGCTGCAAACACCTACTTTAGAATATTACGAAACCATCGGTAAAATTTCAGCAATTGCTGATAATGCGTTGTTTAAATTACTAGACAGCCAAGGTGAAACCTTGGTATTACGTCCAGATATGACTTCACCCATTGCACGCGTCGCTGCATCTAAGCTACTAAAAGAAAAGATGCCAGTACGACTTGGCTATTATTCAAATGTTTTTCGCGCTCAAAAACGTGAAGGGGGACGTCCAGCTGAGTTTGAACAGATGGGCGTTGAGTTGATTGGCGATGACTCTTTATATGCAGATGCAGAAGTTATTATTTTGGCATGGACCATTTTAAAAAATCTAGATATTGAGTCTAGCCGCTTTGTTATTGGACATACCCAATTATTGCAGTTGATTTTAGAGGATTTCGGTTTGGATCAGCAGCAAATTGAACAAGTTCGCAGTGCTTTCGTTTCCAAAAACAGTGTAGGCTTTGAAAGCTTGGTTCACCAGTTACCTATAGAAGCTTCTAGTCGAGAATCATTTATTGGTTTGATGTCCACTTCTACTGTAGAAGAATGGCAGCAATGGATTGATCCTCATAACGCCAAACAAAGTTCTTTATTCGAAGATATGAAAAAGCTGAAAAACATATTGGAGCGCAGCGGCTTAGCAGACGCGGTAACGTATGATTTGTCGTTTAACAGCCATATGACCTATTACACTGGCTTAGTATTTGAAGTGTATGCAACGGGCAGTGGGTTTCCACTTGGCAACGGGGGACGTTATGACGGATTAATGAAGCAATTTGGATTAGAGGTTGGTGCAACCGGCTTTGGTTTACGTGTAGATCGTTTACTAGAACTGATTTCAGCTGTTTCCGAACAACAAGACCATACATTAATCTTATTTGATGAACAACACGAAGAGCGTGCCTATGATGAAGCACAAAATCTTCGTCAGCAAGGAACCCGAGTCACATTGCAATTTGCACCAGCGGTTATGGCTCTTGACGAATTTAGTAAACATTTCAGCAAGGTTCTAAGATTGGAAGGTGTGAAGTAATGGATGCATTAACGATTGCCATGCCCAAAGGGAGAATATTTGAAGAAGCTTATGAATTATTAGTAAAAGCAGGCTATGATTTGCCAAAAGAACTCGATGATTCACGAAAATTGATCGTCGAAGCACCCAATGAAAATATTCGTTTTATTCTTGC
Source organism: Planococcus sp. ANT_H30 (assembly GCF_008369335.1). NCBI lineage: Bacteria > Bacillati > Bacillota > Bacilli > Caryophanales > Caryophanaceae > Planococcus > Planococcus sp. ANT_H30. Next base: position 135,688 of record NZ_VOBJ01000005.1, on the reverse strand, counting down.
CAAACCAATGGATGTTCCAGCTTATGTCGAACATGGAGTTGTAGACATTGGCATTGCTGGAAAAGATGTGATGCTTGAGCATGACCGAGATGTTTATGAATTATTAGACCTTGGTATCAGCCGCTGTTATATCGCAACTGCAGGTATGCCGGACACGCCGATGAACAAAGTATCTCCGCGTGTTGCGACTAAGTACCCGAAAGTAGCGTCGCAATATTATCGTGGCAAAGGCGAGCAAGTCGAAATCATCGAATTAAACGGTTCGATTGAATTGGCGCCAATGATTGGTTTAGCGGATCGTATTGTGGATATTGTCTCTACTGGTAAAACATTAAAAGAAAATGGCTTAGTTGAATACGAAAAAATTGTCGACATCACGTCACGTTTGATTGCAAATCCTGTAAGTTATCGCTTAAAGCAAAAACGCATTACAGAGCTAGTAGAAAGACTGAGAAAGCAGGCCATTTTATGAAAGTGACTCGTTTGTCTTCAGGAATTTCCATCAGAAGAACGATTGCAGAAGGCACGGAACAGCAAGTTACAGCGGTAAAAGCGATTATTCAAGAAGTGAAAGATCACGGGGACAGAGCGATGTTTCGCTTTACAGAAAAATGGGATGGTGCTAAATTAACCTCTTTACGTGTGACAGAAGAAGAAATTTCGCAAGCAGTCGACCGTTTTGACCCGCAATTGTTAACGGACTTAACTGAAGCTGCGGCGAATATTCGGAAGTACCATGAAAGTCAGCAACAACAAGGCTACCGTTTAGATAACGATGATGGTTCGTATGTTGCACAGCGTGTTACAGCTATCGAGTCAGCTGGACTTTACGTACCAGGTGGCACAGCTGCATATCCTTCATCTGTGTTGATGAACGTCATTCCGGCACAAGTAGCAGGCGTATCACGCATTGTCTTAATTTCACCACCGAGTAAAGACGGCACATTGTCTGACGGAGTACTCGCATCGGCTCATATTCTTGGCATTACAGAAGTTTATAAATCAGGTGGTGCCCAAGCAATCGCAGCTTTAGCATACGGCACGGAATCTATCGCACCCGTTGATAAAATTACCGGTCCGGGCAATATTTTTGTTGCGCTTGCTAAACGAGAAGTGAATGGTGACGTGGCGATTGATATGATTGCTGGACCAAGTGAAATCGCGATAATTGCGGATGATTCCGCATATGCTGATGAAGTGGCAGCCGATTTATTGTCACAAGCAGAACATGATCCGATGGCGAGCGCTGTGTTATTAACGACTAGCGAACAATTGGCTGATGCGGTTTCTAAAGAAGTAAAGCGTCAATTAGCAAACTTGCCTCGTCAAGCCATTGCGAGTCCAGCGATGATAAATCACAGCATGATTTATCTAGGGCAAACGGTAGAAGAGCTGATTACAGCCGCCAATCAACTAGCGCCTGAACATTTGGAAATTATGACAGAAGATGCAGAAGCAGTCGCGGAGAAGATTCGCCACGCCGGTGCCATTTTTATCGGAAGGTTTTCGTCTGAACCAATTGGCGATTATTTTGCAGGAACGAATCACGTATTGCCAACAAACAGCACGGCACGTTTTTCGAGTGCTTTATCTGTTTATGATTTTATTAAAAGAACCAGCATTATCCGTTATAGCGAACAGGCTTGGCAAAACAATAAAGAAAAAATTGCTCGTCTAGCACGTCTTGAAGGATTAGAAGGCCATGCGCGTGCAGTCGAATCGCGGTCGTGGGAAAAGGGGAACCGATTATGAGAAAAGCTGAAATCAAACGCAATACCAATGAAACCAAAGTAGCCATCAAATTTTCCTTAGATGGTGAAGGGAAATCGGTAATTGATACAGGTGTTCCATTTATGGATCATATGCTGGATTTGTTTATTAAACATGGCTTATTTGATGGCGATATTACGGCAGATGGCGATACGCACATCGATGACCACCACACTACTGAAGATATTGGCATTGTTTTAGGTCAAGCTGTTAAAGAAGCACTTGGCGATAAAAAAGGCATACGTCGCTACGGCAACGCATTTGTACCAATGGATGATGCGTTAGCTCAAGTAATTATTGATTGTTCAAATCGCCCACATCTGGAATTCCGTAGTCAGCCGCTGACTGAAAAAGTAGGAACGTTTGATACGGAATTGATCCAGGAATTCCTTTGGAAATTTGCGCTAGAATCAAGGATGAACGTCCACGTTATCGTTCATTACGGAAAAAATACGCACCATATTATCGAAGCAATCTTTAAAGCGCTAGCACGTGCGCTTGATGAAGCGACGATGATTGATCCGCGAGTTAAAGGTGTGCCATCAACAAAGGGGTTGCTCACATGATCATTGGCATTATTGATTACGGCATGGGCAATTTGTTTAGTGTCGAGCAAGCGTTAAAAAAGCTGGAATGTACAGTGATTGTATCCGATGACCCTGCGGTGCTGCTCGAAGCAGAAGGGATTTTGCTGCCAGGAGTCGGTGCTTTTCCAGATGCTATGGAGTTGTTAAATGACAAAGGACTTTCAGGATTTATCCAATCATTGCCAGAAAAAAATATTCCGCTTCTTGGAATTTGTCTCGGTATGCAGTTGTTATATGAAGATAGTTCGGAAGTGAAACCGACAAAAGGTTTGGGGTTACTGACAGGACAAATTCGTCGTTTTGAAAAAGGCACATACCGAATTCCTCATATGGGCTGGAACCGTTTGGAATTTTCGCATATGCCGTATTGGTTAGAGGATGTATTAAGTGATACGCACGTGTACTTTGTACATTCTTTTTTAGCGATAAATACAAAGCAGCAAGAAGTTTTAGCCACAGCAAGCTACGGAGGCCTCAACGTTCCGGGAGTAGTCGGGACAGGTTTGATAACGGGTATGCAATTCCATCCAGAAAAATCAGGTGATTTTGGCCATTATTTATTAGAACAATGGATTTCAAATGTTAGGAGGAACCTACATGTCTAAGTTTCAAATCTATCCTGCGATTGATTTAAGGGATGGCAAATGTGTACGCCTATTTCAAGGAGATTATACTCAGGAAACCATCTACGGAGATTCACCAGTCGAAATGGCTCGAAAATTCGTAGAAGCTGGTGCAGAGTGGATACATATGGTCGACTTAGACGGTGCCAAAGACGGCATCCGCATTAACGATCAAGTGGTCATTGAAGCCGCAAAGCTCGGTGCTAAAGTACAAGTCGGCGGAGGCATCCGAACTCGTGAAGATATCCAGCATTATTTATCAAATGGTGTAGCGCGTGTCATTATCGGCAGCCTAGCAATCCGTAATCCGGAACTTGCTGTATCGTTTATTGAAGAATTTGGAGCCGACCAAATTGTTATCGGTATTGATGCGAAAAATGGCATGGCCGCAACAGAAGGCTGGATCGAGACATCTGGACAAGCGGCGACAGAAGTAGCGGATTATTTCGCGCAAAAAGGTGCAAAACATTTTATCTATACAGATATTGCAACAGACGGCACGCTCGCAGGACCAAATATTACCGCCAATAAATCGTTGGTGGGTGCTGAATCAGCACAAGTCATTGTTTCAGGTGGCATTGGTTCGCTAGAAGATGTACGAAATGTTAAAGAAGCATCTGCGCAAAGTAACATCGCAGGTGTTATTATAGGGAAAGCGCTTTATGAAAAACGTTTTACGCTGGAGGAGGTTTTGTCATGTTGACAAAACGCATTATTCCCTGTCTTGATGTAAAAGAAGGACGTGTCGTCAAAGGCGTTAGTTTCGTTTCGCTGCGTGATGCGGGAGATCCTGTTGAATTGGCTCGTTTTTATGATGAGCAAGGGGCGGATGAATTGGTGTTTTTGGACATTTCGGCTTCTCACGAAGGCAAGGAAACGATGGTCGAAGTCGTGAAAATTGTTGCAACAGAACTGTCGATTCCGTTTACAGTAGGTGGCGGTATTCGCAGTCTTGATGACATGAAACGTTTGTTGCGCGCCGGAGCTGATAAAGTCTCTTTAAACACAGCTGCCCTTGACCGTCCTGAGTTGATCAAAGAAGGCGCAGACTTTTTTGGTTCTCAATGTATTGTCGTAGCAATTGATGCTAAGAAAAATGGTGATAGCTGGGACGTTTACACACATGGTGGTCGCAACAAAACTGATTGGGACGCAGTTGAATGGGCAAAAAGAAGTGTTGAGCTTGGAGCTGGTGAACTGTTGTTGACGAGCATGGACAAAGACGGCTCGAAAGACGGTTTTGATTTGGAATTAACACAAGCTGTACGCGAAGCGGTAGAAGTACCGGTCATTGCCAGTGGTGGAGCAGGAAACAAAGAACATTTTAGCGAAGTCTTTAAAATGGTGGATGCTGATGCTGCTTTAGCGGCCTCTATTTTCCATTACAAAGAAACCAGTGTAGATGAGGTCAAGCAATATTTACGGAAAGAGGGAGTGAACGTCCGATGACAACCATACAATATGATCCAAGCGGGCTGATTCCCGTGATAATCCAGAATGCCGAAACAAAAGAAGTGTTAACTTTGGCTTATGCCAACGAAGAAGCCGTCCAAAAAACAATGGCTACAAATGAAACGTGGCTTTACTCAAGAAGCCGTAGTGAATTGTGGAACAAAGGTGCGACGAGTGGTAACACTCAAAAAGTGACGGCTGTGCGATTAGATTGCGACGGCGATTCGCTAATTTATGAAGTAATTCCAAATGGACCCGCTTGTCATACGGGTAAGGATAGCTGCTTTTTTGAAACCATTCATGGTGAGCGCAATGAATCTCCAGGCGATATGTTCGCACAATTGACCGCGTTAATCGAAGCGCGTGAAAAAGAAATGCCTGAAGGTGCGTATACGACTTATCTGTTTGAAGAAGGCATAGATAAAATTTGTAAAAAAGTAGGCGAAGAAGCAGCTGAAGTGATTATCGCAGCCAAAAATCGTGACGCTGAAGAGCTATCAATGGAAACAGCCGATTTGTTGTATCATGTGTTGGTGCTTTTACAAGAACAAAAGGTAAACTTTAACAAAGTGACCAATGTATTAAAAGAACGTCATGAAACAAAAGCGACAAGTAAATAATAGGGAAATATGCTATAATTACAGCATATTTGAGTATGGAGACGATGGAAATCGTCTCTTTTACTTTTTCGGAGGCATATTTTGGAGAATAAAAAAATAAATACTAAAAACGTATTGTCGTTTATTCCGACAGGAGAATTCTATTACAGAAAAGCGTTGAAAGAGCTTCAGCGTGAAAATTACTCAAAAGCACATAAGTATTTGCGTCGTGCTTCAGAGTTGAGTCCGAAAGATCCGCTCATTTTGACGCAATACGGAATTGTGCTAATGGAAATACAAGAGTTTGAGCAGGCAATGGATGTGCTGCATACAGCACATGAACTAGACTCAAAAGAACCCGACATTCTGTATTTTCTTGCTGAAGTCCATGCACATATGGGCTTGTTTTGGGATGCTCGAAAATTTGCTAAAAAGTACTTGGTTTATGAAACACAAGGGAAATATGCATCTGAAGCAATGGGAATTATTGATTTTGCCGAGCAAGAAGATTGGCAAAATTTTGATGAGGACGGGGACTTGCAGGACAGCGAACACCATTACCGACAGGAAAAAGCACGTCGAATGATGGAGCAAGGTGATTTTACCGGTGCTATTGAATTGCTTGAAAAGTTAATTGAAGGAAAGCCGGATTTTTGGGGAGCTTGCAATAACTTAGCTTTGGCTTACTTTTATATCGGAGAAGCAGAAATGGCGAAAGCGCTGCTTTACGATGTACTGCGGAGAAATACTGGCAATTTGCACGCTTTGTGTAATTTAGCAGTCTTTCATTACTATGAAAAAAACGCAGAATTGGATGATGTACTCGATTTGCTAAAAAAAATACAACCTTATGTATTTGAGCATCGCTATAAACTAGGTGCGACTTTTGCATTGGTTGGTAAATACAAAGAAGCTTATCGCTGGCTCAAAAGTTTGCAGAAAAAAGGCTTTGAAGGTGATGCAGCGTTTTACTTTTGGTTATCGCATGCTGCGTATCATTCAGGCCATGAAGACGCGTCAAGACAAGCTTGGGATCAATTGAAAAAAATGGACCCAGATAAAGACGGTTATGCGCCATGGAACGAGCATTCAGAAATGCCGCACGTCGATGCGCTTGAGCATGATCGAGATTATTTGGTTGGAAAACTGGATCACCAAAAGAAAAGTGAACGGTTATTCGGCTTGTTTTTGTTAGGCAAATCAGCACATAAGCAAGAAATTATTTCACACCCAAATTGGTTGGCATCTGATCAGCCTTCTGTTTTGGAAACTTTTGTTTTGGGTTATGCACTTGGTCATCCTTTCAAAGAAAGCGTTCCGGCTGAAAAGGCTTTTATGCGTGCGATGGAAGCAGCAGAACTTCTTTATGGCTCATATGGAATGGTGAAAAAACAGCAAGAAGAACTCTTTCAACTGTGGTTTTTACTGCTAGAAAAAGGCTTTAGCAGGAACTATGCATTCAAAAATCCCGCGGCTCTTGCTGCGGCTGCAGAATATATGATTCACTCTTCTAAAAATGAAAAAACCACAAAAAAAGAACTGGCGGATCAATTTGGTATATCGGTTGCTACGTTGACAAAATACAGTAAAGAACTAACTGTTTTCTTACCACACATCGAATCATAGGCATAAAAGTTGAAGCTTTCGCATGAATCTTATACGATTTAACTACTGAGAAATAGGAGGCCTATTAATATGACTGAAGCAACTACAATTTTTGATGTAATTATTATCGGAGCAGGACCAGCAGGCATGACAGCCGCTGTTTATACATCTCGCGCGAACTTAACAACATTGATGCTAGAACGCGGTATTCCAGGTGGTCAAATGGCCAATACGGAAGAAATTGAAAACTATCCAGGATTTTCACACATTTTAGGACCAGACATTTCAACAAAAATGTTTGAACACGCAAAAAAATTCGGTGCAGAATACGCATACGGTGACGTAACTGAAATTATTGATGGCGAAGAATACAAAACCATTAAAGCCGGATCTAAAGAGTACAAAGCACGTGCAATTATTGTGACGACCGGTGCTGAGTATAAGAAAATGGGGATTCCAGGTGAAAATGAACTAGGAGGCCGTGGTGTCAGTTATTGTGCAGTATGTGATGGAGCTTTCTTTAAACAAAAAGAACTTGTCGTAGTTGGCGGTGGCGATTCAGCGGTTGAAGAAGGTGTTTACTTGACTCGTTTCGCGAGTAAAGTAACAATCGTCCACAGACGTGACGAATTACGTGCACAAAAAATTCTTCAAGATCGTGCTTTTGCAAATGATAAAATTGACTTTATCTGGAGCAATACAGTTAAAGAAATTCACGATGATGGCAATGGCAAAGTAGGTGCAGTTACGCTGGTGTCTACTGAAGATGGTTCTGAAAAAGAATTTAAAGCAGATGGTGTCTTTATCTATATCGGCATGCTTCCTTTAACAAAACCATTTGCTGAGTTGGGCATTTTGAATAAGGACGGATATATTGTAACGAACGACAAAATGGAAACGACTGTTCCAGGGATTTATGCAGCAGGCGATGTTCGTGAAAAAACATTGCGTCAAGTAGTTACTGCGACAGGCGATGGCAGTATTGCCGCACAAGCAGCTCAACACTATATTGAAGAGTTAGTAGAGAAAATTAGCATGAAAGCACAAGCTTAATTAGTTTTTAACTGTTTTGTAACGTGGTTGTCATGAATAAGGTTTATAGTAAGAAGAGTAAATTGACCCCCTTTTTATAAAAGATTTTGTTGGGCTGTCTTTCGAGTAACTCGAAAGACAGCCTCTTTTTTTATTCTTTTGCATGACACGCCAGGATAGATGTATAATGGAGAGAGTTTACAATAGAGACGGAGTGTCGAATGTGCAGCGAATCGCGAATTTATTAGTCATTGAAAATGGACAAGTATTATTATTGAAAAAACCACGACGTGATTGGTATGTAGCGCCCGGTGGTAAAATGGAAGCCGGAGAATCGATTATCGAAGCTGCAGTCCGTGAGTTCAAAGAAGAAACGAATGCTACCCCAATAGGTACACATTTAAAAGGGGTCTATACCATGATGATTCAAGAACATGAAAAAACGGTGGATGAGTGGATGTTGTTTACGTTCGCTGCAAACCGCGTAATTGGAGAGTTATTTCAAGAAACGACCGAGGGGCTGTTAGAGTGGCATCCAGTAGAAGCGTTGGCATCTTTGCCAATGGCTGAAGGGGACCGGACCAATCTGCAATTTGCAGCTAACCAGCAAGGAGTTCAGTACGGGACATTCTACTATACGCCAGAATTTCAGCTGATCAAAGAAACCATCCAATCATCAATTGAAGAGGTGAATCATCCTAATGGAAAAGCATAAAGAAGAAACAGAGTTAATCATTATTACAGGCATGTCAGGTGCAGGTAAAACGGTCGCAATCCAAAGCTTTGAAGATTTAGGTTTTTTTACAATCGATAATTTGCCTCCCACGTTATTGCCAACGTTTATCAATTTGATGAGAGATTCGGGAAAATCGATGAAGCGCGTAGCTGCAGTTATGGATTTGCGCGGAGGCGATTTTTTTGATAGTTTAGTAGACGCAATTGACCACCTATCACAAGATCCGAATGTCTCCATCACGATTCTATTTTTGGATGCAGAAAACGAAACCTTAGTGAGCCGCTACAAGGAAACGAGAAGATCTCATCCACTGTCACCCGGTGGATTGGTTTTGGGTGGCATCAAAAAAGAGCGCGATATGCTGAGTGACCTTCAAGGGAGAGCACAGCATATATACAATACTTCTAACATGAAGCCTCGCCAACTAAAAGAACGAATCATCGCCGATTTTTCATCAAAGACCAGTAATGTCTTTACCGTAAACGTCTTGTCTTTCGGATTTAAACACGGCATGCCGATTGATGCTGATTTGGTGTTTGATGTACGCTTTTTACCAAACCCTTATTATATTGAAGAGTTGAATCCGCTAACAGGGCTTGATGAGCGAGTGTCGAGCTATGTACTAAAATGGCAAGAAACGCAAACGCTGCTAGAAAAATTAACTGATTTACTGCAGTTTATGATTCCACAGTACAAAAATGAAGGGAAGGCACAACTTGTTATCGCCTTCGGTTGTACAGGAGGCCAACACCGCTCGGTTACGTTAGCTGAGTACTATGGCAAGCTTCTGGCACAGAATAATAAAGTGATTATCACGCATAGAGACATTAAAATTAGAAAGGATTGAGTGCATGGAACATAATCAGCACCGGAAACGTATCGTTATTTTAGGCGGCGGCACGGGACTGTCTACATTGTTGCGTGGGTTAAAATTGTATCCACTGGATTTGACGGCTATTGTAACAGTTGCAGACGATGGTGGAAGTTCGGGACGCTTAAGAAATGACCTGGATATTCCACCCCCGGGAGATATTCGAAATGTTATGGCAGCATTATCAGATACAGAACCTTTAGTTGCTGAAATGTTCCAATATCGATTTAAGCACTCCTTAGATCTTGACGGTCATTCTTTGGGTAATCTAATGCTCGCGGCATTGACGGATATTACAGGCGACTTTTCCCATGCAGTCCGCGAAATGAGTCGTGTATTAAGTGTCAATGGCACGGTTTTACCTGCCGCCAACCAAATTGTTACGCTTAGCGCAGAGCTAGAAGATGGGACGATTATAAAAGGGGAATCCAAAATTCCTGCCTATTTACAGCCAATTAAAAGTGTGTTTATTGAACCACATGATGTTAAAGCCTTGCCTGCAACAATTGCAGCAATTAAAAATGCAGACGTAATTGTTGTGGGTCCAGGTTCTTTATACACCAGTATTTTGCCGAACTTGTTAGTGAAAGATATTAAAAAAGCAGTCATAGCTGCTAAGGCAAAGAAAATATACATCTGTAATTTAATGACACAAGCAGGGGAGACTTATCAATATACAGCCTCTGACCATGTTCAAGCACTTTACAATCATGTCGGAGAAAAATTTCTAGATGCTATTCTAATTGATAAAGTCCAAATGCCGTCTAACATTGCAGAACGTTACGAAAAAGAGAAAGCATGGCCTGTTGAGTATGACGAAGAGCGCCTGAAAAAAATGGGTCTCGAAGTCTACAGAAAAGACATTGCTAATATTTCTGGAGAAACTGTACGTCACGAGCCGACGAAAGTTGCAGAATGGTTATTCGAATATGCTGATGGCCGTGCTAGTGAAGATTCGAAGCAGTTGTATTTTTGACGCTTTGAAAGGAGGAACGAATTTTGTCTTTTGCATCCGAAACAAAAAAAGAAATGACACAAATAGAGATAGATGATTGCTGCGGCAAAGCAGAGCTTTCCGCAATGATCCGGATGAATGGCACTCTATCGTTTTCCAATCGGCAATTGAGCCTGGATATTCAAACTGAGAATGCGGCGATCGCCCGCCGTATTTACACGTTATTAAAACGTTTTTACAAAACTTATCCCGTCGAATTGCTGGTTAGAAAAAAGATGCGCTTAAAAAAGAATAATATTTACATTTGTAGAATCCGAGAAGGCGCTAAGCATATTCTCGAAGATCTCGAAATTTTGACTGAAGGATTTCAATTCCAGCACCAGATTGTCAAGTCGCTGATTGAAAAGAACTGTTGCAAACGTTCGTATATCCGAGGTGCCTTTTTAGCTGGAGGATCTGTCAATAATCCTGAAACGTCATCTTACCATCTCGAAATTTACTCGCTCTACAAAGACCATGCAGACTCGTTAGTTGAATTAATGAACGAATTTCGTTTGAATAGCAAAACGATTGAACGTAAAAAAGGATTTGTGACTTACCTGAAAGAAGCAGAAAAAATTTCTGATTTTCTAAGCATTACAGGCGCACATTCTGCTTTATTGAAATTTGAGGATGTTCGAATTATTCGAGATATGCGTAATAGCGTTAATCGGTTAGTAAATTGTGAAACCGCTAACTTAAACAAAACCATCGATGCGGCATTGCGGCAAGTAGAAAATATTCGATTTATCGACCAAACAATTGGCATTGACCAATTGCCTGAAAGACTACGTGAAATCGCCAGACTCCGGGTAGAGTGTCAAGATGTGACGTTAAAAGAGCTAGGGGAAATGGTATCGGGCGGAACCGTCAGCAAGTCGGGGGTAAACCATCGTCTGCGAAAAATTGATGAGATTGCAGCATCCCTGAGAAATGGAGAAATGATCGGCCGCTAGCTAGGCTGTTCGTTTATATAGAAGAGAGTTGAGTTTTGGAGGAGGATCCGTATGGTTGAAAAACAAGTAAAAGTACGATTGAAATCAGGTCTTCAAGCAAGACAAGCAGCGTTATTTGTTCAAGAAGCAAATCGATACAGCGCAGATGTTTATTTGGAAAAAGACAATAAGAAAGTAAACGCCAAAAGTATTATGGGAATTATGAGCTTGGCAATTAGTAAAGGAACAGAAGTCACCATTTCTGCAGAAGGCTTGGATGAAGAAAAAGCGGTTCAGTCTTTATCGGAGATTATTGAAAAAGAAGCGTAAAAAAGCAGCAATCTATTATTTCAAGTAACTTCCACAAACGAAACGTATAAAAAAACTCACAGTCAAAGATGACTGTGAGTTTTTTGCTTGATTTAGTTTTCTTTTTTGTGGTTTTCAGGCAATTTGCTACGTGTAATCACTTGGTCGATTAAGCCGTATTCAAGTGCGCGTTCTGCTGTCATGAAGTTATCGCGATCTGTATCTTTAGCGATAACTTCGATTGGCTGACCTGTACGCTCAGAAAGAATCTGGTTTAATTTTTCGCGAAGGTGAAGAATGCGTTTTGCTGCAATTTCGATTTCAGTCGCTTGTCCTTGGGCACCACCAAGCGGTTGGTGAATCATTACTTCAGCATTTGGAAGTGCAAGGCGTTTGCCTTTTGTTCCTGCTGCAAGTAGGAAAGCACCCATTGAAGCAGCCATACCGATACAGATTGTTTGAACGTCTGGACGGATAAACTGCATCGTATCATAAATCGCCATACCAGCTGTGATACTACCACCTGGGCTGTTAATGTAGATTGAAATATCCTTATCTGGATCTTCTGCTTCAAGGAATAGAAGTTGCGCCACAATAGAGTTTGCAACGTTATCGTCAATTGCACTACCTAGCATAATGACGCGGTCTTTTAACAAACGTGAGTAAATATCGTAAGCACGTTCGCCTCGGCTAGTTTGTTCGATTACTGTAGGAATTAAGTTCATAGAATAGTTCCTCCTCGATTAAGTGTTTTACAAACAATGCTGAAAGTTCTCTCAGCTGTACTATTATCATACACATCATGGTCAATGAAGGTCAAATCTAACGAATCAAAAAAACGGACTTGATTATGTTAAAATATTTTTGTATAATAGAAAAGTCGCTAATAGCGAATACGCCCTCGTAGTGTAATGGATCACACGTAAGATTCCGGTTCTTGAGATGGAGGTTCGATTCCTTCCGAGGGCATAAGAAAAGCACAACAACTCGTTGAATCCGGAAAAAGCCTATTCAACTAAAATCTATTGTTCTAAAGTTGAGAAATGCCCCTTTGCCTTAATTGGTAAAGGGGTGTTTTTTACTTTTGGCTGTATTTTTTGATTTCAAAAAACCAAAGAGAAAAGGGAAGTTTAAAAGAGCCGGTAGAAAGGGAAATGACTAATAGCTTATACTAGTAGAGAAAAGCAACAGGTGAGCAAATTACTGATTCTTATTGTCATCGTATCTATTGGTAGTGAAGCAGCGATTCTCGTACCAATATAATGGCTTCATGCACCTTAAAGAAGAGAGTAACGAGTTTTAAGCACAAATTGAAATTTAGTAACAGTGTACACTTGATTTACTACCTAACTTAGTAGAAACAATGGAAGGCTCTGTTGATCAATGGTAACGTGTTATTGATTGTCTAACAGATATCGGTTTGGAGAAAGCTTCTCCAGTAACTTCATACTTTTATTTAGAAAGAAGGAGACAGATGTACACTTTATACACGCGTTCTAATTGCCCTCTTTGCGATGAAGCCAAATTGATGATTGCACTAGTCAACGAGGAGGTACCATTGCCTTACACAGAAGTAGATATCGAAAGTGATGAAGCCTTACACGAAAAATACATGATGATGATTCCTGTATTAGAAAAAAACAATCGCGTATTGGTGTATGGCAATATTGGTTATGTTGAATTACTGGAAGCGTTAGAAACTTAACGCTTCTTTTTATTTGCAATTAAAAGAAAGATTAGGTAGAATGAATTTAGTGGGACGCACAATTAATTAGTGGGACAAAAAACGTCCAGATAGAATGGAGTGAACCTATGGATGCATTATCTGTCGCTCAGCAAAAGTTGATGCCGGAAATGTCCGAACTCCTGAAAAAACGTTATCAAATTTTACAGATTATCAACTTGGAACAGCCAATCGGTAGGCGAACTTTGAGTGAAGTTGCCGGTTTGACAGAGCGAGAAATTAGAAAAGACACGGATTTACTACGCAATCAGCAATTGATTGAAATGAAAACAGCGGGCATGACAGTTACTTCGCAAGGATTGGAAGTGCTAGAGAAGCTAAAAGTTTTTGTGCGTGAAATGTCTGGACTGACAGATATGGAAATACAGCTACAGGAAATTCTAGGAATTACGAAAGTTGTGATCTTACCGCAAGATAGCGATGAAATTCCAGCAGTGAAGTCCCATATTGGTAAAGAGGCTGCTCGTTTTTTGGAAACGTTGTTTGCCCGCTATAAGAAAATCGCTGTTACTGGCGGTAGCACAATGGCGGCTATCTCGAAAGAACTAACGAACGGAAAGCCGGACAAAGCGCTGCAATTTATCGCTGCACGCGGTGGACTGGGAGAAGATGTTTTGCACCAAGCAAATACGATTGCAGCTGCATTTGCCGAAAAAACAGGTGGTTCATTTAAGACGCTATACTTGCCTGATCATTTGAGTGCAGAAGCATTTGCCATGATGATGAAAGAACCAGTGATCAAAGAAATGATGGATTTGTACGATCAAACAGATGTTGTCGTCCACGGGATTGGCAATGCAGGAGAGATGGCGGTTCGTCGGCACTCTTCTACTGAAGAAGTTGAAAAGATTCATTCAGGCGGAGCGATTAGTGAGGCTTTCGGCTATTATTTCGATAAAGACGGAAAAATTGTTTATCGCATTCGAACGGCGGGCATTCAATTAGAGCAGGTGCAAAAAGCGACAACTGTTTTGGCAGTTGCCGGTGGTGAATCTAAAGCAAGAGCGATTTTATCGTACGCTAAAAACGCAGCGAGTCCGACAGTGTTGATCACAGACGAAGGTGCTGCACGAAAAATTATGGAATTGACTAAAAAATTGGAGGAATACTAAATGACTTTAAAATTAGCAATTAACGGATTTGGACGTATAGGACGCATTGTATTTCGTGAAGCTTTAACAAATGACGAAGTAGAAGTGGTAGCAGTAAACGATTTAACAGACGCAAAAATGTTGGCACATCTTTTGAAATACGATTCTGTTCATGGTATTTTAGACGCTGAAGTTTCAGTTGATGGCGACAACATTGTTGTTAACGGCAAAACAATCCGCGTATTCTCTGAAAAAGATCCAGCTAACCTTCCTTGGGGAGAGCATGGCATAGACATCGTTGTTGAATCTACTGGATTCTTCACGGATGCTGCTTCTGCTTCTAAACACATCGAAGCCGGCGCTAAAAAAGTAATCGTTTCAGCACCAGGCAAAAACGGCATGAAGACGCTTGTTATGGGTGTTAACCACGAAACATATGATCCGAAAGAGCATCATGTGATTTCAAATGCTTCATGTACAACAAACGGTCTTGCAGGAATGGCGAAAGTATTGAACGAGCGTTTCGGTATCAAACATGCAATGATGACAACGATCCACTCTTACACAAATGATCAAATTCTTTTAGACTCTCCGCACAGTGACTTCCGTCGTGCGCGTGCAGCTGCAGAATCAATGATTCCGACAACTACTGGTGCAGCTTTAGCAGTTGCAAAAGTATTGCCTGAATTAGAAGGCAAAATTGATGGAATGGCGATCCGCGTTCCAACACCAAACGTTTCACTTATCGATTTAGTTGCTCATCTTGAAAAAGACGTAACTGTCGAAGAAGTGAACAAAGCATTAAAAGATGCAGCAGAAAACGAATTAAAAGGATTCATGGACTACAGCGAATTGCCGCTAGTATCTAGAGACTATAACGGCAACACAGCATCAGCTACAATCGATGGTCTTTCAACGATGATGGTTGGCGATAACATGGTTAAAGTTCTTTCATGGTACGATAACGAATCTGGTTACTCAGGCCGTTGTATCGACCTTGCGCTTCACATGTACAAAACGGGCTTATAATCCCGAAATCATAGCTTAATTACCAATGAACCTCTATAATAAAAGAGGGTAAAAGGGGCGGGGAACTTACCCCGCTCCTTATTTTTTTGAATACAAATAGGAGGTATTTTCATGCAGCAGAAAATGACCATGAAAGATTTGGATTTGAAAGGAAAACGGGTATTTTGCCGTGTCGATTTTAACGTACCGATGTCAGATGGTAAAGTGACGGATGATACGAGAATCCGTGCAGCTGTACCGACGATCGAATATTTAGTCAACCAAGGCGCTAAAGTAATTTTGGCTAGCCATTTAGGTCGTCCGAAAGGCCATGTCAATGAAGAAATGCGACTTGCTGCAACAGGCTTCCGTTTAGGCGAATTGTTACATAAAGAAGTGAAAAGCCTGGACGAATCAATCGGCGAAAAAGTAGAACAGGACATTTCAACGATGCAAGAAGGCGACATCATCTTACTTGAGAACGTCCGCTTCCATGAAGGTGAAGAAAAAAATGACGACAAACTTGCACAAGCATTTGCTTCGCTAGCAGACGTTTTCGTTAACGATGCATTTGGAGCAGCTCATCGTGCTCATGCTTCAACAGCAGGCATTGCGAGTCATTTACCGGCGGTATCAGGCTTACTGTTAGAAAAAGAGTTAGAGGTTTTAGGCAAAGCTTTGTCTGAGCCAGAACGTCCGTTCACGGCAATAATCGGCGGCGCGAAAGTAAAAGACAAAATCGGCGTCATTGATCATTTGTTAGATAAGGTAGATAATTTAATTATTGGCGGAGGGTTGTCGTATACGTTTATCAAAGCGCAAGGCTATGAAATCGGAAACTCTCTTGTTGAAGAAGATAAATTAGATTTGGCTAACTCATTTATCGAAAAAGCAAAACAAAAAGGCGTTAAATTTTATTTGCCGGTAGATGCAACTGTAGCTAACGAATTTTCAAAAGATGCCGAAACCAAAAGTGTGAAAATCACGGAAATCCCAGCTGACTGGATGGGCTTAGACATTGGTCCTGAAACGGTAGCGTTATATGCGGATGTTATTAAAAATTCGAAGTTGATTATTTGGAATGGACCGATGGGTGTTTTTGAAATGCCTGCATTTGAAAATGGCACGAAATCTGTCGCACAAGCAATGGCTGAAACTTCAGGTTACACCGTAATCGGTGGTGGAGATTCAGCAGCAGCTGTTGAAAAATTCCATGTGGCTGAACAAATGGATCATATCTCTACAGGCGGAGGCGCTTCACTAGAGTTTATGGAAGGGAAAGATTTACCAGGTGTCAGCGCGTTAACAAACAAATAAATAAGATAGCTAAACTGAAAGGGAGTGCTCTTGTGAGAAAACCAATTATTGCAGGAAACTGGAAAATGTACAAAACCGCTACAGAGGCAAAACAATTTGTTGAAAAAGTGAATGGCTTAGTGCCAGCATCTGATAAAGTAGACGCTGTTATTTGCGCACCAGCATTATTCTTGGCACAACTAGTTGTGTCTGCAGAAAATAGTCCGCTTCAAATCGGAGCACAAACAATGTCAGAGCAAGACGAAGGTGCCTATACAGGCGAAATTAGCCCTGTCCAACTAACGGATATTGGCGTTAAGTATGTCATTATTGGACATTCAGAACGTCGCCAGTATTTCAATGAAACAGACGAGTCAGCCAACCAAAAAGTAAAAGCTGCTTTTACTCATGGGTTAGTGCCGATTCTATGTGTTGGCGAAACACTTGAACAACGTGAAAACGGAGAAACGGGATCTGTCGTTGAAGCACAAGTAGAAAAAGGAGTCGCTGGTTTGACTGAACAACAAATCACTCAATTGGTTATTGCTTATGAACCTATTTGGGCAATTGGCACAGGGAAAACAGCTACTGCTGAAGACGCCAACGAAGTTTGTGGAATCATTCGCAAAAAAGTAGCATCTTTGTATCAGAATGAAGCAGCTGAGCAACTGCGTATTCAATACGGCGGCAGCGTAAAGCCAGCAAACGTAGATGAGTTAATGACAATGGAACATATTGACGGAGCATTAGTTGGAGGCGCAAGCCTAGAAGCCGAGTCATTTGTTAAATTGTTGGAGGCTGGTTCGCATGCGTAAAACTGAACACCCAGCGGCTCTTATCATTTTAGATGGATTTGGCTGCCGTGAAGAAAGTTTTGGTAATGCAGTAGCACAGGCTAATAAGCCGAATTTTGATCGTTTATGGGAGACTTATCCACATGAATTACTGACCGCTTCAGGTGAAGCGGTTGGGTTGCCTGAAGGACAAATGGGTAATTCAGAAGTAGGTCACTTGAATATTGGTGCTGGCCGAGTGGTTTACCAAAATTTAACGCGTATCAATAAAGCAATTCGTGATGGCGATTTTTACGAAAATCCAGCATTTCTTGAAGCGATTGCGAACGCGAAAAGCCGCGGCAAAGCGCTTCATATATTGGGGTTATTATCTGATGGCGGCGTTCATAGCCATTATGAGCACCTTTTCGCTTTATTGCGACTTGCTAAACAGCAAGGATTAACGGAAGTTTATGTTCATGGCTTCTTAGATGGGCGCGATGTGGGACCAAGGACTGCGCTTAAATACGTAGAGCAAGCTGAACAGCAAATGACAGAAATTGGTATTGGGAAATTCGCGTCGATTAGCGGACGGTATTATGCAATGGATCGTGATCAGCGCTGGGAACGTGCCGATTTAGCATATCGCGTTTTAGTTGACGGCGTTGGAAAAATGGCGGAATCGGCAACTGCCGGTATTGCTGCTTCTTATGAAGAAGGCGTTTCGGACGAATTTGTTCTACCATTCGTAATCGAAGAAGATGGCAAACCAGTAGCGACCGTTGATTCAGGCGATTCACTAATTTTCTTTAACTTCCGACCGGACCGTTCGATTCAATTAACAAAAGCATTTATTCGTGAAGATTTTGTTGGATTCCCATTAAGTGCTAAGCATCCGAGAGCATTAAGCTATATCACCTTTACTTCTTATAGTGAAGATTTACCGACGCGTGTAGCATTTGAAACATTGAACTTGGAAAATACCATTGGTGAAGTGTTATCCGCAAATGGACTAACGCAACTGCGCATTGCAGAAACCGAAAAATACCCACATGTTACGTTCTTTATGAGTGGTGGA
This sequence comes from Planococcus sp. ANT_H30, assembly GCF_008369335.1. NCBI lineage: Bacteria > Bacillati > Bacillota > Bacilli > Caryophanales > Caryophanaceae > Planococcus > Planococcus sp. ANT_H30. The sequence continues at coordinate 117,185 of NZ_VOBJ01000005.1, read as the reverse complement.
CGTGAAGACGTTTTTCCTGGAGAAGATCGTATTCTCGTTGCTTCGCCAAAGGTTGCAACTTACGATTTGCAACCTGAAATGAGTGCTTACGAAGTGACCGACCGTCTAGTTGAGCAAATTGAAGCGGGTGCGCACGACGCCATCATCTTGAACTTTGCGAACCCGGATATGGTTGGCCATAGTGGGATGCTGGAACCTACGATTCGTGCCATTGAAGTAGTGGACGAATGTCTAGGTCGCATAGTTGATGCGCTACATGCTCAGGGTGGCTCGGCATTGATTACTGCCGATCACGGTAATGCTGACGAAGTCCGTACCCTTGAAGGACAGCCAATGACAGCACACACCACCAATCAAGTCCCAGTAATTTTAACGAAGTCAGGTCATGAACTTCGTAAAGGCGGCATTCTTGCTGACCTAGCACCAACCATTTTAAAAATGCTAAATGTAGAACAACCGGTTGAAATGACCGGAAAACCATTATATTAAAGGGAGCTGTTTTAATTGCCAATTATTACACACATTCAAGCACGCGAAATTTTAGATTCACGAGGAAATCCAACAATCGAAGTTGAAGTATTCACAGAAAGCGGCGCTTTTGGTCGCGCAATCGTACCATCAGGCGCATCTACTGGTGAACACGAAGCTGTAGAGCTACGTGATGGCGATAAGAGCCGTTACCTAGGTAAGGGTGTCTTAAAAGCAGTAGAAAACGTTGATGGTGAAATTGCTGAAGCATTAGAAGAAAAATATTCAGTGCTTGATCAAGTATCAATCGACAAAGCGATGATCGAATTAGACGGTACTGAAAACAAAGGACGTTTAGGCGCTAACGCAATTCTTGGTGTTTCTCTAGCCGTTGCACACGCAGCAGCAAACTACTTGGATATGCCTCTTTACCAATACTTAGGCGGTTTTAACGCGAAGCAACTGCCAGTTCCAATGATGAACATTTTAAACGGCGGCGAACACGCTGACAACAACGTGGACATCCAAGAATTCATGGTAATGCCAGTGGGTGCAAAATCGTTCCGTGAAGCAGTTCAAATGGGAGCAGAAATTTTCCATAACTTAAAAGCCGTACTAAAAGAAAAAGGCTATAACACTTCTGTTGGGGATGAAGGCGGATTTGCTCCGAACCTTGGTTCAAATGAAGAAGCATTAACGACAATCATGGAAGCAATTGAAAAAGCTGGATACAAACCAGGTTCAGACATCTTGCTTGCAATGGACGTTGCATCTTCTGAAATCTACGACAAAGAAAAAGGTGTTTACAACCTGCCAGGCGATAATACAGTGAAAACATCTGCTGAAATGGTTGACTGGTACGAAGAGCTTTGCAATAAATACCCAATCATTTCAATCGAAGATGGCTTAGATGAAAACGACTGGGCTGGACATAAATTATTGACAGAACGAATCGGTGACCGCGTTCAATTAGTTGGAGACGATTTATTCGTAACGAACACGAAAAAATTGGCTCAAGGAATTGAAGAAGGCATCAGTAACTCAATCTTGATCAAAGTAAACCAAATCGGTACATTAACAGAAACATTTGATGCGATTGAAATGGCGAAACGTGCGGGCTACACAGCAGTTATCAGCCACCGTTCAGGCGAGTCTGAAGATGTAACAATCGCAGACATCGCAGTTGCGACAAACGCTGGACAAATCAAAACAGGTGCACCGTCACGTACGGACCGCGTTGCGAAGTACAACCAATTACTACGCATTGAAGATCAGTTGTTCGAAACGGGTCAATACCTAGGATTGAAAACTTTCTATAACTTGAAAAAATAAAGTGATAGAAAGTAGAATTTGATTGAAGTTAAATAATTGATAAATCAAATTTTCTGATTTAAATTTTAGAAAATAGAGGGCATTTGCCTTCTATTTTCTATTGCTATTGTCACCGGTCACAATTTTTGGTAAACTTAATTTTGTTGTGAACGTTCGTTTCAGGAGGTGGAATTTATGCATACGTTGTTAATGACATTACTCGTCATCGTATCGCTCGCATTAATCGTAGTCGTTTTATTGCAATCCGGAAAAAGTGCAGGTCTTTCAGGAGCCATCTCCGGTGGAGCAGAGCAACTTTTCGGCAAGCAAAAAGCTCGTGGCTTGGACTTAGTCTTACACCGAGTGACGATTGTACTTGCTGCCTTATTCTTTATTCTGGCTATTGCCGTAACGAAAGTTTAATGTAGATGATTAAATCGCCTGACCATACATGGTTGGGCGTTTTCTTTTAGTATTGAAATGGAGGAATTGTTATGCGGATTTCGCAACCAAAACCATTTTTCTTCAAATCTGGACCTCGAGCAGTACTTCTTTTGCATGGATTTACTGGGAATTCGGCGGATGTAAGGATGTTAGGTCGTTTTCTAGAAACAAAAGGATATACGAGCATTGCACCGCATTACGCAGGTCATGGTGTGGCACCTGAGGAACTGGTAGTCACCGGTCCAGTAGATTGGTGGAAAGATGTAGAGCAAGCATATGATGCGTTGATAGAAGAAGGCTATACGGAAATTGCCGTGGCTGGACTGTCACTTGGTGGCGTATTTAGCCTGAAATTAGGGTATACAAAACCTATTAAAGGAATTGTCACGATGTGTGCACCTATGTACATGAAAACTACAGATCTCATGTATGAAGGTGTTTTAAAATATGCACGCGATTACAAGGGATTTGAAGGGAAAAGTGCTGAGCTTATCGAAAAAGAGATGCAGGCATTGAAAGAGCAGCCGATGGAATCGTTAGCCGATTTACGCGCCTTGGTTGAAGAAGTCAAAGAACATGTAGACCATATTTATGCGCCTTTGTTCGTTGCCCAAGGTAGACTGGATACGGTGATTAATACAGATTCGGCTAATGTCATTTACGATAATGCGGAATCAACCGATAAAAACATCAAATGGTACGAAAACTCAGGGCATGTCATTACGCTTGATAAAGAGAAAAAGCAATTGCACGAAGACATTTTCACATTTTTCGAATCACTTGATTGGAGTGTGTGAACGGTCATAAAGGAGGAGTTAGATTTGGGGAATCCCGAAAGTTCATTAGAACAGCGCTTATTGGTTTTCATGCGTGAAGAAGCATATAAGCCGCTGACTGTACAGGAAATAGAAGAGCAATTCGGTTTTGAAAATGCCGATGAATTCGAGAAATTGGTCAAAACTTTGGTGCGTTTGGAAGAATCCGGAACACTTATCCGTTCAAGATCAAACCGCTACGGTGTGCCAGAACGAATGAATTTGATGCGCGGAAAATTCATTGGGCATCCAAAAGGTTTTGGTTTTGTGGCACCTGAAGAAGCGGGCTTGGACGATGTGTTTATTCCACCGACGGAAGTAAATGGTGCGGTAAACGGAGATACAGTTATGATTCGCGTCTCAGAAGGGTCATCTGGTGATCGACGCGAAGGCGCGATTATTCGAATCCTTGAACGCGGAACGACAAAAGCTGTTGGTACATTCCAAGAAAACAAAGGATTTGGCTTTGTCGTAACAGATGATAAAAAAATGAATATGGATATTTTTATAGCTAAAGGTGATACGTTAGGTGCTGTTGATGGCCATAAAGTAGTAGTTGAAATCACGGGATGGCCTGAAGGCAGAATGTCTGCGACGGGTATGGTGACGCAAATTTTGGGTCATAAAAACGATCCAGGCGTTGACATTCTTTCGATTATTCATAAATATGGCATTGAAACGGAGTTTCCGCCTGATGTTTTAGAACAAGCGAACAACGTGCCAGACGAAATCGACCCGGCAGATCTTAAGGATCGCCGTGATTTACGTAACGAGCAAATTGTAACGATTGATGGAGCGGATGCTAAAGATTTGGATGATGCTGTTCAAGTTGTAAAATACGAAGACGGTACGTACAAATTGGGTGTGCATATCGCAGATGTTAGCCATTATATGACGGAAGGGTCTCCAATGGACCGTGAAGCTTATGACCGTGCAACGAGTATTTACTTGACTGACCGTGTGATTCCAATGATTCCGCATCGCTTGTCGAATGGTATTTGTTCATTAAATCCACAAGTTGACCGTTTGACTTTGTCTTGTGAAATGATTTTCAATGACCAAGGTGAAGTGCAGTCTCACGATATTTTCCAAAGTGTTATTAACACATCCGCACGTATGACCTATACGGACGTTTATGAAATTCTTGAGCAAGACAATCAAGAACTAAAAGAGCAGTACAGCGAATTGGTGCCCATGTTCGAATTGATGAAAGAACTAGCAGCAGTCTTGAGTAAGAAACGGATGCGTCGAGGTGCCATTGATTTTGATTTCAAAGAATCAAAAGTATTAGTAGATGAAAACGGCTACCCAGTAGACGTAGTTGTTCGCGAACGAACGATTGCTGAACGTCTAATTGAAGAGTTTATGCTAGCTGCTAACGAAACAGTAGCAGAACATTTTCATCATCTAGAAGTACCAGCAATTTACCGCATACATGAAGATCCAAAACCGGAAAAACTGCAACGCTTTTTCGAATTCGTTACAAATTTTGGTATTGTGGTCAAAGGTTCGGGTACACAAATCCACCCACGTGCATTGCAAGAAATCGTCGAATCGATTGCAGGAACTCCAGAAGAGCCAGTCATTTCTACGATGATGTTGCGTTCAATGCAACAGGCGAAATACTCGTCTGAAAGCTTAGGACACTTTGGCTTATCGACTGAATTTTATACGCATTTTACTTCACCGATACGTCGTTATCCGGATTTGATCGTCCATCGCTTGATCCGCACGTATTTGATCGAAAAAGATTTGTCTCAGAAAACGATTGCACGTTGGGATGCGAACATGGATGACATTGCGACCCATACATCCGAGCGTGAACGCCGGGCAGTAGAAGCAGAACGCGATACCGATGCTTTGAAGAAATCACAGTTTATGGCTGATAAAATCGGGGAACAGTTTACTGGGATTATTTCTTCAGTAACGAACTTTGGCTTATTCATTGAATTACCGAATACCATTGAAGGGTTGGTTCACGTGTCTAACATGACTGATGATTATTACCGCTTTGATGATCGCAGCATGATGATGATTGGGGAACGTACCAATCGCCAATTCCGTATTGGTGACGAAATTGAAATCAAAGTGATTGGTGTTAAACCAGAAGAGTCATCCATTGATTTTGAAATTGTTGGCATGGTACAAACACCTCGTCGTACGAGAAAAGATCAGCCGAAAGTAATCCGTGCTGGTAAAAAAGACGGCGCTGGAAAACCAAGACGTGATGGCAAAAAGCCAGAAAGCGGCGGACCTACACGCAAGCCGAAAAATGCCAAGAAAAAGTTCTATGAAGGCGCAGCAAAGCAAGGGCGCAACAAGAAAAAATAAAATAGCGGCTCGAGGGCCGCTTTTTGAATCTAGCTGAGGTGAAACCACATGGCCAAAGGAGAAGGCAAAGTAATTGCCCAAAACAAGAAAGCCGGTTTTGATTTTTTCATTGAAGAAACAATCGAAGCAGGTATCGTCTTGCAGGGAACCGAAATTAAATCTGCACGAAATGGCAAAGTCCAATTAAAAGAATCGTTCGTCCGTATTCGTAACGGTGAAGCGTGGATTTCAAATATGCACATTAGCCCGTATGATCAGGGAAATCAGTTTAACCACGATCCGACACGGTCGCGTAAGCTGTTGCTTCATAAAAAGCAAATTGCTAATTTGCTGGCACACTCAAAAGTGCAAGGGTCCGCGATTATCCCGCTGAAAATGTATTTGAAAGACGGCTTTGCTAAAATTTTACTCGGTGTCGGTAAGGGTAAGAAAAACTACGACAAACGAGAAGATTTGAAGAAAAAAGATGCGAAACGCGACATTGCCCGAGCAATAAAAGAACACAACCGCTAGGGCTTGATGTCTGACCTTCGTTGCCTTATAATAAGGATATAGCACATGAAGCTGTTTATACATCTTCCGTGTCTCTTTTAATAAGGGGACGTTACGGATTCGACAGGGATGATCTGGGCTTGAGTTGCGCGTCGGAGGGTCGTCTCCGTCACAAACGTACTTATAACAACTGGCAAAACAAACCAAAACCTAGCATTCGCAGCGTAAGCTCGGATCTGCTTTATCTATCCATCGCCCATGTGGCTAGGTAAAGCTCAACTTTAGTGGGATACACCGTTTGCTGCCATCTGAGGCAACCGGGAGAGATTCTCAGATTAGTGCCCAAGACGCCTGCTTATCGGCAGAATGGCGCATGAAACCTTAATAGATGAGCTACACGCGTAGATGCTTAAGTAGCGGAGTTTCTGGACGCGGGTTCGACTCCCGCCGTCTCCATAGTGAGATAAAAAACGTCAAAACCTTTACTGGTTTTGGCGTTTTTTGGTTCCTGCCCAACATTGACTTTCTGTTTATTCAAGATAGATCGAACCTCTACCAATCACGATCGTCCTATTACCGTATAACGCTAAAAGAGGTGTCCGTATGGAGTTTCGGTATTTCTTGATGTTGCTTATAGGAAAAAGTTTACTCTTCTCTGGAGTCTTCATGAAAAGCGGTTTCAGTTACCGATGCGCATCGGATTTGGCGTTATAGGGATCGTTTTTATTGCATTTTCATTGTTCGTGTTTACACCAGGGAGTGCTGAAATAATGACTGACTTCTTAAAATTAAGTAAGAGCTAGTTAAAATTAAAGTAGAAGTGATTCAAATCAAAAAAATACGAAGATCTATGACTTTCGTCTTGCAACTGATTGTTTTGAGGGAGTCTAATGATGGTAAGCGTGTTTATATAAGAAAAGCTTGCTGAATAATGTAGAATTTTTTTATTTCTAAATAATGTTAATAGACAAGGTGCAATGGTTATTGTTTTTACAGCTCTACAGAGTGTGCTACAATAATCCACATTATGTTTGAAGGGAGAATACCCATGATTAAAAAATGGTTTTTAACAATTGTACTTGGAGGATCCATGGTAGCGTTAGCTGCTTGTGGTGATGATACTGCTAAAGAAACAGAAGGTGAAGAAACACCGCAAGAAGAGGTAGCAACCGATCAAGAAAGCGCGGAGCAACCAGAAATGCCTGAACCTGATTTGAAAGACATTCCTGATGTCGTAGCAGAAGTAAATGGAGAAAAAATCGATAAAAAAGAATTTGAATCGACCTATACTGGACAATTTCAACAGATGGCGATGCAAGCACAAATGTCTGGTCAAGAAGTCGATCAGACTCAGTTAAAAGAGCAAGTTGCTGAAAGCCTAGTGGCACAAGAATTGCTTGTTCAAGAAACGAAAACCCAAAAGTTATCGGCAACGGAAGAACAGATCAACACAGCGTTAGAAGAATTGGCTCAGCAAAATGGTCTTAAGTCGTCAGATGAGTTATTGACAGCACTTGAAGAGCAAGGCGTTTCTAAAGAAGAAGTAATGACTCAAGTAGAATCGCAAGTAAAAATTGATCAGCTGGTTGCATCAGAAACTGGCGAAATCAAACTAACGGATAAAGAACTACAAACTTACTATGATGAAGCAAAAGCACAGCAAGAAGAATCGGGTGGCGAAGAAATTCCAGCATTTGAAGAAGTCAAGCCACAGATTGAAGAGCAAATGAAGGCGCAAAAAGAAAGTGAAGCCACACAAGCGTTAATCGCAAAACTTCGCGAAAAAGCAGAAGTCACCATTAATTTATAAACCACCGAAAATCAGATTCCTTGTGAATCTGATTTTTTTAAAAAATAAATAGATGGATACAAAATGCGGAGAAATGGATTTTATGCGGTGAACAACGATTTTTAGCTTGAACAGGAAATTTTGCTAGTAGAGTGGAGTATGTGAGGACGTAAGCGACTACTACTATGAAAAAATGGTCAGTTGTTTATCATTTTTTGAATGTGTAAAAACCTGGTTTTAAAGTCTTTTAGGAATTTTTTTAGCCCGGCTAGTTTGACAGGAGCCGAAAATTTCCGTATCCTTTACACTTGTGATAAAGATAAACTTCAATCAGCGGGGGTCTTCATCCTCTGCTGTTTTTTAGTTCATCGATTCGGACTTTAGCGGTCAGCGGAATCTTGCTCAGGATGCGAGAATCTACTGACCGTTAAAGCGGCGATAAAAATGGAAGAGGAGAGGTACTATATGAAAAAAGTAACCAATGTATTTTGGATTGTACTTGCGCTCGTATTGTTAGCCATTGGCTTTGGCGCGCTTGCACCTGATAGTTTTTCAGAAGTTACAGGGAATATAGAATCATTCCTGACAACTTCGTTCGGATGGTATTATTTATTAATTGTTTCCATCATCGTTTTGTTCTGTTTGTTTTTCCTCATCAGTCCGATGGGGCAAATCAAATTAGGGAAAGACTCAGACAAGCCTGAGTTTTCATTTGGAACGTGGATTGCCATGCTGTTTTCAGCAGGAATGGGAATTGGTTTGGTATTCTGGGGAGCGGCAGAACCGCTGTCGCATTACGCGATTGATTCAGCAACCGCTGAACCTGGAACCGCTGAAGCGATGCGTGAGTCAATGCGATTCAGCTTTTTCCACTGGGGTATTCATGCATGGGCGATTTATGCCGTTGTGGCATTAGCACTTGCATATGCTCAGTTCCGAAAAGGGGAACCTGGCTTGATTTCGGCAACGTTAAAACCGATATTTGGAGACAAGATGAAAGGACCATGGGGTACTTTTGTTGACGTCATTGCGGTTTTCGCAACAGTTGTCGGTGTCGCAACGACTCTTGGCTTTGGCGCTATCCAAATAAACGGCGGCCTTGCGTATTTGTTTGACGGAATCTCGGAAGATAGTTTTTCTGTTCAATTGGTCATCATTGCCATTGTGACGGTATTGTTTATGATTTCAGCTTGGTCTGGGCTAAGCAAAGGGATTAAATACTTGTCAAATACCAATATGGTGTTAGCTGTTGTACTATTGCTAGCCGTCATCATTCTTGGGCCAACCTTGTTGATCATGAATATGTTTACTGACACAATCGGTACGTATTTCCAAAACATCGTTGAAATGAGTTTCCGTGCAGCCCCAATCGATGGCGAAAATCGTGCGTGGATTGATGGCTGGACCATCTTTTACTGGGCTTGGTGGATTTCTTGGTCTCCATTTGTTGGTGTTTTCATCGCACGTGTTTCCAAAGGTCGGACAATTCGTCAATTCTTACTAGGCGTATTGATGATTCCAACGTTTATCAGTTTCCTTTGGTTTGCAGCTTTTGGTACAACAGCAATCGATGTGCAACAAAGCGGAGTGGATTTGACTGGATTATTGACAGAGCAAACTTTGTTTGCCGTATTTAATGAATTGCCGTTTGGCGTGATTTTATCTGTTATTGCCGTATTCTTAATCACTACGTTTTTTGTTACTTCTGCCGATTCGGCAACATTTGTTCTCGGTATGCAAACAACAGGTGGATCGTTATATCCTCAAAACACAGTAAAATTAACTTGGGGGATTGCACAATCAGCCATTGCGGTCATTTTACTCTCGACAGGTGGACTGGATACATTGCAAACAGTGCTAATCATTGCGGCGTTCCCGTTCTCGATTATTATCCTGCTCATGATGACATCCTTCTATAAAGCAGTAACAATTGAATACAAAGCAATTAAACGCAAACGTTAAAACCGCCGCTTTGGCGGTTTTTTCAATACATAGACGTTATAATAGAAGGGAAGCAATAAAAAGATGGAGGATTTTTATATGGAAAAACCACATGTGTTATTAATAGATGGAATGGCTCTTTTGTTCCGGTCGTTTTTTGCAACCTCAGCAGTCAACCAATATTTCCGCACAACAGAAGGATTAGCGACAAATGGCGTTCAAGGATTTACGCGACACGTGCTAGCGGCTAAAACGATGATGAAACCGACACATATGGCCGTGTGCTGGGATATGGGATCTAAAACTTTCCGTACAGATCTTTTCGATGGCTATAAAGCCAATCGTCCGGCACCACCAGAAGACATGGTGCATCAGTTTGACTGGGCACAAGAAATTTCTGAGCAACTGGGTTGGAAAAATTATGGTGAAGCGGGGATTGAAGCAGATGACTTTATCGGGTCATTTACAAAGCAATGGCAGGGCCAAGTCGACTTTACCATCATTACCGGTGACAAAGATATGCTGCAACTATTATCGCCTTCTGTCAAAATTGCGTTTATGAAAAAAGGATTTCACGTTTACGATGTCTATACTGATGATCGATTTATTGAAGAGTATGGCATTCAGCCTTCGCAGTTTGCTGATGTTAAAGCGTTTATGGGTGACCCAAGCGATGGCTATCCTGGCGTTAAAGGGATTGGACCGAAGACGGCACTTCAGCTGATTCAAACGTACGGCTCGACTGATGGTGTACTAAGAGCCATCGACGAATTAAAACCGGCACAGAAAAAGAAAATTGAAGAACATAAAGAAATGCTGCTGCTATCAAAAAAACTGGCTGTCATCAAATGTGACATCCAGTTGGATATGCCGCTAGAGGAACTTGTTGTTCCTAGCTACACCAATGACCATATACAGTTATGTCGCGATCAACAATTATTGTTACTGGCTAAACAACTCGAAAAAAATGCCGAAGTTACGATCGATCCTTGGGCGTAATTTTCACAAAGGTCAGCACGTGTTGATTTGCTAAATAAGAAGCCGTCCGCATTTTGCTGGGACGGTTTTTTTGTCCGTTGTCGTGAAAATAGAGAACGAGGTCAGCTGACTTTTCCTCAAAACCAATTAACGGGACCCAGTGATAGCTATATAGCGGTTTAGAAAACCAACGAAAAGTAAAGTAGCGGTCAAACTTCATAGCAAGCGGTCGATTTGCCAACAATTCTTCTTTTACCTCGGACATATCGAGAACTTTTTTTGCCTCATACCGTTTGCCGCTGAGCTTCTGAAAATTTTTCAATAGTCTCCAAGTAAACAACCCGATGCGTGTAGAGCCGAGAAGTTGATACAGTTGATTGATACCAATATTGAGTTCTTCGTGGTATTGCATAATGGCAGCAATAGTCACAGGTCCACACGCAGAAGAACGATATTTTTTGTGAATACTTGTATCATGTTGGGAAAGACCTTGAAAAGCGATGAGTTTTTTCATGGCAATTTTACCTCCACGGAGTTTCTAACAATTAGTTTTATCACGTAGTCGTTAATTTTTTGTTTTCAGTGAGCAAACGTTCAAGAGCAGTTTTAAATGTTGTATAAACTTCCAGTTCGACTTGGATGCCAGCCCGGACGATTTCACGTACAAACAATGGATTAAATCCGACATAAATAGCACGCAGTCCCATTAAACTCAGAGCAGAATTCAACTGGCTCAGTTCACTTGCTAATCCGTCATAGTCGAATTCCATCAAGTTATCAGTTGTCACACCAGTAAAATCAAAGATGACACGTTCAGTATCGCGATGCTTTTCTGCGTAGGTTAATACAGTTGTACGAATCAAATCAAAGCGCTCTGAAAAAATAAAACCAGCGATTGGTACTAAAATGGTCTTTGGAACAACTGATGGAATTATCGGAGCAGACATATTTTTGATCAGCTTTTCATAATAAAGCAGTTGTTCTTTTAATTGGGTTATTTCCTGTTGTGGATCCATCTATATACCTCCAGGGTCTTGTAGTAAGTATGAAATTATTAAATGAAACATGTGATAGACGCTTGAAAATTTTAGTAGAGAAAAAAGGAGTAGGCATGAGCCTACTCTTTTTGGTCGTTCAAAAATTCTGTAACAGATTCAGGTGATTTTGCGTTAGCGCTGTGAAGATGAGCTGTTTTCTCGCCGTTTTTGAAAATCAATAGACTTGGAATACCCATTACGTCATATTTTTCAGCAAGTTCTGGAAGTTCATCGCGGTTAACGTCTACCCATTGGTATTGGTTGTATTCTTCGACGATTGGATCGATAAACATATCCATTCTTCTGCAGTCTGGGCACCAACCAGCTTGAAATTTTACGATTACCGGTTGTTCGCCGTTTATAGCTTCGTTAAATTGTTCGTTCGTAGAAAGTGATTTCATTTAGATGGCCTCCTTATAGGTTCCCTTTCAGTTTACCGTGTATTTATAAAATGGCAAAGAATTTGTTTCTGAAAAATTAAGGGATTTTTTAGCGATTAAATATTGCGAAAAAAGAGAAAATAACTTACACTAAGAGACATAGGAGAACGTTCTATTTTTTTAAACTAAAAATGAATGAGTATTCATTCAAAAAATCAAGGAGGGTTTGCTAGTGGCTTACCAAATTAGAAAAGCGGCTGTACTCGGTTCAGGTGTTATGGGTTCGGGAATTGCAGCGCACCTTGCAAATATAGGAATTCCTGTATTGTTGCTTGATATTGTTCCTCGTGAATTGTCAAAAGAAGAACAGGCAAAAGGGTTTACTATGGAAGACAGTGTGGTTCGTAATCGAATTGCAACCGGCTCTATTCAGAAGTTACTTAAACAGAAACCAGCTCCATTAACAGCTAAAAAAAATCTTCAACTAATCACACCAGGAAATCTGGAAGATGATTTAGATAAATTAAAAGACATCGACTGGATTATCGAAGTTATTGTCGAAAACCTGGATGTAAAAAAATCATTATATGAAAAAATTGATAGCGTTAGAAAAGATGGCACCATTATTTCTTCAAATACATCGGGTATTAGCATTAATGCGATGGTCGAAGGGCGTTCGGAAGATTTCGGTAAACATTTCCTAGGAACTCACTTTTTCAATCCACCACGTTATTTGAAGCTGTTAGAGATCATTCCTGCGACAACGACTGCTCCAGAAGTTGTCGAATTCATGACGGCATTTGGGGAAAATCGTTTAGGAAAAGGTGTAGTTATTGCAAAAGATACACCAAACTTTATCGCTAACCGAATCGGTACATATGGTCTATTGGTTACGTTACGTGAAATGATGGCACGTGGCTATTCAATAGGAGAAGTCGACTCGGTAACGGGTCCACTAATTGGTCGTCCAAAATCAGCAACATTCCGTACACTTGATGTTGTTGGACTGGATACGTTCATGCATGTTTCCAAAAATGTCCATGATCAAACTTCAGGAGAAGAACAAAAGGTTTTTGAAGCGCCTGAATTTATGACGAAAATGGTGCAAAATGGTTGGTTAGGAGCAAAGTCGGGACAGGGCTTCTTCTTGAAAAAAGACAAAGAGATTTTAGAACTTGATCCAGAGACGCTTGAATACCGCACAGCCGGTAAATTGAAAACGCCTTCACAAGAACTCGCGAAACAGCAAAAAGGTCTTGCAGCTAAAATGAAGACGCTTGTGTATGCAGAAGACCGTACCGGTGAATTGCTTTGGAGCATACTTGCTCCGACACTTTTGTATTCGGCTGAGTTAACTGGAGAAATCGCTGATGATATTGTTGCCATTGACAATGCTATGAAATGGGGCTTCGGTTGGCAACAAGGACCATTTGAAATTTGGGATGCCATTGGTGTTGAAAAATCAGTCCATAAAATGAAAGAACAAGGCCACACTATTCCAGCATTTGCGCAAGCTTTACTAGACAGTGGAAACGAAACTTTCTATAAAGAAGAAAATAACGATGTGTACTTCTTTGATGGCACAACTTACCAGCCTGTCCCAGTAAATGAGAAAGTAATCGATTTAAAGCGCTATAAGAAAAAACACGGCGTTATCAAATCGAATTCGGGTGCTAGTTTGATTGATCTAGGTGATGGGATTGCGTTATTAGAGTTCCATTCACGTTCAAATGCGATTGGCTTAGATATTATGCAAATGATCAATTTCGCGGTCGACGAGGTCGAGAAAAACTTCAAAGGACTGGTCATTGGGAACCAAGGCAAAAACTTCTGTGTCGGTGCCAACCTCGGCATGATCTTGATGGAAGCACAAGATGATAATATGTTCGAACTCGATTTCACGATTAAAACGTTCCAAAATGCCATGATGAAACTCAAATACAGTAACAAACCGGTAGTAGCAGCACCATTTGGTATGTCTCTAGGCGGTGGTGCAGAAGTAACCTTGCCAGCCGCACACATTCAAGCTTCAATGGAAACGTATCTGGGTCTTGTCGAAGTGGGCGTGGGATTAATTCCTGGCGGCGGCGGAAACAAAGAACTTTATATGAAACAATTAAAAGGCTTACCGAATGGTGTAACAGTCGATTATCAAAACATCGCAACGAAAGTATTCGAATCAATAGCTATGGCAAAAGTTTCGACTTCAGCAGAAGAAGCACGTGAAAATAACTTCTTAAACTTTGTAGATGGTATTAGCGCCAATAGCGACCATTTAATTTACGATGCTAAACAGGCTGCTCTGTCATTATATGAAAATGGCTATCAAGCACCTTTACGTGAAAAAGTGCCTGTTCCCGGTGAACCTGGCTATGCAACGCTACTTTTAGGTGCAGAAGGTATGTTTATATCCGGCTATATTAGCGAACACGATTTGAAAATCGCTAAAAAGCTAGCATTTGTTCTAGCGGGCGGCAAAGTTCCATACGGCACAAAAGTCGATGAACAATATTTGCTTGACCTTGAGCGCCAAGCGTTCTTAAGCCTAGTCGCAGAACCGAAAACCCAGCAACGTATGCAACATATGCTGGTCAAAGGAAAACCATTACGTAATTAATCGTTGAGGATAAAAGGAGGAAATACACATGCGTGAAGCAGTAATCGTGGCCAGTGCTCGAACACCGGTCGGAAAAGCGACAAAAGGTTCTTTAGCGACTGTGCGACCGGATGATTTCGGTGCTTTAGTTGTCAGAGAAACGCTACAGCGAGCTGGTGGCTATGACGGGCCGATCGATGATTTAATCATGGGTTGCGCCATGCCAGAAGCAGAACAAGGCATGAACATCGCGCGTAACATCGGAGCACTTGCAGGATTGCCCGATACGGTTTCAGCCGTAACCGTTAACCGCTTTTGTTCATCAGGTCTTCAGTCGGTTGCCTACGCAGCAGAACGGATTATGGTCGGTTCAGCCGAAGCCATTATTGCAGGCGGTGTCGAATCAATGAGTATGGTACCGATGATGGGTAACGTCATTCGTCCCAATTCAAAACTAGCTGAAACAGCACCTCAATATTACATGAGCATGGGTCATACAGCAGAACAAGTTGCGACCAAATACGGTGTGAGCCGTGAAGACCAAGATGCCTTTGCAGTTCGCTCTCATGAAAAGGCAGCAGCAGCTATTGCAGCTGGAAACTTTGATGATGAAATCGTCCCTGTTGAAGTAACAAAACCTTATGTTGACGAAAACAATAAATACCAAGAAAAAACGTCTATGTTCGAAATGGACGAAGGCGTTCGTCATGGAACCAATTCGGATGGACTCGGAAAATTGCGTCCTGCTTTCTCAGCACGCGGCTCCGTGACAGCTGGGAACTCCTCACAAACGTCTGATGGTGCAGGCGCATTGCTCGTGATGGACCGCGAAAAAGCAGAAGCACTTGGACTCAAACCAATTGCCAAATTCCGTTCATTCGCAACAGGCGGTGTCCCACCAGAAATCATGGGAATTGGCCCAATCGTGGCAATTCCAAAAGCTTTGAAATTGGCAGGCTTAACAATTGATGACATTGATGTATGGGAACTAAATGAAGCATTCGCTTCTCAATCACTTGGTGTTATTCGTCACTTAGGTCTTGATATCGACAAAGTCAACTTTAACGGAGGCGCCATCGCTCTCGGCCATCCGCTAGGTGCAACAGGTTCTATTTTAACCATTCGCATGATGAGTGAATTAAAACGACAAGGCAAACAATTTGGTGTTGTAACCATGTGTATCGGCGGAGGAATGGGCGCAGCAGGCGTCTTTGAAATGCTGTAGAGAATAGGCGTAGGGTAATAGTCGCTTCGGCCGCTTTGGGCATGGCTCCCGCCATGAGCCGAGAAAAGCACTCGTCTCATAGCTTCGCCTAGCCCGTGGACGCGCCTAAGCTATTAGCTGTCTGTCGAAAAGATATTAAAACTCGATACCTATCAAAAGAAGAGAAAGTTCGCCATTAAAATTTAAAAGAATGAGCGGAAGGCGGCGACTCCTTGGGGATCAGGCCGAGGTGAAGACCCTGGACTGAGCAAAGCGAGGGAAGCGGCTTCAGCCGGCCCCCAGGAAAGCGTCCGCCTGAAGCGAATTCTTCAACCTATAACACTATAAGCAAGTAAAAACTAGGAGGAATTCATCATGGAACAAGAAAAAACATTGATCAAAGGCGGAAGCTTTTTAATCGAAGATGCAGACCTGTCGCGTGTGTTCACGCCGGAAGATTTTACTGAAGAGCAAAAAATGATCGCTAAATCAACAGAAGATTACGTCAACACTGAAGTAATGCCAGTTGTTGAAAAGTTAGAAAACCATGAATTTGAGCATTCGGTTCGTCTTTTAAAAACAGCAGGTGAGCTTGGCCTTCTAGGTGCTGATGTTCCTGAACAATACGGCGGTCTGGGATTAGACAAAATTGCTTCGGCCCTAATTGCTGAAAAAATGTCCAAAGCAGGTGGTTTCTCAATTACTCACGGAGCCCACGTAGGAATTGGTTCATTGCCAATCGTTCTTTTTGGTAACGAAGAGCAAAAACAAAGCTATTTGTCGCGTTTAGCAACTGGCGAAATGATTGCAGCTTACGCATTAACAGAACCAAGTTCAGGGTCTGACGCATTAGGCGCGAAAACAGTAGCAAAATTAAATGAAGCGGGTACGCATTACGTCTTGAATGGTGAAAAACAATGGATCACCAATGCTGGATTTGCGGATGTCTTTGTTGTATATGCAAAAATTGACGGAGACAAATTCTCTGCGTTTATCGTTGAACGTGAATTCCCAGGTGTTTCTGTTGGGCCTGAAGAAAAGAAAATGGGTATCAAATCGTCTTCAACACGTACGTTAATTCTTGAAGACGCTGAAGTTCCTGTGGAAAATCTTTTGGGCGAAGCAGGACGTGGCCATATTATCGCGTTTAACATTTTGAACATTGGTCGTTATAAATTAGGGGTAGGTACAATTGGTGCCTCGAAACGTGCGATGGAATTGACAATTCCGTATACGAACCAACGTCAGCAGTTTAAAACACCAATCTCGTCTTTCAACTTGACGCGCGAAAAATTGGCGACAATGGCTTCTAAATTGTATGCAGTTGAAAGTTCTGTTTACCGTACTGTTGGCCTTTTTGAAGACCGAATGAGCGGGTTTACAGACGAGCAACAAGCAGACGGCAAGCTAGTGGCAGATTCAATTGCTGAATTTGCGGTAGAATGTTCGTTAAATAAATTTTTCGGTACAGAAACGTTAGATTATATCGTCGATGAAGGCGTTCAATTGCATGGTGGTTACGGCTTTATGCAAGAATATGAAATTGAGCGCATTTACCGCGATTCACGCATTAACCGTATTTTCGAAGGCACCAACGAAATCAACCGGTTACTCGTACCAGGTACGTTGTTGCGTAAAGCAATGAAAGGTGAATTGCCGTTATTGCAACACGCTCAAAAGTTACAAGAAGAGCTGTTAATGATGATGCCTGAAGAAGTAGGGACAGATGCATTAGACCAAGAAAAATACTTGGTAAAAAACGCGAAGAAAATTGCATTGCTCGCAGCGGGACTAGCGGCACAAACATACGGCACAAAACTAGAGGCCGAACAAGAAGTGCTAGTGAACATTGCCGATATCGTCAGCAACGTCTTTGCGATGGAATCTGTCGTGTTGCGTACTGAAAAAGCAATTGCCGCTTCAGGTGAAGAAAAAGCAAAACAAAAACTGTTGTATACACAAATTTATTGTCAAGAAGCGTTTGATCAAATCGAGCGAGATGCGAAAGAAACATTGATCGCGGCTATTGAAGGCGATAACCAACGCATGATGCTTTCAGCGTTGCGCAAATTAACGCGTTCAACTCCTTATAACGTTATTGCGAAAAAACGCGAAGCTGCTGTTAAGCTAATTGATGTAGAGAAATACGTCGTGTAAGAAGTTTTATGAAACAGGCAACTCCGTTAATTTGGGGGTTGCCTGTTTTTATTCATCGACCACAAGGCTTCTCTTTGGTAAGCTTAGAAAAAAGGGAGGTTTTAAGGTGATTACTTATTACGCATATCCAAAATGCATGACTTGCCGTAAAGGAAAAAGTTGGCTAGAACAAAACAAAGTGGAATTCAATGAAATACACATTGCGGAAAACCCACCAACTAAAGAACAATTAGCTCAAATGTATCAAGCGAGTGGTTTAGAATTGAAGAAGTTTTTTAATACGAGTGGTTTGGTTTATCGCTCACTTAGTTTAAAAGATAAGTTATCGACTATGAGCGAAGACCAGCAATTGGAACTACTTGCTTCTGATGGCATGCTGATCAAGCGTCCCTTGGCTTGGGATGGTGAAAAAGTGACACTTGGCTTTAAAGAAGCAGATTATCAAAATAGCTGGTTGTAAGCGAGTAGCACCATCTTGTATTTCGCGGCTGTTTATGTCAAACTGAATGTGAATGAACTACATAATTTGGAGGGGTCAAGATGAGCACACCAGCAGAACTTCGTTATTCAAAAGAACATGAATGGGTTAAAACCGAAGATGGCAATGCACGTATCGGTATCACTCATTTCGCACAAGCGGAACTAGGGGATATCGTTTTTGTTGAACTTCCACAAGTTGGAGACGAGCTAAAAAAAGATCAGCCTTTCGGCAGTGTTGAATCCGTTAAAACGGTTTCAGAATTGTATGCGCCAATTAGCGGAAAAGTAATCGAGGTTAACTCTGAACTTGAAGATAGCCCAGAATTTGTGAACGAGTCTCCTTACGAGCAGGCTTGGATGGTTGTAATCGAAGCCCCTTCTGAAGAAGAAGTTAATGCATTGATGACAGCAGACGAATACAAAGAAATGACCAACGAGTAATTACTGAAAAGCGCCTATCTTGGCGCTTTTTTTTATGACCGATAAGTGTTGTCAGCAGTTCGCATAAGTCATGGAAATGGACGTCAGCCTGTTCTATTGGTATTTTAAAACTAGATAAGTTGGTAAAAGAAACCGACTTTTCTATACTGCTTTGTGCTCAGCAAAGGAACGGGTTGCATGATCCACATCCTGTGAGCTCGAAAGCACTGCTGTTTTACGGAATATCAACAAGTGGAAATCATTAGTTCGACTTATATAAAGAGCTTTATCGCAATAAAACGAAAGTTTTCTTTTACCGCTAAGTCTTAGAACTTTTCTTATTTTATATTTGATGGGGTGAGTGTTATGGGAAAGGTGATTGTTGTCGAAGGGCTCAGTGATAAGTCAAGGATTGCACCACTCATTGCAGAACCCGTGACGATTCTTTGTACAAATGGTACAGTAAGTGCATCGAGACTGGAAGAGTTACTATTACCGTACGAAGGCCAGGATATGATCATACTAGTAGATGCAGACTCTTCAGGAGAAAAACTGAGGAAACTCGTCAAGCGTGAATTTCCTGAAGCTCGTCATTTTTACATTAACCGAAATTATAAAGAAGTTGCAGCAACACCGCTCCGGATCTTGATGGATGTGCTCATCACAGCGAATATCCAGGTAAATAAGCTATTAACAGAGGGATGAAGAAAATGAATGAATGGACGCACAAAGAATGGATCAAAGAAAAGAATACGAATAAATCAACGGCTTATTATTTGTACGCGCCAATGTGTGGAACTTGCCAGGTTGCGTCTAAGATGCTATCAGTTGTCACCGAATTGTTACCGGATCTTCCAATGGGCAAAGCAAATTTAAATTACGTTCAAGAAATAGCGGATCTCTACGAAGTGGAGAGTGTACCGTGCTTACTTATAACAGAAGGTGGCAAACTAAAAGAGAAAATCTATGCTTTTCAATCAGTGCCATACTTGTATAGTAAGTTAAAACCTGTTGACGAATACAGCCGGTCATGGTAAATTAGTCTTCTGATAAAAAACCAATTGCTTGTCTGAAATCTAGACAACAAGCGAAGAGTCAAATAGAATACAGTCCTTAAGTTTTTCAAAAATTTCATATCAAAACTCTTATTACGAGTGGTGGAGGGAAGTGCCCTATGAAGCCCGGCAACCGTCATGAAAATGAAATGGTGCCAAATCACACAAAGCGAAAGCTTTGGACGATGAGAGATTGGTTTCCGTATACTATACGTTTGCCCTTCTGCTCAGTTATGCGCGGAAGGGTTTTTTATTTTTAAGATTTAGGAGTGTTGGAAGAATGATTGAGTTAAAGCAAGTGACAAAAAAATTCGATACAGGCAAGGCGATTTTAACAGCTGTGGATCAAGTGGACTTATCCATTTCTGATGGAGAGATATTCGGTATTATTGGTTATAGTGGAGCAGGTAAAAGTACCTTAATCCGATTGTTGAATGGGTTAGAAAAACCAACGTCAGGAACTGTAGAGATTAATGGACAAATTATCACAGCGATTAAAGGCGGAGAATTACGCAAGGCACGTCAGAAAGTCAGTATGATTTTCCAACATTTTAATCTACTATGGTCTCGTACAGTGAGAGAAAATATTGAATTTCCGCTAGAAATTGCCGGAGTGGCAAAAGCACAACGCGGAAATCGTGTACAGGAGTTAATTGAATTAGTCGGATTAACGGGTCGTGAAAACGCCTATCCTTCTGAGCTATCAGGAGGACAAAAACAACGCGTCGGTATTGCCCGGGCATTAGCAAATGACCCAGAAGTCTTGTTGTGTGACGAAGCGACATCAGCACTCGATCCAGAAACAACAGATGCCATTCTTGACTTGTTAGTAGACATCAATAAGCGATTGGGATTGACAATTGTACTGATTACTCATGAAATGCACGTCATCCGGAAAATTTGCCACCGTGTGGCTGTAATGGAAGGCGGACGAGTTGTAGAACTTGGCGACGTTTTACATGTGTTCCAATCACCGAAAGAGGCAATCACGAAACGCTTTGTTGCGCAAGTAGCCGACAGTGGAGATTCACAGGAAACCATCAAAAACCTGCGGGAATTATACCCAACTGGCGAATTGGTGAAATTGGTTTTTGTTGGCGATCAAACCGAACAACCCATTTTAACTAAATTGATTCGCAGTCATGCCGTGGAAGTGAATATTGTTCAAGGCAATATCTCACATACGCAGCGTGGCGCATACGGCACCTTGATCTTACAGCTTAAAGGATCTCAAGCAGAAATTGAAGAAGCACTGGTATTTCTTCGCTCAGAAGATATTCAAGCGGAGGTGATGGACAATGATTGAATCGTTATTTCCAAATGTAAAGTGGGACAGCATGTGGGAAGCTACTCTTGAAACACTTTACATGACCGCATTATCAACTGTATTTACATTTGTTATTGGTTTAGCACTTGGTATTATCTTGTTCTTAACAGCACCGAAACAATTGTGGGCAAACAAACTCGTTAATTGGCTGACTGGCGCATTCGTCAATATTTTCCGTTCAATTCCTTTTATCATCTTGATCATTTTATTGATTCCTGTCACTTTGTTCTTGATGGGATCGATTCGCGGACCGAATGCGGCTTTACCGGCATTAATCATCGGTTCAGCTCCATTCTATGCACGAATGGTGCTAATTGCGCTAAAAGAAATTGATAAAGGTGTGATCGAGGCGGCTCGTTCAATGGGTGCAACAACCGGCACCGTCATTTGGAAAGTGTTATTGCCCGAATCAAAACCGGCATTAATATCCGGCATTACGGTCACGGCGATTGCATTGGTCGGCTATACAGCAATGGCCGGCATTATCGGCGCAGGTGGTCTTGGTACACTTGCTTTCCTCGACGGCTTTCAACGCAGTCGTGAAGACGTTACATTGATGGCAACAATCTTAATCTTAATCATTGTCTTTATCATTCAATACATTGGTGATTGGGTCACGATAAAAGCAGACAAACGGTAAAAACGGATTTTCCGTTCTATAAAACAACACATAAGGGAGAGATTGAGATGAAGAAATTTGTAGTAGGAACAGCGTTAACGGCATTGGTACTCGCAGGATGTGGAAATGGTGGAGCAAGTGAAGAAGAGTCTAAGACATTACGCATAGGCGCTTCTAACGTACCGCATGCTGAAATTTTAGAACAAGCGAAGCCCCTTTTAGAAGAGCAAGGAATTGAACTTGAAGTTGAAACGTATCAAGACTATATTTTGCCAAACAAAGATTTAGAGTCTGGTGAAATTGATGCCAACTATTTCCAAACTATTCCTTACTTAGAAACTCAAATAGCTGATAATGGTTATGAGTTTGAAAATGCTGGAGGGATTCACATTGAACCAATCGGTGTTTATTCACAAAAATATGCTTCTCTTGATGAACTACCACAGGATGCAACCATTTTGATGAGCAACTCGGTATCGGAGCAGGGTCGTATTTTATCGCTGCTTGAGGTAGAAGGCTTAATCACATTGGCAGAAGGTGTAGATAAAACATCGGCTGAAGTGAGTGATATTGTTGAAAATCCGAAAAATTTACAGCTTGAGCCAGACTATGAAGCAGCTTTACTTGTTCAATTATATGAATCAGGTGAGGGAGATGCAGTCTTGATCAACTCCAACTATGCGATTGATGCTGGCATCAGCCCTCTAGAAGATTCAATTGCAATAGAATTATCTGATTCGCCATACGTAAATATTATTACCGTGCGTGCAGGTGATGAAGATAACGAAAATGTGAAAGCTTTAGTTGAAGTATTACAATCCCAGGAAATCCAAGACTTTATTTTAGAAGAATGGGGCGGCTCAGTAGTACCGGTAGATTGAATAAAAAAGGAGCTGTCTCATAAGCCCCTAAAATAAAACAGACGGAGAAAAAGATTTTCTTTTTCTCCGTCTGTTTTTGATTGGTTGGAGAGGGTCCTGAAAGTGGCTGGCGAATGCTGGTTACTTTATGGAATGAGAAAGTCGAATCGTGGCTCTTTTTCATCCCCGAGCGCATACAGGTAATTCTCTTCGCTGCCACCTGCGCCCGCGATGACCGTCTTTGGCATGGGCAGGCTGGAATCCGCTAGTTTTCAGGTGCTGAATAAAACAGTGTGTATCTGTTGGACGCTGGTACATCGAATAATAATGAACGGTTTTTTGTATCCTTTTTTGTTCCAGAACGGCTGATGGGAATGGAGACGGCGACTCCTGCGAGAACAGCATGTGGTGAAGACGGCGTAGCCGGCTGAGGCCGTGCCCGCGGAAAGCGTCCGTCGGAATGGACATCAGCCATTTCTCATCTTTTTATTATTTTCTAAATAATAAAAAGATTTCGCGTTTTCTTGTATACCTTACATTCGCGAGAGGTTTGTGCTATTTTTGAATAATAAAAAAGAAGCATTTGTTCATATGAGGGGGACAGGTTCATGAAGTTCAATTTTGGTTTATTGCCTCGAATAGTGGTGGCAATCGTTCTAGGGGTACTTATTGGGTTAGTAGCACCAAAAGAAATAGTGAGAGTATTTGCGACGTTTACAACGATTTTCGGTAACTTTTTAAACTTTGTTGTGCCGCTAATCATTCTTGGGTTCATTGCACCGGGAATTGCCAAACTAGGGAAAGGTTCTGGTAAGCTATTGGGGATGGCTACAGTTGTTGCATACGCTTCCACCATTGCGGCAGGAATCTTAGCATTCTTCGTGGCAACGACAGTTCTGCCTAACTTTATGAAAGCGGGTTCTTTAAGCAGTATGGAAGATCCAGAGCATGCTTTAGCGACTTCGTTTATCGCACTCGATATGGCACCTGTTTTTGGTGTTATGTCCGCATTGATCTTGGCTTTTTTACTAGGTATTGGCATGGCTTCTACAGGAAGCAAAACAATGGTATCGTTTTTTGATGAATTTCAGGCAATTATTGAGAAAACAATTTCTTACATTATTATTCCTCTGTTACCGTTTCATATTTTTGGTATATTTGCCAATATGGCGTACGGCGGAGCGGTATTTGAAATTTTGTCGTTGTTTGCCGTCGTCTTTGTGATGATTATCATACTTCACTGGACAATGCTGTTGCTGCAATATTCGGCAGCTGGTGCATTAAAAGGGAAGAATCCATTATCGATTTTAAAAACGATGATGCCTGCTTATTTTACAGCACTTGGAACGCAGTCTTCTGCAGCAACCATCCCCGTCACATTGCGTCAAGCACGCAAGTCGGGAGCTAACGAACGCGTAACAGACTTTACCGTTCCATTGTTTGCAACTATCCATTTATCAGGCAGTACTATTACATTAGTGTCCTGTGCAATCGGCGTATTATTACTAACAGGTGGAGCGCCGACATTTAGCAGCTTCTTTCCATTCATTTTAATGTTGGGTGTTACGATGATTGCAGCACCAGGCGTACCAGGTGGAGCTGTTATGGCAGCGATTGGTTTACTGCAAAGTATGCTAGGATTTGATGCAACAATGGTAGCATTAATGATCGCACTTTATATGGCGCAAGATAGCTTTGGTACTGCAGCAAATGTTACCGGAGATGGTGCTTTAGCACACATCGTCGACCGTTTCACAAATGGTCAAAAAAGTTTACAATAGTCGATCGATTCAAACAATTATGGCTATTTTGAAAGGTCTATTCTGTTGATAATTTCTGTGCTATTATAGCGAAGATATTACACAATAGGGGGAAACACCATGAAGAAATTATGGGCAATTGGTTTATCAGCGGCGGTATTATTGGCTGGCTGTGGAGAAGAACAATCAGCGGAGTCAACTGAAGCTACTACCAGTTCAGAAGATAGCAAAGATGTTAAGAAAGACATGATGAGATTTTATCTGACCATTTCAAATACGATCAATGCAGTTGATGTAGATCTGAACACATTTGAAAAAATGAAAGCAGAAGACCTATTACCAGAAGGTGAAGAGCTGAAAGCGATGACAGACGCAGCGATTGTTTCTGCTAAAGATTCAGCTGCTGCTATTGAGACCTTGGAAATTCCAGCGGTATTAGAAAATCAAAAAGAACAAATTGAAACGGCATTCACAGCTATTCGTGAGTCCTATGAAATAAAAGCGGAAGAATTAACGAAAGATGCATCTTTTGAAGCAGCTGACGAAAAGTTCACCGAAGCAGATACGTTGTTAAATGAATTGCTAACAGAGCAAGGGTTAGCCGGTTCTAGTATTCAAAACGAAGTTTCACAATAAGCAGAAAGCCCTTTGACAACTAAATGTCAGAGGGCTTTTTGATGAAGTTATGTATAAGGCAAAAGATCTGTTTTCAGATTAGTTTGATTATTTTGGTGTTTATTTGCTCTTTTATCGGGTATACTGTAAAAGGTAAGCGTTAAATCAACAGATTGAAAGGAATGGTTCATTATTGAATCGAACGGCATTGAGAAGACCGATAAAATGGAGCATGCATTTAGAAATGCGCATGGCTTCGGAATTGACGAATATCAAAATGACCCGGACAAAATTCTCGAAGTAGAACAACGTCGTGAACAAGATTATCAGCTAGGCCAAAAAGTAGCCAGTCAGATCGAGCGGCAGGTTCATCGAGACTAAGCAGAGCATATAACAACATGAAGCCAGTATCTTCGGATGCTGGCTTTTTTATTGATATAATTTCTCAATTAGGATTCTTTTATTGAAAATATGAAGGTGTGACAGTTGTCACACTAGGCTTTTACAAATAAGTGATAAATGCAGCAATCTAAATTGTTTTATCGTCATTTTTTTAGTAGTTTAATGATTTGCTAGTAAGGTGAATATGAGTTAAGATTAGAATGATACTAATTAAGAATGGTTTTCCATTCAACATTAACTTTATGGAGGTATTTACATGTCAACTTTGGTCATTAAAGATTTACACGTTAAAATCGAAGACAAAGAGATTTTAAAGGGTGTAGACTTAACAATTAATACAGGTGAAATTCACGCAATTATGGGGCCTAACGGTACGGGTAAATCAACACTAGCGTCAGCTATTATGGGTCATCCTAAATATGAAGTAACTCAAGGAACAATTACACTTGACGGCGAAGACGTTCTAGAGATGGAAGTTGACGAACGCGCTCGTGCAGGTCTTTTCCTAGGAATGCAATACCCAAGCGAAATTTCTGGCGTAACAAACGCAGACTTTATGCGTTCTGCAATGAACGCTCGTCGCGAAGAAGGATCTGAAATTTCATTGATGAAATTTATTCGTGAACTAGACAGCAAAATGGAAGTTCTGGATATGGAACAAGAAATGGCGCAACGTTACTTGAACGAAGGTTTTTCAGGCGGAGAAAAGAAACGTAATGAAATTTTACAACTTATGATGATCAAACCTAAAATCGCTGTTCTAGACGAAATTGACTCTGGACTTGATATTGATGCATTAAAAGTTGTTTCAGATGGCATTAACCAAATGAGAAGCGAAAATTTTGGTTGCCTGATTATCACTCACTATCAGCGTCTACTAAACTACATTACGCCTGATCATGTTCACGTTATGATGCAAGGCCGCGTCGTTAAATCAGGCGGAGAAGAACTTTCTCTTAAACTCGAGTCTGAAGGATATGACTGGATCAAAGCTGAACTTGGCATTGAAGACGAGACTGTAGGACAAGCATAATTGAAGGGAGAGACTAGCATGACGGTTGAAACAAATTTAAAAATGACCGAGCAGGATGTGCGCTCTTTTTCAGAAATGAATGGTGAACCTTCATGGTTTACTGAGCTTCGTCTTCGTTCGTTTGGGGAAGCGCAAAGCTTGCCATTGCCAAAACCAGATAAAACAAAAATTCTTAGCTGGAACTTTACAGATTTCCCAGTACACACGGTTGAAAGTGCAAAGTTCGATTCACTTGAAGATTTAACAGAAGATGTTAAAGCAATCGTAGATTTAGAGCAAAAAAACCTTTATATCCAACACAACAACACACCTGCATTTTCACGTGTTTCTGATGAACTTGCGGCACAAGGTGTTATTTTGACGGATATTTTTACAGCTCTACGTGAACATGGCGATTTGGTTAAGAAATACTTTATGACTAAAGGCGTGAAAACGGACGAGCATAAATTGACAGCGTTAAATGCTGCATTGATGAACGGCGGAGCATTCCTTTATGTTCCGAAAAACGTTGTTGTAGAAGAACCTGTACAGGTAGTTTTCTATCATGATGATGCAGAAGCGTCATTGTTTAACCACGTTATCGTTGTTGCAGATACAAGCAGTAAAGTAACTTATGTGGAAAACTATTACTCAACAGTTCCACATGCGAACGGCTTGGCAAACATCGTGTCAGAAGTTTTTGCTGAAGATAACGCACAAATTACGTACGGCGCTGTAGACACATTAGCAGAAGGCTTTATTACGTATGTAAACCGTCGCGGTGTTGTAGCACGTGATGCACGTATTGAATGGGCTTTAGGCATGATGAATGATAGCGATACAATTTCTGAAAACACAACGCACTTGATCGGCGATAATTCTTTTGGTGATACGAAAAGTGTAGTCGTTGGACGAGGATCGCAAAAACAAAACTTTACAACGCAAGTTGTTCATTGGGGCAAAGATTCAGAAGGCTTTATTCTGAAGCATGGCGTTATGAAAGACTCATCTTCTGCTATCTTTAACGGCATTGGTAAAATCGAACACGGTGCGACAAGATCTAACGCAGTACAGGAATCACGTGTATTGATGTTAAGTGAAAAAGCACGTGGCGACGCTAACCCGATTCTGTTAATCGACGAAGACGATGTAACAGCAGGACATGCGGCATCAGTTGGACGCGTAGATCCGCTTCAATTGTATTACTTGATGAGCCGCGGTATTACAAAACAGGAAGCTGAACGTCTTGTTATTCACGGTTTCTTGGCACCGGTTGTCCGTGTATTGCCAATCGAAGGCGTTAAAAAGCAATTGACGGAGGTTATCGAAAGGAAAGTCCGCTAATGATCAACCAAGAGATAAAAAGCTATTTTCCAATACTCAACCAAGAAATAAATGGTCACCCACTGATTTATCTGGATAGTGCTGCTACTTCACAAAAGCCGGTTCAAGTAATTGAAGCATTAAAAAATTATTATGAATTGGATAATGCCAACGTGCACCGAGGCGTTCACACACTCGGGAATCGCGCAACCGAACACTATGAAGGCGCACGCGAAAAAGTCCGGAAATTCATCAACGCTAATTCGATGGAAGAAATTATTTTCCTGCGAGGAACGACAACTGCCATGAACCTCATTGCGCAAAGCTACGGAAGAGCCAATGTCCAAGAAGGCGATGAAATTGTCATTACTTATATGGAACACCATTCTAATATTATTCCATGGCAGCAATTGGCTAAAGAACGCGGCGCCATTTTAAAATACGTTGAACTTGAAAAAGATGGCACGATTTCCTTGGAGCAGGTCCGTGCAGTTGTAACAGAGCGAACTAAAATCGTTTCGATGGTTTATGTTTCGAATGTTCTTGGCACGATGAATCCAGTGAAAGAAGTTGCACAGATTGCTCATGAAAATGGTGCAGTGATGGTTGTTGATGGTGCTCAAGCAGCGCCGCATTTGAAAATAGATGTTCAGCAACTTGACTGTGATTTCTTTGCATTTTCGGGTCATAAAATGTGTGGCCCTACTGGAATTGGCGTTCTTTACGGCAAGAAAGAGTTATTAAATAATATGGAACCGGTCGAATTTGGTGGAGAAATGATCGATTTCGTTGGGTTATACGATTCGACATGGAAAGAGTTGCCTTGGAAATTTGAAGGCGGTACACCCATTATTGCAGGTGCTGTTGGACTAGGTGCGGCAATCGATTTTCTCAATGAAATCGGCTTAGATGAAATTGAAAAGCATGAACATCAAATGGCTGCTTACGCAATGGAAAAAATGAGCTTGATTGAAGGATTGGCTATTTACGGTCCAACTGATCCACAAAAACGGGCAGGGATTGTCACATTCAATCTGAATGATGTTCACCCACATGATGTTGCAACTGTTCTTGACATGAGCGGCATTGCGGTGCGCGCTGGTCATCACTGTGCGCAACCTTTAATGAAATGGCTGGAAGTTTCAGCTACAGCACGCGCGAGCTTCTACTTATACAATAGCGAGTCAGATGTTGACCGTTTGGTAGAAGGTCTGCGTTCGGCAAAGGAGTATTTCAACGATGTCTTCTAATAATTTAGATCAATTATACCGACGTGTTATTATGGACCATTATAAAACGCCCCGCAACAAAGGAACGCTTGAAAATGATAGCGTTAGTATTGAAATGAACAATCCGACCTGTGGAGATCGCATCCAATTGACTTTGCAGGTCGAAGACGGCATTGTCAAAGATGCGAAGTTTGACGGTGAAGGATGTTCGATTTCAATGGCTTCTGCTTCAATGATGACGCAAGCTGTCAAAGGGCAAGAAATTGATACGGCATTAAAACTTTCCAGCATTTTTTCAGATATGATGCTTGGCAAAGAGTACGATGATTCGATTGATCTTGGTGACATTGAAGCATTGCAAGGCGTCTCTCAGTTTCCAGCCCGTATCAAATGTGCGACTTTGGCATGGAAAGCCATGGAAAAAGGCGTGCAAAACGAAGAAAAATCGTAATATAGAACGGAGGAACGACGATGGCGAAAAAAATGCCGGAAATCGGTGATTATAAATATGGGTTCCACGACAAAGATGTATCAGTTTTTAGATCTAAACGTGGCCTGACTGAAGATATTGTAAGAGAAATTTCAAAAATTAAAGATGAGCCAGAATGGATGTTAAAATCCCGTCTGAAAGCATTAAAATTGTTTTATTCAATGCCAATGCCACAATGGGGCGGCGATTTAGGTTCACTAAACTTTGATGAAATTACGTATTACGTAAAACCATCAGAAGCGAGCCAAACTTCATGGGATGAAGTTCCTGAAGAAATCAAACGCACATTCGATAAATTAGGTATTCCAGAAGCAGAGCAAAAGTATTTGGCTGGTGTTTCGGCTCAGTACGAATCTGAAGTTGTTTACCACAACATGAAAGTTGAATTGGAAGACATGGGGATTATCTTTAAAGATACCGGTTCTGCTCTTCGTGAAAACGAAGACCTTTTCAAAGAATATTGGCAGTCAGTAATTCCAGCAGCAGATAATAAGTTTGCAGCGTTGAATACGGCAGTTTGGTCTGGTGGATCATTTATTTACGTGCCAAAAGGCATTAAAGTAGAATCTCCACTTCAAGCTTATTTCCGTATCAACTCGGAAAACATGGGCCAATTTGAGCGTACATTAATTATCGTTGATGAAGGCGCAAGCGTTCATTATGTAGAGGGCTGTACAGCTCCTGTTTACACAACGAATTCACTTCACTCTGCTGTTGTTGAAATTATTGTGAAAAAAGATGCTTATTGCCGTTATACGACAATTCAAAACTGGGCAAACAATGTCTTTAACCTTGTAACAAAGCGTGCATTTGTTGACGCGAACGGAACAATGGAATGGATTGATGGCAACATCGGTTCGAAATTGACAATGAAATACCCAGCTATTTACTTGAAAGGTGAAGGCGCACGCGGCATGACTTTGTCGATTGCAATCGCTGGTAAAGGACAGCATCAAGACGCTGGAGCGAAAATGATTCACTTGGCTCCAAATACATCTTCATCAATTGTTTCGAAATCAATTTCAAAACAAGGCGGGAAAGTTTCGTATCGCGGAATCGTTCATTTTGGACGTAAAGCGGACGGCGCACGTTCAAACATTGAATGTGATACGTTAATTATGGACAACCAGTCAACTTCTGATACAATTCCATACAACGAAATTTTAAACGATAACGTTTCTTTGGAGCACGAAGCGAAAGTTTCAAAAGTATCTGAAGAGCAATTGTTCTACTTGATGAGCCGTGGTGTTTCTGAGCAAGAAGCAACAGAAATGATCGTAATGGGCTTTATCGAACCATTCACGAAAGAACTTCCAATGGAATATGCGGTAGAAATGAACCGTTTAATCAAGTTCGAAATGGAAGGCTCGATCGGTTAATAGACGAATAACTAACGGGCTGTCCCAAAAGGTCATGAAATATGACTTTTGGTGACAGTCTTTTTGTGTCTTGTAAGATTTAATTGCTTCCCATGCTATTCGGTGGAATTAAAATACTTCTAACTAGACGGCTATCTTAGTAACCTAAAATAATATTTTCTCCCTGAACTCTCAATTGATCAAAAGAAACTCCCTTTAAAAAAAGACGTTCTATTTTTTCTATGCTATCATAAAATAATAACCAGAAATGGAGGCGGGACGATGATTTATGTAGGTTTGACGGGGTGGGGAGACCATCCAGATGTCTATAGCCCTGGCTCAAAGAAAACAGATAAATTGATCGATTACAGTGCTCATTTTCCAATTGTAGAATTGGATTCCTCCTTTTATGCAGTTCAGCCGGAAAAAAATATTCGGAAGTGGATGGAAGAAACGCCAGAGCCGTTTCAGTTTGTAGTAAAAGCTTATCAAGGAATGACAGGACATCTGCGTGGAGAAAATCCATTTGACTCACGCGATGACATGTTTGAAGCGTTTAAAAAATCCATTCGCCCATTAAAAGAAGCTGGGAAACTGGCAATGGTACTGCTTCAGTTTCCGCCGTGGTTTGATTGCCAAAAAGACAATGTCGATCAACTTCGAGAGATTACCGGGCGTTTAAAAGAATTTGATCTGGCAATCGAATTTCGTCATCAATCCTGGTATGCCAATGGGATGAGTGAAAAAACCGTGGACTTCTTACGGGATAATCAGTTGATTCACACAGTGTGTGACGAACCGCAGGCAGGAGATGGCTCAATTCCACTGGTTCCAATTTCTTCAAGAACAGACAAAGTGCTACTTCGTATTCACGGTCGCAATGTTCATGGCTGGCTAAATCCAGGGCATGGACAAAACTGGCGGGAAGTTCGTTATCTCTATGATTATAATAAAGAAGAACTGGGCGAAATCAGTCGTGCTGTAAACCTATTGGCGCAAACAGCAGAAACGGTCTACGTGATTTTTAATAATAACTCAGGAGGCCATGCAGCAGGTGACGCTAAAGAGTTCCAGAATATGAATGATTTATCATTTGACGGGCTTTCACCAAAGCAAATGGATTTATTTGAAGGAGGATTTTAATGGTTTTTATCGTTATGGCACTTGTCGGAGTGGCTTCTGGCATAGTGGGTGCATTGATAGGGCTTGGTGGTGGCGTTATACTGGTTCCAGCTTTACTTTTTCTAGGCACCAGTTTTGCGTTTTTTCCGGACCTTTCGCCTCAGAAAATTGTTGGCTTATCAGTCATCATGATGATTTTCACAGGCTTGTCTTCAACTTTAGCTTATATGAAAGTTCGAACAGTCGATTATAAAAGCGGACTTATTTTCTTTGCAGGAAGTGCACCCGGTACAATCATTGGTGCTTTTGTTAATAAAAACTTGGATTTGCCGTCATTCAATCTGTATTTCGGAATTCTTCTCGTTTTTCTATCGCTGCTTTTACTGTTGCGCGACCGGCTCAAAGCGGTTCGCTGGTTCGTGGACAACGGTCGTAAAACAACGTTTATAGACAATCAAAATAAAGAATATATTTATGGTTATCCAATTTGGTTTGCCTTGTTATTAACTTTTTTTGTTGGAGTGGCTTCAGGGTTGTTCGGTATCGGTGGTGGCTCAATTATCGTGCCTGCGATGATTTTATTGTTCTTATTCCCACCACATGTAGCCATTGGGACGTCTATGTTTATGGTGTTTTTATCAGCACTTGTCAACTCCGTTACCCATATCTCATTAGGAAACGTGCCATGGATTTATACGCTAGCCGTTGTTCCAGGTGCATACATGGGTGCGAAAATAGGTGCGAAGTTAAACAAGCGCCTGAATTCGGAAATGCTGGTGACCATTTTGCGTATTGTCCTTTTGATTCTCGGGTTGCGATCGATTTATGAAGGAATATTTAGTTCTTAAAGAGGTGTTTTCATGAGTGAAACTATTCATATTTATCATACAAATGATTTGCATAGCCATTTTACAAATTGGCCACAGATTAAATCGTTTTTAGCTGAACGAAAAAGATGGCACGAAGAAGAAGGCGACGTCTGTCTTATTTTAGATATTGGTGACCATGTTGATCGTTCGCATCCTTATACAGAAGGCACAGCAGGCAAAGGCAATGTGCAATTACTAAACGAAGCGCAATACGATGCTGTGACGATTGGCAATAACGAAGGCATTACACTGTCAAAAGAAGAGCTTGCTGATTTGTATGTTCAAGCCGATTTTAAAGTGGTGGTGTCAAATTTATTTGATTTGCGTGGCAATCGACCTCAATGGGCTAAGCCCTATCATATTATCCGTACAACAAACGGAAAACGGATTGGATTAGTGGGTGCAACCGCAGAGTTTACGCCTTTTTATCATAAACTGGGTTGGCGACTTACAGATGCCAAAGAATCTATTATTCAAGCAGTAAAAGAAATTGAAGAACACACGGATTTAATTATTTGCTTATCACATCTTGGCATTAAAGAAGACGAGTTATTGGCGGATCTTTGTCCACAAATCAATATTATTTTGGGGGCACATACGCATCATGTTTTTCATGAAGGCAAATGGCAAGGGGACACTTTGCTAGGTGCTGCAGGAAAATTCGGTGTTTACGTTGGTCATATTGCTGTAGCAGAAGCATTTGAAAAAACCACTGCGCAACTCGTTGAAGTGTCTCGGTTACGCGAAGAACAAGAAGGATTTGATGAACGGCTAATCGAGCAGGGAAAAATACAAATGAACGAGTTAGTTTTTCATAGCGACAAGACGCTAAAAGCAGAGTGGTTTAAAGATTCAGAGCTGGCAACTTTGTTTGGACAAGCGCTGATTGAATTTACAGAAGCCGATTGTGCGTTATTTAATGCCGGAATATTTATGGAAGATATGGCAAAAGGTGCGATGACTCGCTACAACTTTCATCAAATGCTGCCTCATCCAATCAACCCTTGTCTTGTCGAGCTAAGCGGAGCCGAGTTAAAGGAGATTTATTTGCAGTCTTTGAACTCAGAATGGCCACAGCTCGAGTTAAAAGGAATGGGATTCCGTGGCGCGGTGTTTGGCAAGATGATTCATTTGAATATGGAAATTATAAATCACCGGTTTTATATCAATGGGCAACTAGCAGTGCACGATCAAACTTACCGATTGGTTACGTTAGACATGTTAACGTTTGGCTACTTTTTTCCAAGCTTGAAAAGAGCGGCTAAGACATATTTTATGCCAGAGTTTCTGCGTGATGTGTTTAGCGAGTATTTTCATAGCAAAGCCTTGAAGTAGAAGGCCTATTCGGAATATAAACGCAGTTGATTTTATGGTGATTTTGGGCTATGCTAATAAAGAAATATATATTGGTGGGTAGAGGCTGCAGGACTGATCAGTAAGATGCGCGAGTTTGACCGCGTTGAACGCATCTGAAAGGAAGTTTTGCCGAAATCGATTTTCTAGGTCTAAGAAGATGGATTGGGGTCATTCTAAATAAGAATGTCACTGTCATTTGAGCAACAGCTTAAATGGGGAGCTACAGGGTTGTTTGATGTTCTAATGCACAGACGAATTGTAGAAGGCTGACTTTATCCAATTGGAGAGGTCGGCTTTTTTTATCTCATTTTTAACCCATCAAAAATTAGGAGGAGTTTTTATGGAGAATACGATTTTTTCGATTTTGCCGCCGATTATTGCAATCGTTATGGTACTTTTAACGCGTCGTGTGCTATTGTCGCTAGGTACCGGTATTGTAGCAGCAGCTGTAATATTGACATGGTTTGCACCACTTGATGCCTTACAAGAGCTTGTAACATCATTTACGATTATTTTTTGGGATGAAGGTTTCAACGCTTACAACGTCTTTATCATTCTTTTCTTGTTGTTGCTTGGCATTATTACAGCATTCGTTAGTTTATCAGGAGGCAGCCATGCTTTCGCTGAATGGGCTTCCACACGTATCAAGTCGCGAAGAGGGGCGAAGGTTCTAACAGTAGTTCTTGGAATTGTGATCTTCATCGATGACTATTTCAATGCTTTAGCTGTAGGACAAGTTGCACGTCCAATTACTGATCGTTATAAAGTGTCACGCGCTAAGCTCGCGTACTTTATCGATTCGACTGCTGCACCTGTTTGTGTCGTTTCTCCCGTATCAAGTTGGGGAGCTGCAATTATTGGGATTATTGCGACGATTTTAGCAGGACAAACTTTTGTTGAATATTCCGCATTAGAAGCTTTCCTGTGGATGGCACCGATGAACTTTTATGTAGTCGCTTCTCTAGCTATTGTCTTTTTTGTTGCTATTCGTGATGTTGATTTTGGTGAAATGAAGAAACATGAAGTGCTTGCGATTACGGAAGGACAACTTTTTGATCCTAACAAAACAATTCCAGGTGAAATGAAAGAAGATTTTCCAACTCATTCACATGGACATGTTAGAGATTTATTACTACCAATTTTATTGTTGATTGTTGGTACAGTAGGGGCAATGATTTGGACGGGCTATCAGAACGCAGATCAAGTATTTGATATTTGGTTGATTTTTGAAAATACAGATGTGCCAGCTTCCTTATTAACAGGTGGTGTGCTAGGCGCATTAACGTCCATTATCTTATACGTTATGCAAATGAAAAAGAACGAAACAGCTAATGTGGGCTGGATTGGCAAAGGCATTTGGGCAGGTATCAAATCAATGATGGGTGCAGTGCTAATCTTGATTTTTGCTTGGTCGCTGACTTCTTTGATCGGGTTACTTGAAACGGGTGCATATTTAGCAGGCGTTGTGTCTGAAGGCAATGTTCCGACAGCTATTCTTCCCGTTTTACTGTTTGTGTTAGCGGGTGTTATGGCTTTTTCTACAGGAACATCGTGGGGGTCTTTCGGTATCTTATTACCGATTGCCGGTACAATTATGATTGAGGCTGACCCATCCTTATTATTGCCAGCGTTATCAGCAGTGTTAGCAGGAGCGGTTTTTGGTGATCATTGTTCACCGATTTCCGATACGACGATCTTGTCTTCGACAGGAGCGGGAAGCAATCATATGGACCATGTCTTAACTCAGATACCGTATGCGTTAACCGCTGCAGGTATCGCTGCAATTGGGTACATTGTCATAGGTTTCACTGGTTCGCTATTGATTTCGTTAGGCGTAGTCTTAGCCGTGTTAGCCGTTCTCTTTGTTGTCTGGTCACAACGAACAACTATTATTGAAAAACAACAAAATATATAATGAAATCAAGGCAGAGAAGCTATTTCTCTGCCTTTTTACTTTTGCCGCAATAGTTTTTTTAAATTATATTGTGAAATCGTCTTTACATTAAAGCGCTCTCTCGGTATACTATTTTTAGATTAGTTAATAATCTGAAAACAAACAAAATTCCTATTTTTATGTAAATAGAATGGGAATACAGAGGGGGAAGAGTGATGGAACGTTCGCAATGGGGTACACGTGCCGGCTTTATCATGGCAGCTGTCGGCTCTGCAGTAGGTTTAGGTAACATTTGGCGTTTTCCGTATGTTGCCTTTGAAAATGGTGGGGGTGCCTTTTTCATACCATATCTATTTGCATTATTAACTGCCGGTATACCAATTTTAATCCTTGAATTTACGATTGGTCATAAGTACCGAGGTTCTGCACCATTATCATTCTTTAGAATGGGTGGTAAAAAACTAGAATGGCTTGGTTGGTGGGCAGTATTTGTGTCCTTCATTATATCTGTGTACTATGCCGTTATTATCGCTTGGGCAATGCGCTATACTATATTTTCAATCAATCAGGCATGGGGCACAGATACACAAGATTTCTTATTCAATGAATTTTTGCAACTGACAGTTAGCCCAGGGCAAACAGGTGGAATTGTTTGGGGCGTATTTATTCCTCTAGTGCTGGTCTGGGTCATTACACTCGGAATTTTGCTTGCAGGAGTGAAAAAAGGAATTGAAGTGGCTAACCGGATTTTCATTCCAACTTTAGTCGTCATTTTCTTGGCAGTAGTTATTCGTGCAGTTACACTGGACGGGGCATTGGTAGGACTAGAAGCATTCTTCCAACCAGATTTTAGCGCTATTATGGATCCGTCGGTTTGGGTCGCAGCTTATGGACATATATTCTTTAGTTTATCTGTCGCATTTGCCATTATGATTACGTACTCAAGCTATCTTCCTAAAAAGTCGGACATTACAAATAACGCTTTTATCACAGGTTTTGCCAACTCAAGCTTTGAATTATTAGCTGGTATCGGTGTTTTCGCAGCTCTTGGGTTTATGGCATCGCAACAAGGTGTTGAAGTAAGTGAAGTAGCAACAGCCGGTGTTGGATTGGCATTTGTGGTATTCCCACAAATTATCAATGAATTTCCAGGATTCAACGGATTGTTCGGCGTATTGTTCTTCTTGTCGTTAACACTCGCTGGATTGACGTCTTTGATGTCAATTACTGAAACTTATGTCGCTGGGTTTTCTGAGAAGTTCGGTATTTCTCGTAGAAAATCTGTTCTTTTCGGAGGCGGACTTGCAGCATTGATTTCAATTCTCTTTGCAACACAAGGCGGATTGTTCTTCTTGGATCTTGCAGATTACTTTATCAACCAATTTGGTGTTGCAGCAATCGGACTAGTAGAAGTGGTGCTAGTCGTTTGGGTGTTCCGCAAAGCAGATACACTTAAAGCACATGCTAACGAAATCTCGGATATTCATTTGGGTGGCTGGTGGAAATTCAGTCTCGGCATCATTACACCAATCGTTTTAGGTTATATGATGTTCGGTTTACTCAAGCTAAACATTCTGAAAGAGTTTGATACTGAAACTGGAAACTACGAAGGGTACTCAGATATGTTTACCTTATCAGGAGGCGTAGCAGTTGCTTCCGCTGCAATCATTTTCGGAGTTCTATTCTCTCTTGCAAAATGGCATAAAGAACAGGGAGAATATGACGAGCGCAATTAAAAGGAGGAGTATCATATGACTGTAAGTTCAATTGTGGTAATGATTATCGGCATGGTCATTATTTGGGGTGGCTTGGCTGCTAGCATCATTCATGCAGTCAGTAGCAGCAAAAAGAACAAGTCGAAAAATGCTGCAAACAACGTATAATTTACAAGCCCAGAAACTTTTGGTTTCTGGGCTTTTTCATGTCTTTAGAGAGAGACGTGAACTTGTGAGGAACAAACCTTTATGATACATTTGGAGTACAATAGGATTCCATTCACAAATCAGATAGACAGGGGACGATGTGCATGTCAACAAAACAAGAGCATCTTAGAAAGCCCGATTGGTTAAAGATCAAACTCAACACCAATGAAAACTATACAGATTTAAAAAAGATGATGAGAGAAAATAACCTCAATACCGTCTGTGAAGAAGCGAAATGTCCAAATATCCACGAATGTTGGGGAACCCGCAGAACCGCTACCTTTATGATTTTAGGTGCTGTTTGTACAAGAGCCTGCCGTTTTTGTGCAGTCAAAACAGGACTACCGAATGAATTGGATCTTCAAGAACCTGAACGTGTGGCAGCCTCTGTAAAAATGATGAATCTCAAACATGCAGTCATTACAGCGGTTGCACGAGACGATTTAAAAGATGGAGGTTCAGCTGTTTTTGCTGAAACAATCCGCGCGATTAAACGTGCTAATCCATTTACTACTGTTGAAGTCTTGCCGTCTGATATGGGTGGAGTCTATGAAAATCTGGAACGTCTAATGGAAGCAAAACCGGATATTTTAAATCATAATATAGAAACAGTACGCCGTTTAACGCCAAGAGTTAGAGCGCGTGCTAAGTACGACCGATCACTGGAACTGTTAAAACGTTCAAAAGAAATGCATCCGGAAATCCCAACAAAATCCTCATTAATGATCGGCTTGGGGGAAACAAAAGAAGAAATTATTGAAGTAATGGATGACTTACGTGCGAACGATGTCGATATCATGACAATCGGTCAATATCTTCAGCCTTCGAAAAAACACTTAATGGTACAAAAATATTATTCGCCAAAGGAATTTAAAGAATTTTGGGAGATTGCGATGACTAAAGGGTTTTCGCATTGCCAGGCAGGCCCTTTGGTTCGAAGCAGCTACCATGCGGATGAGCAAGTCAATGCAGCTGCTAAAGAGCGTCAGCGCCTCGGAGAAGTGCAAGCAGCTGCTACAAACAGCTAATGGATGGTGGAAAAATGATTACATTGGATCAATGGGAATACGACATATTAATAGATCACCGAGAAGGATTCAAAGAGGAGGCCATAACAGGACGCTATAGCGAAATTTTGTCGAAATATGATTATATTTTGGGAGACTGGGGCTATGGACAGTTACGGTTGAAAGGCTTTTTTGAAGACACGAACCACAAAGCAACCTATGATACAAAAATTAGTACTTTACAGGATTATCTTTACGAGTACTGTAATTTTGGTTGCGCTTATTTCGTTATAAAAAAAGGTGGAAAAGCAGCTCCTTTAATTGAAGAACCCGAACAGCAAACCCCCGAAGCGGATGTGTAATCCGTAAGGGGGTTTTTTTTTGGCAATATGATATGATAAAGAAAGAAATTGACGATTTTCAAACGCCTATTGGAGGGTATTTTTATGTATTTTATTGACCGCAGAAAAATTACTGAAACGATTCAGTACATGAATGCTTTATTGGAATTTTACGAAAAAAAGCAGCAATGGACGTCATTTAATGACTTACTTGCGCTAGAACGTGTCGGGGCAAACATTATTGAGTCGATCATTGATGTCGGTAACTCGATGATTGATGGCTTTATTATGCGTGACCCTGGAAGTTATGATGACATAATCGATATTTTAGTTGATGAAAAAGTAATTACAGCAGACATGGATCAGCCGTTTAAGGATGTCATTGCGTTGCGAAAAATGTTAGTTCGAGAGTTTATGAAAGTAGATCAGCAAGCAATTATCGCAGCACTTGATGCGAATCTTGAATCATTGAAAGCGTTTGGACCGAGAGTCGAGCATTACCTTGTTCATGAATTAGGTCCAGTTTCAGCGTTTATACCGGAGACAAATGATGACAAGTAGAAAACACTATCAAGCCTATTGCCTAGATTTAGACGGAACCATTTATCGCGGAACTGAAGCCGTTGAAGGAGCGGTAGACTTTGTTAAGCGCCTGCAGCAACGGGGGATTGAACCTTTTTTTATTACGAATAACGCATCTATGACGCAACAGCAACTCCAAGACAAAATGGCGGGATTTGGGATTGCTGCTAAAAAAGAACGCATTATGTCTTCCGCAATTGCAGCAGCCAAATACATTAAACGGTGGTATCCAAAAAAGACTGTATACACAGTTGGTTCTCACGGCTTAGATCAAGCATTGCTTCAAGAAGGGCTCGAACGAGTAGAAGAACAAGCCGGCATCGTATTAATGGGACTTGATCGAAATGTTACGTATGATAAATTAGCAACCGCTTGTTTAGAAATTCGCAAAGGAGCTATTTTTTTATCAACAAATCAAGATCTGGCTTTTCCTTCTGAACAAGGCTTTTTGCCAGGAAATGGCGCATTCACAACAATGGTAGCTGCTTCGACAGATAGAGTGCCTGTGTTTATTGGCAAGCCAGAAATTCATATGTTAGAAGCCATTCAACATGAATCGGGTTTTGAAAAAAGCGAAATGGTGATGATTGGAGACAACTATGATACGGATATTCAAGCGGGCATACGCTTTGGCATTGATACCATTCACGTTAATACAGGTGTTAGTAGCACAGATTATGTATTGAAAAAAGAACATCCACCAAGCTTTACAATTGAAAATCTAGGGTTTTGGGAGCTATAAAAACAACTGCCAAAAGAAAAAGCCCGGCGATGCAGCACAAAGCTGCATCGCCGGGTTAAATCGTTTAGCCCCACGAACTTAAGTGTTCCAATTTCTCCATATACTGAAAAAAGCCGTTTTTGAACGGCTTAAAATAATGGGTTTTCCTCTATGAATTCGTAAACTTTTTTCGTCAACTCATCGGGAGAGTCTGCTTCGACGATTTCTCCGTTAACAAGTGCGTACAAAGACTCGGAACATTTTGTGCAATAGCTTAAACAGCCGTATTCCAAAACATCGAGATTGGGATCTCGTTCGAGTTTTTCAAAAGAATCTTGTGCACCATTGGCAATATTACTAATGCAAAATTCAACAATTGGTTTCATTCTAAGTCACCTCACTACAACGAAATCCTACCTTTTTTTGTGGCAGGAGTCAATTAATTGATTTCTGGTGAAAGCATTGTGAAAGTTATCACAATCAGCTATACTCATATGTGAGAAATTGATCTGACAGATGAAAGTTAAAGGAGATTTTTATGAGAAAATTAGTCTTACTTGGAGGCGGTTATGGCAATATGCGGATTTTGCTCCGCTTGTTGCCGTCAAGCCTTCCACAGGATACCGAAATAATTTTGATAGACCGGACACCATTCCACAGCATGAAGACGGAATTTTATGCGTTAGCCGCTGGTACAGAGTCAGACCATGAAGTCCGCGTCCCGTTTCCAGAACACGAACGCCTAACAGTAGTTAACGGAGAAATACTGGAAATCGGCCTTCAAGAAAAATGTATTTTTATGGAGAACGGAGAACGCATAGCCTACGATGACTTAGTAATTGGTTTAGGGTGCGAAGACAAATACCACAACGTACCAGGAGCTGAAGAATTTACTTACAGCATTCAGACGATTGGTAAGTCACGTGCTACGTATCAACAGTTATTAGGACTGCCTGCTGGTGCTGTAGTTGGTGTAGTGGGCGCAGGTCTTAGTGGGATTGAACTAGCCAGTGAACTGCGTGAAAGTCGAAAAGACTTGAATATTAAATTGTTTGACCGGAGTCCACGAATCTTACGTGATTTCCCAGAACGTTTGAGTGATTTCGTTAGAAAATGGTTTGAAAAACATAACGTAGATGTGGTATCGAATTCGAATATCACACAAGTAGAACCAAAGTTGCTGCATAATCATGAAGAAACGATTCCTGTTGATGCAGTTGTTTGGACTGCAGGCATTCAGCCTGTCAAGCCAGTCCGTGATTTAGGGTTAGAAAGTGATGCTAGTGGACGCGTAGTCATCAATCAATATCATCAACTGCCAAACGACAGCAATGTCTATGTGGTAGGAGACTGTGCTGCCTTGCCAATGGCACCTTCTGCACAGCTAGCAGAAGAACAAGCAGAGCAAATCGTTAAAATATTGAAAGCAACATGGAAAGGCGAGGCGTTGCCTGAAACGATGCCTGAAATTAAACTAAAAGGCTTCCTAGGTTCTTTAGGGAAAAAACAAGGATTCGCTTACTTAGCAGATCGCACAGTTACTGGTCGTATTGCTCGTTTAATGAAATCCGGCGTATTGTGGATGTACAAATGGCATAACGGCTAATAAACAGCAAGAACGTTGATATAACTGGGTTTGAACGATTTTTTATGATAGATTTTTTGTCTGCTCGCACAAAACTCGCACATTAAGTTCTAGTTTTGCAACCGAAAGAGGTCACCGTAGTGAGTATGAACTTGCTCGGTGGCGTCTTTTTTCATTTTCTTCGTGACATGCGTATAAATATTTTTGGTTGTCTTGGAATCTTCGTGGCCTACTTTGTTCATGATGGTATCTAAGTCCACACCAGCAGCCGTCATCATCGTAATATGTGTATGCCGTAAAATATGCGGTCCTTCAATTTTCGACAGGGCAGCCTTCTGACAAAGGCGAACCGTCCGATTATAAACAAACCGACTGGCGAATGGATAGCCGTTGTCTCGGCAAAACACGAAATTGCTGTTATCGTAGTCGTCGATTTCCTTGCGGAATTTCAGTTTGATTTTGGCTTGTTTGGTTTTGTGCTTTCTCAGCAGCAACAGAAGATCCTCGTCCACATCAAAAGTTCGGATGGACTTTTTTGTTTTGGGTGGCGTTAATTGATACTTCCTCATATTGTGAGTCGGGTTGTCCATCGTCTTGGTAACACGAATCTGTTTGTCCTCAAAGTTAATGTCGGTCCATTTCAGCGCACAGACTTCACCTACGCGCATTCCGGTGAAAGCCATCAGGTAAAACCATTCCATGTCATTAGGGAGCCCTTGATTGACAGCAGCACGTAAAAACGCCTCGAGTTCTTCTTCTTCAAAATACTTCTCATTAATATCCGTTCGCTCGATTTCCTCTACCGTCAATCTTTTTTTCGGGATGACAATATCTCTTGCAGGGTTATCGGTACGCAATTGGTGCTTGATGGCGTGCTGAAAGACAAAATTTGCTGTTACCTTCGCGCCGTCTAGCATCGACCG
This sequence comes from Planococcus sp. ANT_H30, assembly GCF_008369335.1. NCBI lineage: Bacteria > Bacillati > Bacillota > Bacilli > Caryophanales > Caryophanaceae > Planococcus > Planococcus sp. ANT_H30. Next base: position 73,970 of record NZ_VOBJ01000005.1, on the reverse strand, counting down.
AGAAAACCCTTGCTTATCCAAGTCCACTAAGACGTTTTGCATCACACCGTGCGTAATGCGCCCAACAGCGACCGGCCCGATGTATTTGCACAACGTCCGAATGGATGACCGCCGGCTTCGAATTGTGCTGTTCTTAACGCCTGATAGACTGTAGACAGCGTGCCAATCATTCGCAAGTTGTTCGAACGTGATGCGATTTGCTTGTTTCTGGTCAATACCGGATTGCAAATTATCAAGCGCGGTCTGTACTTTTTGTTGAGCGACACTTTTCTTAATCGCTTGTTTCCGTATCGCATTTCGTTTATTCGTTACAGGATCTCTTGGACCTTCCTCATAACATTCCCATTTACCGTTTGGCAATTTCCTGCATTTCATCGCACACACTCCTCTGCTTCACCGTATCATCTTATACACCGTTCGAATGGACCAATTCACGAAGATATATGTGATGCATGGTCTAATTTCAATGAAAAGTAGACAGCACTGGGCATTAGCCATAAATCATGTTCTGTATGTATTGACGCAGCCGTTTCTCTGCGAATGGACGCGTTACTCCAAACGTCTCCATAATCAGCCAGACAGCTTCGTTTTCGTTGTCAGGCAGTGTTATCTGTTTCAACATGAACGAAGGGATACAGGCATACTGCGCGAAGTTATTTGATTTATTTTCTTGATAGACTTGATAGGGCATCGGCATGGTAATTTGATTACCAAAGTGCCAAAGCGCGTGACAAAGTTCATGTCCGAAATCTTGCCATTGTTCAGCATCAGTGGAACGCTCGTCTAGGATGATCGTATTTTTGATGTTCATAGCTTCTGTTGGCATGTATAAAACCGAAAGTCCAGTTCTATAAGCAATTTCTTCTAAGTCCAGGTGCTGGGGCGAATAAATATCAATTGATTGAAAAAAATTGTTTAGGTAATCTTCTGTTGCATTATATGTATAGCTCACGAAACCACTCCCTTTTTTGGAACGTATGTTCTTTTTTGGTTTAAAAGAAAAGCTCAGCCTCAAGCCAAGCTTTTAATAAACTACTTATTTTAAATTAATTGTAGCTGTCTCGGTACCGAAAAGACCGCTTTGTACTTGCACCTGTAAGTCAGCAGAATCGGCAACATCAGGATTTACATCAAAGACAACTTTACCAGTAACTTCTGAATCAGGATTAATCTCTTCGGCCATAAAAGCAGTCTGGATAGATCCGTCTTCATTCTGGTTACCTGTTAAGCTAGCCATTGAATCAGCTTCGTACGTTTTTTCACCAAGTTTTAATTTGAAGAAAGAAGAATCAATCATAACAGCTTCATTTCCACCGTTTAAGAAAGTTACATTAAGAACAACATATTTTCCAGAAGCAGTCTCAGGCATAATAGATGGTCCTACTTGATCAGCAGTTTCCTTGCTGTTAATTGTGAATGATACATCTCCAACTTTTACAACTTCGCCCATGCCTGCTACTTCAGCTTTCTTTTCTTCTACTGGAGCTTTACTTCCGGTAGAGGTATCTGCTGTTTCATCTCCACCGCTTGTTGCTACAGCGATGATAATACCTAGTACCACTAACGCTATGACTCCTAAACAACCAATCTTGAAAAACTTCTTCATGTAAATAGACCCCCACAGTTTTATTATCTTACTCCTACATATTAACAAAAAATAGGGAAAATACTATAGCTTTTGTGAAATACTTACTTTCTTTTAGCGTTTTTCTCTTTTTTTCATTACCTTATCTACTTCGTAAGCAATTTCTAGACGTTCTAACATATCTAAAACATTGTCGCTTTTGTTTTTAAAGAAGAGGGCGTCTTCATTTATTGCCCAGTCTAATACTTCTTGCTGGTAAGAGGAGAGATTGTTGTATTCGTCTTGATCAACGCCGATTTTATCGAACGGGAAAAGGCTGACTTGTTCCGTTTGTTGATTTTTAGTATCTCTTCCAAGAAGATAATCAGTGCTCACGTCGAAGTAATCGGCGATTTTGATTAATGTATCAAAATCAGGTTGTCTATGACCTCTTTCGTAGTTAGCGTATGTACCTCTATTGATATTCAATCTATTCGCTAACTCATCTTGGGTTAGTTTTTTTGATTTTCTTAGCTGTTGCAGTGTCTTACTAAACATCCAAAACACCTCCGTTACTATGATTATAACGTTTCAAATTGAAACAAAATATAAATGTTTCGAAAAGACGATTTTATTGTTGACAATGTTTCATAAAGACGATATTATATATTTAATATCACAAAACGAAACAAAAGGAGGCGAGGAAATGGAACGTAAATGGTTGATTGAAAAGCGCGGTCATCTTACTCAATTGGAGGCTGCGGATCTAGTAGGAATATCTAGAGGCGCTTATGCAAACATTGAAATCGGAAATAGAAATCCTTCAGTTAAATTAGCAAAAAAAATAGCTGATGTTTTCGATTTTCATTGGACTCTTTTTTTTGCAGAAGAAGTCGTCGATTCGAAACAAAAGCGAGTCGCCGTCTAAGAAAGGAGGCAACTAACTGACACATCCGTCCATGCTCTCCAATGAGTATTTAAACAGAGCAGAGTGCGCCAAGACCTTCCAAGGAAGCGAGCGACGCCGAAAGGTCATGCCACGACGTTTGAATGCTGATTGGAGAGTGTGCGGCAACAACAGGAAACAATAAACACGTAAAAGTCTCGTAAGGGATTAATAATTAGAAGATTTTGAATAAAAACTAGGAGGAATTGGAATGAATGATTTAAAAGTTTTTAATCACAATAACTTCGGCACTCTTAATATTTTAGTTATTGATGAAAAAGTTCATTTTCCAGCAAATGAAATAGCCAAAAAATTAGGATATTCAAATTCTAGCGATGCGATTAATAGACATTGTAAAAATGAGGGGGTCGTGTTTCACGAGGTCCTTACTACAGGCGGAAAACAAAAAAAGAAATTTATTAACGAAGGCAATTTATATCGTTTGATTACTAATTCCAAATTACCTGAAGCGGAGCGTTTTGAGTCTTGGGTTTTTGACGAAGTAGTTCCATCTATTAGAAAACATGGAGCTTACATGACGCCTGAAACAATCGAAAAAGCTTTGCTGGATCCAGACACTATCATCCAGATTGCAACTCAACTAAAAGAGGAACGCCTGAAACGGCAGCAGGCTGAACTGACTGTCCAGGAGCAGAAACCAAAAGTCCTCTTCGCAGATTCAGTCGAAGCCAGTAAATCTTCCATTTTGATTCGAGAATTGGCGGTGCTGCTGAAACAGAACGGGATTAACACGGGTGAAAGAAGATTGTATGAGTGGATGCGAGAAAACGGATATCTGGTCAGACGTCATGGAAGCGACCGAAACACACCGACACAACGCAGCATGAATTTGGGGTTATTCGAAATTAAGGAAACGCCGATTAACCACAACAGCGGCTTAATCACAGTTAACAAAACGACTAAGGTGACCGGCAAGGGTCAAGTGTACTTCATCAACAAGTTTTTGACTGAGCGGCTAGTTGTTTAACAGTTGAACGAAGAGGAGGAATTGAAAATGTATGAGTTTCGCATTAAATATGAATCTTACTTAGGTAGAGATGAAACCATGACAATTACAGCTGACACGGAATCAGATGCTAGAAGAATATTCTATGCCGAAAGACCATTGAGCGAAATTAATAGCATTGAAAAGTTATAGTCCGACCATATTGCTGACTAAAAAAGAAAAAGGGCGCGAGGAACGCCCAGGAGGAGTGAGTCACATGGAATCAACCATGTTGGTAACGATGACCGTTGAGGATTTACGGAAAGTCGTTAGCGAGGAAGTCAATAAAGCGATGGAAAAGCGCGGGAAAGTCGAAGGACGGATTAAGCAATTGCCACCTTACTTGACGAGGAAAGAGTTTATGGAAGTGATGAGTATTTCACCGCCAACAGCTATCAAAATTATGGAACGCCCAGATTTTAAAGTCTTTCGAAAAGGAAAAATTCTTATCGAAACAGAGTTTTTGATTGAATGGATTCACCGAAACTCGGACTGGGTGGAGGAGTATACAGGCTACTTTCGCTCTGTAAGTTAATTATAAATCAGCCTGTAGTCAACGTCGGTACACAACAAGATAACTTATTTGTGAAATGTGAAGAAAAACACAAGGAGGAGATTGAATTATGAAGAAGTCACGCCTCACTGAGGCAATGCGAAACGTTCGAAATGGAGATACGCAGGAACAACTAGCAATGGAGTTAAATGTCTCACGCGAATTAATATCAAAAATTGAAAATGGGCGCGTTGAAATGGCGCCCGATATTTCTCGGAAGCTAATGAAACGAAAAGGTAGTCCGCGCTTGGCGATGGCACTGCGTTACGAATACACCGGAACTGGAACAACTCTATTGAATGGCCCAAACGTGGATCTGCATCGTTCAAGTGTTCGTGAAAAGACGATTGAAGAAGCAGAAGAATTTCTAACAGCCATTAAAGCGTGTAGCTTTGCCAAACCATTAACTAGCCTCTCGAACTGGGAACGGCCGAACTTGGAGAAGACATTAGAAGAAGGTGTTGAACTGATAACAGCCATTGAACATTATCTTTTAATCGCTTGCGAAGAGTCAGGGCTTGACCTTGTAAACGTTTGGCAAAACCATCACACACAGCTGAGAGCGAAAGGATATGTCCAATGAAACAGTCAAACTTCCGTCCACAAGATCAACGAGCTGCTGAAAGAGAACACTGGTGCATTGAAAGCTCACTGAATGCAATTGAAGAGTTAGTAGAAGTTGGAGAATATGACGTAGCTGTGAGAAGAACTGAAGAAATCTTACGCTCCATAAACGAAATCAAACGGTTAGCGAAAGCTAAAAAAGAATGGGACGGCTTAGGCAGGTTGTTAGCAGACCTAAACAAAATGGGCGTTCGAATTGAAAGGATTGATTGGCATGATGGAATTCGGTGATCCGTTACACATCTTAGGCAGTATGGTTTTGGTTTCTTTTCTGAGCATGCTGGTCGGTACGCAATTAGGTACTTCTGAAAAAGAGTATGAAAAAAACCGCTGACTGGGTAGGTCAAGCGGCGATTGAATCACTGTGGTAACTCGATTATAGCATATCGAAAAGTATTTTTCTACGAGAGCATTGGCTCTCGTCAATAAGCTCAGGAGCGTTAACCCCTTTTCGTTCCTGGTCTTATTGATGGGATTCAGACCATCAGAAAGCAGGTGAATACATGATAACGCACGGTCAAGCAGCAATCAGTTTAGACGAGTTCGACCAATCACCCAAGATGCAACAGATTCTGTACATTTTGAAACGATCAATCGAACTTGGCAACAAATTTACTCTTTTTTCTTTTAATGAACTTGGCACGTCGAGAGAGGCGATTTTTATTATCACTCTATTGAACGCCAAAGGTTATGCGGTGGATATAGGTAATGATGAAATCATTGTGAAGGAGGAGAAAATGAATGGGTGAATTCGCTGACATGATACTAGATGGTATCTTTTGCGAGAGTTGCGGTTGCTTCATTAGCGCAAACCCAAAAGGCCAACCACTCAAATGCGAAGATTGTTTTGAAGAAGAATTAATTGAAGCGGTAGAAAATGATGTGTGGCCAGACAGCATGACCTTCTCGGTTTGGCAGAATATCAAACTGAAGCACTCAGAACCAGATGTTCGAGAATAGGAAAAGCCAGCTGCAGAAGCAACCGGCTAACCGTCCCATGTGGAGTGGGATATCAAAAATTCAAATCAAAACTATGTGCTCATTATAGCACGATTCTTAGGAGGAGACTACATGAAACAAGTACGCGTTAATCGACTTACCTTAACCAACTTTAAAGGCGTCAAAAGCTTCTCAATTGATATGAACGGCTCTGACGCTTTTATCTACGGCGACAATGCAACTGGGAAGACTACCTTGTTCGACGCCTTCCTTTGGCTGCTGTTTGACAAGGACAGCCAGAACAAAAAGGACTTTGAAATCAAGACTCTGCAAGATGGCGTTGCGATTCCGATGCTTGACCACGAAGTCGAGTGCGAACTACTGGTTGATAACCAACTCATCAAATTAGGAAAAGTTTATCGCGAAAAGTACACCAAAACTCGCGGATCTGCAAAAGAAGAATTTTCTGGTCACGAAACCAATTACTTTATTGACGGTACGCCGTTGAAGAAAACGGAATACAGCAAGAGGATACAACTGCTGATGGAAGAAGAGCATTTCAAATTGCTGACATCGCCGACTTACTTCAATGAACAAGTGAAATGGCAGGATCGCCGCAAGATTTTACTCGAGGTATGTGGGGACGTATCAGAAGATGACATCTTTGCTTCGAACAAAGAGCTGCAGGGGCTGAAATTGATTCTGAGAGGTAAAACCCTCGATGACTTTAAAGCCACCGTAAATAGCCGTCGCAAGGCGATTAATGAAGAGTTGAAACGAATTCCAATTCGCATCAATGAAATCCAGAAATCAATTCCAGAGGATGAAGGAAATCTTCCAGAACTGCGTACAGAAGTAGATAACCTGGACTCAGAAATTGAAGATCTGCAGGCTCAAGTCGGTTCCATCAAAAACGGTAATGCTGTACTCGCCAAGAAAGGCGAAGTGCAGAAAGTCAAAATGGAAATACAGAATTTAAAACGAGATTTGGAAAGTGGTTCGAAGGATGAAGTGTATCGTTTGCGAGCGAAGCTCCAGGAAGAACAATCTCATCTTCAAACATTCAAATCTCGGAAACTTTCAGCTGAAAATCAACAGCAATATAAACAAGATCAACTACAGCGAGTAGAAAAAACTTTAATTGATCTACGGAATCGCTGGCAGGAAAGAAATAAAGAAGTATTTACTCATGAAGTTGCTTGTGAATGTCCATCATGTGGGCAGGAGCTTCCTGAAGAGAAGGTTCAATCAGCGAAGGAAAAAGCATTGGCTCAATTCAACGCTCGTAAATCAACAGACTTAGGAAATATTCAGGAAGATGGCAAACGCGGCTCCACTGAAAAGAAAAAGTATGAAGATGAGGTCGCTCGTCTGCAAAAGGAAATCGACGATCTTAGCGGACTGATTGCCGACAAGGAAAAAGTTATCGATGAGATTAAAACTGAACTACTCGAAACAGAAAATGCGGTTAAGGACATCTACAAGGATTCTAAATATCTTGAGCTTACAGATTTCCGAGAGAATCTTCTTGGTGACATTGCGGATTTGAATGAACGCGCAGAAGATGCTGCTGGCGATATCGGCGATGAAATCGCTGAAAAGAAAGCGAAGCGCTCAGAATTGAATGAAGAAATTGCTCGTTACGCAAATGTAGGAGCTTTGAAAAAGAGGATTCAAGATCTAATGGAACAAGAAGAACAGCTGGCTGCAGAGTACGAGAAGCTGGAGCATCACTTATTCCTTTCAGAAGAGTTTACCCGGGCAAAAGTCAGCATTATCGAAGACAAAATCGCTGCCAAATTCAAATATGCACGCTTCAAGCTGTTTGAAACACAAATCAATGGTGGGCTGCAGGAAGTCTGCGAAACGACGTTTGAGGGCGTACCTTATGGGTCTGGATTGAACAATGCAGCCAAAATCAATATCGGATTAGACATCATTAACACGCTATCCGAATTCCACGGCATTCAAGCACCAATCTTCGTGGATAACGCAGAAGCGGTTACACAGCTGGCAGATACTGATTCACAGCTAATTAGCTTAATTGTTTCGGAGAAAGACAAGTCACTACGTATTGAAACACCAAATTTAGAGGAGGCAATTTAATATGACAACTCAAAATGAATTAAAAACACAAGATACAAGCATACAGGCTACACAATCTGAAAGGTTCTTGAAGAACGTAGAAACGCAATTTGCTGCAGAAGCCGGTGCGCCAATGGCGTTCTCAGATTACGAAAAGACATTAGCACAACATTTATTCTTGAAAGTCGACAACGTTTTAAAGGACATGGAAACGAAGCGGCTAAACGCCACCAAACCTTATGGACAACCATTCACTTGGCAAAACGTGAACATGCGTAAATTGTCTTTAGATGCTGTCCACCGCGTTCAATTGGGGCTTGATGCATTAGTACCTAACCATATTCATCCGGTTCCTTACTTCAATAAGCGAGAAGGAAAATATGACTTAGATCTTCGTGTGGGGTATGTCGGAAAAGCGTATTACCGTCAACAAGTAGCAGTCGATGTACCAGTCGATGTAATTTATGAACTGGTTTACAGCACAGACAAGTTTATCCCTTTGAAAAAGTCATTTTCAAATGCTACTGAATCCTATGAATTCGAAATCACAAATCCATTTGACCGCGGTGAAATTATTGGCGGTTTTGGTTATCTCGTTTATGAAGATGAACGAAAAAACACATTAATTATGGTTTCTGAAAAAGATTTTGAGAAGTCGAGAAAGGCGGCACAAAGCGATACGTTTTGGTCAAAACATCCAGTCGAAATGCGGTTCAAAACATTGGTTCATCGTGTCACTGATAAATTGACCGTTGATCCTAAGAAAGTAAACGCTACGGCTTATGCATATGTTGAAAATCAGGAAGAAGAAACTAGCGTTCGTCGTGAAATAAACGAAAACGCAAACAAAGACTTGCTTGATGTTGAACCAAACCAATCGAAACCCGAACAAACAGAAACCTATACAGATGCTGAGTATGTTGAGGCAGAACCAGTCACACCGAATGTAGATGTAAAAACTGGTGAAATACTGCCAGAGAAAGAACCAGAGCCAGTTGGTACTGCTAGTGCAGAAGACGACGCTCCACCGTTCTGATGATTGAAATTACAACACTTGCAACCGGTTCGAAGGGGAACTGCTACTACATCACAGATGGTCATACACCCCTTCTCCTGGAAGCAGGAATCAAATTTCGCGACATTCAACGGAAGTTAAACTTCCAGACACGGGATATTAAAGGCTGCTTGATTACGCACGAGCATAAAGATCATTGTATGGGCGTTCCTGAGGTTTTGAAAGCTGGCATTACCTGTTACCTATCTAAAGGCACAAAAGACGAATTAGGCATCGAACATCACCGATTGAAGACTGTTGAGAACAAGAAACAGTTTCAAATCGGAACATGGACCATTTTGCCATTTGATGTACAGCACGATGTGTCAGAACCATTTGGTTTTTTGTTAGTCAACGCGGCAGGCGATAAATTACTTTTCGCTACAGATACCTATTACATCAAATATCGCTTTAGTGGATTATCACATCTGATGGTGGAGTGTAATTACTCACAAAAGATATTGGACGAAAACATTCTATCGGGAAGAACGCCAAAAGTTTTGAGGAAACGATTGATGCGATCTCACTTCTCCTTAGAAAACGTAAAAGAGTTTTTGAAAGCAAACGACTTATCGAAGCTGCAGGAAATATGGCTACTTCACTTATCGGATTCCAACAGTAACGAGGAACAGTTTCGCCAAGAGGTAGCCGAACTGACTGGGAAGATGATTTATATACCGTAAATAAAGAAGGGTGAGAGGCATGAGCGATGTTAAATGGATAAAGCTTAGTACACAGATGTTTGAGGATGAAAAGATAAGGTTGATTGAGAGCATGCCAGAGGCAGATACCATCCTGATTGTTTGGGTGAAATTACTCTCACAAGCCGGACGTGCAAACAATAACGGCTACATCTACCTATCAGAAAATATTCCATATACGGACGAAATGCTGTCGACGATATTCAACAGACCGCTTTCAACTGTACGGATGGCATTAGAGGTTTTCCGTACCTTTGGAATGATTGATATCGATGAAAATCAATTTATCAGCATATCAAATTGGGAGAAGCATCAGAACGTTGTTGGACTCGATAAGATACGAGAGCAAACTAAAAAACGCGTTGAAAAGCATCGTCAATCAAAGAAAAAATTAGCTTCTCCACCTAAAAATAAGCCGGATGAAGGTAGTAACGTTACAGGTAACGCTACAGTAACGCTGGATAACGCAACAGAACTAGAACTAGATTTAGAACTAGAACTAGAAAAAGAAGTTGTTGTTGTAGATAAGAGCGCTGGAAAAGCATTTCGCTTCTATGAACAAAACATCAGTCACTTGGTACCGCATATTGCCGAACGAATTTCTATCATGATTGATGAATCATCTGAGGAGTTGGTTCATGAGGCATTGAAACGTTCAGTCGAAGGCAATGCACGAAACAAAATGAATTTTGCTGACACCATCTTGAAATCGTGGAGCGATCAGCTAATTACCACCTTGGCTGGTGTAGAAGCTGCTGATAAGGAATTCGAAAGACGGAAGCGAGGGAACTCGAATGGAACCACTTCAAAACATCATGCAGGATCTACTGACGAAGACTGGGACGGACTCTCACTCTAAAGGCATTGAATGTCCTCACTGTAACGAAATCGTACCACCGTTAGAAATAGACGTCTTAGGAAAAACGCGATGGGTTCAACCTATCTGTAAATGTGAGGCTGAAATTCAAAAAGCCGAGCTTGAAACCTATAAAAATGCACAGCGAGAACGCGAAGTCCGCGAGTTGTTCTCTATTAGCGAATTAGGCAAACGGTTTGAGGAATCCGATTTTGCTAACTTCGACTCACGTCCAGGTGCAGAAAACGCTGAAAAGATTGCTCGATACTACGCTGACAACTTTGAAGAGTTCGGTCTTGAATCCATCTTGCTATGGGGCGTGCCTGGAAACGGGAAATCACACTTGGCGGCTGCTGTTCATAATCAATTGCGAAAAAAAGGAAAAGTCGTCGTGTTCGTTTCGATGCCGGATCTCTTGAAGAAAATTAAGAATACCTTCGACAAAGGCAATACCGACAGCGAAGAACAAATATTAAAGGCGCTGAACATCTGCGATTTGCTAATCATTGATGATATTGGCGCAGAAAAAACAAGCGAATGGGTACAGGAAATTCTTTTCTTGATCATCGACAACCGATACCGCCGCAACAAACCGATTATGGCCACTTCCAATTTGGAACCCAAGTTTTTGGCAGAACAGATCGGCAAGCGTTCTTATGACCGCATTGTTGAAATTTCGCAATCGATTGAAAATAAAGCGACCAGTTACCGCCGGCAAATTGCCAAAGGACGTTTATCTAAGTTTGATCATCTACTACAAAACTAGGAGGAATCAAAATGAAACGATTACTCGACCAACTCATCTTAATTGCCGGTGCGTGGCAGGAGAATGAAGACCCAGTGATTGCAAGAAATTTCAGTGTGCTGTTTGAAGAGTTGAAGCAGCTGACTAATCTGGATCATGAGGCAGCGGTAGAACTTATCAATAATCATCGAGTTAGGAGAGTGGCGGCGTGAGAGAGATTAAGTTTCGCGCTTGGAATAAGGCAAAAGAAATCCTGTGCTTTGATGACGAAGATAATTCTGCAGAGTACATGGATGGAATTAATATGTCCGACCTTGGATTTATCAACAATCGTTTAGCGGCACATGATGATAATGGGTATTTTTCTTCAATAGCTTTCCTAAATAACTATGAAGTTATGCAATACACCGGCCTAAAAGATAAAAACGGCGTGGAGATTTATGAAGGAGATATTGTCCAAATCGAAACTTACGGAGGTCGTTATCACCGTTCTGCAATCGTATTTGAAAAAGGCTCTTTTCACATGGGTTACTTACCCGATGGGATGTGTGAACACTTCGAAATGGTAGTTATCGGAAATATCTATCAGCATTTACATCTACTCAGCGGCTGAACGACTTCTTTGCACGTATATTAGCGGGTAAATAGCAGCATAAATTACTAGTCACGAAAAACTAATGAAAAGAGGAACTATCATGACAAAAACTATCGTAAACATGGACACATTCGCAAATGGCGCAGTACAGGAACGCTTGAATTTGGAGTTAGCAAAAGCATTGGAGAATATCGCAGATTTAAATACAGATCCAAAGAAAGCACGTACGGTTCAATTGAGCATCAAAATTACACCGGCTGAAAACCGTCAGACAGCTGCTGTAGATGTAACTGCAAAAACGACACTCGCTCCAGCAAAAGCAATTCCAGCAACGATCATCTTGGATAAGGATGTAAACGGTAAACCGACAGCCAAAGAGTTGAAAAGCAGCATCCCTGGTCAGACTTACATCAATGAAAATGGACAGGCTGCCACGGACACCGGTGAAGTCATCGAAGAAGCGGAAAAGAAAAGCAAGCCAAGCAATGTTGTTGGATTCAAATAAACACCAAATACATTAAATCAAAAACCAAAAACAGAAAAGAGGAAATCACATGTTAAAAGAATTATTGCAGTATTTCAAGGAACACAATCGTCCGGAAACAGTAGAAGCGAACGGCCATATCTATTCAACTCGCAATCTAGAACGTTTGGACAAAGAAAGTTCAGTCGACTCGATTAAAGTTCGCAGCTTAACGGGTCTTCTTGATTACATCAAATCGGATTTTGATACAGATAGAAAATTCATGATTCACGTCGAAGGTCCTCAGCAGGTTTATCTGTATGATGCGCTGAACGATGACGGTGATCGTCGCTGTTATGTAAAAGCACACGCTTTACTGCCAGACATCAATTTTAATTCGTACATGGACATTGAACGTTTCATTATCCAAACACAAGCAAACTTTATTCAAAATGATCACACAGCCAGCTTATTGCGATTTGTAGGTTCGATTTCCGAACAGGACAGCAAAGAAACGAAAGATAACGGAATCACACAGTCGGTAGTAGCGAAAACAGGAGTTGCAACGGTTGAAGAGGTCAATGTGCCAAATCCAGTGCTATTACGCCCGTTCCGTACATTTGTTGAAGTGCCACAACCAGAATCATCCTTTATCCTGCGTTTACGGAACGGCCCAGCTGCTGCCTTGTACCAAGCTGACGGTGGGGCATGGGAACTGAATGCGATGCACAACATTGAGAAGTACTTATCTGAATCACTCTCCGATGAAATCACTGAAGGAAAAGTGTTTATTGTTTCATAACTAAATGAAGGCCGTTTAAGAGTGGGCAGATCCTTTCTTTACGGCTTTCTTATATATTTTTTTGGTTAGTTACTACCAATTTTTTCTTTAAAGCAAGGCGATAACGCTAAGAGTTTGGAAAACACTTGAAGGAGGACGGGGCATGAAACATCGACATATTCATACTACCTTTTGGATTGAGGAACTCAAAAGCTACGGCATTCATGAAAGCCCTAATGGAGAACCACTAGAAAGCATGGAGTATTACGATTTACGTGCTTTGTTACTGAAAACACATTTGCGTTTAGACATCGAATTGAAAGTGAATTCGTAACGCTGATGAATCGGGGGAAAGAGTTACTTTTTTATCGCATGGAAGAAGGGATTCCTGTATGGCAGTTCGGACGATACCGAGCTGCCGGTATTAAGTGGATGCTCGCGAATGGGTGGAAACGAATTAAATGGATGGAGGCGGGCGATTGATGGAAGTCTATGAAGTTCCAGAGAATCAAACGGACATTTTCGAAATGTTCGAGTACATCGAAAAAGAAAAAGGTCAGACTGTGAAATGTCGAATGGAACCTTCTGACAAAAAAATTGTGCGTTTGAACGAACATCATTTTGACAAGAAGCTTTCTGGCAAAGAGTTTTTGGATTGGCTAGAGTGGTCAGGCAAAAAGGAAGGCGACCTATTCAGCATTGAAGAATTTAGACGTCGGGAAAATGTTTATAGCTAGTCAACAGTTAGAAGAAAAAGAAATGGAGGATTGCTGACATGTTAATGACACCTGAAACAAAAGCATTGATTGATAGCCGCAAAGAAATCTACAAAGGCGGAAAGATTAAGGATGCAAACTATGACAAATTAGTTGCTGCTATTCCTTACTGGAAGCCGACAAGAGAAATTAGAGTATTTGGCATCTCGGCCATCCAGCAAATCTGTAAATGTGGATTCAAAGACGCAATCGAACTAAAAGACACCTTGGAATACCAGGGTGGATTACCCACTAAAAAATGGAGTGACGGTTTTTAATTGCCGTGCAGTTGAACGAAAAAGGGAGGAATAAATTTGTTGACAGGACATATTAAATTAGGCAAGAAAATAACAGTTTATGGTAGAAACGCAATGCACTGGGGAGTAAATATTCGTACGCAAAAGTTTGGGTATATCTGTTTTAGATTACCATTCAGGTGTTTTGGAAGATGGTATCCACTTTACTTATATTTCAGTCCCAACGCTACACCATGGGCATCGACTTTCATGTTAGGTAAAAAACACAGTCGAGAAGATTGGGCATTATCAAGGTTACGAAGAATGAGGCTAGGACACAACTTTGAGTACGATTCAGAATTTGATGAGAACGGCAACTATAAAGAATTGTACAGAATTAATAATTCGCTATAGGTAACTGTTCGCACAAACTACGTAGTTAATAAAAAGGAGGCAACGACCTTTGATTAAGATACTTGAGCTGTTTGGGGGCATCGGTGCTCCTAGAAAAGCACTGATAAACTTAGGGATTGATCATAAGTCAGTGGATTATGTTGAAATACAAGAGAATAGAGTGCGTGCTTACAACGCTTTGTATGATCACAGACATAAACCGCAGTCGGTTGTCGATTGGAATTTGTGTCCTGATATTTTAGTTCACGGCAGCCCGTGCCAGGATAATTCCAGAGCGCAATACAGCAGCAACATTGATAAGGACTTAAAAAAGCGCGGTGCAGAAGAGGGTAGTGGAACTCGGAGTTCACTGATGCACGAAACGATAAAAATTATCCGGAATATGGGTGAGTGGAAACCTAAAACAGTTCTTTGGGAAAACGTCACCGGCGTTCTTGATAAAAAATCAATCGGAGCTTTTAACCACTATCTCGAAAAAATGACGGAACTAGGTTATAGAAACAGCTTCGATGTACTAGATGCACGTGATTTCGGAGTGCCGCAGGCTAGAGAAAGAGTTTTCTGTGTATCAACACTCGGCAAGCCTTTCTATTTCGGCCACCTTAAACGAAAAACAATGCGGTCCATATCTGACTTCTTGGAAACAAACGTCACCGATCCTCAGTACCAAATTAACATCCCTTCGATGTTAAACAAAATTGAAGAATTTAATCCAGTTCAGTCGCAGGATTCTTACAAACGCAGACTTGGTGTTATCGATACGCATTGTTGGACCATTACCGAACGGCAAGATCGATGCCCGAATGCCGGCATTATCCGAATAGACGGAAAGCCAGCCTACAGGTATTTGACTGAAAGAGAAGTATGGCGACTGATGGGGTTTGAAGATGTGGACTTTAATCTGATGCTCAAACAGTTTCCCACCAAGCAAGGGAAAAGAAATGCAACGCTTTACGCATTGGCGGGAAACAGCATTGTTGTTCCGATATTAGAAGCGATATTTGAAGTTTTACTGAATGAAAACTATGAATATGATGAAATTTCATTGAATAAGAACAATCAAATGGAATTAATTTGTTAGATAACTAAAAAGGAGGCACATGATGATTCTAATATTAAACGCAGCTGTATTATCGTTCTGGATCACTTCACTTGTAGCTTTTGCTCAATGCTATAGACGATATTCAAAAGAGGAACGTGCACAGGATATCGAAGCTGCACGTGAGGACAAACGTAGCTTATAAAACAAAGGGGGACCACATAATGAATTTAGACAAATTGTTTGAGGTGCAACGTGGGTTGGATGCGGAGATTACAAAGAACCATCCAGTGGTGTTTGGAGAGAATAGATTGCGCAAAAATATTCTAGCAACTTTAACAGAAGTAGCTGAATGCGCGAATGAATTTCCAGAAGTCTTTAAATTTTGGTCAAACAAGAAAAATGATAAAAAGAAAGGACTAGTAGAATTGGTTGATATTCTTCATTTCCTTTTATCTATCGGCAATGAACATGAGCACGGTCACGGTTTAATACAGGTAGAAGAATTGAAAAAAAGCTCAGATATTGCTGATTGTATGATTGATATGTGTTTTCAAATTTCTTGTATTGAATTTGTCAAAGAAGCACATACAAATTCTTTTATAAGATTTTCGGAACTGACGCATTTGCTTGGATTTACTTGGCACGAAGTCGAGGAAGCGTATCTAGCGAAAAACAAGCTAAATTACCAACGTCAAGATACAGGTTACTAATATGAATAAAAAACAAGCACAAATCCAACTCACAGCCATTCTAAGTAATCAAAAGACTGTGAGTGTAGCCAAACTCTCTAAGCTACTAGAAGCGCTGAAAACGGAAGAGGAGATTGATTACTTACAGGGGCGATTGAAGAAGAATGAACGCACGATGAGTAAAATGAGTGCGGAAATACAGAAGTGGAAAGGAAGAGTGGGATAAGTGAAATTGAAGTATCTGTTCACCATTCCATTGAAAACACTTTGGTATGGAGCTTTATGTCATTATCACGCTAATAAAGCTATTAAATTCGTAGACCATCATCATGTCCTTGGATACCACCGAGACATGGTGACATACTATCATCGCTTGGCATTTAACGAAGATCCAAAATTTAAAGGAGATAATTTATGAGTAAAGAGGACCGCAATGAATTTATAAATAATTTAGTCAAAGCAACCAAAATTCGGCGCAGCTACTATGAGGCACTCAGCGATGAAAGATTGCTTCAGGAAATCGATAAGCTGAGATTGATTTATTAGGGGGGAAGCCATTGGAGACAATCAGTTTTGAAATCATGGGAGAAGCACAAGCACAAGGGAGACCAAGAGCCGGAAAGAGTTTTTCCGGCAAGACGGTTCTCTATGATCCGATTAATTCACGGGACTTTAAGCAGTATGTGAGGCTTGTCTCGTCACAATATAAGCCAGAGAAGCTATTGGAATGCCCTCTTTCGTTGGAATTGCATTTTTATAAGCAAATCCCTGCGAGTTGGAGCAACAAAAAGAAAGAGAAGGCAATACGTGGTGAGCTATTGCCAGCTGTTAAAAGTGACATCGACAACTATGCGAAGTCGGTCATGGATGGATTGAGTGGAATTATTTATACCGATGATAAATTGGTGTGTGAGTTGATCATGACGAAACGGTATTCAGAAAGTCCGCGGACGGAAGTCACGATAAAGCAAGCGATTTTTGAGGAGGGGTTGAGCGATGAAATTACTTAACATTCCTGAAATTAAGTACGATTGCTATGAAGATATCGAAAGACCTTGTAAGAAAATGTGCAAAACATGCGCTTATAAATATCCAGCTAGATCCGAAGAGAGTGAGGCTGAAAGAGATTTCTTTGTAGAAAGAGGGAATCGACCACATGCATGTCACGAAGATGGGGAATTTTATTGTCGTGGAAACTTTGAGTTTACTAAAAGACTTGGATTGCACGATGAAATGGCTAAGTAATAAACACTTAGAGGAGGAATGAACAATGATTTACAAAGAAATTTCACTAGCTGCGGCAATGCAAATGATTATTAACGATGTAGACAATTTGTATTTTGAAAATAGCACTGGATTGGTATCTGCAAAGGAAATTCGGTTTTATTTTACGCAACTGAAGACATACAAGTGGTTCAAACGGATTCCGAAAGAAGAAGAGTTGCCGACTGAATGATTGGCGAATGAGGACCGCCTTGCATTACAAGATTTGAGGAGGATGGGAATGGCAACTAGAGACGAGGACATGATTGCAGAGGTTGATTTGATGAAAGATGCAGTGTATAGGGTGATGAACGGCAGGCTTCAAAAACTGGATTCACCACCCACAGGATTCGGAAAACAAGTAATAACTTGGCAAGATAATAAGCCATCCGTATGGGAATTGAGTTATACTGGTAAGTAGATAAATATTGCAAAAGTACTACTGGAACAACCGGGGTGCTGAGTAAGGACACGAGAGGACGTGTCTTTGCTTGGCGCCCTTTTTTGTTTACCTAAAAGGAGCTGGGGGCAATGAGAACAATTCAGGAACAACTTATAGAAAAAGGGCTTACAGATAGCCTAAGAGCGACGAAAGAGATTTTGAATACGAAGACATTACCCAAACTAAAAGAAACGCTCAGTAAAAGAGAATGGGCTGAAATTATGGGGAGTAATCGAGATACGTTCAGACGAGCAAAAGGTGGAGCTGTTCGACGAAATAGATAGGAGGGATTTCTTGTGGATAGATGGGCTGACGATTTGATTGAAGAATATAAACGCGGTAAATCAGATTTAAAAAAGAAGTTGAGCTTATTGGATGTTAATGATCCCTCCAACGAAACGGATATTAATCTGCTGGAAGACATGATAGCTGATATGAATTATGCCATTGAATGGCTGCGTAATGGACGTCAACCAAACACGTATAAGGGCATTGACAAAAAAGCGGTTTATCAGAAAATGATGTTTGATTCCATGGATTTCATTCCCGATATCGTTGAACAGCTAGACATTAATGATCGGCAGTTACATCTAACTTCTACTCAACGAATAAAGATGACGAATATATTAGCGATTTTATCCACTAGAGAGCGCCAATGCTACCTTCTTCACACTACGCAGCAACTCAGCATGGAACGTATTGCAGAGGAAACCGGCATCAAAAAGCGCACAGTTCAACAGTACATCGAGAGGGCTCGCGTGAAGGTGAAAAAAATAATTTCATAAATATTTCATTTCTTGACGTACGAAGTCTATATGAATGAAGGGGAGAAAGAGAGGGGATGCAGGGCGACCGGTAAATCCCTCATTGAGACCCCGTTTATACGCGCGATACCTAAGGCCTTCCGAGGTCTTTTTATTATGTCTAAAAATGCAAATAGCATAGAGGAGTGAATGCCTTTGAAAGACTTAGTGAAACGTAGGAAATCAGAAGTTCGTTATTGTATTGGTCTTAACAACAACCAACTCTTGAACGTTTATTTCTATCGGAATAGGCAATCCGTTTTCGACGAAGAGGTAAACGTGTGGCATGTAGCAATTATTATTTCTGCATCTCGCAAACAGGCAAATGACTGGTTTAATCATACGAGCAAACAAGATGATGAATTGATTACTGGGTTTTGTGGTTTGGAAGGATTAAAGAAATCCTTGGATATCATCATACAGTTCAGAAATCAGCTTAAAAAGAACGAATATCTTTTTGTTCGTCCCAGTGATGACAGACGAAAGAGTGCTTATCGACGATTAGTGAATTATGAATTTGAAGAATTGTATTTAGATGGTGAATTTCATACGTATGCTTCTTTGAATCCAGCGTATTGGTCGTGGGTTGAAAATTAATTACTGAGTTTTATTGAGGGGGCGGAGTTGATGTAGATGGTCAACTGGGAAAAGATACAGAGTGAATGGGAATCATCAAAGATTACTATCGCTGCATTAGCTGAAAAACATAACTTGAAGCTCGGCACGATAAAGAGCAGAAAGAGTCGTGAAGGATGGTCGAGAGGTTCACCTAAAAAGGTTGCAACCCTAAAGAAAAAGAAAAAGGATGCATCCTTTAAACCTGTGATTGAATCCACGGATCTTACTGAAAAGCAACAGCAATTTTGTCTGCATTATATCAGGCATTTCAATGCTACGAAGGCTTATCAGTTAGCTTATGAATGTGATTACAAAACAGCAAATAAGAATGCATATGTTCTCATGGTGAATCAGGGTGTTAAAGATGAAATCCGCAGGATGAAAGCAGAGATGCAAAATGAAATGTTTGTTTCTGCAGGAGATATCGCTAGAGAGTATCTGAAGATGGCCTTTGCTGACATTACGGACTTCTTAGCTTTTGGCACCAGAGAGGTTCAGGAATATGACAGAGAAGGCGCTCCTTTGATGGATGTTGACGGAAATCCTGAAATGCGTACAGTTTCTTTCGTAGAGTTTAAAGATTACAAAGAGGTAGATGGAACGATGATTCAAGAGATTAAACAGGGACGCGACGGAGTATCCATCAAGCTCTATGACAAACAGAAAGCCATGCAGGAGCTCGATAAACGTCTACTGTCGTTGGATGAGTTGAAGGTCCAGAAGCTGAAAGCGGAGATTGAAAAGCTGAACAGCACCGATGACAACGAAGCTGAAAAAGATGTTGCTGCTGCGTTAAGGGGGTTAGTCAATGGAATTAACGCCAAAGCAGATTGAAGTAGTCGACAGCGTGCGAACAGAAGACCCAAAGATATTGATCATGAGTGGAGCCAAGCGTGCGGGGAAGACCTATGTGGCGCTGCTGCTGTTTCTGGCTCATGTAGCTAAATACGAGGGGCAAGGGCTGTCGTTCATCTTAGGCGGCGCTACGTACTCAGCCATCTGGCGAAACATCCTAGATGATATGGAAAAGGTCATTGGCCGCGACATCAAACTGGATAAAAAGAATTCATTTCAGTTATTCGGCAACAAAGTATATGTGTTCGATGGGTCAAAGTCGGATTCTTGGAAAAAAGCGCGGGGCTTTACAGCTGCCGGTGCTTTTTTAAATGAAGGAACTGCACTTCACAACATGTTCGTGAAAGAAGTCATTTCTCGTTGCTCATATAAGGGCGCTCGCATCATTATCGATACAAACCCAGAAAACCCGGCGCATCCGGTTAAGGAAGATTATATCGATAAGGATGGTCAGATGCTTGCAAGTGGACGATTGAACATCCGGTCGTTTCACTTCACGTTGCAGGACAACATCTTCCTGGATCCCGAGTACGTGGAAAGCATTATCGCTTCTACACCTTCTGGCATGTTTACGGATCGAGACATATTCGGTCGTTGGACAGCGGCAGAAGGGGCAGTTTACAAGGACTTCAATCAAGAAATCCATTACGTTGATTCAGTTGACTTGGAGAAGCTCAATTTCGTCAGTTATTGGGCTGGCGTCGACTGGGGCTACGAACACTACGGTTCTATTGTGGTCATGGGGCAAGACAATCAGGGCGACATTTACTTATTAGAAGAACATGCCAAGCAACACGAGGAAATTGATTACTGGGTTGAAGTGGCCAAAGATATAAAAGCGCGTTATGGCAAAATGAACTTTTATTGCGATAGCGCACGTCCGGAGCACGTGATCCGTTTCAGGCGTGAAGGTTTTCGGGCCATCAATGCCGACAAAGCGATCGTATCTGGCATTGAGGAAGTCGGCAGGCTTTTGAAATTAGGCAATTTAAAGATTGTGAAAGATAACGTCGAGCGCTTCCAAAAGGAAATTAACATGTACGTTTGGAATCCGTTGACTGGGCTTCCGGTAAAGCAATTTGATGACGTTTTGGATGCACTTCGCTATGCGATATATACGCACTTGAAACCACAAAGACGAAAAACAGGGTAGGTGACAGTATTGCTGCATTTTAAAAATAAGATTGATAAATCCGGAATCACAGAGAAACTCGTCCAGGATATTATCACTGCACATCAAACAGATCATGAACGAATGAAGAAGCTGTATGAACGTTATAAAGCCGAGGCAGAAGGCCCGAAAATATTTAAGCGTTCTGCTGCGCCATTTGATGGCTTTGGCAAAAGTAACAGTGTTAAGCGCCTGGATGACAAGGTGAATAACCGTCTGAACAACGCGTATGATGTGGACATTGTCGATACCAAAATAGGATACATGTTTGGTCATCCGATTAGTTACAACGTTGATCAGAAGGATGCCGGTCTGAAAAAGGAAATCGAAGACTTCTTATTGCGCAATAATGCAGAAGATGCGGATGCGGAGTGCGGCAAAATGGCTGCTATTTGCGGTTATTCATCGCGCTTGGCCTATATCGACATGCAGGCAAGAGAACGCATCAAGAACCTGGACCCTTGGGAAACCGTCCTATTGGGCGAAGAAATCCAGGAACCGGACTATTCCTTGCGCTATTTCAAGGTAGGGAAAGTTAATCATGCAGAATTCTATGATGACTTATACATTTATTACTTCTCACAGGAAAGCGGCGGTCAATATGTATTGGATGATATTCAGCCTCATATGTTTGATTTTAATCCTTTGTTTGGCATTGCGAATAACAAAGAATTGAAAGCAGATGCGGAAAAGGTGTTGGCTCTTATCGATGCATACGACAGAACGCTCTCAGATGCTTCCAATGAGATTGAACAGTATCGCCTTGCCTACTTGATTCTGAAGGGCATGGGTGCTGATGATGATACGCTCGATAAGCTGAAACAGACCGGAATGTTCGAATTATTCGGCGAGAATGACGATGTGAAATACCTGACCAAAGACATCAACGATCAAATGATTGAAAATCACCTGGATCGGCTGGAAGAAAACATCTTGAAGTTCTCTAAATCCGTTAACTTCTCAGATGAATCGTTTGGTGGGAACATCACAGGCATTGCGATGCGCTTTAAATTACTGGCATTGGAGAACAAGTGCATCACAATGGAGCGGAAATTCGTATCGGCTTTGCGGTACCAATTTAAAGTAATATTCAGCGCTTGGAAGAAGCGCAAAGGATTCAACGAAGAAGATTACTTGAAAGTATTCTTTGGGTTTAAGCGCAACTTGCCAGCGAACATCTTGGATGAAGCGCAATCCACTCAAGCGCTTAAAGGTCATGTAAGTGAAAGAACTCGTCTCTCTCTCTTGTCATTTGTTGATGATGTAGAATATGAAATCAAAGAAATGGAAGAAGATGCTTTGCGGTTAGGTGAGGTGTTGCCTGATTTGAACGAGGATGAAGAAGGTTTCGATTCCAAAGAAGAGAGTGGAGAAATTCCTCAAGGTAAAGGCGACAGCGAGTATCTGTGCCCTGAATGCGGTGGTGGCGGCAAAATAACAAGTCTGGCAACAAGTGATCAAATCCAATGTCCTTCATGTAAAGGAACGGGTGTGAGGAAAAAGTGAACCAAACGGATATCGAACGTCGACTGGATCAAGAGTTAGCCAAAACAGAAAACCTACTGCAGAAACAAATGCTCACCATGCAAAAGGCAATCCTTTCACAGCTTTCAGCCATGTATCAAAAATACGAGCGTGACGGTGTTCTAAGTTATCAAGAAATGCAGAAGTACAATCGTTTAGAGAACGAATTACGAGCCATTGCTGGTATCGCCACTGAGCAATATCAGCAAATGGTAGCCGAAGTGCAAGCAGTTGAGGAGAATCACTTTTTACTTAAATTCTTATTGACGGCTTATCTATTCGATCAATTCATTGCGCGACCATCTTTGCCGACGACTGAAGTGATTGGCGCCGTACTCCTATTCATCTTAGGCACGTTTAAGTTGCCGAAACTGCCAGGAGGTAAGCAATCAGAAGTTGTAGCGAACATCGAAAAAGCATTGCAAAAAGGTGTGGACAGTGGCGATTCACAAGATAGCTTGGTTAAACGCATCGAGAGCGTCTTGCCTTCTTCTTTGAAGAGTGAAAAAGGATTAGTTGAGCAATTGACTGATGCTTTAACAGAACGCTTAGAAGCGCGTGTAAACGTTGGGAAAATCGATATACCTAAGCTAAGTGAGATTCGTAAAGAAGTGAAAATTGACGGATTAACGTTAACTCATTTCTTAACAGTCAAGCGGAATCGGTTAGTCTCTCGGATTCGAGAACAAATGGGCATAGCATTGCGAAAGAATGAAACGGTGTCGCAGTTAAACAAGCGCATTAGCGAGTTGATCGAGAGTGAGAGCAATTCGCTACGTTTGTTCTTGCGTAACGTAAGTGATCGCGTGCGCGCTTTGGCGCTAGGGAATGTCGAGAATCAAATAGCTGCCATTAGTGATGTTCGTGGCGTCTGGTTGAGTAAACGAGACGGCATTGTAAGAAAGGCGCATCAGAAACTTGATGGTCAGCGCACAGATCGCAAAGGATATTTCCATTACCAAGGATTAAAAGCAATGGGACCTCGAATGTGGGGCGTTCCTGCCATGGATAACTATTGCCGTTGTAAGAAGCTAACGCTGCTTGATTTTAAAGTGCCGATGGTTGCAGAAGGTGTGGTTTACAACAACGACGAATACAAGCGGCAATTGGAAGCGTTAACCAAAGAAAAAGTGGAAGCAGGGGCTATTTACGAAAAAGCGTTTGCTCAAGCGATTAAAGAGATTCCTGAACCTCAAGGAAATATGCCGTTTGTCTCGTATGAAGAATGGTTGAAGATTATGGGAGTTAAGGATGTTTAACTAACCGAAAAGAGCTGAAAGGTGATGAAATTGCATGGGAAGAAGTAACGAAAACGAATTCAAACAACAGTATGAAAAATATAAGAATGAAGTCGAGCGTCTTTCGAGTGGTTTAGTCGAAACGAGTCTGGCTGACTTTGTGAAGATGTCGGCTTTTTACAGCACTACGGTTTTCCCAATTCTTGAAGAGAATACAAAACAAACGGATGAGCATATCAAAAGGATGTTTAAAATAATAAGTCGGCGTTGAGTGAATGGAACTAATCTATGGAAGGTGTGAGGAAATGGCTAAAGTTGAAATCAAGAAAAGAGATAATGTCTCTAACTCCAAAGGGACATCTGATGGCTTGACGTTTTTCGATTATCGAATATCGGTCGATGGAATTGAAATTGACAAGCTGACAGGCATTAACTTAAACATGGATGTTTCAGAAATAAACTCCTGTACTTTGAGTTTCATAGTCGATGATTTACAGGTTGATGCGGAATTTATTGCTACGTTGCAAGCCTGTATTGAAGAAAAGGAGTTGAAATAGCATGGCAACTCCAAAGGAAGAAAAGCTTTTGGCATCTATTGACGGCACATTGAAGGATATTTTGAAGGAATTGAAAAAGCAGAACAGAACACATGTCATCATTGATGGCGGTACATTCACTGAAAAGGATTTGGAAGAGCTGAAGAAAACTAAAGTAATGCCGCTATAGTCTGAGAGAGGCGTGAGGTTATGAACACTTGTTTTAATTGCCGTGATGGGTGTAAGAATGCAGCGACTACAGAATTTTGTCCGGAGTGTTTAGCGAACGGCGGTATTCATAAAAGTAAATTAAATAGAGAAAAATCGATAAGAAGATTGTTTTTACCCTCATGGTTATTCGCGATTGTCCTTGTATTCTCATATCAAATCGTCAAAGGTATTTTAACTGAAGCCTATATCCCTTGGACAGGGATGTTTTTCGCTTGGCTTGTCATATTAAGCTATCGAGTATGGAAATTGGAGAATAGAAATCGAAAGGGGTGATGGATTGTGTTTTCTGAATGTCAAATTCGAGAATGAGAGGTGGTCCATCATCTGCCTGCTCAGGCTTACGAGCAAATAGATTGGAGGGATTAGATGAAAACGTATGAAGAGTTGAAACAAGAAGCTCAATCAGTTCTTGAATCAGTCGGGATCTTGTTAAGCGTTCAAGTGTAGAGCCAGTCGGTTCGGAAGAATTACAAGCTGTTTCTTCACTTGCGGACTCATACGCTCGCTTGTATGAAGAAATCCAGAAGTAAGGGAGTGATTGAAGTGGGATTAACAAAAGAGGCATTGTTCCAAACCTTTGATAAAGCAAGAGAAACGGAATCGTCTTTCGTTTTTGTAACAGTCAACGCAGAGGGAACCGACGAAGTTATCGTTATTCCTCCAAAATCATTCGATGCGAAAGAACAATTCTATGACAAAGCTTATAACGATGAACTGGTCCACGTGATGAACAGCAAGGTTTTCATCCGTGGCGTGGCTTACGGCAAAGCAGAGGAACTTAATAACATCATTTAATCGCAGACTTTGAGCAGCAGTCTTTAAACAGGCTTATTTATTATGCGTTCTGTGGGCTTATGGCGTACGGAGGGCTAAGGAGGAAAAGGAAATGAAAATCAATTTAGAACAGTTTAAAACACTTGTAGAAGCTGGTGACAATTCGGCTCTTGAAAAGCATATTCACGACTCGCTTGAAAGAGGTGATCTAGTAGCGGCAGCGACAACGAATAAAGATGTGCTGAGTGAACTGGATTCGCTAAAGGATACACATCATAAAACGGCACTGGAAACGTGGAAAACAAATCAATTGCCAGGCTTAATCGAAGCCAAAGTTCGTGAGGCGAATCCAGCGAAATCCCCTGCAGAAATTGCTTTGGAAGACTTGCAGAAGAAATTCGATGACTCAGAAAAAGCACGTACTCGGGAAACGTTAAAGAACAAAGCTTTGTCAATAGCGGCAGAGAAGAAATTGCCCACGGATCTCCTGGACTTCTTTATTGCGGATGATGAAGATAGCACGAACGAAAATTTAGGCAAGCTCGAAGCTGCATATAACAAAGCAGTACAAGCTGCAGTCGAAGATACATTCAAAGCCAACGGGCGCGATCCAAAAGGTGGAACGCCGTCAGATACAAGTGTCGGTGCAACATTTGCCAAGAGCGCCAATAATCAAGGTAAACCAGCAGAAACAACATTATGGGATTAAGAGAGGAGCATTTTAATGTATTTTAAAAAAGAATCAGCATCACAAATTAACTTTTTAGCAAGTGCGAAGTTTATCGCATTCACAACTCAGGTGGGAGATGCAGGAGTCGCGGCGGATGCTAACGGACGTAAAATTGTACCAGCAGGCACTATCCTTCCGGCTAACGATGCAACAGCCAAAGGTATTCTCATGCACGATACAGATGTGACAGAAGGACCGCAACCTGGTTCATTGATCGTTGAAGGGTACGTGATTCCTGAACGGTTACCAGTCGCTCCTGCTGCATTAGCGATTCCTGAACTTAAAGAGATCAAATTCCGATAAAAATTACTCACAGAAAAGAGGAAAACATTCATGCCGAACGTATTAGATTTATTCAAACAGAAGGAAGTACTTAACTATCAACAAAACCGTGTATATGCACCATTCTTGGGCGATACTTTATTTCCATCACGGAAGTCGCAATCTCTAGAATTTGATCAAATTAAAGGTGCTGGCCGTACGCCGGTTGTCGCTTCTGTCCATGGCTTTGATACAGAATCAGAAATTGGTTCTCGTGAAGCGAGCAAAGTGGCACTTGAAGCAGCATTAATCAAACGCAAATTGCAATTGACAGAGAAGGATATTATCGCACTTGAAAGTCCACGTAATGCAGCGGAACAACAGTATTTGATGGGGAACGTATACAACGACATCGATGTATTGGTTCAAGGAGTTCTAGCTCGTGTCGAAGTAATGCGCATGGAAGTGTTGGCTAAAGGCACGGTCACTTTGAATGAAAACGGTCTGGATGCAACGATCGATTATCTGGTACCTGAAGAAAACAAAGAAGTACTAGCCGGTACCGACATGTGGACAGCGGCAGAATCTAATCCAATTGAGGACATCATTCGTTGGTCTAATTCAATGGAGGTTGCACCTACACGCATTTTGACTTCAAACACAATCGTTGGAACACTATTAACGCATCCGAAAGTAAAATCAGCTATTTTCGGTAACGATACAGGCCGCGTATTGACACTGGGAGATTTGAACAACTTTATGACTGGTGCTCAGCTTCCGCGAGTAGCAACTTATGATGCCAAATACCGTAAGCAAGCGAAGAACGGAACATACACGCAACATCGTTATTTCCCGAACAACTCTTTTGTTTTGTTCAATGACGGCGCTCTTGGTGAAACAATTTATGGCCCAACAGCAGAGGAAATCCGTTTGATGCGTGATCCATCCATCGAAACATCGAAAATCGGTAATGTCCTGGCGATGGTATACGAAGAGAATGTAGATCCAGTAAGCACGTGGACAAAGGCAGTAGCAACGGCTATTCCTTCATTCCCTGCAGCTGACGAAGTGTTCCAAGCGCAACCAATCGCTTAATCGAAGGAGGTAACTGAAATGATCGTCAAAGCCTTAAAGATTCCGGTCCGGTACCAGGGTGTAACTCATCCTGCCGGACAGGTTTTTGAAATGGAAGAAGCGCATTTTAATGGAAAAATAGTTATAGAAGTAACTGCGGAGGAGGAAGAAGGTATGGCAAAGTATGTTAAACAGCGTGAAACAATCGCACAGACTCCCACAGAAGAGGAAACAGATTACACGACATACAGTGAAACAGAATTGAAGAAGGTTAAAAATGACGACTTAAAAGGCTTTTTAGACAGCAGAGGCGTTGAGTATAAAACCGATGCCATCAAAGAGGATTACATTAACGCAATTCTCGGAAAGTAGGTGGAATGAATGCATATTGAGTTCATCCCTACGCAAAACGATGTAAATGAGATTAAAGGGATTATGGGCGTAGCGTTTGCGGATGATTCCAAAGACGAATACATCAAAACGATGCTGCCATTGTTGCTTGAAAGCGTGATGGCGTACACGAATAACACGTTTGGTATCACCACAGAAGGCACGTTGCGCATACCAGGTGGCGTTAAAATCTACTTAGCGAAGGCGATTGAGCGCAACACGCTTGCTACTGGCTTAAAGTCGCGCTCAATGGGTTCTGTATCCTATTCATACGACACAGAGGTGACAAGTGAGTTAAAAGGCTTGCTAACGCCTTATAAGAAGGTGAAGTTTCATGCTTCTCGCTGAATATCCGCACAACCTCACATTTCAACAACTTACTAAAGTATCGGACGGTGGCGGTGGCTTCACTCAACTGTGGACGGCAAAAGTAACGGTGCAAGGCTTCTTAGATACACCGTCAAGTCGTGAAGTATTCGAAGCGCAGCAGTTAAACAATCCACTGGATCGCAACTTATATTTTCCGTATCGAAACGATATTACCGCAGACATGCGTTGTGTGTACCAACATCATGGCATCACTGAAACGTATGAGTTAATCGGCAATCCACAGGATCAAGGCGGTCAACATGAAGTGATGCTTGTACCACTAAAGTTGGTGAAGTAATGGGGATAACTAAACGCGGTTGGCCCAAGATGGAACAATATTTAGAAGAGTATACGGATGATGTGAAAAAGCGCGCGAAGCAAATTGTTTTGGAGACTGCGCAAATCATTCAATCACAAGCAAAGGCGTTAGCACCTGTGGATGATGGGTCATTACGTGATTCGATTACGTTGCGGATTGAAAATGGTGGCTTGGGTGCGGTAATTCATGTGGGTGCTTTTTACGCCATCTACGTAAACTACGGAACAGGCATCTACGCAGAGGGTCCCGGTGGCAGTCGCGCCAAAAAGATTCCCTGGACGTATTGGAGTCCGAAATTGAATCGTTGGGTGACAACTTCTGGGATGCGCGCGCAAGAATTTTGGGAGCCAGCCGTAGAAATTGGACAGCGCCACTTCATCAGAGAAATGGGGCGTTTTTAAATGACACAAACGGCATTATGGGAATTGCAAAAAGCGGTGTACGCGGCTCTCTCTGTGGATAGCGAACTAACACAACTTGTAAGCGGTGTGTACGACGTTGTAGAGGAAGATTTAGTATTCCCTTATCTAACGATTGGCGCACCGTCAACGCTCAATATCGAGACGCGCAACACGTTTAGCGAGGAAGTTAGTTTAACCATCCACAGTTGGAGTGTCGCAGGCGGCAAAAAAGAAAGTTATGCACTACTGGACGCTATTCATCAAGCAATTGGTAAGGGAATCGCTATTGGCGGTTCTTTTTCTTTGCTCAAAATTAGCCGTCCACAGTTGCAGGTAATTGACGACGCAGATCCACGCATCAAGCATGGGTTAGCACGCTTCACATTCACAATCAAAAACAATTAAAGGGAGATGGACATTCATGAAACAAGGTAAAGACATCATATTTTTGGTTCAACTTGAAGATGCAGTATTAGGAAAAGACGGTTACCTAATTGGTAACCAAACGGATGGTTCTCATGCGCGAGAAAATGATGTAATCAGCGAAACAACAAAATTCGGACGCATTGTCGGCTACGGACAGAACAATGAATCTATTGAAATGACTGCTTATGGCGAAACGGATGATCCCGGTCAAGAAGCAATCATTACTGCAATCTGCGACAAGAAACAATTGAAGGTTTGGAAAGTTAATTTGAAACTGAATGCTTCTGGTTCTCACGATGCGTACTTTGCTTACACAATTGTAGAAAGCGTGGAGGAAAGTTATCCGCAAGACGGATTTGTTGAATTATCATCAACAATGCAGGTTATTGACCAATCACAAAAAGGGACAATCCCAGCATTGCCGCCAGAAGTTTTAGCTTTCGCGAAATACGGATTTGAAGCACCTGGCGAAACTACGGGCGCGTTCCCTGATCAAACAACAGCACCAGTAATTCCATAAGCATATCTAACTAATGAGAAGTGGGGTCATACCTACTTCTTTTTTTATTTGCATAAACTAATGAATTTCATAGGAGGAATAGGAAAATGACAATTTTAAACGTAAACGGTAAAGGATTTAAGGGCAAAGGTTCATTTGCATTTGACAGATTGGCGAATAAAAAATACGACGAAGTGAACGCAAACGGGCAAAAACTAGGCGGCTTTATGAATATTTATATGGGATTGCTAGGGAAAAGCACACAAAGCTTATCCATGTTTTGGGATTGCGCAGTTGAGCATCACGAAAAAGACAGACCGTCGCTTGCTGCTATTGAAAACGCATTAGAAGAGCGCATTGATAACGGAGAAACGGAGCAACTATTCAAAGACGCTTTCCACATCTTGGACGAGTCGGGGTTTTACGCACAACCACGCAGAGACTTGTGGAAGGGGCTAGAAACAATGAAGGCTCACGGAAAAACAGCGGAAGAGAAGAAGGGCAACAAAGAAATGTTCGAACTGCTGACGAAGAACCGCGAGGAATTGAAAGCCTAAACTATGACAATTTGATGATTGACGCAGCGTATCACTTACAGGTATATGACGCGGACGTTATCTTTTCCTGGTCTCCTAGGGAATTCAAGAATTTTGTAAAAGGTGCGCAACTGCGAAGAATAGATGAATTTGAAATGTCGGCGGTGCAAGCGATGTTTGGCGCGAAAGCGAATAACGCGAAACGTTTGAAACTCAAAGACTTATACGATTCCGATAAAGCGCGCAAGGATTTGGAGGGGGGTAACAACGCGAAAGGTGAAACGCTGAATTTAGAACGATACAGAAAAGCGCAAGCCGCCATGAAGAGTTATCGCCCTCAACAATTAGAGAAAGGGGGATGAGTAAATGACAATAACGCCTAGATTTAACGCAACGATTGACGCGGATATCAGCAAGTTTATGCAGAAAGCCGCAACGGTCAACAAAACGATGCAGAAGATGGCTTCTGAGGTTATTGTGGATATCGGCGCGAACATTAGCGAATTCATGACGCAAGCACAACGTGTGCAATCCACAATGGCAGATATCAACAACGATAGTTCGACGGTTAATATCAACGCGAACACAACGGATTTACAAGCAGCCATTGCAGAAGCACGCGCACGACTGGCTGAATTGAACAGCGACACGACGATAAACATTAACGGTGATTCATCAAACTTCAACAACGCCGCGAATAGCGTAAACAGGCAAACCAATTCATTAAGCAGACGTGTTACAGAAGCGCGTATTAAGGCAGATATTGGTGGCTTTGAAAGTCGCATGGTTAAAGTGGCGCGAGCGTTAGCAGAAGCAGGTGAGACGGTTACGCCAGCCATTGAATTGGAAATAGGCGAGTTCTCACGTGACATCTTGCAGGTTCAAGATCGGATGCGCGAAATCGCACGAACGACAGCCGATCCACAAGTTGAAGCAGATATTGGCGGTTTCATGGCACAAATGGCGTTGGTGCAAGCGCAACTAGCAAACGTGACAGAAACACACGACATTGACATTCGAGCCGATACAGGTAATGTGACGGCTCGTTTAGCCCTATTAAGACTTCAACTACAATCATTTGCAGCACAAAACTTTGTGGTGCGTATGAAAGCTGTGTGGAACGACTACCAAGCGGTCATGGGGAAAATGGCGGCGTTCTCTCGCAACTTTGGTGAAATGGTCGGCATGACAGCTCGTGGCATTGGGATCTTCATCGCACCAGCCATTGTGCCTGTACTTGCTTCTGTGGTCGGCTTACTCGGTCAACTCGGTCCAATGCTTGGCGTTATCGCAGGTTCATCGTTTGCGCTACTTAGTTCATTTGGCGCGGCAGGGATAGGCGTTGCAGGATTTGCAGCGGTTGCGGTTCCATCCATCGGTAAAGTGGTGGAAACATCAAAAGAGTTGGAAAAGTTAGAGGAAAAACTAGCGAAAGCCGATACGTGGAAAGAACGCAATAAAATCATGCAGGAACAACAAGCGATTATGGACGGCATGTCAGACGCGCAGGTAAAAGCTGGTGAGTCGCTGAATACGTTCAAAGACAACTATTCGAAATTGGTTAAGAGCATGGAAACGCCTGTATTGGAAGTATTCTCGACAGGGTTAACGGCGATTACGGGCGTTTTAGATTTAGCGAAACCGATGATTGAAAACGTAACCGGATCAATTAAGAAAATGATAGATTCATTTAACGCCAATCTTGAAGCGGCAGACGTGAAAGACTTCTTCAATTTCCTGTCAACGTCAGCAGGTCCAGCACTCGAAGCAATAGGCGGTGCAGTCGGTAACTTCACGCAAGGCTTATTTAACATGATGGCTGCGTTTGGTCCGTTGTCCACAGAGACACAAAACAGCTTCTTGAAAATGTCCGAGTCGTTTAGAAGTTGGACAGACGGACTAAGTGAAAGTGAGAAGTTTAATCAATTTGTGGATTACGTCAGTACGAACATGCCGAAAATACGCTCAATTTTTAGTGATGCGATACAAGGCATGATTAATACGTTTGCTGCGTTTGGGCCATCGTCCGCGACAATGATGAGTGGCTTACAAGACATGATGGAACGTTTCAAAGCATGGTCAGCGGCGTTGGGCGAGAGTCAAGGGTTTAGAAGCTTCATTGATTACATTCAAACGAATGGACCTGTAGTAGTTTCCACAATTGGCGAGATTGTGACATTCATAACTAATTTAGGAATCGCAGCCGCGCCAATAGGGCAAGCATTACTTGGAATGGTCAATGGGATCCTTGCTTTTACAAATGGATTGATGGAGGCTCATCCGTGGCTTGGTAAAGTTGCTGTGGTAATGACTTCTTTGACAGGAATTTTCTTAGCTTCAATGCCTGTATTAGTTGGATTGAACGCATTGACCGACGGGTTCATAGCAACATTAATAAAAATGGGTGGACAAGCATTAATACAGGGCGCAAGAGTAGCAGCAGGTTGGTTAATTGCTATTGGTCCTATCGGTTGGGTAACAATCGCGGTTGCAGGACTCGCGGTATTGATTTATAAATACTGGGATGAAATTTCTGCCTTTACATCAAAAGCGTGGACAGCCGTATCAACAGCGATTTCCAACGCGGTAAACAACATCATGACATATATTCAAACAAATTTCCCTGCGATTTATCGTGTGATTCAGACGACGATGGATTCAGCTAAAACCATAATATCCACAGTGTGGAACGCAATCAAAGGTACATTCTCAAACGTTCTCGCTTACCTAAAAGCGCTCGTCAACGGTGACTTTAGCGGAATGAAAGACGCGGTATCAAGACAAATGGAATTAATGAAATCTACAATTTCAAAAATTTGGGACGCTGTGAAGTCTCACTTTAATAAAATTCTTCCTGAATTAAAGAATATTGCACAACGAAAATTCGCGGAAATGGGTGTCGCGGTCGCGCAGAAAATGTCGGAGATTAAAGAGAAGATCTCGGCAAAATGGGAAGAAGCAAAATCGGCTACTGTCTCAAAACTCGCTTCATTAGTATCGACTGCAATGACTAAATTCGCGGAGATGGTATCGAAAGTTGCCGCTAAGATGAGTGAAGTCAAAACAGCCATTGCGAATAAATGGGAGGAAGCGAAGTCAGCTACAGCGTCAAAATTAGCTTCCTTGCTATCGGCAGCGGGGACGATATTCTCTAACCTTGTTAGTAAAGTGCGTGAGAAAATGAGCGAAGCGGTTTCCACGTTAGGCGCAAAAGTCGCAGAAATGCCAGGCAAAGTGCTTTCTTATGTAGGTGCGATGGTTACGGCAGGTGGAAACTTGATACAAGGGTTAATTGACGGTGCGGTCGGCATGGCTTCTACTGCAATCAATTCGATTAAAACAATAGCAGGCGACATGGTTGACGCAGCATTGAGTTACTTCAAAATCAAATCACCTTCGCGCGTATTCATGGAAATCGGCGCATTCGTCGGTCAAGGTTTGGCGTTAGGCGTCAGCAACACAAAATCATTGAACGAAAAAGTCATGAATGAATTAGGCGCGGTTATGACGAACGCGGCTAAGGTGAATGCGGCTGCGATTAAAGCGATTGAGAAAACCGCAGCGAATGAACGTGCAGCCGAAAACAAAAAGCATGCAGCAACAATCAATAAAATCGAAAGTGATGCAGAAGATAGCGTGTACGCGATCAAAGCAAACGCAAAAGCGAAAAAACGAAAATTAACTACTTCTGAATCATTGCGAATCGAGAAAATCCACAAAGATTCAGCGTATAAGATTGAGAAGGAAGAAACGTCTCACAGTAAGAAACTTGAAACGATTAACAAAAACTCGAAAACGAAAATAAACGCACAAGAAGTGGCGGCTCAAAAAGAAAGCTTGGCGGCTATTCAAACATTTGTGGACAACAAAAACAAATTGGGTGAGTTGTCAGCGGTGCAAGAAGCCGAAATTTGGCGCAAAGCTTCGCAATCGTTTAAAGCAGGTACGCAAGAAAAGATTGACGCGCAAGCGAAGTATCAAGACAGCATGACGAAAATTAACGACAGTTTGACGAAGAGCAATGAAGAGTATCTAGGTAAAACAAAAGCGATTAACGACAGCATGATTGCCGAAGAGAAACGCCTAACAGACGCTTATCAAAAATCTGTGGATGATCGTGCGAAATCACTGTACAGCTTCACAGGGTTATTCGATGAAATGAAAACATCGTTTGTGGGTACGGGTGAATCGCTTATCAACAACTTGAAAGGGCAAGTGGATGGCTTTAAAGATTGGTCAGAAGATATTGCGGAGTTGTCGAAAAAAGGAATTGAAGAAGGGTTGCTTGAAGAATTGCGTGCGATGGGTCCGGCAGCATACGGAGAAATTGCAGCACTCAATTCATTATCAGCGGGTCAATTAGCGGAATACGAATCACTGTGGAAAGAGAAGACAGGACTGGCACGTTCACAAGCGCTCACGGAAACGGAAGGGTTGCGTGTAGATACAGAGAAACAAATTGACGAATTGAAAAAAGTTTCCAAGAAGCAACTTGAAGTGTTGCGCATCGACTGGATTAAAGAAATCCAAGAAATCACAGGCGGCACAAAGAAACAATTCAGTTCGTTAACGCAAATCGGTAAAGATTCTGTTACAGGATTAATGAACGGAATGAAGTCGATGAAGGGTCCGTTAATGGCAGAAGCGAAATCAATTGCTGATAGCGTCCAACAAACGATTAAATCAGCGTTACAGATCCACTCACCTTCTCGCGTGTTGGAAGCATTAGGGCAATTCGCAGGACAAGGGTTAGTAAACGGATTGTCTTCCACAGTTGGGCATGTCATCGCGGCTTCTCAACAATTAGCAGACGCAATTGCACCAAATGTTCAAATGGCAGGAATTGATATTCGTTCGGATATTGCAGATATGAAACAGCAGATTCGACAAGAGTTGGAAGTGAATATGAACGTGAGTCATAGCGGTTCTGTGGGTAGCAATACAGCAGCGAGTGGTGGCGATAACTATTACATCACTGTGGATGCCAAAAACGTGCGCGAATTTAACGACGTGGTTCGCTTATTCGACAAACAGAAGCTACGACAGAAATAGAAAGGAGGTCACACATTGCCGAAAACAAATTTTAAAGTGGGTGAAATGTTACAAAAGCGAACGCCTAACAGCAAAACGTGGATGAATTTCGATGGTTCGTATACCACAGAAGTTCATCTAACAGACGTTCATTTCACTGACGATCAAGGCAATCTTCATAACGTGAATACGGATTTATACGACGAAGCTGATTTTGACAAAATTGTTGATCCGGTAGCAGTTGAAGGATTCGAACGTTTTTTGCAAGCCAAACGCGAAGTAGAAGCGGCAAAAGAAAACGGGGTATTGAATCGCGCGCAACATAATTTCCAAGCCTTGCGCGTTCCGTTTGATGCGAAGATACCGCGAAACTTTCAGCACGGGTACACGATTGGCAAAGAAGAAAATTCGTTAACGTTTATACCAATCGGTGCTTCTCCATCCACAGGAGAGCAATCGCAAGCAGACCGTAGTGCGATTAAGTATCAAGATGTTTGGAATGATACAGACGTTCAAATCGAAATAAAGGCAGATGGAGTAAAAGAGACGCTTTTCCTGAAAACGGACAAAGCGCCTTTTTCTTTTTCTTTTGAAGTTGTAGGGGATGGCTTAACTGACGAACTAGTAGCAGGTACTTTGCGATTAATGCCAGCTTGGTTAGTGGATGCGGTTGGCACATATCGAGACGTGGAACAAAAAGTAACAGAACGAGGCGGCGTGGTATACCTAGAGTTAATTGCCCCCGTGGACGGCTTAGTTTATCCCATCGAAATAGATCCAACGGTAACAGTAACAGGGAGCGCGTCAGGTTGGCACACAGCGAGTTACAGTTCATTCGGCACAACTTCCGATGTATTAAGGCACGGGATGCTTGATGGGTATCGGGAATTCGGGTTTATCAAATTCAATAAATCCATTTTGCCGATGTTGGAAGGCGACATTATTAATAGCGCAACGCTCGACTTGACAATATTCCAAATAACTGGCGGTGAAATGGTTACATTGAATCGCATGACGGAAAATTGGGATGGGCCAAGTGATTTTCAAGGTGTGGGAAGTTCCAAAGTAAATTCCATCTCGACGACGTTTGAGCGGAAAAAGAGTACTGCTGGATTAGTTGCCGGAAATGTGATCAATTACGACATTACGCAGTTTTTGGATTGGTGGCATAATGGCGTTTATCCAAACTATGGATTGCGGATGTATTCGGAAAACTTTTTCACCTCGTATCAAGGGGTAACGGGCGGAACAGCTGCACCAAAACTAACCATCAACTACAACAGCAAGCCAACGAAACCGTCTCTATTTGTCCCAAATGGTGGCGAATCGTGGAATAGCACGCATACGGT
This sequence comes from Planococcus sp. ANT_H30, assembly GCF_008369335.1. NCBI lineage: Bacteria > Bacillati > Bacillota > Bacilli > Caryophanales > Caryophanaceae > Planococcus > Planococcus sp. ANT_H30. The sequence continues at coordinate 37,082 of NZ_VOBJ01000005.1, read as the reverse complement.
ATCATGGCAAGCATCAACCGATTTAGACGGCACAGCGCTTGTTTACGAGGTTCAGTTGTCCACAGATAATGGCACTACCTGGTCAACGATTGGCAGCAACATCAGTGGCACAAGTTACACATATGACTTTATTAGCAAAGCGGAAACAACTAATGCGCGTATTCGCGTAAGGGCTTATGACGGTGTGATTTACAGCGATTACGATACGTCAGATACGGTATTCATCATTCAACATGACCATGCACCTTATCCGCCTACGGATTTATCACCAGTTGGCATTGTGTTAGATCGAACGAAAACAATCAAACTTGAATGGACGCACAGCGACCAAAACCCGAACGATCCGCAGGCAAAAGCAGAAGTTCAGTGGCGTATGCAAGGCGCGCCTAGTTGGAGCACGATTGTAATAAATGGCGTTACGCAATACACGGACATTGCAGCGAATACGTTTTCGGTTGGTAAAGTCGAATGGCGTGTACGAACGACTGACCAAACCGCGCTAGTTGGCGCGTATACAAATCCAATGGTGTTTAGTACGTCAAACCCTACGGTGATACCCGTTATCTTGCAACCAGATTCCGTATTTAGTGGCGCGCGTCCTGTCATTCAATGGATGGCAAACGATCAAGTATCTTATCAATTGATTATTCTGGATGGTGCAGGTGCGACGATTTGGGACACGGGCGAAGTGATGGGGACTGCTAAGAGTCGAGAGTCGGGGGTAGGTCTAAAAAATGGCGCGAATTACACGATTAAGTTACGCGTGCGCGGTGCTGGCGGATTATACAGCGAGTATGTAATCAAAAACATTTCAATCAGCTACACGCCACCACCAATACCTGTGATTGTAACTGCAACTGTGGACAACGAACGCGGTTCATTAACGTTGAACATTAACAACCCAACACCAACAGGCACACAGCCAGCAATTGCGCGCAATAACATTTTACGAAAAAAGAAAAGCGAATCAATTTGGATGCGCATTGCTAATGACGTGCCGTCTAATGGAACATTTGTGGATTACACCGCAACAAGCGCAAATACGTATGAATACATTGTACAAGCTTGGGGTGGAAATGATGCGTTTACCAATAGCGAGATATTTGAGAATCGGTTAGCAATCGAACACGCTCAATTAGCATTGGTGAGCGATTACAGTGAGTTTGTGGTGTTGGAGTACAATCAATCTACTTCTCAATCAAAAGGTTACAATCGAGCGCTCACGACTTATGCAGGGCGCAAATTCCCGTTAGCTGAATTTACACAAGAAGAAACGCTAGGGTTATCCACAGATTACCTAATTAAGACGCATGAAGAAGTCGAAACACTTTATCGCTTGTTGGATAAAAAAGAAACGTTTTTGTATCGCGATCGCGAAGGACGACGCGCTTATGTGACGATTGGTGGGATATCCGAAAGTGAAATTGGATTTGGTGAGTTTTTCAGCGTGAGTTTCCAAATGGATAAAGTCTATGTAAGGGAGGAAGTTTGATGCAGTCTTTCACTCAATTCTCTCCACTTACACGACAAGAAATAACGGACGCGATCCACGGGGCTACGGGTAGTCGTGAATTGGCGTTTCGGTATGACTTGCTAGACAAGAATGACCAGAAGATACGGGAAATCACTTCCATTGTGGACGGACAAGTTGAAATGAACGCATTTGCAACGATTAAACGCACAGCAAAATTCACGATTAAAGACGATGGGAATATCAACTATTTAACGGATCGCATACAGCCATTTGCGCGTTTGAAGGTCAAAGGGGAATACATCGAGTTGCCACTTGGTGTATTTCTGTTATCTTCTCCCACAAAGGAAGACGAAAACGGCATTGTGTTTCGGGATGTTGACGCTTATGACGGGTTGTTGGTGTTGCGTGACGACAAGTTTGAGAATCGTTATTTCATCGCAGCTGGCACAAATTATCGGGATGCGGTGATTTCTATTTTGAATGGCGCGGGCATCACCAAACACAACATTGAACAGACAGATAAGACGTTGCCGAATGATAAAGAGTTTGAGCCGGGAAAAGAAAAGTTATATGCGATTAATGAGTTATTGGGCGCGATTAACTTTACGACGATTACACATGACGTGTACGGCTACTACACAAGTCAATATTACCGTAGCCCGTCAACATTAGCGGCAGAATACACGTATAAAGATGATGATTTAAGTATCTTGATACCTGGCATGAGTGAAGAAATGGACACGTTTAGTGTCGCAAATCGGTTTGTTGCGGTATTGAACGATCCAGAACGCGAGCCAATCACAGCCATCTTCACGAATGATTCAATAGATAGCCCGTTTTCCACAGTGAATCGAGGACGTGTCATTGTGGATTATCGAGAAGTTGAAGACATTGCCGATGAAGAAGCACTTGAAGCGTATATTCAGCGTATTGCGTTTAACGCTTCGCAGGTATACGGAAAATTGGAATTTGCGACAGCCATTAATCCGTTTCATGATTTAAGCGACGTGATACAAATCGAGTATTCGCCACTTGGCATTAATGAAAAGTATTCGGAAACGAGTTGGCGCATACCGTTACGCGCAGGCGCAGAAATGGAACACAGCTTTAGGCGTGTTGTGGATATTTGAAGGAGGTAAAAATGTGGAAATTGTTGAGCATGAAGATGTATTTAATCAAAAAAAAACGAATGCAGTTGAAGTGAAACTTGCGACAATTGCGCCTGGGTATGTGAGTGGTCGTCCACAGTTGATATTTAGTGGTGAAACAATTGCGACGCTTAAAACATATCCGCATATGGCGCACTACACACCTTCTTCAAATGATCGCGTGATGTTAATCAAAGGTGTCGTAATTGGAAAAATAGTATAGGGGGTCGGGTAATGGTAAATGTTAATTTTTTACCGAAAGGTCAAGTGAATAATCAAGTAGCGAACACAGTAAAAGTATTGTCTCCCTCTATCGTGAAACAAGGCGATACGGAAAACGACTTTCTGATTCAGTTGTTGAAAGCGGATGTGCCGATTGATTTAACAGGAAAAATTGTTACGTGGTCAGCGGCATCGAATAAAGGAAAGTTTGTCAGTGATCGCGCGGCAACTTCGCAAAGCAATGGGACGGTGGGTATCTCATTTGTGGAAGGCGATGCAGCAGCAACAGGAAGTTTGCGCATTGAATTTAAGGTAAAGCACGCAGATGGCGATATTGAAAAATTTCCGGCTAACAGCTTTGCTTATTTAGAAGTTACGCGTTCGCTTGACGATTTGGCGCACACACCGGTATTATTTGCGAGTGTGCAATATTTCGAATCGAAAGTAGCGGAATCAAACGTAAAAGCAACGCAAGCAGAAACTAAAGCAATTGAAGCGGAAGCGACAGCTAATGAGGTGCGTGACCAATTTGAACAAGTTGTGATAGAGGGCGATTCCTCTGTGGAAGCCGCAGCTGCACGCGTCGCAAAAGATAAAACATATGCAAACTTGAAGGCAAGATTGGACGCAGAACAGGCAACTCTTACCACACAGTTGGAAGAAAAAGTAGGTGGAACTCGTAAAGCCACAATGGACGATTTAGGACAAGACGTTAAAACAGCCATGACAGGTGGTAGCGTGGCTGTAGTGGGTACAGGTGCGGTTGGAACGGTTAACGTTCAAAGCAAAGCAATTACGCCTGAAAAAACAAATTTTCTCGAAAAGACAACAAACCTTTTTGATAAAACAGCCTTTGAAACTGGCTTTGTGCCGAATGGTTCTTATAATACAGGACAGGTGACAGACAAGGTAGTTAGTGCAACCCGTTCCATTTCTCCAATTTATGAAAATGTAGCAAGTAAAACGTTTTCAATCAACAGACCGTTTACCACAGCGACAGATATGACAATTGCCATTTATCGTGACACAGGGGTCTCGTTAGGTTCTGTTAACTATACCCTACAAGCGGACGGATCATATCGTTTCACAATTCCGAGTAACGCTTACTATATGCGTTTTGGTGTATACAATGAACTGTTGAACCAAGACTTTATGCTGGTCGAAGGAACAACATTGCCGACTGATTACTTACCTGCGGGGTACGTATTAAAACAAGGCGTGAAAATCTTAAAAACAGATTTATCTTTTGATGTTTACAGCGTTTCCAATAAAGTAAAATTAGCATTACCCGAAACGATGGACTTTATCGCAGGTAAAAAAGGCGAGATATTTGAATATGGGTTAGTTGATGCTGATATTCACGATAGCGAGTACATTGTTGGGTATGATGTGGACGCTTCAACCTTACAGCGTCATGGTCGAATTATTGTGGATAACACAGCCATATCAACTAAAACGGTACAAACCAAAAACATTATTTTGTATAACAAGCAGTACAGAAATGAAGAACGAAAAAGCGTGAAATTTAACATTGTGCCACCTGTAGCCAATCCGACAAGTGCAAAGAACATTTTGTTTGTGGGGGATAGTTTGGTAGGAAATAACAATCAAGCGTTCCCGAAAGAGTTTCAGCGTTTGTTACGTTCGACTGATACAGATGCGTATGGGTTAACCAATTTCAATTTAGTTGGTCGTGTTAACTTAAACGGTGTACGTTATGAAGGTACAGGCGGATACGGGTGGAATAATTACGTAGATAACCCGACAACGTTAAACCCGTCATATGGAAATAACTATTTTTGGGATAGTGCAATAGGTGACATTAACATTCAAAAATACATGACTGACAACTGTTCGGGTGTTTCACTGGATTATGTAGTAATTGAATTAGGATGGAATCATTACGTGAATGGGAGTAGCGGCTACAGTTCGGACATTACCGTTATTAAAGCAAAAGCAAAATACTTCATTGATAAGGTATTAGCAGCATACCCGAATTGCAAAATATTGCTTTGCGGAAATCAAAAAACCGCACCGTATATATACGAAATTTATGCACCTTATTGGGCATTAGCGAACAAGCACAATATTCAATTAGCAAAAACGTATGAAGCGTTAGCTAAAGAATATCCAGTAACCTCGGTTCGTTATGTTGATATTAAATCAAGGTTTGATAGTGAGCATAATATGCCATATGCAGAAGAACAAGTTAACTTTAAAAACGCAAAAACAGCAAAATATTGTACTGATTTTGTGCATCCCGATTTATCAGGATTTAACCAAATGGCATCCGTTGTCTTAGCATCTTTCTTCGCTATTCAGCAAGCATAAGGTCTATACTGCCCGGTAAACACACAATTTAAAATCACATCAAAGAGTGTCCAATCGGGCGCTCTTTTTTCTATGCAAAAAATGAAAATAAGGGGGATAGAGAGATGAGAAAGGAGTGGAAGGAAATAATGAAACGACAAGATTCGATGCCTTTAATTGAAGTAGGATTCTCCATACTTTCTATGTGCTTAGCCTTCGTCTTCTTCGGCAGCCCTGATTTATTCGATAGGTTACCAGGTACGTATGAATTCTTTAAAGCGATTGGACCAGAGTCAGTATGGGCGACCATCTTTTTGCTAGCGGCATTCACAAAATTATTAGGGCTGGCGACAAAGCAAATAAGAGTAAGAAAAGCCGGATTACTCGGATCTACGATAATTTACGGATTGATCGCTTCTGCATACTTTCTAGGAAGTGGATGGTTTAATATCGGATTCTTTACTTATGCCGTGCTGGCGTTTCTAGCATTGTTTGCTGTAAGGGAGGTTGGTTTAAAGAATGGGAAATGAGCCGCCCGTTGGATATGCCGTACTAGATTTGCGCATATCCGAAACAGAAAAAGATGTAAAAGAATTAGCCAAAGACTTCAAGGAACATATTCGAAAGAATGACGATGAACACAAAGAAATGAGACAAAATATTGCAGAATCGAGTCTTTCGGTGCGCGAGATTAAACTAATGCAAGCGCACAGTGTTTCTATTATCGAAAAGATGGAGAAATCGTACGAAAAAAACAGTAAAGAAATTAAAGAAGAATTAAAATCATTGCATGTTCGGAGTGACAAAGAAACAGGATGGCGTGCAATCATTATTGATATTTTAAAAGTGATGGCGTTAATTATCGGATTCATTGCCACTGGGAAATTCATATTATAGGAGGAATTTAAACATGACAAACTTACCAACCGATAATGGATCAATTATTAGAACGGTTATTTTAGGAATCGCATTACTGAATCAATTACTAGTAGGTGCAGGTTACTCGCCCCTGCCATTTGAAGACGCTCAAATTGAACTGATGCTGTCCACGACCTTTACTGTTGTTGCTGCTATTGTGGCGTGGTGGAAGAACAACAACTTAACGCGTAAGGCGAAGATGGCTGATAAATTAGCACGTGAGAAAGGGTTGAAGTAATATGGCAAAACTACTCATAGAGCCCGGACATGGCGCAAATACTTTTCCGCCATCCAAAGGAACGTATGCAAAAGGTGGCGTTTCCGGTATGGCTGAACACGATTTTAATGCAGCCGTTACCGATGAAGCAAACAGTCTACTCAAAGGAAAATTAACGACTTACAGCGCTCAACCATCTAAGGGGACTGACGTTTCTTTAGGTGCTCGAATCGCTAAGTATAACGCGCAGTACAAGGAAGATAAAACGACTATCGGCATGTCGAATCATGGCAACGCAGGAAACGAAAAGACGCGTGGTTTTGGTGTATTTTATTGGCATACTTCTGCAACAGCTAAAAAGTTGGCGCAAATGTTATTAGTTGAATACAAGCTAGAGTTTCCTGATATGCCGATTTGGGGGAATGGTTTATTCCCTTGTGTTCCCGGTACATGGACTGACTTCTACCTGGTACGCGAAACAGCAGCGCCATTCATATTGATCGAGTGGGAATTCTTCACGAATGACGCAGCACGAAAAACAATGCTATCCACAGATTATCGAAAGCGTTGCGGTAAAGTCGCAGCGAAAACAGCGTGCAAGTGGTACGGCATTAAGTTTGATGAATCGGGCGCATCGACTTCCACAGAAAGAGATTACCTTCTATTAAACGATACGGGCAGTAAAGTAAAATCGCTACAGTCGGATCTTGTGAAGGTGGGGTATAAATTAACTGTGGATGGCATATACGGAAAAGTGACAGAGGACGCGGTAAAGGCGTTCCAACGCGGCAGCAACCTATCAGCCGACGGTATCTGGGGGAAAGCCTCACAATCGGTCATGGACGCGTTACTCGCTAATGTGAATAAACCCAAACCAAAACCGGAAGCTGGAACATCGGATAAACCAAAGGAGGAAATCAAAGTGGAGTATAAAAAAGATGCGCAACCATCAGCAAGCTTGGCAAAGGAATTTCATGCAGCAGTGAAGAACGGACTGACAGACGGAACGTATCCGCAACGACCAGCAACGCGTGAAGAAGTAGCAGTCATGGTTAATCGCGCATATGAGAAAATAAAAAAGTAAGAGTTGAATAAGAGTTGAGTACTAAATAGTATTACTTCGATAAAAGCCCTCTGACTGCCTGGGAACAGTTGGAGGGCTTTTTTTATTTGTTTTCTTTTTGTCGTATAGATATACTAAGTTTATGGTTTTGCTGACTGGCGCGGAAACGTTGGTTCAGTTTGAAGATGCATATGCGAACATAGCACACGTCACTAGCTGACCACTCGATTGAGAGTAACTATGTAAAAAGTCCTCACCTTAACCGGTCGAGGGCTTTTTTTATTTTACAATGTCACTCGCACAAAAACTCGCACGTTAATTATTTACTCTTGTTTACCTTCGTTTAAAATACTTAGTGCATTACAATAGAAGGAACTTGGTTTTACTTTGTTTTTTTACTCCTATTTATCTACTCTTAAACTCGCACACTTACAAATGGCATAATGGCTAATTAAAAGCATGTTGACTGTAGGCAAACTTAACTCGTTCGAGTTGTCTACAGTTTTTTATGAAAGAGAGTAAATGGCTAAAGAAAAAGGGTCTGGAATATGTCTATTCCAAACCCTTTACTCATTTTTATTTACCTTCTGAAAAACCATGTTTTTCAAGTTCACGATAAACAGGTTTTAGTTGTACATAACCTTCTCCAACAACTTCACCTTCAACTAATACTAAAGGATAAAAGAATTCATCGTCCATGATGCGTTGTGCATAATCTTTTTGATGGTCTAGCTCAATTGGTTTCTCAATATCGATATAGGTAATTGAAAATGGCTGATCTTTGTATTTTCTTGAGATGGCGGCTTCTAGCCACTCATACGTATCAATTGACGAAGGTGCATTGACACAACTTGCGCAAATAACATCGGTTCCGTAGACTTCTATTGATAATTGTTTCTTCATAATTTGGACCCCCTGTGAATTCATTAGTGGCTTTTTCCTGCTAATCACATTATAATGATTATAATGAAAGGAGTCGATATAAATGACTGAAGCTTTGCTAGAAGATCAAGTAATGGAAGTCTTAGATAAATTACGTCCATTCCTTTTGCGTGACGGTGGAGACTGTGAACTTGTTGATATAGAGGATGGCATCGTAAAACTTCGTCTGCTCGGCGCATGCGGAAGCTGCCCAAGCTCGACCATTACATTAAAAGCAGGAATTGAACGCGCGTTAGTGGAAGAAGTTCCTGGAATTGTAGAAGTAGAACAAGTATTCTAATGCTAAGGGACCTTTTTAGGTCTCTTTTTCTATATAAATAAATGGAAGTAATTATTCTTAGTTCGATAGCATTTTAATTTAAGGTCAACGGCTTGAACAATGATAGAAATGATTGCTATGATAGAGTTAGAGGAAGGTGATCAGATTGACAGAAGTAGTAGAAATTACAGAAGCAGCCTCATTCCAAATTAAAGAAATGATGCGTCACAACGAAGAAGAAGGATCCTTTTTGCGTGTTGCTGTTAAAGGCGGCGGATGCAGCGGATTGACATATGGTATGGGGTTTGAAAAAACCAAAAGCGAAGCAGATGATCGGTATGAGCAATTTGGAATTCCCATTCTAATTGCTAAAGAAGACGCACCGATTTTACAAGGTACGGTAGTTGATTATAAACAGTCATTAATGGGTGGCGGATTCACAATAGAAAATCCCAATGCCATTGCATCATGTGGCTGTGGAACTTCCTTCCGAACAGCTAAAAAAGCAGGTACTCCAGAGAATTGTTAAAAGTCGGTGACAAACCGGCTTTTTATTATGGACACGTTTAGCATAAACGCATTATTCAGTTGAAATCAGAAGGGTTTAGGTCTAGTATAGAGGATAGGTGTTTATCGGGGCGTCAAGGCTAAAAGGCTTTGTCGATATTCGATTAAAAAATGACTTGAAGGTGGTTGCGATTGTGTTGAAAAGACCGTCAATATTAGTATTAGGAGCAGGTTACGGTGGATTGACTACTGTAGTAAACTTGCAAAAAGTTCTTGGCACAGATGCTGCGGACATTACATTAATCAACAAAAATGAATATCATTATGAAAGTACTTGGCTCCACGAAGCTGCTGCAGGAACTTTGCTTCCAGAACAAGTGCGTTACGATATCAAAGATGTTATTGATGGCGTGAAAGTGAAATTTGTACAAGCAACTGTTGAAGCAATTGATGTAGTAGGTAAAAAAGTTTCTACAGACAATGGTGAATTCACATATGATTACATTGTTATTGCGCTTGGCTTTGAAGGAGAGACTTTCGGAATTGAAGGTCTCGATAAATACGCATTATCTATTGCCAACGTAAAAGCTGCACGTTATATTCGTGAGCATATTGAATTCCAATTTGCTACATGGTCTGCAGAGCCTGTTAAAGATGATAGCCGTTTGACGATTATTGTCGGAGGAGCTGGATTTACAGGAATTGAATTCCTTGGTGAATTAGCGAACCGCGTACCTGAACTTTGTAAAGAGTTTGACGTGCCACGTGAAAAAGTGCGTGTTGTTTGTGTAGAAGCTGCACCAATGGTATTGCCTGGATTTGATCCAGAGCTTGTCAACTACGCAGTAGGTCATCTGGAGTCTAAAGGAATCGAATTCTCAATTGGTACACCTGTTGTAGAAGCGACTCCAGAAGGCGTTAAAATTAAAAAAGGCGATGACGAATTTGAATTCATCAAAGCTGGTACGGTCGTTTGGGCTGCAGGTGTCCGTGGTAACCGTTTGATCGAAGCCACTCCAATCGAAAACATGCGCGCTCGCGTTAAAGTCGATAAAGATTTGCGTGCTCCAGGATACGATGATGTTTTCATTATTGGTGACTGTGCATTAATGATCAACGAAGAAACGAATCGTCCATTCCCACCAACTGCACAGATTGCTATGCAACAAGGTGAAAGCGTAGCGAAAAACCTGAAAGCATTGATGAATGGTGAAACAACGATTGAATTTGTTCCAGATCTAAAAGGAACGGTTTGTTCACTTGGTGATGACGATGCAATTGGTGTTGTCTTCGGCAAAAAAGTAACAGGTAAAAGAGCGTCATTCATGAAAAAAATGATTGATAACCGCGCATTGTTCATGATTGGCGGACCTATGCTTGTTTTGAAAAAAGGTAAATTCAACGTTCTATAAGATAAACAGTTTAAGCTCCCTTAGCGGGGAGCTTTTTTTGTACCTTGATAGGGCTTATTGTGTTTTTAGATAGTCTGTATCACGGACTGGTCTAATGTAAGTGAAAAGGAGAATGGTCATGGCAACTAATAAACGAGGAAATGTTTGGCTAGGAGCGGCTGCACTTGTTGTAAATTCCGAAGGTCAGTGGCTAGTCGTGAAAAAAAGATATGGCGGACTGCACGGGAAGTGGTCGCTTCCAGCGGGATTTGTGGAGGGCACTGAAACGATTGACCAAACTGCCTTAAGAGAAGTTAAAGAAGAGACGGGCATTGAATGTGAAGTAGTCAGGATGATTGGTTTTCGTTCAGGCGTTATTCAAGGGAAAGTTAGTGACAACATGGCCATTTTTTTATTGAAAGCAAAAAATGAAAAACAGCCAATTCGTGCACAGTTAGCCGAATTGTATTCAGTAGATTGGTTAATGCCTGCAGAATTATCGAATGATGCAGAGGCTTCTGTGATGCTTAAAGAAATGGTTTCTTACGTACTAGAAGATGGGTTAGAACCAATTGAGAACGTAGATCCAGGTAAAGTATTTGGCTATTCGGACTACAAACTCTTTTTTAAAAAAGAGTAAATGCTTCAGGTAAATCGAGAAAATAATATTTTTTTCGGATGATAGCGGTTACATTTATTTTTAGCTTGCACTCTAATAGGCATCGTGCTATATTATCAGAATATTACAAACAAGAACAGAAGGAGGTGTTTCGAATGACGATCTTCAAAAAGGCTACAAACGTTGATCAATGCTCTTATTGCTCAGGTCAAGGATATTTCCAATTACGACTGGGTGGTTCAGAAACGTGCTCCTGCTGTTCGGGTTCAGGAAAAAAATAAGCTGCACATTAAGAGCAATCGGTTGAGTCATGCCGATTGCTTTTTTTTAGAATCGGAGCTAAACGGCCGCTTCCGCATTTCGGTCATAAGTGACAAAGCGATGAACTCTGTTCTGTTGGATTGAAAGCCTTTGTTTTTTCGGGTAAACTGATGAAAGGAATAACGGAGGTTAGAGTTGATGAACAGTTCATTTACAATTGTGCAATTAATTATTTCTATGTTGCTTTTTTATGTTATGTTTTTCGGAATCGGCTTTTTGTTGAACATGCTGCTTCGCATGACTTGGTTGATGGGGATTGTTTATCCCGTCGTTATCTTGCTAGTTGTGGATGATGTCGGTATTTTTGATTATTTCACGAATCCGGGTGAATCTTTTTCGATGCTAGGAGATACCATTACTTCCATGACAGGCAGTGATCTTGCCGTCTTACTTGCTGGTTGGGCAGGAGCCATTACGTCAGGGTTCATTATGAAAATTTTGCGTAAAATGGGTTACCAAATGTTTTAATAAGAAATCGCCAATCTGGTCATCCGGATTGGCGATTTTTTGGTTGTGTTAAGTTGTTGTTTGTAAGTGAAAGACGCCTTAAAGTAATAACCATAAACGGTGATACAGCCTTTCTGTGTAATGTGTTGTCCTGGTGTATCCTAGACAATAACAGTAGCATGTTTTTCCTTCGTTACACGAACTACTCGAATTTCGAATTAAATGCTACACTGGAAGAGAACGTAAAAAGGAGGAATTACATGCAAATCAATCTACAGCAACATTCGCACGACAGTAAAGCTGATATCCTGATCGTCGGTCTAAACCGACATCCCGAAAACAGCAAAGGGTGGAGTGAATTCACTAATCGCTTTGATGGCAAATTAGAACAGTGGATCAAACTAGATCTATCATTTGATTTGAAATCATTAATTACCTATCCCACACTTTCAGGAGCGATCCCACGTGTTTTATTTGTCGGATTGAATGATCGCAAAAAGTTAACTGAAGAAGACCTTCGATCATGCTTCGGATTGGTCGGCAAAGAATTAGCCAAGAAAAAGATAAAACATGCGGCAATTTATATGGAATCGTTTGAAAATGAAAGAATCACCTCTGAAGATGTTGCCTTTTTAGCAGCAGAAGCCATTACGATGGGTGGCTATCGCTTTGATGACTACAAAACGACATCAAATGAAACGCAAGTAGAGTTAGAAACTTTGACTTTATTGGCAGAAGAAGTACAAGAAGACGTCGAAGCAGCAGCTACTGTAGGCACTATTTTCGGACAGTCTGTCAATGAAGCGCGAACGCTTGTTAATATGCCAGCAAACGTTTTGACTGCAACAGCAATGGGTGAATATGCACGTGAACTTGGAGAAGCTTATGGCTTTGAAACCGACATTTTAGAAAAAGCGGAGCTTGAAGAACTGGGCATGGGCGCGATTCTTGCGGTCAATCAAGGATCAGTAGAAGAGCCACGCCTCATTGTTTTGAAGTACAAGGCAACAGAAGGCTTTGAAGACCCACTGGCACTTGTCGGAAAAGGAATTACCTTTGATACAGGTGGCTATTCAATCAAGCCAAAAGACGGCATTGTAGGGATGAAAGGCGACATGGGTGGAGCTGCTGCAGTTCTTGGCGCCATGAAAATTATTGGTGAATTGCAGCCACAGCAAAACGTCATTGCCGTTATTGCATCAACCGACAATATGATTTCTGGTAATGCCTTTAAACCAGATGATGTGATCACTTCGATGAGTGGCAAAACCATTGAAATCCTCAACACCGATGCAGAAGGCCGTTTAGTACTAGCAGATTCTGTTAGTTATGCGAAGCAACTGGGCGCAACACGCATTGTGGATGTGGCAACATTGACTGGTGGAGTTATTGTCGCATTAGGCAAAGACAAAACTGGCGCTTTAACAAACGATGAATCATTTTTTGAGACTTTCCTTGAAGCATCGCTGGAAAGTGGAGAATTTGTTTGGCGCTTGCCATTAACAGAAAGCGATAAAAAACGCATACGAACAAGCAATGTGGCAGACTTGAATAATTCACCGGGACGCGATGGTCATATGATTTTCGGTGGGGGATTTGTTGGAGAATTTGCAGGAGACACGCCTTGGATTCATTTGGATATTGCGGGTACTTCTGATGCAGACGGAGCTCACGATCTTGGACCAAAAGGTGGTACGGGTGCCATGGTTAGAACACTGGCTATGTTAGTTGAGAAGATGGCAGACGAACGATAAATTATAAAACAAGCCTGCAGGCAAAGTGCCTGCAGGCTTGTTTTATAATTCTGTTGGTTTATGATCTCTTATTTCTTGTTTTGCTTCTTTTACTGCATCCTTCATGTCGTCACGTACCGTTTCTTCGGTAACTTTAATGCCAGACATATAGGCAGCACGTCCAATCAAATGTCCACCTACAGGAGCAGTGATAAACAAGAAAGCAATCGCGATAATCAATTGTGTATTGAAAATGCCTTCGATTAACCAAAAATGGATGAAAGCAGCGAGCAATACACAAAGGACACCCAGTGTCGAGCTCTTAGAGGCAGCGTGTGTGCGCGTGTAAACATCTGGCAAGCGAATAAGTCCCAATGCCGTTACTACGCTAAAAATGACGCCTGTGCTCATTAATACAATGATGACAATGTTAATGATGATTGTTTCGATCGAAAATCTCTCCTCTCTCAAGGAATTTCGCAAAAGCGGTAGTCCCGATAAAGGACAAAATACTTAACAGCAAAATGATTTCTAAAAAGAATTCTGTTTCGATAATCAATGACAGCAGAGCGATGATTGAAACGAGCGAGATTCCAATGGCATCAAGGGCTACTACACGATCTGCGATTGTCGGTCCTTTGACGAGCCGAAAAAGCAGTCCAGTAAATCCGATGCTGACGATAATTAGTGAAACCCAGTAAAACATTATCATGGGCGGCTCACCTCCAAAATGGCCCGTTCGAATGTATCTTTGATGGAGTTAACTGCATTGTCGATGTCATCAAAGTCGAGCGCGTGGATGTACAGCCTTTTCTGGTCGTCGGAAATGCCGACAACCAGTGTTCCGGGTGTTAACGTAATCAAAGCGGATAAGAGAGTAATTTCCCAGTCCTCCGTCAATTTTGTTTCTAGTTCAAAAATAGCGGGTTTTAAGTTCATAGACGGTTTGATAACAATCCACAAAACTTGAACGCTTGATAGAAAAAGCTCTTTAAGAAACAAGAGGAATAGCGAGATAATCGCCCATGCTCTTGCTGTATAAAGTCTGTGTGAAAAGAATCGGCGCATTAAGATGATGATGCCAAGGCCCACCAAGAAACCAATTGCAAATCCTGAAGGACTAAAGGACACGGTCATAAACATCCAAACAAAGGCTAGGAAGAAATTCAATAATATTTGTAAAGCCATAGGTTACCTACTCCTTTAATACCGCATCAATATAGATGGATGGATTCAGCAGCACTTCACCCGCGCCTGAAATGAGCGGCATGAAGAGTTCCGCACCGACCCCGAACGCCACTGTCAAGGCCACCAGGACAACTGTTGGAATGAACATTTGATTGAAAACTGATTTTTTTAGAGGAACGGTTTCAACCGGTTCTCCCCAAAAAGCGTAGACAAAAATACGCACAGCACTCAACAACACAATTAAGCTAGTTGCCAGAATAATAATACTGCCCCAAAACTGCGGGCCTTCAAATCCACCTTGAACAATCAAAAGTTTTCCTGGGAATCCACTGAGTGGCGGAATACCCGCTAACCCAAATGCAGTGACCAGATAAACCCAGCCTAAAACTGGATAAGTTTTAATCAATCCGCCCATTTGTCGCAAGTCTGTTGTGCCAAAAAGGACCGCAACAATTCCAACAAGGAAGAACAAGGCAGCTTTGATCAACATATCATGAATCAGGTAAAAAATAGAGCCATCAATACCTGGTTGATTTAACTGCGCAATTCCGAACAAAATAACACCGACAGCGATAATGATGTTATAGATAATGATTTTTTTAACATCAAAGTAAGCGAGAGCGCCAATGCATCCAGCAAGGATTGTCAGGATGGCAATAATGCCAAGTAATTCATGCGTAAAGCCGATATTCATCGTAAAGAATAAAGTATATGTACGCATGATGGCATAGACGCCAACCTTTGTCAGCAAAGCGCCGAATAATGCAAGTATCGGAATCGGAGGTGCATAGTAAGACCCCGGTAGCCAGAAGTACAAGGGGAAGATAGCGGCTTTAAATCCAAAGACAACTAGGAACAACACAGCAATAACAGTCAAAATGCCTGTTTCTTCTATTTGTGGAATCTTGACCGCCAAATCCGCCATATTCAACGTACCAGTAACAGAGTAAAGAAAAGCAACAGCTGCTACAAACAAGGCAGATGAAATGATGTTCACCAATAAGTATTTGATGGACTCGCGCAACTGTGGTTTCTCGCCGCCGTGAACGATTAATGTATAAGAAGCCATTAGCAACACTTCGACGAAAACGAATAAGTTGAAAATATCTCCAGTCGTGAAAGCACCGTTAACACCAACCATTAAAAATAACACAGCTGGATAATAGAAAGATTGTTCGCGTTTGATGCCAATAGTTGGAAAACTATAAAAAATAACAAACAATGTAATAATCGAAGACGTGACCACCAGTAAGGCAGATAACGGATCGGACACCATAGAAATACCGAATGGTGCCGGCCAACTGCCAAGTGTTACCGCTTGAACACCAGCTGTATTAACTTTTGCTACTAACACAAGAGCAGAAAGTAAAGCAGCTCCAGCTCCAACAGCAGCTAACGTGCGCTGAAGTTTCAAGTTTTTCGGGAACATCATCAGGATAGCAGCAAAAAACAACGGAATGATGATTGGAAAAAGGAGTAAATTACTCATAATCTTCAGTTCCTCTCAGCAAATCCATATTGTCGGTACCGAGTTCCTGATAAGAGCGGTAGGCGAGCACTAGGAAAAATGATGTAACAGCAAATGAAATGACAATGGCTGTCAAAATCAAAGCTTGTGGCAAGGGATCTGCATAATCGCTGACACTGACGCCATCAGCTACGACAGGAGGAGAGTTTCCTCCAAGTCCCCCCATAGTTAAAAGTAAAAGATGGGCGCCATGACTCAGCAGTCCTGTTCCGATAATGATGCGTATCAAACTCTTCGAAAGCATTAAGTAAACAGCTGCCATAAAGAGAAATCCAATGGCAACCGACATAATTATTTCCATTATTCATCCTCTCCAATCGTTTGAATAATGGTCATCGTTACACCGACAACAACCAGGTAAACCCCTGCGTCAAACAGCATTGCTGAATGTAGAGAAGTTTTACCAAAAAGCGGTAAATCAAAATAATCGTAAGCATGTGTAAAAAAAGGAACATCAAAGATGATAGAGGCAGAAGCTGTAGCAAGTGCCAACAGTAAGCCGATTGCTGTCATTGTTACATAATTGATCGGCAGTATTTTTTTCACCGTTTCAATATCAAAAGCGAGCATTAATAGCACAATTGCACTGGTAGTTAACAGCCCACCAACAAATCCGCCACCTGGTGTATAATGTCCTGCAAAGAAAATGTGGACAGCAAACATCAAAATGATGAAGGTCACTACTTTTGTGGCCGTTTGAAGCATTACATCATTTGTTCTCATGCTGATCCTCCTTTTTCGTCAAGCGTAGTTTAATCATCGTAATAATACCGATACCCGCAATACCTAATACAGCAATTTCAAACAAAGTATCAAACCCACGATAATCAACTAAAATCACATTGACGATATTTCCGCCGCCAGCTTCTTTATAAACCGTTTCTTTATAGAATTCGGAAATCGAAGGCAAAGCTTTTTGTGATAGAGAAGACAAAGCAACCAACGTTACCGTCACTCCAACACCTATTGCCACAAGTGCATTTCCAAAACGGAAGCGCATCCGTTCTTCTTTCCGACTGATCTGTGGCAGATGGTAAAACGCCAGCAAGAACAAAGCAACAGAAATTGTTTCAATAACAAGTTGTGTTAAAGCCAAATCAGGAGCACGGAAAATAACAAAGAATAACGCTACTGAATAACCGACAGCACCAAGTGCGATAATTCCTGTCAGTCTAGACTTAGAGAAAAGAATGGTAAGTGTCGAGCCGACTAATGCGATTAAAATCACGACTTCATAAAATCCAACGGGTGCAAGGTTTGTAAAATCAATAGCAAAAGCATCCGTTAAGAATAAAGTTCCAAGAACAATGAATATGACGAAACTAAACATATACACCAAATACGAACGGATAAAGCCAGTCATATAAAGTCTTGAAAAACGGTTTGCTCCCGTATCGCTCATGAACATGACACTGTCATACAGAGCATTCAACGTTAACGTATCTGGGAAAAGATCATAGCTCTTCTGCCATTTGCGCAACGTCCAGAACATCAAGAATCCAATAGCAACAATTCCAAGCGTCATAAACAGCTCAGGCGTAGGTCCGTGCCATGCTTCAACATGAATGTTAATTTCATCCGGCGATGTATAAAGAAACGGTTGCATCGCCAAAACAGCTGGCTTCACGAGCCAGTCACCGACAAGGTTCGGGATAAAGAAAATGACCACTACAAGAAGTGATAAAAAAACAGGTGAAATCAGCATGCCAATGGGTGCTTCATGAGCAGGTTTTGGCAATTGTTCCGGCTTGTGTTCGCCAGCAAATGTGTGGAAAACAAAATAGAAACTGTAGATAAATGTAAATACCGAGCCCAGCCAAGCGACAACAGGGAATAAGATGCCCCAAACGTCCATGGAAAACAAATCAAATTCCGTTAATGACAGCATGGCAGTCAAAAACATTTCCTTACTAAGGAATCCACCAAATGGAGGCAAGCCTGCCATAGAGAAAGCCCCAATCATAGCTACGGTAAAACTGATCGGCATTAGGCTCATGAGACCACCAAGTTTGCGAATGTCCCGTGTGCCGGTTTCATGATCGACGATACCAGCAATCATGAACAAACTGCCTTTAAAGACCGCGTGGTTAATCAAATGAAAAATCGCTGCGAATCCAGCATACTTAAATGTCGTCTCAGCAATGTTGTCAACATGATAACCAGCAGCCGAAGCTCCGAGTAACGACATAATCAAACCCAGTTGAGAAACGGTCGAGAATGCGAGAATCCCTTTTAAATCTTTTTGTTTCAAGGCGAAAAACGAGCCCCAGAACATGGTAAACAATCCAACGCCGGCGACTAGCCACATCCATGTACCGGATATCGCAAAAACAGGCGTCAGTCGTGCCACTAAATACAAGCCCGCTTTGACCATAGTCGCTGAGTGCAAGTACGCACTAACAGGAGTAGGCGCTTCCATCGCATCTGGAAGCCAAATGTAAAATGGAAACTGCGCAGATTTTGTAAATGCTCCGAGCAGCACAAGAACGAGCGCCCAAATAAAGAAATCATGCGTTACGAGTTCAGCTGCTTGTGGGATTAATTCGCGTATCGAATATGTATCACCCATAATACTCAGTAGCACGAAACCACCGAGCATCATCAATCCTCCGAAAACGGTAATCATCATTGATTTTAAGGCACCAAATCTTGAACGATCACGAGTATACCAATAACCAATCAGCAGGAAAGATGAAATCGAAGTTAACTCCCAAAACAGATAAAGAGTGATTAAATGATCACTTTGAACAATACCGAGCATTGCCGTCATGAACATCAATAAATAAACGTAAAAGTTATGTAATTGTTCGCGATGTTTGTCCAAGTAGAAAATAGAGTACAGCACGACTAAAGCGCCAATGCCTGTAATCAATAACGTGAACAGCAGGCTCAATCCATCGATATACGCTACAAAGGCGATATCAAGTGAAGGGATCCATTGAAATTCAGAAACTAAATTGCCTCCACTAATCGTTGTGGGAAGCAATGAGGCGTAGTAAGTGAATAAAATAACGGGAACGACTAAAACAAACCAGCCTGTGTGAATCCTTCCGAATTTCTTAAATAACAGCGGAATGAACAAGGCTGCAAGCAAAGGTACAAAGATTAAAAACACAAATGACAAATGAATCCTCCTTCCAGCATAAACGTGATGAGTTTCTAATTAGAAATTATAACGCAAATCGAGTGGATTTGCACCGCCCGTCTACTAATGGACCAAGATCAGCTTTACTTTTTGCAAACTTTAGAAATAGGAAGAAAGCCAATTAAGTTAATTTTGTGAAATCAAAAAAAGACACAAAAAAACCAGGTTTTCTAGTAGAAACCTGGTTTACGTATTTTTTAATTCTTGTTCGAGCAGGACGTCTTCAAAATCTTGCTGCGGTTTTGCTAATGTAGACCGTAGAAAGATGAATGCAAAGATAAACAACACGCCCGTTACGATGAAGACAGAAGAGATGCCAATCACACCGCTGATAATCCCACCGAACATTGGGCCGATAATGTTTCCAAGAAAGCGGAAGCTCGTATTGTAACCCATTATTTCTCCTTGAATTTCAATTGGAGCTTCCCGACGCATTAAAGCAGTTGTCGTTGGAATCATTCCGCCAACTGCCATTCCGAAGAACAACCGCAAAATGATGAGTTGCCAAAGTTCTGTGACAAAAGCTTGCGGGATGATAAAGATAAAAGACAGCAAAAGTAGAAAACCTAATACCTTCTCGTAACCGATAGAATCGCCTAGTCGTCCCCAGCGCCGAGCAAAAAGAAGGTTCCCTACGCCAGTGGCACTGAAAGTAATACCCGCTAGAAAAGCGACTTGCGTACTTCCTTCTGTTAGTTCTGCCACATACA
Source organism: Planococcus sp. ANT_H30 (assembly GCF_008369335.1). Classification (NCBI taxonomy): domain Bacteria; kingdom Bacillati; phylum Bacillota; class Bacilli; order Caryophanales; family Caryophanaceae; genus Planococcus; species Planococcus sp. ANT_H30. Next base: position 16,940 of record NZ_VOBJ01000005.1, on the reverse strand, counting down.
GCGACAACAAAGGCTGAATGCTGAAATTCCCAATTTGAATCAATGCTGTGATGATCATAACGTTGAGCATTAAACGGTGATTTAAAATTCCGCTGACGATTGTTTTCGGTGCGTAAACGTGAGCACCTTTTACTTTCAGTCGTTTAACTTCATGCAAGCCAAACACGACAAACAATGCAGCGATGGTAATGACAGTAGCTGTAATCAAGAATGTATATTTAAAACCAAAAGCATCTGCCATTAAGCCGCCGAGAACTGGACCGAACAATGTGCCGGATACACTGCCCATTTGAAGCGTGCCGAGAGTTTTCCCTGCTGTCTCTTTGGAAGTTTGAGAGCTGACAAAAGCCAAGGAAGTCGGGATAAATCCAGTTACTACACCCATGAACAAACGAATCATAAACAGTTCTGAGACGGAATCAGCGGTTCCCATTAAGAAAATACTGATGGCAATACCAAAGCCGTTAATGATTAAAATAGGCTTAAAGCCGTATTTATCAGCAATGCGTCCCCAAATGGGCGACATGATCAAAGCCGCAACGAACGTAACGCCAAAGACTAGACCAGACCAACGTTGCACATATTCATCTGTGAAATTCCCGAGTGATTCAATATAAAGAGATAAGAATGGCATAATCATGGTAGTGCTACCAGCTACTAAAAAGTTAGTGAACATAATAATAAAGAAATTCTTTTTCTGAGTGTCCATAAAGAACCCTTCTTTCTGAACGAAGCATCTGTTCTCATTATATAATACTTCGTCACACGAAGAAAGAGCTAGGTTTTATTGATTAATTCAAACTGTTCTGTCTCCTGTCAGTATACGCTATTCGCTTACAAAGCGAGTTCTTTTGTTGAATGAAACTATGCTAAAATAAAGCGGGGTGAAAAAGATGAAAAAAATAATTGTGGCACCAGTTTTATTAGCGTTGTTCCTAAGTGCATGCTCAGGACAAGAAGAACAGGAAACAACAACAACAACAACCGAAAGTGCGAAAGTGGAAGTGGACGGCTATCCGCAATTATCAACAGAAGTTGCAGACAACGAAGCGCTTGTTGAAGTGACTACGTCCATGGGCGCTATGCAAATCAAACTGTTTCCGGACATTGCACCAAAAGCAGTGAAAAACTTTTTGACACATGCAGAAGAAGGCTATTACGACGGTCTGACTTTCCACCGAGTCATTGAAAATTTCATGTTGCAAACAGGAGATCCGACGGGTACAGGTGGCGGTGGTGAAAGTATTTATGGAGCGCCGTTTGAAGACGAGTTTAATGACCATCTGTTTAATATTCGGGGAGCTTTAGCGATGGCTAACGGAGGACCGGGCACGAATGGCAGCCAGTTTTTCATTGTCCAAGCACCAGAAGTAACAGCGGATATGTTTGCAACCGAATACCCGCAGGAAGTTAAAGACGCTTACCTAGAACAAGGAGGCACGCCTTGGCTTGATGGCAAACACACCGTATTCGGTCAAGTGATTGAAGGAATGGATGTAGTAGACGCCATCGCAGCAGTTGAAACCGAAGCTGAAAAGCCAGTTACAGATGTGACCATTGACTCTATTGAAATTCTTCAGCAATAAGAGAGCATCGAAAAACGGTCTAATCGGTTTTTCCTGCTTTTCTTTTTCTGTTTATGTGCTATTATAGCCCTTAACAATAGAGAAATGTCAGGTGAAAACAAATGGACACGAGTGAAATGAACAGAAGAGCGGTTGCAATCATGAAGTATTGGGATCCTTTTGCTATTGGCTCCGAATTATATGGTAAAGAAATTGGAGATGTCGTTGCTCAATTGCAGGTTTTAGACCATCCTTCAGATCTCGCAAAAACAATTCAAACTAGCTACGAATTGTCGTTTGGAAAATGGATTCCGTTAGAACAATGTGTGGACATTTCCTACAAACTGCTGGCAGTTAAATACGAAGCCAAACACATTATTTAAAACAAGAAAAGAGCTTTCAGCGGAATTCGCTGAAAGCTCTTTTCTTGTTTTAGTTCGATTCTAATCCGTCTACTAAATTAGAAGCAGGAACTTCTAATGCATTTGAAAGAATCATGATTGTTTGAGTTGATGGTACTTCTTCGCCACTTTCATAGGCTTGCAGTTTAGCAACACCAATTCTTGTTTTTAAAGCCAGTTCGTCTAATGATAGCCCGCGTTCTTCGCGAAGCGCTTTTAATTGAGCGTGTAAGTCGTTTTTCATAATCATGCACTCCTTCTCATAAGAAACTTTCTTCTATAAGTTATATACTATCATGTCGTGAAAACTTTCGATAGGACAAGTTGTGGCATTTTTCAAACAGCTGAGTCAAAAAATGGCAATAATTCCTTGAATGAAAACAACAATAATAGCGATCGGTGCGATATAGCGAACTACTACTCGCCAGATATCGACCCATAGTTTTTGTTGCGGAAGTTCGTTATGGACGTCTTCTTTTGTCAAAACATAACCTGCAAATAATGCAGTGAATAGAGCGCCTAAGGGCAATCCGATTCGGTTAGTCAAGGTATCGACGAAGTCAAAAAATGTGAAACCGAAGAAAACTTCTTGCGGCATAACGCCAAACGACAAAGCACTTGGAATTCCGACGATGAAAATCATTAAGCCAAAAATTAGCGCAACACGACGACGGCGATCATATTTGTTTTTGACGCCAATGGAAACGGTAATCTCTAGCATGGAAATAGAAGAGGTTAATGTTGCAAACAACAACAGAATAAAGAAAATGATCATTAAAAATTGTCCCATAAACAATTGATCGAAAATCGCAGGCAGAATGATAAATACTAGCCCTGGTCCTTGGTCGGGTGTATAGCCTAAAGAGAAAACAGCTGGGAAGATAATCAATCCCGCCATAATTGAGATAACGATATTCAATGACACAACACTAATAGAAGAGCGTGTCAGATTTTCTGATTTCGATAAGTAGGATGAATAAGTAATCATTCCTGCCACACCGACACTTAGTGAGAAAAAGGCTTGACCGAGTGCCACCAATGCCGTTTCAAAGTTAAAGAAAGACCAGTCTGGAACGAACATAAAGCGTACACCTTCCATCGCACCATCAAGTGTCAACGACCGAATCATGAGTACTACAAAGAAGATCAATAGAGCAGGCATCATAATTTTGCTAGCACGCTCGATGCCTCCTTTAATGCCGCCTTGTACAATCCACACCGTCAATCCCATAAAGGCAGCTTGTGCAAGCAGCACTTCCCATGGATTTGTAATAATGCCTGTGAACAGTTCTGCAAATTCGTTGTCCCCCAGATCAGACAATTGGAATAGAATAGAACGACCTAGGTAAGACAATACCCATCCGCCCACAACGCTGTAAAAAGACAAAATGAGGAACGAAAAGATAAATCCAGACCAGCCGATTAAATACCAAGGCTTGCCAGGGGCTTGTTTTTTCAATCCGGTGACCGCATCAGCCTGACCTCTGCGGCCAATGACAAATTCAGCGAGTAGAATCGGTAATCCAATTGCGATCGTACTTATAATGAACAGCAGAATAAAAACACTGCCACCATTTGCGCCAGTTTCGTATGGGAACTTCCAAATAGCTCCTAAGCCAATAGCACTTCCTGCTGCCGCTAAGATAAAGCCTAGCTTAGAGCTCCATTGATCGCGTTTTTCCAAATTCGTCACTCCTATCTCATATAGATTTCCTCATTTTACACGAGCTACACAAAAAAAAATAGCAGTATTTGAAACGTTTTGTAGGAAGAGTCGTATAATAAACAAGAATTAGTAAAAAAGTGATTATTCCAACTATACGAGGAGTGTGGCAATGACTTCCGCAAACGATCATTTTAGACAAGCTCAAAAAGGGGATACAGCCTCGCTTTATTGTTGGGTTGAGAGTGCTTTTCCTGACATGGGCCGCTTTGCTTATCAATTGGGTGTCCGCTCCCCGAAACTGCCAGAATTCCAACAAACTAGTTTGCTAGAACTGCAAAAACACCTTGGACAACTTACGCCGGAACAAGCAAAAATCCAACTTTATCAGTTACTGATTCAACGCGTTTCAATACAGCCAATTCGAGTTGAAAGCACGGATCTTCCGATGATTCTTAGTTTTCAAGAAGATCAAGAACTGCACGACGAATTACAAAAATTACTACCGCTTCAGCGAGTGCCTATCGTTTTATTTTATTTTCATCATTTTTCGCCTCGTGACATAGCGACCATACTAGAGATTTCAGAGCAACAAGTACAGCAAGCTATTGATGAGGGACTGCATACGATTCGGCTTACGATGAATTTAAATGAAACGCAATTGGTGCAAAGGTTGACCATGCTCCAGAAATCTTATCAACGTTTTGTCCCACTATCACCAATAGAACTAGATATTCAGCGGTCAGATGAAGAAACACTAAATCTGGAAAGTGTAAAAACGTCTTCCTCACCGCAGCCACTGGGCAAAAAATCAGCGATGTTTCTTGGAACTGCAGGTCTTTTTCTAGCGCTCGTCATCGGCATCAGTTTTACTGTAAACGACCAACAAGCAAAAACTTCAGGCGCAACAGAACCCGAACAATCTGAAATAGTGACTGATAAGATGATGACGGATTGGCAGTCGCAATACGACACCATTAAGAAAACAGCTCCCGAACGTTTAGGAATGACGCCGCAACAGTTTGAACAATTAGCATACGTTAAACAGGCAGACGTTGAAATGGAGCGGGTTTTCAGCGATAACATGCAAAAGTCATTAAAAGACGATCCCATTCACATGCAAGTTGTTGTCGATCGTCTTTTTAGGAAGATTGAAACACCGAGAGGAATGGTTGACTCTTTAGCTGGTCCGAACCCAATGTTGAGCACTGAAACGGAAGGTTTTTTATTGGATTATGCAGCGAAAACGGATGAATTACGTTTGTTTGTAGACAACCTGCTCCTAAAATACCAACAAGAGTTAGAGTCAACGATTGTGATGGATCAATTGTCACCCGAAAAACTGTTAGCACAAGCTAGTAGTTATCCGGAAGAATTACGTTTAGTTGTAGAGGCATTACCAGAATATAATTTAACGCCAATTGCCCACCCGAAAAATAGTTATTTTAGAACGGTTCGAAATGTCGACAATCTTACGCAACAGCAACCTGTTATGGGAGATCTGCACGCCGGGCAATATTTGCATTTACTTAGCAGTGAACCTTATTTTGATAATAGTGGTTTTTTGCTACCTCTTGAAAGCATTCCTTATCATTTGTTTGCTATGGAAGCGGCATTGCTTGAAGAGGGACCAAGTTCGGCTTTGTTAAGTAGCATCGAAATTGCTTATCAGCAAATTTTTTGGCAATTAGTTAAGGGCAGCGACAATTCGCCGGTCTTTGATGAGCAAGGAAAAGTAAAAATGGATTACCGAATTGCCTGGAATAGTATCGCTTCTTCTAATCCGATGGCGTTTATCATGCTGCCCATTTTAAAAGAAATGGAAGCGAGCGATTGGACCACTTCGACAAGTTATGATGAATTAGAGTTTCATCATGTGATGGACGCGTTAGCGATGGAAAAGTCAGGCGAATTGGCCAACAAATTACCCAATGGCAACTTAAAGCTTGAAGACGAATTTGTTGATATGAAAGATTTTGATTACAGTCGCATCCAATCTTTGTATGAATCATTTGAAGCGTCCTATGATTTACAGCTTTTATCCGGTGTATCGCCGTTGGATGTCTTGTTTATGTATCACTATGCCAACAAACAAGAAGATGCAACCACGCAATGGCACCTGTTAGCGGACAGTCCGTCAAAGCCAACATTTGAAACATTCATTAAAGAGTGGAGGAAAATTCCTGAGCTGACGAAAACCGCGAGATGGGTTGAACTTTCTAATAGTTCATATACACAAAGAGTAAAAGACAAGGTTTATATATATCCGGGAATTGACATGTATGAGTTTGATGAACAATTGGATCTACTGTTGGTTACAGAAAAAGATCAAATTTGGCAAATCGACTATCGCCAATATGAAAGTTACGATTTGCTAGGAGAAGACCAACAATTCAATCAAGCCGTTGAGTCTTTGTATGCATCGTTTGCTACTGATTTCCAAGCACAACTTCTAACGGAGGCTAAGCCATCCGAAGTTGCAGCCATGTTTTTCAAGGCTGTTGAAAATGAAGACGTTCCAATGATGAAAAAATTGATGATAGAAACCCATTTGACTGATGAAGAGTTTGTCGATTTATTAGCATTGAAAAATTTCCGGCCATTTTCTGAATTGGCACAATTGACATTTAGGAGCCATTTTACTCCAAATCATCCACTGGGACGTGGAGGGACAGTGGAAATACAATACTATACAACGGCACAGGAAAATCTGTTTCCTGAAATGTTTAACATGGATAAAACCAAAGATGGCTGGCGAATGTCGAATATAAATGAATACTGATTTTGCTCCCAGCATATAGTTGTGCTATAATATACAGATGCCAATAGGTGTACAGGACAATTAGATATGACTAGGAGCGGGTAAACATGACAAAAACATACCAAACAGGCGATAAGGTTTCAGGTAAAGTTACAGGAATCCAGCCATACGGCGCATTCGTAGCTTTAGACGATCAAACACAAGGTTTGGTCCACATTTCAGAAATCACTCACGGTTACGTAAAAGAAGTTAGTGAGTATTTGGCAGTAGGACAAGAAGTTGACGTGAAAGTATTGGAAGTTGATGAAAAATCTAAAAAAATCAGCTTGTCAATCCGTGCACTTCAAGAGCAGCCAGTAGCAGCTCAAAAAACTGAAAAACCAAAACAATCTCTTCAGTCACATGTGAACGAAAGTGATTCTGAAGGATTTAACTCTTTGAAAGAAAAAATGGAAGAGTGGATCAAGCGTTCTGGTCAACAGTAATAAACAAAAAACGAAGCACAGACATCATGTCTGTGCTTCGTTTTTTTTGATTTTACGTAGACGGTACTGCAAGTTTTGACGGCTCATGCCAAGAGCGGCAGCGGCTTTTGTCACATTGCCACTATGTAAATCCATCGCTTTTTGCAAATAATACATTTCCGCTTCAAACAAATAATCCTCAAGTGGCAGCAACTCTGTGGTGGATTGAACAATAAAATCTTCAGGATTTTGTGCGCCGTTCAAATTGGTCTTTAGTTTAAAGTGATAAGGCAGCATGTCTACAGTTATAATTTCTTGTGTTGTTAGCATCGACGTTATTTCATCGAGCAGCACTTCAAGTTCTTTTAAATTTCCTGGCCAGTCATAAGCATGAAGCAAATCAGTCACTTCTAAATCCAATCCGCGAACAACCGAACCTACTTTCATTCGGTGACGAGAAAAATAATCGTCAACAAACGGCAAAATGTCCTCTTTCCGTGAACGCAGCGGTTCTACTTTAATGGTCATCGACGAAAAGAAATAATATAAATCCTTCAGCAACTTGTGTGAAGTAATCAATTCAACCGGATCTTCACCAACACTCGCAATAAAATAGGTATTTCCTCGTGAACGTTCTTCAGCCATGGTCAATAACTGCTCTTGCAAAGACAAAGGCAACAAATCAATTCGTTCACAGTAAATCGTTCCATCGCCCATTTGTTTAATATCTTCGCCTAATTGATCGATGATGGTACCATCTGTTCCGTGGCAGTACAGCGTATACATCTGTCTAACCGAAGACTGTGCCCAGTGAATAGCCTCGGCAATTAGTTCCTTACCAGTCCCTGATTCTCCTACAAGAAGAACAGGTAATTTAGCGGTAGCGGCTTTTTCGGCAGTATCAATCACTTTTCTCATACTCTTAGAAACAGCAGTAATTGCCGAGAAGGTAATAGGCTCATCGTATTTTCTTAAAGGTTGATAAATTACTTTTTCAAGTGTAGTGACGTCACGTGATAATTCGATTGCCCCAATTAATGCATCTCCCTCAACTACCGGGTAAGTATCATTTATCGTCGTAATTTCTTGCCCTTTTCGGTTCCAATACGTTTGTTTGACGTTGAAAACAGGCGTGCCACTTTGCAAAACTTGGAGTAACGTACTCTCATGTTGATCAAAACGAAACATTTCAAGCAGTGAACGATCGGCAAGTTCTTCGAAATCGAATCCTTCAATTTCACGCATCTTTTTATTATATAAAATAGTTTTACCTTTCATATCTATGGCATGAATCCCAATAGCCACGTGCTCTCCAGCAAATTTATAGAACGGGGATAAGTCGATGTTTTCAGTCTTCAAAACGCTCACTCCAAAATTATTTTGATTTTTTAAACGAAAACACTTGAATTATGCAACAATCTTTTGCATTATTATAAGTGGAAACAGTTTGAAAGTGCAAATTTTTTTTGCGCTTACTTAAAACTCAAGGAGGATTTACATGATTCCCTACAAACACGAACCATTCACAGATTTCTCAGTTGACCAAAATCGCAAAGACTACCTAGAGGGCTTGAAAACAGTTGAAGCTTATCTTGGACAAGACTATCCGTTAATTATTGGTGGAGAACGCATCACTACTGAAGATAAAATTATTTCATTCAACCCTTCAAACAAAGAAGAATCGATTGGTCGAGTATCAAAATCAAACAAAGAACTAGCTGAGAAAGCGATGCAAGCAGCTGACGAAGCATTTAAAACGTGGAAAAAAGTAAAACCAGAAATTCGCGCTGACGTTTTGATGAGAGCAGCTGCAATTGTGCGTCGTCGCAAACACGAATTCTCAGCACTTTTGACTAAAGAAGCAGGTAAGCCTTGGAACGAAGCAGATGCTGATACAGCTGAAGCAATTGATTTCATGGAATACTATGCGCGCCAAATGCTACGTCTGAAAGACGGCATGCATGTAGAAAGCCGTCCGGGCGAAGACAACCGTTATGACTACATTCCTTTAGGTGTAGGCGTTGTAATCTCACCTTGGAACTTTGCTTTTGCAATTATGGCTGGAACGGCTGTTGCAGCGATGGTAGCAGGTAACACAGTACTATTGAAGCCAGCTTCAACAACTCCAGTGGTTGCTTACAAATTCATTGAAGTTCTTGAAGAAGCAGGCATGCCGGCTGGTGTTGTTAACTTTATTCCTGGACCAGGATCTGAAGTTGGCGACTACTTAGTTGATCACCCGAACACTCGCTTTATCTCGTTCACAGGTTCAAAAGAAGTGGGTCTTCGCATTGCAGAACGTTCTGCTAAAGTGAACGAAGGACAAATTTGGATGAAACGCTTGATCGCTGAAATGGGCGGTAAAAACACAATGGTCGTAGATAAAGAAGCAGACCTTGAACTTGCAGCACAATCAATTGTAAAATCAGCATTCGGCTTTAGTGGACAAAAATGTTCTGCTGGATCACGTGCAGTCATCGTTGAAGATGTGTACGATACAGTAATTGAACGCGTTATCGAATTGACAAAAGAATTGACGATTGGTGACCCAACTGATCAATCAAACTATATGGGCCCAGTTATCGACGGCAACTCGTACGATAAAATCATGAGCTATATTGAAATTGGGAAACAAGAGGGACGTCTTGTAGCTGGTGGAGACGGAGACAATTCTAAAGGTTTCTTCGTAAACCCAACTGTCTTTGCTGATCTTGATCCACAAGCACGTATCATGCAAGAAGAAATCTTTGGTCCAGTGGTGGGTCTAACGAAAGCAAAAGATTTTGATCATGCAATTGAAATTGCAAACAACACAGAATACGGCTTGACTGGTGCAGTAATTACAAACAACCGTGCTAACCTTGAAAAAGCGCGTGAAGATTTCCACGTAGGTAACTTATACTTTAACCGCGGCTGCACAGGCGCAATCGTAGGATATCAGTCATTCGGTGGATTCAACATGTCTGGAACTGATTCAAAAGCAGGCGGACCTGATTACATCGGTCTTCATATGCAAGCAAAAACTACTTCTGAAATGTATTAATCTATAACCAAAGGGTATGATCATTCATTAAAAGGCGGACGACTGTCTGCCTTTTTTTAAAAAGGAGGAAATTACATGACACAGACACAAACAATCATTGAACAAACAGAAAAATACGGGGCTAATAACTACCATCCGCTACCAATCGTTATTACAGAAGCAGAAGGTGTTTGGGTAAAAGATCCAGAAGGCAATAAATTCATGGATATGCTGTCAGCTTATTCAGCTGTAAACCAAGGGCACCGTCACCCGAAAATTATTCAAGCATTAAAAGATCAAGCGGACCGTGTTACATTGACTTCACGCGCATTCCACAATGATAAATTAGCTCCTTGGTATGAAATGATTTGCGATATTTCTGGTAAGGAAATGGCGTTGCCGATGAACACTGGTGCGGAAGCAGTTGAGACCGCTTTCAAAGCTGCGCGTCGTTGGGCGTATGATGTAAAAGGCGTTGCAGAAAATCAAGCAGAAGTTATTGCATGTGACGGAAACTTCCATGGCCGCACAATGACAGCTGTTTCATTATCTTCGGATCCTGAATACCGTAAAGGCTTCGGACCAATGCTTCCGGGTATCAACTTAATTCCTTTTGGTGATTTAGAAGCATTGAAAAATGCCATTACACCAAATACAGCTGCTTTCTTAATCGAACCCATTCAAGGTGAAGCTGGAATTATCATGCCACCAAAAGGCTTCTTAAAAGCTGCGAGAGAACTTTGTCGTGAAAATAATGTGTTGTTCATTGCTGACGAAATTCAGTGTGGACTTGCTCGTACAGGTAAAATGTTTGCTTGCGAATGGGAAGATGTAAACCCGGACATGTACATTTTAGGTAAAGCACTTGGGGGCGGAGTATTCCCAATTTCATGTGTGGTAGCTGACAAAGACATTCTTGGTGTATTCAATCCAGGATCACACGGTTCTACTTTTGGTGGGAATCCGCTTGCGTGTGCAGTTTCAGTAGCTTCTTTAGAAGTATTGCTTGATGAAAAACTTTCTGAGCGCTCTCAAGAACTAGGTGAATATTTCATGGGCAAATTGCGTGAAATCAAACACCCCTCTGTTAAAGAAGTTAGAGGTCGCGGATTGTTCATCGGTATGGAATTGACTGAAGCAGCAAGACCATATTGTGAACAACTAAAAGAGTTAGGTCTTTTATGCAAAGAAACACATGATACGGTTATCCGTTTTGCACCGCCACTAATTATTTCAAAAGAAGAATTGGATTGGGCGATCGAACGCATTCAAAAAGTATTCGCTAATTAATTTCTGCATGGCACACAAATCTTGACATGTGTTACACTAGAATATGAGTAAATATTAAATATAAAGAGGCGAACTAATACAATGGCTGAAAACTTGAACTTGTTGACGTCTACACAGAATGTTATTAAAACTGCATTAGATAAGCTTGGCTACGAAGATGCGATGTACGAACTTCTAAAAGAACCAATGCGGCTTTTAGAAGTACGCATTCCAGTGCGTATGGATGACGGCAAAACAAAAGTCTTTACAGGTTACCGCGCTCAACACAGTGATGCAGTTGGACCGACAAAAGGTGGAGTCCGTTTTCATCCGGATGTAAATCGTGATGAAGTAATTGCTTTATCAATGTGGATGACATTAAAATGTGGAATTGTGGAATTGCCTTATGGCGGAGCGAAGGGTGGCATCATTTGCGACCCACGTGAAATGTCCATGCACGAGATTGAGAAATTGAGTCGTGGATACGTTCGCGCGATTAGTCAAATTGTTGGGCCGAACAAAGATATTCCAGCGCCAGATGTATTCACCAACTCACAGATTATGGCTTGGATGTACGACGAATACAGCAAAATCGATGAGTACAACTCCCCTGGTTTTATTACAGGTAAGCCAATTGTTCTTGGTGGATCTCAAGGTCGGGACAAAGCGACGGCACAAGGAGTTACTATCTGTATTAACGAAGCTGCGAAAAAACGCGGCCTAAATATGCAAGGGGCACGTGTTGTCATTCAAGGTTTTGGTAATGCAGGAAGTTTCTTAGCGAAATTCCTTCACGACGCTGGAGCAAAAGTAATCGGAATTTCAGATGCTTACGGTGCCTTGCATGATCCGGATGGCTTGGATATTGATTATTTATTGGACCGTCGTGATAGTTTCGGTACGGTTACAACTTTATTTGATAACACCATCACAAACAAAGAGTTGTTTGAATTAGATTGTGATATTTTGGTACCGGCAGCGATTGCTAATCAAATTACGGTAGATAATGCGAATAACATTAAAGCTTCTATTGTGGTTGAAGCAGCAAATGGTCCTACGACTGCTGAAGCTACTAAAATCTTGACAGAACGCGGAATCCTTTTGGTGCCTGACGTTTTAGCAAGTTCTGGTGGAGTTACGGTTTCTTACTTTGAATGGGTGCAAAATAACCAAGGTTATTATTGGACACAAGAAGAAGTGGACGAAAAGCTTAACAAAAAGCTAATTGATGCATTTGAAAATGTTTATAATGTCGCTACTACGCGTAATATCGATATGCGTTTAGCTGCTTACATGGTCGGCGCTCGTAGAACTGCTGAAGCTTCACGCTTCCGTGGATGGGTATAAGATATGAAAAAACCGCCTGGAATCCTTTCCAGGCGGTTTTTTAGTCTCAATCTTTTGCTTTTTTCTATAAGAGACTACATACTATTATTTGAATAGAGGAGGATGATTGGATGAATGCATTTTCATTTTATAACCCAGTAAAACTTATTTTTGGTCAAGGCCAACTCGAAGCAGTTAAAGAAGAGTTACCTAAATTCGGTAAAAAAGTTCTGCTTGTATATGGTGGAGGCAGTATTAAAAAGAACGGACTTTACGATGATGTGATTAAAACTTTAGCTGAAGCGAACCTTGAAGTTTTTGAACTAGCGGGAGTCGAGCCAAATCCACGTATTTCGACTGCTAAAAAAGGAATCGAAATTTGCAAAACAGAAGGCATCGATATGCTATTAGCAGTTGGAGGCGGTTCAGTTATTGACTGCACGAAACTGATTGCTTGCGGCGCTAAATACGACGGCGATGCATGGGATTTAGTATCTCGCAAAGCACAGCCACAAGAAGCGCTGCCATTTGGTACAGTTTTGACAATTGCTGCTACTGGTTCAGAGATGAACGCAGGTTCAGTTATTACGAATGAAGAAACACAAGAAAAATACGGCTGGGGAAGCCCGTTGTCATTCCCGCAATTTTCGATCCTAGATCCGACTTACACATTGTCAGTGCCGGAAAACCATACGGTCTACGGAATTGTTGATATGATGTCTCATATTTTCGAGCAATACTTTAACGATGCGACGAGCACACCGGTTCAAGATCGTATGTGTGAAGGTGTATTAAAAGCGGTAATTGAAACTGCGCCAAAATTAATGGAAGATCTTCAAAGCTATGAGCACCGCGAAACAATCATGTTCGCAGGAACAATGGCATTGAACAAATTCCTTGAAATGGGCTATAGAGGAGACTGGGGTTCGCATAACATTGAACATGCAGTGTCTGCAGTTTATGACATTCCACATGCTGGTGGATTGGCAATTTTATTCCCGCAATGGATGCGCCATAACGTAAAAGTAAATCCAGCTCGCTTTGCTCAAATGGCAGTTCGTGTCTTTGACGTAGATTCAGCAGGTAAGTCTGAGGAAGAAATCGCTTATGAAGGAATCGATCGCGTATCTGCATTCTGGACTTCATTAGGAGCACCAACTCGTTTGGACTACTACGACATCGATGATTCAAAAATTGATGCAATGGTAGAGAAAGCGATGGTCTATGGAGAATTCGGTAACTTTGCAAAATTAAAAGGTGAAGATGTGAAAGAAATTTTGCAAGCATCACTATAAGAAAAAGGATTGGCGCTGAGCGCCAATCCTTTTTTAATTTGGATTAAGTTTTTCTGGTCGTTTACTTAAATGCTTCCAATGTGTTTCACCATCATCTGCATCGAGAGAAACAATGACGTCGTCAACACTTGGTTGGCTGAGGATAAGCTCGGCTAAACGCTCTTGTAAAGCATCGGCCTGTATCACGTTTAAATTTGGATCAACTTCAATTTTAGTTTCAACATGAAGAAATTCTCCTTCTTTAACAACTTCTAACTCTTGAATGTCTCGAACATCTGGATGATCACTCAACAAGTGTGCAATATGATTTACCATATGTTCGTCCGTTTCACCAATGGCGCCACGTGCGTTATCCATGAAAACTTTTGCGACAACATAGAACATCATAAAGCCAATCGCAATAGACGCAGCACCTTCGACTTGAAGAAAGCCAGTGTAATGCGCGATTAATACAGCGGTTAAGGCAAGGACCCCACCTGCAGTTGCAACCAAATCTTCTAAAAACACTAATTTAGTTGCAGGCTTCGCTCGATTCAAGTGAGAAAAACTTGTAGTCAGCGGGGCTAGAGCTCCACCTTTAACACCTGCTTCGTGAAGGATTTCTTTTCCTGCTTTATAAAGAACAAAAAATTCAAGAATGATTGCGATGGATAATACCACAACACTGATGATGAATCCTTCTGCTTCGACTGGTTTTGTCATTTGATGCCAGCCTTCGATAATAGTTTCATATGCCATGATTCCAACAATCAAGACGGCACCTAAGAGAACGATGTTCAATAGACGCCCGAAACCATTTGGAAATTGCTTGGTCGGCGCCTTCTTAGAGAGTGCAGAGCCAATAAAAACGAAATACTGGTTCGCTGCGTCTCCGATAGAGTGCATTGTTTCAGCGAACATGGCGACATTCCCTGTGAAGAAAAACGCGACACCTTTCATAATTGCGATAAACGTATTAATGACTGCTGCCGTCAAAGACGGCTTATTGCCATTTTTCAATAATCCGAAAAACTCTTTCATAAAAATCCTCCTCAATCAAATTAATTCGATTTCAACATGCACAACATTTTTCATGTCTGATATTTCTTGGTACAAATCAATGGTGTCTTTGTCGTGAGGGACAGACATACGAATCCGGAGTTCATGAAAGAAAGAAGAACCTACTTCATCTGAGTAGGCGATTGAAATGCTTTCGATCACGGACCCATTTATTTTTAATTCATTTAGCACCTCCCGTATGGATGTTCGATCAGTGACAACTACCTTTAAATTTGCTTCAACCATCTTCAAACGTTTTGGTCCAAACTTAAAAAGTAGGTGAGGCAAAACTTCTATTCCAATCAGGACGAGTAAGACCGCAGTTACGGCTTCGATATAAAAGCCAGCAGCAACTGCAATCCCAATTCCTCCAGCTCCCCAAATCATGGCCGCAGTCGTAAGTCCTGAAATAGAATCGTTGCCACGTTTTAAAATTACGCCAGCCCCTAAAAAACCAATGCCTGAAACAATCTGTGCGGCAAGACGCAAAGGATCCATTGTAATATTAACATTAGCATACTCGCTACCTTGTGCAATATAGGCAGATTCAATCGAGATGATGGTTAGTAAACAACTGAACGTAGAGATAACGATGCTCGTTTTTAATCCGACAGGCTTTCTTTTTAATTCCCTTTCCAGTCCGATTGCTAAACTTAAGAGAGCGGCTATGACAAGTTTAAAGAAAGTTTCATATGAAGAAATTTGCATTGCGCTGAAAAACTCCATAAAAAAACCTCCATTTTTTTGTCTTGTATTGATTCTCCTTAGCGAACGTGGCAAACTTGTTAAGTGTGTCGTCGGTGAAGTTAATATAGAAGAAGAGGTGTAGGTATGGAAAAACCGGCTATTCATCCATATATCCCTATTATGATAGGAGTATTCTCAGTAGCGTTATCGGCTATTTTTGTTAAGATGACATCTGCCGATTCAGGAGTGACAGCTTTTTACCGGATGTTGTTTTCGGTGTTGATCATGAGCCCAGTCTTCTTTTTAAAATATACCCATGAAATCAAAAAGCTAAGCAAAAGAGATTGGGTTTTTGCGTCAATTGCGGGTGTGTTTTTATCTTTTCACTTTATTTTATGGTTTGAATCGCTTAATTATACGTCAGTGGCAAGCTCGACTGTCCTTGTAACCTTGCAACCGCTGTTCGCTTTTGCTGGTACATACTTCTTCTTTAAAGAGAAAGTATCTATTAAGACGCTTATTGCGGGAGCTATTGCAATTGCGGGAAGTGTTTTAATTGGCTACGGTGATTTCAAAGTGAGTGGAAGTGCTCTTTACGGAGATTTGCTGGCTTTAATAGCTTGTGCTTTAATTACGGCATATTTATTATTTGGTCAAGATGTTAGAAAGAGGTTATCACTGGTCACGTATACGTTTGTGGTTTACGGAGTTAGCACAATAACATTATTCTTCTATATTGTATTCAAAGGAGAATCTTTTGGTCCTTACCCAGCTTCTGAGTGGATGTGGTTTTTATTGTTAGCGATTATTCCGAATCTGTTAGGCCATACATTATTTAACTGGGCTTTAAAGTGGGTAAGCACGAATGTTATATCAATTGCTATTCTTTTTGAGCCGATAGGAGCAGCTATACTAGCGTATTTCATACTCGGAGAATATTTAAGTGTATCTCAAATTGTTGGTGGAAGTGTAGTGTTGGCGGGGATAACGCTATTCGTTGCAGACTATCAAAAAATTAAAATGTACTTTTTAAAAATAAAGGCTTGATTTTTTGCTCGTGGCGGTTTATATTTATATATGTCCTTAAGACAACTCGTAAAAATATTTTGAAATAGTATTGACAACGAAGTTGGGATGAGGTATATTAATTAAGTCGCCAATGAGCGCGGCTAAAAAAACAACAACTTGAACCTTGAAAACTGAACAGCAAAACGTCAACGAAAGACGTCACGAGCACCTTGGTGCGAGAACGGCTTTTGCGAAGGTTGCCTTATGGCAATCAGAGCAAAGTTGTTTTCCTTCTCGGTGTTCGTGACTACAACTTACTGATCAGCATTACGCAGATCAAAGCGAATCGTGCGTCTTCGGACGGCGATACGCCAGCAGTATTGAGCAATCAACACTACTCTATAATGGAGAGTTTGATCCTGGCTCAGGACGAACGCTGGC